>CAJYWD010000014.1 GCA_913778505.1 uncultured Chryseobacterium sp.
CTTTTTTTATGGAAACTTTTTGACCTACCAAATCCGCCGAAGAGGTAACAAGCTTGAAGAGTTTGGGATTCAGTAATTTTTCTCCGTTAATACTAACCATCAATCCATCCAAATAGTCTTTTTTAATCTGTGCCAATTCTGTTGCCTTACCATTAATGATAGCGTTTTCACTTCTTTTTATTCCTTTTTCATTGTGCCCTTTGGATGATGGATTGGGTACTTCAATATTGCCGCCTAAAGCTCCGCCGAGTAAACTGGCACCATTCCCGGTTTCGGTATTTTTGCCCGCTCCTCGGATTCTTCCAATACGGCCCAATGCCATTTGAATCCCAGCTTGAATTCCCAACCCATTAAATTTTGTATTCTTGCTAATGGCCTCGTTGGTGCCCTTCATCATTTGGTCGGTGTTGTAAAAACCTTTATCATTGGGAGTACCTTGTGGTTTGAAAACGGTGGTTTCGTTTTTAATGCCAGGTCCTGAAATGTAACTTCCCTCAATAAAAAAGCCAAATCTTCCCGGGAAATACGATAAGCGCAGTTTTGGAATCAGGGCAAAGCTATTGGTTTGGGTCTCTGCCTGGGTATAAAGATTGTACTCTTTATTTTGCCCGTTGACGGAACTGTTCTGGACAATAGAAAAGGCTTGTTGTTTTAAGCTAAAGTAAGCCGCATTTACAATAGGCGAAACAGTAATCTTACCGAAAGAAAAATTAGCCTGTACACCGGCTTCGGTTTTAAAGCCTGCTTGTTTTGGGCTGCCTGACCCTTTTGCAGAAATGGTTGGATTGCTGCTTTGACCTGTAATGTTGTAAGGCGTGTAATTGCTGGTGCCATACTCTTGGTTTCCGCTAAAATAGCCGCCACCGATATTAACTCCAAAGGTTTTGCTGATTACGCCTCCGGTAGCACCGCCAAAATCGGTCAAAGGAAGATAAGCATTGATGTTAAAATTACTCAGGTTACCGAGATTTGCACCATTCTTAGTTGCTGTGCCAGGTGAAAGAATACCGCCATCCAGAGATATGAGCAGGCTTCCGCCCGGGTTTTTACCGCCTTTTACAATAATTCCACCAATGGGATTTCCGGCCGTGAGTTTCTGGCTTTCATTTTTCTTGGGTTTGGTAGCCGAAACGCCCTTTTCATTGATGCTTTTGCCGGCTGGTTCCTGCGCTACTGCATTCAATAGGCAGCAAATAGCGAGTGTCAAAGTAAATAGTTTTTTCATTGGTTTATGATTTTAAGTTGAATTTTTCTTGTATTCACACTGTTTATAAATACCAGAAATTGCTGTCTGTTATTTTTTATGCTAAATTGATTAAATAGGAGACACAAAAAAATCCCTAATTATAGGGACTCAAATCATTTTAAAAGAAAAAAATCTAATTCGGGTTGTTTTTGTAATACCAGGAAATGGCCTCGCCCAGCGATGAGATATGAAGCTTTTCGTAGATATGTTTGATATGGGTATTAACGGTAGAGTAGCTTACGCCTAATTGATTCGCCACCATTTTATAACTCAAACCTTCGGATAAAAATTTGAGCACTTCTTTTTCTTTTGGGGTGAGAATTTCTTCGGTTTTTTTAGGCTGAAAGTATTCCAACACCTTTTTGGCAATAGCAGGATTCATCGATGCGCCGCCTTCGTAGACTTCTTCTATCGCCTGAAGGATGCGTCTGGGGTTGTCGCTTTTCAGGATGTAGCCGCTGGCACCGTTGGAAATCGCCTGAAAAACCTTGTCGTTATCATCAAAAGCCGTCTGAATCAGCACTTTTATCTGTGGAAAATGGGATTTTATCTGCTTCAATCCTTCTATTCCGTTTACTCTCGGCATATTAATATCCATTAAAACCACATCGGGACGGTAATTTTCCATTTCTGCCAAAACATTTTCGCAACATTCTGCATCGCCGATGTACAGCAAATTATCGCTTAAAGAAATCAATGCCTTTAAGCTTTGTAACCTTTCGTAGCTGTCATCGTATGCAAATATTTTAATCATTTTTTCGATAAAAAGTTGTTGTACTAAACCATCAAAGGTTTGGATTGAAAAACTTACTGATTTTGCTGTACAAAAATACCCGTAAAAACCCTGTTTTTCAATCCCTAAATTTAGGGATGCGGATTCTAATGCCGGTTCCGTTTTCTGTGGCAAGTTCAAATTTTCCACCCATCTCTTCGGTGCGTTTTTTCATATTCTGCAACCCGTTTCCTTTCTTTTCTGCAGGATTAAAACCTGTTCCGTTGTCGTTGATTTCCAGAACATATTCGTCATTATTCAAAATTTTGAAAGTCATTATTAGCTGCGTTGCCCTGCTATATTTCGCAGCGTTATTCAGAGCTTCTTTTACGATAAGAATAATGTTTTTACGTATGGCAAAATCGGTGATTTCTTCGTCTATTTCCTTATCAATCCCGATTTCATAATTGATGGATGTGTTTCCCAATATCTCGTTTGCAAAGTTCCTGATTCTCGTACTCAGCGTCATCAGAGATTCCTTGTTGGGCTTCAGACTCCAGACAATGTCGCCCATATTTTCGGATAATTTCTGAGATTGTTGCTGGATTTTATCAAGAATGGATTGCGTTTCCTCTACATTATTTTTTTCCAAATACAGACCCGCCACCGCCGAATTAATCTGCAAACTGCTGAGTGTAGCCCCGATATCGTCGTGTAAATCGGCAGTAATCTTGTTCCGCTGTTCTTCCAGGGCCAGTTGCTGGCGGTAATAGTTTTTCTGCTGCATCAGCTTCCAGCGGGTAAAAACAAAAACAATGGCTCCAATGATAAAACCTCCCAAAAATGCCCAAAACCAGAAAGTCTGGTAATACGCTTTTTCTATGGTGATGAACAGCTTTTTTTGTGGCGTTATCACCTGGCTGAATTTGTTGAAAATCCCGAACTCCAAATCGTATTTTCCCGGAGAAAGGCTGTTGAGCAGCAGTGGTTCTTTATAGCTTACCGGTTTCCATTTAGCATCCAGATTGCGGAAACGGTACATCAGTCTTTGTCGTTTTCCGTTTTCCAAGTCTTTGATTAGGGCTTTTATTGAGATATTATTTTGGTCATTATCCAAATTCATTTCCGTGATTTGGTTAATACCATTTTGGGCAGTAAACCGAATATTATTAATTTTAATCTCATCAAAATATATCTCGGGGTTATAGTAAATATTAAATTTCAAGGGAGGTTTGAAAAAATTGAATCCATTGACACCTCCGAAAAACAATGTCCCATCCGATGTTTTATAAAATCCACGGTTATTGAAATCCCAATGTTGGATGCCGTCTTCCTTGTCAAAGTTGATGATGCTGTAAGTTTTGGTATCGATACTGCTCAGCCCGCGCTGATGACTGCACCACACTTTCCCGAAATCATCCAAAACCAGTCCGTAAATATAGGTGCCGGCAAGACCGTTGTTGCTGTCAAATTTTTTAAGGATGTTAAAGTCTTTGTCCAACAGAAAAACACCTTCATTGCTTCCTGCCCATATTTCTCCGCTTATCTTATCTTCCTGAAAATAAAACGATTGTACTTTGGGTAATATGTTTTGTAAAAATGTTATTTTCCCGTGGGCACTTACTTTGGCCAGAACAGCGCTACTGTTGAGATAGCTGATGATGATGCGGTCTCCGCTTATTTTACTGATGTAAAACGGAGAAGATTTTTTCGCAGAATTGATTTTTTCTAAATTTCCATTTTCGGTATTCAGCCAAAATAGTCCTTCCGTAGAGGAGATCATCGGGAAATTATTGTCAAAGGTTTGGAAATGCTTGAAGTCGCCAATTGTTTTTCCGGAGAAGATGAATTCCTTTATTACTTTTTTATTCCGGTCCAAAAGGGAAAACTTGATTCTATTGTTGTCATCTTTCAACAATTGCAACAGCCAAAATCGGTCTTTCAAAGCATCTGCAAACGCATTATAAGATATTTGGCTATCCCTGAAGTATCTTGCAGAATAATCTTTTGGATTGAAGATAAGTCCGTGAATAAGAATAGTTCCATCCGGAAGCTCAGCAAAATTACTGGTTCCAAATACCGTATTGTCCTTGATTTTAATATGATCAATATCCGCCGATTTTTTGAGTAGCGTTCCTTTGAAATTTAAAATAACCTCTCCCTGACCGTCATCACAAGCCCAGTATCTTCCGATTTTGTCGAAGCCCAGCGCAAAAGCCCTTTCAAATCCCTTTTTAAATGTTTTAACTTTATGGAAATTTTTATCTAAAATGGAAAGACCGCTCTGTTCAATCCTATAGATTATCATTTCTTTTCCCGAAGCGATTCCTGTTATAATTTTTCCGCTTTTAATAATGTTTTCGGCTTTTAGAAAGTTCTTTTTTAATAGGATAATTCCGTTTTTTTCTGTACCCAAATAAAGTTCATCTTCCTCAATATTATAACTGCCACAAGTAAATACCGCATTTTTAAATTCCGGAAATTGTTGCATTGGAAAGCTTATTTTTCCGGTTGGGATATGGTATAAAATCACATTTTCTTTCCCTATAAAGCAGATGTTTGAATTTCTGTCGATAAAAGGCATTCGCCAGTAAAACACATTTCCTTGGTTATCGTAAATATGGACGGATTTTATTGGATCTAAAGGGATTTTACTTACCAATATTACTTTTCCTGTTTTTATATCTAGTGTAGAAAGTTGCCAATCTTCATTGAAGCACCAGATTTTGCCACCTGAAAACCCAATCGGCATTGCTGTTTTTGTTCTTGCATTTTGAAAAATTTCAATCAGGATAAATTCATCTTTTTTATAATCGTAGCGGTATAATCCTCTTGTGCTGCCCACATAGAGATAGTTTTCGTCTTCTGCAAAGCCATAACCCTGTTGCAGGGCAGGACAATTTTTGAAGAAATGGCGGAGATTGTATACTTTTACCGAGGAGCCGTCATAACGGTTCAGCGCATCGTTCCCGGTGATCCACATAAAACCGTGGCTGTCCTCGAACCGGAAATAGTTGGCGCCCTGCGAAAGACCATCATCCCGCGTGAGTTTGGTGGTAGAGAAGTAATCAAAATTGACCTGTGCCCTAATCGTGGAAAAAAGGGAAACCAAAAACAGCAGTAAAATTTTACAGTTACACAAATTGCGAGATAAAGGTTTTATATAGCTACTATTATTTAATGAAGTCTATTTTATAATATTTTTGAACCTCTTTCCTTATTTTTCACAAGAGGATAGTTTTAATAGAATTCAAAGTTAATAACATCTTTTAAATATTGGTTAAAACCTTATTTTATAAAGTATTGAATCATTAAATAAAATTTTTTACAGCTATGTTTTAACATCTTTCCAAATTCAAAAGCCATTATTTAATATAAGAATTTTTGTATTTATACATCACAATTACTCGTAATTAATAATACATGCGTGGCGAAGGCGGCGACATTATAATGAAAGATGGCAAAAACACCGCGCTCAGTCGGAACAAGAAGCAGGAGTTTTTGGGGTGGTTCCAAAAGGTTTAGTATTTTGTCGTAAACTTGTAAAACTAACTTCTTAACCCAAATGAAAAATTATTTATTTTTTATCTGTTTGCTGATTTTCAACATCAGTTTTGCTCAAAATAAAAAGAAAGCCACGGACGAAGAAAAACTTGCAAAATCTATCCTGGAAAATACGAATTATTTTACCTTCGATGGGAATAAGCCATCAGGTAAAGGCTGGGAAATCCTGGCCAACCTTTTTGCTGAAAATCAGTTTGTAGCTTGGGGTGAATACCATAACTCTCCGTCACTCTCGCAATTAACTCACTATGCCTTGGAAGAGGCCGCTCAGAGAGGTTGTAAAACCTGGTGTATAGAGACCAGCCCTTTCGCCGCATCGGAACTTAGCCACATTGCAAATACAGAAAACCCTCTGGAAAATCTAGCGAAAATCAACCAGAAAAGACCAAAGTTTATAACGTTTCCTTTTTTTGAATCCAAGGAAGACATTGCGATGCTGTCCACTGCCAAACAAATGGGATTTTCGATCTGGGGCATCGACCAGGAATTTCAAATGGCCTTTCCTTATTGTTTTGATAAAGCATACGAATCGCTATCATCCCGGAAACAGGAAAAGATGAAGCCTGTGTACGACAGCCTTCAGGCAAAATGGTGGAATCCTGATGCCAGCCTTGTCAATACACTGAAAAAAGAAGTAAATCCCAATCTGCAAAGAATGCTGGAAGACATTAATATCTCCAAAGACATCTATTACTACAGCGACAATCAGAAACGGGCAATGCTTATGAAAGCGAATTTTTATCGTTATTATGACCTTCTCAAAAATAAAAACGAAAAGATATTCTTCAAAATGGGAAGCAACCATCTGGCAAAAGGAATGAATCTGGAGACCAATCTGTATGACATCGGAAACGCTGTTTACGAACTCTCGCAAAGAAACCAAACCGGTTTTGCGAACATCTATTTTATGGTTCGCTTTACGGAAGAAAACGGAAAAATATCGGATGATATGGAAGCTGAAGTTCCCCAAAATCCAAAAGTTTTTTCACGGCTATACGACAAAGAAAAATGGGTACTTCTTGACCTGAAAAGCCTAAGGCTAAAAATAAGATACGACAACTCCCTGACGCCAGATACGTATAAATTGATAGAAAAGTATGATTACGTAGTCATCTCCCCCGAAATCTTGAAATAAGTAATTACCACTAAAAAATATAAAGCATTTCTGCTTTCCCCACTTCAAAAACCCATACCCGCATTTCATACAATGCGGGATTTTTTTTGTCTTTTTTAGATGCAGCTTTGAGGTAGAATTTTTTAGGCAATGGTCATTCGGAACAAAAAAATCATCGGTCTCATTTCCATCCTGGTTGGCTTGGCGGTTTTGGGCTACTCGGTCTACACGGTGAGCGTGATTTTCTACGGAAATAAAACCGATGCCGTTGTCACGGGATTTGTCTTTCAGCGCAATGGTGCCAGAAAAGTACAGAGAGAAAGCGCAACAACATCGGTGAAGGGCAGAAGTCCGTTTGTGAAATTCCGAACCCAAAACGGAAAAGAAGTAGAATCTTACAGCAAAATTTTACAACTGTTTTCATTCACCGGTTATCACTTGGGCGATAAAGTAACGGTGGCCTACAATCCCCGAAATCCACAGAAGATTTTCATTTTAAATGCAAAGGAAATTCCCGGTGTTTTGCTCATCACGGCTTTTGGGATTTTGTTGGTTCTGATGGGCAAAAGTTTCATTTTTTCAAAAACGAACAACCGATGGAAAAAATTCTGAAAATATCTTTAAGCTCCATTTTACTATGGCTGTTGTCCTGCAATTCGTCCTTTTACCACAACGTGAACGATATGGGCGCACAGCCTGCAACACTTTACCTCAAAAACGGACAAGTCCTCAACGGAAAACTCGAAATCCGAAGCTTCGACCAGTTTTCGTCTGTACAGAAAATTGCCTTTAAAAAGAATAGCGGGAATGTTTTTCAGTCGTTTTATCCGCCTGATATTGCCGGGATTTATTACAACGGCGCAAGATATTCCTTAGAACTGTTTTCAGCAATGGATATGTGGAATAAAAGAGCCTACAAATTCCTGAAAAACATCACGCCAAACGATGGAAAACTACAGCTTTTCGAGGACGAATACACGCAGCAAAATTCCTTCGGGCAGATAGAAAAAGTGGTCAAACTCTATATTAAACTTGCAGGGAACAACGAAGTTTTCGATGCACAATCCGACCGTTTTGTACCTGATTTCAATGAAAAAGTAAGCCGGTTTTTAGCCGATTGTCCTTCCGTTTCGCAAAAAATATTGAATAAAGAAAAAGACTTTTCCTACGCTTTTGTCAATCAGGGTGAAACGCAGCGGAAGCAGGTCTGGATGAACATCGCTTTTGAATATAACAACTGTAAATGATATGAAAAATCTAAACTTTTTACTATTCCTTCTTTTGTCATTTCAAGGCAATGCACAGAATGGCTGGTTCAAAACCTACGGCGACAGTGCGGCTCTAAAATCCGATGCCGAAAAGATTGTCCATCAATTCAAACAAAAAGTAAAATCAGCCAATTCAACGATAAAATTGGATGACTGGAAAGTCGTAAAACACACCACACCTTACCTGATTTACATCGAAAACAAGACGGCAAATCTTCCCTTTTGGCCGGAAGTCATTCCGCAGCAAAAAGATTTTTTTACCGAAGTTTCCGGTGGTAAAAAAGAAGGCAAAGAAGTATTCGGATTGTTCTTCAACGGCTTTTACCTCGTACACGAACTGGGACACGGATTGGCACAAAGCTCAGGCAAAAAATTTCAAAACTTCTACGATGGCGAGTACGATGCGAATATTATTGCAATGCTATACTGGAGGAAAAGCGGACGCAAAAAAGAACTTCAAAAATGCTACGCTTACGCCAAAAAGATGCTCACCCACCTTAAAAATCCCACTCCGGCAGGAGAAAATGAAAAAGAATACCTTACCAAACATTACGATGAAATAACATCAGATCCCTACAAATACGGCTACATCCAGTTTAAGCAATTTGTAGAGATTTATGAAGACAAAAATCTGCCCGATTTCAAAACCTTGATGAAAAACTATACGAAATAAAGTAACCACAGATGCGCAGATTATTTTTTGAACATTTTTATCTGTGTATCTGTGGCAAAAAAAAATAATAGTACAAACAATGAAAAACCTCCTTTTCATATTCGGTATTTTCCTTTCCCTACAAAGCCATTCGCAATGCCGGAAAACATTTTTGTACGGTTTTGAACTGGTAGGAAACGTAAACCCGGAATTGGTTACGGCCACTGTTTTTTACAAAGGGAAAGCCATTGTTCCCAAAATAGAAACCATTTGCGGAAAACTTTTAAAAATTAAAACCGAATTCAACTACCTTAAAAATTCAGGGAAAATTTTAGATGGTGTAAAACTTCCGTATCAGCTTTCTGCAAAGTGTTTTTATTGGCTGATGACCGATGAGATGAACATCGAAATGGCAACCCATCCCGACCGGTTTAAAATTGTTTTGAATAGTAAAGACAAGGCTTTGAAAGCAAAATACGAACTGCCCGTTTCCTATGATTTTCTTTCTCAAAATGCTATTTACCTCGATTTATTGGACAAAAGCGAAGCCAATATCAAAAAAGAATTCAAGGACAAAATCTGGCAGTTTGCCATCTACGAAAAAGCGAAAAAACTGCAATCGAAAGACACGATTCTGGTCTATTCCGCAAGAGAAAAAATCCCAGAAGGCGTCCTGATGCGTTTTCCCGAAATCAATGTGAAAACAATTCATTCTACCGAAGAATATTCGGCCTCGGGAATGCTATACAAAGGGAAATTGTTTCTGAAAACATCTGAAAATAAAAGGCCTAAACCGGATGCACAAAGCAACTTTTATATTTCGCTAGATGGAAAAAAATGTGCCGCATCCGGCGGAATTACAGGCGCGGGCTTCGGTGAATGTGCAGGTGCAACGTTTCAGAAAAATAAAAAAGTGATTCCGTATCAGGTTAATGTCCAGATAGAACCGTGAAATCTGAATTGGGTTAAAATAAAAACGTGAAATGATAATATTAATGCTTTTGTTGAATATCAATAGCGTTGGGATTCAGCCCAATGATTGAATGTCGAACAGAATTGACTTTAGCCAAAAATTATGATGAATTTTGGCTAAAGCCCGCCTCTATTGATATTTTAAAATCTAATGTTAAGTGATTTATAAAAATTAATGATATGTTTTTAGAAAATAAACAGCTGAATGTAAGTCTTTTATCTATTTTCTTTCTTCTACTTAGTGGAAATTGATGTTTAAAAATTAAATTAATTATGCAAAAATTCACATTCATTTTTATTGCATTCCTATTCTTTTTTGAGCAAAGCAATGCGCAATTACCATCGCAAACCGATAATTCGGAGTATGCCATTGCCCAGAAAATTGCAGACAAAGCGAAGCAACGAAAACTGGGAGCCATCCATAGCGAAAGTCCGAAAATGCGCCCGACAGCAGGCAAAGGCGGTTGGTTTTTGCGTTACCAATATGGCTGGGTGTATTATAACCCAAGGCTCAACCAGGCTTTTGCCATTATGGAAAATATGATGAAAAAATGGGGCGAAAAGGGTTACGAAACCGGCTGGATGGGCTTTCCGATTTCGGATAATATGGAATTGCCCAAACATAACGGCTTTTATACCGCTTTTGACAACGGAAGTATCTACAACAGTCCAACATACGGAATGCACTACGTTGGTGGTGCTTTTCGTGACGAATGGGGACGGCGTGGCTTTGAAAACGGGGCTACTTTGGGTTTCCCAAAAACGGACGAAGTGGCTATCAATATTGATGGATACACCCGCTACCAACAGTTTGAGCGAGGGACGTTGTTTTTCGGCAACGGCAAAGATGTGCTGTATTCCAACGACCCCAATGCAACAGTTCCGCCCAAAGTAGAGGCAATGGTATTATCTTTCACGCCTCGTGAGTTATTGGGTGAGGAAAGTGTTGATTTAGACCATTTACTAGAGCTATATGGCTGGATGGATTTGAGAGTTTACAAAGGCAATGGCAAAGAAATTCCGGATGCAAACGGCAAAAGTTTCAGTTTGTTCAATATCGAAAAAGAAATGCCGGTAAGTGTAGGCCTTAGAAGCCCTTATTTTTATTTCAACAGCAGTTTGGCCGGCAGAAAATACAACATCACACAGACTGATATTGACCAAGGCGCTTACATCCGCATTACCTATTGGTTAAACGATAAAGACGATACCAATTCCAACGATTACCTAAAATTAGAAAATTATACAGGAAGATGGAATTACAATGGTGGCGACCATCCGTACAGAGAGATAAAACTGAAAGACATTGTACGCAATGGAACATCGAAAGAGTATATGGATAAAGCCAGCGATGGAAGTGACTACGCATTGATTGGCTATAATTTTTCAATAAAATAAAAGTCTTTAAAACTATAATGATGACCATTAAAAAAATAAAAATCAAAATTATGAAACATCTAATTCTCATTTTTCTGGTATTGTTTGCCATAAAAACACAAGCGCAACAAGACAGCCCGGAATTCAGGCTCAAAATGAAAGCACTAGCTGCAAAAATGCAAAAATCACAGGCGTCGACAGCCGGAAAGACAGCCGGAAAAATCACCTATACCGTCAACGGAAAAACCTATACCGAAACTAAGGAAGTCAGTACGGCCATTATCGAGGGAAAAATCGGGGACATCAGCAATGCCAACCACACCGTTTCCATTGGCGATGGGCGCACACACGCCTTCAAAAAAGGAGAAAGCTATGTCTGCAACGGTTTAATAGTAATGGTAGACGGTATTCCGTATTCTCGCCGTAGCAAAGGCAACGTGGCCACGATTACCTTCTATGACGGCAAAACCGTGAAGGGAACGTTCTCCGGAACGGTGTACAACGAAAAATCGAAAAAGACACTCCCCGTTTCAGGAACTTTTGAGACCAATGATGTAACGGTACTTTAATTTTTCAAAAAAAATGAAAAAACTGACCACTTGTTTGTTTCTTATATTGACGGTAATTGTCGCCAATGCCCAAATCAAAAAAACAAAATTTGATGTGAATACCATTTTTGTGTGTATAGATGCCAAAACCTATGATATGCTGTTTGATAATCCGATTATCAAAGACATTTTCATTGCTAAAAACGCAGGCTCAAAAACCACAAACGATGATTATCAAGGGAAATATTTGATAGGCGAAAGTGCCACCATAGAGTTCTTCAAACCTAAGCCTACAAAGCTTTTCGGAGATGAATTGTCTGATATTGGCATCGAGTTCAAAACTCGGAAAACAGGAGAGCTAACCGATTTTATAGAAGAAGCAAAAGATAAAGCTATTACAACAGATACTACTTTTACGGAAACCGATGGAAAAAAACAAATCTGGTACAGCTCCGCAGAACGTAAAACGAATAATCTGGCAATCTCTCTTTTGGAATACGACAAAACTTACCTGCAAGATTTAGGCTTTACAGAAACAGAAATCAATACAGAAATGACGTATGCTGATTTCAACAAGAAAATTTCCGGCGGCCGGGCATATCCGAAAAAATTCATTGGTATTAATGCTGTAACCATCACCATTAATCTTGCTGATAAAGAGGAACTTGTCAAAACATTTGAACTCTATGGTCTGAAAAAAGTAAAGAACAACGTTTACGAATCTCCCGATTTTAGTGTTAAAATGCTCATTTCCAAAAAGACCGAAAAAATACGATTGAACAAACTTGGGATTGCATTAAATGAATCAATGCCGAATAAAACTTTTAAAATAGGCAAATCAATAGTTTTTAGAACACATCAAAAGTTAGGCGAATTTTCATTTCTCAAGGATTAATTCAATATATAGCATTGAAAATCAAATAATTATAAAATTTTAAAAAATGAAAAAAATAATTACGACCACTGTTCTTTTACTCAGCATTCAGCTAGCTTTTGCACAAAGATTAGACTACGAAAAGCTCAGCGTACAAAAACAGAACCTCAAATTCAAACCAGCCACACAGCCGAGCAGAATCAATGCTTATGCCGATGAGATTGAGGTGTATGTTTCTGTGCAAAACAACCTGTTTACAACCAATGAGATTTATGATTTGTTCCGCGGAGACAATCCGCCGCTGAAAGTTCAGTATTTTTCCACCGACCAGCCGAAACAGATTCTTAAGGCAGAAAATGCCGTTTATACTTCCCTGGAATATGGCTTTTCGGTCATCCGCTACAAGCTCCCCATCAAAAGCACCAATTCTTACAGCTTTCTGGTCGCCACTGTGGATAGCGAAGTTTTGAAATCGAAAAAGCTGAAAATCGTAGGAGATTTCCGTCCGACATTCAGCTGTCAGGAAGCGTTGCCTGAGAGCAATATTTTTGGCTTGCCTACGCCGGGTTTTGTGAATGAATTTTTTAATGACAGAAAAGGCTGCGGCTATTTCAAAAAATTAGCGGACGATAAAAACTATCGTTTCCATATTATACCGGATGTTCCTGCTAATGACAGGTAGAGTGAGAACTGATTTTAAAAATAATCCAATCTCCATCCGCTTTTTTTTAATTAAACCAATACTTAAAATGAAAAAATCATTGCTTGTTTTACTCGTTTCATTATCTGTTCAAACTGTTTTTTCACAGGTAAAAATTGATGATCAATACAAGAATCCGGGGAAAACAAATTCGTCTCCTCACCTCAAAACAAACATCTCCGAAACCGCTTCAGAATCTGTGTTGAAAAGCAATATCGCATCGCTGAAAAAAAATTATGCCCCATCTGAATACGAACAGAAAATGAAAGTGGCCGATGCCGAAATGAAAGCCTTCAACATCAACGGAGATGAGGTTTGGCTCTATGAAGATATGATGTATGGCGGAAGAAAGAAAATTCTGAAAGCCGGAAAATACACGTTGAAAGATTTGGGAATCTATTGGAACGATAGATTTAGCAGTATGCTGGTTCCTAAGAATTTAGCGGTTATCCTGTATTCGGATGATGGTTTCGGAGGGATGAAAGACCAATATAAAGGCTACGGAATCCGGCAATGTATGCACTGTTACAGTACAGAACCAACCGTTTTGACCTACGACTACGGAAATTTCAACACAATGGGATTGATGCTGAACAGCGAGTCCACCACTTGGAACGATGTGGCATCTAGCATAGAAATCGTCAATAATTAAAAATTTAAAATAATGAAAACATTCAGAATATACTTACTCGTTTTTACCCTGCTTTTTTGGAGTGGAATAAAAGCCCAGACCAAAGACGAAATCATTGCTAAAATAAAGGCAAAGGGGCAAAAATTAAATATGAAACCTGAACCCGGCGATTTGCAAGTCATCGATTATTCAGTGGCAAGCAGAGCTTATTTTATGTCATTCAATGGTTATGATGCCAATATTTATTACAAAGTGGGAGCACCGGAACCTTATGCTGTGCGGGGAGAAATATTCAAAGTTTACGACCATATGCTTTCCGGCGATGCGTCCGGCGGCGGTTATAACAAAAGAATGGAGATAAAAAACCAAAAACTATTTATTGGTGCACCGATGGGAGACGAGTTTCCGACACCGCAGAAAAGGGGAGCAGGGCAACATTTTGAAGGCGGCAGCATCTACTGGAGCCAGCCCACCGGAGCGCACGAAGTACACGGCGACATCCTGAATAAATGGAAAAACTTAGGCTGGGAAAACTCGTTTCTGGGCTTCCCGAAAACCGATGAAACGGCTACACCCGATGGTTACGGCAGATTCAACGCTTTTGAAGGCGGGATGATTTATTACCATCCAAATCTCGGCACTTTTGCCGTTCCGAATATGATTGTAAATGTCTGGAGCAAACAAGGGTGGGAAAAGGGAAAACTCGGCTATCCTGTGAGCGATGAAATCATCAAAAACAATAATTCTGTGCAGTATTTTGAGTTTGGAGCGGTCATTTCTACCAAAGCAGGCCCTTACCAAACCATATACAATTCATCCAGAAATACGCGTGGATTGTACAACAAGTGGAGAGAGACAGGAGGCGCAGATTCTTATCTTGGCGATTTGGTAACGCCCAACCGCGGTTACCCGAAAATAAGAATCTCCCAATTCGCCGAATTTCAAAAGGGGTTTATCTATGAAAGTTTTGTGAAACAACCGAATAGCAGTATGGATAAAGAAGATGCTTTCGTTATCCTGAAAGGTCCGATTTTCGACTATTATGCGTCCAAAAAATGGGAACAAGGTTATCTCGGCTTACCAACCAGTGACGAGTATAAGTCAGGCGATGGTGTCGCACAAAATTTCCAGGGCGGAACCATCTATTACACCAAATCATTGGGTGCTTTTGAGAAAAAATAAACAAAATTAAAAATTTGAAGCAATGAATATACTCAGAATATTACTCGGAACATTTTGTATGATTAATGGAAACCTTTTCTTGTCCCAGAACTTGACTTTGGTGAAAGATATTAATCCTTCCGGAAGTTCAAATCCTTATGATTTACAGGTATTCAGCAATAAAATGTATTTTGTGGCCAATCCAAACTCCGGATACAAAATTTTTTCTTCCGATGGCACAGCTTCCGGAACACAATTGGTCGGTCCAACGGTCGGTTCCGGGAACTTGTATCCATTAATGGCTTACAATAATACGTTGTTTTTTAATTATGACGACGGCATCAATGGTGCAGAATTATGGAAATCTGATGGTACAACGGCGGGAACAGTTATGGTCAAAGATATTGTTTCCGGCAATTCCGGTTCCAATCCGCAATATCTTTCGGGAGCAAACGGTAGAGTGTTTTTCATTACGGGAACCCAATTATGGAGCACGGACGGGACATCGGCAGGAACGATTCAGCTAACTCCGAATAGTATGGTAGCAGAGCGTTTCAATAATCAGCTCAGCTTGCCTTCTTTTGATAATTATATTTATTTCTCGGGAAACAACGGAAATTTGGGACTTTGGAAAAGCGATGGAACGGTGTCCGGAACTCAGCTCCTGAAAAATATCAGGGTGAATGCTTATCTGGAAAATGTCGCCATCTATAACGGTGAAATGTATTTTGCGGCTTCGGATGGAACCAATGGTTATGAACTCTGGAAAACCAACGGAACAACAGCCGGAACGCTTTTAGTAAAAAACATCAACACGGCTTCCGATTCCAATCCCACCAAATTTTTGGTGAGCAACAACAGGATTTTTTTCCTGGCTGATGATGGAATCAATGGTGAAGAATTGTGGAGCTCAGACGGAACTTCTGCCGGAACTCAAATCGTGAAGGATGTAGCACCGGGGAGTAACGGTTCCAATATTCAGACTTTGATAGAATACAACAATAATGTTTATTTTTTTGCGCTGAGTGGCTCAAACAGGCTTCTTTATAAGACAGACGGTACTGCTGCGGGAACGGTTCCCGTAAAAACAATTCCGTACAACATTGTTCATTATGCCTATGTTTTTAATGGGAAATTATATTTTTTAGCCAAAAGTTTTGGCTTGTCCTATCTTTTTGAAAGTGACGGAACTTCTGCGGGAACACTTCAGATTTCGCCCAATATCAATTCGGAGAATTATTCGGATTTACAGTTTACAACGTATAATTCCGAGCTTTATTTACCTGCTTACAACGGAAATACGGGTGTGGAGCTGAATAAATTGTCTCTTGGAAATTTAGCTGTATCCGATGGATTCCCAAGTCAAAAGTTTGAAATCTACCCCAATCCGACCTCGGATTTTGTTTGGATTAACAATAATGATAAGGTGTCGAATTATAAAATCCTGGATATGAGCGGAAAAATCCTGGACTTCGGAAAGCTAAATATGGGTTCATCACCTATTTCTCTGGAAAAATACAACCCGGGATTATACATTCTACAGCTAATCGATGATGATAAACGAAGCGATTTTAAAATTCTGAAGAGGTGAGTGCCAAGTAATCTAAGTGGTTTATAAACTGATTGTTATTTAGCTTTAAAAAAGAAATTGAATGTCCGTAACTAGCAACAAATCCTTTTTTTTGAGGTTTGTTCGTCATTGACTTCTGATTTAAGCGTTATGATGAAAAACGAGCATACAAAAATTTTTTTCAACAAATTCCATTTTCCGCAATTCAAAGGGGTAGAGTGTGAAATATTTCATTATCTAAAATCTTTAATTTATGTTGTAATAAAGGAAAAAAACATCAATTTATTTGCATATAGTAAAGATAGCTATCTCTCTGCATCAATTAAAACAGATGCTCGTAATCTTGTTTTAAAATTGATCTATTCGGTAACCTTAGGAATAAGCGAATACTATAAAGCTTATAGATATGGGATTTTTTTTTAAAAGATTAACTCCCGTCCGGATGGCAATTCTATAACATTGTGTTGTAGGATTTTTTAATATTGAATTAAATATTTTGATCACCAAATCCCTTTATGGATGTGTTTTTTTCTTAAATAAAATTTTATTATTTAACATATTGGTAATTATTTTTAAAATAAATAAATTATTGATAGTCAATTGTGTCTTATTGTTGAAATTATCTTTTAAAATCGTAAAATTTCACCATGATTATATAATTTCGTTTTCGGACTTTTGTTGTACAAAAACAATAAAATATTTATTATGTCAAAACACGATGTGAAAGGAAAAGTCGTCCTTATTGCCGGAGGTGGCAAAAACTTAGGTGGATTATTGAGCAGAGATTTTGCAGCAAAAGGTGCCAAACTGGCCATCCACTACAACAGCGAAAGTTCAAGAGCGGAAAGTGAAAAAACTTTGGCTGATGTTCAGGCTTTGGGAGCGGAAGCATTCTTATTCCAGGCGGATCTTACAAAGGTTGAAAACATTACCAAGCTTTTTGATGAAGCCATCAGCAAATTCGGAAGTGTAGATATTGCGATCAACACTGTTGGGATGGTGCTGAAAAAACCTTTTACTGAAACTACAGAAAAAGAGTACGATACCATGTCCGACATCAACTCAAAAGTAGCGTACTTCTTCTTGCAGGAAGCCGGTAAAAAAGTAGCTGACCATGGGAAGATCTGTACAATCGTGACTTCTCTTTTGGCTGCCTACACAGGACTTTATTCCACCTATGCAGGAATGAAAGCTCCGGTAGAGCATTTCACAAGAGCGGCGTCTAAAGAATTCGGGGCAAGAGGTATTTCGGTAACTGCAGTTGCTCCGGGGCCAATGGATACTCCATTTTTCTACGGGCAGGAAGCTCATGATGCGGTAGCTTATCACAAATCAGCTTCGGCATTAGGTGGGCTTACTGATATCAAGGACATTGCTCCGTTAGTAGAGTTTTTAGTGTCAGACGGATGGTGGATTACCGGCCAGACGATCTTTGCGAACGGCGGATACACAACGAGATAATCACAAAGCCTCTAGCTCTTTCAAGATTGGGAATTGAAAAGGCTTCAATTCCCAATTTTTAATTTTATGAAAATCGAAGAAGCCAGTATTTTATTACCAAAATTTAATCCAGCAGATTCTGAACTATGGGCGGACTGGGGTTGCGGAAGCGGAACTTTTACCTATGGATTGGCTCAGCAACTTTCTAAAGGAAGTAAGATTATTGCCGTAGATCGCAGCAGGCAAAACCTTTTAGCATCTTATAATGATGTAAAAATTGATTTTATACGATCTGATTTTGAAAACGGTAATTTAAAAATACCTCATTTGGATGGAGTTCTTATGGCGAATGCCTTCCATTACGTCAAAAATAAGATCAAACTGATTCAAAATCTCCGACAATGTTTTTTGTCTCAGAGGGAGAAATGGATAATTGTGGAGTATGATCAAAGAATCGCTAGTCGATGGGAACCATACCCAATTCCATTCAATGAGTTAAAACTTCTCTTTAGAAAATTGGATGGTTATCGGATTGAGAAAACAGGCGAGCGAAAGTCCGTCTTTGGCGGAACAATGTATGCCGCTTTAATCACAAAAGACTAAAAATTAAACAACAATGATACTTAAAATAATAAATGCTGTCCTGATGCTGGTTGCCGTTTTTATGGGCTGCAAACAAGGGTATGCGATGTTTTCCGCAAAACCTGAAATGATGGAAATGTTTGGAAAATGGGGCTTCGATAAAACAGGTCTGATGATTAATGGTACTGTAACGATTCTTGCTGCGATATTAATTCTTTTTCCTAAAACTTTTGTCTGGGGAAACTTCCTGATGGCAGCGGGTATTTTGATGATTATCTGCTTTCATCTTTTGGATAAAGATTTCAAAGGTGTCGCCATCGAACTTCCGTTTCTTTTGCTCAACCTGTTGATTGTTTATCTTCAGCATCCTTTAAAAACCGTCTGATACATTCTAAAAACACAAATGATGAAAAAATTATTATTGGTAACTCTTTCCGTGATGGCCTTATGCTCTTCAGTGACAGCTTGTGCACAGAATAAATCAGAAAAAATGCAACAAGCATCTGAGGATAAAAATTTAATAAATAAAAAAACACAAAATTCTATGGACTTATCAAAAATCACCAATCCTGCCGTAAATGCTGCAATGACAGCGTGGCAAAACGGCGACAGTAAAACATTCCTGTCGTATTTCACTGCTAATCCAACGATGACGGACGACGGCAGCCCGAGAAGTTTCCAGTCGTTTGTAAAAGAAGCCTGTGGCGAGGAGAAGTTCCTTACCCTGGATGCTGTTGAAAACGATGGAAAAGACCTCACCGGAAATTTCAAGGCCGGAAAGTGGGGAACTTTCAGGGTGTTTTTTAAATTCCATCAAACTGCTGAAGGTAAATTTGACCGTCTCGATATCGGACAGGCCCATTAGACTTTAAAGTCTTAAAAATCTATTATCAATCCTCTCACCAGATAGAGAGGATTTAATATTCATTGAGCCATACGCTTGCTTTAATTTATTACAATACAAAATTTTCATTAAAATGAACAGAAAACTATTTTTAATGTCGGTACTTCTGCTACTGGCAATGGGAAAAATAAGCGCCCAGTCACAGGTCTACATTGATGTCCTGGCAGGACATAAAGGATTGACTTCGGAATTTTTCTTCCTTGAACCAATTGACAAAGAAGCCCGCTGGACGGTAATCTCCCGAAGCGAAATGCATCTGCCGGAGTATAAGACCGAGCATCCCGGTTTTGTCAATTACAACATCTTTGCTTATAACTTCAAAAATCATTTCGGAATTACCGCCGGTACGTATGCCACTTCCCATTACCCGTTCAGTGCAAGGCTGGGTGTACAATATCTGAGGGAAAGCGAGAAATGGCTGGTTTACGCCAACCTTTCTACGGCAGTTACCAAAGATCCGGATGCACAAATGCTTGTGGTGTTGGGCTACCTCCCGGAACTGAGCGAAAAATGGAGACTTGTAACCAGATTGGAAGCAAGAACAGCCATTAATTATGAGAACGGACACGCATTCAGTACCCAGCAGCTGAAGCTTGGCGCCCAGTATAATGAAAAAATCGGTTTTGGTGTGGGCGTGGAAGTAGAGGAGCATGGAAAGAGTTCGCACAGAGATTTCAATATTGGTCCTTTTTTGAGAGTCAATTTTTAATATTCAAACTTTAATCTTATGAAACTAACTTACAATAAACTCGCCGGTCAGAATGCCGAGCGTATCAATGCTATTAGCGATGCCGTTTTTGGAGTCGCAATGACGCTTCTTGTCCTGGAAATCAAAGTTCCCGAGCTGGAAGGCCACGAGACGGAAGGCGACCTGATGCACGCTTTCGTGGCGTTGCTACCGAAATTCCTGGTGTATTTCCTGAGCTTTATGACGGCAGGAATCTTCTGGGTAGGGCAATCGGCACAGTTCCGTCACATCGAAAAAAGTGACAGGAACCTGATCTGGATTAATCTTCTGTTTCTGCTTTTCGTTTCTACCTTGCCTTTTTCAACCGCATTTTTAGGAGACCACATTACTTTTAAGTTTTCTATTTTTCTTTATTGGCTGAATATTTTCCTGATGGGACTTTTCTTATACATTAACTGGACGTATGCCGATAAAAAAGGTTTCATTACGGAAGAAACAAAAGATGACGTGTATGAGCCTATTAAGCGGAGAATTATCATTGCGCAGGCTTTATATTTCTGTGGAGCTCTGCTTTGTTTTGTAAGCCCGTATCTGAGCATTGGTGTCATCATCGCTATCCAGCTGAATTATGCCTTTGCGTTTTTCTCCGGCGGAAAAAAATAATTTTTGTTGAGATTCCTAACAACAAGTGTCTGAAAACATTTCCGGACACTTGTTTTTTTATTACATTTTATACAGAAAACTTGTTTAAACTTTTATTTAACCACAAAGTCACAAAAGATTTAGATAAAATAGTTAAAGCCTAATACTAATCTAATAAAGAAAACGTATGTTTTAAAAATCTTTGATTTTTATTCTTTTGAGTGCTTTAGATTCGCTACTAAAAACTGTGTCTATATCTCTTTTGTGTCTTTGTGGTTAAATCTAAAATTAGTTCAAAACGGCTTTAGATTAAAAATTTTGAACACATACTACGGCTTCGCTCAGTATTCTCGTGGATTTTTTTAATACAAATCTGAATGTCCGTTTTAAATCATAACGTTTAAATCAGCAGTCACTTTGCCATTCTGAAAGAATCTAAAATGTTAATTTTCAGCGTATCAGGATTCCGATTCGACGCAGTCAATGACAAACAAACCCTTAAAAATTAATTTATTACCAATTACGACATTCATTAAATCTTATGTATTTTAAGAAGTCTATAAATGATTTTTTGATTTCAGGACTATCATTCATTTCCATACTTTCTGTCGAAAAACCTAAAAAATTAATCAAGAATAAATAAGCAAACAGGCCTTTGAACTTATTTGCGCTTTTATCTGTTTTATTTCATCTACTTAAAACGACTGATTTATCAATGAAAAAAATAATTTTATTAACGATACTAATGACAGCCTGTCCTCTGGTAATGGCACAGGAAAACCTTGAAAAACCACTGAAAATAAGCGGATTTGCGGAAGTCTATTATCAATATGATTCTAATAATCCTGAGAATAATTCACGCCCCAATTTCATTTACAGCCATCATCGGAATAATGAGGTTAATATTAATCTGGCTTTCATCAAAGCCAACTATGAAACCGAAAATCTAAGGGCATATCTTGCTCTGGCAACAGGGACTTATATGAATGCCAATTACTCCGAAGAAGAGGGCGTTCTGAAAAATATTTACGAAGCCAGCATCGGTTTTAAAATTTCAAAGAACAAAAACCTCTGGATTGATGCCGGAGTTTTTCCCTCTCATATCGGTTTTGAAAGCGCTGTCGTAAAAGATAATTGGACTTTGACAAGAAGTATCGCTGCAGAAAACTCGCCGTATTTTGAAACCGGAGCAAAAATCTCTTATACCAGCGATAACAGAAAATGGCTGATGAGCGGTTTGGTTTTAAACGGATGGCAGCGCATCCAGCAAGTGGACGGCAACAGCACACCGTCTTTCGGGCATCAGTTAACGTACATTCCCAATGAAAAGCTAACCATCAACAGCAGCTCATTCATCGGAAATGATAAGCCCGACAGCATCCGGCAAATGAGATATTTTCACAATCTCTACGGCATTTATAAAATCAATAAACAGTGGGCGGTACGAGCCGGTTTTGACATAGGAGCAGAGCAAAAATCTAAAGGAAGCGAGGCCTATAACCTTTGGTACGCTCCGGTTTTGATAGCTCAGTTTTCACCGACGGAAAAATTCAGAATTGGAATGCGTGGCGAATATTACCACGATAAATATGGGGCAAAGATAGCAACAGGAACAGAAAACGGCTTTCAGACTTTTGGCTATTCCCTGAATGCGGACTACCAGATTCTGCCGAATTTGCTTTGGAGAACGGAGCTGCGTAATCTTCACAGCCGCGATGCTATTTTTCCAAAAAGAGATGTGGAAAATGTAAAAAATAGTGCAACGGTTGCCACATCTCTTTCGGTTTATTTCTGAAACAATCATTATTTTTATCAAAATCAATTAAACGATGAATATTTCAAGCCATTATCACCTGAGGCATTTTATTCCCTGGACAAGAAGTAAAATCTATAAAATGCTCATTTTGAGTGTAATTCCCACAGCGTTATTTTACTTTTTAGACTGGAAGTGGCTCGCTATCCCATGGGTGCCCGTTGCGCTTCTGGGAACAGCTACAGCCTTCATATCAGGATTTAAGAATACTCAGACCTACAACAGAGCGTGGGAAGCGCGCCAGATTTATGGTGCTATTATCAATAACAGCCGGACCTTTGGGATGATGGTGAAAGATATGATCCGGGCAGAGTCCAGCGTTCACCAGGAGATTATTTACCGTCATTTTGCCTGGCTTACAGCATTGCGCTTCCAGTTGCGCGAGGTTAAAAGCTGGGAAAATGTCAAGACGAAGAGCTATAATAGGGAATATCTGAATTATTACAAAGTTCCCGAATGGGAAAGCAGCCTGGATCTGGAACTTAAAAACTTTCTTTCCGAAGATGAATGCTTATATATTCTCTCTACCAAAAACCGGGCAACACAACTGATAGCCTCGCAATCTTCTCATTTCAGAACGCTGAATCTGCAAGGTTTAATCGGATTACAATTACGTGGCGTTGGAAAATCAATTGAAAGAACTCTATGAACAGCAGGGTAAGTGTGAACGAATTAAAAATTTTCCTTATCCCAGACAGTTTTCCAGTATCAATCTTTATTTTACTAATGCATTGTGCGTCCTGCTGCCATTGGGTTTTTTGGGCGAGATCTCCAAGATGACCGAAAAATTCGGGGAGTACATAATATGGCTGGTTATTCCGTTTAGCCTGCTGATTGGTTGGGTATTTCTCGTTCTGGAGCAGGTAGGCGAAAGTACAGAAAACCCTTTTGAAGGCTGTGCGAATGATATTCCGATTACGCAGATCAGTCGGAATATTGAGATTGACCTGCGGGAAATGCTCGGCGAAAAAGATTTGCCGCCAGCTATTCAGCCGGTCAATAACATTTTGATGTAAAGTAAAAAAGAGCTAAACGGTGGTGTTTTAGCTCTTTTTTTTGTCAATGAAAATTAGGATCAATTTTCAGGTCGTTAAGGTCAAGTTGCATTTCGGCTTTCCTGATCTCTTCATCATCATAATACTTCTCCCGCCGCATCTGGAAAATATCAAGACGCTGCTTGTCATAGATTTCCTTCAGGATATCCTCGAATCGTATGATTTCATCCTTCGTACAGGTATTGCATTCCATCAGATCCAGCTGATTTTCGGTGTTTTCTGTCTCAATGGAGATTTGGGCGTAATAATTTTTAAGCAAATTGCTTTTATGGATGATGTCCTTATAGTTGGTGCTGATATGATTCAGCGCAAGCCTGTTCAGGCGTATCTGGATCTGTGCTTCCTGCTGTTCAGACGGCAGAACAACGTCCAGAGAAGGCATATTGAGTTTCTTGACCAGAAATGGCAAGGTCAGTCCCTGAACCACCAGCGTGATAAAAATAACGATGAAGGTAATAAGCAGGATCAGATTCCGGTGCGGGAACGGCGTTCCGTCATCCATCAGAAAAGGAATCGACAATGCTGTAGCCAGCGACACCACACCGCGCATGCCGGCCCAGCCTATCACCAGCGGACCTTTCCATCCGGGACTTTGTTCTTTTCTGACCGATTTGAAAAGCCATCTCGGAACGAAGGCAGCAGGATAGATCCACAGAAAACGGATCGCAATAACAACAGCGCTTATAATGACACCATATTTAATGCCCTGAATGAGGGAAGCTTCTTCCAGTCCGCGGATAATGGAAGGCAGGGACAATCCGATCAGGATGAATACCATCGCATTCATCACGAATATAACTGTGGTCCAGACGCCAAGCATATTCAGCCGGGTATTGCCATTGCGGAAGATTTCGTGCGAACGGTACGAAATGAAAAGTCCTCCCGTCACTACAGCCATAACGCCCGAGAAATGAAACTGCTCTGCGCCGAGATAAAGAATGTAAGGGGTCATAACGGTAAGCGCGGCATCGATGGCCGAGGTGGTGGGAAGATAGCGGTGGATGAGGTACATTATCCCTGCGCCCACTAATCCAACCACGATGCCCATGCCTGCCACGAGGAAAAACTGGCCAATCGCTTCATTCATAGAAAAACTGCCTGTGAGTATGGCCGCCAATGCAAAGCGGAAAACAATCAGAGACGATGCGTCATTCACCAGACTCTCACCTTCCAGTATGCTGATGATTCTTTTTGGAACAGGCAGACCTTTGAGAACCGTAGTGGCGGCCACAGCGTCCGGTGGCGAGACAATCCCGCCAAGAAGAAAGCCTAGCGCTAAGGTGAAACCTGGAATCAGAGCCTGAGAAAGGTACGCAACGATCAGAGAGGTGGCGAATACCAGACCGAATGCCAGCAGGGCAATCGGGCGTTTCCATTTCCAGAAATCATTCCACGAGGTGTACCATGCGGCTTCGTAAAGCAACGGCGGAAGGAAGATCAGGAAAACAAGCTCCGGATCCAGCTCTATTTCCGGAATGCCCGGCAACAAACTGATGATCAGTCCTGCCAGAACCAGAAATATCGGATAAGCAATTTTCATCTTCCGTGCCACCATAACCATCATAAAAACCGAAAACAGCAGGGCGAGGATCAATAGTAAAGTGTGATGCATTTGTGTAAATTTTAATTATTTTTCTGTAAAAATATAATACTGATGATTAAAATCCTACGATCTCATCGGATTTATCAGCTTTTAGCACAGATTATCCGGAAAGTAATTCTCGGTCGATTTATAAGTGGTTGATTAGTAGTGCTTCCGATCATTGAAAATATTGCTTGGAACTGTAACAATCAGCTAGTTTTTTCTACATATATCATCAAATATTACATTAGAAATGAAAAAACTTTCTCTCAGTGCATTGATGTTGGCTTCGGTTTTCAACATTTCATTGGCACAGACCAAGCAGGCAGCTCTGGAGCTTAACCTGATGGACAAATCTGTACGTCCGCAAGATGATTTCTATAACTATGTCAATGGAACCTGGATGAAAACAGCCAAGATTCCTGCAGACAAGCCAAGCTGGGGCTCCTTCAATCAGCTTAGAGAAACCACGGACAATAACTCACTGGGACTGCTGGACAATATTCTGAAAGAGAAATTTGCCAACGGTTCCGAAGGTCAGAAAATCCAGGCGCTTTACGAAACCTACATGGATATGAACAAGCGTAACGCCGATGGTCTTAGCCCGATCAAAGCAGATCTGGCAAAAATCGATGCTATCAAGAACATGGCCGACCTGCAGAAATATCTGGACGAGGCTACCAAAAACGGAGAAAATGCTTTTTATGGCTGGGGCGTAGATGGCGATCTTAAGAATTCTAAGATGAATGCGGTCTACCTCGGCGATGCATCATTCGGCCTTGGAAGGGATTATTATCAGAAAGAATCGGCGAAGAATACCGAGACCATTGCCGAGTACAAAAAGTATGTAGCCAATGTTCTGAAAGAAATCGGATATAAGAATGCGGACGCCGTGGCAGGTCAGATCGTGGACTTCGAAAAGAAAATGGCCAAGACGCTTCTTACCAATGAGCAGATCCGCGATGCCAATCTTCAGTACAACCCGAAGACGATGCCTGAGCTTAAGACCTTGGTGAAGAATGTTGATCTTCCGAATTACCTTAAAACCGTGGGCGTCACTACGGATAAAGTGATCATCGGCGAGCTGAATTACTATAAAAATCTGGATACGTTCCTTAACGAAAAGAATATCCCACTGATCAAAGATTATCTTAAATTCCACCTGACCTCGGGCAGCGCAGGCTATCTGAACCAGAAGATGGATGATCTCAAATTTGATTTCTACAGCAAGTATCTCCAAGGCCAGCAGGAGCAGCGCGCACTAAACAAGAGAGCGCTTTCACTTATCAACGGTGTGTTGGGTGAGGCTTTCGGAAAGGTGTATGTGGATAAATACTTCACTCCGGCTGCAAAAGCACAGATGCTGACGTATGTGGATTATCTGAAGAAAAGTTTTGCGGTGCACATCAAGGATCTTTCCTGGATGTCTGCCACTACTAAAGAAAAAGCTCTGGACAAGCTGAATAAATTCACCGTTAAAATAGCGTATCCGGACAAGTGGAAAGATTATTCCAAGCTGACACTTAAATCAGAAAAAGATGGCGGAACCCTTTACGGTAACCTGAAAAATGTAGAAAGCTGGCATTATTCCAAGGAACTGGAGAAGATAGGAAAGCCGGTGGACAAATCCGAGTGGGGCATGTCTCCGCAGACTGTGAATGCGTACTATAACCCTGTGAATAATGAGATCGTTTTCCCGGCAGCCATTCTACAGCCACCGTTCTTTAATCCTGATGCCGATGCGGCGGTTAACTTCGGTGGAATCGGCGCGGTGATCGGACACGAGATGACCCACGGATTTGATGACAGTGGAGCACAGTTCGACGGAGACGGCAACCTGACCGACTGGTGGACTGCGGAAGACAAAGCTAACTTTGAGAAAGCTACCAAGAGTCTTGCCGCACAGTACGATACTTATGAGCCGGTAAAAGATGTAAAAGTGAATGGAACCTTCACCAATGGGGAGAACATTGCAGACCTTGGCGGTGTTAATATTGCCTTTGATGCCCTGCAAATGTACATGAAGGACAAAGGAAACCCCGGGAAAATTGACGGTTATACGCCGGAGCAGCGTTTCTTCCTGAGCTGGGCAACGGTCTGGAGAACATTGTCTACCGACAAGTATATGACCAATCAGGTGAAGACCGATCCGCACTCTCCGGGACTGTACAGAAGTTTTGGCCCGCTGGTGAACACGGAGGCTTTCTACAAAGCTTTTGATGTGAAACAAGGCGACAAGCTGTACAAAAAGCCGGAAGAACGTATCAAGATCTGGTAATCGTTCATCATCCTAAAATCAAAGCCTGCAATGCTGCAGGCTTTTTTCGTTTTCTGGTATTATGGACTTGTGGTTTTACGAGACCGCTCCCGTGATTTCACGAGACCGCCCCCGCGACTTCATCAGACCGCCCCGGTGGCGAGACGAGACCGCCCCCGTGAAGTCACGGGGGCGGTCTGATGGCGGGCTTCTGGAAAAGCCTTTGGATAGGGTGTTTCTATTTTCTGTATTTTTCGAATTTCAGCGTTTTCAGCATATCTCTCAAATCGACGCCGGGACGAAAGGTGATTTTTTGATTAGTAATATTGGCAGAAGTTACTTTTTCTGCGGCTTCTGCACCTACGCTGGATATGGTCACCTGAAAATTCCCGAAATCTCCCAGCTTTACAATTTCACCATTCGCAAGATGCTTTCCCATGCATTTCACAAGGTCATTCAGTACCGCGAGAACATCGGTGTCTGATACGGTGGTAGAGCCTCCGGATATTTCCTTGGCGATCTCTTTCAGATTGATCTCGCCATCAGCTTTGGAATTGGCATAAAACTTAGAAGGTGCATTTTTGTCTTGTGGATTCTTGCGCTCCACTACATTGTACTTTACAGACATACTTTGTGTTTTTAAAATGTTAATGTTGATTTGAATTTCACTTAAACTAAGTTAATAAAATTAAGGTAATAAATACAATGATGACAAAAATATTTTATAACCATCCACTTCAAGCCCCGTAGTGAAATACGATATCAACACAAAAAAACCCGCTCGATGTAAGGAGCGGGTTGATGATGATTAATAATTCTTTAAATTATTTCTTGATCGCTTTGAACGTTTTAACGCTTCCGTCTTCCATCTGAATATTCACAAAATAAAGACCTGTATTCAAGCCGGCAAGATTGAGTTCTGCGGCAGGACTAAGAGACTTCACGGTTCTTCCGGAAACATCACTCACCGAGATCGTTTTAATACCTTTCAGATCAGAGATGTGAAGCACGTCTCCGAATGGATTAGGATAGATCGCTAAAGTGTTTTTTCTAATATCCGTGGTCGCCAGAGTGTTGTAGGTGAATTCGTATGCACCCATATCCGGGGTTGCGGAACGGGAAACGCCAGCGATATCGGTGGTCACTTCGGGAAGTGAGATTCCCTTGTTGTCCAGAGCCTGGTTAGCATCGCTCTTCGGACGCATGTCTGTAGCGCTTACAAATACCGGCAATACCACCAGAGAATTGACATTACCACCGAACCCGGTCTGGATCTCGGAAACTGTGTTTCTTATCGCTCCTCCGATATAACCGTTGGCTGCCCCTGCGTAGTAATCATTATAATCGATAGACCCAAACACAGTGCTAGGCGCCAGGCTGTAGATGCCCACGGTGGCTCCTGATGGCTTGGTATTGACGAAAATATTGTTTCTCAGATCCAGCGCATTGGCAGCAGTCACTGTGGAGTTTACCATCATGGCAGAGGATAATCCTGTCTCACCATTGCCTGTAGCCAGATTCACGGTGTTGTTATAAACCTTGTATCCGGCTCCCGAGTAAGCGTAGATCCCGAAGGCATTCCCCGCGGCGGTGGCTAATACATCAGAGATCACGTTATTGTAAACCAATACATTGGCAGCTGTGGCGGATGAGCCCAACACGATTCCCTGGATGGATTGTGCGTTCGTATTTTTGATGCCGGAAATCTTATTGGAATAGATGTTAACATTGGTAGAAGCACTTCCCAGGTAGATACCTGCACTGTTCACATAGGTCAGATAACCGCTGACTTCTGAGATAGTATTGTCGTAAACCTTTGTCAGGACGTTACTTGCATTGGTGTTAATATTAATTGCGTTGACGTATGCAAATCCGCTGGTAGCTGTGTTCTTAACCGTGATTTTATTACCAAATACAGACGCATTATTAGTTCCCGCACTGATGCTGATTCCCAGGGATGCTGATGCCGAAGCAGATGTAGAGCCGGAATTTGGATTAACGTTGTTTATTACGTTATTGCTTACAGTAGAGGTGCCACCTACGCCGGACAGAAGGATGCCGTTTTGTACCATCGCACTCACAGTATTCTCTGTAACCAGGAGGTTATTGCCGTTGCCTGCAGTGGTTCCCGCCAGTACAAAAATACCGTTGAACCCATTCTGAAATGTATTATTCTGTACGGTAACATTGTTAAAATAGCCTGCAGCAGTGCTTCCGTTAGCAAGGATGAAGTTTGTGGTGCCGGCGCTGCCATTCACGAATACCGCATTTTTCACGGTGACGTTAGTCAGTGGAGCTGCTGCTGTTGGTGCTCCCATAAATAGTACAGATGGACCAGTAGTGGAAGTGTTACTGAATGTAAGATCTTTAGTGGCTCCTCCTGCTGTGGTAGAACCGTCTATGACCACATTGGATCCCAGAATTTTAACCAATGGATTACTGGCGATTGCTCCGGTGATGGTTGCAGTTACAGTAGGCTTTATGGTAACGGAACTGTAAGTGGTAGCGGCATTAAGAACAGCAGATGCTGTTTCTGTGGTGCTTGCCGTAATGCTAAGGGTAATGACACCCTGGTGTGTTCCTGCGTTAATAGCGTCGAAAGCACCTTTAAGGGTTGTGTAAGTTGCGGTCTCTGTACCGGCAGTCGCATTAACGTCGATTTGTGCATGAGCAAAAATTCCGAACGCCAATAAGCTGGATAGTAAAATTTTCTTCATAATTATTAATGTAGTTATTCGCAGGCAAATCTAATCAATTGTATGGAATATTAAAATATATAGTATTTATTTTTTTAAAATCTATAAAGATTTATGTATTTTTTTGGTAAAATGAAAAAACCCGCTCTGCAAAGAGCGGGTTGATTTGATAAAATAATTCTGGTAATTATTTTTTGATCGCTTTGAAAGTTTTAACGCTTCCGTCTTCCATTTTCAGGTTAACAATGTAAAGACCTGTTTTAAGATTGGAAAGGTTAAGTTCTGCCGCCGGAGCAAGAGATTTTACTTCTCTACCAGAAATGTCGTTTACAGAGATAGACTTCACACCCTTCACATCAGAAATGTTAAGAACATCTGTGAATGGGTTAGGATATACAGAAACTGCTTTTTTATTAAGATCAGAAACTGCAAGAGCACTTTGATAATCGATAGTATAATCCTCTACCTGCCCGTTGATCATATTCTCGCAACCTGTGGTCAATGGTGTGTTGAGTGTTGTGCCGGAGAAATTGTACTTGATTCTCATGAATTTCTTACCTAACGAAGTTCCTGCAGGAATTGTAATGTTGCCATTTAGAGAAATTGGATTATCTGTAACGCCTGCTTTTCTGATCATTGTAGCAGTAGTATTGAAGTAAGATTCTCCAACATCGTTAAAATCTCCATCATTATTCCAGTCGATGAATACAGCCATAGCCCAGCCGTTAGCAGCATTACCATTGGTGGTTCCAAGAATTGTTAATGGAACAGAGGTTACATCGTCCTTAACAATAAATTCAGTTGTTGTAAAGTTCTGATGAACTGGGAATGAGCCAATTGTAGTTGCCGATGGATCTGAAGTGTTGGTTACACCTGCGAAATTGACAGATTTAATTGGAGCGATAGCGTTTGGTGCAGAAGAGGTGAGTGGTCCACAGTGTGCAACATTGCTGTTTGTAGAGAATGTGATCTCTTGGCAACCGGTTGCGTCTCCCACACTATTTGTAGCTGTAATTCTTGCGTAATACGTAGTATTTGGCGCTAGAGAAACATTGGTGGATGATGCGGAGCCTACTGCAGTTGTGTTGACTACGTTAGAAGAGCCTGCTGTAGTTCCAATAGCAATTTTGTATTGAGTCGCATTTGGTACTACGTTCCAAGTTAAAGAAACGGTTCCGGAAGAAATAGTACCACCATTAACAGGAGATGTGAATGCAGCACAAGCAGGAGTAGTAGTTACTGTGTTTTGAAGTACTTTGATGTCATCAACATAGATGCTGCCTGTACCTGATCCGCTCTTGATAAACCAAGATCCTACGGCGTAAGTTTTATTCGGGTCAAATGTTCCGGTAGGGATAGTAGCGCTGATATTTGCGCAAGTTGTGATTGCAGTAGCCGACAGTGTTGTTCCGCTACCAAGTGTTGTAATGGTCCAGTTGTCAGAGCTTTCATTATACATAGCATAACCTACGTATACCGTTCCGGTAAGGTTCGCTGTTTTTCTATAGTTGAAGCTTACCTGCATAGACTGTCCGTTATTGGTCTGTCCGTAAAAATCGCCTGCGTCTAAAAGTTGTTGTAAGAAGCCGGTCTGAGTAGTGGTTGCACTTATTGCAAGGGCACCAGACGCAGCGCCATTACAGAAAACAGTGCTGCTGTAGCTACCGCCACCAAATTGGATAGCTCCGGGAGTGTCGCTATCTTCAAAACCTTGAGTGAAGTCTAGCTGAGCATTCACTCCAATGCCTAATGCCATCAGGCAAGAGAATAGAATTTTTTTCATATCTAATAAATTTATTTAAAACTGATACGAATATATAGTTTTTTTTTCTTTTGAGAAAAGATATTAACATTAAAATATCTTAAGCCTTGTTAAATCAAAAAAGCCACTCCGGAGAGTGGCTAGATGATAATTGTATGATTTAATTATTTTTTAATGGCTTTGAAAGTTTTTACGCTTCCATCTTCCATTTTAAGGTTTACGATATAAAGACCTGTTTTGAGGCTCGATAAATTTAGCACTGCTGACGGGGCCAGAGACTTCACTTCTCTACCTGAGATGTCATTAACAGAAATGGACTTCACGCCTTTTACATCAGAGATATTAAGCACATCTGTGAATGGATTAGGGTATACTGAAATCTGAGCTTTGCTGATATCAGAAGCTGCCAGGAATGCTGTATAATTAATGGTATAATCTTCTACCTGTCCGTTCGTTAGATCTGTACATGCAGTGGTAAGTGGAGAATTAATTGTGGTTCCTGTGAAGTTGTATTTAACTCTCAGTCTCTTTTGTCCTAGCGTGGTTCCGGATGGAATAGCCAGGTTGCCGGATAAGGTGGTCTTATTGTTGGTTACCGTGCTGGTGTACAGAATCGTTGCGGTAGTGTTGAAATAAGACTCACCTGCATCTAGGAAGTCGCCATCTTCGTTCCAGTCGATAAATACTGAAGCTCCCCATCCGTTGCCAGCTACGCCAATACCTGTTAAGGTAAATGGAATTGTGGTCAAGTTATCTTCTACTTTTACTGGAGTTCCTGTGAAACTTTCGTTAGTTGGGAAGGTTCCGAAAGTAGTTGCGGAAGGATCGGAATTGTTCGTAACACCATTCAGTGTGAAAGCGGTAATTGGCGTTATCTGCGTTGGAGTACTGGAAATAAATGGTCCACAATAAGGTGCATAAGGGTTTGTACCTGTTGTAAATGTAGTTTCCGCACATCCGGCCGCGTCACCAATGTTGTTCGTAGGAACTACTTTCATGTAGTAGGTGGTGTTTGCATTTAGAGCAGGATTGTTGATATATGTTGTCGGTGAAGAAGAGTCTACACCATTGATCAAATCATAATTTCCTGCTGATGTTCCCAAATATAATTTGTAACCAAAAGCATTATTCGCATCGCTCCACGTAAAAGCTGGTCTTACACTTGCATTAGTAGCACCGTTAGCAGGCGAAGTCACTGTGGCGCAGTCCGGAACAGTAGTCGGTGCAACTGTCACGGAAATATCATCAATATAAAGATAATATTGATCTGCCGCAGAATTCGCATTAAAGCCTATGTAGTATGTTCCGGATGTTGTAGGTGTAAATGTCACTGCTTTGACTGAGGAAGTGGCAGAACCTGCAGGCAATGTATAGTCTGCACCCGGGATGGTTGTCATTGCAGTATTAACGGCAGTAGTTCCGTAACCGATTTTTAATTTTTCAGTATATCCATTGTTACCCACTCTCACTTTAACGGCATAAGTTACTCCTCCTGTTAAATTGAGTCCTTGCGTATAATACCAGCTATTCGCAGCAGCAGTCTGGCTGTAGGAGTACATTAATACTTTACCTGCACTAAAACCGCTAGAGTCTGTAGGGGATGCAGCAGTAGCCCATGGATTACCGGTAATTGTCTGAACAGAATTACAAGCTGGAATGGCCGGAACCGTTACGCTTTCAAAATTTTGAGTGTACGGGAGATTTACAGCGCCACATGCTGTGGTAAAACTTCTTTCAGTACATCCATTGTTAGAGGTTGTTGCATTGTAGGAATTAACGGTATAAAAATACTTGGTACTTGCAGAAAGTGGCGTCGTAAAAGTATAACTGAGCGTGTTTCCAAGATCCACAGCATTCAATACGTCAGTTCCGCCTGTAGTCGTTCCTACGCTTAATTTGTAACCTGTAGCGTTGGTTGCTGCTGACCAGGTGATTGTAGGTGTTAACGATACACCTGTAGCATTTGCAGCAGGTGCAGATACCGTGGCACAATCCGGCGCCGAGGTAGTTAATCCCAGAAAAGTAATCTTGGATTTCGCTACAACTCTTCCGTTGGCAGTAGGAGGTGTTGTGGGATCAGGATTAGTGGTGTCGTTTCTGTAATAAATGGTAGAATTGGCCGTGGCGCTGGAATAGCTGTAAAATCTGTTGGTAGAAGAATCATAATTAGCAGTATTTTCGTCTACAGCTACAACTAAGTTGTCAACATTGTTATAGGCAAAAGCTGTCGGAAAAGTAATCTCCACAACCCCTGATGTATTACTGACGGTTCCCGTAAAGACTTGAGTCAATCCACTCAAAGAAATCCAATCCGTGGTACTTGTAAATGCACTTTTGGAAGTGTGTCCTAAGTAAACGGTCCAGTTATTTGAGTTAGTGAGGACAGCCGCCGTAGGAAGATAGAACTTAAGTCCGGTAATGTTTCCGGAGGCGTCCGCTTTAATGTCAGACTTCTGGAATATTTGCTGTACATAAGAATATCCATAATTATTATCAATGGGGACGGGCTGGCCTTGGGTGGTAGTATTGCCACCCAAAGTGATTTGTGAGTTGGCACCGATTCCGATGGCTACAAAACACGTGAGTAAAAGTTTCTTCATAATTATATAATTTATATTACAATGGCAAACATACTAATAATTCATTAATTAAAGTATGATTTTTTTTTGAATTGTTTATAATATGTCATTATTCGTAATCAATGATGTAATATTAAGTCAAAATTTAAAACAAAAAAATCTACTTTTACTTGTAAAGTAGATTTTTTCACTTTTATCATTGTGTTTATTAGATAATTTTAACGAAAGACAATTTCTTAATTCAAAAAAACCTCATAATTGTTGATTTGATGAATCACTTCCAGCAGATTTTCGTTGATATTGATTTTATGTTGCATGGAAACAACTTCGAGAACGGATTCGTCTTCGGGATTTTTGATAAAGAAGTTGAGTTTCTGCTCGCCCTGGTTCTGGATGAGATTTTCTCTGAAAAAATTAATATCCGATGATCTTAATAAGTCCAGCGGTACCACTACTGAGAGACTCTTGGCAAATTTTTCGAAGGCTTCCTTAAGCTCAAGAACGTCGTTCACATTCACAAAGACTCGTCCGTCTTTGCCTTGGGAATATTTAATTTTCATGATGACAAAACGCTGGACTTCCAGTTTTTCCTTCAGTCGCATATAATCTCTGTCGCCTAACCGGAAAGAATAAGAGCCGGTGTAATCTTCAAGATTCACAAAAGCAACCTTCTCACCGCTTCGGAAGCCGTCTGCAACGCGGTATTCTGTGATGAGGCCTGCAACGGTGTACTCTTTACTGTTATCTTTCTCACTCATTTTGTCCTTCCAGCTTTTCTTTTCCTCGAATAATTCAGGCGTTTTCGGTGGGAAAGCCAAATCTTTGAAGGCTTCCACTTCATCAAGATTGAGAAAATTAAAATTTCCTTTCGGTTCTGCTTTTACAGTAACTTCCTCAATGATTTCATCTTCCAGACCAGCTTCGTCAGAAACTACGATGTCCGGAACTTCTTCATCGGGGATGCTGTCTGCTTCCAGAATCGGAACCACTTCTTCCAGAACAATTTCCTCTTTTTTCTCTTCCAGAACTGCTTTTTTGGAAAGAACTCCCTGCATAAACTGGAACTGGTACTTGAATTCGTCCAAAGGATGCGCAGAGAGATAGAAACCAATGATTTCCTTCTCACGGTTCAGCTTATGCATGTTCGGCCACTCAGCGCACGGCAGAAGTTTTGGCTGCTCAATCTGAACTTCCTCAGCAAAATCGGCAAATAGCGAATTTTCCATTTCATTTTTACTGTCCTGGAAACTTTGCCCATATCGGAGAAGTCTTTCCAGGTTGGTTCTTCCTGTTGTATCAATGTCGAAATACTGACCACGATGGTAAGAATCCAATTCATCAAACGCACCGGCAATCACCAAACTTTCCGCCACCCTTTTATTGACCTGCGAAGATGGAATGCGCTCAAAGAAATCATAAATATTCCTGAATCTTCCGCTTTGTCTTTCTCGTGTAATCGCCTCACTAGGGCCTTCACCTATACCTTTTATAGCGCCCAGTCCAAAGCGGATCTGACCTTTGTCATTAACGGAAAATTTGTACTGAGATTCATTTACGTCGGGACCCAAAACATCTACGCCAATGGCTTTGCAATCCTCCATAAACATGGTGATGGACGCCGTATTGTTAATATTGTTGCTCATCACACTCGCCATATATTCAGCAGGGTAATTGGCTTTCAGATACGCAGTCTGATAAGCAATCCAGGCATAACAAGTGGAGTGGGATTTGTTGAAAGCATATTCGGCAAAGGCTTTCCAGTCGTTCCATATTTTTTCAAGCCTTTCTTCATCAAGGTTATTTTTCCTGCCGCCTTCAATGAATTTCGGATACATTTTGTTAAGGACATCAATCTGCTTTTTACCCATCGCTTTTCTCAACGTATCGGCTTCACCTTTGGTAAAGTTGGCGAGTTTCTGGGACAATAGCATTACCTGTTCCTGATAAACGGTGATACCATAGGTCTCCTCCAGATACTCCTGAGTTTCCGGCAAATCATAAATGATTTCTTCGGTGCCGTGTTTTCTGTTGATGAAATTCGGGATGTATTTGATCGGACCAGGACGGTACAAGGCGTTCATTGCGATCAGATCCGCAAAAACCGTTGGCTTCAGTTCACGCATGTATTTTTGCATTCCCGGACTTTCGTACTGGAAAATACCAATGGTGCGGCCTTCTTTAAATAATTGATACGTTTTAGCATCATCCAGAGGAATCGCATCCGGATCAATATCTACACCATGTCTTTCCTTAACAAGTTTAACGGCATCTTTGATAATTGTTAAAGTCCTCAGTCCAAGGAAGTCCATTTTCAAAAGACCTGCATTTTCTGCCACCGAGTTGTCAAATTGGGAAACCAAAATGTCTGCATCTTTCGCAGCAATGGTAATTGGAACCAAGTTACTCACCGGTTCCGGCGTAATAATAACACCACAGGCATGGATTCCGGTATTGCGGATACAGCCTTCCATTTTTTTGGCACTTTCGAGAACGGAAAATCGCGAATCTTCCGGATTGTTGAGAACGGCCTTCATTTCATCTACCAACTGCTGGTCTTCGGGTTTCAGCTTGTCATATTTGGATAAGGCTTTGGCGATATTCATTCCCGGTGTAGAAGGAATCAGCTTGGCAATCATATTGGTTTCCGGAATCGAAACATCCAGCACTCTTCCGGCATCTTTGATAGCTGATTTTCCGCCAAGAACAGAATACGTGATAATCTGCGCCACCTGGTCCTGGCCATATTTATCCACCACCCATTTGATGATCTTATCACGGCCTTCATCATCAAAATCAATATCAATATCGGGCATGGAAACCCTTTCCGGATTCAGGAATCTCTCGAAAAGTAAATCGTATTTAATCGGGTCAACATTGGTAATTCCGATGCAGTAGGCTACCGCCGATCCCGCTGCAGATCCACGGCCGGGACCAACCCAAACGCCCATGTTTCTGGCCTCGTTACAGAAATCCTGAACGATCAGGAAATAACCGGGATAACCGGTGTTGGCAATAACATCCAGTTCAAAGTCAAGCCGTTCCTTGATTTCATCGGTAATTTCATTATAACGTTTTTTGGCGCCCTCGTAAGTCAGATAGGTGAGATAGGCCATCTCACCACGTTTTCCGCCATCCAGGTCATCTTCCGGATTGATGAATTCCTGTGGAATGTCAAATTTCGGCAACAAAACATCACGCTTCAAAGTGTATGGCTTGAATTTGCCGAGAAACTCTTCGTATGCTTCAAATGCGTCCGGATATGCCAGGAAAGTTTCTTTGAGTTCATCGGAACTTTTAATGTAATATTCGTCCGTTGTCAATCCTTTTCTCTTTCCGAAACCTTTTCCGATCGGAGTGGATAACTTCTCACCATCTTTGATACAGCTCAAAATATCCTGAATATTGGCATCGCTTTTATTGGTGTAGAAAGTCTCGTTCTGAGCCAGAATTTTGACGTTATATTTATCTGCAAATTGAAGCAAGACTTCATTCAAATGTTCCTCCTCTGGAAGTCTATGATTCTGGATCTGAACGTAGAAATCGTCTCCAAATGTAGTTTTCCACCATTGGAACAGTTCTTCCCCGCGCTGCTCACCGATGTTAAGGATTGTGCTCGGAATATCCCCAAAAATCCCGGAAGTCAAGGCAATCACACCTTCTTTATATTGTGCAATCAGTTCCCGGCTGATCCTCGGGACACCGAAATAAAATCCTTTCTGGAAGCCAATACTCGATAATTTGACCAAATTTTTATAACCATTAAAATCTTTAGCCAAGAGAACCACCTGTGTTCTCCTGTCGGGATCATCTTTGGTAAATTGTTTCTGTTCGTAACGTTCGGAGATGTAGAACTCACAGCCGACGATTGGAATCAGCTGATCGTTATTAGGTTCTGATTCATCGAAAAGTTCTCCTTTCTCTTCCGCTTCCTGCTTTTTAGCAAGATATTCTTTATGTTTTTTTGAAATGTCAGAATTGGCACTTTCCACGGCAGAAACAAATTTGAAGGCGCCCATCATATTACCCAGATCCACCATGCCAACGGCAGGAAAATGATCTTGTTTCGCTTTGTTGATGAGGTCGCTGATGTTGGTGGTCGCCGTCAGTGTAGAAAAAACGCTGTGATTGTCGAAGTGAAAATATTTTCCCAGATCGATTTCATCGACGCTGCCAAAATCCGCCTGTTTTATCTTATTGTTAAAACGCGCAACCTGCCTTCTGATGACAATTCCGAAAGGCCGAACCGGATTCGGATTGGCGGCTTGGAATTCCTTTAATTTCGCCTCAGGAATTTTAAGGATGTCCGGCGGAATCACGCCAATTCTCATCATTTCAAAGAAAACCTGCGCCGTTGCATTCACGTCGGCAGCTGCATTGTGTGCTTCATCAAATTTATGACCATACAGTTTCTCATAAAGTTCTTCCAGCTTCGGCGACTTGTATTTTCCGCCACGGCCGCCTTCCAGCTTGCAATAATCTGTTCCCAGAATCATGGTATCGGCTTTTGGCTTTGCCTGAAGGTTATCTGTGAGGTTTTTCCGGATGAATTCTGCGCCCACTATGTTGTAATCAAATTCTACATTGTGACCGGAAACAACTCTGACTTTTTCCAGAACTTGAGCAAATTCTTTCAGAACTTCCTCCAGATCCCGGCCTTCTTCATTTGCGATTTTGGTCGTAATTCCGTGGATTCTTGCGGCGTTAAAGGGAATGTCATAGCCTTCTGGCTTAATGATATAGTCCTGATTTTCAATTAATTTTCCATCATCATCGTGCAATTGCCATGCGATCTGAACCATTCTGGGCCAGTTGTCGGAATCGGAAAGCGGAGCGTTGAAATTTTTTGGTAAACCGGTGGTTTCAGTATCGAAAACTAAATACATCTGCATTAGAAATTTGTGTAAAGTTACAGTTTTGAAACCCAAAAAAAAAGTCTTGGCACATGTTATTGAATGATTAAAATAATCAAAAAATAACTTCTTGATTTCATTAATGATTATCTTTGCAAAAACAATTCTATGAAAAGAAGTTTATTAAGTATAGGTCTTGTTTTTTCATTTTATTTTGCTAATGCACAAGATCTTAAACTTAAAAATGAGTTCACTGCGCAGCGGCTTTTAAATGAAAAAAGACTGCGGAATTATTTTCAAAACAATACCTCCAAACATTCCGGAGAGAGTTTTGAGACATTGAAAAGCAGGCTGGCCGGATTTACAGGACCAATTCCTGTTTTTTACGCTCCGGAAGAAACCGGCGCCAATGCCACTGCTAATATTGACGAGTTGCAGAACGGAAGTGTTCCGGGTATATCTCAGATCAATGGAAACGGTATCAAAATCACCATTTTTGACGAGGGAAGAGTACATGATACGCATGAGCAACTGACTTCCGGAAGAGCTGTAAATAAGGAAGCTTCTAACCTTGCAAAAAGTGCGCACACTACGAATGTAACCGGAATTGTGATCGGAAATGGAAGTGTGACAGGTACTTTTACGCAAAGCAATGTGATCTACCAGAAAGCCAATGCCAAAGGAGTATTACCACAGGCTACCACAGAAAATTATCTTTACACGGCAACGGCTCTGGGTAATAATTTTGAGAAACTCAGCACTTTACCAGGACTCAATATTTCGAATCATTCCTATGGTGCCAATAATGGTTGGAATAAGCCGGGCGCAGCCAATACTTATTATTGGTATGGGAATTATGATTACAGCCATCTGGATACCTATTCCGGCTCTTATGGTAGCAATGATCAGAATTTCGATAAGATCGTCTACGCACAGCCACAGCAGATCATTGTTAAATCCACCGGAAATTATTATGGCGTAGGTCCCAACGCCAGCTCCGTCAAATACAGGTACGATACCGCGGCCGGAAACTGGGTACAGTTTGGACCCAACGATGAGCTGCCACCGGCAAACTGCAGTTTGGGCTATAATTGTATCGGATATGGCTCGTTGGCGAAAAATATCATTACAGTGGGTGCTGTAAAACAGCTGACAACACCCGGCCAGAAGTATACGCAGCCTTCCGATGTGATAAAAGACGCTTTCAGCAGTGCGGGACCAAGAAAGGACGGCGCAGTTAAGCCGGATCTCTCCGCTGTTGGTGTAGATATGGTGATGCCTAATTTTGTTGCGGGTAATCCCAATGCAACCAATCTCTATCTTGTGTCGTGGGGTACGTCCTATGCATCTGCCGTAGTGAGCGGCATTGCGGGTGCTCTCACGCAGGTTCAGCGTAATATTCTGTCCGATAATAATTTTGTTTTCCGGGCTGATGAAATGAAGGCTCTCCTGACGCACACGGCCAATGATGCCGGAAGACCAGGTCCTGATGTCTGGTATGGCTGGGGCTTGGTGGATGCCAAAAAGGCTGCGCAGGTTTTAGTCAATAAACTGACTGAGAACGCAGTATTTGAAAAGGCTACCTTGCAAAATAATATCACATTCACAAAAAATATTACCGCTGAAGGTAGTGAGCCGCTAAAAGTCAGTGTTTCCTGGATTGATCCTGCCATTGCGCCATTTACTGCGGATGCGGATATGCAAAATAACCATACGTCACGGCTGATTAATGACCTGGATCTGCGGGTGACGGATGAAGTCTCGGGAACAGTTTATTATCCTTGGCGACTGAATATCCTTGATCCCAATGCCAATGCATCGAAGGGTGATAACTCCGCAGACAATGTGGAGCAGATCCTGATTGATACGCCTCAGGCGGGACGGACTTATAAAGTGGAAATTACCAGCAAAAATCCATTGGTCAATCAGGAGGGTAACTCGTCGGTGCAGGATTTTGTATTAATAGCCACAGGCGTCAAGAAAGAAAATCTTGAATCTCAGGAATCCAATAATTTATCTCATATCACCGTTTTTCCGACCAAAACGCAAAATTACGTCCAGATCAGAGCTGATGAAAATATTGTGAGAATTGCATTGTTCGATACGAACGGCAGATTGATTTTAGAAAATAAAAATATCTCTAAAGAAAATAGGGTAGATGTGAGCCCGCTGCCGAATGGCATTTATATATTAAGTGTAAAAACCAAAAGTGGCATTACCTCAAGAAAAATTATAAAAGAATAGTCTAAGTTGCTTTTATTGAAACAAAAAACCATCGAACGCAATTCGATGGTTTTTTATTTTAAAGTAAAATCTGATCTTTAATCTTAGATCGTAGATAATCTTAATGTGTTGGTTTTTCCACCATTGTGCACCGGCATCGCATTGAGATTCACCACATAATCGCCTTGTTCTACAAAACCATAATTATGCGTCAGCATATTCACCTGGATTACCGTTTCGTCCGTAGATTTCTGCATATCATAATAGAATGCACGTACGCCCCAAAGAAGGTTCAGCATGGTGATAACACGTTTGTTGGAACTGAAAACAATAATGTGCGAAGAAGGTCTGTGTGCCGAAATCTGAAAGGCCGTGTAACCCGAAGCTGTCAGTGTTACAATAGCTTCAGCGCCGGTAGATTTTGCAATGTCTACAGCAGAACGACAAACTTTATCAGTAATAAAACGCTCATCCACACAATTGATTTTTTCTTCAATGACGTGGTTAAGCTTTGTGTATAGCGTTGTTCTTTCGATATTCTTTACAATTTTCGCCATGTTACGCACCACATCCACAGGATATTTTCCTACTGAAGTTTCTCCGGAAAGCATTACGGCATCTGCACCATCCAACACGGAATTGGCCACGTCATTCACTTCTGCTCTGGTAGGTGTAAGGCTGGTAATCATCGTTTCCATCATCTGCGTTGCGATGATCACAGGCTTGGCGTAGAGTCTTGCCTTGTTCACCAGGTTTTTCTGGATCACCGGAACCTGCTCCATCGGAACTTCTACCCCTAAGTCGCCTCTGGCCACCATCAGGCAGTCGCATTCCAGCAGAATTTCGTCGATGTTTTTCACACCCTCCGGCTTTTCGATTTTGGCAATGATTGGCGTTTTGGTTTTATTAGTCGGGTGCTTAGCCATCAGTTCTTTCAGGTCTATAATGTCCTGAGCATGGCGCACGAAGGAAAGTGCAATCCAGTCAAACTCATTATCGAGCATGAAGTTGGCATCCTCAATGTCTTTTTCGGTCAATGCAGGAAGCGAAACGTTGGTGTTCGGAAGATTGACACCTTTTTTAGAGCTTAAAGGTCCACCCTGAATTGTTTTGGCTCGCACGGTGTCAAGATTATTGGTCTCAATCACTTCCAGAACAAGCTTACCATCGTCTATCAGAATTCTTTCGCCTACCTTTACGTCCTGAGGGAATCGTTCGTAAGTCATATAAACTTTCGTAGAGTCGCCTTCCATCTTTTCGTTGGTGAAGGTAAGAACATCTCCCGGATTCAGGAATGAGCCTTCTTTTACTACGCCAACTCTCAATTTTGGCCCCTGAAGGTCTCCAAGAATGGAAACCGAGTAACCGTATTCTTTATTGATTTCCCGGATGATGTTCACATTTTTCATCACCAATTCATAATCGGCGTGAGAAAAGTTGATCCTGAAAACGTCAACACCTGCCTGGATCATCTGGATCATCGTTTCTTTGCTGGAAGTCGCAGGTCCCAGTGTTGCAATTATTTTTGTTCTTTTAAGGTTTTTATTCATAATATTGAATTAATTGATAAAGTTCTTCTTCAGAACTTAGTGGATACTCCTGGATTTGAAATACAAAATTTTCCGGGAGCAAAATTAACGAAAAATCCGCAAACATATCGGAATTAGTTAATAAGTAATCAACATCCTGATGTAGATTTAGTAAAAATTTAATATTTGATTCATCTGAAAATAGTTCATTCTGTACTTTTTTTTGTACCGAAGTGATGGACTTATTGGAGATGAAATGGTAGCAGTTCCGGGTGAAGCGGTCGTAAGCCTGGTAGCGTGAAAAAAAGTGGTCGTAATGCTCACCTTCAATTTTGATATCACCGATACGCTTAAAATTAAAGTCGTTCAGCTGGTTCAGCATAAAAAACAATTCGTGCTCCGGGATTGTTTTGATAAGTCTTATCAATCCGATGACGATCTCCGTGTGATCTTCCTCTAGCTTAAGAAATTGTTTTTTGATTTTCAATAATATTTTCTTTTTTGCTCAACATGTAAAAAGCGCGCTGTGCTGCTTTCTCCTCTGCCTTTTTCTTGGAAGTTTCCACAGCATTGGAGATTTTCTCATGGTGCAGCCACACATGGCAACGGAACACGGTGATCTTATTAGGCTGAATTTCCTCGCAGGTTTCGTACTTGATCGGAATCTTCTTTTTCTGGCTCCATTCCAGCAGCAGACCTTTGTAGCTGATAATTTTGTTCTCCAGCTTGTTAATGGTCGTAGGTGTCAGGATGCGTTCCAGGACGATTTTTTTACAGAACTCGTAGTCAATGTCCAGATAGATGGCACCTATGAGTGCTTCCAGCAGGTTTCCGGCTATATTCTCGCTCAGGATGGTCTGGCTGGTGTCTGTCTGCAGCAGCTGACTGAGTTTCAGGTCTTCACCCAGCTTGTTCAGGTTTTTCCGGTTGACGATTTTGGACTTCATCTGCGTGAGGAAACCCTCGTTTTCATTCGGGTAAGTCTGAAAAAGATGGCAAGAAATAATGGTTCCTAAAACAGAATCCCCTAAAAACTCAAGACGTTCGTAATTTTTTTTGCCCGTACTCTTGGAAGAAGATTTTAAGGAAAAAGCTTCTTTGAAGATATCCAGGTTATGGATGTTGTAACCAACGATTTCGGAAATTTTTTTGCGAAAAAGAATGTCGTTTTCCGAAAGTTTTTGTGTTCTGTTTCTTGGAAGTAATTTGAAAAAATAATTTTTCAATTCCATAAAAACATCAGATTATATTTTTTTGAAAAGTACGCAAGCGTTGTGACCTCCGAAACCGAATGTATTACTCATGGCGATGCTGACTTCTTTTTCTACAGCCTGGTTGAACGTGAAGTTCAGTCTGCTGTCAATGTTTTCATCGTCTGTAAAGTGATTAATCGTTGGTGGCACAATGCCGTGGATAATGGTATGCAGCGCTGCAATCGCCTCAATAACACCAGCCGCTCCCAGGAGATGACCAGTCATAGACTTGGTAGAGTTGATCTGAATGTCAAAAGCGTGCTCGCCAAATAATCTTGCAATTGCGTTGGATTCTGCGATGTCTCCTAGTGGAGTAGATGTACCATGCATATTGATATGATCTACTTCATCAGCAGTTACACCGGCATCTTCCAGACAATTTTTCATTACAAGGTAAGCGCCAAGACCTTCCGGATGTGGTGCGGTCATGTGGTGCGCATCTGCACTCATTCCGCCACCTGCCAACTCTGCATAGATGGTTGCGCCACGTTTTTTGGCGTGTTCATATTCCTCAAGGATGATACATCCTGCGCCTTCGCCCAAAACAAAGCCATCTCTGTCTTTGTCAAATGGTCTCGAAGCTGTTTTAGGATCATCATTTCTCGTAGAAAGCGCATGCATTGCGTTGAATCCGCCCATACCGCTGGCTGTAACAGCCGCTTCTGAACCACCACAAACAATAACGTCTGCTTTACCAAGGTTAATCAGCATTTTGGCATCAATCAAAGCATTGGCCGATGATGCACAGGCAGAAACCGTGGTATAGTTGGGCCCGTGGAAACCGTATTCAATAGAAATGTTTCCAGGCGTGATGTCCGCAATCATTTTCGGAATAAAGAAAGGATTGAATCTTGGGATATTGTTGGAAGCTGCCCAGCCCAGAACTTCCGTTTCGAAAGTTTCCAGTCCGCCGATTCCAGATCCCCAGATCACACCCACACGGTCCTTATTCACCTCATCTTCTATCAGTCTGCTGTGCGCAATGGCTTCTCTGGCGGCAATCTGGCCAAATTGAGAATTACGGTCCATCTTTTTCGCCTCTTTCTTATCGAAATAATTAAGAGCGTCAAAGTTTTTGACCTCGCAGGCAAACTTGGTTTTAAAATTAGTGGAATCAAAAAGAGTAATAGGAGCAGCGCCGCTCTCTCCCTTTTTCAGGTTTTCCCAGTATTCTTTAGCATTATTTCCGATAGGCGTTATAGCGCCGAATCCGGTTACAACTACTCTTTTTAATTCCATAAATTTTTTTGTCTAGTAAGATATTATTTATTTACAACTTCTTCGATGTAAGCAATAGCGTGACCTACAGTTGTAATTTTTTCTGCTTGATCATCAGGAATCTGGATATTGAATTCTTTTTCGAATTCCATGATCAATTCTACAGTATCCAAAGAATCAGCTCCTAAATCATTAGTGAAGCTAGCTTCTGGAGTTACTTCTGTTTCTTCAACGTCAAGCTTATCAGCGATGATAGCTTTTACTCTTGATGCAATGTCTGACATAGTATTTTATTTTTAATTATGTTAATTTGGTGCAAATATATAAAATTTCAAATCATTACAATTTTTTTTTAGTTTTTTAAAGTTCCGTGGAATCTATCTTTTTTATAATCAAATCTTTAAAATTGCAATGGTTAAGGTGTAAAAATTTGCTTATTTTTGCGTCTTATTATGAATGATATGATGGAACAATTTCCTGATAACGACGATGATGTGTTTACAGGTAAGGAACATACGCCGCTCAGAAAAGATGCTTTCGACCTTACTTCGACAGAAAAAATTGAAAAGATCGAAGAACTTTTCGGAAAGATTATGCATACTTTAGGCCTGGATATGACGGATGATTCTCTGAAGGATTCGCCGAAGCGTGTGGCGAAGATGTATGTTAATGAAATTTTTGGCGGACTTTTACCGGAAAATAAACCCAGTGTTTCTACATTCAAAAATCAGTATAAATACCGGCAAATGCTGGTAGAGAAGGATATTACTGTTTATTCTTTCTGCGAGCATCATTTTCTTCCGATTATCGGAAAGGCGCACGTGGCTTACATTTCCAACGGTGAAGTCATAGGTTTGTCAAAAATCAACAGAATAGTCGATTATTATGCGAAGCGTCCACAAGTTCAGGAGCGATTGACCATGCAGATTGTAGATGCGATGAAGGAAGCTTTGGGAACCAATAATGTAGCCTGTATCATTGATGCAAAACACCTTTGTGTGAATTGCAGAGGAATCAAGGATACCGCAAGTTCTACGATTACAGCTGAATTAAGCGGGATCTTCAGAACCAATCCAATTACTAGACAGGAGTTTTTGCATTATGTAGGTAGTCACGCAAAATTTGATTAATAATGATAAAATTTAAAAAACTGACATATCAAATTTTCATCAGAACAATCATCTGTTGTTGCGGATTTTCTGTGTCAAATATTTAATCAACCATCAATTATTAATCATCAATTACAAAAAGATGCAACTAAAAATATACAACTCGCTTTCAGGCGAAAAAGAAGTTTTCAAACCCTTATTAGAAGGTCATATCGGGATGTATGTCTGCGGACCGACGGTTTATAGCAATGTACATTTGGGAAATGTGAGAACATTTTTGTCCTTCGATTTCATTTACAGAAGCCTTCAGTTTTTGGGTTACAAAGTCAGATATGTGAGGAACATTACCGATGCCGGACATCTCACGGACGATGGCGATATCAACAATGACCGGTTTATCAAGCAATCCAGATTGGAAAAACTGGAGCCGATGGAAATTGTTCAGAAATATACGGTTGATTTCCATGATGTTTTGAAAAAATTCAACTTGCTTCCGCCTACGATTGAACCGACTGCGACTGGCCACATTATCGAACAATTGGAATTGACCAAACTTCTGGTAGAAAAAGGTTTTGCTTATGAAAGCAATGGTTCTGTCTATTTCGATGTGTTGGAATACAATGCACGAGGTCTTAATTACGGCAAACTTTCCCGAAGAAATATCGAGGAATTATTCGCCAATACAAGAGATTTGGACGGTCAAGGCGAGAAAAAAAATCCACAGGATTTTGCGCTTTGGAAAAAAGCGTCGCCGGAACATATTATGAAATGGCCGTCGCCTTGGGGCGAAGGTTTCCCGGGCTGGCATCTGGAATGTACTGCGATGAGTACGAAATATCTGGGCGACCAATTCGATATCCACGGTGGTGGAATGGATTTGAAATTTCCACACCACGAATGCGAAATTGCCCAGGGAAAAGCTTGCAACGGCGTAGAACCTGTGAAATATTGGATGCACGCCAATATGCTGACGATGAATGGGCAACGAATGAGTAAATCTACCGGAAATTACATCCTTCCCATGGAACTGATTACCGGGAATAATGATTTCTTTGAAAAAGCGTTTCACCCCAGTGTGCTCAGATTCTGCTTCTTGCAGGCACATTACAGAAGTGTTTTGGATATTTCCAATGATGCAATGCTGGCCAGCGAAAAAGGTTTTAACCGATTGATGGAAGCGGTAAAAATCCTGAATACACAAGTACAGGTAGAAGGAGTGGAAACCTCTTCTTTCGATTATAAAAACTGGAAAGAAAAAGTCTTGGAAGCTTTGGCAGATGATTTCAATAGTCCGATTCTGATTTCTCATTTATTCGAAGTGGTGAAGTTTATTTCGGCTTCAAAACTGGGGAAAGAAAGTATTTCCACAGAAGATTATGAAGATTTGAAACAATTCCTGAACGCCATTGTTTTTGATGTCTTAGGATTACAAACAATTGAAGAATCCAATAACGATAAGCTTGACCAGACTTTGCAGGTTTTGATTGATTTAAGAAATCAAGCCAGAAAAGCCAAAAACTGGGAACTGTCTGACCAAATCCGCGATCAGCTTCTTGAAAAAGGAATCGAGCTGAAGGATGGACGAGAGGGTACGAGTTATATTTTGAATTAGCCATCAGAAATTATAGATATTTAAGCCTTTCATTAATAATGGAAGGTTTTTTTATGAATTCGACATTTTATTATAAAAATGAGTAACTTAGTGTCATTAATCAAAAACCTATCATTATGAAAAAAGCTTTATCTTCTTTATTTTTATTGTCAATTAGTACAGTTGCTTTTGGTCAGCAGGATTTGATTGCACTTACAGGCAAGGAAACCACCAATATTGTTTTTCAGGATTTCCGGGCATTGGATTCCAAAACCGGACTTGCACAGAATATTTTGCTGTCTTCTGCAGAGCAACCAACGGTTTTTTCTTCAAAACTAAAACACGAGATAATCGAAGACAGAAAATCCAATGCCAACGCTGTAGCGAGCCAAATGGCTGCGATGGCCGTGGACGCACGAGGAAAATTGGTTTATATGCCAATGTATTCTTCGAATATCTATATTCTCGATTCCAAAACAAAAGACATTATTTTGCTGGAAAATCAGCTGTCTAATCCAAGAGCTTGCGATACAGGTTCACAGTTTTCCAGAATGACGATTGGCACAGACGGAAATGTTTACGCACTTTCTAATTCAGGTGCTCAACTTCTGAAGATTTCTTATGAAGACGGAAAATATTCGGTCACAGATTTGGGAATTGTGAAAGATGATTCCGGAAATGGCGAAAATCTCTTAAGCAAAATGCAGACAGGCTTTGGAGGCGATATGATTGCGGATGATAATAACAATTTCTACATTTTTTCCGCAATGGGAAATGTTTTCAAAGTTTCAGTGAATGATATGAAGGCGAAATTCATCGGGAAGATAAAATCGCTTCCGGAGAATTTTTCAATTAATGGCGTTGCAGTCAATTCTGAAGGGAAAATAGTTTTAGCAAGTGCAAAAGGCGGTGTTTTCCATACTTTGAATCTCGAAACTTTACATGCAGAAAAGATGAATAATAATCTTGATATGCCAGTTTATGACCTCGGAAGTCCTTATGTTTTGAAATCGAATAAAGTGGCGGTTGATGTTAATAAAAATGATATCTATCCGACAAAAGTTTCCGAAGGTTTTGTAAATGTCAGAATTGCCAATAATCAGCAAGGTAATGCTCTGGTGAAGATTTACAACGCTGCCGGAACTTTGGTCTCCAATCAAACCATTACCAACATTTCCAATTCTGAAAACAGAATAGAATTAGGAAAATTGGTTTCCGGTGTTTATATCGTTAATGTAGAATCTGAAAATGGAAAGACAATTGTTTCAAAGAAAATCATTGTAAAATAGTTCTAACCATTTTTCAACACTAAACCTTTCAAGCGAAAGGTTTTTTTGTGGATTATTTTAATTATCCTATTTTTAATATTGATAAGAAACTTATTGGTTTGAAATACAAATATTCTACCTATTGAGTTTGAAAAGGCAAAACAGATAACCCGATAATGCAAGATTTAATCAATTTTTACAACACACTGGATGTAGACTGGCCAGTTCTTGGTTTTATGATGCTGATGAGCATGGGTGTCGCAGTATTTCACACCTTGATTTTTTCCCAGTTATGGAACATTAAAATAAAACCGGGATGGTTGTTTTTCGTACTTAATCCGGCTATGATCGGTGGTTTTGCGTTGTATGAAAGAAAACGGGGCGCATTGGTTTTCGGGATCGTATTTGTTTCTGTGTTTGTTTTCGGGATTTTAGGGTTTATTATGGCTGTCATCAGAGATGGGAAAGACAGCGCCAGAGAGCAGGATGCTTATAGAAAAAAGATGGGTAAAGCACCGCTTTCCTGGTGGAAAAAATTATTGATTTCCATTTCCGGGCTGGCTTTTTTGGGATTGATATTATCATTAGGAGTTCCGTTTTTCATTATTATTGTTTTTATCATTCTGCCTTTTTTAGCATCCATATTTTTTCCCGGAAACAGTAAGAGATTCTATAAACTTCAGCGGATTCTCCCAACCGCCAATATCCGTTCTGTGGCTATGGGACTGGCAGAGATTTCTGGCAATACCAGGGTAATAACACCAATACTTTCGAGGATTGGCAGCAAAGAATGTATTGGTTTTTTATATACTATTGAGAAGGTCTCTACGGATGATGAGGGAAAAAATTCTTACGCAATGGAATTTTCAGAAATCGTTTGCGAACCGTTTTTTGTGGAAGATAAAACGGGAAAAATTAAAATTTTACCAGAAGAAATAGAATTCATCGACTTCGAAATTGATGAGCAGTACCAATCTTCTATGAAACGCTATACACAGTATCTGCTCAAGGAAAATATGGAGGTTTTGCTTATCGGTAAAGCGAGTTTGGAAGACAATAACCAACCTGTTTTTAAGAAAGAAGAAATAAAAAATGTATTCGGGATTGCGCCGGTGGAGAGCGTCAATAACCATAATGAACTGAGACCCATTCTGCAATCAGCAGGATATTTTATCTATTTTTGGCTAATTTTGATTGCAATCATTTTGCTGACACCCATTCGTTTTAAAAATAATACATTAGAAATTGGTAAAATCAATTGGACAAATCCTTTTCACAGTTCTAAAGCGATAAACTCGCTAGAGGATTTTTATGATAATATCCATGAGAAAAAAGAAGATGCAGATACAAAAGAAGCAGAAACGGAAGGCGCAGAAACAGTATCTGCACCTTATGACAACGCTGTAATGGATACTACAGCCGTTATTAAAAGTAAATAAATGTGAAATAAACCTAAATATGATACAAATTTTAGCATACATTATCATTGGCCTTGTGGTCTTGGGATTGCTTAATGTTTTGATTTCTACCTACAACCGGTTGGTCATGTTGCACAATAACGTGGACAAAGCTTTCGGAAATATTGATGTCTTATTGAAACAGAGAGCCGACGAAATCCCTAACCTGATAAAAGTGGTGAAAGAATCGACAAAGTACGAAGAAGGAATGCTGACCAAGCTAACAGACCTGCGCACCAGATTTTTTAACGCTAATTCATCTGAAGAAAAAATAAAAATATCAAATGAACTTCATAATCAACTGAAATCGGTTTTTGCCTTAGCAGAAAATTATCCTGACCTGAAGGCTAATCAGAATTTCCAACTTCTCCAGAACCGTGTTTCTCAGTTGGAAGACGCAATTGCGGACCGCAGAGAGCTTTACAACGAGAGCGTAAATATGTACAATATCGGAATAGCAGAATTTCCGAATTTTATTTTGGCAAAAATGATGATGTACGGAAAAAAACAATTATTGCAGATTACCGAGCAAGAAAAAAAATATGATGGAATTGTCTTCTGAGATTGTACAGGTTTTGCAAGAAATCAATCGGGAGCCGGGAGTTTTAGTGGCTTATGCGGCGTTTCATCCGTTTGCATTTCTCTTGTTATTAATTCCGCTTTGGCTATTCAAGAAAATCGGGATTTATAAACCAAAAGAAAATTTGGGGTTATTCGGTTTCTGCGTAACAGTTATTTTTTTTGTAGGGTGGCTGTTTGGATTTGTTTCTCAGATTTTGCTGATGTTTATGGGCATTTCCGGACTTAAGATGTTAATGATTTATATTGCGATGTATCTCTGTATTACAGTCTTTGTTCTTGTGAATGCCATCAGTTTACAAAAGAAATTTTTGAAAGAGACAAAAATTTTGAAGTCGAAGAAGGCTTGAGATCGGGATGATTTGATAAATTATTTCCAACAATTTTCTCATAGAATAGAGTATTATATAACTAAGGCTATATTGTTAAATACTAAGAAATACGGTTAACGAACGTTAAACCGTATTTTTATTTGAATGAGGAAGATTACTTTTGATCAAAACTAAGAGCTTTTGAAAAGATTTTTACAATTTATGTTCCTCTCGGCTTCAGCTTTTTATAGTGCGCAGACGGTTTCTGGAACAGTACTTTCTGAGGAAGGACTGGCACTTCCCAGAGTTTTGGTCGTGAATATGGCTTCCAGCCAAAAGGTGTACACCGATGGCTTTGGAACATTTTCAATTTTGGGCAAAGCCGGGGATGAACTGCGCTTTGCGAGGGAAAATTACAAAGGCGAGAGAACAATAATTTCCGCAAGTCCGCTTACGATTCATCTTGAGAAAGTTCCTCAGGAAATCGAAGAAGTTAGAATCGTGGATAAACGTTTCGCTGAATCTCAAAAAGAAAAACTCAGGAAGGATATCGGATTACCAAAAGCTCCGGAAAAACCGCGCGAGAAACCGGCTGATGCGGTTGATGATATTTTAAAACCGTTAATTGGAATTCCGCCGAAACTCAACGTTCAAGCAATCTATGATGTTTTAAGCGGAAAATCGAGGAGATTACGCAGTCTCTACAAATATGAAGATCTGCAGGAAGGCCTCGGCTGGATCAAGCAAAACTTAGACTGGGAATATTTCCGCGATGCCGGAATCCAGCCGGAAAATATGAACGATTTCCTGATGTACGCCTTGCGCGATGAGCGTGTCCTGATGTATATGAAAGCCAAAAATATCGGAGGCCTTACGGTGACGCTGGATGGTCACATCGCGCCCTATCTGGAGGTTCTCTCCCGCAAAAAATAAAAAATTTTATATCATTCAATAAATCATTAAATTGCGTCCATATTAATAGACCTTAATAATGAAACTATACTTTAGTGTTAACTTCGGGACAAAAGTTGGCCAGCGTCTCATTTTGCGCCTTTACGACGAGAAAAATGAGCATCGGGACTACGATTTGAGCTACTCCGAGAATAACAACTGGACCACCGAATTGGATTATTTTTCCAAATCGATTCTTTACAAATATCTTTTGATTAATGAAAATGGTGATGTGCTGGATGAAGAAATTCCGTTCCACAACATTAATCTGCCCAACAGCTTCAAAGAATTTGTGATTTACGACCAATGGAATCTCAAAAATTTCCCGGAAAATTATCTCACCAATAAAATCCTGCATAACCGCTTGCAGGGCTTCAAACCGGAAAAGCAACCTGTAATCAAAAAACATACGCATCTTTTCCGGATAGAAGCTCCGCTTTATCACCCAAACTGGCGGCTGGTCTTGCTCGGAAATGTGGATGCTCTGGGGAATTGGAATTATGACAATGCCGTTGAGCTTTCAGAAACAGATTATGGCGTCTGGGAAACCGGTGTAGAAATCAATTCTCATCAAACTATTCTTTACAAATACGCAATAAAAGATAAAAATACAGGAAAAATTTTTTACATAGAACCCGGTGAGAACCGATGGGTTTTCGGAAATCCGAATAAGGATATTCTTTATGTAAAAGCAGACCATTATTTCAAATTTGATAATCATACACTTTGGCATTCTGCGGGTGTTGCGGTGCCAGTTTTTTCTTTAAGAACAGAGGACGGTTTCGGTGTTGGCGAATTTCCTGATATCAAAAAATTAGGCGATTGGGCTAATGAAACCAAATTGTCTGTGATTCAGATTTTGCCGATTAATGATACAACTGCGAATTACACTTGGACAGATTCTTATCCTTACGCTGCGATTTCGGTTTACGCACTTCATCCGCAATACCTTTCGATTGAGAAATTAGAATATACCTTGCCAAAAGATTTGGCTAAAGATTATCAGACGAAAAAAGCTGAGCTCAATGCGTTGAGTCTGATTGATTACGAGCGGATGATTTCCGGAAAATGGAACTATGCAAAAGCTGTTTTCGACGCAAATAAAGATACAATCCTTAAAGATAAAAATTTCAAAAAATTCATTAAAGACAACGAAGAATGGCTGATGCCTTACGCTGCATTTTGTGTTTTGAGAGACAAATACAAAACACCGAACTTCAATGAATGGAAAACGCATAAAAAATATGTTGCCGGAAAAGTAGCAACACTTTATTCCCCAAAGCATAAGGAATATGCTCAATTGATGCTTCACGCCTGGGTTCAGTATCAGTTGCATTTGCAACTTCAAGACGCTGTAGAATATCTTCACAAATTGGGGATTTCCGTCAAAGGCGATTTGCCAATTGGGATTTACCGATATTCTGTAGAAGCCTGGACGGAACCGGAATTGTTCGGGATGGATTTCCAGGCCGGAGCTCCGCCTGACCAATTCTCGGATTTGGGTCAAAACTGGGAATTCCCGACTTACAATTGGGAAGTGATGAAAGCCGACGGTTACCAATGGTGGAAAAAGCGTTTCAAAGTTCTGGAACAATACTTTGACGCCATGAGAATCGACCATATTCTTGGGTTTTTCAGAATCTGGAGAATGCCGATTTCTGCTACTCAAGGCTTATTGGGTTATTTTTATCCAGCTATTCCGGTCACAGAAAAAGAATTTGCAGACCGTCAGATTCCTTTCAGTTATGACCGTTATGTAAAACCTTTTGTGAATGACCCGATTCTTTGGGAAAATTTTGGCGACTTTAAAGAAAAGGTTCAGAATCATTTTTTTGATGCTCAGCAGAACGGAATTTATATTTTCAAGCCGGAATTTGATACACAAAGAAAATTAACCGATTATTTCAAGAAAGAATCCTGGGATTGGGCAGAAGAAAAATTAATTTCTCTCGCCGGCAATGTTCTGTTTTTAACCGAAGAAACTGAGAACGGCGTTGTTTATCATCCGAGATTTAATATTTCCAAAACGACTTCTTACAAATATCTTCCGGATTGGGAAAAAGCAAAGCTGAATGATGTTTATAATGATTATTTCTTCAAACGTCAGGACGGACTTTGGTACCAGAAAGCGATGGAAAAATTACCGGCTTTGCTGAATTCTACAACGATGTTGATTTGTGGCGAAGATTTGGGATTGGTTCCGGATTCGGTTCCTGTGGTGATGGATAAATTGGCGATTACCGCTTTGAAGGTTCAGAGAATGCCTTCAGAAAATATCGCTTGGTACGACCCGAAAAATGCAAGTTACCTGAATGTGGTTACCGCTTCTTCTCATGACAGTTCTACGCTCAGACAATGGTGGCACGAGGATAGAAATCTGACCCAGAAATATTTCAATAATCAATTAGGACAGTATGGAACTGCGCCTTGGGATCTGGCTCCGGAACTGTCGGAAATGATAATGAAACAGCATCTTTATACCGATGCAATGTTGGCAATTTTCCCGATTCAGGAATTTTTGGCAACCGACCCGGAATTGATGAATCCGAATATGGATGAAGAAAGAATCAACAATCCTGCGGTTTTCCCACACTATTGGCGATACAGAATGCACCTGAAACTGGAAGATTTGAAAACCAAAGACAGATTCAATCAGAAAATTGCAAGTTGGGTTGAGAACAGTGACCGATTTTAATCCGAAAAAATAAATTTTAAGGCCTTTCAAATTTTTGAAAGGCTTTTTTGTTGGAAATTATCTGGCTGATTATCAATGTTAAATTTCATTTTGAATTGAACTTTAATTCGAATTATATATTTTCGTTTAACTTTTATTATTTGTCAATATCCAAAAGATAGAAAGTTTCATTTCAAGTGAAAAATGAATTTTCAGATCTAATTTTAAATATTAAAGGTTATGAAAAAAATAATTTTAACCCTGGCAATAATTTTTGGAGGACTTGTTTCTGCACAGGATTATTATGACACCTATCCGGCAGATTATAACGGCTACGAATATTATAATAATTCTTATGATTATCCGGACGATTATTATTACAATTATCCTGCGGACTATTATCCGGATCAATATTATCAGGGCTACTACAATGATTACCGGCAGGCTGTCTATGGCATCAACTGGAATCGCTTCTTCGGACAGTATCGCCTGACGCCTTGGCAGATTGACCAGATCATCGCACTCAATAACCGTTTTGCAAACTTTGCTGCTTGGGATATGTATTACCATTACAATCCGGACAGATGGTATTATGACCGCTTCTTTGCCTTACAAAATATTCTTGGGCCACAGATTTTCATCATCTATCAGAATAATTATTTCAGTGGCAGAAGTCCGATTGTGTTTTACAGAAACCGGTTTGCCAATTTCTACGCCAGACGCTATCCTGTAAGTCCGGTTTACAGAAATGTGAACATTAATATTTACAGAGTAGACAGGAACAACTTCCGCGATGGGTTCAGAAATGCGGGAAGAAATCAGGGAATGATCAACACAGGAGGAAACAGTGGAATCAGGAATTCTCAAAATCCAAGAAGCGGTGCCAACGGAAATAATCTGGGGTCTATCCGGGAAACCGGAAGCAGTGGTGTAAGAATTCAGAATGACAATATCCGCAATCAGGGAACGAGAAATAGTGATAACATCAGAGTAGAGTCGGATATCAGAACAGAAAACTCAGGTATCAGAAATAACAGTTTTCCACGCAGCAATGGCAATGTAAGGTCACAACAAATGCCGGATGTTCGTCAGGAAAGTCCAGTGAATAGCGGAGGCTTCAGACAGAATCAAGACTCTGAAAGACGTATGGAAAACAGAGGCAGCGAGCGATCTAACCAAAGAAATTCCGCTCCTTCTAGTCAGGGAAGCCGGGGTTCGGGAATGAGACTCGCAGCCGGATAAAACGGTTTTAACAAAATTTTATAATTATCGTTGCTTAACCTTATAATCAGGAAAATATCAAACTAACAAATAAGAAAATATTAATATTAAATTTAAAAAAAAATGAAAAAATTATTTTTAACTGCAGCATTCCTCGGATTAGGCGTTTTTGGATTTGCACAGACTGCACCAGGCAGAAAAGCAGACTTCGAACAGAAAAAAGCGGAACGTCTTCAGAAGATGAAACAAGAACTTAACCTCAGCGATGCTCAGGTTGCTCAGATTAAGGCATTGCATGAGCAGAAAGCTGCAGAAAGAAAACAGGAAATGGTAGCTAAAAAAGAGGACCGGATGAAGATGATGAAGGATAACGAAGCAGAAATGCAGAAAATCCTGACACCGGATCAATATAAAAAGTTCCAGGAATTAAAGGCCAAAAAAATGGCAGAACGTAGGGAACATTTAAAAAACAAAAAGGCCGTTCAGACAGCCGTAGTGAAGTAAGTTATTTTTTAGTGGTTAATTTTGTAAAAGAGTGGATTTTTATCCGCTCTTTTTTTATATTTGGGAAAATTTAACAATTATGGTAAGCGACAATATTATCAGTTTAATGAACTCCCAGATCGCAAAGGAGCAGTACGCAGCACAGCTTTACCTTTCCATGAGCGCCTGGTTCTATACGCAGGATTTGGAAGGTATCGGCAATTATTTCCGCGTGCAGTCCAAGGAAGAACTGATGCACGCCGATAAAATGTTCGACTATGTACACGACATCGGCGGAACCATCATCCTTCAGGACATTCCTCAGCCGCCACACGAGTTTCTCAATGCGCAGGACATCTTCGAGAAGGCTTTGGAACATGAAAGACTAGTGACAAAAAGCATTTTTAGCATTGTAAAAGCCGCAAATGATGAAGGCGACTTTGCCACCACCAGTTTTCTTCAGTGGTTTATCAATGAGCAGGTAGAGGAAGAATCCAGCGCATCGCTCCTGGTAACCAAAATCAAAATGGTAAAAGACAATCCGTCAGCTTTGTATCTTTTTGATCAGGAGCTGGCTCAGCGCGTATTTACGCCTACACAATAATCATTAAAACCATGAAAAAACTAATACCAATGATGGTGCTGATGTCCGGCAGGATACTGGCGCAGACCTACGCCATCTCAGAAATTCCTGAGGAGCTCAAAAAAGATGCGAACGCAGTCATCAGGAATTACAGCTCGGAACATCTGATCAAAGCACCAGACAATATGGAAGTGAAAAATACAAAAGTCATTTCCATACTGAACAAAGCTGCGGCAGATTTTTCCTATGTGTACATCCCGTATGATAAAAACACGAAGATTTCTGATGTCAAGATCAGGATCCTGGATGAGTCCGGAAAACCGATAAAGACCTATTCCAAAAGTGACCTGAATGACATTAGCCAGTCCAATGATTCTTATCTGTATGTAGAAGACCGTGCGCTGGCTACACGGATCGTACAGCCGGTTTATCCGTATACCATAGAGACCACTTATACGGAAAAAACCTCGGACACAGCATTCCTGCCGGTGCTTCAGCCGTTCCGCTCTGCCAATATTTCGGTACAGTACTGGGGCGAGGAGTTCCGAAACGAATCGGGCATTAAGCTTAGGAAGAAGGTGACGGACGCAGCATTCGGAAAAACGGAAATTGAGGAAGACGGTACTGTGCTAAAGGCGTCGTACAAAAATATCCCTGCCATCAAAGCTGAGAAATATGCACCCAATCCGGAAACAGTGTATTCCAAAGTAGAATTTGCTCTGGACAAAGCCTGCCTCAAGGGGAAATGTGGTGATTTTTCTACATGGAAAGATTTCTCCAAATGGTACAACGGTCTCCTGAGCGAAGTATCTGTGGTAACTCCAGAAATCCGGAAAGAAGTGGATGCCCTTCACCTTACCGGCTCTACAAAAGATAAGGTGAAGGCCATCTACCAATATATGCAGAGCAAGACGCGTTACGTTTTCGTGGGCATTGGGATTGGCGGCTGGCAGCCGATGCTGGCAGATGATGTGAGGAAAAAAGCCTACGGAGACTGCAAGGCTCTCACCAATTATATGCGCGTCCTCCTGAAAGCTGCAGGCATTCCATCCTATTATTCGGTGATATACAGCAACTCAACGCCTAGACTTTTTGATGAGAAATTCCCAAGGATGGATGGCAATCATGTGATCCTTTATGTGCCCACAGAGAGTGGTGACATCTGGCTGGAGAATACCAGTCAGAATATGGCGTTCAATCATCTCAGTTTCTTCACCAGAGACCGGAATGCCATTATGGTGACTGACGAAGAAGCCAAGCTGGTGAATACGCCCGTCTACCTGTCCGAAGACAGCAAGGAAGAGCTGCATCTGAAAGCGCAGATTACCGAAGATAATATGCTTAAGGGAAGTTCTCAACTGCTCTATACCGGCGGGATCTATGACTTTAATCTAGGTAAAGTGACTATGAGCCCCCAGGAATTCAAAGATTCTGTGAAGGATGATTTCTCCGGTCTCAATCTCTCAAAGGTGGATTACAGCAATCTGAAAAACGACCGTGATGCGGGACAGCTCACGTATGATTTCAGTTTTGAGGCGCCCAATTTTTCCAAAACCTTGGGCAATGATATCTATTTCCGGGCTTTGCCGGTTTCGGATCTGGGTTTCTACCTGGATAGTCTGGATGAGCGCAAGCTGCCTTTGGAAATTTACTTCGGATACAATAACGAATACGATATCGAATATACCATTCCGAAAAATTACAAATTCACAGAGCTGCCTGCCGCCAAAACGATTGAATCTTCCTATGGGAAATATGCCATTTCGTTTTCGCAGAAGGACGATAAAGTGACCATCAAAAGAACATTCAAAATCAATAAAGGCATCATCCCGGTAGAGAAGATCCCGGAGTATATGAACTTCAGAAAACAGATTAATAAAATAGATGCCACCAAAATCCTTATAACCAAGCTATGAAACTCAAATTGATTATAGTCAATGCATTGCTGTTCTCCGCATTGGCGCTAGGCCAGTATAAATTTCTGGATGTTCCCAAGCTCGATATCAAAGATCTGAGCGCTACGCAATATCAGAAAAATCCCGAAGAGGCCGCAGAAGTGCTGTACCGCTCTTACCATTACTGGATAGAAACCAGCGGACAGATGAATCTGGAAGTGGTGAGCCGCGTAAAAATCTATAAAAAAGACAAAGCGGAGAAATTCCTGAACCAGGAAATCTACACCTACAATGGCAAGAATAACAATTCTGAAAGGGTCAATACCCTTAAGGTCACTACCTACAATCTGGAGAATGACAAAATAGTTCCCACCGTGGTCGATAAAAGCTCCAAGTATAAGTCCAGGGAGTCTAAAAACTACACGGTCACCAAGTTTGCCTTCGAAAATGTGAAGGACGGATCTGTGGTAGAGTATAAGTACAATGTGATCTCGCCGTTCTACTGGCTGGTAGACCGCGTAGCTATAGAAGATGTGGTGCCGGTAAGGAAGTTCGAATACGTTTTTGATTTCCCGAAGTTCCTCGGATTCAACATGGATTACAAGGGCTCACTGATGCCCAATAACCGCGATGTCACCGAGAAAACCCTCTATGGAAGCGATTACTACACCTACCGTTTTGCCTACGACAATATTCCGCCGTACAGAAACGAAAAGTATGTGAATAACATTAACAATTACAAGACCTCCATCCGCGCAGAACTCAATTCTACCAATGTTACCAAATCGCCGCAGGCCTACGGTACATCGGATCTTGGCGGCTTCAAATCCTACGCGGTGAATTGGTCAGATATCCGCAAGCAGCTCTACGAGTCGGAGTTTTTCGGGGAAGAACTGAAACGTAAATCTCTGGTGAAGGATGTTTTACCGGCTGACATCAAGGCCATTGAATCGGACGAAGAGAAGGCTGCGGCCATTCTTAAATTCGTGCAGAAAAACTATACCTGGAACCGCAATTATGGCGATGGAATAGAGGAGGGCAACGGCATCAAAAACCTCCTGAATACCAAGGTCGGGAACTCCGGCGAGATCAACCTCCTCCTGGTGATGCTGATGAGAAGCGCCGGGCTGCAGGCAGAGCCGGTGGTAATGTCCACCATTGCCAATGGCCTGTTAGTAGATCATTCGCCGTCCCTGAACCAGCTGAATTATACCATTGCCTATCTGGATATTAAAGGCAAGCCATTCCTGTATGATGCCACGTCCAAAATGACTGTGCCGAATCTTATCCGTCCGAATGCCTACAATTACAGCGGATTCATCATGACCGATAAGGAAGCAAAGAAAATGAACATCTTTCCTCCGGGCAAGAGCACCACGTACCTCACGATAGACGCCAAACTGGAAGCAGACGGTACCGTTTCCGGGAAATTCTCGGACCGCGATACGCAGCTCTATGCCTTGATGAACAGCGAACTGTATGACGAAGACAAGGATACTTACCAGAAAGAATCCTATAAAGACCGGTACACGTTTCCGTTTACCAACATCAAATCCGAAGCGCTGGATCACAATGAGTTCCAGACCAGTTTCGATTTTGATTCCGATACCTTTGTAGACGGCATTGGCGGCAAGTTGATTTTCAATCCGCTGCTGTTCCTGTACAACAAGTCCCATGAGTTCGACCAGACCGAAGAGCGACGCTCTCCGATAGAGCTCTACACAGGATACGACAAGATCAAAAAAGTAACGATCAGACTGCCGGACGGCTACGTTTTCGAGAATGTGCCGAAGTCCAAAAAGTTCCGAACGGAGGATAACGCCATCCAATATGTTTACAAGGTGACACAGGAAGGCAATCAATTAACGCTGGAAACCACCACCACTGTAGAAGATCCGGTTTATCCCAAGGAATATTATCCGGCTTTCAAGCAGATTTTTGACAATATTACCAAGCTGGAAGGCCAGCTGGTGACAGCGGTTAAGAAGCCATAATTATGATCCCGGAAGCTCATCTTCCGGGATTTTTTATGCCGGTTTCACGAAACCTTCCTGCACCCCTGCAATAAGGTTTCAACCTTACGGGGAAAGCTCCCTGCACCCCTGCGACAAGCTTTCACATAAACGGGAAAGCTTGTTGCACCCCTGCGGCAAGCTTTCTGGAAACCTGTTTTGCCATTGGCTGCCCAGCAACGGATTTTCACGGGATTTAGATATAAATCACGTCGGTTTTGATGACCTTTTTACCGAACTGTTCCAGTCTGGCTTTGTAAGTCTCTACCTGTTTCTGATCTTTATCATGTTCTTCCCCGGTTTTGAAATCGACGATAATGATTCCGTCAGCCGTCTCCACCATCCGGTCCGGACGATAGGTTTTGATGGCGTCGTTTTCCGTGGCAAACATTTCTCTTTCATTAATGATCTTCAGTCCCTCCTTAAAATAATCCGCGTAGCGCACATCATTCAGCACGGCATCTATCCTTGCCAGGATACTGGTTTTTTCCTCTGCGGTAATCATACCTTCCAGCAGATAGGCGTTCAGAACTTTAGCCACGTCTTTTCCTGTTTTGATCTTAGCCAAAATCTCGTGGGTAAAAATTCCCATGCGCACATGCTCCACCCGGTTCTGGTAATTCTTGGAGGTGGTCGCAATTTCGATATTCGAGGCTTTTTCCGGAGAGGCTGCCAGGGAACTGATATTTTCCGAATGGTACACGCTCCCGGATTTTATCTTCTGCTTGCTGAGGTTGCCGGCAGGGAAGATATCAAAAGAGTCCAATGCTCCCCCGTTTTCTACAGGCTGGAACTGTGTTACAAAATCATACAGCTCCAGATGGTTGGCAGACTTGCTGGGTTTTTCCAGGTACAGATAGAGCTGCTCCACAGGCCGTGTGGTGGCCACATACTGGATGCAGTAGCGGTCAATTTTGTTGCGGTAGGCATTTTCAAAATTAAATTGTGCCAGTCCTTCGTCATAGGTTTCCAGTTCTGAGGAAAACTGGGTGAGGATGACCGTCTTCAGCGCATCCTCGCTGTCCAGGTTGTACCATTCCGAGAATTTCTTATCATTATTTTTGTTTTCCATAGGGATCATCACCACGGGAAACTCCAGGCCTTTCGCCTTGTGGATGGTCATAATCTGGACGGCATCAATATTTTCACTCGCCTGGATGCTGATCTTAGATGCTTCATCGTCCCAGAATTTCAGGAATTCCTTCAGTGTAGCACCTGCGTTCTGGGTATAATTGAAAAGCATTTCCAGGAAGTTCAGCAGGAAATCCGTTTCCTTATGCGCGACGGCAAATTCCTGAACGTAGTATTCTATATAATTGTAAAGATTCAGCTGCGGCACATCATGTTGAATCAGCTGAATGCCATATTTCTCATGGATGTGATTCTCGATTTCCGACTTCTGCTGCAGGCTGAGAATGGTTTTGATTTCAGAGGTAAAATCCGCCATGCTGATGCGGCCGGATACCTGGAGGAAGTACATCATTTTCACCAGGAACTGGCGGTTTTTCGGGTTGATTTCCCATTTGAGGAATTCTATGAGAGCCTTCAGGGTGAAGGATAATTCCAGCGTCAGCCCTTTTTCGGAAATGGTTTTGATGTGGGTTTCGGTACCGTTGTAATGTACCTTGAGGCTGCCCAGGAGCTGGGAATAGTTGAAGATGTCATTGTTGCCGCGGCAGAGGATGGTGATATCGGAGAAATTAAAACCGTTGTCCAGGCATTCCTGGATATCGCTGCGCATTTTCTCCGCCGATTCTTCGTAGAACATGGCCTTCACCGAGTTTTCCAGCAGGTGCACCTTTACACGGCCTTCCAGCTCAGACTGTGCGAGCTGCAGGGCATTCTCGCCAAAGATTTTCTGATGCTCCTCGCTGAGACTGCCGGACATGAAATCGTAGAGCCGGTTATTAAAGTCGACAATATTTTTGGCACTTCTCCAATTATATTTCAGGTGTTCTGCCGTGGCATATTTGGGTGTGATTTCTTTTTGATTGATGATGTTCAGCATCAGCTCACTCTCACCACCTCGGAAGCGGTAGATGCTCTGCTTCGGGTCGCCCACAATGGTAAAACTGGTATTGTCCGAGGTGATGCTGTTATCCCGGAGCGGCAGGAAATTCTGCCACTGCATGGCCGAGGTATCCTGAAACTCATCAAAAAAATAGTGCTGAAACTGGGTGCCGACTTTCTCGTAGATGAAGGAAGACGGCTCGTTGCGCAGATTTTCATTGATGATGATGTTGAACTTGGACAGCAGCACCAGGTCATTTTCTTCCTCTATTTCCAGTAATTTTTTCTGAATATCGGCGTTGACTTTCAGCGGCAGAATGGCTTCCAGGATTTTTTCCTTTTTCTGAAAATCGATGTAAAGCTCAATCAGCTGCTGGCGCCAGGACATCAGCTGCGGCAGGATCTCCTCAATATCGCCCTGTTTATGTTTGGCTTTGGCAGCAGCACCTTTGAGATAATTGGTGAGTGCAGAATCTTCGTTGGAAGGAAAGGGGAAGCCGTCTCTTTTTTTCTGATAAAAATCGTGAACTTTCTGGAAGAATCCGCCAAGACCGTTTTTGCCCTGCGCAAAATCCTCAATGTCGATTCCATGGTTTCTGATGAGTTCCAGAGCCTCTGATGCCATGCGCAAAGACTGGCTTCTGTTATCGCTGATGGCCTTTCGCAGTTCATTTTTCTTCTGTTCGTAGGCATTCCATTCAAAATCCTTGTTGGCCTGCAACGGGTGGTAGTGGATATCGTTCACGAACTTCTTTGCCGAGTTGTAAAGCGTCTGATTCAGGTTGACACGCTCATTATTGTCCAGATTATAGTTCACAAAATCCATAAACGCTTCGGAAACCGTCTGTTCTTCTCCTATTTCATCCAGCATTTTATCTACTGCTTCTATCAGATACGGCTCGGGCTGAATCTCCAGGTTGAAGTTCTGCGCCAGTCCCAGTTCGTATGCAAAACTCTTGACCAGGCGGGAATTGAACTTGTCAATGGTTCCGATGTTAAGCGTGGAGTAATGGTGGAGGATGTAGTCCAGAACTTTTTGGGAGCGTGTACTAAGGTCTTCCAGCGTAACTCGGTAGCCCTGCTGTGCCAGCGCATCCTGGATATTCCGCAGGTCTCGGTTTGCGGAAAAGTCCGGTTTCACAAATTCGCCGAGGTAGAAAAGGATTCTCTCTTTCATCTCATTGGCTGCCTTGTTGGTAAATGTGAGGGCAATCACGGTCCGGATGGCATCCGGCTGGCTGGGAAACCGCAGGCAGATCATCAGCAGACGCTGAACGAGGGTGTAGGTTTTTCCGGAGCCCGCAGAGGCATTGATGACAGCGTAGGTGTTTTGCATAGTAAACAAATGTAAGAAAATTGATTACAGGTTGCAAGGTATGGTTTTTAGAGTTTGAGGGTTTGTGAGTTTGAGAGTTTGTTAGTTTGTTAGTTTGAGAGTTTGAGAGTTTGTGAGTTTGAGAGTTTGTGAGTTTGAGAGTGGGAGAGTTTGAGAGTGGGAGAGTTTGAGAGTTTTTGAAAAGTAAGTTAAAAGACTGATGTGAAAATTTTAATCTGGGATTGTTCGTTGTTTGTTTATCCTATGTTCGTCCTTCGTTCGTCCTAAGTATATTCGATTGGATTTTAATTAATAATAGACATTATGTTTAAAAATACAAATTAAAATATAAGATTGGGTTAAAATAATTTAAATTTAAAGTTATACATCATACTCTAATCTGAACGATCTTCTGTGGTGGATATTCGGCCCGAATTTTTTAAGCGCTTTCTGATGGTTTTTTGTGCAGTAGCCGAAGTTGGTATTCCAGCCGTACTCCGGAAATTCGTCATGGAGTTTTATCATCAGATTATCACGGTAATTTTTGGCTAAAATGGACGCTGCTGCAATCGAAAGATATTTGCTGTCGCCTTTGACGATGCAGTGATGTGGGATAAAATTGTAAGGATGGAATTTGTTGCCGTCCACGAGAATAAGTTCGGGTCTTGTGCTGAGCTGATCCAGGGCGCGGTGCATAGCATGGAGACTGGCGTTGAGTATATTATGCTGGTCTATAAAATCCGGCGACAGTTCTGCAATTGCAAAATCGATGGCATTTTCACGGATATAAATATCCAGATTTTGTCTTGTTTTAAAATTTAACGTTTTAGAATCGTTAACTAAATTTTGCTTAAAATTTTTATCAACGATTACAGCAGCAGCTACCACCGGTCCTGCAAGACAACCTCTTCCGACCTCGTCGCAGCCGGCTTCTGTGAAGTTTTCTGAGAAATTTTGTATTAATAGCATAATAAAAAAAGCTTTGCAAAGTTATGTATTAGTGGAACTTTATGGTGCTCAATTAACAAATTTTTAACAATTCCTATTGTGTATTTTAATAATGTTTTGCATTTTTGCTAAATTGAAAAATTTGATTTGATATGAAAAAATTAACAACAAGCGTGTTAGCTGTGGTTCTTTCATCGTCTTTTGCAATGGTTTCTGCACAAAAAGTACAGGATACTGCAAAAACGAGAGAAATTGAGGAAGTGGTGATAACAGGCGCACTAGGTATCAAAAGAAAAGCTGATGCCGTAACATCTGCACAACAGGTCGTATCTGCTGAACAATTGAATCAGGCTGGTAACCCTAATGCGGTTCAAGCATTGGCAGGTAAAGTTATTGGTTTACAAATTAACCAAAATAACAGTTCTGTAAACAGCGAGAATTCTATTCAATTAAGAGGTATGCGCTCCATTTCAGGTAAGAATGAAGCGTTAATAGTAATTGATAATGTCATTACTACCGCTACTGTTTTACAGACATTGCCTCCTGATGCTATTGAGTCTTTGAACGTAATTAAAGGAGCACAAGGTGCAGCGTTATATGGATCAGATGGTGTGAATGGGGTAATTATCGTTACTACTAAACGTGGTGCCAAAAATAAATTATCAGTATCTTATGATGGTACAGTAGATTTTGAATCAGTAGCATTTGTTCCTAAAAGGCAAAACAAATATGGACAAGGCTGGGATAAAGCAAGGGATCAATATGAAAATGGTGCTTGGGGGCCGGCTTTTGATGGAAGTACTACTGCATATGGTCTTCCTATGTATGATTATAATGGTGATGGTGTAATTGATTTAAATGGTATAGGTTGGGGAGATGATGGACTATCAGGTGATAACCTTGCATCTATGATAAGATCATATGAAGCAAGACCCAATGAAGTTAAGGATTTTTTCAGAGTTGGTTCAACACTTAGTAATACTATTACATTGAACGCGGGAAGTGAAGGTAAATATACAATGCTAAGTTTAAATAATACTAAAAGGGGCTTCATTATTGACGGTGATGATTCTAATAAGACGTCGGTCTTATTTAAAGCAGGCGCTAAAGTAAATAAATTTTCATTCGATGTAGGTCTTAATTATATAAGAACAGATTTCAAGCAAACCACTACAATGTTTGATGAAACTACCAATGATGCACTATATTGGGGACTGTTGCAATCTTCACCAGATATTCCAATTACTAGCTATAAAGACTATCCTGATAACGCTTTTGCATGGAATGCTTTTTATCAAAATCCATATTGGAGAATGAAGCATGTAAGGCAGGATTATAGCAGAAACTTTTTTAGTGTTAATTTAGGCTTGAATTATGAAATTAACAAACATATTAATGTACGATATACAGGTAATATTCAGGGCACCTTTTCTAGATCTACTAAACATAGAGATGCATTCTCAAGTTCAATCTATAGAGGTGCGGGAGCTTCTAGTATAAAAGCCATAGCGTCTGCATTATTTTTAGATGATAGAAATAATTGGGATTACTATGGAGATTTAATGTTAAACTTTGATTATGACTTAACAGATGATCTTAATTTAAAAGTAAATGTTGGACATAACTATCAGGATCATAGACTTGAAGTTATGCAAAATGGAGGAACTAATTTAGCTGTTCCTGGTGTATACACAATGACCAATGTTACCCAGCCGTTAGCAGCTGGTTCAACAGCTTTTTCTCCTGTAAATGGGACTTATAGAAAAAACTCTCATGCTGTTTTTGCAAATTTAGATTTGGCATATAAAAATTTCTTGTTTTTAAATGCTACTGGTAGAAATGAATGGTCCTCTGTTTTGCCAACAAACAATAATTCATATTTTTATCCTTCAGTGGGGGTTTCATTTGTACCAACTAAAGCTTGGGATTTTGGAGGGGATGTTCTTTCTTATATGAAAATTTCCGGAAACTGGACAAAGGTTGGAAATTCAAGCACTATAGATTGGTATGATATTAATTCTACAGCAGAGCTTGTTGCAGGTTTTCCTTTCTCTGGTGTAAATTCGTATAGAAATGGTATGGTTCAAACAGATCCAAACATAAAACCTGAATTTATAACCACCCAAGAACTTAACTTGGATTTAGGCTTTTTAAATGATAGAATAAGACTTAACGGATCCTTATACCAGCAAGACACAAAAGATTTGATAACTAGACAGACTACTTCTTCGGCTTCTGGAATTAATCAGAAATTAATCAATATTGCAAAAATGCGCTCAAAAGGAGCTGAGATTAATTTAGGATTAACTCCAATTAGAACTTCTGATTTCAAATGGGATGTAAATCTTGGTTATTCTTATAATGAATCTATTGTTCTTGATATTATGGATGGAGTTAATGAAATTAACTTACAATCTGGTACTACCTGGGGTATATATGCACAAACAGGATCTATTTTCCCATTAATCAAGGCGTCTATGATGCAAAGAGACGATCAAGGCAGAATTATTATTAATCCTAGTACAGGTATGCCTCTTCTTACGTCCAGTTTCCAAAATGCAGGTAGTGCTGTGCCAAAAAGTATTTATACATTCAATACCAATGTTTCTTACAAAGGCTTCAAATTAGGTGTTGTAGCTGACTACAGATACGGTGCCAAATTTATTGCTGATGTGAAATCTGGGATGGCCTTTAATGGAACATTATATGATTCCGGTGAAGTTGTCAGAGAAAATGGTGGTTTTATAATGCCAAATTCTGTAATTCCCGATGGTAATGGAGGTTATATTCCTAATACAACAATAAAAACAGGGGGCAGTACATATAGCTCTGTAATTAATTGGTTTTCTAGTAATTATGCTAATTATGGTGAGAATCTTCTTACAGATGGACAAGTATTTAAAATTAGAGAAATATCGTTAGCTTATAGTTTGCCAAAAGATAAAGTTAGAGCATATGGCCTTGAAGAGATTACTTTTGGGGTACATGCAAGAAATCCTTTTCAAAAGTTTGCTAAAGACAATTTAGATTATGCAGATCCTGAAACCAGCTACTATTCTGGCGCTATTAACAATGCACGTGGAGTAGCTTCTCGTACACAGTATCCAAATACTAAAGTGTATGGTTTCACTTTAAATGTTAAATTCTAATTATTTTAATTTATTATCATGAGAAAGTATATATTATTATCAATTATGGCTCTGACCACTGTATCTTGTGAGTTAGACGATAACTTAAATCCGAATAAAGTATTAGCGGATCAGGTTAAGCCAAACTTGCGACTTTCAGGAGCTTCCACAACAGCTTATGCCGTCCAAGCTGGAGTCGTAACTAGTGGAGAAAGAGGAGGAATGAATTTATTGGGAAACGCTTGGACAAATACATGGTCTGGTAATTATGCTCAATTTGGTAATCCATTCATCACAGAATCAAATCTAAACTTTACCACTACTTATAGGCAAGCTATATTTACTGATATGTATAAAGCGCTTACAAGATTTCAAAGAATTATTGATTTTGGAAATCAGTATCCAAACTATGTTGCCATATCAAAGATCCAGAAGGCTTATTATATGCAGTATATTGTAGATTTATATGGTAATGTTCCTTATACAGAAGCATTTAAGGAAGCTAATAACCCTACTCCAAAATACGATAAGGATGTAGATGTATATAAGGGTTTAGTTTCTGAATTATTAGATGCTAAAAATTTAATAGGATCTTATGGTACTAATGTGAGTTTTGCTGTTACTGCATCTTCAGATCCTATTTTCAAAGGAAGTATGGCAAAATGGAATGAATTTGCTAATACAGTTTTATTAAAGTTTGCAGTTCGACTTTCCAATACTACGAGTGCTGAAGGGATCGCACTTAGAAATCAAATTATCGGTTCTTTATCAGGAGCTACTTTTATCTCTGCTGATGTTGCAATCAATCCAGGATATAGTGGTGCAACGACAGATGCTTTAAATCCTTTATATAATGCATTTGGTATAAAAACTGCTGCAGGAGCGTCTAATACCAACGGTTATTTATTAATGACTGCTTCAGATCATGCTGTAAAAGTATTACAAGGAGATGCGTCAAAAATAACTAATGGGATTCAAGATTCTAGAATTGAATTTCTTTTTACGAAAGCAAAACAATATAACAATACAACTGCCGGGGGAGCAATTGGTTATTATGGTTACCCGCAGGGTATGACCAATGATGATTATAAAGTTTATATGGGTTATACAGTCGATGCCAGAAAGCCTCTGACCGAAAACTTTTCTTTATTAGCTGGGCTATTCACTTCTACTACTGGAGCTTCATCTAATGGTTATCTTATGATGAAAGCAGAAAGTGAACTATTACAGGCAGAAGCTGCATTGCGTGGTTATGCTGGTTTCTCTAATGATCAAGCCCACTTTAATAATGCAATTACTGCTTCTTTTACTTTTGATGGTAAGGCAGCGGATGCGGCAAGTTATATCGCAAATATTTCAAGCAAGGCTAAAGTTGGATGGACTGGAAGTACAGAGGATAAAATAGCTGCAATACAATATCAGCGTTGGGTGGCTTTAATTAATTACAATGGTATTGAATCATATATCAATTATTTAAGAACAGGTTATCCTGAAACTCCTTTGTCAAGTATCAGTACACAACCAAACAAACCATGGAGACTCCTTTATCCAGCGGATGAATATTCAAATAATAGTGCAAATGTACCTGTTGTTACGCAGTCTCAAGTATTTACTAAAAATGAATTCACTCCTTTTATTTATAAATAAATTATAACAATTATTCATAAAAAAGAAAAGCATTGTTGTAGTCATTGTCGGAAGATTTTTCTTCCGACTTTTTTAATTTTTCATTTTAAGGAAAAGTTATTTAATTATTTGATTATCAGTTTTTTAATTTGTTCTTTGATTTTATTTTAGTATCTTTATAACTAATAATCAAGTGTTTATGTCAGTTTTTAAAGATCACAAAATAGCCCTTAAAGATGTTTTAGAATTTATTCCCGAAGCTCTTTTGACCACCTTTCTGTAAATACCAAAGTAGATCATTACAGCAAGGTTCTTCATGGCAAAAAATGTTTTACCTGCTTTTATTTTGCATCTTTGATAATGAAAAATTAAATCAGAGAACTTTGGAAGATACTTTTAACAGCAGCGGATTCAAAGCATTGTTTAGATTGGGAGAAGAGGAAAAAGTACGCCGAAGCTCAATTTCAGAGCGGCTTTCAAAAATTGATTCTAATTATTTTAAAGAAATTTATGAGCAGATGTACGAACGATTTTCAAGTCTTTATGACCAATCTGAAAATCGAAAAATATAATCTCATCAGAGTCGACAGCACCATCGTTGCCGATACCTGCAGTAAGCTCAAAGAAGGAATCGACCAGAAAAGTGGAAAAAAACTGAGGAAATTCAGTTGTTCTTTTGATGGCGTTTTACCCTCGGCAGTAGAGATTTTTACGGGACAAAAATACTCGGCAGAAGACAATGCACTCGCTGCGGCTGTTCTCAGCCAGGTAAAAAAAGAAAAGCACCATGATAATATTTACGTCATAGACAGAGGGCTGCAGTCTACAAGAACAATGAAAGATTTTCAAGAAAAGCATTTGAAATTTATTATTCGTTCCAAAGAAAACAGAAAATTTGAAGAGACTGAGTCTTTTCTTGAAACAGGAAACCCTCTAAAATGGAATGATTGGGAAGTCATTAAAGACAGTAAAGTGAAGCTGTACACCGGAACCAATCCTAAACAAACGTGGAAACATACATCATCGGGAAGAAAAAGTGGAGACAGATTTTCGATTGGTGGTCATTAAAAATGAGAAAACCTTTAAGGAATTTTGGTTTATAAGCAACGAGTTTGAACTTTCTGCCAAAGAAATATCGGACTATTACCGTAAAAGATGGGATATTGAAGTGTTCTTCAGATTTATGAAACAAGAGCTGAATTTAAGCCATCTGGTCTCGCTGAATAAAAACGGAATTCAGGTGATGGTCTACATGACAATGATTGCTTCTATGCTTCTGCTGATTTACAAAAAAGCAAATAACTTAGGCTACAAAACCGCAAAAAGACGGATCACAATGGAGCTTCGCAATATGATTATCGCAAATTTCATCGTTTTTGCAGGAGGTGATCCTACCAAGGTGTTCAAAACATAAAAAATGGCCGGAATTTCTTCCGAATATGAGTACACCTTATTGAGGTTTTTTTATTCAGCTTTAATAATAAAATTGAATCTTGGCTAAATGACAAGGATTTTTTTGATATGATAAATACAATACCAAGTACGATCTTTTGTCTTTGAAATATCAAAGATTCTTACTCTAATATACGAATGGTTAACAATTATTAACATTTTTATTGGATATATTAGTAAAGTTTTGCAAATTTGTTTATTGAAAAATTTGATTTGATATGAAAAAATTAACAACAAGCGTGTTGGCAGTGGTTCTTTCATCGTCTTTTGCAGTAGTTTCTGCACAAACGGTAAAAGATACAGCCAATACTACTGATATCGAAGGCGTTGTTGTAACGGCCTTGGGTATCAAGAGAGAGAAGAAGTCTTTGGGTTATGCAACTCAAGAAGTAAAAGGTGAGGAAGTAAATAAAAATCCAACTGTAAACTTTTTGAATAATTTATCAGGAAAAGTTGCTGGTCTGGAAATTAAACAGAGTACTAACTTCGGAGGGTCGATTAATGTAGTCACAAGAGGTTATAAATCATTACTAAATGATAATCAGGCACTTTTTGTAGTAGACGGAGTTCCGGTTATGAATAAGAATATTAATACTTCCGGGCAAACACAAGGTTCTGGTGGTTATGATTATGGAAACTCTGTATCAGATATTAACCCTAACGATATTGAAACTATTAACGTTTTGAAAGGGGCTGCAGCAACAGCGTTATATGGTTCAAGAGCACAAAATGGAGCTATTATTATTACAACAAAAAGGGGTAAGAAAAATGTTAAAGGTATTGGAATGGAATTTTCTAGCTCTATTACAGTGTCGTCAATTGATAAATCAACATTTCCTAAATACCAAACTGAATACGGACAAGGCTATGAGGGAGAGAGCTTTTCAGGAGACTATTTAGGGAGTCCAATAGTTGCTTTTGGTAATGATGCGTCCTATGGATCTGCTTATGATGGCTCTATGGTATGGCAATATGGAGCGTTTATCCCAGGATCTCCAACCTTTGGCCAAAAAACTCCTTGGCAAATGGCGAAAAATGGACCAATTACTTTTTTCAATAAAGCTACAAATTATGTAAATAGCATATCTTTCAACGGAGGAAATGATATTTCAACATATCGTTTCAGTTACACAAATACAGATGCTACGGATATAATGCCAAATAGTTCTTTGATAAAAAATAATTTTAGTGGAAATGCATCATATAAGTTAACAGACAAATTAACGGCTAATTTTTATGCTAATTATATCACTCAAAAAACAAAAGGTAGAAATAGTACTGGTTATAATGATAACATAATGACCAATTTCAGACAGTGGTGGCCTACAAATGTTGATATAAAAGAATTACAGAATTTTTATATGAACTCCGGGAAAAACTATACATGGAATATGCGTAGCAGAACAGATTTACGACCTGCTTTTTGGGATAATCCTTATTTCCAAAGATATG
>CAJYWD010000015.1 GCA_913778505.1 uncultured Chryseobacterium sp.
GCCCTCTAGCGCCGATGGTACTGCGAAAGCGGGAGAGTAGGTCGCCGCCAGTTTTTTTAAAAGCTCATCAATTTATTTTGATGAGCTTTTTTTGTGCTCTAAAATCAACCATTTTTAGTCACTGCAAAGTTTAATCGACTTGTGTTATTACCTAAGTGATGGACTAAGATCCAATCCGATCGTTCTCTTTATCTTATTCTCAAATCACGAAATAAAGGTTTTGAAAGGACAATTTGTATATAAAAAAGCTTAAATGTAAAAGTTAAATTAGTGATGAGTCTCATGCATTTTATCTGTCAATTACCCTTAATTGGTTGACAAAGCTGTTACAGCATTTGTCGCTTCAAGTGCGATATTCTTAAAAGATTAGACCGTATTATCTGCATTTACATTTGGTCATATTAAATGAACAGACAATCGCCAAAGTTTGATTTATATGCAGATAAAAAAACGCATCTTTTTGAGATGCGTTTTTGCTTTTATACTTCATCGTCCGATTCTATTGTAAAAGAGCGTGATTTGTAATCTTTGTCATGCCTTTCCGAGATCACATCTTCACCTTTTTGCTGAATGATAAAATCTGTGGATTCGTTAAATAATTCCTGAAAGCTTTTGAAATCTTCTTTATAAAGATAGATTTTATGCTTTTCAAATGTGGCCTCACCATTTTCCCCGAAATTCTTTTTACTTTCTGTAATGGTCAAATAATAATCACCCGCCTTGGTCTCCCGCACATCAAAGAAATAGGTTCTTCTGCCTGCTTTCAACACTTTAGTGAAAATCTCATTCTCATGTCGTTCCTTAAATTCACTCATTGTTAAATATTTTTTAGAAATCTGTTCTAACAAATATAATAGAATTCTCGGAGTTTCAAAATATTTTGTTAAAAAAAGATAGAAATTGACCGTTTTTCTTAAAATTTTGACAAAATATACTCTAAAGCCTTATCTATTTAATTGAGTTCAAGAATGTGATCCGCTCGCTTGGCGCTTGATTCTCTGTGAGTTATAATGATTGAGGTTGTAGTTTTAATATCTTTATCAATATTTTTAAGAATGTTTTCCTCTGTTTCCGTATCCAATGCTGATAGACAATCATCAAAAATAAGGATGTTGGGCTGTTTAATCATGGCTCGGGCAATACAGATCCGTTGTTTTTGCCCACCGGAAAGCATCACTCCGCGCTCACCAACCATGGTGTTGTACTGCTCCTTGAATTCCTGAATGTTCTTGTGGACGTCCGCTTTTTTGGCCATCTGCACTACCAGAGTATGGCTGGGATGATCTACGGCAAAGCCTATATTGTTTTCGATGGTATCGGAAAAAAGATAACTTTCCTGCGGCGTGTAGCCAATGTTATCCCGATACAGTGTCAGGTTGTGATTTTTCAAATTCTTTCCATCAACAAGAATTTCGCCCTCATCCGGATCTATCAGCCTGCAGAGAAGCTGAGCAATAGTAGATTTTCCGCTTCCCGTTTTTCCCATAATGGCCAGGGATTTCCCGGCGTTGATTTTAAAGCTCAGATTTTCGATGGCTTTGATGCCCGTATTTGGATAAGTGTAACTCACGTTTCGGAATTCGATTTCGCCTTTAATTTCATAACTATCATGGTTCGTATTAACGATTTCTGATTTCATATCCAGGAATTCATTAACGCGCTGCATACTCGCTTCCGCACGTTGATTGACTGAAGTGACCCAGCCGAGCATAGAAAACGGAAAAATCAGAACATTAATGTACATAAAGAAATCAGCTATCGTTCCCACACTCATCTCTCCGGCAATGTATTTCTGGCCGCCGATCACGAGAATCGCAACATTCAGAAGACCAATTACGAAAATGATAATGGTAAAAAAGTAAGCCTCCGTGCGTGCCAGATCCAAAGCCTTATTCTGATAATCTGTAACCTTGATGCCATAATTTTTTTCGATGTATCGTTCCTTGCTGAAGAACTTTACCACGCGGATGCCTGAAAAGCTGTCCTGTACGAAGGTTGAAATGGCCGATTGACTTTTCTGCATCACCTTAGATTTTTGGTTGATGATATCGCTCACCTTATAAATACCATAAGAAAGGATAGGCAGCGGAATGAGCGTCCAAAGCGTCATCTGCAGATCTGTCATAAACATGTAGACGCTCGTGATGATGAGCAAAATGATGAGATTGACAACATACATCACACCCGGACCCAGATACATCCTAATGGCCACAACATCCTCACTCAAGCGGTTCAGCAAATCTCCAATCGTGGTTTTCTTGTAATCTGTAATTGAAAGTTCCTGGTAATGACGGTAGATTTTATTCTTCAGTTCATATTCGATTCTTCGTGAAGCGACAATAATGGTCTGCCGCATCATAAATGTGAAAAATCCTGAAAGCAGGGAACATCCGATCAGAATACCAGAGTTGATGAAAATCACACGGAAATAAGTCCAGTTGTTCTGAACATTTTCAATCAGGCTGGCACTCTTCGAAAGTTTGAGTGTGGAATAATTTTTCTCGATGATGTTAATGGTCTGTCCAATGTACTGGATTTTGTATATCGCAAAGAAATTGCTGAGTACAATGAACAGTAGTCCCCAAAAGAGCAGGACACGGTGTTTCCAGAAATAAGGATTCAGGGTTTTTAAAGCTTTCATTTTACCAGCCCCGATTTTCCCGGAGCAATGCAAAATTAATGAATTAAAATCTTAATCAGAACCGCAGAAGACAAATTGCAAATTATTAACAAATGATAAGATATTCGCAATTATACGAGGCACGAAAATTGACTTTAATGCGTAATTTTGTATCCGAAAAAATCAAATAAATGACACCCAAACCTAAATATGATGTTGCGCTGATTGGCGGAGGGATAATGAGTGCCACGCTGGCAACAATGCTCCACCAGTTCGATCCTAATCTCGAGATTGTAATTTTTGAACGGTTAGGCGAAGTGGCGAAGGAAAGTTCTTCTGCCTGGAACAATGCAGGCACTGGACATTCAGCATTCTGTGAGCTGAACTACACTCCGGAAAAGGACGGTAAAATTGATATTAAAAAAGCTGAATACATCGCAGAGCAGTTCGAAGTTTCCAAACAGTTCTGGTCATATCTAATTGATAGGGGAATTATTGACAGTCCAAAAGAGTTTATTAATTCCTGCTCGCATATGAGTTTTGTTTTTGGTGAGAAAGATGTGGATTATCTGAAAAGGCGTCACGATGCTTTACTGAAATCACCGTTATTTCAAGGAATGGAATATTCGGATGACCACAAGAAACTTGAAGAATGGATTCCGCTGATGATGCAGAAGAGAATGTCAACGGATAAACTTGCGGCAACCAAAATGGATTTGGGAACCGATGTTGATTTCGGAAAACTGACGTCAAAACTTATTGAACATCTTAACAAAACAGAATCTGTAGAAGTCTTTACCTACCACGAGGTCAGAGATATTGATGCGGACGGAAATGGCGGTTGGAAGCTAAAAGTGAATGATAGACAAAACCTTCACAAACAAACTGTGGAAGCAGATTTTGTTTTTATCGGTGCTGGCGGTTATGCGTTACCTCTGTTGGAAAGTTCCGGCATCGAGGAAAGTAAAGGTTACGGCGGTTTTCCGGTAAGTGGACAATGGCTGGTCACTACCAATCCACAATTGGTGGAAAAACATCACGCCAAAGTTTATACGCAGGCAACAGTTGGCGCACCGCCAATGTCTGTACCACATCTGGACCTGAGAATTATTGACGGCAAAAAAGCATTGCTATTCGGACCTTTTGCGGGGTTCTCGACCAAATTCTTGAAAGAAGGAAGTTATCTGGATTTGCCGGAAAGTGTCAATTTTAAAAATATCCGTTCCTTATTTGGAGCTTGGTGGCACAATATGCCGTTGACCAGGTATTTAATTCAGCAGGTGACGATGAGCAAGTCTCAAAGAATGTCGCACCTTAGAGATTTTGTGAAGGATGCCAAAGAAGAAGATTGGGAACTTATTCAAGCAGGTCAGCGTGTACAAATCATTAAAAGAGATCGCTTCGAAGGCGGAAGATTGGAGTTTGGTACCGAAGTGGTCATTAACAAAGACAAAAACATCGCATCACTTCTGGGAGCATCGCCGGGAGCTAGCACATCTGCGTTTGCAATGATTATGGTTCTTGAAAAATGTTTTGAGAACAGATTGATGAGCGAATGGAAAGAGAAGCTTTTGGAAATGGTGCCGAGCTACGGGAAAAAACTGGCGGAACATCCGGAACTTATCCAGGAACTCAGAGATTATTCGAAAGAAAAATTAGAACTCAATTATTAATCACACACCATGAGCGAAACCAAGGTAAAACCGTTAATTGCAGAGGAGCTTCTCACACAGCTGCAAGTGGAAGCGGCAGTGGAAAGTCAGGTCATTCTGCACTGCTGCATTAAGTCGGATATGTTTCTGGAAGAAAAAATCAGGATTTGGTCATCCACTTATCTTGTGGACAGGCAGTCGGAGCACGTTTCCAAGTTGATCCATTTTGAGAACATCAGCCTTTTTCCGGATTGGACGGACATTCCGTTTGGAAAGGATTATTGGTTTACGCTCGTTTTCCAAGGTTTGCCAAAAGATTGTAAGGTATTTGACTTCATCGAGCTGATTCCGCAGAATGGCGGATTTTTCCGGGAAGGTATCAGACGAAATGCTTCGGATGTTTACAAAATAAGATTGGATATATAAAATCGAAAAGGTTCAGAAATGTCCGAACCTTTTTATTTTTTTTAAGAAAGCTTTTGCATTTCCTGTCTTATCTTTTCCTGAAGACCTTCCGAAGCAATAACCAGCGGGAGTCTCAGATAGTTTTTGATCAATCCTTTTTCCGCGAGAATTGTTTTGATGCCACAAGGATTACCTTCAGCAAAAATCAGCCTTGTGATTTCTACCAAAGAATTGTGAATCTTGTAAGCTTCATCCACTTCACGGTTTCTGGCTAGTTTTACCATTGTCGAAAATTCTTTGGGATAAACCTGCCCGATTACTGAAATCACACCGTCGCCACCGGCAAGAGTAACCGGCAAAGTATATTCGTCATCGCCGGACATTAATGAAAAACTCTCCGGTTTTTGTCTCAGGATGTCAAAATACTGAAGAATGTTCGGTGCGGCTTCCTTAATCATGAAGAGATTCGGAAATTCATTGGCCAGACGCAGGGTCGTAGAAGCTTCCACATTTTGTCCCGTTCTTCCGGGAACATTGTAAATAATAATTTTTTCGCCGGTCTCTGCCAAAGCTTTGTAATGCTGATAAAGTCCTTCCTGATTTGGCTTATTATAGTAAGGAGAAACCGACAAAACAGCTTCGAAATCTGACAAGTCCGTTTCCTTGATTTGCTGAACCACTTCTGCCGTATTATTCCCGCCAATTCCCAATACCAAAGGCAATCTGTTATTGTTGATTTTGGTGATGTGAGCAATCACTCTGTCTTTTTCTTCTTTGGAAAGCGTAGCAGCCTCAGCCGTAGTTCCCAAAACAACAAGGAAGTTAGTTCCGTTATCTATATTATAATCGATTAATCTCGTTAGAGCTTCGAAGTCGATTGATAAATCTTCGTTAAAAGGTGTAATCAGAGCTACACCCACGCCTTTTAGCTGACCCATTTTTATATTAAATATTAAATTTCTCAAAGTTAAATCTTTTTAATCATCCAGCCAGCATGATTGTATTGAGATTGATAAAATATATATACCGCTTATGGATAGCCTTAACGCATCAATGCCACCAGTATAAAAAAGAATGCTGAGTCTGAAAATAGGTTTTAGTTAGTTTTAAAACCTGAAAATCATTAGATTTGTATCCATATTAATTAAGATGAAGCATAAGATCTTAGGTTTAGGAATTCTTGCGTTGATGTTGGCAAGCTGCAAAGCACCACTCGGCATCGCCAATGTCCATACCGAAAAGAATATCTATATTACGAGTGCGCTGCCGGAGGATAAGGCCATGGACGATGTGATCCAACCCTATAAGAAAAAACTCGAAGGTGCGATGAATACCAAGATCTCTCACACTAACGTAGAGCTCAATAAATCGGGAGATAATAGCAATCTGGGAAATCTGCTGGCAGATTACACGTTCGAAGGTGCCGATGACTGGGCCGGAAAGAACAATCTTCCTCCGGTAGATGCTGCTGTGATCAATATTGGCGGGATCAGGACTATCATTCCAAAAGGCGACATCGTCACAAAGCAGATTTATGAAGTGATGCCTTTCGAGAATGAAATCGTCATTATCAAAATGAAGGGTAAAGATTTGGAAGGTCTTTTTGATTATTATCTAAAAACCGCAAAAAATAATCCGGTGTCTCACCTCGTTATAGAAACAGATGCGAACGCAATTTCCAAGAAGCTGATCAACGGAAAACCTCTGGATTACAATAAGACCTATTACATTGCGACTTCGGATTATCTGGCTACGGGCGGCGATAATATGTTTTTTTTCAGCAAAGGCGAAGTGATCCCTACGGGACTTAAGATGCGTGATCTGTTTCTGGACAAGTTTAAGCAAAATCCGGAAATTTCTGCGCCAGACGATGTAAGGTTGATTTTTAAAAATAAAAAAGTGCAGGAATAATGAAAAGAAAGGAATTTCTAAAATATATCGGAGGTGGAAGTCTCGCACTGACACTAGCACCTAATCTTTTGCTGGCGGAGCACTTTGATATTCTGAAAAATGAATCGGCTCACAAGTTGACAATTCTTCATACCAATGACCAGCACAGCAGGATTGAGCCGTTCGACGTATCTTACACCAAAAATCCTAACCAGGGTGGTTTTGCCAGACGCGCTTCGCTCATCAAAAAAATAAGAACTGAAGAAAAGAATGTTTTGCTTCTGGATTCCGGCGATATTTTCCAGGGAACGCCTTAATTTAATTTTTTCGGCGGCGAGCTGGAGTTTAAACTGATGAGTATGATGCAATATGACGCATCTACAATGGGAAACCACGATTTTGATAACGGCTTGGAAGGTTTTCTTAAAGTCCTTCCGAATGCCAGATTCCCTTTTATCTGTTCCA
>CAJYWD010000016.1 GCA_913778505.1 uncultured Chryseobacterium sp.
CTGCGACTTGGTTAATGGGCGAAAATCAGACTGTTGCTCAAAACGGAAGCGGTTATGCTTACAACAATACAAGCACCAACGCTGCCGGAAAAAATGACTGGATTTTTTCTTATCCTATCTATTTGAAAAATGGCGAGTCGGTTACCGCAAAATATTACACATCAATTGGAAACGAATCTGCTGAACCGGCAATCTTGAAAGTGGCTGTAGCAAGTGCGCCAGACAAAAGTAATATCACTGTAAATCTAAGCACTCAAACTGTTTCTCAACAAACTTATACAGAACATACGGTTAGTTACACTGCGACGGCAGACCAGGTTTACTATATTGGATTCGGGAATACGACTCCAAAAGTGGTGACAACAACTGCTTTGAGATTGGACAATGTCAGCTTCTCAAAAAGCAATTTAGCTGTGGTTGATATCAATAAAACCAGCATCAAGACTTATCCGAATCCAGTTGTTGATGTCTTGAATATCAAGACGGATGACACAATTAAATCTGTGGAAATTTATGCAACGGACGGGAAATTAATCAAAAAAATTGAAGGCAATAATAGTAAGATCGATTTCAGAAATTATCCAAAAGGTGCTTATCTTGTGAAAATTGAAACCGACAAATCCATTACAAGTCAGAAGGTTATCAAATAATTATAGGATTGTTAGTTTACAATGTTAAGTTTTTTTCAAAAAAATAGTTGCAGAATTAAAAATCATTTCTAAATTTGTCCCAATGAAACTTATGAACAACAAAAACTGGTGGTGGCTTTCAAACTCTATGTCGGGTCTGGAAGGATTATCGGTGTTCTAAATTGTGAACTAACTATAACTCAATCATAATAAGACTTTGACAAATTTTGTTGAAGTCTTTTTTATTTTATGGCTTCGAGAGCCTCAGCCTGACAGAGTTTAGTTTTAATAATTGTCATCCCGAGCAGAGTCGAAGGATTTTAGAAAAAAATTAAATCGTATGAAATTAAATAACATAATCAATATAAAAACCTCTGTAAAATCCAGTTTGGCAGACCTTTACACGCCGATTGGCATTTATCTCCGTCTCCGTGACCAGTTTCGGGATACGATTCTATTGGAAAGCGCGGGAAATCAGAATTCGGAAAATTCGTTTTCATTTATTGGTGTCAATGCCATTGCCGGAATCGAAATCAGAAATTATGACGAAGCTGAACTGAAATTCCCGCTGGAAAATCCTGTCAAAATTGATCTGAAAAATCAGAAATTATCAGATTTAATGCAGGAATTATCCAACTGTTTCCACTGCGAAAAACCCAGCCACGAGATTGGAAAACAGGCTCAGGGATTTTTCGGCTATACCAGTTATGATGCGATTCCGTTTTTTGAGAATATCAAATTCAAGGAACAATCCGAGGACAATAAGATTCCGTTGATGCGTTATCGCCTTTATCAATATGTCATTGCCATTAATCATCATAATGACGAAATGTTTTTGATTGAAAATAAAATCAATGGATTGAAATCAGAGCTTTCAACGATGGAAAATATCATCAACCAAAAAAATGTACCGGTTTTTCCTTTTGAAATCACTTCAGAAGAAACTTCAAATTTGAGAGATGAAGAATTTTTGGAATCGGTAGAATTTGCAAAGAAACATTGCTTCCGTGGCGATGTGTTCCAGTTGGTTCTCAGCAGAAGATTTGAGCAAAAATTCCAAGGTGACGAGTTTAATGTTTATCGGGCTTTGCGAAATATCAATCCTTCGCCTTATTTATTTTTCTTCGATTATGGCGACTATAAATTGATGGGCTCCAGTCCGGAAAGTCAGTTGATTATCAAAAACGGAAAAGCGATTATTCATCCGATTGCAGGGACTTTCAGACGAACCGGAAACATCGAAAAAGATTTGGAATCTGCAGAAGAACTTAAAAAAGACCCAAAAGAAAATGCGGAACACACGATGTTGGTCGATTTGGCAAGAAACGATTTGAGCATTCACGGGAAAAACACAACGGTTTCTAAACTGAAAGAAATTCATTTCTTTTCTCACGTCATTCATATGGTTTCCGAAGTTGTGACAGACGTCAAGGAAGACCAAAATCCTTACGAAATGATTGCTACGACATTTCCACAAGGCACTTTGAGTGGCGCACCAAAATACCGCGCCATGCAATTGATTGACGAACACGAGAAAACCTCCAGAAGTTATTATGCAGGTTGTATCGGTTTTGTAGGTTTTGACGGCAGTTGCAATCAAGCGATTATGATTCGGACTTTTTTGAGTAAAAACAACACTTTATTTTATCAAGCTGGTGCGGGAATCACTGCAAAATCTGTTGCAGAAAATGAGTTGCAGGAAGTGAATAATAAACTGAATGCACTTAAAAATGCAATAAAAAAAGCACAAAAACTATAACGCACTTTTGTCATTCCGAAGGAATCTCAACAATGATTTAGATTCCTTCGGAATGACAAACTAAAAAATATTAAAAATGGATAATAACATAAAATCATCAACCAAAATCCTGGTGTTCGATAACTACGATAGTTTTACTTACAATTTAGTTCAGATTATTGAACAAATAATTGGTTCAGAAGTAGATGTCTACAGGAATGACCAAATTCCCTTGGAAGACATTGAAAAATACGACAAAATCATTCTTTCTCCAGGTCCGGGCATTCCGGAAGAAGCAGGGATTTTAATAGATGTGATCAAAAAATATGCATCAACCAAATCTATTTTCGGCGTTTGTTTGGGACAGCAAGCCATTGCCGAAGCTTTTGGTGGAAGCCTCATTAACCTTTCAGAAATCTATCACGGTGTTGCGACCGAAGCTACTCAAACCAATGATCATCATATTTTCAAGAATTTACCCGAAGTTTTAGAAGTTGGGCGGTATCATTCTTGGGCGGTAAATCCGGACGATTTTCCTGCCGAATTAGAAATCACTAGCGTGGATAAAAACGGAATGATTATGAGTTTGAAACACAAAACTTACGATGTTCACGCAGTTCAATATCACCCGGAAAGTATCTTGACACCGGATGGGAAAAAGATTTTGGAAAACTTTTTACAAAATTAGAATGAAAATATTAAGCTGGAATATTGAACGAGTGAAAATCAATGAAAACAATGAATTAGATTTCATTAAAGAATTAATTTCTTCGGAAAATCCTGATGTCATTTTTCTGACGGAAACGAATTTGATTTTGGATTTCGGAGTGGAATATTTTAGTTTCCATTCCGAAGAATTGCCCAGCTTTCATGATAATCAAACTTATAACGAAAAGGAAAATCGAGTGAGCATTTATTCAAAATATCCAATTTTTGAAATATCAGAAACTTATGATAATTACACAGCAATTTGTGGAACAGTTAATACTGAATTTGGAGAACTAACTTTGTATGGAAGCATTATAGGAAGTTTTGGCGGAAGAAATTCTTTTTTTGAAAACGATTTGAAACACCAAAAAAGCGAAATCGAAAACTTAAAAGGAAACATTTGTTTTTCTGGAGATTTCAACATTGCATTTTCGGGTTGGAGATATCCAAGCAAAAAAATAATTGAAGAAACAAAAACATTTTTTGAACGGCAAAATTTAAAAATTATCACGGAAGAAAATAAAGATTGCGCAATTCATATCGTAATGAATAACGATTTTCTGAAACAAAAAATAGTAAAAAGCAAAATGATAAAAATTGACCGAAAAATATCCGACCACAATGCAGTAATCTGCGAAATCCTATCAGTCATCAACTAACAACCGATAACCATCAACCAAAAAATGAAACAAATCCTACAATATCTTTTCAATCATCAGACTTTGACGAAAGCCGAAGCCAAAGCCATTTTGATTGAAATTTCACAAAATAAATTCAACGAAAGCGAGGTCATTTCGTTCATAACCGTTTTCCTGATGCGAACGATTACTTTGGAAGAACTCGAAGGTTTCCGTGAAGCACTTTTGCAATTGGCAAAACCTGTCGATTTGGAAACCAAAGATTTGGTGGACATCGTCGGAACTGGTGGCGACGGAAAAAATACGTTCAACATCTCAACTTTAGCGAGTTGTATTGTTGCCGGAACAGGACAAAAAGTGGCGAAACAAGGCAATTATGGCGCATCTTCAATCTCCGGTTCGTCCAATGTTTTGGAAGAATTGGGATACCAATTCAAGGATAATTCCGAAGATTTGAAAGCCGATTTGGAAAAAGGAAACATCTGTTTTCTGCATGCACCGCTGTTTCATCCCGCTTTGAAATCCGTTGCGCCTTTCAGAAAACAGCTTGGCCTGAAGACTTTTTTCAATCTTTTGGGACCTCTGGTCAATCCTGCACGTCCAGATTTTACAATGATTGGCGTGGCAAATCTGGAAATTGCAAGAGTCTATCAATACCTGTTGCAGAAGCAGAAAAGTGAGTTTATGCTCGTTCATGCTTTGGACGGCTATGATGAAATTTCTTTGACAGGCGACACCAAAATATTTAATAAGTCAGGTGAAAAAATCTATTCTGCGGAAGATTTGAAATTCAGAAATGTGTCTGCTGAAAGTATTTTCGGAGGTAACAGCAAAGAAAACGCTGCGAAATTATTTATCCAAATTCTGGAAGGCGAAGGAACTGAAGAACAAAATTCTGTAGTTCTTGCTAATGCTTCAATTGCTTTGGAAAATACCAGAAAATATGGAAATTATGACGATTGCTTGGCTTTAGCAAAAGATAGTTTGGAAAGTGGAAAAGCGTTGAATTGTTTGAAACAATTAATAACTAAAAATGTTAAATTAATATAAAACAATATTTGTCATTCTGAAAGAATCTACACAAAATTATTTGGATTCCTACGGAATGACAAAAACTATCTCAAAAACTTTTGTGCCTTTTGTGGTTAAAAAATTATGACAATACTCGATAAAATAATAGAACGAAAAAAACAGGAAATTGCGGAAGCAAAATCCAAAGCTTCTGTTGAACAACTGAAAGATTCAGCGTTTTTCGGAAGACCAACTTTTTCGTTGAAAGAAAGCATCAAAACAAAATCCGGAATCATTACCGAATTCAAAAGACAGTCGCCAAGCAAAGGGATTATCAATGACAAAGTTTTGCCTTTGGAAGTGGTTTCCCAATATGAAAAATTTGGAGCAAGTGCCGTTTCTATTTTGACGGATAAGGATTTTTTCGGAGGTAGTTTTGATGATGTTTTGAGGGTCAGAACTCACATCAATATTCCGATTCTGAGAAAAGATTTTATGATTGATGAATACCAATTTTACGAAGCCAAATCCATCGGAGCCGACGTTATTTTGCTGATTGCAGCTTGTCTTTCTCCAACACAGGTTTTGGAATTTACAGAACTGGCGCATTCTCTCAATCTTGAGGTTTTATTGGAAATCCATTCCGAAGAAGAATTAAAACACATCAATAAAAATGTAGATTTTGTTGGCATTAATAACAGAAATTTAAAAGATTTCAAAGTGGATTTGCAACATTCTGTCGATTTGAAAAACCAACTGCCAAATGATATTTTGTCAGTCGCAGAAAGCGGAATTTATAACGAAGAAGATTTCAAATTCCTGAAAGAAAAGGGATTTGATGGATTTCTAATGGGCGAATATTTTATGAAGAATGAAAACCCGGGAGAGAAATTCGGAACGTTTGTAAAAAGTACAAAGTAATGAGTACGGATAACCAACAACTATCAAGCAGCAACTATCAACTAAAAGTTTGCGGATTAACAAAGCTTCACCAAATCAAGGAATTGATTGATTTGAAAGTTGATTTTCTAGGATTTATATTTTATGATAAGTCGCCGAGATATGTTCTGAATCATTTAAGTTTGGAGCAAATTTCAGACATTAATCATCAGGGGAAAGTTGGTGTTTTCGTGAATGAAGATTTAGAAAAAATCGTTGAGATTGCAGAAAAAGCAAAACTGAATTTCATCCAGCTTCACGGCGATGAAACGGAAGAATTTATTTCAGAATTAAGTCAAAAATTAAATCCAAAAATTGGAGTTATAAAAGTCATTAGAATTGGAAATCAAACGCCAGATGAATTACAAAAAACCATCAACCATCAACCATCAACCATCAACTATTTCCTATTCGATACAGATTCCAAGGCATTTGGCGGCACTGGAAAAACCTTTAATTGGAACATTTTAAACGACATTGAAATCCCAAATCCTTATTTTTTAAGTGGCGGAATTTCATTTGAAAATCTCCATCAACTATCAACCATCAACCATCAACCAATCGTTCTTGATATCAATTCAAAATTTGAAATTGAGCCTGGAAATAAAGATTTAGAAAAAATAAATGAATTTATCAATTGTACAAAGTAAAAAAGTAGTTTGTAAAATGTATTTTAATTCAAATTGATACATTTTACCTTTTACATAAAACATTAATATAAGAAAAATATGAACTACCAAAACCCAGATAAAAACGGTTATTACGGTGATTTCGGAGGCGCTTTCGTTCCTGAAATGTTGTATCCCAACGTTGCCGAATTACAGGAAAAATACATCCAAATCATCGAGTCCGAAGAATTTCAGAATGAATTTCAGGATTTGTTGAAGAACTATGTCGGGCGCGCTACTCCACTCTATTTTGCTAAGAATCTAAGCGAAAAATATCAGACTCAAATCTATCTAAAAAGAGAAGATTTGAATCACACTGGAGCTCACAAAATCAATAACGCATTGGGACAGGCATTGCTGGCTAAAAAATTAGGAAAACACAGAATCATTGCCGAAACAGGAGCGGGACAACACGGCGTTGCAACAGCAACAGCCTGCGCTTTGCTTGGTTTGGAATGTATTGTTTATATGGGCGAAATCGACATCCAAAGACAAGCACCCAACGTTGCCCGAATGAAAATGCTGGGCGCAACAGTAATTCCTGCAACATCAGGTTCCAAAACTTTGAAAGACGCTGTGAACGAAGCTCTCAGAGACTGGATCAACAATCCTTCCACCACGCATTATATTATCGGAAGTGTGGTTGGACCGCATCCGTTTCCGGATTTGGTAGCAAGATTTCAAAGTGTGATTTCAAAGGAAATCAAAGAACAACTGAACGAAAAAATCGGAAGAGAAAATCCGGATTATGTCATTGCGTGCGTGGGTGGCGGTAGTAATGCGGCCGGGACTTTTTATCATTTTGTCAACGAGGACAATGTGAAAATCATTGCAGCGGAAGCTGGCGGTTTAGGCGTAGATTCAGGTAAATCTGCAGCAACCACTTTTCTTGGGACTTTAGGAATTTTGCACGGAAGTCAAAGTCTGGTGATGCAGACCGAAGACGGACAAGTTATTGAGCCGCATTCTATTTCTGCAGGTTTGGATTATCCGGGAATTGGACCGATGCACGCCAATCTTTTTAGGTCAAATCGGGCAGAATTTTTCAGTATCAATGATGATGAAGCTTTGAAATGTGCCTTCGAACTGACAAAAATCGAAGGTATAATTCCGGCTTTGGAAAGCGCACACGCTTTGGCTGTTCTGGACAAAAAGAAATTCGAGAAAGACGATGTGGTTGTGATTTGCCTTTCCGGTCGTGGCGATAAGGATATGGAAACGTATTTGAAACATCTTTAAATCTGTAAAATGTAAAACGTATTAATGTATTTATGATTCTCAATCGTTAATACATTTTACGTCAATACTTTAATACATTAAACAAAATGAAAAAACTAAACATATATTTCACAGCAGGGATTCCATCTTTGGAAGATACTGAAAAAATTGCCAAGCTTATTCAGGAATCGGGAGCGGATATGATGGAAATCGGGATTCCTTATTCAGACCCGGTGGCAGATGGTCCTGTGATTCAGGAAGCGCATTCTCTGGCTTTGAAAAACGGAATGTCTATCAAAAAACTGTTCGGGCAATTGGCAGAAATCAAAGATTCTGTGACGATTCCAAAAATATTGATGGGTTATCTGAATCCGGTGATTCAGTTTGGATTCGAAAACTTTTGTCAGAAATGTGCGGAAGTCGGTGTTTCAGGTTTGATTATTCCGGATTTGCCGCCGGTCGCTTTTGAAAATCAATATGGAGCAATCCTTAAAAAATATAATCTGAATTTCACATTTCTGGTAACGCCGGAAACTTCCGAAACACGCATCCAATATCTGGATTCTTTGAGTTCAGGGTTTTTATACGCCGTGAGTTCATCTTCCACAACCGGAAACGACAATGCCGTTTTGAAGAATGAAAATTACCTGGACAGACTGGCTTCATTACAATTGAAAAATCCGGTTTTCATAGGATTTGGAATCAAGAACAAATCCGATTTTGAAAATGTCACCGAGAAAGCGCAAGGCGGAATCATTGGGACTGCTTTTGTGAAAATTCTTCTTGAAAATGAAGATTGGGAAGCTAAAGGGAAAACTTTTATTGAAGGTGTTAAGAATTAGTTGAAAAATCTATTTTTTGACTTCGCTTATCTTGGAACTGCAAATCTGCAAAAGGGATAGAAGTGGTTATCCTTTTTGTTTTTGTGTGGACATTAGCCTGTGGCAAAACAAAAAGATATGAACGGATAGCCCGACCCGAGCTGTGGCATCAGCACTGGCGAGGGTTTTGCCCAAATAAAAAAAGAGTTTCAAAAACCATGAAACTCTTTTTTGTTATTCCTAATCTCTTTCGAATATCGTGGTAAATGCCGATGTAACCAGAGATAGCAAAATACTAAACAAAAGTGCCCACCAGAAACCGTCTATTTGCATGGTTCCCATCAGGTTGGCTGCCAGCATTATAATCAGCGCATTAATAACGAAGGAAAACAAACCAAGCGTCAGAATAGTAATGGGCAATGATAAAATGGAAAGTATCGGCTTTACAATCAGGTTCAGAAGGCCCAGCACAATGGCAAAAATGATGGTTGCGCCAAAGCTGTCAAAGTGTACACCAGAAAGAATCTTGCTAAGCAAAAATGCTGAAATGGCGGTGATCAGCAAACGGATAATAAAGTTCATAGTTTAAGATTTTAAAGATTAAATTTAACTATCCAAAAACCAGACCTAAATGGCTGTTGGCTGCGGGCGAATGGCTTATGGCTTATTATTTTTTAAATAAACCTTTATTTCCTTATACGGCAATCCTTTTTCATTTTCGAATTTATCGCTGATCAGGATTCCGGAAAGATGGTCTATCTCATGCTGAAAAATCACGGCTGTAAAGCCTTCCACCATTTCATCGTGCTTCCTGTTATCCAGGTCATAATATTCTAATCTGATGCTGTAACTTCTGTAAAACGCCTCTCTGAAATTGTCTATAGAAAGGTCGCCTTCCGGACCTTTGTTCAATAGTTCAGAATGCCAGACGATTTTTGGATTGATAAAATATTCCACAGGATGATCCGGTTTGTCAAAGCGCTGTACCAGAATGACACGCCTGTTTACGCCCACTTGTGGCGCTGCGATCCCTACTCCGCCATCGGTTGCGGCCAACGACAGTCTCATCCTGTCAATTAAAACCGGCAAAGTCCGGTCTTTTGGAGAAACCTCCTGCGACTCTGCCAGCAAAACCTTGTGCTGATATTCATCCTCAGTCTGATATATCGGTAAGGCAGTTTTTGCATTTCCCGCCAGGATGAGTTCTTTTTCGTCCTTAGAAAACTTTTGGGAAGATCCGAGGAAACCTATCAGAAGTAATAAAAGGAAAGTGAAATTTCGCATAATTCAATTTTAAAATCAAAGATAATAGTTTGGGCACCTTTATCCGCGCTCCGTTGCCAATCTTTTTTGCAGAACGTTCCGAATCAATAGAAATTGAGCACAAACAAAAAGGATTTCCATTCAACTCGGGGTGCGCTTCGCCCGATAGAAAGTGAGAATTTCCAATGAAATTTAGTGCAAAATCGAAGCTGTTTCAAAGCTCAAAAATGCCCTTCGCCAAGTCCGATGGATAGTACATTTGCAGATGGCATCAAAAACAACTTGATATTTTACTAAAAAGGTCAAGTTGTTTTAGTGAAAAGGTCTTGATGTTTTTAGCAAAACATACGGACGTTTTTGAGATTCAATCAAAGTAAACAAAAACGTTCCTCAGGAAGAATCCTTGAGATACGCAAATAATAGAGAGAAAAATGTAACAACTATAACTCAATTTATCAATATGGCTTCGAGAGCCTCAGCCTGACAATGCGTAAGCTAACAGTTAGTAGTAGAATTGTCACACTGAGACTCTCGAAGTGTTAATCAATCACTTCATTCTTTCTTCTATTGAAAATCCAGAAGATAATCGGGAAAATAAGAAGCGTAAGAACTGTTGCAGTAATCAATCCTCCAATAATCACAATCGCCAGAGGTTTCTGAGACTCGGACCCGATTCCTGTAGAAAGTGCCGCTGGCAGAAGTCCGATCGAGGCCATCAGAGCGGTCATCACAACTGGTCTGGTTCGCACTTTCACGCCTTCCATAATGGATGTATCGAGAGATAAACCGTTCTTAACATTCTGATGAAATTCGGAAATCAGGATCACCCCGTTCTGGATACAGATCCCAATGAGGGCAATCATCCCGACGCCTGCGGAAATCCCGAAATTCATGTGCGTGAGGTGCAGCGCAATGATGGCTCCGATGAGGGCAAAAGGTACGTTGGCCATCACCAATAGCGAGTCTTTCATATTCCCAAAGAGAATGAACAGCAGGAAGAAAATCCCGAGAATACTGATGGGAACCACCTGTGCCAGGCGTTTGGTAGCGCGCTGCTGATTTTCAAACTGACCGGTCCAGCCAATGGAATAGCCGTCCGGAAGTTTGATTTTGGCAACCTTCTTCTGCGCATCGGCAATGGTGCCGCCCAGATCCCGGTCTCGGATAGAAAACTTGACGCCGATGTAACGTTTGATATCGTCCCTGTAGATGAAGGCTGCACCATTTTCCTTTTCAATGGTACTGATCTCTTTCAGCGGGATCTTTGCACCGTCCTGTGTAGGCACCATCAGTGCGGCGATGTCTTCTTCATTCTTTCTGTAATCCTGAGCGTAGCGCAGGCGGATGGGGAATTTTCTTTCGCCATCAAACATCTCAGACGCAGTTTTCCCGCCAAATGCCATTTCCAGCACGGCCTGCGCATCGGATGGCAGTACACCGTAAGCTGCCATTTTATTCCGGTCCAGCACCACACTGATCTCCGGCTGACCAATGTTTTTGATAATGCCCGGCTCCTTAACCCCATCCACATCCTTGATGGCCACGAGGATTTCCTCTGCCAGACGATCCAAAGTGTGAAGGTTATCACCATAAATCTTAATCCCGTTTTCTGCCTTGAAACCGGCCACCGCCTCTGCCACATTATCGGAAATCGGCTGCGAATAGTTGAAGGTGATGCCCTGGTAATTCTTGAGTTTACTGTCGATCTCTTCTACCAGTTCGTCATAGGTGATTTTACGACTCCAGTCTTCTCTGGGCTTGAGACTTACGGCAAACTGCACAAATCCAAAACCGTTCGGATCCGTTCCGTCATTACTTCTTCCGGTCTGCGCCAGGACGCCTGTCACTTCGGGGAAGCTCATGATGTCTTTTTTGAGAATGTCAGCTGTTTTCAGAGATTCTTTAAGCGACGAACTCATCGGCATCTCCGCCGTAATCCAGAGCGAACCTTCATTCAGTTGTGGTAAAAATTCAGTACCTAGAAATTTGGCCGAGAATAAAGTAATGGCTAACACGATGGTGGAAACCAATAAGCTGATTTTCTTATTTCTAAAGGTAAAATTGAATCCTTTCATCACGCTCCGGTCCCAGAAGTTGACGAATGGATTGTTCTTTTCCCGGACATTCTTTTTCAATAACAAATGCGACATCACCGGCACCAAGGTCAGGGTAAATATCAATGCGCCAAGTAGAGCAAAACCTAATGTAAACGCCAATGGCGAGAACATCTTCCCCTCTACTTTCTGGAAAGAAAATATCGGCAAGAGTGAGGTGATGATTATGAGCTTAGAGAAGAAAATCGCTTTACCCAATCCAGTTCCGGTCTGCTTGATCCAGCCGGCTTTCGCCATTTTGTTGAAGCGTTCCATGCCGTACTTATGAGCCTTATGGTCCAGCATCACGAATAATCCTTCTACCATTACCACGGCGCCGTCTATGATAATCCCGAAATCAACTGCTCCCAAAGACAGTAAATTAGCGCTCATTCCCGCCATTCTGAGACAGAAAAATGCAAATAATAGCGATAATGGAATGATGATGGAAACAATAAGCGTTGTGCGCCAGTCTGCCATAAAAATGAGGACAATCACAGTTACCAGAATGATTCCTTCCAGCAGGTTATGCATGACCGTTTTGGTTGTGAAGTCCATCAGATTCTGGCGGTCGTAGAAGGTTTTCATCTTTACATCTTTCGGAAGAATCTTATTGTTGAGCTCATCTATTTTAGCTTTCACAGCCAGCAGCACTTCCTGCGCATTTTCCCCTTTGCGCATCACGACAATGCCTTCTACAGTATCGGGATCGTTGTTCAGTGAAGCCTGGCCAACTCTTGGTAAAGAACCTTGGTGCACATCTGCGAGATTTTTAACCAAAATCGGGTTGCCACCGTCGCTGTGTACGGTGATGTTCTCGATATCTGAAATGGATTTGACCAATCCGATTCCACGAACCACATAAGCCTGACCGCTTTTCTCAATCACGTCGCCGCCCACATTCAGGTTACTGTTGGAGACGGCTTCCAAAACTTCCGAAGGGGTGAGATTGTACTTATCTAATTTCCGTGGATCTATGCTGAGCTCAAAAACTTTGTCCTGACCTCCGAAAACGTTGACATCTGCTACGCCGGGAACACTCCTCAGCGCTCTGTCTACCACCCAAGTTTGCAGGGTGAGTAAATCCCGGGAATCCCTGTCTTTACTTTCCAGGGTGTAACGGAATATCTCTCCGGTTGGTCCGTAAGGCGGCTGCACTTCGGGGTCTATGTCTTCGGGGAGACTGACGGTTCTAAGCTGGTTATTGACCATATTCCTGGCAAAGATGTCATCCACACCATCCTCGAATAAAATCTTGACAATGGAAAGACCAAACATTGTGGTACTTCGGACACTGGTCTTTTTCTGAACCGGACTCATGGCCAGCTCTATAGGTGTAGTGACAAAACGTTCTACTTCTTCGGCACTTCGCCCGTTCCATTGGGTAATGATGACAATCTGCGTATTAGTCACATCAGGAAAGGCTTCAATCGGCATATTCTTGAAGCTGATGAATCCCGCAACCGCCAGAATGGCAACCCAAATGAAGGTGAAAGCTTTATTCTTGAGCGAGAATGCTATGATATTTTTGATGAATTTGTTCATACGTTTGTTTTATGATTTTACTGCAATCCATTTTTTAAAGAAAGTCTGCAAAGTTTTTTTTGACAAACTATGTGTTTATTACCTTCACAAAGATGTAATACTTCGCAAAGACTTAAGGGATTGAATTGCAGATGCGTGAGGGCGGAGGGCATTGTCGGAGCTCTTCCCGGAAACCTTCCAAGGTTGTTGGGAAAGCGACTGACCGCAGACCGATCCCTTTGTCTCGTCCTCCAGGACGAGACAAAGGCACGCCCGGATTTTAGTTATTCAGAGAGCGGTAAATCAGCAATTGATTATTAGTGACAATGCTTTCGCCTTCGGTGACACCTTCGGAAACATACGTGGTTTCGGTGTTCTGTTTCAGGATTTTGATTTCCTTGACCTTAATATCTGTCGGCGACTTGTACACCACCACGAAGTAGCGGTTGTCATCAAAGATTACCGCTTTGGACGGCACGGCCAGCGCAGTAGTATTTTCTGCAGATGAAATGCGGATGGTGGCCTTGCTTTCCGGGATGAGCAGTCCCTGCGAATTGTCCAGCACTACCCTGGCCTGCATGGCATTGGTGTCCGGATCAATGATTTTAAAGATCTTGTCGATCTTGCCATAAAACACCTTGTCCGGATAAGACAATGTGGAAACCTGAGCCTTCATGCCAAGGTTGATCTTATCGATGTCTGCTTCGTTCACATTCATGATGGCCCAGACATTCCGTGTATTGGCAACATCAAAAATATTTTCGCTGCGGTCGCTTCTCAGTTCCATGTCTTTATTGATGTCTTTATGCACGATGTACCCGTTGATCGGCGAAATAACGCTGTAGATATTGCCACGCTTCACGTTGTAGACGGTACTCACATCATTGGAACGGCGAAGTGCGTCTTTGGCTTTTTTGACTTCACTTTCTGCTTCCAGAACATCTTTCTCGGTATTGAGTTTACCGGCGTACATTTCCCGGGCAACGCGCAAGTTGTTTTCTGCAACGGTGAGATCTGTTTTGGCATCGCTCACATCTTTCTGCACTTCTGCAAGTTCGGTACTTCTGATGGTGGCAAGCACCTGACCTTTATGCACATAATCGCCCAACTCTACATTAACGCTCAAAACATTCCCACCGACCAACGGAAAAATGTCGATGTACTGGTTTTTGTCGGCAGAGATCTTCCCGTAGAAACTGTACTCGTCCTCAATGAATTTTTTCTGTACTTCTGCAAACGTGGTTGTTTTCAGCATAGTCTGGCTCAGTTCAAAACCTTTGGATTCTTCCGGCTTGGCTTCTTCCTGCTTCTCACAGGAGCAAAGCACTGCGGAAAGGATCATAGGAATTAATATTTTTTTCATTTGAAGTGGCATTGGCATTAATAAAAGATTTTGGTTTGTACTAACTGATTAAGCTGCTCTGCGGAAATCATGATCTGTTTTTTCATCTCATAAACCTGCAAAACGGTCTGTCTGTAGCTTTCCATAAAGTCTGTGAAGTCTATAAGGCTTACATTACCGTTTCGGAAGTTTTTCAGGATGCCATTGTACACGGTTTCCAGGTTTTCCAGATCTACAGGTTTTAATTCAAAATATTGATCGTACTGGTTTTTCCAGGTCTGGTAAGCTGATTCTATCTGAGTTTCGAGATTCAGTTTTTGATATTCTGAGTTCTTTTCGTTTTGCTGAATGGCATATTTGGCTTTTTCAACATTCCCTTTATTGACTTTCCAGAGCGGAATCGGGATCCCGATTTTGAGATTGACCTCATTATTGAAGGTTCCGGAAGCCTGGTCGTACTCGGCACCCAGTGTAAGATCCGGCGTGTTCAGCGACTTTTGCCACTGGGCATAGAGTTTACTATTGTCTATCAGGCGGACATTGTAAAGATAATCGGCATTGTTTTGCAATGCTTTTTCCTGAAGAACATTTAAATCTCCGAAAGGCTGCGCAATCAGGATTTCGTTTTCTTCCGGCTTTGGCATTTCAGGCAGAATTTTTTCATGCTGACCGGTCAGCACCTTCATGGTCTGCTGAAGAGCAAGAATATTATTGTTGATGTCGATTCTGTCATTATTGAGCTGAATCACGATGCTCTGCAATCTGACATAATCTTTGAGGGAAATATTGCCTTTATCCGTCTGCACCTTGTAAGCTGCCAGCAGATCATTCATATATTTCAGCTGATTATCTATACTGGTCTGCTTTTTCTGCTCATACACCAGACTGAAATAAGTCTCACGAAGTTGCGAGCGGAGATCTACCAACAACTGGTTAAACTGAAGCTGTGAAAGTTCTTTATTGGATTTGGCAAACTGAATTTCGTTTTTTTTCTTTCCACCGAGGTAAATCAGCTGTGTGATTTCTACACCCTTGGCACGGCTGACGTCAAAAACCCGACGATCCTGAGGATTGATAGCATTCACATAACCTTCCACCTGAGGAAGTTCCCAAATCTTCGCCTGCATGATTTCTGCATCGGCCATACTGATATTGTATTGTGCAGCAAGGAGTTGGAGATTGTTTTTTTGAAAAGCCAGTTCGCAGTCCTGAAGAGACATCTGCTGCTGCCCGGAAAGACAAACAAATGCCGAAACGGATAACACCAGCGTAGTGATTTTGTTCATTCTTATCTCGTTTTGGTTTTGCAAAAGTGGTTTTTCGAGATTAAAATGGACTTAAATGCAGCTTAAAAAAAACTTAATTGTGATTTAAGATGGGAGACAGATAGATAATAGACGGATAGATAATAGATGGATAGATGAAAGACTTTTGTGCATGTTTTGTCTTTCTGAAAGAATCCAGACTGCTGAGATTCCTCCGTGCTGACCAACTTGTTTTTATATTACTGATTTTCTTTTTATGAAGGATCTGCAGCCCGACTTGAGTGCAGCTCTTTTTCTGTTATTGCGATTTGTGCTAAAGTTCAACAGATGGTTTCACGTCGTTCGCAATGACAGAAAAAAGCGGGAACGGAAGGCGGAAATAGCTGCCCAAATAATTATTTACTTATTGAAAATCACTGTGAAAAGATTCTCGTTCTCACTGGCTGATGTATAAGAAATCTCTGCCTTATGGTACTCCAGAATTCGTTTTACAATCCGAAGACCTAAGCCTGAGCCGGTTTTGTTATGGGAATTGCTGCCACGCATAAATGCATCAAAAAGCTTGTCACGTTCCTCCAAAGGAATCGTTTTTCCACGGGAGAAAATATTGACAATGATCCTGAAATCGGTTTCGGTAATCGTAATATCAACTTCCTGATTGTCTGAGTAAATGGCTGCGTTCTTGAACAGATTGATGAATGTAATTTCCAGCAGAGATTTCACACCTTTCACCGTGAGCAAGGCATCTTCCACACTCTTCTCATCGATCTGGAAGTCCATTTTGAAGTCCGGGAAATTGCGGTAAACGGTTTCGAAAGCGTCGAAAACCACTTCGTCGATACGCACTTCTTCATACATGGTGGTGATGCCTTCTTTGTCGAATTTTGACAGCAGCAACAGTGATTTAGTCAAATCCGACAATTGGTACACATCCTGCAACATCTGTTGAAGGGTAGACTGTGTTTTGGATGAATGATTTTCCAGTTGGATCAGATTTTCCAGCTGGAATGCCATCCTGGTGAGCGGTGTACGCATTTCGTGCGCTGCACTGGAATTGAAATCTTTCTGCGACTGGAAAACGTCATCCAGCCGGACGGTCATTCTGTTAAAAGATTTCGCAAGCACACCGATCTCATCTTCGCTGTCTTTCAGGATAACGTCTGTGATCAGCTGATGCGCGCTGGTATCGGATATTTTAGTTTTAAGGATTTCCAGGGGCTGCAGAAATTTGGAAACCAGATAATAACTGAAAAACCAGATGAGTAGAACACTGATAATGTACGAAAAAATTAAGGTGTAGCGTAGGAAAGCCAGTTTCGACTCACCGGTAACGTCCTGTGCGCTGGTCAGAATATAATAGTTTTCGCCTTTGATATTCCGCAGTGCTGCATAAATTTCCGGCTGTGTTTTTTCTTCATAGACTGTTTTTTCACGATCCAGTTTATCCAGAAGCCTGTTGTCCCACGTAACTTTTTTGTCTTTCAATGTACTGTATACCAATTCCTTGTCACCATTCAGGATAATAATATTTTCGTTGAGCAAAACGTTATCAGAATTTTCATCAAAAAACAAAGGCGCTTCCCTTTCAAAATCTTTGGCTTTTTCTATAAAATTAACAGTGAAAACAAGACGCTTCTGAAATCTGACTTTGAACTCGTCTCTCCTGAAATCATTGAATGAAATGTAAATCACGAACATCATCACCCCAAAAATCAGGGAGAATGCAATGCTTAGACTAAGTGCGATTTTTCGTTTCAGTGACATAGGTTGATGTTGGATGTTGGATGATGGATGATGAATGTCGGAGAAAGAGTTTACTATTTTTCAATCCTTAAATTCTAAAACTCTCGTACGCTACAACTCTAAAACTCCTACAGTGGACTGAGATAATATCCGAAGCCTGGTCTGGTATGGATGAGTTTGGTCTTGAAATTTTTATCGATTTTTTTTCTGAGAAAATTAATATAAACCTCGATAGCATTGTTGGTAGACTGGAATTGGTTTTTCCAAACTTCATCGGAAATATATTGTTTTGAAAGCGTTCTCCCATTTGCTCTTGCCAATAGTACCAGCAACTGAAACTCCTTTACGGTAAGATTAATTTCCTCGCCGGAACGGAAAACTTTGCTGTCTTCAGGATATATCTCCAGATCCTCAATCACGATTTTTTCCTTTTCCTCGGTTTTGGGCGTCATTCTTCTCATCTGCGAATTGATTCTGAGGAATAACTCTTCCAGTAGAAATGGTTTTACAAGATAATCGTCCGCAGCTCTAAGAAACGCTTCTTTCTTTTCCTCGATTCCGTCGTATGCGGAGATAATGATGATTGGAGTATCCGAATTGGTCTCCCGGATGGTATTACAGATTTCCAGTCCGTTGATTTTCGGTACGTTGATGTCCAGCAGGAAGATATCGTAAGATCTTTTGGTAAACAGCTCCAGGAATATTTCTCCGTCTTCTGCTCTGTCGGTTCTGATCGATTTTGATTCCAGGAAAAGCGCAATCTCGGAAGATAAAACTGCGTCGTCTTCTAAAAGTAATGCCTGCATTGTTATGACTAATTTTTACAAAGATGGTGAAAAGTATTTGATCTGGTAAAACGGAAAACAAAAAGACCACCGGTAATGGTGGTCTTCTCAATAGAAAGTTAATATTTATTTTGCCTCAAAATACACTCTTCTATTTGCTCTGTTTTTCCATTCCGGACATTTGGAAGCAGGATCACATTCAGGATATTTCAAGTCAAACTTACCTTTTCCTACAGCCTGAATTTTTGCAGCATCAGCGCCATTAGAAACCAAGTATTGTTTTACATTGTTAGCTCTTCTTTCAGAAAGTCCCTGGTTATATTCTGCAGTACCTCTTGTATCCGTAGCACCTACCACAGTATAGGTACCGTTTGTAGAATTGATGTAACTTATAGCGCTGTTCAAAATTGGTGTATTGTTAGGAAGAATTCTATCTGAATTCAGATCAAATTCTACACCTTGCAAAGCAGTTTCATCAGCAGTCACCGCACCATTCGTAGTATTAGTTGGGCAACCCTCGTTTTCTACAGGTCCCGGAACCGTTACACATTTGTCATAAAGGTCTATAACGCCATCCATATCCACATCAAGTGCTACACCGGCACCGTCTACTCTTGCTCCGGCAGGTGTATCAAGCTGTCTGTCCCAATCGTCGCAAACGCCGTCATTATCTTTATCTCCAGCTTTACAAACTTCGAAGTTATCGATTTTTGTATTCAGCTCGTCAAGTTTAGTATAGATGTCTTTCAACGGATCTACCCACATGATGTGATTAGCATTTTTTCCAAGGTTGATAGACAGACCAAGAGTTGCATTAAAGAAATTATCAGAAGTTTTGTTTGTAATTCTGTTAACTGCGCTGTACTGATCGCCGCCGCCATCAAACTGATCATCACCGGTAACTACGTACATCAATCTACCTTCAATATCAACTCTGTTACTGATCTTATATTTAAGACCTGCACCAGCCTGACCAAACATAGAATTGAATTTGAAAGGTTTTCTTTCTGTCATCAGTCTTTGTCCGAACTCATCTTTCTGATACGCTCTGTAAGCCAATAGACCTACACCACCGTAAGCGTGAAGCGCCCATCTGAAATCATTTTTTCTGTCTACTCTTCTCAAGAGGTTGGAAAGATTGATGTCTCCCAGCAATGAGATTCCATCATACTGAGTTCTTCCCGCCACCTGAAGATTAGCTGCTGCGTTAGCCGGAGCTGCATCTTTTGTGTTGAAATAACCTTGTCTGATCTCGCCACGGTCATACTGGACTCTCAGTCCGAAAGTGTGGGAAATTGCTTTATCAATACTGAAGTAAGCGGAATATCCAATTAATGTATTATCATTTTGGATGGATCTCAAATCTGCGTGCTGCATTAACGGGATACCACCACCGAAAGATAATGACCAGCTGTTATAGCTCGGAACAGTTTCCAGCATTGAGGTTTGTGTAGACGTAGCCGTCGTCTGAGTCATTTCCTGTGAGAACATCACGGCCGGGCATAGCAAGGCCAGTGACAAAACTGTTAATTTTGATTTCATAAAAATAATAAATTTTAATTGTTTTACGTGCAAAAGTATAATCAAGAAAAATTATACTATCTATCCCTAATAATTAATATTATTGGTTAAGATGCCTTCCATTATTCAATTACTGTACCAATAATTATATCCTGTTATTTTTTAGAATTATTCAAAACATAACACTTCAATAATTTTCATCTGCAACGTCCTCGTAATCAAAAAAATATATGTTAATATTTTCATAAAAAAACCTCCCAAATTAATTTTGAGAGGTTTTTATCATTTAAGTTTTATCCCTGAGTTACATATATGCTTCGATGGGTTCGCAAGTACATACCAGGTTTCTGTCGCCATAAGCTTCGTCTACTCTTGCTACGGTTGCAAAGAACTTGTGCGTTCTGACCCAATCTAACGGATAAGCTGCCTTTTCCCTGCCGTATGGCTTGTCCCAGTTGTCAGAAATCACCAGCTGTTCCGTATGCGGCGCATTTTTCAGTACATTATTTGCAGAATCCGCTTCGCCATTGGCGATTTCTTCAATTTCTTTTTTGATATTGATTAATGCTTCAGCAAATCGTTCGATTTCTTCTTTGCTCTCAGATTCCGTGGGCTCTATCATCAGTGTTCCCGCAACCGGGAAACTAACCGTTGGAGCATGGAAACCGTAATCCATCAGACGCTTTGCAACATCGGCCACTTCAATTCCTAAAGATTTGAATTGACGGAAATCTACAATACACTCGTGTGCCACTCTTCCGTTTGCATTGGCATAAAGAATTGGGAAATGTTCCGCCAGAAGTTCTTTCAGATAATTAGCGTTGAGAATCGCATATTCAGTTGCTTTTTTCAATCCATCAGTTCCAAGCATTTTGATATAAGCATAAGAAATATTCAGAATTAATCCGGAACCGTATGGCGCTGCGGAGATACCTTCAATAGCATCTTTTGTTCCTATAGGAATATTCGCATTGGTTGGAAGAAAAGGCACCAAGTGCTCTGCAACACAGATAGGACCTACGCCAGGACCTCCGCCGCCGTGCGGAATGGCAAACGTTTTGTGAAGATTTAGGTGACATACGTCTGCGCCGATATTTCCCGGACTAGTGTATCCGACCTGGGCATTCATATTTGCGCCATCCATGTAGACTTGTCCGCCATGCTCGTGCGTCAGTTTCGTAATTTCCTTAATATTGGCATCAAAGAATCCGTATGTGGAAGGATAAGTGATCATTACCGCAGAAAGATTTTCGGAATGCTGTTCGGTTTTGGCTTTAAAATCCTCAAAATCAATTTCGCCGTTTTCAAGATTTTTCACCACCACGATCTTCATTCCTGCCATAGCTGCGGAAGCAGGATTGGTTCCGTGTGCGGATTGTGGAATCAAAACAATATTCCTATGACCTTCTCCTCTGTTTTTGTGATATTCTCTGATGACCATAAGACCTGCGTACTCTCCTTGAGCACCGGAATTAGGCTGAAGCGAGGTTCCGGCAAAACCTGTAATCTCTGCCAAATCCTTTTCTAATTGCTTGATCATTTCCTGATAACCGCCAGCCTGCTCAGTCGGGATAAAAGGATGGATGCTTCCCCATTCTGCCCAAGACAATGGAATCATTTGCGTGGCTGCATTCAGTTTCATGGTGCAAGATCCTAACGAAATCATAGAGTGCGTAAGGGACAGATCTTTTCTTTCTAGGCGTTTGATATAACGCATCAGCTCAGTCTCTGTATGATATTTGTTGAAGACTTCTTCTTTCAGAATTTCATCGGTTCTCAACAATTCTTCCGGAATGGAATATTCCTCTTTCAGAACGACTTTGTAGCCTTGTTTCGCTTTGAACTGCGCAAAAGCTTCCACCAATTTGTTAAGTTTCTCTACCGTTGTCGTTTCATTAATCGAAAGGCTTACAATACCTTGCGAGAAATAATTCAGATTGATTTTCTGATCTCTCATTTTCATTCTAAGAGAAGTTTTCTCCTCTTCATGAAGTCTGAATTTAACGGTGTCGAAAACCGGTTCATCTACAATGTCATAACCTAAGATCCGCAGAGCATCGGCCAGAGCATTGGTTTTATAATGGATTTGATCGGCAATAAAGTTAAGACCTTTAGGACCGTGGTATACCGCATACATTCCTGCCATCACCGCCAGAAGAACCTGCGCAGTACAAATGTTGGATGTTGCTCGTTCTCTTTTGATGTGTTGCTCTCTGGTTTGCAATGCCATTCTCAGTGCACGTTTCCCGTACATATCCTGAGAAACACCGATAATTCTACCGGGAATATCCCTTTTATAATCTTCTTTACAGGCAAAGAAAGCAGCATGAGGACCTCCATAACCGATAGGAATACCAAATCTTTGTGTTGTACCAACGGCACAGTCTGCGCCCATTGTGGCTGGTGACTTTAGTTTTACCAAAGCCATTGGGTCGCAGGCTACGACTACCTGTAAGTCAAAATTCTTAACTTCAGCGATAAAATCGGTATAATCCAGAACAATTCCGTTTTTTCCCGGATATTGAAGCAGGACACCATAGTAGGAATTATTGAACTGGTGTGTGGCATGGTTTCCTACAATAATATCGATACCAAGACCTTCCGCCTTAGTTTTAAGCACAGAAATGGTCTGCGGCAACACTAAATCTGAAACGAAAAATTTGATGGCATTGTTTTTCTTCTGCTCCTTTGTTCTGTTGTTGAAGAACATGTGCATCGCTTCTGCAGCGGCTGTGGATTCGTCCAGTAATGAGGCATTAGCCATGGGAAAACCCGTCAAATCACAGACGACGGTCTGGAAATTAAGGAGCGCTTCCAGTCTTCCCTGAGCAATCTCGGCCTGATAAGGCGTGTAAGCAGTGTACCAGCTAGGATTTTCCAGAATATTTCTCTGGATCGGCGAAGGAAGAATAGTGTTGTTGTAGCCAAATCCGATGTAGGTGTCAAAATCGACATTTTTAGCGGCCAATTCCTTGGAGTGAAGCAACATCTCATACTCCGACAAAGCCTCCGAAAGTTCCAAATCCTTTTCTAACCTGATACTGTCCGGAATGGTTTGTGAGATTAATTCTTCAATACTGCTGACCCCGATTTTGTTTAGCATTTCCGCTTTGTCAGCTTCATTCAGGCTGATGTGGCGGTTTACGAATTGCTGTGTGTTCATTTATAAACTTTGAATTAGATTTTTACTAAAAAAGGTTCGTAAAAATACTAATTTCCTCAGAACTGGGCAATCTATTATATCGAAAAGCCAAAGTTCTATTTCCTATCAGAAAGGTAGTTTTTGAGATGAAAATCGACACTGTGCGCAGTGGATATGAATTGAAAATTAAGCAGTTTTTTTATTTTATGATTTGAAATTCGGGAATCGTTTTTAAGTGTATCCAGTGAACGTTTCCTTAGCAAGCTTAATATCGGAAAAATAAAACCGAACACAGATAGGAGCGGGAGTATCCTCAGAATAGCTTCTGACAAAGGTTTCGCATGCTTTTTCCCTAATGCTCTCCGGACTTTATCCGAGATTAACCGGAATTTAGAATTTTCCGAAATAACTATAAAACGCTCTCCAAATACATTCCGGCGCATCAGTTCGATGGCGATTTTTGCGACATCGCGAACATCGACAAATGCGGTACTGCCCTCGTATGTAAATGGATAGGCTGATTTCGAAAACAAATCGCCGCTACTGCTTCCCCAGTTTCCGGATCCGATAATTACGCCGGGATTGATGATAACGGTTTTAAGTCCTTCGGCAGAAGCGCGCCAGACTTCCATTTCAGAAAGATGCTTGGAAATTGCGTAGCCGGAATGGTCTAGTTTGGGATTAAAATCAGAGTTCTCATCCATCCAGCCTTCTTCATTAAAACCATCCAGAACAGCGACAGAACTCACAAAAAGAAATTTCTTAACGGATGAATTTTCAACTGCGTACAGCAGATTTTTGGTGCCTTCCACATTGGTTTTTTCCATCAGTTTATCATCTTTCGGATTAAAGCTCACCATCGCAGCGCAATGATATACTTCTTCAACATCTTCCAAAGCAAGCGTAATGGAATTAATATCTTCAAAATCTACATCTTTCCACTGGATCTGGTCAAAATAAAATTCAGGTCGATCCGTGTAAAACCCAAAAGAATGACGAACTTCCTGCAGATTGCTGGACATACGCTTTGTAGCGCGGACTTCCCTGCCCTGCTTCAAAAGTTCAAGAACGATCACTCTGCCAAGAATACCTGTGGCGCCTGTTACCAGAATCATGGATTTTATTTTTTTAATTTTAGAAATCTGATAACGAAAATCATATTTGCTAACGAATATGCCAGTACAATTCCGTTGAAGAACCAAAAACTTTTCCCTTTCAGGAAAAACAATCTCTCTCCTACATCGGCAGATGAATCCCGGAACACCAGAAACATCAATACGATCAAAAATAGATTGATGATGGCTGAAAAAATCAAAATGATTTTGTAAATGGTTTCCTGGTGCTTTCTCATTGTAGATTTGGCAAAGATAATTTAATTCAGAAGAAAATCTTTTACGGCTGCATTAAAATCCAAAGGATTGTTGGCCTGGACCCAATGTTCTGCATTTTTGATCTCGATAATTCTTGCTTTCGGGAACTGCTGCTTGATGAGAAATTCGTCCTGAGGCAGGATATAATTGGAATTGGCGCCGGCAATGAATAAAGTCAGACCATTAAAAACGCCAAACTTTATGGCATTGGAAACAAATTCCGTATAATGCTCTGCCAGAGTATCGAGATTAAATCTCCACGCCAGTTTTTTATCATCGGTCCAATACAGATTTTTCATCAGGAACTGAATCACAAACTTCTCGTGAATATATTCGCCTAATACTTTTTCAACATCCTGTCTGGATTCTACTTTGTTAAAATCAACTGACTGTAAAGCTTTAATAATTCCCTGATGATGTGGCGGATAAGCTTTTGGAGAAATATCAACAATAATCAGTTTTTCCAACCGTTCCGGAAAATTAATGGCAAACTGCATTACCGCTTTACCTCCTAAAGAATGTCCTAACAAATTGGCTTTTTGAATGTTATGCGCATCAAGATAATTCAAGATATCATTGGCCAAGTCATCGTGTGTCATAGATTCCGAATGAAAACTGCGTCCGTGATTTCTCAAATCCAGCAAATGTGTCGGCATTAGTTCTCCAAATTCTTTCCCGAAACTGCCCCAGTTATCCAGCATCCCGAACAGACCGTGGAAAACTAAAAGTGGCATTTCTGTTCTATCCTCTCCGTATATTTTTGAATGTAAAATTTCCATTGATCTTAAATATTTTACCACTTCGCTAATCGCTTCAGATATGCCTGAACCGTATTTTCCAATCCCAGATACAATGCTTCGGAAATCAAGGCGTGACCAATGGACACTTCCAGAAGATTCGGGATGTGATCTGCGAAATATTTCAAATTGTCTAATGATAAATCGTGTCCGGCGTTGATCCCTAATCCATATTCAGTGGCAGCAACTGCAGTCTTAACATAAGCTTCTATTGCCGATTCTTTATCATCATCATAATGTTTGGCGTATGCTTCCGTGTACAGCTCTATTCTATCTGTTCCGGTTTCGGCTGCAAATTTCACCATTTCCGGATTGGGGTCGAGGAAAATCGATGTCCGGATTCCGGCATTTTTAAATTCGGAAATAACAGATTTCAAAAAATCAAGATTCTTTTCGCAATCCCAGCCGGCGTTGGAAGTAATTGCATCATCGGCATCAGGAACCAGGGTTACTTGCTCGGGTTTTACCTCCAAAACCATATCTATAAACGGGCGATGCGGATTTCCCTCGATGTTAAATTCGGTTTTCACCAAAGGTTTCAGATCATAAACATCTTTTCTTGTGATGTGCCTTTCGTCCGGCCTCGGATGGATGGTGATTCCCTGCGCGCCGAATCTTTCCAGATCCGCAGCGACCTGCGTTACACTCGGAACATCGCCGCCACGGGCATTTCTCAGGGTTGCGATTTTATTAATATTGACACTTAGTTTAGTCATTTAATTGGTTTTTGGTTTTTGGTTTTTGGCTGTCAGTTTTTACAATCGACTAACAACAAACAACCGTCAACTGTTTATTTTTATATTTTATGTACCTGCATAATCTCCAGGTCAAATTCTTTGGATGCGACCAAAAGATGGTCAAATATATCAGCTTGAATTTGCTCAAAATGTTCCCATTTGGAATCATTCGCAAAACAATACAGTTCCAGCGGAAGACCCTGCGGCGTAATTTCCATCTGCCTTACCATAACGGTTCCGCTTTGGTCGATGTTCGGATTACTCAGCAGGTAATTCATCGCATACATCCGGAACGTACCAATGTTGGTGAGCTGCTTACCATTAATAATTTCATCGGCATTAGGTAGTGTTGATTTTTCCCTGTCTATTTCCTTTCTCTTTTCTAGAAGATAATCATGAATGAGGTTAATCTTCAGCAATTCGTTAAACAGCTGGTCGTCCAGAAATTTGAAGGACTTGATATTGAAAACAATCGATTTCTTAATCCGGCGTGTGTTGGTTTCGGACATCACCTGCATATTTTTGATTTCGGTGGTCAGCAGATCATAAGTAGGAATTGTGGATAAGGTTTTATCAAAGTTCCTGATTTTGGTGGTCAGCAAATCGATGCCCTCAATATTTCCCTCAATGGAGTATTTGGGAATGGCGACCCAGTCACCAACTTTCAGATTCTTGGAAGTAGCCACGTGAATCCCTGTAACAAAACCCAAAATCGTATCCCTGAAAACCAGAACAATTACGGCCGTTATAGCTCCAAGGCTTCCCAAAACCGTCGTGCTGCTGATACCGAAAATTACGCAAATAGCGATAACACTGAAAATGAACATCCCAAAAATCCGGACCGTCTGGGAAATAGAATTGATGGCAATTATTTTATAATAATCCTGCTGAATAAGGTAATAATTCTGCAATACTTTTATAAACCGAAAAGCCATATTCGCCACAGCTAAAACCACCAGAAAACCTATAAGTCTTTCAAGAAAAACAAAACTTTTTGGATGCCTGTAGAAAATCGAAAAGAGCGCATAATGTCCCAGCCCGATTCCAAGAATATTGGCTACGGAATTAGTAACTTTAGCTTTGTATATGGACTTCATCACCGGATATTTCTCTTTATCAAAGAAAAATTTAAAAACGATATTGATGATCGTTTTCAGGATAAAAATCAGGAAAAATATAAGAAAAAGAAGCAGCGCAAATTTCATCGCTATTTGTCCTGCAAGTACAAAATCATCCGGAAAAAAATCCTTACAAAAAAAATGGATCTCGTCACTGATCCTCTGAAGAAAGTCTTTATAATCGTTGATTTCTTTTTTCATTCGTCATTAATTTTTTACTAATGCTTTCAGATATATTAATTGGTGTCTTATTTGCATAAAGTCTCACCGAATAATTTTCAAATTTAAGGATAAAAAAATCGTTAGCTTTATTTTTGAAAATTGTATTTTAATATTTTTGAATTATGGATCCGCTTTACATTGATTTTATAGCATTGATTTTATTGGTCATAGGCTTTCTGGGAACTTTTCTTCCGATTCTCCCGGGATTGCTCCTCAGCATCTGCGGGCTTCTGATCTGGAAATTCGGGACTGAAAATAGTATGCCAATGCTTTACGTCTGGATTTTTGTAATTCTGACGATTATCTCAACAGTTCTCAACTATGTGATTCCAGCCAAGACCAATAAAAAATATGGCGGCACACGCTACGGAAGCATTGGCTCTTTTATTGGCACCATAGTCGGCTTGATTTTCATACCAATTCCGCTTGGTTTTTTGATCGGAATGCTGTTGGGTGTTTTTTTGGGTGAATTGCTTCATAATGCCACTGATGTCCGTAAAGCGCTCAACTCTACTAAAGGTGCGCTGATAGGATTCCTCTACGGCACAGGATTTAATATGATGGTAGGTCTAGCGATGCTGCTGGTGGTGGGTTATTATATTTTCTTTTAAACTTTAAACTCTATAACAATGAACTATAAATTATTTCTCATGGCTCCGGCCATTTTTATGCTGACCAACTGTAAAACTAAAGCGCAAAACGATGTGCAGAAAAATGGGATGATGACAATTGGCATCAATAAAACCATTACGCTGCCGGACTCTAAAGTCAAAGTCTCTTTTTCCCGCGTGGCAGAAGAGAGTCGCTGCCCGGTAGATGTCACCTGCGTATGGGAAGGCATTGCGGTTGTAGACTTAAAATTGGTCAATGGCGCCGAGACAAAGACGGTAGAACTGGCAACACGGGATTTTGAGCCCAAAAATGTCAAAAGAAATGTACTTTTTGGAGGATATAATATTAGCCTGGAAGATCTCAAACCATATCCCGGCGGAAATCAAGAACCGGAAATTATCGTGCTGAAATATCAGAAACAATAATAATTATTCAATCATTTAGTTTTTATGCAGAACTAAGATATCAGTCATAAAAAAACACTTAGATGAGAATAAGACGGTTTCATTGATAAATCTTTGTGTAAATGCTAAACTGAGTTGATATAAATTACAGCCATCAAATCAATAGGTTTCAACAGTCAGAAAATGTTGAAACCTTTTTTTTAATTGATGATCAGAATTCCTGCTATCATCCCCAGATAATTGGTTTTTTCCCTCTCTGCTGAAGATAATCATTGATTTTGGAAAATGGTTTGCTTCCAAAAAACCCGCGGTAAACAGAAAATGGTGAAGGGTGCGCCGAAATAATGATGTGATGTTTTCTTTGGTCTATCAGCGCCGCCTTTTTCTGTGCAAAAGCGCCCCAAAGGACAAATACTACGTTTTCCTTTTTATCGGAAATAGCTTTGATGATGTGATCGGTGAAAACTTCCCAACCAAGATTTTTGTGGGAATTCGGCTCGTGCGCTTTTACGGTCAATGTTGCGTTCAGAAGTAAAACGCCTTGTTTCGCCCAGTCTTCCAAATCCTTGCTGCTCCTGCTGATGCCCAGATCTTCCTTCAATTCAATGAAAATATTTTTAAGCGACGGCGGCGCGGTGACATTTTCCCTCACCGAGAAACAAAGTCCATTCGCCTGGCCATCGTTATGATACGGATCCTGTCCAAGAATGACCACTTCTACATCGTCGAATTCTGTAAGTTCCAATGCGCGGAATATTTCTGCCTTTGGCGGAAAACATTTGTTAGAGTTGTACTGGATCTTAACCTGATCCCAAAGCTGTTTGAAATAATCACTTTCTTTTATCGGCTGCAATACTTCTTTCCATGTCATTTTAATGAATTTTCACAAAGTTAATATAAGCCAATCTTAACAGCAAACACATTGACATTTTTAAGAAAAATTAAGTTAATAAATCATAAAAGACCTTTGGCTTAATTTTTATTGTAATACATTCACGCGTTTTTTAAGCAACAGACATGACTATAAGCGCAAAAATAGGATTCCGTCTACGGAAGAGTTTTGTAATTACAATATTATTTATGGCCAGTTTATCTGCACAGAATACGATCATCGTCGGGACTTATACCAACAGCAAAGATTGCAACAGCGGCGGTATCTATGTTTTTGACTTTGATGAGAATACCTTTGATTATAATCTTAAATCCAACACAGAAAACATCATCAATCCGAGTTTCGTAAGCCTTAGCCCGGACAAAAAACACCTTTTCGCCGTCAACGAGAATGGCGATAAAAGCACTGTGACAGCTTTTAGATTCGAAGGATCTTCCGGAAAATTGACCAGAACAGATGAAAAAGCGACTAAGGGAGAAGATCCTTGTTTCATCATCACGGACAAAAATAATATCATCGTCGCAAATTATTCCGGAGGTAGCATCAATGTTTTCAAAAGAATTGATAATTCTAAAATGTCCGAAGTGATCCAGAATATAACGTTCCAGGGCCTGGGCCATCACCCGGAACGCCAGGAAAAGTCGCATATTCATCAGGTACAGTTTTCACAAAATCATCAATATGTAGTGGCAACAGATCTTGGGCTGGATAAAATCTATATTTTCAGATATCACGCTTCAGCAGATCAGCCTTTGGAAAAGATCGGGGAATTCGACACAAAAAAAGGTTCCGGACCGCGGCATATTGCTTTTAATAAAAAAGGAAATCTGCTTTACCTGGTTCAGGAATTGAGCGGTGACTTGTCCGTTTTGAGTTTTGAAGATGGAAAACTCAAGTTGTTGCAGGAAGAAAGTCTGATTTCCAGAAATGTTCATTTTAAATTTAGGGCAGCGGACGTCCATCTGACCGATAAGGAAGATTTCCTCTATGTTACGAATCGTGACGATGCGGATGATATCACCACATTCAAAATATTGGAAAACGGATTGGTAGAAAAAGTGCAGCAGATCAAAACAACAGGTAGAAACCCGAGAAACTTTGCCATCAGCCCGAATAACCGTCTGGTATTGATTGCCAATCAGGACACCAACCGTATTAATATTTTCACCAGAGATGCGCAATCCGGAAAGCTTACGGCCACCCACCACTTTATTCCCGTCTGTGCACCCGTAAATGTGATATTTTATGAAAACGGGAAATAGTTTTTAATGAAATACTATTTTAATAAAATTAAAGTTATAATTGTTTAATGTTCGCAGATTCAATGTGTGAAAAAAAATTTATCCTTGCCTTTTTTCTGATCTGTTATTCTACTTTCGCTTTTTCGCAGACTGAGAAGGAAACGGCCATTGAGAATGTGACCATTCAGACCGTTAAAAAATACAAGAATAAAAAGGAAAATCCTGCCTACGCGATTATGCAGCAGGTCTGGAAAAAGAAAAAATCAAACGGCCTGCTTCTGCACAGGGATTATCAATATAAAACCTACGAAAAAATAGATTTCCGTCTAGGCAATATCGATAGTGCTTTCACCAAAAAGAAACTTTTCAAAGGTCTGGATTCGGTACTTTTCAAATACAATGATTCGTCCGAAATCGGAGGGAAAGCTGTATTGCCGCTTTTCATCACGGAAACCATTTCGCAGACTTATGGTAAGAATGATCCCAGAAAAGAGCGGAAAGATCTTCTGGCCATTAAAAATTCAGGACTGAACAATAATCAGATTGTTGCCAAAACTGTTCAGGGGATGTTTAAGGATATCAACATTTATGATAATACCATCAATTACCTGAACATCGGATTTACAAGTCCAGTTTCCACAGAAGGTTTTGCTGTCTTCGATTATAACATTACGGACACTGTGGAAGTGAATACGGTGCGCAGCTACGAAATCCGGTTTACGCCAAAAAATCCTGATGCACTAGCGCTGAAAGGAAGGCTGTACATCGCCATGAATAATTACAATGTGATGAAAGCCGAAATGGAGACCAACAAAAAGATCAACATCAATTTTGTAAAAAGCATTGCCACGGCATTGGAATTTGACAATCCGGATGACTCCACTTTTATTCCAACCCGCAACGAAACCATCCTGAACCTGACCTTAACCGACAAAGACGGCGCAAAGAATATCATTGCCAAACGTACGGCCAACTATACCAACTACGAATTTGATAAGGGTCTTGACGACAGTTTTATCAACAAGATTGTGATTCCTGAAGATGATGTAATTTTGAAGGATGAGGCCTACTGGCTAGCCAACCGTACCGAAGTGCTCAGCACCAGCGAACAAAATATCTACAAAATGTATGATGAGCTGGAGGAAGTGCCCAAGTATAAGCGGATTCTTAAAACCGTGGAAATACTGAATTCCGGATATATCCATTTCGGAAAGTGGCTGGACGTGGGCAATATTTTCCAATCTGTGGGTTACAATGACATAGAAGGTCTCAGATTGCGAGCCGGAGCCAGGACCTATTTTGGGAAAAATGATATGTGGCGCATCCAGGCCTACACAGCTTACGGTTTCCGTGATGAAAAATGGAAGTATGGCGCAGAGGGTAAATATATGTTTAATAAGGTCAACCGTTTTATGGTGGGCGCCGGAACAAGGAAAGATGTGCTTCAGCTTGGCGTACAGCTGACAACGGATGAAGGGATTATGACACGCTCTTTTGCGTCGTCTTCCGTAATTAATTCCGGTGACAATACATCGCTCAGTTTGGTTAATCAGACCAATGTTTTCACAAGTATCGAACCGTGGAAAAATATCCAGCTTCGGCTGGATGCCACGCAGCAGAGCATTACGGCGGCAGATCCGTCACTGTTCAACCTCAGTTACATTCAGAACGGAATTCTTAAAACAAGATTGGATGATTCCAGATTGATTTTCAGTTTGATGGCCAGACCGGGCGCTAAATTTTCTACCTATGGTGTCGAGCGTTATGAGCAAACTATGCTCGCCATGAATCCGACTTTCATTCTGAAATATACAAAAGGCTTCAAAGATATTTTTAATTCTGACTTTAATTATAACAAGCTACAGTTTTACTATTATCAACCAGTGATCTTGGGCAATTGGGGCAGATTATTTGCCAATTTCGAAGCGGGTAAAAACTTTGAATCGCTGCCTCTCGCCTTGCAGAATGTACTTCCTGCCAACCAGTCCTACGGCTTGCAGCGCGGAGTTTTTTCGCTCATGAATTATTATGAATTCGTTTCCGATTCTTATGCGGTTTTGTTTCTGGAACATCACTTCAACGGCAAAATATTTTCCCAGATTCCGCTGATCAAAAAACTCAAGTTACGTGAAGTAGCATTCTTCCGGTCTGGCGTAGGAAGCCTGAAACAAGGTTCTGTGAAAATGAATGCCGGCAATATGATACTTAGCGCACCGGAAAAACCTTACTATGAATATGGTTTCGGGATTGAAAATATCGGTTTCGGCAATTTCAGAATTCTGAGAATTGATTTTAACTGGAGAGGAAACTATCTCAACCATAATGTAACCTCTACTCCAGTAAGAAAATTCGGGGTACAGTTTGGTTTTCAGGCTAATTTTTAGGAAATTTGTAACGCTGCAGATCCAGATCTGTTTAGACTCTAATTATCCTTTAAAATCCTGTCATGCCGTTTCAAAAAATCTTTTTATTTCTAAATCTTATGCTGTGCACTCAGTTGTATGCTCAAAGAACATTTGTTTTTTTTGGATCTTACAATTGGGAAAAAGGTTCGGAAGCTGTTTATGTTTATGAACTTGACACTGAAAGCGGAAAACTGACCAAAGTAACTTCGTCTTCGGATGTTCTGAATCCGGGTTATATTACTATTTCTCAGGATGGAAAATATCTTTATACAGCTTCGGATGCCAAAGTTCCAAACTACGGAACCGTAAGTTCATTCGCTTTTGATGCCGGTAAAAAGACTTTGACATTCCTGAATCAGCAAAGAACCGGCGGCGAAAATCCGGTTTACGTTAATGTGGATAAAACCGGAAAGTGGCTCATCAGCGTCACTTATAATCAACCAACAATTTCTGTTTTTCCTCTTCTTGCTAACGGGAGCATTGACTCGATAGCCCAACATTTCAAATTTACGGAAGGAAGCGGCATCAATCCAAAAAGACAGGATAAGGCTCATACACATTCAGCAGTTTTTTCACCGGATCATAAAACGGTTTTATTTGCCGATTTGGGAGCAGATAAAATTTTGCAATATCCTTTTGATGCCAGTCAAAACCAACCTCTTATTGATAGCCAAAGTACATTCATCCATACAAAACCCGGCAGCGGACCAAGGCACATCACGTTCAGTAATGATGGAAAATTGGCCTATTCTATTGAAGAATTAGCCGGAATGATTTCGGTTTATGATTTTTCTGATAACAAGCTCAAAGAAATCCAGAGAATTGCAACACATCCTGATAAAATCAAAGACGGTTTCGAAAGCTCTGATGTTCATATCTCTCCGGACGGACAATTTCTGTATGCGACCAACAGAGGAAAAGAGAATAATATTGCGATTTTCAAAGTTTTGAATGATGGAAAACTAGAATCTATCGGTTACCAGAAAACAGGCGGAAAACATCCCAGAACTTTTGCAATTGATGAAACCGGAAAATTCATTATTGTGACCAACGTTAATTCCAATAGTGTGACGGTTTTCAGAAGAAATATGGAAACAGGAATGCTGAAGAAAGTGGGCAGACCTGTAAAAATCAGTCATCCGACTTGTGTTAAGACGAAGATGTATTAATTAGCTGATAGCAATTGGTTTATTGCCTTTAGCTATATTAAATATACAAAAGTGTTAGAGGAAAAACTTTGCGACTTCTTTTTTTGTAGGGTAGCTAATCTTACAACTTTGCGTTAAATATAATTCTATCTTTGCAGCATGGACGTCAGAGCAAAAAAACATCTTGGTCAGCACTTTCTCACAGACCAGAATATCGCACGCAATATTGTAAATTCATTATCTTTTGAAGGTTACCAAAAAGTCTTGGAAGTCGGTCCGGGAATGGGCGTTCTTACCAAATTCCTTCTTCAAAAAGATGCGGAAATCTATGTTGCCGAAATCGATCAGGAATCTATTATTTATCTCAAAAAACATTATCCGAAACTGGAAGAACAGCATTTTGTTGGTGACTTTCTTAAGATTGATATTCCGGAAGTTTTTGGTGAAGAATTGGCCGTGATCGGGAATTTTCCGTATAATATTTCGTCTCAGATTTTATTTAAAATCATTGATAATTACACAGTAATTCCCGAAATGAGCGGCATGTTCCAGAAAGAAGTGGCCGAAAGAACTGCGGCAAATCCGAGAACCAAAGACTACGGCATTTTGTCTGTTTTGGTTCAGGCCTATTATGATGTAGAATACCTTTTCACGGTTCACGAAAACGTATTTAATCCGCCACCAAAAGTAAAGTCCGGCGTTATACGGATGAGCCGAAATCTGAAGGAAGGATTAGCCGGAAATGAAATTCTATTCAAACAAATCGTCAAAGCTGGATTTGGGCAAAGACGGAAAAAGATGAGCAATGCGCTGAAAGTTCTTGGCATTCCTGAAAGCATGAAGTCTCACCCTTTCCTGGATATTCGCGCGGAAGAATTATCGGTTGCAGATTTTATTGCGTTTGCGAATGAATGGAAATTGGGTTTGAGGGTTTGAGGGTTATTTGAGTAAATAAATTATTAACATTTTATTGTCATTCCGTAGGAATCTCGACAGCAAATTTTTATTCTTACGGAATGACAAAATTGGGTTAATTATTAATAGATAATGTTCTAATTATCTGTAAAAGTGCTAATAAAATACAAATCCACCAGCCCCGATTGTCTCTATTTTTCATTTAATTTTTCGTCACATCTCGTACCTCGATTTGCAGCGACATCCTTTTTTTCGTATCTCATAATGTTGTTTTAATGACAAAACTTCTATGACAAAAAAGATATAGCGGAAAACAGCTCCAAATAAAAAAGTTAAAACAACTGTACGACGTAGTCAAACAGGTCCTAAAAATTAATTCTAAAATTCCTATTTTTGTTCAATGGAAAAAGTGGTATTGGTCAATCCTCAGGATGAAGTGTTGGGAGAGATGGAAAAAATGCAGGCGCACAAAAATGGTCTTTTGCACCGTGCATTTTCGGTTTTTTTATTTAATGATAAGGGAGAAATGCTTTTGCAAAAACGTGCCAACGAGAAATACCACTCGCCCAATCAATGGACCAATGCCTGCTGTTCGCATCCCAGAATCGGCGAATCTTATCTGGATGCGGCGAAAAGACGTATTAAAGAGGAATTG
>CAJYWD010000017.1 GCA_913778505.1 uncultured Chryseobacterium sp.
CCCATTCCGAACACAGAAGTTAAGCCCTCTAGCGCCGATGGTACTGCGAAAGCGGGAGAGTAGGTCGCCGCCAGTTTTTTTAAAAGCTCATCAATTTATTTTGATGAGCTTTTTTTGTGCTCTAAAAGTAAGGATTTGTAATTTGAAACATAGCTAATCGATTAATCATAATCATCTACTTTCAAAAGTGCTTTTGTATATTTGTTTAAATTCATCAATTATAATTTTGTCAACTACGTATGAAAAGAATATTTACTTTTTTATTATCACTATTCATCATAAATCTTTTTTATGGACAATTCTCTGGAGGTAATGGTAGCACTTCTTCTCCTTACCAGATTTCTACACTTAATGACCTAAAATTATTAAGCGAAAGTCCACAATATTGGAGTAAAAGTTTTGTTCAAACTCAAAATATAGACGCTACTGAGACTAAGGACTGGAATAATGGTTCGGGATTTTTACCAATAGGCAGACCAACAGATATAGCACCATATTTTTGGGGAAAATACGATGGAAGGAGGTATGCTATAAAGAATTTGTATATCAACAATCAAGATTTGGATTATACAGGTTTTTTTGCGTATACATTCTGCTCATCTAGTACTTTTGACATTCAAGGTATTAATTTAGTAAATGCTGATATTACCGGTAAATCAGTTGTGGGAGGCATTGTTGGGCTGAATTACGCCTATACAAAGGATTGCTCTGTAACAGGTAAGATTAAAGGTTTGGCTTATGTAGGAGGGATTGCTGGTATACAGTATTATTCTATATTTACCTCTTTTTCCTACTGCCAAATTACAGGCACAAATGCTATAGGTGGGATAGTCGGAATTAAATATTATGGAGAAATAATTAATAGTTACTCTTCATCAGACCTTTTTGGTAATTCTCAAATTGGCGGCCTTGTGGGAGTATCAAATGCTGCAGTAATAAAAAATTCGTATGCCAGAGGTAAAATTACAGGAAACTCATCTTTGAGTGGTCTGTTATCGGACAATTTATCTTCATCCACAGTTGTTACAAATAGTTTTTGGAACAAAGATATTTCTGGTATTAACACTTCAATAGGCGGTGGAACTGGCTTATCAGCTGCAGAAATGTTATTAAAGAATACATATACGTCAAAAGGATGGGATTTTGTAGATGAAACTATTAATGGTACTCAGAATATTTGGAAAATGGATACAGCAAATATCAATGATGGTTATCCTATTTTCAATTATCAAAATGCTATTTTATCTGTCGAAGATAAAAATTTATCTGAGAATATAATATATCCCAATCCAGCTACAAAAGATATCTATTTTCAAAGGGCGTTAAAGAATATTAGCATATATGATTTTACAGGAAGAAAGATTTTGGAGTCAAATAGTATCCCTGTATCCAACTTAAATTTAGAAAAATTATCATCTGGAACATACTTAATGAAAGGTGAAATGGATAATAATCAAATAATAATACATAATATTATTAAAAAATAAACTGAAAGTCCATTCAGCTGTAATTTATTTATAATATTTTAAGAAATAGCAATTAGCTATTGTAAGTTATATTAGTTATTTTTGCACAAAATTAATTTTCAAAATGAAAAAGTACTTATTTCTTCTTTTAATTTCTGTCTTGGTTATTTCTTGTTCCAAAGTGAAAGTAGAAGGAAATGTAAAAGGTGGTTCGCCACTGGAAAGGATAGAATTTATCGAGGCTTCCGGAGTGGCAACGTTACCATTAATCAATCTAGGCGTTGACGATAAAGGTAATTTTAAAGGAGAATTCAAAGCGCCTAAAAATGGTATGTACGCAATGACCTATGCGGGAAAGATGAATTTTCTATACCTCAAGAAAGGTCAGGATCTCAGAATTTCGGGTGAGGCAGGTACTTTTCCTGAAATGTATAAAATTGAGGGTGATGCGAAAAAGAATAATGATTTTATTGCTGAAACGCAGAAATTCCTTCAGACTTATAGTTCTAAATTAAACATGCAATTGTTGCAAAAAAAGGAATCAGACTTCTTGAATGAAATCAAAAAAATCTACTCCGATCTTGAAAAAAATGTAGATCAAACGGCAGACAAAATTGGCCCGGACAGTGATGTCGTAAGGCTGAAGAAAGATGAACTTGCCACCAATGTACTGACATTTCTTGCTCAGTATGAATCTTCGCACGGTCAGGTAATAGGTGATCCGTCTTTCAAGGTTTCCAAGGCTTTTACGGATTATGAAAAATCATTAACGGAGAATAATGACCGTATGGTAGAGAATCTTCCGGTTTATAGAAACTATCTTTTAAACAAAATCGGGCAGAATTTCCAATCATTTGCAGAGAAACAAAAGGATAAAAACACATCCAGCATGTCGGCTATTTTTGCCCGATATCTTGCAGAGAACAAAGAATTGTCACAGAAAACCAAAGACTATCTGTTAGCTTTTGTGATTGCTAAGTTTGATCTTAATCCTTACAGTTCAGACGCTGACAAAGTGAAAAAAGTAAGCGAGGAATACATCAAGGATTCCGAGGTTAGAAAAGATCTAGATGCAGCGATCAATGCGGTATTTGGACTAAAGAAAGGTGAGGAAGCTCCGAAAGTGAGTCTTATGAAAATGGATGGCAAGACCGGAAACTTCGATGCAAACGGAAAGCCGACATTGGTAATGACCTATGCGTCATGGAATCCGTACATTGCGCAGTCAACCATTCCGGTACTGAAAGAAGTTGTTGATTTTTACAAGTCCAAGGTCAACTTTGCATTTGTGAATGTAGATGATACCAAAGCACAGTTTACAAAAACGGCGAACGCAATGCTAAAAGGTATTCCCGGAACTAATTATTATGCAGAAGGCGGACTGTCTTCAGATTATGCTAAAAAATATTTTATTTACGGGTTCAAAATTCCTGGTTTCTTCCTCATTGACAAAAATGGAAAAATTGCCAGCTCTACATTCTATAATTTAGGTGATGCTAAATTTGTAGAAGAAATGAATAAAATCTCCGGGCTGCAGGCTCCAACGGTTAATCCACAGGCGCAGCTCCAGAATGATCTCTTGCAGGAGAATGCTGTAAAAGCAGATTCTGCAAAAACAGAATAGTGCATGAAAAACAAAAAAAAGAATCAGATTCTTGAAAATATCAGACTCCTTTCTGCCGGTGCGAAAGGAGTTTCTGTTGGTAAAACAGAAGAAGGAAAAACAGTTATAGTTTCCGGTGCTGTCCCGGGAGATCTGGTAAATGTCCGGGTGAAAAAGTCCAAAAGCAACTATGTGGAAGGAGAAGCGGTAGAGATTCTGGAATATTCAGAAAATCGGGTAGAGCCGAGATGTATTCACTTCGGGACTTGCGGCGGCTGCAAATGGCAGAATATTGCCTACGAAAAGCAATTGGAGTTCAAGCATAGCGAAGTCCTGAATAATATTAAAAGAATTGGTGGTGTCAGCGATTTTGAGATCGTTCCGATTTTAGGTTCCGAAGAACAATACTTCTACCGCAACAAAATGGAATTCTCGTTTTCCAATTCCCGCTGGCTCACACAATATGAAATCAGTTCGGAAGAAAACTTTGGAAACAGAGATGCACTCGGTTTTCACATACCAGGGATGTGGAGCAAAATTCTGGATCTCAAAGAATGCCATCTTCAGGAGGATCCTTCTAATCAGATTAGGCTTGCCGTGAAGAAATATGCTGTAGAAAATGGATTAGAATTTTATGATGTCAAGGCTCAAAAAGGTTTTCTTAGAACGCTGATGTTGCGGCAGAATTCTAAAGGCGAATGGATGGTACTTTTCCAGCTCTATAAAGAAATGAAAAGCGAAAGAATAGCATTGTTTGATATTCTATTATCCCAATTTCCACAGATCAAAACACTTGTCTTCGCTATCAATCCAAAAGGAAACGACAGTATCTATGATCTCGATATCCAGACGTACCATGGTGAAGGCTTTCTTTACGAGGAAATGGACGGATTACAATTCAAGATTGGCCCTAAATCTTTTTTCCAGACTAACTACAAACAGGCTCTGGAACTTTACAGAAAGACCCTCGAATTTGCAGAACTGACGGGTGACCAAGTGGTATATGATCTTTACACGGGAACAGGAACCATTGCCCAGTACGTTGCCAGAAATGCCAAACATGTTATAGGTATAGAGGCTGTACAGGAAGCCATTGATGCGGCTATTGAGCATGCCGAACTCAACGGACTTACCAATACTACTTTCTATGCCGGCGACATGAAAAATGTTTTTAATGACGAGTTTCTTGCCAATCATCCCAAAGCAGATGTTCTCATCACCGATCCTCCACGGGACGGAATGCATCAGAAAGTAGTGGAGCAGATTCTGAAACTGGCGCCGGAAAGAATTGTGTATGTAAGTTGTAATTCCGCAACACAGGCCAGAGATATTGCCCTGATGAAAGACGATTACGAGCTTGTGAAAATTTTACCGGTTGATATGTTCCCACAGACGCATCATGTAGAAAATATCGCTTTGCTTCTGAGAAAATAAACAATTTGTATTAACTTTAATCGATGCAAAAATTATTTCTATTTCTAAGTATACTTTTCCTGCTCACCAGCTGTGGCGGCGACGATGACATCTGTCTGAATTCTGACTCCACACCCAGCCTTAAATTGAAATTCAGGAACAATATAGATCAACAGGTCCGCCTGGATTCGCTCTATGTGGATGTAGATTATGGCAACAACACCTATAAAAACATCCTGACTCGGGCCAATGCAGATTCGGTAATGATTCCGCTGCGGATAGATGACAGTCCATATACGGATGTCCGCATCAGACTTAGAAAACGAGGAGCTGTATCCAGCATCCGCATCAGCTATGATAAAAAGTCGATCTACGTATCGCCGGCTTGCGGATTCAAAATCAATTTTGAAAACCTGAAAGCCGACTTGCTGCAGAGCGATCCCGTCCAAAGCATCCTGTCCAATCATACTTCCCTAACCGATGAAAGCAAAGTCAATTTTTATCTCCGCTTTTAGTCTGCTGTCCGTTGCCGTATCTGCGCAACAGGAAGAGGCTAAAAAGCAGGATTCCGTAAAGTGGAAATACACGCCCAATTTTATTGTCGGAGTAGATGTTTTGAATGCAGGAGCGAGCTTTTTTAGTGACAGAAAACTTTACCAGGGATTTATTTCCAGCCGGCTTAGCAGGAATGTTCACGCAGTTCTGGACTTGGGATACGATCGTAATATCTATCAAAAAAATGGCTACGACGCCAAGGCTGATGGTTTTTTTATGAAATTGGGAGGCGTCTACATGCTGGCCAGCGACCCGGAAAATGCGTTCAACGGTTTTTATGCAGGCGCAAAACTGGCAGGAAGTTTTTACAATCAGGAATACAAAACGATTCCCGTGAAAGGTCTTAATAACGAAGGCGTTTTTGTCTCTCTGGATCCATCCACGCAAAGCAGCTATTGGATCGAAGCTTCCTTAGGCGCCAGGATTCAGGTCTTTGATTCCAATTTTTTTATCGATATCAATGCGCAGCCCAGATACCTGGCGTACACCACCAAGCAGGAAGGCATCACACCGATGATTGTTCCGGGCTTCGGCAGGAGTTCCGGTAGTTTCAATATGGGCGTGAGCTGGAGCTTGGCCTATAAATTCTGATTTTTTTCAGGAGCTTAATCCTGCTGTCCGCTCATACTCCTCGCGCCAAGGCTTTTCCCAAGGCTTGCTGTGGGGTATCCGCTACCATCAGGGCTAGTAAGATGCTTGGCCATCATAAATAAAAAAACCTTGTCAACACAGCATTGACAAGGTTTTTTCTATCATCAGCAAATTAATTAATTGACTTTAATAGTGAACGGACTTTCCATCATTACAGATTGTCTGGTATCCGGATCCGTTATGTGCTGGAAAATCTTAAAATTCTCTTTCCCGATTTTACTTTTGATCAGTCGCGTAGAAAAATCCTCTTCCGTTTCTGAAGAAAAGAACTGCTCGAATTTAGAAACCCTGGACGGATAAGTTTTCACATCGTAATTCTTCAGATTAGCCGTTTTCGCAGCATAGCGGATGGCGTCCTCCAGAGAGCCCAGCTGATCTACCAAACCGATTTCCTTGGCTCTGCTGCCGGACCACACGCGTCCCCCGCCTATAGAATCGATGTCTTCAAAAGATTTTTTTCTGTTTAAAGTGACGAAATGTACAAATCGCTGATATGTAGATTCTACACTTCTGGTCATGATATTGAGTGTTCCCGGAGACAGACCATTGATAGCCGAAATCATGTTTGAGTTGGCATTGGTGGAGACCACGTCGCTTCGTATGCCATTTTTCTCGGCAAGTTCCTTGAAATACGGCACCACGCCAAAGACACCGATGGAACCGGTTAGCGTATTAGGTTCGGAGAAGATTCTGTCCGCTCCCATCGCAATATAATAACCACCGGAAGCAGCATAATCCCCGAAAGAAACGATAACTGGTTTAGAGCGCTTCAGCTGCTGCATCTCAAAAAGAATCTCATCAGACGCATTGGCGCTGCCACCAGGCGAGTTGATGCGGAAAACAACGGCTTTAACATCCTTGTCTTTCTGAAGTTTCCTGATCTCCTTGACGAAAGTATCCGAGTAGATTCCATCATAACCTTTACCATTGTAGATTCCTCCCGAGGCATAGAGCACTGCAATTTTGCCGCCTTCATCATCCGAGTCTATAGATTCAGAATATTTTGCGAAGGAAATTTTGTTGAGTTTTTTATCCGCTTCAATCTTCAGCTTTTTCTTCAGCATACTGTCATACTCCGATTTCTGCACCAGTTTATCGACCAGTTTATACTGGAGGCTGAGATTCGGAAGGTAGCTGTAAAGACTGTCCGTTATGCTGTTGAGCTGCGGCAAAGGAATTTTTCTGGAGTCTGAAATCTTCCGGGAAGTATTGCTCCAGATGTCGTTTAATAAGGTTGATAGTTGCTCCTTGTTCTCAGGCGAGATATCGTCCCGCAGGAATGGTTCCACAGCTGCTTTAAACTTTCCGTGACGGATCACCTGAATGCCAATGCCATATTTCTCAGCAAAATTCTTAAAGAACGTAACTTCTGTGGACAGGCCTTTCAGCTCTATAAGTCCAGCCGGATTGAGATAATACTGGTCTGCTACAGAACCCAGATAATAAGCACCCTGAGTTACGGTATTACCATAAGCATAAACAAATTTTCCGCTCTTTTTAAAGTCGAGCAAAGCTGCGCGGATATCATCCAGCTGCGTTATCCCCGCATTCACAAAATCCATCTCCAGACTAATACCTTTGATCTTGCTGTCATTTTTTGCATGTTCTATAGATTTTAATACATCATACAGAAGTACTGCTTTTTCCTCGCTTTTTAAAGCAAAGAAATCTTCCTGATCTTCGCTGGGACTGTCTATGATTTTGGTCTTCAAATCAAGGGTCAGGATAGAATCGGATTTCACATCTGTGCTCCCGGACATGGAAGACAGTATCAGGAAGCCGATAAAAAATACGAAGCATCCTGCTATTACTATGAAAATTGCGGTTAAATTTGCTAATACTAATTTGAAAAAACTTTTCATCTAAAATTATTTGTTATATATGTCGTACAATACAGTCATTTTGTTACTTGGAAGCAATTTAAATCAGCCTGAGAAAAACATCCAAACGGCATTGGAAAAACTGGAAAGTAAAATCGGCACAATATTAAGGAAATCTGAAATATTAATAACAGAGCCTTTAGAATTTGACAGTTTAAATAATTTTTGTAATATTGCAGTTAATTTAAAAACACAAATTAGTCCATTTCGGCTGCTCAGCGAGCTTAAGAGCATTGAGCGGGAGATGGGAAGAGTTTTGGATTCAGCCTATTATGGCGCTTACCAGGACAGAATTATAGATATTGATATAATATTATATAATGATATTAATTTCATTTCGAGACATTTAGTAATTCCTCACCATAAAAATTTATATGAACGGGAATTTGCAAGAGAAATAATCGATTATGTAAAACAAACTATCTAGCACAGATGATTATGAAAAAAAAACTATTCTTCTTATTTCTATTACCAGCGCTTGGATTAGCACAATCCAATGATCTTGGGAGCAGTCAGCAGCAATATCAACCATTCAATAACCAGAGCCGTATGTTCAGGGACTGGTCTATCTCCGTGGGAGGAGGTGGTGCCTTTATGACCAATGCGGATATTACCTCATTCTATGGTGGCGATATCAATTGGGGATGGAATGGCTATGTAAGTCTTGACAAACAGATCACCCATACGTTCGGCGCATCATTGATGTATACCAGGGGTCAGACTAATCAGAAGGCAATGCTGAATGCTGCGTCCGGTGTAGCGCATGGAAATACTAAATTTGACATGATTTCCCTACTAGGAGACGTCAATTTTTCCAACTTGATGCGGAGAACGGATAACCGCTCTAATTTCAGGTGGGCACTTCATGGGTATGCAGGGGTCGGCTTTATTGGTTACAAAACATTTCTTCAGGACGATTATGTGCTGAGTAAATATCCGCTTTATATTGAGCAGAAACTCGCAATCAATTCATTTGCCTTTATGGGCGGTCTAGGGCTTAAATACAATGTGTCAAAATTGATGGATGTAGAGCTTAGAGCGCTTTACCTGATCAGTGGTGATGAAGAATTTGATGGCGGTGGCTGGACCAGAAATGCAGCGCCGGGCTATAATAAGATTAATGCGTCGTACACCGATAATGCCTGGCTGATGAACTTAGGCGTATCATTCAAACTCGGAAAACAGGATCAGCATCTCAGATGGGTAGATCCGCTTCAGGGAGCATATAAAAGAGCAGCGGCTCTGGAAGAGCAATTTAAAGATTTTAAAGTTTGTGAAAAAGGCGATCAGGATAATGATGGGGTATGTGATGATTGGGACAGACAGCTTGATACGCCTGCCGGCGCCAGAGTAGATGGTGCTGGTGTAGCACTGGATATGGATCTAGATGGCGTCATCGATCTTTACGATAAGTGTGTAACGGTTCCTGGTCCTGTGGAAAATGAAGGTTGTCCTACCGTTCAAAATACGCCCGTTTTGCCTACAAAAGAATTTGCGATAGACGAGATTAACAGCCACTTCAACGGTATAGAATTTGAATTGAACAAATCTGTTATCAGACCAAAATCTTATGCTGATATAGACAAAGCCGCAGAGATTATTAAGTCTTTTGATAACAAGGATCAATTCATTGTTGTCGGCGCCACGGACAGCAGAGGATCGGACGCTTCCAATAAAAAACTATCTCAAGCCAGAGCACAGGCCGTATTGGATTATCTGCTGAAAAAAGGGGTTTCGAAATCAGTTTTAATAGCAGAGGGCAGAGGTAAGGATGATTTGAAATACCCAGAATGCAACCCTGCAAATAAATGTCCTGAGTGGAAAAATGAGGCGAACAGAAGAGTATACTTCGTTGCCAGATAAATAAACTTGAAACAAAAACATTAAATATGAAGCAAAATTTATTATCATTGATGGCTTTAGGTCTTATATTACCTATGGGCCTCAAAGCACAGCAAGCGTCGACTAGTGCTAATTCGGGATCAGAAAATATTGCACCTTTCACACAAGAGTCTAAGAGATTCAACGACTGGTCAATTTCTGCAGGTGCAGGTGTTCCATTGATTCAATCTGCCGATATGACGTCCATCAAAAATGGAAATGGTAAAAACTTATTTGGTTATTCTGCTTATATCAGTATTGATAAAGCAATTACACATGCATTCGGATTGAATCTTCAATATGACAGAGGAGAAACCAGACAGGGTTACGCTTATACAAAAGATCATGTAACATTACCTGATCGTCAGATTGCCGGAAGGACACAGTATGATGCAATCTCCCTTTTAGGAGATGTCAACTTTTCCAATCTTTTGAGAAGAGTCGATAATAAATCGCCTTTCAGATGGGCTCTTCACGGTTACGCTGGGATTGGAACCTTAGCATATAAATCATACAGACAAAATCCCGGACCTTACAATCAGATGTTGAATTTTGAGAAGAAACCATTCAAGCTGAATTCTCTGTTTGGCCAGGCTGGCGCAGGTCTTAAGTTTAAGATCAACAATAGATGGGATATTGAAGGTAGAGTAATGTATGTAGTTACAGGCGATGATGAGTTTGACGGCGCTGGCGTAGGACAAACAGGCTATAACCTAACTGAAGACCAGATTTCTGACAACTTTTTCAACACTACTTTAGGGGTTACTTTCAAACTGGGTAAGCATCAGTCTCATTTGATGTGGCATGACCCGTTGCAGGAAATCTATTATAAATTAGATGTGCTGAACGACAAAACTCAGGATATCGAAGTTTGTAAGAAAGGCGATGTAGATAATGACGGTGTTTGTGATGACTGGGACAGACAGCTAGACACACCAGCTGGTGCCAGAGTAGACGGCGCAGGTGTAGCGTTGGATGCTGATCTTGATGGCGTTATTGATTTGTACGACAAGTGTGTTACAGTGCCTGGACCTGTTGAAAACAATGGTTGTCCAATCGTTAAAAATAATGGTTCTGGCGTAGTGACTGATGAAAGCACACTGCTCAAAGGCATTGAGTTTGATTTGGATTCAGACAGAATTTTACCATCTAACACACCAATTCTTAATAGTGCTATTAATTATATTAATGCATCAGGTAGCAACTTCCAAGTTATCGGAAGTACCGATACTAGAGGTACAGAGGAGTACAATCAAGGGCTTTCCGAAAGAAGAGCTAATAATGTAAAATCTTATCTTATTGAAAATGGTGCTAACGGGAATAAACTTGAAGCGTTAGGAACAGGAGAAAGAAAATTACTCTATCCTGAATGTGATCCCGCTTCTAAATGTCCTGAATGGAAGAACAGAGCCAACAGAAGAGTATATTTCGAAGCTAAATAAGCTTCTACATAATCAGAAGAAACCGCAGCAATGCGGTTTTTTTATGTGCAATATTTATTTAAATTTACGAATGCTTTCTTCAACAGATTTCAATGAGAAATTAATTTACAGAACCCTGAATGATTTTTGGGGTTATGATGAATTTCGTGCATCACAGAAAGATATAATTCTTTCCGTAATTCAGGGAAAAGATACATTGGCGCTTTTGCCAACAGGCGGCGGCAAGTCATTGTGTTATCAATTGCCAGCATTGGTTTTGGAAGGAGTTTGTTTGGTCGTGTCTCCGCTTCTTGCGCTGATGAAGGATCAGATTCTTACACTTCAGGCTTTAGGCATTGAAGCGGAATTATTGAGTTCTGAATTGGATGAATTTGAAGAAGAAGCTGTTTACAACCGTTGCAAGGAAGGTGTGATCAAGATTTTATATGTCTCCCCGGAGCGATTTCAGAATCCGCTGTTTTTAAGGAATATTCAGGATATTCATGTGTCTTTTTTAGCTGTGGATGAGGCCCATTGCATCTCAGAGTGGGGTTCAGATTTTCGTCCCAGTTATCAAAATATAAAAAATTTCAGGCAGGAATTTAAAAAAGTACCTTGTCTGGCGCTTACGGCTACGGCTACGGACAAAGTGGTGGATGAAATTGCCATGAAGTTAGGACTTCATCAACCCAAGATTTTCAGAAAAAGTTTCAGAAGAGATAATCTTAGTATCATTACAGAAAACACTTCTGATAAATACCAGAGGATTCTCAATTTTCTGAAACAGAATCCTGCAGCAGGAATCATTTATGCCAGGACTCGGAGGGAAGCGGAAGATCTGAGTCAGTATCTTAAAAGCCATCAGTTTCCCAATGTTGATTTTTACCACGCCGGTTTAGCAGCAAATGAAAAGGAAAAGCTTCAGAAAAAGTGGATTGCCAGCCAGTTTCATGTTTTGGTTTCTACCAACGCTTTTGGGATGGGCATTGACAAAGATAATGTCCGTTTTGTGATTCATCTTTCACCATCTTCCACTTTGGAAAATTATTATCAGGAGATAGGCCGTGCCGGCAGAAATGGTGAGGAAGCCATTACACTTTTGCTCTGGAATGAGCAGGAGCTGCAACATATTGATGAAACTTTCCAAAATCAGATTCCGGCCAAGTCCGAATATCAAAAAATACTGACGTTTCTCTATTCTATGTTTCAGGTTGCAGACCATGATTTGCCGGAAAGAACATTTTCATTAGAAATTCAGAGACTCCGGGATTTGACCAAACTTTCTGCAGCCAAAATCCGAAATATTCTCAACTTCCTTCATAACCAGGAGCTTATATTTTACAAGAATTCCGGTTCCGCATCCACCATTCAGAGTTTTGTAAAACCAGAAGAACTTGAGCAGCTAAGTGCGTCCGATGCTTATTTCATAGAAGTATTGTTCCGGAACCTGCCAGGTCTTGCCATTCAAAAAGTATATTTTAGCGACGCTTCTTTCTGTGCGAAAAATAATTTTGATATACAGACCTTCAAAACCAGGCTGAAGCAAATGCAAAAAGCTGGTTACTTGGAATATCTGGACGGCGGTCAGCAAGCAATCCGATTTCTGAAACCCAGAAATGATCGTTATCTCTACGGGCAGTACTGGGCATTGTTTAATACGATTCAGAAAAACAAACTTCGCAAATGGGAAGAAAATAAGTTCTTCGTGCGGGACAGCGATTTCTGTAAGATGAAGTTGATCCTCACTTATTTCGGTGAAAGTGCTACGGAAAACTGCGGAAAATGTTCCGTCTGTCGCAAACGCAATCAATCACCTAAAAAATTGTCGTCAGAAATTATCACCCAACTTGGTAGCAAGCCGATGACCCTGGAAGAGATGACAGCCAGGCTTAATTTTCATCCGAAAGAAAAGGTTTCTGAGACTTTGATTTTCCTTTTGGACATCGGAAAAATCAAAATGTTAAATTACAGAACTTATATGTTAAATAATTAATTTACATCTACCTTTCAATATTTATCAATCAACTATCAATTATAAAATCAATGCAGACGAAATCATTAAATGTCGTTTTTTTCGGAACTCCCGACTTTGCAAAAGCTTCGTTGGAAGCGATATTCAAATCTTATCATAAAATAGTTGGCGTGGTAACTGCGGCAGACAAAGCCAGCGGAAGAGGAATGAAACTCACACCTTCGCCAGTGAAGGTTTTTGCTGAAGAAAGTAACCTCAACCTTTATCAGCCGGAAAAACTCCGAAACCCGGAATTTCTGGAATCGATCAGAAATCTTAATGCGGATGTTTTTGTCGTTGTGGCTTTCAGGATGATGCCCGAAGTTTTATTTTCGATTCCAAGATTGGGAACTTTCAACCTTCACGGTTCACTGTTGCCGGATTATAGAGGTGCGGCGCCAATCAATTATGCGGTTATCAATGGCGAAACCAAATCCGGTGTCACGACCTTTTTCATCAATGAAAAAATTGATGAAGGTAATATTCTTCTACAGGCAGAAACCGAAATTTTACCGGAAGATAATGCCGGAACTTTGCACGATAAATTAATGGTAACGGGAGCTGATTTGATTATTGAAACTTTAAATGGATTAGCTGAAAATTCGATTGTAGAAAAACCTCAGCAACAAAAACAAAATCCGAAAACGGCTTACAAAATATTCAAGGAAAATCTCAAGCTGGACTGGAATCAAAACTCCGAAACGATTCACAATTTCGTGCGTGGAATGTCTCCTTATCCCACGGCTTTTACCATTCTTAAAACCGGAGACGAAGAAAAATCGCTGAAAATTTTCAAAGGTCATTTTGAGTTAAAATCGCATTCGAGAGAAGCTGGAGATTTTGACATTTCCAGAAATGAATTCAAATTCTACACAAAAGACGGAATCTATTATCCGGAAGATGTTCAGATTCAGGGTAAAAAGAGAATGCCTGTGAAGGATTTTCTGAATGGAATTCAGAATTTTGAGGAATTTAAAGCTTAGACTTTCAGATAATAGACGGATAGATAATAGACTAAAACAAAATGTCTTCGATTCCGCAAAGCCTGATAATTCTTAAATTAGAATAAAATAGGAACCCTCACACTGAGCGGTGTCGAAGTGTTTCTTAAATCAAAATATTTAAAATGAAAAAACTGATTCTAGGTTTGATGTTCGCATCTCAACTTTTCTTTTCTCAGGATTTGAAAGTGATGACCTATAACATCCGACTATCGTTGGAAAGTGACAAGGAAAACTCGTGGGATAACAGAAGAAATGATGCGCTGGCACTGATGAATTATTATCATCCGGATTATTTTGGGATTCAGGAACCGGTTCCGCAGCAAATGACGGACATCAAAACAAGCCTGAAAGATTACGATTACGTGGGCGTCGGAAGAGATGACGGAAAAAATCAAGGCGAATATTCTGCGATTTTCTATGATAAAACCAAATTGGAAGTTACAAAATCCGGAACTTTCTGGCTGAGCGAAACGCCGGAAAAACCTTCGAAAGGTTGGGATGCGGCGTACAATAGAGTCTGCACTTATGCGTTTTTCAGAATCAAGAAAACAGGGAAACAATTCCTGGCCATGAACCTTCATTTTGACCACGTTGGCGATGTGGCGAGAGTCAATTCTGCCAAGCTGATTCTTGAAAAAATCAAAGAACTCAACCCGAAAAATCTGCCTTTAACTTTGACGGGCGATTTCAATTTGACGGATGATTCTGAACCGATAAAAATTATTTCCAAGACTTTGGATAATGCTTTTTACCATTCCAAAACGCCGCATTACGGACCTGTTGGAACTTTCACTGGATTTGACATCAACACAGTTCCGAAAGAAAGAATTGATTATATTTTCGTAAAAGGTTTTGATGTGTTGTCCAATAGAACAATTAATGACCGACGCGAAAATTTGCTTTATCCGTCTGACCATTTTCCGATTTTGGCGGAGATCAGGTTTAAGTAATAGCAAAGCAAAATCCTCTTTTCAAAAAAGGATTTTCTTTTATTTAGCGGTTAGTATGAAAAGTTTGTCATTCCGTAGGAATCTAAATACAATTCTGTTAATCCAGTTGAGATTGACTCCGTCACCACTTCGTTAGGTTTCCTGCTGAATGACAAAATGTGGATAGAGTCGCTTAAGAATCATATTTATTTATTCCAAACAATCTTCTTCACCATCACATCACTCGAGTTAGTTCCGACCATTATTTCAAATTCTCCGGCTTCCCAATCGTAGTTCAGCTCATCATCATAGAATTTCAGATCTTCCGGAGTCAGTTTGAAAGTTACGTTTTTGTTTTCACCTTTCTTCAAGGCTATTTTCTGGAAACCTTTCAGTTCTTTGACAGGTCTTACCACTTTTCCAAAAAGGTCACGGATATACAACTGAACGACTTCTTCACCGTCAAAATTTCCTGTATTAGCAACATTGACATTGATCGTTAAAGTTTGATTGCCTTTAAGATTTTCAGAACTTAGATTGAAATTAGAATATTTAAAATCCGTATAACTCAATCCATATCCGAAAGGAAATTTAGGGTCGTTATCCAAATCGATATAAGCGGAAACATAATTTCTGTCGGTGGATTTCCCGGCCGGCCTTCCTGTATTGTAATGGTTGTAATAAATTGGGATTTGCCCTTCTGTTCTTGGGAATGTCATTGGCAATTTACCACTTGGATTGACATTTCCGAAGATGATGTCGGCAATAGAATTTCCGGCTTCTGTTCCCAGCCACCAGCTGTAAACGATGGTCGAAATATTGTCTGCTGCCCAATCAAACACCAAAGGTCTTCCTGCATTGATCATCAAAACAATCGGTTTTCCGGTTTTGGCAATTTCTTTCAAAAGGTCTTCCTGAACGCCGGAAAAATGGATGTTGCTCCGGCTTTTCGCTTCACCACTCATGGCATGACCTTCGCCCAAAGTCATGATGACGACATCTGCTTTTTTCGCAGTTTCTACAGCTTCCGCAAACATCGATTTGTCCTGGTCATTTTCGTTACAACCTTTTGCGTAAAGCAATGTTGAGTTTTTATCCAATTGATTTTTGATACCCTCAAATTGAGTCACGATTCTCTGTGCATCATCCTGGAAAGGAACCGACCAGAATCCGTGCATCGCTACCGCTTCTTTCCCAAATGGACCAATCAAAGCTACAGTTTTGGTGGATTTTGAAAGTGGAAGCAACTTTTTGTCATTCTTCAGAAGAACCACACTTTTTGCGCCGAACTCTCTCCCGAACTTTCTGTGTTCAAGATTATTGGTCTGTTGTTTTTGTCTGTCAGAATTCGAAAACCTGTAAGGATCATCGAAAAGTCCCATTTCAAATTTTTTTCTTAAGATTCTTCTCACCGCATCATCCACAAATTTGATATCGACTTTTCCTTCTTTTACAAGCTTCGGAAGCTGTTCCATATAGATTCGGCTTTCCATATCCATATCACTTCCTGCAAGAATGGCTTTTTCTCCTGCTTCCGCATTATCCTTGGCGTAGCCGTGTTTAATCATTTCGCCGATGCTGCCCCAATCCGACACCACAAAACCTTGGAAGTTCCATTTTCCCTTGAGTAAATCTCTCAGAATATATTGGTTAGCCGTTGCAGGAATACCGTTGATGTCGTTGAAAGAATTCATAAAAGTGGCAACGCCCGCTTCTGCCGCAGCTTTGAAAGGCGGCAAATACGTTTCGTTCAGTTGTCTCAGACTCATATCAACAGAATTATAATCTCTTCCGCCAACTGCTGCTCCGTATGCTGCAAAATGTTTTGCGCACGCCATTATCGCATCAATATTTCCCAAACCTTTCCCTTGAAAACCTTTGATTCTAGCTAATCCGATTTTAGTTCCGAGGTAAGTATCTTCACCAGAACCTTCCATCACGCGTCCCCATCTTGGGTCTCTGGCAATATCCACCATTGGCGCAAATGTCCAATGGATTCCAAATGCCGAAGCTTCTGTTGCCGCAAATCTTTCCGATTTTTCTATCATTTCCAAATCCCAGCTGGCGGCCTGACCAAGGTTGATGGGGAAAGTGGTTCGGAAGCCGTGAATTACATCTTGTCCGAATATCAGTGGGATTTTCATCCTTGATTCCAAAGCTAATTTCTGAAATGCTCTGGTCTCCTCGGCGCCGGTAACATTCAGCATAGAGCCCACTTTGCCTTGCTTGATTTCTTCCAAAACTTTTTTAGAGTTGGAGTTTTGTGGTCCGGTTGCATATTGGAAGCCACTGTATTGCACCAGCTGTCCTGCCTTTTCTTCCAAAGTCATTTTGGAAATCAGTTCGTTGACTTTTTGGTCGATGCTTTTCTGGGCGGATATGGAAATTCCGACCGATAACAAAAGGAATGAGAGTGTTGTTTTTATCATAGATTATCTTCTGTCTCTAATTGAGGTATTAACATGGTAAAAGTAGCATTTAATTTATTAAGAATATTATTCAATACAAAAAAGCTGCTTTCAACCGTGGTAAAAGCAGCCTTGTATCAGCAGATGAGTAAGCTTAATAAATTCTTAGTCCGGATCTTGCTCCGCTGGAAGTGAGTACGGCCTGTGCTCTGGCCTTCTGGCCTGCGGAAAACATAAACATAGATGCATCATCCACATAATCCATGTAGTTCATAAACATAACAGATCTGGACGTTCCGCTGCAGGTATTATAAAGAGGGTAAGTAGGTTTCCCATAGTTGGCACCGGTCTGTGTTGGTGTGTCTGCCACAAGATCATTACCACAGGCTGCATCGCCCCAGATATGTCTCAAGTTTAGATAATGCCCGACTTCGTGTGTGGCAGTTCTTCCAAGGTTATAAGGCGAAGTAGCGCCTGTTTTACCAAAGTATGGCGCAGCAATCACCACACCGTCATTCCATAAGCCCGCCGATTCCGGGAATGTGGCATAGCCAAGAATGCCGCCCATGTTTCCTACCACCCAAAGATTGAAATAGTTGGCCGGGCTTGTAGCATCTATACCACCGGTGGACGCCTTTTTCATTGCGTCATTAGTTCCCCACTTGGTTTTGGTGGTCGATTTTCTGACTGTTTTTATAAGATGAAACCGCACTTTAGTGTCACCAGCTTTGACGGTTGAAAATTCAGTCGGGATTTTTGATGCATCCGTATTGGTTCCTCCGAAATCGGCATTCAGTACAGCAATTTGTTCTGCGATCCGAGCGTCGGAAATATTTTCTGCCGAGGTTCTGTACAGTACATTCACGACTACGGGAATATCCACCGTTCCGTCCGACAATACTTTTCCGGTTGCGATAAAGTTTTGTACGCCTGCTTCAATGTTAATGAATCTTTCCCTCGCAGCTGCATCATTTTTAAGCATTTCTGCCCGCAACTCTTCCGACGGACAAGAGCGTCTTGCCGCTACATTTGTAGTGGAGTTGTCATCAGCCAAAGTTTCAGTTTCGGGATTGTGATTACACGCGGAAATTACAAACGCTGCAGCCAGATAAAAAACAGTTTTCTTCATAATGGTATATTTTTAAAATTTTAAGTAAATGTATAAAATATTGAAATATGAATTATCATTAATTTATGAAATACATAACGTTTTATGTGTATATATGATTATAATTTAATTGATCGTTTGTTTGGTGTTGTGTTTTGAATTGAGAATCAGTGGACCAGGACTAATCACAGTAAAAGCAAAAAAGTGTGTGTGAGATAAATTTTTTATTTTTGAGAATTAAATTGTAAGAATGAATAAAATAGTAATGGGATTGATGTTAGTGGGAACGGCGTTATCTGCTCAGGAACTGTATATGCCGAGAAATATCAAAAAAGGCTATACCAACGGAACACGTGATGTCTCCGGAAAACCAGGCAGAAACTATTGGCAGAACAAAGGCGTCTATAATGTAAATGTGAAAGTGGATGCCAGGACGAAAATTGTTTCCGGTTCAGAGACAATTGAGTATTCCAATAATAGTCCGGATGAGCTGAAGGTTTTGGCGATTCGGTTTGTGAATAATGTCCATAAACCGCAATCCGGCAGAGCAGGATATGCGTCTAAAGAATCGATGACAGATGGATTGAAAATCAAATCTTTCTTCATCAATGGCGAAAAATATAATATCAATAGCGATAATTGGTCAACGGTCGAAGCTGTGAAATTAACAAAACCTTTGGCTTCAAAATCTAAAACCGACATCAAAATCGATTGGGAATATCCGTTGTCCAAAGAAAGTGGAAGAGAAGGACAGATTGACCCGGAGACCTTTTATGTAGCGTATTCTTACCCAAGAGTTTCGGTTTATGACGATTATAACGGTTGGGATATGTTGCAGCATAACGGCAGACAGGAATTTTATAATGATTTCAATGACTACAGTTTTTCAATTGCTGCACCAGGGAATTTTGTGGTTTGGTCGACTGGCGATTTCCAAAATCCAGAAGAGGTTCTTCAACCCGAATATCTGAGACGTTTCAAAGAATCTTTACAATCAGATAAAATCATCCATGTTGCGAATGCGGAAGAAATGAAATCCGGAAAAGTGACGAAACAAAATGAGTGGAATGTCTGGAAATTCAAGGCAAATGATATTGTCGATTTTTGTTTTGCACTGAGCAATCATTATGTCTGGGATGCATCGAGTGTTCAGCTGAAAACGAAGAGAGCAAGCGTGCAATCTGCGTATGATAAAGGAGCAAAAGATTTTGAAAAATATACAGAATGGATGCGCTACAATCTGAAATGGTTTACGGACAATTGGCCTGGCGTAGAATATCCCTTTCCTGCGATGACGGCCATCCAAGGCTATGCCGATATGGAATATCCGATGATGATCAATGATACAAGTATTCCGGATAATTTGCAAGACGCAAGATTAACGGCTGATCATGAGATTGCGCACACTTATTTCCCTTTCTATATGGGCATCAACGAAACCAGATATGCTTATATGGACGAAGGCTGGGCAACCACTTTGGAATATCTTATTGGTATTGATGAAAACGGAAAAGAGGCAGCAGATCAGTTTATGAAAAACTTCCGGGTAAAGCGTTGGATCACTGATGCTTCTACGGAACAGGACCAGCCAATCATTACAATGAGTTCCCAGCTTTCGGGTGCAGGTTATGGAAATAATGCTTATGTAAAACCCTCGCTTTCTTATCTGGCTTTGAAGGATTATTTGGGCGACGATTTATTTAAAAAAGCACTTCATCATTACATGGATAATTGGCACGGGAAGCATCCGATCCCTTGGGATTATTTCAATTCTATGAATACAGGTGCTGGAAAAAATCTGAATTGGTTTTTCTACAACTGGTTCTATACCAACAATTATATCGATTTGAAACTGACCTCTGTGTCGCAGCAAAATAATCAAGCGAGTTTGACGATCGATAATGTCGGTGGTTTTGCGATTCCTTTTGATACAGTTTTGACTTATGAGGATAACTCGACAGAAAAAATTCACTTTACGCCGTCTGTTTGGGAGAAGGATCAAAAATCCGCAAGTCTCAATATTCCAGTAAAAAAGAAAATCAAATCTGTAAATCTGGATGGCGGGATTTTTATGGATTATACGCCGGCTGACAATGAGAAAACACTGTAATCGACTTTCAAGATTTTTTTAAATGAAAAATGCCGGTCTTCTATTGATTGTTCTGATTCTGACCTCCTGTATCACACAGAAGAACAAGAACATTCAGCAAAATATCCTGACGCTGAAGGATAGCTATTGCAAGGCGCCGCTGCAGTACAACTATTCTCAGAAAATCCCCTCGTATAATTCGGATTCGATTATTGCAGCGAACAGGAAACTTACGCATTATTTTTCTGATCAGAGTATTCTGATTCTTAATGCATTGGAAAGTGTAGATGAGGCCGAGGCTATTATTGATCTTAAAAAAGACTCGACACTGAAATCACAGCTCCGTGTGTTGCAGCTGAAGACTAAGATCAACAGTAAAATCAGCATTGCATTGACAGAGCTGGATGCCGTGGCGGCAGAATTTGACTGCGAAGGTGAACGTGTGGCACAGATGGCTAATTATGTAGATAATATCAACAGTGACCGCAATAACCGGCTGATTCTCTTCTCCATTATAACCGGCGCGGTGACTTCCGTGGCGGGCGCAGTGATCAAGGATAATGGCGTGGAAAATGCGGTTAACATTGGTGGAGGTCTGCTCGGAGCGGGATTGGGACTTGCGACCTTTAATCCGAAAGGTAAGAAAGTAGAATTCATCCACGAGCGGAATCTCCTGCGCGACATCTGGGAGCAGAAATTGCAGTCCAGGAATTTTCCGCCGTTTATCTGGTACATGTACACGGAGAAAAAATTTACCGGCAACCGGCAGCATTCCATTATCCAGAATATGAAACAGCGATGGATCCAGTATCAATTCAGCAGTGATGAAGCACATGCCAATCAATCCGTCAATTTTGGCAATGGCGGCCTGTACCGGTCTTCTGATCTTCATAACCGGGAATCGATGCTGAACCAGATGCAATCGGCCACGCGAACCATCAACCAAAATATAAATTATCTCCTTCTGGATCTGGACAAGGTGATTTCCCTGGAATAAAATATACATCAAGATTTTAATAATTAGATGATCATTAAAAACTTTGGAACTCTTGCTTATTGAGAACGCAAGTATCATTAATTAATGATAGATTTGCACCAGTTTTATAAATTATATATATTCATGAAAAGACAGACTATCGCATTATTCTGCGTAGCAATACTGGGCGTTTCCTGCGCGCATAAGGAAGGAAAAGGAGATCAATATACAGATGATCAGAAGGCCTCTTATTACATCGGAATGAGCATCGCACAGAATATGAAACAGGAAGGTTTCAAAGTAGATGCGGATCTTTTGGCAAAAGGGATTAAGGAGGAATTGGACAGCACGAAGACCAAGATGTTGCCGGCTGAGGACATGAACACCTTTATGCAGGATTTTATGATGAAGCAACATCAAAAGAAACAATCTGAGGCCAATGCAAAAGGTTCCGAAAATAAGAAAAAAGGTCTTGAGTTTTTGGCAAAAAATAAGAGCAATCCAAAAGTGAAAACCACAGCTTCCGGCCTTCAATACGAAGTTTTGCAGGAAGGCGACGGCAAAACAAAACCCAAAGCCACTGATGTGGTGGAAGTGAGATACACCGGGAAATTACTGGACGGTAAAGTCTTTGACACCACAGATAAAAACGGCGGAAATCCTGCAGAGATCAATCTTGGCGCAGTAATACCGGGATGGACGGAAGGCATCCAGCTGATGAGCAAAGGTGCGAAATACAGATTTTATATTCCGTCTGATCTGGCTTATGGCGATCAGGGCGCGGGCGACGCGATTCCGGGTGGTTCTGTAATTATCTTTGATGTAGAATTGGTGAATGTAAAATAACCTTCGCTTCAATATATTCAAAAACCTCAGCCAGAATAGCTGAGGTTTTCTTGTTTAAAATAGTATTTAATATGAAGAAAAATTTAACTTTTACTCTACAGGTCTGAAAACCAAGCCTGTTTCCTCGAAATAATCCAGGGTGATTCTGTCGCCATCATTCACATTTCCGGCGAGGATTTCTTTGGATAATTTATTCAGAACTTCCTGCTGAATGACTCTTTTCAAAGGTCTTGCTCCGAAAACAGGATCGTAACCTTTTTCAGTTAAGTAATTCAAGGCGTCCTGTGTTGCCGTCATAATGATATTTCGTTTTGCTAACATATCATTGAAACCTCTCAACTGATACTGGACGATTTTTCCAATTTCTTTTTTTCTCAAAGGCTGGAATAAAACTGTTTCATCAATCCTGTTCAAAAATTCCGGACGAAGGGTTTGTTTTAGCAGATCAAAGACTTCAATCTTCGTTTTGTCCACAATTTCATCCTGATTTTCCTCGTTAATATTTTCAAAGTTTTCCTGAATCAAATGTGAACCTAAATTCGAAGTCATTATGATAATCGAATTTTTGAAATTCACCACACGGCCTTTATTATCCGTCAATCTTCCGTCGTCCAGAACCTGCAATAACGTGTTGAAAACATCAGGATGCGCTTTTTCAATTTCATCCAAAAGCACCACGGAATAAGGTCTTCTTCTCACTGCTTCCGTCAACTGTCCGCCTTCATCATAGCCCACATATCCCGGAGGCGCACCCACCAATCTCGACACCGAATGACGCTCCTGATATTCACTCATATCAATTCTCGTCATATTGTTTTCGTCATCGAATAAAAACTCTGCTAAAGCTTTTGCCAGCTCGGTTTTTCCGACTCCGGTTGTTCCTAGAAAAAGGAACGACCCAATGGGTTTTTTATCATCGCTCAATCCGGCTCTGTTTCTTCGGATCGCATTGGCGACCGCTTCAATCGCTTCTTCCTGACCCACAACTCTGTGATGAAGTTCTGTTTCAAGATGCAATAGTTTTTCTCTTTCGGATTGAAGCAGTTTGGTTACCGGAATTCCTGTCCATTTTGCAATGACCTCAGAGATGTTTTCAGAAGTTACTTCTTCTTTAATTAGTTCATTCTGATGGTTTTGCATTTCCAGTTCAAGTTTCTGCAAAGCATCTTCTTTTTCTTTGATTTTCCCGTATTGGATTTCCGCAACTTTTGCGTAATCTCCGGCTCTTGAAGCTCTCTCTGCTTCTAATTTTAAAGACTCGATATCTTTCTTAATCTGCGTCAAGTCTTCAGATTTTTGTTTCTCTTTCAGCCACTTGGCGTTGATTTCATTTCTTTGTTCAGAAATTTTTGAAATATCTTCCTTCAAATGGTCGATTTTCGTTTGATTGCCTTCTCTTGAAATCGCTGCCAATTCAATTTCCATCTGCATCAGCTTTCTGTCAAGAACATCCAGCTCTTCAGGTTTTGAATTAATTTCCATTCTCAATTTAGCCGAAGCTTCGTCAATCAAGTCAATCGCTTTGTCCGGTAAAAATCGATCCGAAATATAGCGTTGGGACATTTCCACCGCCGCAATAATCGCTTCATCTTTTATTCTTACTTTGTGATGCGCTTCATATTTATCTTTGATTCCACGGAGAATCGAAATTGCAGATTCCGTATCCGGTTCTTCCACCATTACTTTCTGGAAACGTCTTTCAAGCGCTTTATCTTTTTCAAAATATTTCTGATATTCATTCAAAGTGGTTGCTCCGATTGCTCTTAATTCTCCTCTCGCCAGAGCTGGTTTCAAGATGTTTGCAGCATCCATCGCTCCTTCGCCACCTCCGGCTCCCACCAAAGTGTGAATTTCATCGATGAAAAGAATAATTTGACCGTCTGATTTGATGACTTCATTCACCACAGATTTCAAACGCTCTTCAAATTCACCTTTGTATTTTGCACCGGCAATCAAAGCACCCATATCAAGGGAATACAAAGTTTTGTCCTGCAAATTCTCAGGAACATCGCCGTTGATAATCCTGTGAGCTATTCCTTCTGCAATGGCAGTTTTACCAACTCCGGGCTCACCAATCAGAATCGGATTATTTTTGGTTCTTCTGGAAAGAATCTGTAAAACTCTTCTGATTTCTTCATCACGACCGATTACTGGATCCAGTTTCCCTTCTGCAGCAAGTTCGTTGAAGTTTTTAGCATATTTATTTAAAGATTGATATGTTTCTTCCGAACTTGCAGAAGTCGCTTTACTACCTTTTCTTAATTCTTTAATTCCGCCTTCCAGAAGATTTTTTGTAACGCCCATATCTTTCAGCATTTTAGAAACTTCTGAACTGGTTTCTAACAGTGAAAGCCAAAGATGTTCAATGGTCACAAATTCGTCGCCCATTTTTTTAGCGATGTTGGGAGCGTCCAGTAAAACTTTGTTCGCTGATTGTGAAAGATAAATGTTTCCGCCTTGTACTTTTGGAAGTTTTTCAAGATTTTCACGGTTGCGTTCTCTTAACAAAGTCGCATCTGCTTCAGATTTTTTTAATAGAAAAGGCGATATATTTTCATCTACCTGGAAAATTCCTTCCAGCAAATGTTGAGGTTCGATCTGTTGGTTGCCAAATTCCATGGCAACTTGCTGTGCAGCCTGGATGGCTTCCTGTGATTTTACGGTATATTGGTTTAGATTCATATTATTTTAGTTGATTGTTATTGGTTGATAGTGGATATATTTTCATCAAATTTTATACAATTCTGATTTTTCAAATTCTGATTTTTATTAGAAAAACATTAAGACCAAAGTTGCTAGTTATAATCTTAATGCTTTTGCCAATCATTTAATTCGGATTTCAAATCACAAAAAGCATTCTATTGTTGAATTTTAAGAATTAACAGACAAAATTTCCGGATTATTAAATTTTTGGTGATCTCGTGAAGACAAAATTTCCGAAATTGAAGTTTTTGAGATAATCAAACAGTGAAAAATTTAATACAGCAGAACTTACAGATTAATTAATTATTGTATTCTGATTCTATAAGTCTGTAAATAGTTTTATATTTGAAAAAACCGAAAATTATGTATTCACAGATAGAAATCGATTCTCAGTTCGAGGGCAAGTTGCAACTGATTTACCTCAATCAGCCCGAAAGCTTTAACAGTCTTACCGAGGTGATGCTTGGAGAATTGCGAAATGCAGTGCACAAGTTCAGCAATGATGACAGTGTAAGATGCGTGGCCATTGCCGGAAAAGGAAAGGCCTTCTGTGCAGGACAAAACCTGAAGGAAGCACTAGGTTTTGATGAGGACGACAGAACCATTCAGAGATTCGTGATCGAATATTATAATCCTTTGGTTCTCGAAATCGTTAAATGTAAAAAACCTGTCATTGCTTTAGTAAACGGACCTGCTGTTGGCGCAGGCGCAATGTTGGCCACGATTTGTGACTTTACTTTAGCAGCAGAAAGTTCTTATTTTTCTTTTGCCTTTGCCAATATTGGTCTGATTCCGGATACTGCCGGAACGTATTATCTACCGAAGTTGGTCGGAAGACAATTGGCAAGCTACCTGTCATTCACCGGGAAAAAAGTACCAGCGACAGAAGCTAAGAAAATTGGTTTGGTTGCAGATGTTTTTGCAGATTCTGAATTTGTAGAAAAATCAATGGAAGTTCTGGCTCAGTTAGCGCACGCTGCCACCACAGCGCTTTATTTAACGAAAAAAGCTTTCAACAAATCCTACAGCTTCACGCTGAATGAGCAACTCGACTACGAATCTATCATTCAGCAAGACGCAGCGGAGACCGATGATTTCAAAGAAGGTGTTGCAGCATTTATCGAAAAACGTTTACCAAAGTACAAAGGGAAGTAGGTTTTGGAGTCGGATAGTATTAGGATAAGAGCGTTTTCGAATTCCTTTGTATCATCCAACACCATAAACCAAACATCCAACACCAAACATCCAACATCCAACACCCATCATTTATGACTCCAAAAGAGACCGCAGAATATATGTTCGAGAAAGATTTATTTTCTCAGTGGCTCGGCATCGAACTAACTGAAATCCAAGATAATTACTGTCTCATCAAAATGCCTGTAAAACCTGAGATGATAAACGGATTGGGAACGGTTCATGGTGGTGTGACATTTGCCTTTGCAGATTCGGCGTTGGCTTTTTCATCCAATAATTCCGGCGAAGCTGCGGTGGCACTGAACTGCTACATCAATTTCACAAAGGCTGCAAAAAACGGCGATATTCTCTCAGCAGAGAGCATTCTTCTAAATGACACCAGGAAAACTGCAGTTTATGACATTACAATCAAAAATCAGAATGATGAGATTGTTGCAGGCTTCCGGGGAACGGTCTATAAGATTGGAAAGAAAGTTACGGAATTGAAACATCTTTAAAATCCTTCGAGAGCCTTGGGATGATAATCATTTGAAAAAACTTCAAAATTAATTTTGGAGTTTTAAAATTAATCATAACTTTGTAATTCAAAGTTCTTTTTATGGAATCGAAAAATTATCAGGAAGAATTAGCGCACATCCGTCAGATGATGGAGCGCAGTTCTAGATTTATTTCACTCAGTGGTTTGTCCGGCGTTGTTGCGGGAATTGTCGCATTGCTCGGCTCTGTTTATGTTTATTTCATTTTCCAGAGAGAAGGAATCGATTACTTTGATGGTGAGAGAAATATCTACACGCCGGCTCTGGCTCGGGAATTATTCTTTGTCGCTTTGGTAATTTTAGTTTTAGCCATTTCCAGTGGTTATATTTTCACGGCCAGAAAAAGCAAGAAGAAAAACCTGAAAGTTTGGGATTCCATTACTAAAAAGTTGTTGTTCAATTTTGCTATTCCACTTGTTGCAGGCGGGATTTTTAGTATCGCACTTTGCTATCATCATTATTTTCCCTTAATTGCGCCGTCAATGCTTATTTTTTACGGATTGGCTTTGATTAATGCAGAAAGATATACGTTGAGCGATGTCAGATATCTTGGTATTTGTGAAGTTATTCTTGGGATAGTTGCTTTGTTTTGGTTGGGTTGGGGATTGATATTCTGGGCCATTGGGTTTGGATTTCTGCATATATTTTATGGGATTTTGATGTATAGGAAGTATGATTATTAATTTAGTTTTTTGGTAGGCAGTTGCTTAGTTAAATTTTTATGGGAACAGTTTTATCTTTTCAAGATTTGGTGGTTTGGCAAAAAGCGCGTCAATTTGTTTTAGAAATTTATTCTTTAACAAAAAACTTTCCTAAAGAAGAATTATATGCTTTGACTAATCAAATAAGAAGAGCTTCGGTTTCTATTGCTGCTAATATTGCTGAAGGATTTTCGAAAAAAACTTTACCAAATAAAATTAATTTTCTTTCCCATTCCAAAGGTTCATTAGAAGAAGTGAAGTATTATTTAATATTAGCAAAAGACCTAAATTATATCTCATTAAATGATTTCGAAAAGTTGAGACAAGATACTGAAGAAGTTAGCAAATTAATTAATGGCTACGCAAAATCAATTAAAAATTATCACGAAAATAATCCAAATAAGTAACCTAATAACTGATTAACTAAATAACTGATTAACTAAATAACTGATTAACTAACCAAATATGCTTAACATCAATCAACTCAACAAAGAATTCGAAAGCCGTGTAAGATTGGGCATTATGTCCGTTCTGATGGTCAACGACTGGGTTGATTTTACCGAAATGAAAAACCTGTTGAATGCCACAGACGGCAATCTCGCAAGCCACAGTTCAGCTCTCGAAAAAGCGGAATACATCGAAATCAAAAAAGAGTTTGTTGGTAAAAAACCAAAAACTTCTTACCGAGTTACGCAAAAAGGAAGAGATGCGTTCACCGAACACATCAATAATTTGGAAAAATTGTTGGGAAGATAAATCCCGATTTTTTTTTGAAAATTAACTTTGTAATTCAAAGAACTTTATATTTATGAGAAACTTTGTTGAAATATATTGCGGCTGTAGTTGGATATTGGGATTGCTTATGATTGACATTCTGTTTTCTTTCGGTGACGATGATTTTTTGCTGCTCTTTTATTTTCTGAATGGATTTAATGCGATAGTAAATTTCATATTCATTGTCTTCTTCTTAATTATGATTTACATTTTCCCAGAGAATAGAAAGGGGTTTATTAATACTATTTTAAAGCTATTACTCAACTTTCCTTCACTTTTGATTATCGTTACCCTTGCGTATCTGCTGTTAATAACAATTTAGACCTATGACCAGAAAATCATTCATTAAAAAATCGCTACTTGCCACCGCAGGCTTGTCATTATTTTACAGTTGGCAGATAGAACCGTTTTGGCTGGAATTTGTCAGACAAGATTTACCAATCAAAAATCTTCCTTCGAAGCTTCATAACAAAGTTCTGATGCAGATTTCAGATTTGCACGTTGGAAACAGGTTCGATTATAATTATCTGATTGATTCTTTCAAACAAGCAAAAGATTACAAACCTGATATTGTGGTTTACACCGGCGATTTTGTCTGCTGGGAAGATAATCCGGAGCAATTCGAACAACTAAAAACCGTAATGAAAGAAGCTGTTCACGGAACTCTGGGAACAGTGGCGATTCTCGGTAATCACGATTACGGCGCAGAATGGAAAGAAGACTATGTTGCTGATGAGGTTTCGAAAATTCTAAACGATTCCAAAATTCAAGTTCTTCGGGATGAAAAAGTCAATGTTTCCGGACTCCATATTTATGGTTTCGAAGAATTGTGGGGAACTAATTTCCATCCTGAAAAATTAACAAAAACGATTAATCCGGGCGAAGCCAATCTTGTCCTTTGTCACAATCCCGATGTCTGTGATTTAGATGTCTGGAACGACTATCAAGGCTGGATTCTCTCTGGTCACACCCACGGCGGACAGTGCAAGCCTCCATTTCTCCCACCTCTGATTCTTCCAGTGAAAAACAGAAAATACACCTCCGGAATCATCGATTTGGAAGATGGAAGAATATTGTATATCAACCGTGCATTGGGACATTCTTACCAGATCAGATTCAATTGCAGACCTGAAATTACATTGTTTACGCTTAAGTCAATTTAAATAAATTCAAACCAATGAAATTAGTTACTCAGTTTTTCAAAACATTTCAGTTTACAATAACGGCAAGGTATTCATTTCTATTAAGTTTAATTTTTGGGACTTTAATTTTTTTGACATTTATTTTGACACAATCATTAACAAGTTTAGTTATCGGTTTTTGGTATGTTATAATCTCATCAATTATAAACTTACTCCTCTTAATTGATGAGTTATTACAAGCTTTTAATAATAAAGAGGAAAGAAAAATTCATATTAATTCTGCTATTCTCCTAACTATAAATATTCCAATTGCAACACTTCATTACTTTATCCTAGTATTTTTTAATTTTTAAAAATTATAATTATGAAAAAACATCATTTAATTTTCATCACAGCTTTCGCCGTCATTATTATTTTCTACAAAGAATATGTTGCGCTCAATCTCGGAATCTTCGGGATTTTCCTTAGCATTCTGACTTATTCTCAAACCAAACCCGAATATCGTACGAAGACTTTTCTCACGCTGTTCGTCACTTCCATTTTCTCATCGTTTGCTTTCGCCTGGTTTGGCGACGCCATTTCATTTGTCGCTGTTTTTGTTTCGGTTTTTCTGCTGAGGTTCAAAGGAACTTACGCTAGACTGAAACCTTTTTTATACATTGAAATTGTATTTTTGAATCTCTTTACGTTCCTGGTAAGAGTTTTCAACATAGAGCAATGGTACAAAAAATCCAGGGAAAGAAGTTTTGCAAAAAAACTTATTGCGATGATTCTCATTCCGGCATTTTTTATCACGGTTTTCTTTTTCATATATGCACAGGGAAGTGACCATTTTGCCGGTCTGTTCAGAGATTACGAACTCGAATTTCAACCTTTGACTTTTGTTGCCTTGGCAATTATTGGATTTTACGTTGGCTTTATTTTCTGGAACTCTGGTGTAGAAAGATTCATTTTCAAACAAAACAGGTATCTGAATGATGACTTTTCTGGTTTGGTCAAAATTCAAAAGCCAACCTTTGCCTTCCTGGATATCGATTCCGAAAGAACCAGCGGATTGGTCTCATTTTCAGCACTCAATATTTTACTGTTGATTTTTATAACAACTTACAATTACGAACAGTTTTTTGAAGTGACCAAATCCGGAAACTCTCTCAGTTCAGAAACCCACGAACGGGTTATTGCCGTGATATTGTCCATCGTAATGGCAATTCTTGTCATTCTGTTCTACTTTAAAAAAGGATTTAATTTCGATGACAAAGCAAAATCACTCAAGATTTCAGCTAAGATTTGGATTGTCCTCAATGCTGTTTTAGTCATCTCGGCTTCCCTTAAAAACTCAGAATATATCAGCAATTACGGCCTGACTTACAAACGTCTCGGCGTCTATGCTTTCCTGGCGATGGCGCTGATCGGTTTGATTTTCACCTTCATCAAAATCCAGAAGAAGAAGACCAACGCATTTCTTTTCAACAAGATGTTTTGGGCTTGCTATGGCTTGATTTTGGCTTGCAGTTATGTCAATTGGGGCGGAATCATCACGTCTAACAATATCAAAAGAAAGGATTTCGAAGCCGATTATCATCTTAATTTCATCAATTATAATGAACAGATTACGCTGTATTATGCCGGGAAAACCGGAAATATCGAAATGAAAAATCAATTGATTGAAAGAATAGCATCTTACCAAAAAGAATCGTTCCTCTCAAAAATTTTATATTATGAATTCATTAATATCGAAAAACCAAAAAGTAAGTAGTTTAAAATATTTGGCACTCATTCCAATATTTCTGATTGCCTGTAAAAAAGAACCAGAAATCAAGGAACAAAAAGTAGATACGGTCACTACGATTGAAAAACCTGTTGATTCATTATCAACTATTTTGAAAACCGAAAAAGAGTCCAATCAAAATATAGTAACTGTGGATGCTTCAAAAATGCCAATCCGCCTCAACCTCGAAATTAAAAATCCGGAAGACCAATTGATTCTGAAACTTGAAAATGTGAATCAAGCCAAAATTAAAGGTTACATCAAAACTGAAAAACCGATGAACCTCAGATTCAATCAAATCCGGATGCCGAATAATACCTTCGATGGACCATTTGGCCAGACTGTAGAATACGAAACCAAACAAAAAGGTGAGTACTGGCTGATTCTAGCCAAAAGCAATATGGCAGAAGGCACGCCGGTCGGCAAGTTCTTCGTCAAAATAGAATAAACGAAAAAGGGTCTCAATTGAGATTCTTTTCTTTTTAATTGTCTCGCAGATTGAGCAAATTTTCCAGAGTTTGGATATAGAACTTATCTGCGTAATCTGGGAAATCTATGAGGTTTTATAATTTTTAAATCAAACTTTGTATTGCCAATTTATAGCCTTTCATTCCGAAGCCGGAAATTACCGCATCACAACTTTCCGCCGTTACTGATTTCTTCCGGAATTCTTCACGCTTGTAGATATTGCTGATATGGACTTCAATTTTAGATTTACGAATATTTTTAAGGCAATCCGAAATGGCATAGGAATAATGCGTAAAAGCACCAGGATTAATCACCACCGCATCAAAATCATCTTCCTGCAAACGGTTGATGAGTTCGCCCTCAATATTGGACTGGTAATACGAAATCTCATCATTTCTAAACTCGGTTCTTAAGTCTTTGAGATAATCTTCCATAGAAACGGAGCCGTAGATTTCCGGTTCGCGTGTTCCAAGGAGGTTGAGATTCGGTCCGTTGATGATAAGGATTTTCATAGCTTTCAAATAATAGTCAAATATAGCAAAAATAAAAAACCTTCAGCAGAACTGAAGGTTTTTAAGTAGCCCGTAGGGGAATCGAACCCCTCTTACCAGAATGAAAATCTGAGGTCCTAACCGATAGACGAACGGGCCAAGTAATTTTCTATGTTTGTTTCAGATCCGTCATCTCAAGATTGATCAGTCAAAATCCAAATGTTTTAAAAAAAATACCTCCAGAAAATTAGTGAAGGTATTTTTAAGTAGCCCGTAGGGGAATCGAACCCCTCTTACCAGAATGAAAATCTGAGGTCCTAACCGATAGACGAACGGGCCAGGCTTTATCTTAAGCTAAGCTGTTAACGTGCTTAGTTAATTTACTTTTTAAGTTAGCCGCTTTGTTTTTGTGGATAATGTTTTTCTTAGCCAATTTATCCAACAAAGAGATTACTTTTGGTAGTTGCTCAGCAGCAACAGTTTTATCCGCTTCATTTCTTAATACTTTCAAAGCTGTTCTCGCAGTTTTGTGGTAGTATCTGTTACGAAGTCTTCTTACTTCGTTCTGTCTGATTCTCTTAAGTGCTGATTTATGATTTGCCATATCGTTCAAATGTGGGTGCAAAGATAAAAACTATTTTTTAATTTGCAAACTTTTTTAAAAAAAATTAAAATTTGTATCGTCTTAATTCAGCGTATTGATCATTCAAAAATTACTCTTGTCATTCATAACAATTGACAAGCATTATTGCTCTTTTTAAGACGGTGCAAAAATATAGATATTTTTTTAAAATCAAAATCTTTTTTGATGTTTTTTGATCTTTAAAATCCTAACATAAAAAAAAGTGAAAGCCATCTGGGATCGCTTTCACTTTTAAGTAGCCTATAGGGGAATCGAACCGCTGTTGCAAGAAAGAAAATCTTGAGTCCTAACCACTAGACGAATAGGCCATTCCGTTTTGGTCTGCAAAAATAGAGACTTTGAGGCTTTTTCGCAACACCTATTTCTACTTTGTCCGTTTCTCGATTACGGTGTTTGTCACACCCTTGTCAGATAGCTCTTTTTGTGCTTTCACCGCATCTTCCAGTGTTCTGTATCTGCCGTGTGTGTAATAGAAAATGCCATTTTCTTTGGTCCTTTCCATATCCGGAAGCATTTTCATGACCGCAGATTTGGAATCCAGTTTATCCTTTCCGGCGTAGATTTCCAGGGTATAATAACCTGTGCCCAGGGCCTGATTCGGAACGAAGCTGATGGATATTGCGTTTCGGAAGCCCGCATCTTTTGCTGTTTTCAGATTGGTGTCACGGATAGAAGCGTAATTGGTATTGGCATAGTAATATTTATAGAAACCGTTTTCTTTAATCGGTAGGATATATTTCAAACCTTTCAATGCAGGGTCGTCCACAGTGTATCGGGATGGCGAGCTCATCAAAAGGATCCGGAAATCATTTTTCAGTGGCTGCTCCACAGGTTTTTCAGGTTCCGGTTCTTTCACATTGCGATCCACCAGTTTTTTGTAGCTGATGATGGCATTGTAAATACTTTCTGCAATAGACTGCTGACCGTCTTCGGAGGAAATGTAGCGCGCGTCATCATAATTATTGACGAAACCGGTTTCTATCAGAATGGACGGCATCGCATTCATTCGCAGCACGTGCAGGTTTTCCTGCTTTACACCTCTGGACATGCGTTTATCTTTTTTCACAAAATTTTCTTCTACCAGACCGCCAATGGTAAGGCTGGCCTGCAGATATTTACTTTGCTGTATTTTCAGGGCAATGAGCGATTCCGGTGAGCTTGGGTTGTAGGATGCAAAGTTTTCCTTATCTTTTTCATCCAGGAAAATTACGTCATTCTCCGCTTTGGCTACATCCAGGTTGGTTTTGTTCTGATTAGGACCCTGGACAAAGGTTTCTGTGCCCTGTGCCGTAGAGCTGCTGCTGCGGGAGGAATTGACATGGACTGAGACAAAGAGATCCGCTTTGCTGCGGTTCGCCAGGTCTGTCCTAGAAGTGAGCGAGGGATACTCATCCACCTTCCTGGTATAGATCACTTTGAAATCTTTGCTCTTTTCCAGCATCCGTCCCAGTTTCAGGACAATGCCCAGTGTTATGTTTTTTTCCTGCACCAGTCCCAGGTCGCCATAGCTGCGCTGCGCTCCCGTATCACTACCGCCGTGTCCCGCGTCCAAAACTACCGTGAATTTTTTCTGAGCAAAAATGCTGTTAAAACCAAAGAAAATCATCAGAAGGAAAAAAAATTTCCTATAAAATATATGGCTTGACATTTTAATCTTTAAAATTTAATTAATTTTGACGCCGATTACAGAATGACTGCATTGGCTCGAAGTATTTTCAAAAGTATATTACTAATTTTAAATATCCTAATTTTTAACAATATTTTATCACAAACTGTGCCTCAAAATATTGATAGAAAAGCTGGTGCGGGAGACTCCGTATCCATTGCGAGGGACACGGCTAACGTCAAACAGGACAGTATCTTACCAAAGGAAGAGCTATCCGACGTGGTGAAGACCAAAGCCGAATATAAAAGCAGTTCTTCCATTTCTAATAAACAGACCTTCCTTACCAAGAAAGCGCAGATCATCTACCAGGATATGCAGATTGATGCAGACTATATCCGCATCGATTGGGAAACAGGGAAGATCTATGCCCGCGGCGAGCAGGACGAAAAAGGAAAAATCATCAAACCGGCCGTGGCCACGCAGGGCGGAAAGCAGTACGAGTACAACGAGGTGATCTATAATTACAAGACCCGCCAGGCTATTGCCTTCAACGCGAGAACGGAGGAAAGCGAAGGGGTCATTGTGGCAGAGAAGACCAAAAAGTATAATGACTCTGTCTTCTTTATGCGGAAAGCCATCTATACTACCGACGAATACTTCATCAAGAAAAAAGATACCCTGCCGGATTATCACATGTCTGCGCCCAATATCAAGCTGATCAAAGGTAAGAACAATGCCCAGCTGGTTACGGGACCCATACAGCTTTATATAGAGCAGGTGCCTACGCCGCTGGTAATGCCGTTTGCGATTTTGCCGTTTTCGGACAAGCGTTCTGCGGGGATTCTGATTCCTAGTTTCGGGGAGCGGCAGGATGTCGGGTTTTTCCTGAACGGTTTGGGCTATTATCAGCCGATTGGCGACCATTTCGACCTCAGGATTCTCTCCGATTTCTATACCAAAGGTAGCTGGAACATAAAACCGGAGCTCAACTATCTCAAAAAGTACCGCTACTCCGGAAATTTTGCCGCAGATTACGGCTACACGGTGCGCGGCATCAAAGGTTTGGCAGATTATTCCAGAACCAAAACTTTCAGGATCGCATGGCGCCATTCCCAGGATTCCAAGGCCAACCCTTATTTCACCTTCAATGCGAGTGTGGATATCGTGAGCAGTAAGTTCTATAACAATACCGTTAACAATAACTATATCTTCAACGGTAATGTGCTCAATACCACGCAGACGTCCAGGATTAATGTGACCAAAAGATTCCTTAATCTGCCTATAACTATCAGTGCCAGTGCGGGCTACAACCAGAATTTTGCCACAGGTCTTACCGATATCCGCCTTCCGGATATGACGGTGGCCATCAACCAGTTCTATCTTTTCAAGCCAAAGACTGGTGTGAGATCTGGGCTTCTGGAAAATATCAACGTCAACACAGGTTTTGCGCTTAGCAATTATGTGACCACTACGGAAGACGAGGTTTTTACTGCACAGATGTGGAAGGATATGAAGACGGGAGCCAAGAATAACATCGCATTGTCTACCAATACCACGCTGGCTAAGTTTTTCACCTTCTCCCTAAGTGCCAATGTGGATAATGTACTCACCACCAAGATCCTGGAAAAATCCTATAATCCGATTACCAATCAGGTGGATAACAATTTCCAGAACAAGGTCTCCGGATACTCCACGTTTTCTACCAGCGCCAGCCTGCAGACCATTTTGTATGCACAGAAGAACTTCGGCAAGCGTTCACCCATTGTCGCCGTCCGTCACATGATGACGCCAAGTTTCAGCTTCACCTATTCCCCGGATTTTGGCGAGCGCAGCTGGGGCTATTACCGGGATTATTCCAACGCCAGGGGCGAGATTACGCCGTATTCCATTTTCGAGAACGGTATTTACGGTGCACCTTCTACAGGACTGGTGCAGAGTCTGGGCTTCAACATCGCCAATAATATAGAGATGAAGGTACGTTCCAAAAGCGACTCTACCGGTGTCAAAAAAGTCAAGATATTTGAAAACCTGAACGTCTCCGGGGGCTACAACTTTGCTGCCGAGAAATATAAATGGTCCGTGTTCAGTGTCAATGCACAGTCGTCTTTCTTTAATAATAAACTGAATGTCAATTCCAGTCTTACCATAGAACCTTATCAGATTGTTTTTGCCGAAAATAGTGATACAGGCGTGCGCACGGAGAATTTCGGACATTTCAGCCTGCAGGGATTCAACCTTCAGCTATCTTATCCCATGAGCGAGGCTATTTTTGGCAAGAAAGAGGAACTTTCCAAAAAATATAAGAAGAAGGGTGAGATACGGAATGAGAATTATTATTTTGATGATGATAATTACGCCCACTACCAGCCTACCTGGACACTGAACGTTAATGCCAACTATGCCTACTCCCGCGGTCTGTCCCGGTTTGGAACCAAGGTGGCTACCGTAGGTCTGGACGGCAGCATCAAGCTAACGCCGTACTGGAACATCAACGGAAGTACCAATTATGATGTGGTGAATAAGACCCTGGCCTATACCAGACTGGGCTTCTCCAGAGACCAGCGAAGTTTTACCATTACCTTCAACTGGGTGCCGTTCGGGCAGTTCAAGGTCTATGATTTCTTTATCGGCATCAAGGCCAATATCCTGAAGGATGCCGTGAAGTACAAGGAAAGAAGTTTTACACAGCCCAACAGTACTTTTTAAATGAGGAAGCATCCCGCCGAAAATCAGGAGATGATCCCATTCTAAGCATAATATTAAAATCTTCCGGCCTCCCACTTCCTACTTCCGTCTAATTTATATAGTTTTGTAGCAATTAAATTTTAACAATGAAAACAATCATTCATACCTCAGATGCGCCTGCTGCCATCGGTCCTTACTCGCAGGCCTGCCTTGTCAACGGAACGCTGTACATCTCCGGGCAGATCCCCGTGGATCCGGAAAGCGGCAAGCTGATAGAAGGCATTGAGAAGGAAACGCATCAGGTGATGAAAAACCTCCGCGCCATCCTCGCCGAGGCTGGAATGACATTTGATAACGCAGTAAAAGCATCAATTTTCCTCAAAAGTATGGACGATTTTGCGGTGGTGAACGAGATCTATGCCTCGTACTTCAGCAATGACAAGTTCCCGGCAAGGGAGACCGTGCAGGTGTCCTGCCTTCCAAAAAACGTGGATGTGGAAATATCGATGATTGCTTTCAAAGGTTAGAATGGATTTTCTAAGGAATACAATAGGTGTTTTGGCCGGGCTGGCCGTAGCGGGACTCATTATCACATTCGGGATAAAGATAGACTCCAGCTGGATTACCTACAAGGAGTTTGCCCCGTTTGAGCATTGGGAGCGCCTGCTGCAGACTGTGCAGAAGAAGGATTCCTTCTTTGTGGCACTGCTGTTTTTCGGCGGACTGGGTGTAACCTTCGGCGGCGTAGTAACAGCTGTTATAGTAAAATATGCAAAAGTGGCCTATGCAATACTCATTGGTTTCATCATGCTGTTCATTGCCATGCTGGATATCATTCTCTATCCGTACCATCCTGTATTCTACAAAATCTCTATTTTCCTCATCTTCTTCCCCTTCTCCTGGATTGGTGGCAAGATCACGGAGGTCATCTATGAAAGGCGGAAGAAACGCCGGAAGCTTGCACAGAAGAATTTTAAATAATAAATAAACCACCGGATTAGCTGGTGGTTTTTTGTTCTGTTAGTACACGTGTCCACAGTATAAGCCTTCCTGCCAAAACTATGATAAAATGACAGGCTAACCTTTCAAAATCATAGGTCCGCCTGCGAAAAGGCTAGGCCGGACTAACAAAATCACAGGCACGCCTGCCAAAACTATAGGCACGCCTACCAAAACTATAGGCACGCCTATCCAAAAGGTAGGCGAGCTTATTAAATTAATAGGCGAACCTGCCATGGAAGTAAGCTGGCCTGTTCCCTAAAAAAAGCCCGCCTAGGAGTTTGCAGGGCGGGCTTTTTTAGTGTATGGTTTAAATATTATTCTTTGTCCGGTGATTTATGATCATTGCCTTTGTTGGCAAACCTGTTGTTCCAGGCATCTACCTCTCTCATGGCAAGATCAAGTGCCGCATCATTTTGCCTGGATATTTCCAGGTTGGCTTTGTATCGGTCTGCAAGAGTCATGATATCAGCGGATGCACCCAGCTGGATTTCCTCAACCGTTTCCAGATTTTGCAAGATGGCCATCCTGTTGCCTTCCAGGTTGCTGTAGTAATCCATCAGACCATTAAGTTCCGCCGGATTATCTGCACGGCTCAGCGCATCGGGGAATTGTGTTGCAATTCTTGATATCAATCTTGCGTAGCCTTCTCTGCCCTCTGCCATGGTGCGCATGCCGGGCTTCTCATCATCCGTGAGGTTGATTTTATAAGGTTTTAGTGGATTAAGTGCTGCGGTAATGGTTGCAGTGTAGGTATCCGTGATAGACTTCGCCGGAATGGAGATAATGTACTTTCTCATCTTTTTGTGTTGTTTAGGTTAAAACTTAAATTTCGTTATCGGGATAAAATTAAAATAAATTTTGATATGAAATAAAAAATTTTAAAAAAAAATTAAAGTGTATTACCTGTTGGGATTTTTTGCTGTGGCAATTGTTGATAATCCCGTATAAGAATCAAAAACCCACAAGCCAAAACTTGTGGGTTTACAAATAGTATAGTTAGTTTAAATAAATTCTAATAAGCCGTCTCGTGCACTTTCACGGCACGGCCGCTCGGGTCGTTCATTTTTTTGAAGGCTTCATCCCATTCCAAAGCTACAGGAGTAGAGCAAGCTACGGACGGAACCGAAGGCACACAGCTCGCAGCAGAGTCACTTGGGAAATGACTTTCGAAGATGGTTCTGTATCGGTATTCTTCCTTACTCATTGGCGTATTGATCGGGAAACGGAATTTGGCATTCGCCATCATGTCATCGCTTACTTCATCTTCGGCCACCTGCTTCAAGGTGTCTATCCAAGAGTAGCCAACACCATCGCTGAACTGCTCTTTCTGTCTCCAGGCAATGCTTTCCGGTAGCAGATCTTCGAAGGCTTTTCTCAGAACCCATTTTTCCATGTGCTCCGGTGTCACCATTTTGTCTTTTGGATTGATGGTCATGGCCACATCCATAAATTCTTTATCAAGAAAAGGAACTCTACCCTCGATGCCCCAGGCCATTAGAGATTTGTTGGCTCTTAAGCAATCATAAAGATGAAGTTTGCCTAACTTTCTTACTGTTTCTTCGTGGAAGGCCTGTGCAGAAGGCGCTTTGTGGAAATACAAATATCCTCCGAACAGCTCGTCAGAACCCTCGCCCGACAGAACCATTTTGATGCCCATAGATTTAATAACTCTTGCCAGAAGATACATTGGTGTGGAAGCTCTGATGGTGGTCACATCATAAGTCTCCAAGTGGTAGATCACATCTTTGATAGCGTCCAGGCCTTCCTGAACCGTGTATTTGATCTCGTGGTGGACAGAGCCGATGTGGTCTGCTGCCTTTCTTGCTGCTGCCAGATCCGGTGAGCCTTCCAGCCCGACCGCAAAACTGTGAAGCCTTGGATACCAGGCCTCCTGCGTGTCGCCACTCTCGATTCTTTGTCTTGCATATTTGGCAGTGACTGCAGCGATAATTGAAGAATCCAGGCCTCCGGAAAGCAGCACGCCATAAGGCACGTCACTCATCAGCTGTCTGTGGACGGCCTCTTCCAGGCCTTTCCGCACGGCTGCGATATCCGTCTCATTGTCCTTAACATTGTCGAATTCCGTCCAGTTGCGTTGGTACCACTGTTGCAGCACCTGGCCATCCTTGCTGTAAAGAAAATGACCGGGTAGGAATTCTTCAATTTTATTGCAGACGCCTTCAAGTGATTTCAGTTCAGATGCTACGTAGAAGCTTCCGTTTCTGTCCCAGCCCATGTACAGGGGAATAATGCCCATGTGGTCTCTGCCGATGAGGTAGGCATCATTCTCTTCATCATAGAGTGCGAAGGCAAAAATGCCATTGAGTTTCTCCAGAAAGTTTTTGCCGTCTCTTCTGTACAGCGCAAGAATCACTTCGCAGTCCGACTGCGTGAGAAAGTCATACTCCGGAAATTCTTTTCTCAGTTCCTGGTGGTTATAGATCTCGCCATTCACGGCCAGTGCTACCTTTTGATCCTTGGTGAATAAGGGCTGCTTTCCGGATGTAGGATCTACGATTGCCAATCTCTCATGGGAAAAAATAACATTGTCATGCTGATAGATCCCGGACCAGTCTGGCCCACGGTGCCGTATTTTTTTGGACATTTCCAGAATCTGAGGTCTTACCGTATCATTTTTTTGTTTCGTGTCGAACACACATACTATTCCGCACATCTTATTATATGTTGATTTCAGTTAATATTATGATGCAAACATAGAGCAATAGATTTTCAATTAAAATTATTTTCTATAATTGATTTAAATTTTTTAGATTATTGCTTTTATTTTTATTTAATTTTAATGTAAACAGTGGGTTTTTAATATTTATCATGGATATTTTATTCTCTTTTGAATCGAAGTAAATGTATTGATTAACCATAATCGATAATTTGGAGGAGTGGCTTATATTTTTTTACATGAAGCTTAAAAAAATAAAAAATGTGGGTAACGCTGAAAAAAAAATCACAAAATGTATTGCAGGTTAGAAAAATTGTACGATTTTTGTAACGAAAATTGTATTACTGATGCATCACTGCATTTGTAATTTTTTCATCATTTGTGTTTTTGCCCTCTTATTCATCATAAGAGGGTTTTTTTATTTTGTCCGCTGGTGCATATCCTTTAACTTTGCAGATAATCTAAAAAAAGTAAAATATATGTCAACTTACGTGGTTGTAGGTCTTCAATATGGAGACGAAGGAAAGGGAAAAATCACCGATGTTCTGTCTGCCAAGTCGGACTATGTGGTTCGTTTTCAGGGCGGCGACAATGCAGGACACACGGTGTATGTGGGTGATGAGAAATTTGTACTTCACCTGCTGCCATCCGGCGTGCTCCAGTGCAAAGGCAAGTGTATCATTGCGAATGGTGTAGTGGTAAATCCTAAGGCTTTCATCAAAGAAATCGAACAAATTGAAAGTAAAGGTCTGAAAACCGATCACGTGTTCATCAGCAGACGCTCTCATGTAATAATGCCTTATCATATTCTGCTGGACACCTACCGCGAGGAAGAGCAGGGCGGCACCCAGATCGGAACCACCAAAAAAGGTATTGGTCCTTGCTACGAAGATAAAATCGCACGCGTTGGTATCCGTATGATCGACTTACTGAATCCGGAGGTCTTGCGAGAAAAAATTGAGAAAAACCTTAAAGTTAAAAATTCACTTTTCGAAAAATATTTTGAAAAACCTGGATTGGATGTTGAGGAAATCTATCAGGAGTTTCTGGCGCTGGGAGAAAGACTGAAAGACAGTATCGTAGATACAGAGTTGGAAATCAATGAAGCTATTAAGGATGGTAAGAATATATTGTTCGAGGGTGCGCAGGCCTTGATGCTGGATATTGACTTTGGAACCTATCCGTATGTTACATCTTCTTCACCATCTACTGGCGGTGTCTGCACCGGTGCAGGCGTTCCGCCTACCGCTCTGGAGAATCTTATTGGTGTGGCCAAGGCTTATACTACCAGAGTTGGGAACGGACCATTCCCTACGGAACTGGACAATGAGCTGGGAGAGAACATCAGACAAATCGGATCTGAGTTTGGAGCAACTACCGGCAGACCACGAAGAACCGGGTGGCTGGATCTGGTTTCCCTGAAGCATGCCTGTATGATCAATGGGATCAATAATCTTGTGATTACAAAACTGGATGTTTTGACGGGCATCAGTCCGCTGAAAATTGCAACGAGGTACAAGACTGAGGATAATAAGATTATCGACTATTTTACCTCGTCTACCACAAAGCTTTATGATTACGAACCACTCTATGAAGAATTGGAAGGTTGGGAGGAAGACATCACCAATGCCAGAACCTACGATGAACTCCCTGTGAATGCTAAAAAGTACATTGAATTTATTGAGAATTATCTCGGTATCAATGTTTATCTGGTATCTGTAGGTCCGGAGAGATCGCAGAATATTATCCGGAAAGAGCTGTTCTAAGTTGTTTTCTTCCTCATTTATAAAACAAAAACCGAAAGCGCCTGCTTTCGGTTTTTTAATTTGTGTTTTTTTTGAACTGAATTTTTGAAAATCTATTTCATCATTTCTTTTGCGTTTTAGATCATGTGTGTTTTTAGATCATTGTGTATACGGATCAATTGTATTTTTGAACTTCATTTGTGTTTTTGCCGCTCCTTCTAATAGATAAATTTTTGTCAGTTCCTTTTTTGATTTGTCATTTTATGATTGATATTAAATTATCATCATCACAATCATGGTGCAATAATAGACATTCTCCAAAAGCAGAAAAAATAAATGCCCGAAATGTGTTTACTTACATCTACTCACAGGGATAGTGGTGTAGGTGCTTTTTCAATTAAATAATTGAAAATCACATATCAAAAATTGTAAAACATAAAAATTCAGAAATTGCTGATGATGAAAATATTAATATCTGTTTCAGTAGAAATATTGAGTTTTCTTCGGATTCTGTACTTCTTGTTTTCAATAGCGCGTATGGTGGAATTGGTGGCGGAAGCGATTTCTTTAGTGCTGAGGTTGAGTTTCAGGAGAGCACATACTTCCAGCTCGGAAGAGACCATATTTGGAGAAACTTTAAGGATATTGTCAAAAAATTCAGGAAACTGCGATTTAAAATAGGTGATAAAGAGAGAATTGCGGCTCATTGCAAGATCATACAGTTCGCCGGAAAAATTAATCTTGTCGGTCTTCTGAATCATGGCGTTGAGTTTTTCTTTCTCAATATAATATCTGACAAGCATTCTCTCCTTTCGGTAGATGAAATACATGCCGACAAAGGTGCAGAATGTAATTTCTATGATTTTATAAATCCTAACGTACCGCTGATGATCCGGATTAATCTTTAGACCAATGAATTGGAAGAGATAATAATCACTCAGGGTATTGATCAGAAACCATGTGAGATAGGTAGCAATCAGAAAAAAGATAATCCATCGATCCCTTATGTAATCGAAAAAAAAGGCAACTGCGATGGTGAGGGATACATAAGAGAGATAGTTCATGCAGTCTTTACCAGAAATGGAATCAAAGTAAAAAATGAAGAGTCCAAGGATAAAAAATAGCAATGAAAGAAGAGTTCTCTTGAAGCGGATTCTGTCCGGAAGCAAAAGTGTCCCAATCATAAAGGTTGCAGCAGCAACAAAAATCAAAATGTTGCCATATTGCTTGATAATGATATTTAGGACAACATTGCACAGTAACATCAGCGTCAATACCAGTGTATAGACATCAAACAGAAAACTTTTTTCGTAATCCATTTCATCTTTTGCTGATGCCCTTTTTTTATCCAGAAATGATGAGATGATAATCATGATCTGCAGATATTACAGTAAACTTCATACTAATTAAGTTTTAAAAATACTGAAATTTTCCCATTAATGTTAGAATTTCGATGTAGATATTGTATTTATTCGTTAACAAATTTTAACAGGTTGAATTATTTTTGGTATCATAATTGAAAAGATTCCAGGGTAATCATTCACTTTTTGTGAAATTAAATTTTTTGTTATGAAAAACTTATTTTTAACCGGAGCTGTATCCATATTATTTTTAACCTCTTGTAATAAAGACGAGAAATTGCAGACATCTTCTCTGGAACAGCAGAAACTGGATTATCAGGCAAGACAAATTGATATCGAAAAGCAGAAAATCGCAATTGAAAAGGAAAAGATCAATTTCGAAAGACAAAAAGATAGTATAGAAAAAGCTGCCGTAGCTAAAGAGCAAGCGAGACAAGCTGAGGCCAACAGGGTAGCGAGAAGGAATACTTCCAGCTCTACAAGAAGATCATCGGGGAGTTATGCCTCCAACTCATCCTCAGGTACCAGCTCATCAAGCGGATCCGCGGGGACTACAACTACTGCTACTAAGAAAAAAGGATGGAGTAGTGCAGCCAAAGGGACTGTAATTGGTACCGTGGGTGGTGCCGCCGCAGGTGCGATCATCTCGCGTAAAAATCCAGGACTTGGAGCTGTGATCGGCGGTGTAGCAGGTGGTGCTACGGGATATACTATAGGACGGGCGCAGGATAGAAAATCTGGCCGTGTGCAATAATTAATTCTTCATATATATATTTTAACAGAAAGATTGCTTATTTTTATAGGCAATCTTTTTTATGCTGCAAATTCTAATAACCAACATTTTGCTCATCAGTATCAATTTTGGTGCTGGTAATCTTGTTTCCAAGCTTCTGAAAATCAGGATCAGACGTGTTTCTGTAATGGCATTGTTTGGCATGACAGTTATAACCTTTCTTCAGACATGCATTGCTTTTTTCGTTCCGCTAAACTTAGTCGTCGAATCGTGTATTGCGGTGCCAGGTTTATTTGGCTTACTAATGTTCATCAAAAGTAAAAATTGGAAAATATTAGCAGTCCTGAAATATCTGAATTTCTGGTTTTTCTTTTTTCTGATAGTGATTCTGTCTGTTGCAGCTTACACACCCTATTTTTACGACCACTACAGTTATTATCTTCCGACAATTTCTTATCTGAAGGCGTTTGGTTTTATAAAAGGCGTTGCCAGTGTCGATCTGCTTTTGGGTCAGACTTCCTTCTGGCATATCTACCAGGCGGGATTTTCTAATTTAATTGATACCAATCTGAAAATTAATTCTTTTGTACTGATTCTTTTTCTGATTTACGTCTATGAAAGCAGAAGAACTGCGTTGTTATTATTTTTTCCTTTCCTGCTCATTTTTTTGCCGCAACCAAGTCCTGATCTGCCTGCCCTTATTTTGGCTTTAATCGTTGTGAATGAGGTGATTGGCGGGAGAAATAATATTCTGATGCTAGTGCTGGCACTTTTCGCCTTTTGTATCAAACCGGTTGTATTCTGGCTGCCATTGCTTGTTATTTTAGAAAGTCTTTACACGCGCGCTTTTCAATACAGATTTCTGATTCCTGTGATAGTGTTCGGGTTCTTATTCAGCTTGAAAAACCTCTTGCTGTTTGGTTTCCCTTTATTTCCGGTATCAATTATTGATTTTAATTTTCCATGGAAACCCAGCACGGAATTGCTGACCTATTCATCGCAGATTGGACTGATGAAATCATACGATATGCAGTATGGTTATCAAGAGATTTTGACGTTTAATCAATGGGAGAAGATCGGACATTGGTTTACAGCCGGAAGCAAAAGTATTTTCAACGTCTTGGTTGTACTTTGTCTGTTAATCCTGGGCTGGCTGTCCTTCCGGAAGCAGGACAAGATTTACGCGCTGGTTTTTCTTTGCTTTTTATTGAAATTTATACTGATTGTTTCCTTTTCCGCCCAATACCGGTTTTTTCTGGATCTATATGCGATAACAATCTTTCTTCTGTTCAAAAATTTGGAGGAACAAAAAACTATTGTGGTGGCCACGATGATGTCCATTTTTGTTTTGGTTATTTTTTCGTGTCCTGATTTTGTGAAAAACAGATTCAGTATGGGCAAATGGATGACAGGATTTCACATGAGTCAACTGATAAAACCCGACCATCTCGAAAGTGTCAAATTATTAAATGATGAAAAAATAGGTAACTTTAGTTTCTTCGTACCACGAGATCCTCTAGCTAAAGATCGGTTTCCTTCCTTAAGTATTTATGATCTCAGACTGTATCAATATTATAGTGTATTTCCGCAACGTTCGGAAAACGGATTTGTGCAACGTCCATTGACCAAAGATGAAAAGTGGAAACTAAAGCAGATAATCGACGGTCTGGAAAAGTCAGAAAAATAATCCTGCAAATTTTCTCTATCTTTGATGATCAATATTCCATTGGATAAATCTCGGTTTATTTTGAGTTTTTCTAAAATAATTATCAATGACCTTTTACAATGACTGATTTTTTACATCCCGATAAAGACAATTATTCTGACGATGACCTGTTTCAGGAAGAGAAAATCCGTCCGCAGAGTTTCCGGGATTTCGCAGGACAGCGCAAAACTCTGGACAACCTGGAAGTTTTTGTAGCGGCCGCCAAAAACCGTGGCAAAGCGCTGGATCATGTTTTGCTACACGGCCCGCCGGGATTGGGCAAGACCACCTTGTCGCATATTATTGCCAATGAATTAGGTGTCAACTGTAAAATTACGTCTGGTCCGGTCTTGGACAAGCCGGGAAGTCTTGCCGGATTGCTGACCAACCTGGAAGAAAACGATGTCCTTTTCATAGACGAGATTCACCGTCTTTCGCCAATCGTGGAAGAATATCTGTATTCTGCAATGGAAGATTATAAGATCGATATTATGCTGGAAACAGGACCCAATGCGAGAAGCGTGCAGATTGGTCTCAACCCGTTTACATTGATTGGTGCTACTACCAGAAGCGGAATGCTGACGAAGCCAATGCTGGCCAGATTTGGAATCCAAAGCCGGTTAGAATATTATACCATTGAACTTCTGGCAATGATTATCGAAAGAAGCGCACGTGTTTTAGGTGTCAGAATCTATGAAGATGCAGCGATAGAAATTGCAAGAAGAAGCCGCGGAACACCAAGGATTGCGAATGCACTTTTGAGAAGAGTCCGCGACTTTGCCGAAATCAAAGGCAATGGCGAAATTGAAATCAACATTACAAAATACGCCCTGGACTCTCTGAATGTCGATGAATTTGGACTGGACGATATGGACAATAAAATAATGCGTGTGATGATAGAAAATTTCCGGGGAAAACCGGTCGGGATTTCGGCGCTGGCGACTTCCATCGGGGAAAATCCGGAAACTTTGGAAGAGGTTTATGAGCCATTTCTAATTCAGGAAGGTTTCATCATCAGAACGCCTCGTGGAAGAGAGGTGACCGAAAAAGCCTACCAACATTTGGGAATTTCAAGACCGAAGAATCCGGGGGAACTTTTTTAGATAATTGAAATTTGGGCAGCTGTTTCCGCCCCGAGTTTATCCTGAGCTTGACGAAGGATTCCCGCTTTTTTCTGTCATTGCGAACGAAGTGAAGGAATCTACAGAACTTTTTCTCAATCGCAATAACAGAAAAAGAGCTCCACTCAGGTCTGGCTGCTGCAATTCGTTGTTTGCAATTCGAGTTAAATTCTTATATTAGTAAAAAAACAAAAATTACTTATGAAACTATATCCAATACAATGTGGAAAATTCAAACTTGATGGCGGCGCAATGTTTGGCGTAGTTCCAAAAACACTTTGGGAAAAAACCAATCCCTCTGATGAACGAAACCTCATTGAGCTGGGAACACGCTCGCTCCTTGTAGAAGATGGTAAAAAACTGATCCTCATCGATTGCGGACTTGGAAACAAGCAAGACGAAAAATTCTTCGGCCATTATTCACTTTGGGGCGATGATTCTTTGGACAAAAACCTGAAAAAATTTGGCTTTGTAAGAGAAGATATTACGGATGTTTTTCTCACGCATCTTCACTTTGACCATTGTGGAGGCGCAGTAGAATGGAATGACGATAAATCCGGTTACAGACCGGCTTTCAAAAATGCACACTTCTGGACCAATGACAATCACTGGAAATGGGCAACAGAACCAAATCCGAGGGAGAAAGCCAGTTTCCTTAAGGAAAATATTCTGCCTCTGGAAGAAAGCGGTCAATTAAATTTCTTATCGTTGCCAAAAACGGGGAATTACGGTTTTGCACCGGATTTGAAAATGGATGTTATTTTTGTAGACGGTCATACCGAAAAACAAATGCTTCCCGTTTTGCAATATCAGGAAAAAACAATTGTTTTCGCAGCAGATCTGATTCCGACGGTCGGTCACATTCCGCAGGTTTACGTAATGGGTTATGATACAAGACCACTTCTGACATTGGAAGAAAAAGGAAAATTCCTGAAGCAATGTGTGGATAATGAATACCTTCTTTTTTTCGAGCACGATGCACATAACGAGCTGGCAAGCCTCAAGATGACAGAAAAAGGCGTAAAACTGGACCAGACCTTTAGTTTTAACGAAGTTTTTGGCTATTAAATTAATTATGGAAATACAAGATATAAATCAAAATCAGGATGAGGATGTTCCCATACCCAGGATTATTGGATTAACAGGTGGCATCGGCTCCGGCAAAACATCAGTTGCGAAAATTCTGGAGGAAAAGGGCTTCCCAGTCTATTATTCGGATGACGAAGCGAAAAATATCGTCAATAAAGATGCTGAGCTCAAACAGAAAATCACAGAACTGCTTGGCAGGGAAGCTTATTTGAACGGTGTTTACAACCGAAAATGGGTGGCAGAAAAAGTCTTCAGTGACACTGAGCTGTTGGAAGCGTTAAATCATCTCATTCATCCGGCAGTGAGAGTTGATTTTGATAAGTGGGCCGGAGCTCAGAGGTCAGCGTTTGTTTTTAAAGAAACTGCGTTGCTGTTTGAATTAAAGCTCAACAAACAATGTTATAAGTCTGTTCTGGTAACGGCTGATGACAATCTCAGAATCAAACGTACGATGGATCGCGACGGTAAAACCTACCGTGAGATTGAAGCCATCATGCAGAAGCAAATGCCGGAGAAGGAAAAAATAAAACTGGCAGATTTCATCATTTATAATAATCACGACAGAGAAAGTCTGCGCATAGCGACCGAGGGATTTCTTGATGAATTATTGAAGTAAAGTTTATGCTTCTTTCCTCAAATAAAACAAACCGCCCCGAATAACATTCGGGGCGGTTTTATGTTTCAAAAAAACTCTTGATTAGTTTTTAATGAATTTGGTTTGAGATTTCTCTCCGTTAGATTCCAATGACAGGATGTAAACACCTTTAGTCAATTTGGAAACATTCACTTTTCCATCGGTAGTCCCTTGATTTACCAATTGTCCGCCTACAGAGTAGATTTCGAATTTAGTTTTAGAAGACACGTTGGAAATGTTAATCACATCTGTTGCAGGATTTGGATATACGCTAATGTTGCTTTGTTTGATATCCGTTACTGCAAGATCTTCTGTGATTTTTACAGCATAATCTTCTACTTCTCCGTAGGTGAATGAGTCACAAGGTCCGGTTGGTGTAGTCGAGTATCTCAATATAACTCTCATTCCCATGGTTTTGTCTCCTGCATAAGCCGTAGCAGGTACTGCGAAGGTTGCAGATACCGTTGGAGTCGTGTTTGCCGAAATATTCATCACTCTTTCAGAAGATTCATAAGTTCCGCTTCTGTCGAAGTCAATCCAGACGGATACAGCTTCCGCATAAGTAGTACCAGACCAACCTTTTGTGATAGCGATTGTATTACCTGTAGACCCTTTTACTAATTGTACGAGTCTTGTAGCATCTGCTGAATAATTGGTATAATTGGTAGCGCCAGAGTTGCTGGTCATTACATTATTACCTCCTGCAGGCGTTACAACTACTTTAGCAATGTGCTCATCCGAAGAGTCCGAAGATGTAACTGTACAATACACCAATCCCAGAGTCTTGAAGTTTTTAGTAGCATAGTTTCCTGTAGTTCCGCTGCAGACTGCTGCTATTTCCACAGTGTAATCCGTATCTTCCGCAAGCTGCGTGAGCGTGTATGTATTATTGCTGATATTGGTCACGTTAGTCCAAGTCGTCTCGCTGGCTTTTTTGTATCGCAAAGCGTAAGTTGCATTGGCTACAGCATCCCAATCGATTTTTGCAGCAGTCTGTGTGATTCCAGACACGGCAAGTCCTGCTGGAGCTGTACCGTCGCAATTTACCATTGCTGAAATCGTCACATTACCAATTGCATAGAAAACGTTATTGAGAGCAGAAACTCTAACCTTGATCTGAGAATCAGTAGGTAAAGAAGCAAAGCTGAATGATTCTGATCCGTCGTTCGGCGTGGATTCAGCCAGAACCGTCCAGGTAGCACCATTATCTTTAGTATAATCAATTTTAACGTTGGCTACATTGTAAGGCGCTGCGTTGGTTCCTACAACATCCCAAGTGAATGCACCCGGAGCATTGTTGTAAACTTTTGTTGATAATACCTTGAAAGGTCCTGCTGCACCTACGATCACTCTCTGGCTGCCGTACTGTGTTTGCTGCTGTGCTTTGTCAGGATTATTATCTCTTACAGTTACTTTGAAGTTGGTAGTTCTTGCAACAGTAGAAACTGCTTCCCAATCTGCTGTACTTTTAAGATTTCCGGCTAATACTGTGCTCAGTTTAGGGAAGTATCTTACAGGGCTTGTCGTAGGATTCCAAGATCTGAAAGTCGGTCCGTTGGTGTTGTTACCTAAGTTTGAACTTGTAGTCGGTGTAGTTGCGCTGTCAGTTTGTTCCCACGTATAAGTCAATGGGTTTCCTTCCGGGTCGCTGGCCTGTGCTGTCAGCACAAAAGCCGTCCCTTTTGGAATGTTAATGTCAGGCATCGCTACCACAGTTGGTGGCTGATTGGTGATCGGCGTTTCAATGTCACAAGTCTTAGCCGTCAGATTATTCTGGATCTGGATAATACTGTTGATGTGGAAATAAGGATCAGAATGTGCCTGCAAGTCTGTATCGCCAGTAATACCGGCGTAACCCATAATCGTGGAACCAGACCCTGGCTCAACGTTCTGACCTGTACCTTCCAGACTCATAGAGAATGTATGGTTTCCACCTAACTGGTGACCCATCTCGTGAGCGACATAATCGATGTCAAAATTATCACCCTGTGGGATGCCATCTGCAGGGGATGTAAAAGCCGAGCCTTTGGCTTTATTTAAGTTTGTGCTTGTTTCATTCGTTGGAGCCACGCATACACATCCGATACATCCAGCATTTCCGCCGCCACCTGTAGCACCAAATAAGTGACCAATATCGTAAGTACTGCTACCAATCTTAGTAGACAAAGTGTTCTGAAGTTGTAGTCCCCAACCCTGTAAAGTGCCAGAGTTACCGGACGCTGTTCCGACACTGGCGTCAGAATAAGGATCGGTCGTAGCATTTGTGTAAATTAATTCAGGAAAATCTTGTAGTATCAAATGAAGGGCAAAATCATTTTCGAAAACGCCATTACAACGCGTCAATGTAGCATTGATAGCAGCCAAAGCGCCGGCTACTGTGCCGCCATGAAATGTGGTATACTCACCAGTCACAGACATCGCCAGACGCATTGTTCTGTACTTTCTGTCCGAAGATTTGGAGAAATCTTTAGGATCATTCAGGAATGAAGACTGGCTTGCCAGTTTGTCGATCTGCTTTTTAGACAAAGCAGGCTCTGTACTGTCGCAGAACCAAGAGCCATCTGCACCTTTTGTTTTATTAGTCTTCGGATGGACTCCGTAAACCGTCTTTTCCTTATTCTGTGGCTCCACAAATTCATAAACACCGTTTTTGATGATCATAGACTGGAAGTCGTTCGGCGCTACAGAGAATCTGATGTATTTCTCAGGATCGTCGATACCGGTTCCAACGTATGACCCCAACTGGTAGCGGTCTGCTAAAGATTGTACAACTACGGGTAAACTGTAGACATTGAACTTTTCAATTTTGCCATCCAGTGTAGGGACACTGATGACTACAGGCTTGCTGCCTTTTCCTGTAGGCTGAGCACTTGCAAGCTGGGCACGGATCGCATCCACATCCAGTTTGTAGAATGTTTTGGCGCCGTTTTCACGAAGGCTTGTTCCCTGCATTGAGGTTTTTGACCACTGTGCAAATGCAGTGGACATCATACCTAACGAAAGAAGTGTTGTAAAGATTTTCTTCATACTATAAATTAATTAATATTCAAATATAGTGTTTTTATGATATTAGAAAAACAAAAAAGCATCAGATTTACTGATGCTTTCGTATTTTTATCTTTTGATAACTAATTTTTTCTCGTCAAAACACTGTATAAAAACAGTAGAAGTACAGATCCTCCGATCGCCAGAAGCCAGCTTCTAGGGCTCCAGAAGGAATCTACGTCGCCCCAGCCCAAAACATAGGTTCCGATAGCGCCGCCGATGAAAGATCCAACAATACCAATAATGATGGTGATCAGCCATCCGCCCGGATCCTTACCGGGATGAAGTGCTTTTGCAATGGCTCCGGTAATAAGTCCGAAGATGATCCAAGTTAAAATACCCATAGTTTGATTTTTTGATGTTAATATATAGATTACGATGTTAACGTTTCTTAAAGAACGAATCTACAAATTCCATACCATCAAAAATCTGAAGGTCCTGCATTCTTTCTCCCACACCAATGTACTTTACAGGAATCTGGAATTGATCCGAGATACCGATTACCACACCGCCTTTAGCAGTTCCGTCTAATTTTGTAACGGCCAGCGCAGTGACTTCTGTGGCAGCGGTAAACTGTTTAGCCTGCTCAAAGGCATTCTGACCTGTAGAACCATCCAATACCAAAAGCACTTCGTGCGGTGCATCGGGAATTACCTTCTGCATCACGCGCTTGATCTTGGAGAGTTCGTTCATCAGGTTAATTTTATTATGAAGTCTTCCTGCTGTATCTATGATTACGACATCCGCACCCTGGGCAACGGCGGACTGCACGGTGTCAAAAGCTACTGACGCCGGATCCGAGCCCATTTCCTGCTTTACAATCGGCACATCTACGCGCTCACTCCAGATCACCAACTGATCTACAGCCGCTGCCCGGAACGTATCCGCAGCGCCTAAGACTACTTTAAGACCCTGATTCTTAAACTGATTGGCTAATTTTCCGATGGTGGTGGTTTTTCCAACACCATTCACGCCAACCACCATGATGACGTAAGGTTTCTTGCTGGTGTCAATATTATCAGTTTTGAGATGAGGATTATCTAGCAGCAGTCCGGAAATTTCTTCTCGAAGAATTTGATCCAGCTCGGAAACATTGACATATTTATCACGCGCTACACGCTCTTCGATACGTTTTATAACCTTAATTGTGGTCTCTGCGCCGACATCTGATGCAATGAGGATTTCCTCCAGATCGTCCAGCACTTCGTCGTCCACAGTGCTTTTTCCCACTACCGCTCTTGAGATTTTGTCGAAAAATCCCTGGCTGGATTTCTCCAATCCTTTGTCCAGTGTTTCCTTATCCTCTTTTTTAAATATTTTCTTAAACCAACTCATTCTTAATATAGATGATAGATGATGATTGATGAATGATCCGTGTGTTTGGATCACTCTGTTTTTGAATTGAAAACAAAGATAACAAAAAAACTACCCTAATGATAGAGTAGTTTTTATATTGTATCCGGTTGTGGAATTATTTTTTCAAATATCCTTCAACTTCGTCAGCGTTCATTACTTTTTCTTCAAAAACGTAAGCATCTGATTTAGATGACTTCACCATTTTGATTACTTTTGTCATTTTTTTTGATCCAGCACCACCCTGAAGCGTTGCTACTACCTTCTTTGCCATTGTAAATTATTTTTATAAATTACTTAATTTCTTTATGAACTGTGTACTTCTTAAGAACCGGATTGAACTTTTTAAGCTCCAATCTTTCCGTAGTGTTCTTTTTGTTTTTAGTAGTAATGTATCTTGACATTCCTGCTACACCGCTTTCTTTATGCTCAGTACATTCTAGAATTACCTGAACTCTGTTACCTTTTTTAGCCATTACTTCGTAGTGTTTTTAATGAAACCGTTTCTAGCTGCTCTTTCAATAGCCTCTTCAATACCAATCTTGTTGATCACTCTCAGTCCGTGAGCAGATACCTTAAGGGTAACGTGTTTCTCTTGCTCAGGAAGATAAAATTTCTTCTCTAATAGATTAATTTCAAAACGTCTTTTCGTTTTGTTATTAGCGTGGGATACGTTGTTTCCAACCATTGCACGCTTACCTGTTATTTGGCAAATTCTTGACATATCTCGATGTTCTTTTATCAATAAAATATTTGAGAGTGCAAAATAAAGAATAATTTTCCGGATAGACAAATATAATTTAAAATAATTCTGTAAAAAAGAACGCATGAATTACTCAGAATCAATAATTCACGCGCTATCTGTAAGAATTGAGATTTTAAGTTAATTTTCTATAAAAAATTTGACGTTTTCCAATGGATTTCCCGGCATGGCTACTTTTCCCTTGATGAGAATGGGACACTGGATAAGTTCCGGGTTTTGTGAAATGATTTTCAGGGCTTCATCTTCGTTTACAAGATCACTTGTCCCAAAATATTTGTTGTAGATCTCCTTAGATTTTCTCAGGATCCGACTTGGATTTTTGTTGAGCTTTTTGAAGAGTGTCCTCAGTTCGAACATGCTGAGCGGATCTCTTTCGATGTCAATAATCTGAAATTTGATGTCATTCTCGTCCAGATATTCCAGGATAGCTTTTGATTTTGGACACTTGTTATTATGAATTACTTTGATCATGGTCTTGCAGTTTCAGGATTCGACGGATAACTGATTTATTTTAATTATCGCCGGAATCATCTAAAACAAACCGTTCAGCTCTGCATCAATTCTTTCAAGTATATAACCGAAATCTTCCGGTTTTTCTACAAAATCAAGATGATCTACATCAATGATAAGAAGTTTTCCTTCCTTATAATTTTCGATCCAGTTGTGATATTTGTTGTTGAGCTTGGAAAGGTAATCAATGCTTATTCCGGCTTCGTATTCCCGGCCTCTCTTGGCAATCTGCTTCACGAGGGTAGGAATGTCTGCTCGGAGATAGATGAGCAAATCCGGTGCCGAAACGAAGTCTTTCATCAGCTTAAAGACAGAAAGATAATTGTTAAAATCCCTTTCGGAAAGGAGGTTCATCTCGGCCAGATTTTCCGCAAAGATGTGCGCATCCTCGTAGATGGTTCTGTCCTGGATCACGTTTTTACCACTCTCCCGGATTTCCTTCACCTGGCGGAAGCGGCTTCCCAGAAAGTAAATCTGAAGGGCAAAACTCCATTTGGACATGTCACCATAGAAATCATCCAGATAAGGATTATGATCTACATCTTCGAACTGGGCCTCCCAGCCATAATGCTTGGCCAGCATGGTGGTGAGTGTGGTCTTACCGGCGCCAATATTTCCTGTAACAGCAATATGCATCTTTGAATAATTGTTGATGAATGATGATTGATGAATGATAAAAGAAAGTGACAAAATCATTTACCACTTACTGAACTATCATTTATTGGGTGTAAAGATAAAGTTTGTCCTTAATGAGTGCCAAAAATCCCCGGTTGTTTTTATCCACAATTTTGGCGTCCTGATTGCGGAATATTTCGGACAGCATACTTCCATCAAATTGCGAAATATAATTGGATCCGAAAACCTGGATATCTTCATTGCGTCTTGCAAGTTTTCTGGCGTCCGGAACATCTGCAGAGAAAAGGAGATTGGCGCGGGTGGAGTAGATCCTGAAACTATTCTCCAGAAGGATGTAGATCCGGTTTTTATATACCAGAAAATCCCTTATAGACTGAAGGTCTACATTAAAAGGAAAGGAATTGATAATGGTATTGCTGCGGAAATTGTACTGGACCAAAGTTTTATTGCTGTCATCAATAAGCCAGGCAAACTGAAGATCTTCAGCGTAGACACACTTCACGAAACCAAAATTATTTCCCAGGCCGATTTTCTGAATATCGTTCAGGTTTTGATCCAGAAATTTAATTTCCTGTGCATTTTCCGAAAACATGACAATATTCAGCGGATTGATCACGCTTTGTATTTTATAAGGAAAGGGCAGCATCACCTTCGCCAGCTGATTTCCTACAGAATCCAGTTTTATCAGGCTGAAATCTTTTTTCTGATAAAGATAGATGTTGCCATAATCATCGCCCAGGACATCCTGAACACCTTTTAATTGCATGGAATCCAGGTTCAATGCTTTTTGAGACCATACAGGCGCAGAAATAATAATGAGCGCTGCCAGCAATGTCTGCCGGAGAAGTTTATCTTGCATTAAGTGTGATGATGACATCCTTGGTAAATGCCTTGTTCTGATTATAAGCGGCGTCGCAAATGGCTGTGGTAACGTTATAGCTGCCTTTATCTACCAGAATATAGTTTTGGCTGTTGGCAGGAACAGTAAGGTTATAAAACTTTTTGCCGCTGATGCGGATGACGAGGTTGCATTTGGATTTATTGACAAACTGGACAATCGCTTCTTTTTTGTTCGGATCGTTATTAAAAAGGCTGGTTAGTACGGCAGCAGTATTTCTCGCCTGTTCGGAAGGCTGGCCTTTGGCGGCGGCAGTTCCTACTTTGGCGGTACGCTCAATTTTATCTTCTGTCATCTTGGTAATGGTAGGCTTCGCTACGGAAGCGTTTCCGCTGTATCGTAAAGAAAGTGCGCGTTGTTTGAGTTCCGGCACAGCAGGATGATTTGGATTGGCGCGGATAAACTGTTCTACAACGGCGCGGTCTGTGGTTTTCTTGGCCTCGAAAACGCTGACCTGCGAAAATATACTAACAGATGCTAATAAAAAGGTGAATAAAATTATTTTCTTCATGCGGGTAAGAAATCTTTTTAATGGAACGTAAAAATAAATCAAATCTTGTAGATTGGTGAGAAAATAAAGTTAAAAAACAGGAAAATTCTGCAATTTCCGGAGATCAAGTGGGTGAAGCGTGACTTTTTATTAAGATTGCCGCGTTCTCATCTTTTTTTTATAAAAATCACTATATTTGCACGCTGAAAAACATGAAGCGGAAAAATCATTAATCAATAAAAAACAATCTATATTATGTCTTATACACCAGTAGCTGCAGACGTAGCAAAACTAAGAAACACAACAGGTGCAGGAATGATGGACTGCAAGAAAGCTTTGGTAGAAGCTGAAGGCGATTTCGAAAAAGCCATCGATATCCTTAGAAAAAAAGGTCAGAAAGTAGCTGCTAACAGAGCGGACAGAGAATCTGCTGAGGGTGCAGTGATCGCAAGAGTGAACGAAGACAACACTTTAGGCGTTATTATTTCCCTGAACTGTGAAACTGATTTCGTTGCTAAAAATGAGGCGTTCATCGAGCTGGCTTACGAATTGGCTGAGATGGCAATTTTCGCTGCAACTAAAGAAGAATTATTGGCTACAGATTTTCACGGACAGACTATTGCGGATAAACTGATCGAGCAGACCGGCGTAATCGGGGAGAAAATTGAGATCGGAGCATTCGAAAGAATCGAAGGTCCTTATTTAGGTGCTTATATCCACGCTGGTAACAAGATTGCTGCTATTACGGCGGTATCTGCAAAAGTAGATGGTGCAGACGAGGCTGCAAAAGCGGTTTCTATGCAGGTGGCTGCCATGAACCCAATTGCTCTTGACGAGAATGCAGTTTCTCAGGAAACAATCGACAAGGAATTGGAAATCGAAAGACATAAACTGGTAGAAGAAGGAAAGCCTGCTAACATCATCGATAATATCCTGAAAGGTAAGATGCAGAGATTCTACAAAGACAATACCTTGGTGCACCAGGATTTCATCAAAGACAGTTCCGTATCCGTAGCTGACTATGTAAAGTCTGTAAACTCAGATCTTAAAGTAACTGGTTTTGTGAGAGTTGCTTTGGCATAATCCAGAATTTACATCAAAATAAACTAAATCCCGCTAAATTGTTTAACGGGATTTTTTGTTTGGTATTTTCGGAGTAGATTTGCAATCCATTTTATTATGTTAAATGAAATATTCTTTTTCTTCATATAAACTCGTAGTTTTTTTGCTGTTGGTTTTTGGGATTGCTCAAGCGCAGTTCATCACCGTCGATAATCAAACCTATAATAATCAACAATTGGTAGAAAAATTTATAGGAACTCAAAATTCGAGTTGCGTTTCCATTTCCAATGTAACAGTATCCGGAGGTAATCTAGGAGGCAGCAATTCGAGTTATGGTTTTTTTTCGAAAGGAAGTAGTTCTTTTCCGATGAATGAAGGAATTATATTATCCACAGGTAGTGTCCTATTGGCGCCCGGACCAAAAGGAGCGATACAAGATGTTAACGCAGGAGGATGGACTGGTGATCCTGATTTGGCAGACGCACTCCGTTTACCAGTTTCAGACCTTACCAATGCTACGGTTTTAGAATTTGATTTTTCTACTTCGCTTAGTGATAAAGTGAGTTTTCGGTATATGTTTCTTTCAGAGGAATATTACGCAGGAAATTACAATTACAGCGATGCTTTTGCATTTCTAATCAAGGAAGCGGGAAGTACTGACCCATATACCAACATCGCATTAGTTCCCGGAACCAATGATCCAGTTTCTGTAACCACGGTCAATGATATTACCAATGATAAATATTTTGATGGTTTTGTTGGTCAGAATAATCCAAGTTCAAGCCCAACCAATTTCAATGGACAAACTAAAATTCTGACGGCTATCGCCAATATAAAACCTGGGACAAATTATCATATTAAATTGGTGATAGCAGATGAAAAAAATTACAGATACGATTCTGCAGTTTTTCTGGAAGCAGGTAGTTTTACAGGGAATATAGAACTTTTGCCAAATATAGAAACCGATGATTCTGCAATCATTTGCGATAGTACTTTGGGAGTCGAATTAAAACCGAAAAACCAGATTAGTGATTTGGGAGCCACATATAAATGGACAGAAGATAGTAATCCCAGTGTTATATTATCATCTGACCCTACCTATCCTACAAACATTCCTGGAAATTACAGGCTGGAAGTAAAATTAAGTAGTGGTTGCATGCTCGCTGGAAACATTAGAGTAGAAAATGCTCCTGTTGCCATCATCGATAATTCTCCGATAATGATCTGTGATAATTACTTTGATGGAAAATATATTGAGAAATTGTCTAATTTTACGAATCAGATTGTTACCAATTTTAATCGGGATTTCAAAGTTGAATATTTTACGCAAGCCGGAACACAAATTGATCCGGACAATAATTTCGAATTTACACAAAATCCACAGGATATTATAGTAAAAGTTGGTGCGTTCAGCTGTACTCCGGATATATACACTTTACGATTCTATCACGGTTCTCAGCTCCAGATGGACTATCCGCAGGAACCGGTGACAATTCCGGTTTTTGATGTCTGCGATAATGAACTGAAAGGAAGTAAAATGGTGAATCTGGATGATTATATTGGTTTGATGACCACAGAAACGCTCAATCCTGCCGATGTCAAATTTTATGAAAAAGTCTTGGATCTTAAACAAGATAAACCTTCCATCAGTAAATCACCAACTCTAAGCACTGCCCAAGCTGAAAAAACCTATTACATCCGCATCAAAAAGCCGGGTAACTTTTGTGATAATTATTCGGTTTTCAAATTGAGATTCAAACAGCCAAAGAAATCAAATCAATTAAAAGATACAATTATCTGCAAAGGAACCACAATTGATTTGGATGCTGGAGCCGGCTTTGATCCAGCTTTGAATATGCGTTTCAGTTCCTACAGATGGTACAAAGCTTCCGATCCTGCGCAGACAGCTATCAGCACGAACCAATATGGTAACGATCTTTCTGCCGGAGATTATATTGTAGAACTCGGATTTAATAATTGTCTTTACAAACAGGCTATTAAAATATCAGAACCAGAGGATTTAGTAATCAACAATGCTTTGATAGAAGGCAATAAAGTTACGGTTCTAGCAGCAAACGGAATTCCGCCTTATCAGTATAGTCTTGATGGGAAGCCGTATCAGGCAAGCAATGTCTATGATAATGTTCCAAGGGGACAACATATAGTCACCGTTCGTGATGCTTGCGGAACGATATTTCAGACTTTTACAATCATCGGTATCAAAAATGTGATTACACCTAATGATGATGGCTTTAATGATTTTATAGACTATTCCGACCTGATGGGCAAACAAAACCCTGTTTTTGAAATTTATGATAGAAATGGCGTTATGGTTTTTAAAGGGAATACTGCCAACCGTTACAAATGGGATGGTAAGCTCAGCGGCAAACCCTTGGAAACAGGCTCTTACTGGTACATCTTGCAATGGGACGAAACTGGCAATCCGAAACGTGTTCTGCATACCGGCTGGATCCTCTTAAAAAACCGGAACTAAACAAAACCTTCTGAATACTTAACAAAAAAGCCGACAAGTTTAATATAATTTTAACCATGTCGGTTTTGTTTTTGTAACGTTTGTCAGGGCTTTTCTCTATAAATTTGCCCCTGATATATGAAGAAACTTTTTACTCTTTCTCTGTTATTTTGCGTCGCTGTCATTTACGGTCAGAATTTCAGTGGCGAAATCTACATAAGGGACAAATCCAGCCTCTATCTCAATCAGGTGTATGTGACCAATGTCAATGCGCACAAAAGTGTTGTGGCAAATTATAATGGCGAGTTCAGTATTGCCGCAAAACCTGGTGACATCATTCGATTTACTTCTATAGCCACAGACAGGAAGGATGTAGAAGTCACGCAGGAAATGCTGGCCAGAAATAAAAATTTTGTAGAATTACAAATCGCTTATTATGAGATCCAGGAAGTGATCCTCAGCTCATTCCGTCCAACAGGTAATCTGCGGAAAGATGTGTCCATGCTGAAAGGTTCGGAAAAAGCCTTCGAGCTGAGAAAAATGATCGGCCTTCCGGAGCCTAAGGGAGATGGAACCTCGCCAGAGATTCCCGTGCTGTCATTTAATCAGGGTCTGAGTTTCAGTATAGACAGTATTTTTGATTTGATTTCCGGTGAAAAGAAGAAGAAAGAACGCTACTACCAGTATGAGCTGATGAGTAAAAACATCAGGAATCTTCAGGAATATTTTGGCGATGACTATTTTATCCGCCTTAGGATTCCGAAAGAGCTGATTCCTAATTTCCTGCAGTTCGTTTACAGTTCGGATAATATCACCATGTATCTGGAAGAAGGTAACTACGAGGCGGCCAAGCCGTATATGGAAAAATATCTTCCGATCTATCTCCGCAGATTGCAAAATTCCAGCCTGATGCAGGTGGTCGCTACTCCCCCAAATAACTGATAATCTAGGCTTGGATGCAAAAGATGATCATTTATGCTTGATTTGAATGGCTATTATCCTATTTTTGCAACCGATTGTAAAATTTAGATCATCAGACCATGGGGAAGAATAAAATTGCCAGATTCGAGGAGAATAAAACATTGCCAAACGTCATTCAGCCTACAAGAGACGAGGCTATCAACAACTTTGAGCACAAAGGAAAATGGGCCAAATTTTTTGGGAATGATCATCCTGTCGTATTAGAACTGGGCTGTGGTAAAGGCGAATATTCTGTTGGTCTGGCCAAGTCTTTTCCGGATAAAAATTTTATCGGCATCGATATCAAGGGTGCCAGATTCTGGTTTGGCGCCAAGGAAGCCATCGATGAAGGATTAAACAATGTAGCCTTCCTGAGAACGCAGATCGAACTGATAGAAAACCTTTTTGCCGAAAATGAGGTTTCCGAAATATGGATCACTTTTCCGGATCCTCAGATCAAATACCGAAGAACCAAACACAGACTTACCAATCCGGAGTTTCTGTCGAAATACAGACACATTCTCAAAAAGGACGGCTTGATCCACCTGAAAACAGACTCCGAATTTCTGCACGGCTACACGCTGGGCTTGCTTCAGGGTTCCGGTCATAAGGTGCTCACCGCACATCATGATATTTATGGTGCCGCAGAATACATGCCGGACACACCATTGCTGAAGGATATCAGGACTTATTACGAAGAACTTTTTTCCTCGAAGGGCAAAACGATAACCTATATCAAATTTCAGTTGAAGGATGAATAAATCCTTGATTTCAGTGGCCGTTGCATCCTTGCTGAGTTGTGCTTCACACACAGCTCTGCCTGTAACGGGGCGCGCAAAAAAGAATCTAATCCTGAACACAATCCCGGTTGCAAATTACTGGAAGCCTCTGGATACCAAACAAAGAACCGTAGCTCTGCTCAATCAGCTTTTCAATTCGGATATTTCCAGCCGCAGTATGATTCTGATGATCAATAACCACTCAGAGTGCGATATGGTGTTGGATATTTTTGGCTCCAAGACCTATAGCCTGAAGATTTCCGCAAAAAAATCAGAGAGCATTATTCTGGAGCACGGCAATTATCAGCTCAACTCACAGGTTTGTGAGTCACCTTACAGAACCTTTCGGACATTCACGGAAAATACCCAGCTGAATATCAAATACCAATACATCTCTTTCAGTGATTCTACAGCGCTCACAAAAGCACATTAAAAAGCAAAAAAAAACCTTCCAACAACATATTGAAAGGTTTTTTTAAGTCTTAAATGGCAGATTTACTTCACCCGCAGTTCATAGATTTTACTCCAGTTTTTTCCGGTCACCAGCATATTATCACCTTTGAAGGCGATGCCATTCAGAACATCATCATTGCCAGATGTATTTTGTTTTGCAATATTGGTAAGATCCATGATGCCAGTCACTTCGCCATTTGCAGGATTAATTTGCAGGATAATGGGTTTCTGCCAGACGTTGGCATAGATGGAGCCGTTGTGGTATTCCAGTTCGTTGATTTGATCATAGCCTTCAGTGTTGCTGGCCACTGCTATGGTTCTTACGATCTGTGAAGGATTTTCAGGATTCAGGAAATAGATAAATTTGGTTCCATCGGAAACGATAAGGTTTTTGCCGTCATTGGTCATGCCCCAGCCTTCTGCAATCTCATCAGGATATTTGAATTCTTTAATGAGTTTAATGTTGGAATCGTAAATAAATCCTTTCCTTGATTTGTACGTCAGCTGATAAATCTTATCACCGAAAACCGTTATGCCTTCCGAGAATATATTACTGTCCTGAGGCACTTCCTGTATGGGTGTCGTACTTCCAAGACGGTATTTGATGATCTTAGACTTTCCATCAAGACCAACGCTTTCATAGACTACATCGCCGTGAGCTTCAAATCCTTCGGTAAAATGATCGGTATCATGCGGAAATTGATTCACAATTTCATAGGGTAATTTGGCAGGTGCTTTTTTCGCAAAAACGTTGATGGTCGCGTCTTGCTGCAGCACTTCGCCGCTTTTGGTTTTGATGTTGAAGGTCACATCATTCTCACCCAGGGAGAAAAATTTCGGGTCAATGGTCAGGTTGCTGGTTTCCTTGTCATTGTAAGTGATCGAAATGGCCTCGGCATAATCCAGGACATCCTGAGGAATCTGAAGTTTGTCGCCGAAATGATAACCTTTATTCTGCTGGCCGATGTTATAATCGTTCAGCGTATTCAGGATTTCCTTGTCTTTATTACAGCTCGCCAGCAGCAAGAGCGAAAATGCCGCCGCTACAAATAGTTTTTTCATGAGTTAGATGGATTTCAATTTCATCAGAACCAGAGAATTGTTTTCTCTTTTTGATGCCCAAAAATACAAAATAATCAAAATTAAAGTCTCATAAAGTTTTCTTAATTTAAACATAATAATGTAGATTTGTAGCTATTATGATTACGATTGTAGCAGCCATAGGAAACAATAATGCATTGGGAAAGGATAACCAATTGCTCTGGAAACTCCCAGATGACCTCAGACATTTTAAAGCCATTACAGAAAATCATCCGGTGGTGATGGGACGCAAGACCTTCGAAAGCATTGGCAAGGCATTGCCTAATCGTACCAATATTGTGGTCAGCAGGAAGGAAAATTGGTTTCAGGAGGGTATTCTGATTGTTTCCACCCTTAAAGAAGCTTTGAAATTTGCAAAAAAAATTGACGAAAATGTGTTCGTGATTGGTGGTGGCGAGATTTACAAACAGACTTTGGAAGCTGCAGACCGGTTGGAAATTACTCAGGTGGACGGCGATTTTGATGCAGATACTTTCTTTCCTAAAATCGACCTGAAAATCTGGCAAAAGACCAATGAACAATGTCATCAGAAAGACGAAAAGCATGCTTACGACTATTGTTTCCAAACCTTTGAAAAAAAAAGTAATCCTTAATTCATAACCTTTTATCACTTCATCAACTAACGACCATCAACCATCAACCATCAACCATCAACTATTAACCAGTAATGGATTATCCAAGTAAAGTTTTATCAAAAGCTGTGGAAGAGATCTCTGGCCTGCCCGGCATCGGAAAACGCTCTGCACTGAGGCTTGCGCTGCATCTTCTGCGCCAGCCCGCCTCTCAGGGACTTACGTTGGGTGCTGCCATCCAGACGCTGGTGACGGATATCAAATACTGCAAAGAGTGCCATAATTTTTCGGATTCCGATATCTGCGACATTTGCAGCGATGAAAAGCGGAATGATGAACTCCTGTGTGTAGTGGAGGATGTGCGCGATGTGATGGCGATTGAAAATACAGGAAAATACAGAGGTAAATATCTGGTGCTTGGCGGAAAAATTTCGCCAATGGAAGGTATCGGACCCAGCCAGCTGAGGATCGGTAGCATTGAAAAGAAACTCAGTGAAGGTGTCGTTAGGGAATTGATCTTTGCACTCAGCGCCACTATGGAAGGCGATACCACTGCTTATTATATCTATAAAAAGTTCAAGAATTCCGATGTTCTCTTTTCCAGCATTGCACGCGGCATTGCCGTAGGCGATGAACTGGAGTATGCAGACGAAATCTCGCTCGGAAGATCGATTACGAACAGAATCACTTATAACGAAGCAGGCTGATGAAGGTTAGTGTGATTATTGTTCATTATCAGGTGAAGGATTTGCTCAGGAATTGCATCCTTTCTATTGAAAAATATTTTCAGGGTTTTGATTACGAGATTGTTGTGGTCGATAATTATTCGCCAGATCCGGAATGGAAAACCCTGGTTGATGAATTTCCGGATGTTCGTTTTATGGCGCTTGATCAGAATTTGGGATTTTCCAAGGCCAATAATCTTGGCGTAAGGCAGGCTAAAGGTGAATACGTCTACATCCTGAATCCGGATACTGAGATCGAAGGTGCATATTTTAAAGAAATCCTTGATTTTGCAGATAAACAGCCTCGTATTGGCGCCGTTGGTCTGCGGATGCATAATGCCAAAGGCCAGTTTCTTCCGGAAAGCAAACGTGCTGTTCCTGCTCTCATCAATTCCTTTGAAAAACTTTTCACCAAATTTAATAATAATGCTAAGTCCTATTACCGTAATGACATTGGCGAGACGGAAATTGCCGCGGTAGAAGTCATGACCGGAGCCAATCTCCTTATGAAAAAATCGGTTTATGAAGAGGTAGGCGGCTTCGATGAACGGTATTTTATGTACGGTGAGGATATTGATTTGTGTTATACTATTTTACAGCACGGCTACAGAAATTTTTATTTTGGAAAATACGCCATTCTGCATCATAAGGGCGAAAGTACTGTCAAGGATAAAGTCTATCTGAAGCGTTTTTTCGGTGCCATGGAAATTTTCATCGATAAATATTACAGAAAGCAGAAACCCTTACATTTTTTGCTGATGAAGGTAGGTCTTAAAGTCAAACATTTTCTGGAAGCCCGCAAAATCAGATCTTAAGCTTTCTCGTGCGGCAGGGTAGATTCTTCTGCGAATAACCGCAATTTCAGCATTTCATCTTTTCCCTTGTACTGCCCGAATCTGGCGGCAGTGTAAGTGAGTCCTATCAATAACAGGACTATGAAAGAGCAGGGAAGAGCCCAGGGATAATTGTTTGTTTTAATCTGTTTTTCAACGTAATACAGTGTAAAACAGGTCATCCAGCTCACCACAAAAAGGAAATACAGGAACATAAAAAACGTCCACACTGCAGAGCTCGGTCCGAAGATCCCACGAATTACAGTAGCATCATCCTCCTTTTCAATGCGTAAGGCCAGATTAGGCTTCCAGTAATTTTCATCTTCGGTTCTTACGAAAATCACAGCCACCTCGCGGTTGATATTGCCGTAAAATTCATCCTTATGATTTTCCATGTACAGACGTAGATTCTTTTCATAATCTTCCGGAGACAGATCCGTGTATAGTTTGAATCTCGGACGGTTCCTGATATGGTTGAGCGTATCTTTCATGAGTTTAATGGATTATCGGTGAGCAACTTTTATTCCTCGATGTAGGGAATCGGATCTTCCAGAATCAGGTCAATTTTTTTGGGAATGTTATTCCGCCGGATTTCAAGGCCGATTTTTCTTGGTTCATTGGTTTTAAGAATTTCATGGATTTTGCTCAGTGTCAGTTCATTCGCTTTCTTTCCATCCAAAGTGAGGATTTCATCACCTTTCAGGATGCCCGATTTCTGCGCAGGGGAATCTTTGCGCGTTCCGGAAACTTTGAAGACAGGCTTCAGGCTGAATTTATACTGAAAGCGGTCCGGTCCATTATCTATTACATTAATTTCATTGCCTGCCGAATTCCGTTTTGCGGTTTCCACACGGACTTCTTCCTTTTCCCAGATCAGGCCTTCCTGTTTGATTTCCAGTCCGCTGCCGTCAATCAGGAAAGGGTCATCCAGATGTTTGTTGGCAAGGAAATAAATCTTTCCATCGGGATAATCAAAGATAATCCGAAACCGCCGCAATACTTCGGAACCGATGGAGCCTTTCCGGTCATTCACGATTCTCAAATGTTGTATGGAATATTCATCCGGCATTGATGCAATAGGTTTGTTCATCCGGAATTTTCCAATGGATAACGCATTGATACGGCTCCGCTTACCGAAAATATCGCCGCTGAAACCTCTTCCCAAAAAATCATCGATATTGGGACGGTTGTAGATAAAATCTTGAATCAACGTTGGAAAGAGCCAAACCGAGTCGGTATTGCCAAGATCCAAAAGCAGTTTCGAACTCTGTGGATCGTGCTTCATTTCCACATCGGCATACATATAAGGTTTGTTGAGCTCCACACTCATCGGAAACTCGGAAAACCGTTTGATGCCCTTAGGAAAGTGGCTGCGGTCTTTGTAAATGGTTATTGTTCTGTTTAGGTAATTTATTTCTACAGGATGATTTTTAAAAAAGTAATAACCCAAAATGCCATTGACCGGAATTCCGACATCCTGCGAGATATTGAATTCCTCGTCCAGCACAATGAAAATCGTGTGCGAACGGTCCAGAAAATGGCTGCCGATTGTCACTTCATTGTTGATGGATTTCAGGGCGTCCACACTCACCGTTTCGCCCAATCCCCGAAAGGTAATTTTCTCGATATTTTTAAAATCTACATTTTTATTATCGAGGCTGAAGAGCAGTGTCTCCGCGATTCCGGAATCCAGCATAAAATTCAGTTCCACGCCATTAATAGTCATCGGCACAAAGATGAGGTTGTTGATTAATTTGAATTTAATGACCACTTTATCCTTGTCCTGCAACACAAAACCATCCTGGGCATTCGCCAGAACGCTGACACAGAAGCAAAAAAGCAGCATCAATTTCATTTAACAGGATGATAGAATTCACTATACAAGTTTAATAAATTTAAAAACACGATTTACAAAATATTTATGTAATCCATATTTTGTTTGATTTTTAATTTATTTTTTGGAATGTTATTTGATGAGTTTTCATTCAATTTTTACAATTGATGTTAATAGTTTAATTTAATTTTATTACGATGAAAAATTTATTACCCAACCTGCAGAAAGACCATTTGGATGAAGTTGTTTTCGCTCACCGAAATAAAGCTTATGGCGCCTACGATCTAAGAAATGATTATTCCAATCAGCTTACTAAAGCTCTTTTCATTGGAATTACATTTTTTGCTTCTCTCTCTGTTGTTCCACTATTGATGAATGCGTTTAAAAGTGACGTTGCGTTACCAAAAGATGATTTCTCCGGAAGAAAGATTCTTGTCATTAACGATACTAAAATTCCAGAATCAACACCAGTTAAAACTACACCGGCCAGTGTAAAAACGGTAGCAAATCCGGAGGTTACACCTGTCCGTGAAGTTCGAAAAGAAGTCACTTTACCAACTAAGAAACAAATCGAAGATGCAGCGGTAGGCTCCCAAACGGTAGAAGGCCCGGCGACCACCTTGGCTGTTGCGCCACCGATTAATGTTGGTCCTCCGGCCACAGTTAACCATCCACCGGTCACGCCTCCCGCACCTTTGGATGATCCGAATGCTATCATTGACGGAACAAAAGCGGATGTGGCAGCGGATTTCAAAGGTGGCATCAATGCGTTCAGAGAAAAGGTTGCTCAGAATTTTGATACATCCTCGGTAGAACAGGCGGGAATGGTTTCCGCTACCATCACCTTCGTGGTAGAAAAGGATGGTAGCATTTCCAATATTAAGATCAATGGTTCCAATGCAGAGTTTAACCGGGAAGCAGAACGCACAGTAAAGTCTATTAAAACGAAATGGACGCCGGCGCAACTCAAAGGAAAAGCTGTACGGTCATCCTTCAGAATGCCAATTTCCATGAAAATTGAATAAATTGATATTCAGGTTGTTGTAGTCATATAAAATATTAAGGTTTTAAATTTATCCACATTCTACCCGGAAATGTGGATAATTTTTTTATACATCAATACGTTAATTAACAGTGCTTTAACGCCTTTTCAGGATTTTGAAATGATTCCAAGTGCTAAAAAATTGTATTTTTGACGATTAAATGAATGTTTTTATGGGAAAAATCATAGGTGTTGCGAATCAGAAAGGCGGTGTAGGCAAAACCACTACAGCGGTAAATCTGGCATCAGCTCTGGGTGTATTGGAAAAAAGAGTTCTGTTGATTGATGCAGATCCGCAGGCCAATGCGACCTCTGGCCTGGGCGTGGAAGAAGTTAACTTTTCTACTTACAATCTTTTGGAGCACAGTGTGGATGCGGTAAAATGCATTCTTCCCACAAGTTCGCCCAACGTAAATATTATTCCTTCCCATATTGATCTGGTAGCGGCAGAGATCGAACTCGTAGACCGTGATAACCGGGAGTACATGATGCGAGAAGCATTAAAATCCATTAAAGACGACTATGACTATATCATCATAGATTGTGCGCCAAGTTTAGGTTTGATTACCATCAATGCTTTGACAGCTGCAGACTCTGTGATTATCCCAATTCAGTGCGAATATTTTGCATTGGAAGGTTTAGGTAAGCTTCTCAACACGATTAAGAATGTTCAGAAAATCCATAACCAGAATCTGGATATTGAGGGATTATTGCTGACGATGTACGACAGCCGACTGAGATTGTCTAACCAAGTGGTGGAAGAGGTCAATTCTCACTTTCCTGAAATGGTTTTCGAGACCATCATCAGCAGGAATGTTCGACTCAGCGAAGCGCCGAGTTTCGGAGAAAGTATTCTGAATTATGATGCAGAAAGTAAAGGTGCGATTCAGTATATTCAGCTTGCCGAAGAAGTTTTGCTAAAGAATGAAAAATTAGTTAAAAATTAATAAGCAGGAAGTCTGAAGACGGAAGATGGAAGTTTTCTTAACATCCATCATCCGACATCCATCATCCAACTTAAAAATATGAAAGACAAAAAAAGAGCAATGGGACGCGGTTTAGGAGCAATCCTGAATGCGGAAAGCAAAACCAATATCAATAGCGCTTCGGACGAGGGTGCCAAAAATCTCGTCGGAAATATTGTTGAGGTCCCGATTGAAGATATCTACGCCAATCCCAATCAGCCAAGAACTTATTTTGATGAGAAAGCCCTGAATGACCTGGCGGAATCTATTAAAAGTCTCGGGATTATCCAGCCTGTTACACTTAGAAAAGACGGTGAAAAGTTTGAGATTATTTCCGGGGAAAGACGTTTCCGCGCTTCCAAGATTGCAGGATTAAATGCCATTCCGGCTTACATCCGATTGGTGAATGACCAGGAACTGCTGGAAATGGCTTTGGTAGAAAACATCCAGAGAGAGGATCTTGACCCTATTGAGGTCGCATTGACCTACCAAAGACTTTTGGACGAAGTTGGTATGACGCAGGAAAATCTCAGCCAGCGTGTTGGAAAGGAGCGAAGTACCATTACCAATAGCGTGCGACTTTTGAAGCTGACACCGGACATTCAGAACGGCATTCGCAGCGGACAGATTTCTGCAGGCCACGGCCGTGCTATTATGAGCCTTGATACGGATGAAAAACGGAAGAATCTCTTTGACAGAATCATTAAAGACCAGCTGAATGTGAGACAATCCGAACAGTTGGCTGCTCAGCTTAAAAATTCTCAGGACAAGGAAAAAGTGGTCAAGCAAACCATCATCCCGAATCACGTTAAAAAAGCGCAAAAAAATCTTTCCGATATCCTGAATGTGAATGTGGAAATTAAAACCTCTGGGAACGGGAAGAAAGGAAAAATAGTCCTTGACTTTAAAAATGAAGAAGAGCTGGAAAGTATTCTGGCTCACATCCGATAGATGAAAAAATTATTGTCACTCTTTTTGTTGTGCTCTATCAGTTGGATATTTTCCCAGGTCAATCCGAATGATACCATCCGCGTGGAAAATCTTCCGAAGGACAGCATTCCGGCTGCTAAGCCAGGAACGGAGCCGGAGATTATCGGAAATATCACGGAAAGTAATGGGCCTGTAAAGGTTCAGAAATTTAGTCCGACGAAAGCTGGTTTATATTCTGCGGTTTTACCGGGATTGGGTCAGTTTTATAATAAGAAATATTGGAAGATCCCCATTGTTTGGGGCGCTGTAGGAACCGGAATTGGAATCGCCATCTGGAATGATAATCAATACAAACGTTACAGAAACGCATTCGTTGCGGAGCTTAATGGTCTTCCGCACGAGTTTTCCAATATCAATGGTATTGACAAAACAGTGCTGGGAAACGCCCAGGACCGATCCAAGAGACAGCGGGACTATGCCATTGGGATCACAGGGCTGATCTATATCCTTAACATTGTGGATGCTGTAGTGGATGCCCACTTATACGAAGGCCGTCGTGATCCTGATCTGGCGCTCACTCCGGCTGTGATTAATGACCGGTTCAGCAATTATGAAAGCAAAGCAGGACTGGCTCTCACCTTCAGATTTTAACTCAAAACGATATCAATTATAATGAAAATAGCATTGGTAGGCTACGGAAAAATGGGGAAAATTATCGACGAGATCGCCCAAAGCCGTGGTCACGAGATCGTCGCCAGACTGAAAGAAACACCAAAAGCGGAGTTGCTCAATGGAGCCGACGTAGCGATTGAGTTCTCAAACCCTGAGGCTGCTTTTGAAAATATTAAAGTGTGCCTGGAAAATCAAATTCCTGTCATCTGCGGCACCACCGGCTGGCTGGAGAGAAAACATGAAATTGAAAAATTGGCTGTGGAGCAAAACAGCGCATTTTTGTACGGTTCCAATTTCAGTTTGGGTGTCAATCTCTTTTTTGCGCTTAACGAAAATCTGGCAAAACTGATGAATCATGTAGATGAATACGAATGTCAGTTAGAGGAGATTCATCACATTCACAAAAAAGATGCACCTAGCGGAACGGCTATTTCCATTGCAGAGGGCATTATCGAAAATTCAAAATACGAAGCCTGGAAACTGGATGAGACCAAAGACAAGGAATTAGGGATTTTTGCCATCAGAGAAGATGAAGTTCCCGGGACTCACAGCGTTTTCTACAGGTCGGAAGTGGATGAGATTGAAATCAAACACACCGCATTCAACAGGAATGGATTTGCGCTGGGAGCGGTGATTGCTGCAGAATGGATTGTAGGAAAACAAGGTGTCTTTACAATGAAAGATGTTTTGGGTTTATAAAAAACTGTAACAAAAGCATCTCATAAAAAACTAATTAATAAAAATCAGCAAAAAGCGAAGAGCTAATTGCCAAAAGTCAACCTATGGATTACATTATTACTTATACCATCTATGTCCTCATTATCAGTGTGTTGATGGGACTTACAACCTGGAAGCTATTTAAAAAGATGGGCTACAACCCACTTTTTTCATTCGTTCCGTTCTACAACTATTTCATCATTTTGAAAGAGACCAACCATCCGAAATGGTGGGCAATTCTGTCTTACCTTCCGATTGTAGGACCAATTATGATGTCGGCTTTCCATATTTTCCTGATGAGAAAATTTGGTAAAAGAGGTTTTGTCAATGGATTACTGACCGTTTTGCTTCCATTTATTTTTATGGCTACGGTCAACTACGGAAAAGAACCGGAAATAGAAACTGAAGACGAGGAAGAAGAGGGCAAGAAAAAAGAAACGTTCCTGGGTTCTGTGACTTTTGCAGTGGTTTTTGCAACCATTATTCACGCATTTATCACACAGCCATTCGGGATTCCGACAGGTTCAATGGAAAGAACATTGCTGGTTGGTGATTTCCTTTTTGTGAACAAATGGGCTTACGGATACAGAATGCCGATGAGACCCGTGGCATTGCCATTTTTACAAGGAACCATTTTCGATACAGGTCAAAAAGGTAATCCGAAAGATGACCCGAAATCTTATGTGGATGCAGTGAAGTTGCCATACCTCAGGCTGCCGGGTTATGACGAAATCAAACGTTATGATATAGTGGTTTTCAACTATCCGCAGGATTCCGTTCACACCGCAATTGATAGAAAAGATCCTTATGTCAAAAGATGTGTTGGGATTCCTGGCGATGTTATTGAGTTTCGTGCAGGAAGACTGTTTGTGAATAATCAGCCGGAGAAAATTTTGGGAGATGAAGAGCAGCAACATAAGTTTGTTGTTCGAAGCAGTGAACAATTAGACATTCCGAGATTATATAAGCTTTATGGATTTTTACCAGTGAGGGAAGGTCAGGATGATAAAGGTTTTGTATATGAATTCCAAGGTTTAACAGATGAGATACAAAAGGAAATTAAAAATGTTCAAGGTGTAGAAAGTGTTGAAGAGGATGTTATGAGAAAAGGTGATGCTGCTTTAGCGTATTACAAATATGCTACTGGAAGTGATGGTAATTACCTTCGAGATGAGAATAATAATCCGATACCAGCCTCTAAAATTGATACTACAAATAGCATCTATCCTATCAACAAACCTTGGAATCAGGATTGGTACGGGCCGCTGAGAATTCCGAAAAAAGGAGATGTTGTGAAACTGGATCAGGAATCTTTACCAACGTATCAATGGATCATCTCCGAGTATGAGCATAATAAGCTGGAAAACAAAAACGGCAAAATCTATATCAACGGTAAGGAAACCAACCAATATACCATCAAGCAGAATTATTATATGATGATTGGAGATAACCGCGATGCGTCTTTAGATGCCAGGTTTTTTGGCGTTGTTCCGGAAGAAAATATCGTGGGAAGACCAATGTTTACCTGGATGAGTCTGCAAGGCGCTTTCAAAGATGCTAACTCTACTTATCAGGCGCCGTTCAAAGTACGTTGGGACAGGATGTTTAAGGCGACCAACACCGGTGAAAAAAATAAAACGTCCTACTGGTGGATTGCTGCCGGAATTTTGATTCTGTTCTTCGGCTGGGATTATTTCGCCAAATTCTTCAAGAAAAAAGAAGACGAGTAAATTTTTTTGAAGCTAATTGACTCCGTCGATTGCTTTTAGGAGCAATTCCCGCTATCCGCTGTATCTTTTTTTCGCTCGGTCGGCTCCGCTGCGCTCCGCCGCCTCGCTCAAAAAAGGATGCCGCTACTATCGGGGCTAGGGGCTTTCAGTTCAAATAACAATACAACACTTTGCCAGAGGTTTATTATCTTTGGCAAAGTTTTTTTAATAACAATAATGAAAAACAAAATTCTTTTACCAATATTCTATCTCCCGCCTGTTTCCTGGTTTTCTATATTCTTAAATGAAGAAAATGAAGTTGCTTTAGAACAATTTGAGAATTTTCCAAAGCAGACCTACAGAAACCGAGCTGCAATTTATGGAGCTAACGGAAAACTGCCGCTTATCATTCCAATCAGACACACAGGAAAACGGGAAATGAAAGACATCGAGATTTCGTATTCCGAAGATTGGCAGAAACTGCATTGGAAATCCATCAAAACCGCCTACCAAAGCACACCATATTTTGAGTTTTATGAAGACAGATTGAAATCGATTTATGATGAAAAAATCAGCTCGCTGTTAGAATTCAATCTTAAAGCACTGGAAGTGATCCGGAAAATCCTGAAAACAGAAAAAGATTTTCAGTTGACAACAAAATACATCAAACATCCGGAAGCTGCGGATTTCAGGGAAAGATTTTCAGCCAAATCAGATTCAGAATATCAGATGGCAGATTATTACCAAAGCTTCTCGGACAAATATGGTTTTATCAAAGACCTTTCAATTCTCGATTTGCTTTGTAACATCGGACCGGAAAGCGTGACTTATATTAAAAACATCCAACTCAAATAAATATTCAGAATCGTTTGAAACCGATTTGATTATTGAACTTATAATTTAATTAATATGAAACATTTATTGATAGCGGCCGCTTTCTATGCGGGTTTTGCACAGGTTGCCGCCCAAACTGCAACTCCACAACAGGACAAAGATCAGAAAACCTGGTATCACAAGGACTTTGCCACTACCAAAGTCTATGGTGTTAATACGGAGAATGCTTACAAGTTTCTGGAATCCAAAGGTCTTAAGCCAAAACCTGTGGTGGTGGCAGTGCTGGACAGCGGTGTAGAAGTAGATCATCCGGGATTGGTAAAAAACATGTGGAAAAATCCAAATGAAATCCCGAATAATGGTAAAGACGACGATGGCAACGGATATGTAGATGATGTCTACGGATGGAATTTCATCGGTGGCAAAAATGGCGATATCGATGTAGATAATATGGAGGTGACACGTGTCGTGAAAAAATATCAGCCGGTTTTTGAAGGTGCAGACTCTGCGAAAAACAAAGAGAACCAAGCTAAGATGCCCGAGGAATTCGCAATGTATATGAAGTCCAAAGAGATCTTCGACAAAAAAAGTCAGGAAGCGAAGCAAAATGTACAGCTTTATACCATGATCAGCAATTCTATTCCGGATATGGTAAAATTACTGGGAGATAAGACCTTAACAAAAGAAAATCTGGCAACGCTTAAACCTGCCACACAGCAGGAAGCGATGGCGATGCAGGTACTTGCGCAGGTAGCCAATGATCCGCAGGTGGCAGGGAAATCTGCTGCAGAAGTAAAAACCTATATGGAAGGTCAGATGAAGGAAGCATTAGATTACTTCACGCCACAGGCAGAGAAAGGTTATAATCTCGATTTTGATCCAAGAAAAGAAATTGTAGGCGATAATTATGATGATTATTCCGAAAGAAAATACGGTAACAACCATTACGAAGGTCCGGACGCCAAGCATGGAACCCACGTGGCTGGAATCATCGCAGGATTGCCGAATGGTTCCGAGCCACAGTATGGTGTAGCTTCCAGAGTGGCAAAAATTATGACCGTGAGAGCTGTGCCGGATGGTGATGAGCGTGATAAAGATGTGTCCAATGCAATCCGTTACGCAGTAGACAATGGTGCAAAAATCCTCAATATGAGTTTTGGTAAGCCCGTGTCTCCCGGGAAAAATGTGGTTTGGGATGCCTTCAAATATGCAGAAAGCAAAGGTGTTCTATTAGTGAAAGCTGCCGGAAATGAAAATGAAGATATCGCAGAACATCAGTATTTCCCGACTAACTTTAAATCTCCGAGTGATGAGAAACCTTTCATCAATAATATGATCGTAGTCGGTTCCAATACTAATGACGCCAATGTACTGAAATCCAGCTTTTCTAATTATGACAAAAAAATGGTAGACGTTTTTGCGCCGGGTTCAGAGATCTATTCCACGGTTCCGGATGGCAAATATGAATACCTACAGGGAACATCGATGGCTTCGCCGGTAGTGGCCGGTGCATCCGCAGTGCTCCTGGCCTACATGCCGAATCTGAAACCTGATCAAATCATTGAATCTCTTGTAAAGACCTCAAATGCCAGCGCCAATAACGGTTTCGAGAATTTATCAAGAGGTGCGGGCGTTATTGACGTAGCTAAAGCTGCAGCCTACGCATACAATAATTTTTATAAAGCCGATTCGCCGACAAAAGATGTGAAAACGCCAGTAAGAAAGCAGAAATCGAAAAAGTCAATTGACAGGTCAAAGCTATAATTACATAGTTACATATAATGAATCCGGAGCATTTCCGGATTTTTTTCATTTTTGTCATTTGGCATAATTTTTTATAATAATTTTGGAGGTAAATATCAAACTATGAGAAAATTAATTTTAGGAATTATGGGCGGCGCTATTATTGCCACGTCTTGTTCCTCAACAAAGAATGCTTCTGCGGACGGTTCTGTTTCTGCAGGCCAGGCACAGACACTTCGTTCAGAAGTAATGAAACTTAAAGGTGAATGGACTATTTCCAACGTTGATTATAACAAATCTTACAGCATCAAACCTTTTGACGAAGGCGCAGATATCAACTGTTTCGTGGGAAGTTCCTGGAAATTGGTTCCTAACAATTACACAGGAATGTATTCTCTGAACGGCGGCGGTTCTTGCCCAATGAAAACTCAGAACATTACATTCAGTGTAGATAAATACAGTAATGTTTCGATGAAAAAAGTGGGTGAAGGCGAAAAAGCTAAAAACGTAGGCGCCGGCTATATGCTGAAATTGGAAAATCCAACAGAAAACAGTTTTACACTGGTACAGTCGCTCATCGCAGACGGATCGCCTATGGACGTGAGATATAACTTCGTAAGAACAGGTAAATAATTAAAAATACATATAATGAAATTGAATAAACTTAACATCGCAGCATTTTTAATCTCTGGTTCCATGCTTTTCACAAGTTGTGAAGCAGTTAAAAATGCAAATAATACGCAGAAAGGTGCTGCTATAGGTACCGCTGCAGGGGCAGTTTTAGGAGGAATCCTTGGTAATAATATAGGAAGAGGCGGTAACGCACCGCTTGGTGCTGTTTTGGGTGGCGTAGTCGGTGGTGTAGCCGGTGGCGTTATCGGAAATAAGATGGACAAGCAGGCTAAGGAAATCAAAGAAACGCTTCCGGGAGCTGAGGTAGAGAGAGTAGGAGAAGGTATCAAAATTACTTTGAATGAAAACACGGTTAATTTTGATTTTAATTCAGCCAATCTTACTTCGCTTGCTAAATCTAATCTTGACAAGTTGGTAACCGTTCTTAAGAATAATCCGGATACCAATATCAATATTTATGGACATACCGATAGTGTCGGTAGTGATGCCGTTAACCTTAGAATCTCGGCTCAGAGAGCTCAGGCTGTTAAGAATTACATGGTAGCGAATGGTATAGCATCTTCAAGAATGTTTACAGAAGGTCTAGGAAAATCAAGTCCGATTGCTTCTAACGATACTGATGCAGGACGAGCTAAAAACCGACGTGTAGAGTTTGCTATTACCGCAAACGAAAAGATGATTCAGGACGCTCAGTCGGGTAATTAAGATTAATTTTTAGCATTAACACAATATTCATAAACCGCAATTTGCGGTTTTTTTATTTTAATGCTACTTTTGCAAGATTATTGACATTGGATGAAAAATTATTTAAAACTGATAAGGGTAGAACAATGGGTGAAAAACCTGTTTGTCTTCGCACCGTTATTTTTCTCTGGCAAGATCACCAATTCCCATCTTTTTTTTGAAAGTCTCTTTGCTTTTTTCGTTTTTTCGTTCACAGCGAGTTCTATTTACATCCTGAATGATTACTTCGACATAGAGTCCGACAAAAAGCATCCGGAAAAAAAATCAAGACCGTTAGCCAGCGGAGCGGTTTCTAAAGGCGCTGCAAGGCTGCTTTTTGCAGTGTTAATTATACTTTCAATAGCTTCAATATTTGTAGGAAATTATATTTTTATGGCCAACTTCTGGAAGCTGGCGGTCATCATTGCGAGCTATTTTGTTCTCAACATTTTTTATACTTTTAAACTGAAACATGTCGCTATTGTAGACATCTGTATCATAGCAGTTGGATTTGTTTTAAGAGTCCTGGCCGGCGGTTACGTCACAGGAATTATCGTTACCAATTGGGCTATTTTGCTGACTTTTATTCTGGCGCTGGTTCTTGCAATCGGAAAAAGAAGAGGAGAATTGATTAACGCTCAGATTTCCGGAAAAACAAGAAAAGCTTTGGATGGTTACAATGTTCAGTTTGCGGATATTGCACTGTCCATCAGTTGTACATTGGCTATTATTTGTTATCTGATGTTCACATTGTCTCCGGAAGTTCAGGCAAGGTTTCATCCCAGAGTATTTTACACCGTCATTTTCGTGGTGTTTGCTTTTTTGAGATATCTGCAGCAAACTTTGGTCTATAACAAGACCGAATCGCCGACGAAAATTGTTTACAAAGACCGCTACATTCAGGTGACTATAGTTCTGTGGGTGATCGTTTTTCTTCTACAAATCTATTTTAAAAAATAATCCTTAAATTATAAATTGAAATTGTTCAATTCAACATCATAAAAAACAACAGATGAAGCCGAATTTTGTTCGAAAGGTGACCAATTGGGGAAATTTTCCCATTGTGGAAAAGGAAATGAGATCGGAAGATGCTGTTTCTAAGATCAAGCAATTTGTAAAAGAAAATAACGAGGTTATTGCGCGCGGAAACGGACGTTGCTATGGCGATGCTTCTCTCGGTGAACATATTTTCTCCACGAAAAGACTCAATAAATTTATTTCTTTTGATAGACTGAACGGGATAATAGAATGCGAATCCGGCGTTCTTTTGTCAGACGTTTTAGAGGTTTCTGTTCCGCAGGGTTATTTTCTTTATGTAACGCCCGGGACCAAATTTGTTTCCGTTGGTGGAGCCATAGCGTCTGACGTTCACGGGAAAAATCATCACGCGGAAGGTTGTTTTTCGGAGTATGTGATTGAGTTCAAACTATTGAATGAAAACTCAGAAGTGATCACCTGTTCCAGAGAAGAAAACTCGGATAAGTTCTGGGCAACGGTTGGCGGAATGGGATTGACCGGCATTATTTTGTCAGCTAAATTCAAACTTAAAAATATAGAATCGGCATACATCAGACAGGAAAGCATCAAGGCTGAAAATCTGGATGAAGTTTTCAAACTGTTTGATGAAAGTGAAGACTGGACATACAATGTAGCCTGGATTGATTGTTTTCAGAAAGGTAAAAACCTTGGACGTTCTATTTTGATGAGAGGCGAACATGCTTTGAAAGCCGAATTACCAACCAATCTTCAGAAAAAATCTTTAAAATTAAAGCAGAAATTCAAACCGACAGTTCCTTTCTACTTTCCGGGATTTGTTTTGAATGCTTTGACGATTAAGATTTTTAATTTCCTTTATTATAATAAGCAGACGAAAAAACAAGTCAATAATTTTATCGATTACGAAACCTTTTTCTATCCGTTGGATGTTATCAATGATTGGAACAAAATCTACGGAAAAAGCGGTTTTATACAATATCAAATGGTCATCCCGAAAGACAATGGAAAGGAAGGAATGAGACAAATTCTTGATGCTATTGCAAAAAGCGGAAACGGCTCTTTCCTGGCAGTTCTGAAATTATTCGGGAAAGATAATCCGCTGGCTTACAATTCATTTCCGAAAGAAGGTTACACTCTTGCTTTGGATTTTAAAGTGAATAAAGGATTGAAAAAACTGGTAGACCAGCTGGACACCATCGTGGAAAATTTTGGCGGAAGGATTTATTTGACCAAAGACAGTATGAGTAAGTCTTCATTGACCAATTATCTTCAAAATGTCAATTCATCCAGGTTTGTATCATTACAGCATAAAAGAATTCTTAATAATAATGGTTAATGGTTTTTAGTTAATGGTTGATAGAAATAACTGTAAGCCAACAACTGACAACTAACAACCGACAACTAACAACTATGATAGTATTAGGTTCCAATTCCGAAGTCGCTCAGGCCTTTGTAGAAGAATGTTTGACGAAAGGGGAAAAATTTCCAACGATTTATTTGTTAAGTTCCAATCCGGAAACGACAGAGAAATTCGCCGCTCATATTCATGTAAAATTCCTCCAGAATTCTGAAATTATTCATTTGGATTTGATGAACGAAATCGATTATAAACCATTGGAAAACATCAATTCCGACCTATTGTTTTGCGCTACAGGTTATTTGGGTTCTGGGACAGAAGAAGGACTTTATGATGATGACAATACAGCGAAAATTATCGATGTTAATTATGCAAAATTAGTTCCTGTTCTTAATTTTTTCGCCAAAAAAATGGAATCCAAAAGACAAGGAACTATGATTGTTTTATCATCCGTTGCCGGCGAAAGAGGAAGACAGAGTAATTTCATCTATGGAAGCGCAAAAGCAGCACTCACAGCTTATTTAAGCGGACTCAGAAATTATTTGTTTGATAAAAAAGTTCACGTTCTGACGGTGAAACCTGGTTTTATGGACACCAAAATGACCGAAGGTTTACCCTTGAATCCAGCTTTGACAGCTACGCCAAAAAAAGCAGCCGAAGGCATGTTCAAAGCTTATAAAAATAAAAAAGACGTGGCGTACGTTTTACCAATTTGGGCCATTATAATGATGATCATCAGAAATATACCGGAGTTTATCTTTAAGAAACTCAAACTATAGAACTGCATTTAGCAACTAGACTTAAATAAACACTCTCAAAGCCTATTGCCATAAGCAAAAGGCCAATTGCCAAATGAAAAAACTATATCTATTCGACTTCGACGGAACTTTAACTTACAAAGACACCATGTTTTTGTTCTTGAAATTTTATGACCCTGCAAAATATTCGGTTCAGTTTCTAAAACATATTCCACTTTTTGCTTTGTTGAAGTTAAAATTAGCTGATGCAGAAGCGGTGAAGAAAAGCTTTATCTCATCCATTCTGAAAGGTCAGTCCAGACATCAGATCGAAAAAAAAGCACAGCAGTTTTTTGAGGAAAATTATCCAGATTTGTTCCGGGAAAATGCGCTGGATTTCATCAGGAATATTGACAGAGAACACACCGAATCCTACATCGTATCAGCATCTCTGGATATTTGGGTGAGGCCATTCGCAGATCATTTTAATATGACCATGCTGGCCACTCAGTCCGAATTCAGGGAGGATGTTTTCACCGGGAATTTTGTCGGCAAAAACTGCAACAATCAGGAGAAGGTCAATCGCGTTAAGTTACAGTTGGGCGACAGAAAATTCGACAAAATCATAGCCTTCGGAGATACCTCGGGCGACAAGGCAATGTTTAAGTTTGCAAATGAATCCCATTACCAATTTTTTCACTAATTTAGTATTTCTAATTTTCGGCTTCAAATCTTATTAAAAAATGGAAAGAATTTATCTGGACAACGCAGCCACTACGCCTCTGGACGATGAGGTGATAGACTGTATGGTGAATATTTTAAAGTTCAATTACGGCAATCCGTCATCTACACATAGTTTGGGGCAGGAGGCCAAGACCATTTTAGAAGAAGCCAGGCGCAAGATCGCCGATTCTTTAAGAGTAACGCCGGGCGAAATTGTCTTCACATCTTGCGGAACCGAGTCTAACAATATGATTATCAAATCCGCAGTAAATTATCTGGGCGTAGAAAGAATCATCACCTCGGCTTTAGAGCACAAATGTGTCGCAGAGACCTGTCTGGAAATGAAAAAGTTGAAGGGCGTGGAATTGGTTTATCTGAGACCGGATTCCAGTGGTGATTTTGATTTGGATCAACTGGAAAAGGCGTTAAAATCATCAGACAAAAAAACTCTGGTGACACTGATGCATGCGAACAACGAGATCGGGAATATTCTCGACATTGAAAGAGTGGCTCATATCTGTAAGGAAAACAATGCGCTTTTCCATTCGGACACCGTTCAGACAATGGCGCATCTCGATCTTGATTTCTCAAAAATCCCTGTTGATTTCGCGTCATGCAGCGCACACAAATTTCATGGGCCAAAAGGTGCCGGATTTGCTTTTGTAAGAAAGTCTTCCGGACTGAAGGGCATTATTACAGGAGGACCACAGGAAAGAAGCCTGAGAGCCGGAACTGAAAATGTAACAGGAATAGCCGGTCTGGGAAAAGCTTGGGAAATATCTCAGGACAAAATGGAAGATTACAAAAACCATATTCTCGGTATCAAGCATTATGCGATCCAGCAACTGAAAGAGAAAATTCCGGGAATTAAGTTTAATGGGAGAAGTGCCGATAACAGCAGTTTATACACTGTTCTCAACATTTTAATACCATATAAAAATCCTTTAATCGGACTGCAGCTGGATATGAAAGGTATTGCTATTTCTCAGGGAAGTGCGTGCAGCTCGGGAGCATCCAAACCTTCTATGGTTTTGATGTCAGTTTTGTCAGAAGATGATTTGGACAATGCGACACCGGTAAGAGTTTCCTTCAGTCACTTTACCAAAAGGTCTGATATCGATGCATTTGTATCTGCATTGCAAGAAATAGGTGAAAGTTTTGTTATAGAAAAAGCTGATAGTGTACATAGATAATCAACAGATAAAATCAATTTTAAATTGATTAATTTTGCTTCATAAAACAATAAAGAAAAAGAAGTCATGGCAGTAGAAATTACAGATCAATCCTTTAAGGAGACAGTATTAAATTCAGATAAACCGGTTTTGGTAGACTTTTGGGCTACATGGTGCGGACCGTGCAGAATGCTTGGACCAATCATCGAAGAAGTGGCAACAGATTTTGAAGGGAAAGCAGTTGTGGGAAAAGTTGATGTAGACAATAACCAGCAGGTTTCCGTAGACTATGGGATTAGAAATATTCCTACTGTTTTAATCTTTAAGAATGGAGAAGTAGTGGACAAGATTGTAGGTGTAGCCTCCAAAGAAGTGATCGCTGAAAAATTGAATTCTTACTTGTAGGAAAATTAATATAATTGAAAATGAACACCTTTCTGAATAGAAGGTGTTTTTTTATGCAAAAAATTTGGAGATGTAAATTATTGTTGTATTTTTGCAACCACAATAACAAAGGGTAATAGCCCTGGGTTATGGCAAAAGATCCGGTAGTTCAGCTGGTTAGAATGCCGCCCTGTCACGGCGGAGGTCGCGGGTTCGAGTCCCGTCCGGATCGCAACTATTATATCAATATAGTGCAAAACGCTTTAAAACGTATGTTTTAAAGCGTTTTTTTGTTTTATAGCTGTTCAAACAGGGCTAAAAATTAATAATATAAAAGTGATTTATTCTTTGACCTGAGAAATCACTTCAAAGTAGGTCACGGATAAATAGGATCAGTACCAAAAGTTGGGGATAAAAACAAAAAGAGATAATTACATCGTAAAAATTTTCACTTCATCAATTAACCTTCACACTTTATAAGAAACAAATAGAATCTCAAGATAGAAAACTGTAAATTTGATAATCAGATAATTTAAAAACATAGGCAAAGCGAATGTTTTCTACAGATGATAAAAACCAGTTCCTTTTATTTGTGTTTTCTCCTGCTTTTGTTAATGAGCAGTGTGCCGTCTTTTGCGCAGTCCGGGTACAGGATTCAGACTTACAAATATCCCGATGGATTGCCGTCTGACCATATTCTTTCCATTCATAAAAAAGATGGATTTTTGTACATCGGTACGCAGCGCGGGCTTTGTCTGTATGATGGCTATCGCTTTGTAAAACACACGGTTTTTAATGAATCTGTCCATTCGCTTTTTGTGAAAAACAATCAAATTTTTCTGAGTACCAACAGCCTAGGTGTTGCACAACTTCAAAATTTTTACGGAGGCTACGAGATGTTGGCAAACGTCAATTTTTATGATTCCGATACCAATAACGACCATTATGACAACCTTTTTCCGGACAGCCAAAACCGACTCTGGTGCAGCGACCAGAACAATCTGAAATTCTTGTCTGGGAAAGTCATCCAAAAATGGAAAATTGATGACTACGGAAGTCTTTCGCAAAATCAATTAAAATTTTTCTCAGTCGGAGAAAATGAGATCTGGGCAGCTACGCCAAAAGGCATTTTTGTCTGGAACGAAAAACTTAAAACCCTGAAAAAGCATACACAACATTTCCTTTCCAACAATGCCTTTCGCTCTGGTTGGTATGGTTCTGAAAACAAAATCTGGTTTACGGATTCAGAGGGAGATCTTTATTCCTACGATGCTCAGAACGGAAAATTAGTGCTCAGCCATCGGTTTTCCAACTTGCCGCTGAATATTGCCGACAATCAGGATGAAAATAGCAGTCGTCTTTTGGTATTTAACAAAAATCAAATCTTTATTTATGATGAAAATCGGAACCAGGCAGAGCTTGTATTGGAAACCAAAACGGAAATCAACACCGTGTTCTACGATGGACAGACCAAAATCATCTGGGCAGGAACCAACCGCGGACTGCTGAAAATCGTTTCCGACAGAGAAAATATCCTAAGCTTTAACTTCTCAAGAAAGAATAATCAGCCAATCCGTGAGTTGGCAGAAGACCACAGCCGAAATCTATGGATGACGAACGGTACTTCCGAAATCTACGAAATGCAGCCTGACAAAAGCATCAAAACCATTTCGGTTCCAGATGCAGAAGTTCATTTTAACGCTATCTATTTCGATGGAAAACTCTTTCTTGCAGGTTTGGATGGAATTTATATTATTGAAAACCATCAGATTAAAAAAGTGATTCCGCTGCCGTTTTCTGCTAAAAAAATCATTAAAGACCATCAAAATCAGCTTTGGGTATTGTCTGAAAAAAACGGAATCAGGGTTTTTGATGCATTCGACTTTCACGAAAAGAAAAATGCGGTTCTCAACACAGAAAATTACTGGAAAATCAATACCGGCAACGATATTGCCATCGGAAAAAACGGAACAATATGGCTCGCCAGCTGGATGCCGAAAGATTATGGCATTTCATTTTTTGATGAAAAGAGGAAGGTTTTCAAAGAAATCAATGGACTGAATGCCTTTGAAAACGAACCTAAATTCGTAACGGATTACTACAACCGAATTGCCTTTACCCGGAAAAATAACATCCTGATTTCCGGATTTGGCGGCTGGAATCTGGTCTCTCCGGAAGGGAACATTCTCCGTTCTTTTTTCACGGCCAAGTACAAGGTTGCGAACGACCATATCGAAGGAATTGCCGAAGATTCTCGGGGAAACATCTGGTTTGGCTGTGCAGAAGGGCTGTATCAGTACAATCCGAAAACCGATAAAGCCGTCAGAATTTCCCAGCTGGACGGACTGGAAACCAATGATGTCACGTTTGGTTTTTATAAGTTCAGTGATGACCGTATCGCCATTGCTTCCGACAGCGGCATACAAATCCTCAACCTCGAAAAAATCATTAAAACACAATTAATCAATCAGTTAAAACTAACGTCGGTTCTGAAGGACAATGTGGAAGTGTCTGTTTTGTCGAATGAATTTAACTTGGATTACAATTTTACCGAGTTGGATTTCAATTTCTCGGCCCTCACTTTTTCCGACAACGAAAAAATCGTTTACCGCTACCGTTTTTCCGATGAAACCAAATGGAATTATCTGGGAACCAATCCCAAACTTTCTTTGATAAAATTGACACCCGGAAATTATGAAATTTTGATAGAAGCAGGCGATAATTTAGGAAATTGGCAACAGAAGCAACTCAGGATCAAGCTTGAAATCAATCCGCCGTTTTATCTTACGTTTTGGTTTGTAGGATTGGTTATTTTAGCCGTTGGTTTTGTCGGATATTGGATAACCCGGTTCCTTGTGAACCAGGAAAAGGAAAAAAGCAGTCTCAAACAAAAAGTGAAGGATGTGGAAATGCAGACCCTGCGTTCGCAGATGAATCCGCATTTTTTGTTCAATTCGCTCAACTCTATCAACAGTTTTATCGTACAGCAGAAAAGCAAGCAGGCCAGTGTCTATCTCACCACTTTTTCTAAGCTGATGCGCAGTATTCTGGACAATTCCAGACAGGAATCCATCTGCCTGGAAAAAGAAATCGAGACGCTGAAAATGTATATGAAACTCGAAATGGCAAGGCTGGAAAATAGTTTTGATTACCAAATTATTATTGATAAAAATATTGATGCGGAATTTGTGCAGGTTCCGCCGCTCATCCTTCAGCCATTCGTGGAAAATGCCATTTGGCACGGGTTGGTCAATAAAAACGGAGATGGTTTTCTGAAAATTGAAATCAGAAAAGATGAGGATTCGGACTTAACAATCAGAATATCAGACAACGGAATCGGCCGGAAAGCTTCTGCTTTGCTGAAAAAGGAACAGGTAAAACATAAATCTTATGGCATCGACATCACGAGAGAAAGACTCGAAATGCTGAATCCCAAGAATCAAATCATCATCACCGACCTGGAAGATGAGCACGGAAACGCCGCAGGAACATTGGTGGAACTCAAAATTGTGTATTATGATTAAAACAATGATTATAGATGATGAAAAGCATTGCATCATCACGCTGGAACATCTGATTTCGGAACTTCCGGAGGTAAGACTGGTTGCAACGACGCAGGAAAGCACCGCTGCAAAAGAATTAATTGAAAAACATCAGCCCGATATTGTTTTTCTGGACATCGAAATGCCGGTGATGAATGGTTTTGAGCTGCTGAAACAGTTTGATGTCCTGCCTTTCAAGGTTATTTTTACCACGGCTTATGACCAATATGGCATCAAAGCCCTGAAAATGAATGCGCTGGACTATCTCCTCAAACCTATTTCGACAGAAGACCTGGAAGAAAGTATCCGTAAATACAAGGCGCACGAATTACAAATTTCCAAAGAACAAATCTATCAGGTTCATCAGTTCAGTCATGGGAAAATTCAGGATACTTTGGCGCTTTCCACACAACAGGGTTTGATTTTTATTAAAATTGAAAATATCTCGTATCTGGAAGCCGATGGCTCATACACACATATCGTTATGAATGATAAGACGAGACATCTGGCAAGCAAACCATTGTCTAACTTCGATGATATTTTACAGGGAAATCCACTGTTTTTCCGGGCGCAGAAATCCTTCATCATCAACCTAAAAAACATCCGGCAATACCTCCGTGGCGAAGGCGGCGACATCATAATGGAAGACGGCAAAAACATTGCGCTCAGCCGGAATAAGAAGCAGGAGTTTTTGGGGTTGTTCCATAAGGTTTAGTATTTTTTTATGCTAGAATGCTATTTCGCAATAGTAATTATGTTTTTAATCAAATAAAAACCACATTCATTACGAATATGGTTTTGTTTGATGCAAATACATTAATGGTTTCATCGTCCAATTTGCCCTTTGCAGAAATTGTCGTGATCACGAAATTATTTCCAGTTAGCTGAGTCGTGTTTTCATTAACGGTTTCATCTGGTTTTAATGTTTGATCAGCTTCAGATAAATTAGACAATCTTCTGAAACAATAGGCTCCATCAGGAAACAACTTGATGTTTTTGATACCCGGTTTTTTCTTCAATTACTGGCTCTTCGCCATAAATTGTGGAAATGAGAATTTCATTACTTTGATTATAGAGCAAATACCGAAAGTTTTTTTCAACGCCTTTAGGCGTATTATCTGTGTAGTAAAAATCTTTCGCCCCGGCAATATCACTCCGGAGGAGTGGCATACATCCGAACCATAAGATAGAACACCTACGGCGTTCTTTTCTTGTAGGAATATTTTTTATCTACACAGATTTTACTCCTCCGGAGTAATTTAAATGAAATCATTACCTATCTTAAAGTGTTCTATAAATTTTTGATTTCAAGATTTATTATTTTATTCATTTCCATACTTTTTGGCGAAGAACCCAATTACTTAATGTTCCGTTTTATTTTACTGAGTTTCTTGGATTTCCTGATGCTGTAGTATCTCCGTTTGTTGGAACCAGTCTGTCATCAGGCAGTTTTTGTAAGCTGCTTTTTTCAATACAGAGTAAACACCAGCAATAGCCACCGTTGCAACAACAATCAAAATGGGTGCTATTGTCACAGTTGTCTGTTTCTTTACAGTCGGTACATTCCTGCGCCCTTGCCGATGGAATGGAGATAACTTGAACCAACTCATCCTGATTGCCCAGGTAAGCATATTGTTTGCCTGCTTTTTTTATGGAAACTTTTTGACC
>CAJYWD010000018.1 GCA_913778505.1 uncultured Chryseobacterium sp.
TACAGTCAGCCCCATTTGACCGCTCTGGTATCTCCCCAGTATTTTTTTATTGAGCCTCCAGAGGGATTCGAACCCACGACCCCGAGATTACAAATCACGTGCTCTGGCCAACTGAGCTATGGAGGCAAATAGATTTCAAAAGAACTGTCTTTCTGCGCTGCGGTTACTTCCGTTTTGCGAGTGCAAATATGAGACACTTTTTTGAAATCTACAAATATTTTAGAAAAAAAATTTTAATTATTTTTCTACGCTAATTCTTTTTTCTTGATTAACAGTTTCTTAGCTGTATCCACGCATTCATCCAAACTTTCCTCAAAAGTAGCGCAGGTTTTCTTTACCACGATATCATTGCCCGGAATCTTCACAACGAGCTCCGTGGTCTTGTTATTTTTGTCTGATGTATTTTCGACTTTCAAGTAGACGTCTGCTTCCACAATCTTGTCATAGAAAGTCTCCAGTTTATTCAATTTTTTTTCAATTCTTTCTTTCAATGGTTCGTGAGGTGTAACACCTACGGTCTGAATTGTAATTTTCATAACGTGTAATTTTAAATGGTTAAACAATTAACAATGTAAACTTCATTCCATATTGTTGTTATTTTTAAATTTTGTCGCTCTCGGATGCGCATTACCGAACGCTTTTTTCAGCTGTTCAATATTGGCGCTGGTATAAACCTGTGTACTTGCCAGATTGGAATGCCCCATCAGTTTCTGAACCTTGGAAATCTCTGCGCCTCCGTTCAGAACGTGCGTTGCAAAGGTGTGCCTTAGGATGTGCGGGCTTCTCTTCTGTTTGGAAGTGACTAGACTAAAGTACTTATTAACCACTAAATAGACAAATTTTTCGCCCAGTTTTTTTCCTTTCTTGTTGACGAAAAAATAATGCTGATTTTCTGAATCCGGTTGTCGGATATCGAGATATGTTTGAAAATCTGATAATAATTCACCAGAAACAGGAATCACCCTGGCTTTGTTTCCTTTACCGATAACTAGAATTTCTTTCTTAGAAAAATCGACGTTGTTGAGCAGCAGATTGCAAAGTTCGGACTTACGGATTCCGGTTTGATACAATGTTTCGATAATCAGCTTATCCAGAAGTGTCATTTGGCCTTTCTCCTCCACTTCACATTTCATCATATCCATTTCTTCTTCGGAGAAGGGAATGCGTTTTTCGGGGTAAAATTTCAGGGAATCGACGGTTTCCATTGGCGAGGTCTTAATCTCGCCCAGACGGAGCATGAACAGATAGAAACTGCGGAGAGAAGACAATTTGCGATTGATACTTCTTTTGCTGAGACCTGATTGGCTAAGCTCCACAATAAAATTCTTTATGACTTTTTTGTGAATATGAATCACATCATCGCTCGCTTCTGTTCTCAAAACAAAGTCTGAAAAATCGGACAAATCTTTCTTGTAATTGGTGACGGTGTGGGGAGAATAACGTTTCTCCACTTCTATGTACTCCAGGAATCGTTCTATCATAAGTCTGTAAATGCAAAATCACTTCCAAATATAGAAATTCGGAAGTGATTTATGTTATGTTTTTGCCAAAAAGAACTTATGCCTGTTCTTCTTTGCTCAAGTTTCTTTGTTTGTGAGCTGCTTTTAGTTTCGCTTGTCTCAAAGTTACTGAAGGCTTGATAAATTGTTGTCTAGACCTCAATTCTCTTACAACTCTGGTTTTATCAAATTTTCTTTTGTACTTTTTTAAAGCTCTGTCGATAGACTCTCCGTCTTTTACTGGAATTATTAACATATTTTACATCTCATTTTGAAGTGCAAAAATAGGAATAAATTATTAATCTGCAAATTTTCAAAAGACAATTTCAATAAAATCATTAAATTAAATCTTGTTAAATATTTCAAACGCGAACTACGCAAAGATTTTTTTGATATTATTGAAGATATTTTAACGTAAGCAAAGGTGCTTCGCTCAGCAAAGGTTTAAAATATCTCGCAGATCCAGCAAATTTTGCAGATTAAATTTTAATTAAAAGCAATATTGTATTTTAGGTCGAATGTTAACTGGATGACAAATCCCCTAGCCCCGGTAGGAACGGCATCCTTTTTTGAGTGAGGCGGCGGAGCGCAGCGGAGCCGACCGAGCGAAAAAAAGATATAGTGGATAGCGGGATTAAGCTCCTAAAAATAGGGCTAATAAAAAACTCCTGAATAAATCCAGGAGTTGCTTTTTATGCTTTGATGTACATCGCTTTTTTGATTTCTTCTTTCACTGTTTCCAGCTTCGGGAACCATTCCGCGAACAGTGCGGAAGAATATGGCGCCGGTGCGTCTGGCGTAGTGATTCTCTTAATCGGTGCATCCAGATAATCAAATGCTTTCTGCTGAACCATATATGTAATCTCGGAAGCTACAGAGGCAAACGGCCAGGCTTCTTCCAAAATTACCAGTCTGTTGGTTTTCTTAACGGATTCCAAAACTGTGTCGTAATCCAACGGACGAACGGTTCTAAGGTCAATCACCTCTACAGAAATGCCTTCTTTTTCCAAATCTGCAGCAGCCTGAAGAGCCAGTTTCATAATCTTACCGAAAGAAACCAAAGTCACATCTTTACCTTCCTTCTTGATATCGGCTTTCCCGATCGGGATGTAGTATTCTTCTTCAGGAATTTCCATCTTATCGCCATACATCTGCTCAGATTCCATAAAAATCACAGGATCATTGTCCTGGATAGCGGTTTTCAAAAGCCCTTTCGCATCGTAAGGATTGGAAGGCACAACTACTTTCAGTCCCGGACAGTTGGCATACCAGCTTTCGAAAGCCTGAGAGTGCGTAGCGCCCAGCTGACCTGCAGAAGCTGTTGGCCCACGGAAAACCGCCGGACAGTTCCACTGGCCACCGCTCATCTGATAGATTTTCGCTGCGTTATTGATAATCTGGTCGATAGCCACCATCGAGAAGTTGAATGTCATAAATTCTACAATCGGGCGGTTACCATTCATTGCAGCGCCTACAGCGATACCTGTGAAACCAAGTTCTGCAATCGGTGCATCGATGATTCTTTTTGGCCCGAATTCGTCCAGCATTCCTTTTGAGGCTTTGTACGCACCATTATACTCTGCAACTTCCTCACCTACAAGAAATATGGATTCGTCTTTACGCATTTCTTCGCTCATAGCCTGAGCAATTACTTCACGAAATGTATATTCTTTCATTTTGAAACTGTTCTTTTAAAATTTGAAGTACAAAAGTATTAATTTTTTTATTATTTGCATAACAAAAAAGGCCTCCGAGTGGAAGCCTGCTATTTATCATATTTTATAATTAATCAACTTTTTGCCAGGTCTGGGTTCTGCCGATAAGAGAAATTCCCATATAACCTCTCACATTCAGCTTGTCGCCTTCTCTGGTGATGGTACATTTGTAAGATTTTCCGTTTTTCGGGTCTGTGATGGTACCGCCTGTAAACTCACCGCCATCTTTCTTCAGTCCGCGGATGATTTCCATTCCCAGTAAAGGTTTATTCTTGCGGTCATCTTTACAAGCTACGCAATTCGCATTTTCCGGCTTGATAAGCAGTTGCGAGATTTTTCCGTAATATTTTCCGTCTGCTTTTTTCCAAATCTCTACAATGGATTTGGCTTTTCCGGTTTCATCGTCAATGGTTTTCCATTTTCCTTCGATTTGGGCAAAAGAAAGAATCCCGATAAATGATAAGGCAAATGATAATAATACTTTGTTCATTGTCTTTTATTTTTAGTTGTTTTGTTTTTGATAGTGAATCGCCGTTAACGTTAAATTAACATTGATAAAAATAAAAATTTATTTTAAACAAAAAAGAATTATTTGCTATACAAAGCATAATTAACATTAATCGGCACAATTTTAAGGACAATAATGGAATTAATACAATTTGCGGTTAATCACTCGATCCATATAATCCTGATACCAGGCTTTTGTTTTTTCGATGCCGATCTTCTGTTCGGGATTGAGATTTTTGCTGAGAATATTTTTAGATAAGGCCAGATCTGACTTATCATAAATTCCCGTCACCTGCTTACCATCAAAAATGTAAATGTAATTACCGATAATCATCTGCTCGTTAATCGCATCGGAATTGACAATCATAGCATCTTCATTTTTATCCGAGACCAGACTTCTTCCCCAGCTTCTGATTTTTCTGTTATAACCAAGCAAATCCACCAAAGTGGGATAAATATCGATCTGTTGCGCCAATCTTGCATCCACATCTTTCAGATGGTATTTGGGATTTGGAGAAAAGAATAAAAGCGGAATTGCAAACCGGTTCATAGCTTTCTGATATTCCTCATAATAAACTTGATTGGTATGGTCTGCTGTAATGACGAAAATCGTGTTCTGATACCACGGCTGCTTGCCGGCTGTTTCGAAAAACTTCTTCAAGGCATAATCGGTGTACTGAATCGGTTCGTGAATCTGCAACGGTCCTTTCTTGAATTGGCCTTGATACTGCTCCGGAATCTTGAACGGGTCGTGCGAAGAAGCGGAAAACAGTGTTGCCATAAACGGTTGCTTTTTCCCAATGTTCTTCGCAAAATATTGAAAAAACGGTTCGTCCCAAATGGCCCAGATTCCATCAAAATCCTTATCATTATTATATTCTGTTTTTCCGAAATAATGTTTGAATCCCAAAATATTTCCAAATCCCTGAAATCCCATCGAACCATTCGGTGCACCGTGATAGAAACTCGTATCGTAACCCAGATCATTACAAACCGAAACTATGGACTGGATTTTTTGATTGGAATAAGGCGAACTTGTGAAAGCATCCGTCAGACTAGGGATTCCTGCAAGAACTGAACTCATTCCGTGAATCGACTGTCTTCCGTTGGCGTAAGCATTAGTGAAAATCAAACTTTCACTGGCCAAACTGTCGAGAAATGGCGTATAGGAAACGAAATCCTTAATATTATTTTGCTTATTAAAAGCACCGGAATATTCTTTCCCGAAACTTTCAACAATAAAAATAACAACGTTCGGTTTCGGTTCTACTTCCCTCTCATACAATTTATAAGGTTGGATTTCTTTCTCAATGAATTTTTCATCCACAAAATGAACCAGCTTAAAATTATTGGTATTCAATGTTCTGAAAAATGAAAAAACGCTGTTCAAAACCAGATTTCCCTGAAGCGGATTGCTGACGTGCTTATTGGCGTCCACCAGATTAATCGGCCTTGTTGAATGTTTAAAATCGCCTCTGATACCGCCGACAACCAAAGTCGCAATCCCGCACAAAAGCAAAATTGAAGAAGCAAAATAGACTATCAAATTCCTAGGTTTCTCCTGCGTAACTTTCACTTTTTTGTAGAGGAAAATCCACGAAATAATCATCAAAACGAACGCAATAATTACCAAGGGATTCTGCAAAACCGCATTCAGAAGAACTTTTCCAATGTTACTTTCGTTTCTCGCCACAGAAAACATCGCAGAAGTTAATCTTGCCTGGCTGAATCTGTAATAAATAATATCTCCGAAATTAAAGGAATAGGTAATCCCATTCGTGATAAAATACCAATAGAACAGAAATTTCTGATAACTTTTTTTGGTGTTAATGACAATCGGGATGATGCTCAGCAGAATAAAAACCGCATTAACATAAAGAATCGCAGTGGTATCAAACGCCGTTCCGTAATAAGACAATTTCAAATATTCCGAGATTCCATTGACCTTGACTAGATTCTGGTTGAAAAACCAAAACAACAATCTTGCAATCTGGTAAAAGAAAAACGCTAAAAAAAGTCTGTAAATCAAGGCAACAATCTCCTGCCCTCTCCAATTTTTCATTTTGCAAAATTACAAAAAGATGAGTGTCAGGTGTTGGAAGATAGATGTTTTTCTAAAGGCTCCGAAAACTTCCAACATCCAACTTCTAGCATCCAACAAAAAAACTTATTTTTGTGATATGAATTTCATCAAAAACAACCTTGCCAACGCCTTTACTCTTGGGAATCTTTTCTCAGGTTGTGTTGGAATTGTACATCTGTTTTCCGGCGATTATCAGACGACGGCAATCTGCATTATCATTTCTTTGGTTCTGGATTTTTTCGATGGATTTGTGGCAAGAGCAATGAACTCCAGCAGCAATCTGGGCGGGCAACTGGATTCTTTGGCAGATATGGTAAGCTTCGGATTTTTGCCAGGCGTGGCGATGATGAAAATGCTGGAACCTTTCGGAAACAATCTTCTTGGAATGGAATTACCTTTTGAAATCAGATATTTTGGGTTTCTAATTACACTTTTCTCTTGTCTCAGATTAGCGATTTTCAATCTGGATGAAGACCAGAAATATTATTTTAAAGGCCTTAACACGCCAAGTAATACGATTTTGATTTTTGGACTATTATACATTTTTAATAGTGTGGCTAATGAACCTGCCGACTCATCCCAAACTTTAAGATCAATTTTCGAGCATCTCGATGTGATTTTGGTTGCAATGACCTTGATAAGTTCATGGCTTTTAATCTCGCCAATCAAAATGATCGCCATGAAATTCAAATCAAAACAATTGAAAGATAATTATCCAAAACTCGCTTTATTAGTTGGTGGAGTTTTGATTTTATTAATTTTTAAAACCGTCGGAATTCCGTTAATCATCATTTATTACATTTTGATTTCACTGATATTTCAGAAACAACTTAGGTAGTTGGAAGTTAAAAGTCAGAAGTAAAAAATTATTCATCAACTATCACTTATCATTTATAAATTTATGAATCTCAAGCTATATAAACCTCTCTGTGTCTTCGATTTGGAAACCACAGGAACCAACATCGGAAAAGACCGAATTGTAGAAATCTGCATTCTGAAAGTCAATCCGGACGCCTCAAGAGAAAGCAAAACATGGAAAGTCAATCCGGAAATGCGAATCCCAAAAGAATCGTCCGCCATCCACGGAATCTATGACGAAGATGTGACTGACGCACCAACATTCAAAGACATTGCGCCGAAAATTATGGAAATGATAAAGGATTCGGATTTGGGTGGTTTTAATTCCAACCGTTTCGACATTCCTGTTCTGGCAGAGGAAATGTTGCGCGCTGATATAGATTTTGACCTCAGCAAACACCGTTTTGTGGATGCTCAGACGATTTTCTTCAAAAAAGAACCGAGAAATCTGGGTGCGGCCTATCAGTTCTACTGTGGCAAAACTTTGGAAAATGCACACAGCGCCGAAGCTGATGTCATGGCGACCTTTGAAGTTCTGGACGCACAGGTTGGCAAGTATGAAGACGTTCCTAATGTAATTGCCGAACTGAGCGATTTTTCTTCGCAGAATCGGTTTGCGGATTTGGCAGGAATGATCCATTACAATGACAAAGACCAGGAAATTTTCGCCTTTGGAAAGTATAAAGGACAAGTCGTAAAAGAAGTTTTCCAGAAAGATTTGGGCTATTACGGCTGGCTTCATAGCGCAGATTTTCCGCTTTATACCAAGAAAATCTTCACGAAAATACAGTTGAGGTCAAGATTTTAAAATCATGTCGTTATGAGCAAAGTTGTTTTAACCATTACACTTCTGGTGATTTCCAATGTGTTTATGACGCTGGCCTGGTACGGTCATTTGAAATTTAAGCAAATGGACTGGTTTCACAATCTGGGATTGGTTGCCATCATTTTTATCAGTTGGGGCATTGCTTTTTTCGAGTATTGTTTCCAGGTTCCGGCCAACAGAATCGGATTTAAGGAAAATGGTGGACCGTTCAATCTCTGGCAGCTGAAAGTGATGCAGGAAGTGATTACGCTCACCGTTTTCACGATTTTCACCATCGTCTTTTTCAAAGAAGAAAGTTTCCGGACGAATCACCTTATCGGGTTTATATTTTTGATTTTAGCCGTCTATTTTATCTTTAAAAAATAATTCTAAACAAATCCATTATCCATTTATATGAAAATCATCTGCATCGGAAGAAATTATAGCGAACACGCCAAAGAACTCGGAAATGAAGTTCCGGAAGACCCGGTTATTTTTATGAAACCGGACACGGCAATCCTGAAAAAAGGCTCGGATTTTTATATTCCAGAATTTTCTGATGATATCCATTACGAGATTGAAGTTGTACTGAAAATCTCAAAGGGCGGAAAATACATCCAGAAAGAATCGGCTTCAAAACATTATGAAGAAATCGGTCTCGGCATCGATTTTACAGCGAGAGATTTGCAGTCCAAACTCAAAGGCAAAGGTTTACCTTGGGAACTGGCAAAAGGTTTTGACGGCTCTGCTGTGGTTTCAGATTTCGTTTCGAAAGACAATTATGAATTGCAAAACCTGAATTTTTCATTAACCAAAAACAATGAAAAAGTTCAGGATGGCAATACAAAAGATATGATTTTCGGCTTTGATGACATTATTGCATTTGCATCGCAGTATTTCACGCTTCGTGTTGGCGACCTGATTTTCACGGGAACGCCAAAAGGTGTGGGCAAAGTCTTTGAAAATGATTTCCTGGAAGCTTATCTGGAAGACCAGAAATTGTTCGGACTCAAAATCCAGTAATCCTTTCAATGGCTGAATTTTTGCTTTTAAAATTTTATAAACCCCGATTATGAAAACAATCATTTTACCTGTAGATTTTTCCGACAGTTCCGATAAATTGGTAGACTATGCCGTTGGTTTTGCCAAAGACATACAGGCGCAGATTATCCTTATTCACGTAGCAGCGTCTGACATAGGCTTCGTTATTGGCGATATGGGATTCCAGTATTTCCCGGAAGTGGAGGAAAATGAAATTAAATTTGAATTAAAAGAACTCAATAAACTGGAACAACGCATTATTTCTCAAGGCGTAAGCTGCACTCATATCCTGAAACAAGGAATTGCCGGCGATACGATTCTGGAATTTGCCGAAGAAAAAAATGGTGACTACATCGTAGTGGGCTCACACGGAAGAAGCGGGGTGTATGACGTTTTTATCGGTAGCCTGACAAAGGAGATTACCAGGAAATCAAAGATTCCGGTTTTGGTAGTTCCTTGTCATGATGAGCATTAATCCAATCGATATATATAAAAGAACCCGTCTCGTAATTATAACAAGACGGGTTTTTTATAAATATAATCAATTTATTTAACCTTCGTTTTTGTAGATTTTTGGGTCGTAGTAAGGATGCTTTCCTTCAGTCGGAGAAAAATAATCCTTGTCTTTCTGTGCGCCCAATGTCACAACAAGTACATAACACCAATAGCAAAAATATCCTGTTGCGACCAGGAACAGAATCCAGTTCAGAACGTTACCTGTCATATCAAAAAACCCGAAAGACCATTTGAAAGCTGCGCTTAAGGCTAACCAGAAAGATGTCATCTTTTTTCTTTTTTTAAATTAACTTTGCACAAATTTATAAAAAATGTTTCGATTACTTTCTAAAGAAAGCAATATTTTTTCGGTTCCGGTTTACATCGGTTTTTTATTTCTGATATTCCTATCCTTTAACTTGCTGGATTTTAAATATATAGAAATATTTCCTTCCATGGTAACCTTTACGGGAATCAGTCTGGGATATTTTTTATTCAATGCGATAGCACTGAACCAGTTCTCACATCTTCCACTATTTCTGTACACCGTTTTTGTAGCATCATTTTACGATGGAACTATTGAGATCGGGCTGGCTTTTACCTTTCTTACGAGCGCCATCATATTGCTCATTCTCACCAGCCAGAATGATTACCTCAGGAAGAGTTCGTTCATGTTGGTAGGTTCCATTCTTGCCTTCAATTATCTGGTTTTTCCCCCTAGCTGGCCTATGGGCGTATTTGTAATTTTCCACATCATCGGCACGTCCGGACGTATTGGACTTAATATTTTCCGTCTGCTGTTCGGCGTGCTTTTAATAGTGCTGACTTACTTTGGCCTGATGTATCTGATCCAATACACGACTTGGGATAAGACCTATCTCCCATTCTATGGAAAATTTGAATTTCTGGATTCCTACTATCCGCTGTACGTTCTCATTCCGATTGCGCTGATGCTGCTCTACTCGCTTTCCGACCATTTCAAACACTATAATGAAAAAAGTCCGATCAGCCGGTACAAGTATACTTTTGTCCTGGTTTTTTCACTTGCGCAGCTTATTACCATTATATTCTATATGGGCAACAATTATGAATACCTTCTGCTGATGGCACTGCCTGTGAGCATCATCCTGAGCAGAATGTTACGTTTTTTGCCAAAATACTGGATGCAGGAGTTGGGACTTTGGATAATTGTCTTTACACTTACATTTTTTAAAACCGCTACTTTTTTTAATTTTTAAAATGGACGTTGTATGATTCAAATAGATGATAAATTAATCTCAGAAGATATCTTTGCAGAAAGCTTTGTCTGCAATCTCACCAAATGCAAAGGCGCCTGTTGCGTAGACGGTGACACCGGTGCTCCGTTGGATAAGGAGGAATTACCAATTCTGGAAGAAATTTTTCCGAAAATCAAATCTTACCTGAGACCGGAAGGTGTTATAGCCATTGAGGAACAAGGCACCTGGGTCATTGATGATTACGATGGTGGCTATGTCACCACATTGGTGAATGGAAGCGAGTGCGCTTACGTGATTTTTGATGAGAAAGGCACCACAAAATGCGGTATCGAAAAAGCCTATGAAGACGGCGTGATAGACTGGAAAAAACCAATTTCCTGCCACCTCTATCCTATCCGCGTGAATGACTATAAAACCTTTACTGCGCTCAACTACCACGAGTGGGACATCTGCAGCGATGCCTGCACGCTGGGCAAAGAATTGCAGGTAAGAATTTACCAGTTTCTAAAAGAGCCACTAATCAGAAAGTTCGGCGAGGCTTTTTACAATACGCTCTGCGAAGCGGCCGAAGAATGGGAAAAAGAATACAATTCCTAATTACTTCTACAAGGTATAAAAAAGGATTCGGACCATGCAGGTTCGAATCCTTTTTTTTATCTGTTAATTCTGTTTATTTGAATTCATCATCAGAAACCGGCTGATTGATCTTAATGTCGGAATTTTTGATTTTAATTTCCTGTCCGGCAGCATCCAGCGTCATTTCTTCCGGGAATTTGATACCTTCTACGTCGGTATACTTAGCAATGGTCATGGTTCCTTTTTCACCTTCGGATTTTTCCAGAAGTCCTGTTTTCACATCAAAATAAGACTTGGTGTCATCAGAAGCCAGAACATAATAATCTTTCCCGTCCATCTGCTTTTTCTCCACAGTCTTAATTTTGGCAGGATCCATTCCCAGAGCTTCAATGATTTTAGAAGATTTCAGTTTGGCTACCTGATCTGCAGGAAAATCAATTTTCTGGCCCATTTGGTTGGCATAACCTTTCTCACCGTCAAACATCTGAACCATCTCCTGCCCCATCATGGTTTGCGTAGATTTGAATTTGTTATCCTTCTTTACAGTTTTGCCTTCCATGTCCATACCCATTACGCTGATGGTATTTTTCATGGAAAGGGTTTTTACCGCTTCCAGTTTTTGTTTTCCGCCAAGTGCTGTGATATAGTTATCAATGACCTGCTTGGCAGTAGGCACGTTCTGCGCCATCATATTTGCAGCAAATAATAAAGAGAGCGCAAACGATACAATTAATTTTTTCATTTTATTTTCAAATTTTATCAGCTAATATAGCCAAATTCTGTTAGTATTACAGAGTTAGTTCCAGAGTTAGGAGTTTTGTTACAAAAAAAACAACTTCTGATTAAGAAGTTGTTCGGATAGGGATTTAATCTTTCTTTTTGATGTCGGCTTTTACATCTTTATAAGTATCACTTACGGCATCAGCACCTTTTTTAGCCTGCTTGCCTGTCCATCTAGCACCTTGTTTTACGCCCTTCACAGTAGCTTTCGCACCTTTTTTGGCTGTTTTCCCGCTCCATTTTGCAGCGTCTTCCACACCTTCACCCGTTGCTTTAGCACCTTTTTTCACGGCAGTACCCACAGCTTTGGCATCTTTCTTTACTTCCTGTTTTACTGTTTGAGCATTCATCGCAGCCATGGTTACAACAGTTGCTGCTACTGCCAAAAATTTCTTTTTCATCGTTTTTAAATTTTAAATTAACCTTACGAATTTAAGATATTTTAATCTGATAATATCAAAAAGTAATTGAAATTTTAAAATTATTTTCGAGACATCAAATCAGCAGGAAAATTGGTACTTTTGCAGCATCTATGTCTAACGTCCATCCGGCATCCAGAAGGAAAATTCACCAGAAAAGAAAAAGCGTTTTTATGAAAAAGCGCTGGATTTTGCTCATGATCCTGTCCGCTTCACTTCTTGGAACAGGGTATTATCTTCGTCAGAAAATCAATTACTACGTTGCGTACTATTTTGGGAAACACTTTGAACACAAGAAACTATCGAACACAGAAAAGGAGATGGCAAGAATCGAAAAAATTACAGGACTCTATGCCAATCAGACTTTCGGTTTCGACATCAGCCATTATCAGCGCAAGGAGGATATACAGTGGGACAGCCTCAGTATCGGCAACAGAACCATTCCTTTAAAATTTGTGGTTCTGAGAGCCAGTATGGGAAACCGGAAGCTGGATAAGAACTTTGATCATTTTTGGGAAACTGCCAAGCAACATCATCTGATTCGCGGCGCTTATCATTTTTACAGACCGGATGAAGATCCTGTGATGCAGGCCAACTCCTTTCTGTCGGTGGCAAAGCTGGAACCCGGCGACCTCCCGCCAATTCTCGACATCGAGAAAAATCCAAGAAAAAAATCGAAAGAGCAATTGATTTCGAACCTCAAAGTCTGGATTAAAATCATGGAAGATACTTACGGTGAAAAACCGATTATATACACGTATTACCATTATTATAAAGATTATCTGAAAGGTGAATTTGATGACTATCCGCTATGGCTCGCCAATTACAATGATGTTCCCACACCATCTCCCGACGACGAATGGCAATTCTGGCAGTTCTCGGAAAACGGCATTGTTTATGGTATTAATTCTAAAGTAGATTTGGATATTTTTAACGGTAATCTCTGGAGTTTGAAGATGCTGACGATTGACTAATTATCCGTAATAAAAACAATTAGATTTTCTCGAATATTTGTATTAATCCAACTGATATGCAAACAATTAAGCTTAAAATCAATGAAAAAACAAGCTATGAAAAGACACTTCTCGAATTGATTAAAATCGGAATTTTAGAAAAAAAGGTGCTGAAATTACAGAAGAAAACCTTCCTAATGATGAAACCATTAATGCGATTGATGATGTCGAAAAAGAAAAAAGGTTTAAAGTCAAAAACTCCAGGCAACTTTTCGAAGAATTGGGAATATGAGTTACGAAATTGATTACACAGGAAAAATAAAAAAAGATATTAAGTTGGCTAAAGAGGTCTGGATTTAGAGCTTTTCAAAGAAGTTGTCATCTTGCTCGAAAAAATCCGGAAAACTTCCTGCTAAATTTTAACCACACACTTTAAAAGGTAATTACAAAGGCTACTGGGAATGTCACATCCAGCCCGACTGGCTTCTGATTTGGAAGCAAAATGATGGAATCAAATTAGTTTCGCTTACCAGAACTGGCACACACTCAGATTTATTCAGGTAAATCTATTTTTTTATAAACTCAATCACATCCTTACTAAGTTCTTCCGCTCTTTCCACCGGAACGCCGTGTGAGGCTCCTTTGTAAATTTTGATTTTTGAATTCGGAATTTCCTTCGCAATATATTCTGTATGAGGGCGAAGAATCAAATCATTTTCGCCAGCAACGATGAGCGCTTTCGCTCTTATTTTGTTAAGTTGTTCTTTCGTGATTTTCGGTTCGTCGATCATCAATTGAAGCAAATGGATATCACGCTCCGGCTTAGCTTCCGCACGCATTCTTGCCGCATCCCGCTTCATATTTTCTACCTCAGTCTCACCAACACCAGCTGGAAAAACATTGGCACCACTTGTGATTATTCTGTTGACTTTTTTCGGATATTTTATGGCAAATTCAATTGCTGTATTGCCACCATCGCTCCAGCCCAGAATATTGATTTTTTTCAGTTTCAATGCGTCGGCCAGAGCTTTGACATCATCAGCAAATTTAATATAGGTCAAAGGTTCTGTAGACGTATCCGTACTTTTCCCTTGAGCGCGTGTATCCATCGCTACTACCATAAAATGATTCGATAATTCTGGAATTTCCTTTGCGAAAGCATCTATACTTCCGCCGTTGCCGTGCAGCAAAAACAGAGGCTTACCTTTTCCATACACTTCGTAATAAATGTCTGCATCCTTGAGATGGAGGACTTTTCCGGCCTCTGGATTTTTACCGTACTGAACCTGTTGTGACCAGGAAAATGCAAAAAAAAGAACAGCCAGTATTAAGGTAATTTTTTTCATCATTGATAAATTGATGAATCAAATTTAAAAAAAAACTGCTATTTCTGAACTTTCACATCGATATTAATTGCGGGCGCTGCCATCCCGATTTTTTCCCAAGCACCATAGAATGAGCGGTAATATCCGGCGCGAAAGAGTGCTCCGCTCAGCGCCACTTTTCCGCTGGACTGACCAATAAACTGGATGCCAACGAAAAATTTACCCTGCACCCAGATTCTTTCCTTAGAGACATCAAGAGAAAAAGTGTCGTCCACCAGATTATCCTTTCCAATGCTCACGATAAGGTCTTTATCCAGAATCAGATTATTTGGCTTGCCGTCCTCTTCATCATAGATCGTGTATCGGACTTTGATGGGCGTGCTGGACTCGAATCTGGAAAAATTCATATTGATTTTGTTGATTTTCAACCGTTTGCCGGAGCTGAATTCTACTACAGTTTCTTCCACCACGTTATTGCCTTTTTCCATATTCGGCGTAAACATCATCGATTTCGATTTGCTGTTGATACCCAGATTTTTATCCTTGTAGTTCTTCGGCGTCATTACCACTTCCTGAATGTTAGTGACTTTCTCGTACAAATAAATATTGTGCGGATTTTGCTTTACAAAGTCACTTACAGAACTTCGGAATTGCTTGTAACCTGCCACGGCTATCAATATTTCCTTGTCTTTTGAAACGTTGTCCAGCTGAATTTGAAATTTTCCATTTTCATCGGCCTGTGTTCCGAAGCTGCTATTCAGAATTCCAATTTTGGCGTAAGGAATTGGTTGATTGTCATCTTTGGAAAGCACGGTTCCAGAAATTAATTGTGCTTGAGAAATTGCGCACAGTAAGCATAAAAAAAGAAAGCTGAGTTTTTTCATTGAATTAATTTTCAGCAAACTTCTGAATTTTTCTATTACGATTCTCTAAAAAAAAGGTTAAATGAAACACTTGTTTAGTTAAAGTTTTTGAAAGACTACGATATGTTCATAGTTATAAATGATTATGAATACATATTCTCACAATTAGTCCAAACTGACTGGAGCTGCTTCTTTTCTTGTTAGAAAAAAGAGTGTGTAAATCCTTTTTCAAGTTTAAGTTAATTTTTTAGGCGGATAAAGCTTTCCAAATAATTCTCTATTGAATTTTCAATTTTGTACTTTCGCACATCATTTATATTTTATCTTTTATCAATTATCATTTATTAAAATGAATTACGTTTCTGCAGAAAATCTTACCAAATCTTACGGCGTCAAAGTCTTATTTCAGAATATTAGTTTTAATGTAAACGAGGGCGACAAGATTGCGATTGTTGCCAAAAACGGCAGCGGAAAATCCACACTTCTGAAAATCCTGATGGGAAAAGAGATTGCAGATAACGGAAATGTGGTGATTAATAAAGATATCCAGGTGGTTTTGTTTGACCAGGAGATTGATTTTGATCCGAATCTCTCGATTGAAGAATTTATGATGACGCTCAATTCGCCGCCGATTCTGGCTTTGAAACAATATCATCATTCATTGATCTCTAATAATCCGGACGAGATGGAAAAGGCGATCGCCGACATGGAAATCCAGAAAGCGTGGGATTTGGAAAACGAAATGAAGCAGATTCTGTCGCAGCTCAAAATTTCTGACCTGACGTTGAAAATGGGAACACTCTCCGGAGGTCAAATCAAAAGAGTGGCGCTCGCCAAGCTATTGACAGAAACCCGCGCGGAGCACCGGCACACACTTCTGATTATGGATGAGCCAACCAACCACCTGGATGTAGAAATGGTGGAATGGCTGGAAAATTATCTTAGCAAAGCGAAAATAACATTGCTTCTGGTAACGCACGACCGATATTTTCTGGATTCTGTCTGCGATATTATTTGGGAAATGGAAGACAAAAATCTCTACGTCCACAATGGTTCTTATGCGACTTACCTGGAAAATAAAATGATTCGGGAAGATAATCTGAATGCCACGATTGACAAAGCCAACAACCTTTACCGGAAAGAACTGGAATGGATGCGCCGACAGCCGAAAGCCAGAACCACCAAATCCAAATCCAGAATTGATGCATTTTACGAAACCGAAAAAGTTGCCAAAACCGACACCAGGAAAGAAGGTCTGGAACTCGATTTCGAGATGAAACGGCTAGGAAATAAAATCCTGGAACTCAAAAATATCAGCAAAAGCTACGGTAATAATGCTTTGCTGAAAGACTTTTCTTACTCGTTTCAACGTGGTGAAAAAGTAGGAATTATAGGAAAAAATGGCGCAGGAAAATCAACATTGCTGAATATCATCCAAGGCTTTGAACCGAAAGATTCCGGAGATATTGAAACCGGAGAAACCATCAAATTCGGGTATTTTTCTCAGAAAGGATTGGCTTATAAAGAAGACGAACGCGTGATTGATTTCATCAGAGAAATCTCGGAAAATTTTCCGCTGGCGAATGGAAAGACCATTTCTGCCTCGCAATTCCTACGGTTATTTTTGTTCGATGACCAAACGCAATATTCCCCGATTTCCAAACTTTCCGGAGGCGAGAAAAGGCGCCTGCATCTGATGTACGTGCTGTATCAGAATCCTAATTTTCTGATTTTCGATGAGCCTACCAACGATTTGGACCTGCCGACATTGACGGTTTTGGAGAATTTTCTTCAGAATTTCCAGGGCAGTTTGATCATTGTGTCGCACGACCGTTATTTTATGGATCGGATTGTGGATCATGTTCTGGCTTTTGAAGGTGACGGAAAAATCAAGGATTTCGTAGGAAATTTCTCGGAATACAGAGAAAGCCGGAAATCTGAGGCTGTTCAGAAATCAGAAGAAAGAGAAAAGAATAAAGAACAAGGATTAGATTCAACAGCCAATAATCAGACATCAACTAATAATCAGCAACCGTTAACTAAGAAGAAATTGTCCTTCAAAGAACAGCGCGAGCTCGAAACCATTGAAAAAGAAATGCCCGAGCTGGAATTGCAGCGTTCTAAAATTCTGGAACAACTCAATAATGAAACCGATTATGAGAAAATTTCCAAATTATCATCCGATCTAGAATCCCTTTCCGAAAAGCTCGAATCGCACGAAATGCGTTGGCTGGAATTACAGGAATTATTAAGCTGACAAAAATCATAATTGTATATTACACTAAAAATCAAATATTTATGTAAGTTTACATAACTTTATTTAGAATTATTTAAAATAATATTGGGAGATATTAACAGTTTCTATATTTTTGCACTGTTTTTAACTATTCTAAATAAACTATGAAAAGAAATGTTGTTGTATTAGGTGTCATTACATTATCTGTATTTGGCTATGGCCAAGAAAAGAAAACAGATTCTCTAAATGTAAGAACCATAGAAGATGTCAAGCTTCATAAAGCTGGAAATCCTAATAAGGCAAAAACATTCACAACAAAGTCAAATCTTGATGTGATGGAAAATCCGCAGGCCACCGCTATCGTCACGCACGAAATCATAGAACAGCAACAGGCTCAGCAACTTTCTGATGTCGTGAGAAATGTCAACGGGATGTATATTACTTCCGCAAGAGGTGGTTCTCAGGACAGTTTCGGTGCGAGAGGTTACACTTTTGGTAATGAGAATATCTACAAAAATGGTGCTCGTGTCAATAGCGGTATTTTCCCGGAAGTTTCGGGAATGGAAAGAGTAGAAGTTCTGAAAGGTGGTGCTGCCATCCTCTACGGAAATGTAGCACCAGGCGGAATCATTAACATGATTACCAAAAAACCGTTGTTTTATCAAGGAGGAAATATTACCTTGAGTGCAGGAAGCTGGGACAATTATAAAGTAACTCTGGACTTTTACGACGCTCTTTCAAAAAGTTCCGCATTCCGTGTTAATGGTTCTTTTGAAGACAAAGGCAGTTTCCGTGATAATGTAACTTCTCAAAAATACTATTTCAACCCGAGTTTTCTTTTTAACATCTCGGACAAAACACAATTAATCGTTGAGGGTGATTACCTGAAAAATTATTTCACACCGGATTTTGGAATTGGAACACTGGTTCTTGATACAAAAACTTCCAGATCAGTAATCAACGATTTGCTGGACATTCGTAAAAATGCTGGTGTTGATTTTCAATATCAGAATGCACAAATGGCAACAAGCACAGTGACATTAAATCATCAAATCAACAATAACTGGAACTTAAATGTTATTGGTTCTTATCAAAATTACTCGAAAGATTTTTTTGGTAATGAAAGAATGCAGTGGAATTTGCAACCTGGCAATGGTTCTTACCTCTGGAGCAGAAGTATGACAAGAACTTATAATGAACAGAATTATGGTTCTGTACAGGCAAATTTAAACGGGGAGTTCAGTACCGGAAAAGTAAAACATAAACTGCTTTTTGGTGCTGACGCAGATTATCTTCAGTCAGACAATTATACTTATTATCTTCAGAAGCAGGACGGTTCTTGGGCTGGTGGCTCTGTTATTTATGGTACCAATGGTGACAATGCAACCACCGCAACTATTAATCTTAATAATGAAAACTCTTGGGCCAGCGGTTACGAACCGGCCACTGTAAAGAAAGATCTGACAAGAACACCTACAAGACGAGTTGGTGTTTACATTCAGGATTTGGTCTCAATCACAGAAAAATTAAAAGTTCTGGCGGGTATCCGATGGTCTTACCTGGAGAACATGAAGCCTTTAAAAACGACTTATAAATTTGGTACAACTCCATATAAAAAAGAAGACGTTACCGGTGACATGAGTAAAAATGCCTTTTCTCCAAGATTGGGATTGGTTTATCAATGGGATGAAAGTTTTATGACCTTTGCGAGTTATACTAATTCATTCATTCCAAATACAGGAATTGATATTAATGATAAATCGTTGGACCCATCTATTGTAGATCAATGGGAATTGGGATTGAAGAAAAATTTATTTTCTAATACTTTAGCTTTTAACGCAACGGTATATCAGATTGACAACAGCAATCTTGCACAAATGGCCGCATTTGACAAATTCGGAAAAGTTAATACCAATACCAATGTAAAGGAATTGACCGGTAAAACCCGAAGCCGTGGTGTGGAAGTAGATATTACCGGAAATCCCTTGGCTAATCTCTCCATTATTGCCGGATATTCTTATAATCACATGACATATCTTGATACTCCTAATACAGACGGAAGTTTCATAGAAGGTGAAAGAATTGTAAGAACACCGCTTAATACTGCCAATGCATCCGTATTTTATACATTTGACAGGTATGTTAAAGGATTGAGGATCGGGGCTACTGCTTTCTACACAGGTAACAGATTCGGAGGATGGAATAACCAGAAAGATGCCAACGGAAATCAGAAAACGGACAGGATGATACCGCTAGCAGATTTTACTCAAGTCGATTTCAGTGTGGCTTATCAATTCAAAAAATTCCTTATCCAGGGAAAATTGGGTAACGCATTCAACGTGTTGAACTATAACGTTCATGAGAATTACTCTGTAAATCCTATTATGCCGAGAAACGTTTACGTAACGCTGAGCTATAAACTTTAATAAAAATATCAAATCAAATTTCTAAAAATAAAAGTGGAGTCATACATTTGTCTCCACTTTTCAGATTAAAAAAACAATAGACAATGGACAGAATTAAGGACACAAGAAGTTTTATGAGAATTGTACACCGCTACCTGGGATACTTCCTGGCCGGCATTATGGCGGTCTATGCCATCAGCGGAGTTTTGCTGGTGTACAGAGATACCGGTTTTCTGAAGAAGGAAAAAAGCTACGAAAAGACATTCCAGGCTAATCTGGATGAGAAGAAACTGGGCAAGGAAATTAAAATCAAAGGCTTTGAGGTGGAGAAGACAGAAGGCGATGTGATGTATTTCAAACAGGGAACTTACAACATCAAAACCGGTGAAGCCAAGTATAAGAAGAAAGAATTGCCTTACGTATTGGATAAAATGACCAAACTGCACAAAGCACAGTCCAAAGACACACTGTCTCCGCTGAATACGTTTTTCGGGGTATCATTATTCTTCTTTGTGATTTCTAGTTTCTGGATGTTCAATCCTAAGACCAAAGCTTTCAAACGTGGGATGGTTTTTACAGCGATTGGTTTGCTGGTTGCTTTGATTTTGACTTTCCTATAATCGCTTAAAGAATATTCTGATTTGAGAATCGGGAAGAAAGAATAATCAATTACGGCCGGCGTTTTATAAATGCCGGCCGTAATTTTACAAATACCATCGGCAGTTTTATAAATTTCTACACAAGTTTTATGAATGACATCAGGAGTTTTAAAAACAAGGTATCTACTTTGAAAAAATGCTATTTAATATCTCACAATATCAATTAAATCAAATGAAAGGCTTTTAATAGAACATTAAGGCTCCAGATAATTACTATCGCTCCAACACCGATAAACATCGCTTTTAGCGGGAGTTTTCCGGCTAATTTTGCGGCAATAGGCGCTGCCAAAACACCACCGAGAATCAAAGCGGCGATGAGTTGCCAATGGCTGATGCCGATGACGGAGAAGAATGTGAGCGCACTGGCCAGCGTGACGAAAAACTCAGTTAAACTCACGGTTCCGATGATGTAGCGCGGTGTTTTTCCTTTTGAAATCAGAGTTGAGGTTACTAATGGTCCCCAGCCACCGCCGCCGAAAGAATCCAGGAATCCGCCTGCACCAGCCAGCCACCCGACTCTTTTGGTTTTTTTACGCTTCTTGTTTTTCTTAAAAGCATTGAACAAAATTCTGATTCCAAGAATGAATGTGTATGTTGCCAGAATCGGTTTGATGATCCCAGCATATTTTTCTCCGAAATGAGCTAACAGCAAAGCTCCTAGAACAGCACCGATAACGCCCGGAATCAAGATATTTTTAAATAATTTTTTATTAATATTCCCGAATTTGTAATGGCTGAAACCAGACGCGCCGCTGGAAAACATCTCTGCAGTGTGGATGCTGCTGCTGATGGCTGGCAGCGGAATCCCGACGTACAGCAGCGCAGCGGTGCAGGTCACGCCGTAGCCCATGCCCAGTGCGCCGTCTATTAACTGCGCTACAAAACCAACCAGGAACAGCCAGAAAAACCGTTCATCGGTATTTTGATTGAGATAATCGTAAGCCAGATGCAAGTCTTTGAATCCAATGTAAAACGATGAAATGTTACCAACCAACAAGGTGACAAAAGCCAGAAAAAAGAGTGTGGCAATTCGTCGCCACTTTTTTTCACCATTGATGATAAAAAGCGATTTCCTGTCCTCACCGTCATGGATTCCCCGAAAGAAAAAATCCCGATCAGCAGGAAGAATTGGCGCAAAATACAAATTCTTTCTTTCCTTGATTTTATTGATAATGAGCTGGTCCTGAGCAGGATCTTCCGTGGCCACGATGAACAAATCTGCCAGCTCCAGATAAACATCATCAAAATCTTCGTTAATAATCCTGACCGAGGTATTCTCCAGCAACAGGTTTTTGATATCATCAGACAATCGCCTGGCCAGAATGCTGATTTGGGCATCCGGAATATTCTGCATCAGATCATTGAGTTGTTCGGATGCCAGCTTTCCGCCACCAACGATCAGGATTCTGTTGGCAGCTGCATTGATGAAAACCGGAAGTGAGATTTTGGATGTCAAGGCTGGTAGTTTTGAATTATTGAATCAATCCTGCACCCACCGTTACAAAACTCGATTCATCAATAAAGATGATGCCACCATTGGAAGCCAGATCTTTGTAAGAATCATAAGCCAATGGTTTTGCAGTTTTAAGCTTCAGCTTTACAATTTCATTGAGAGAAACCTGCTCCACTTCTTGTTTCTCCAGCGTATTGACATCCAGTTTATATTCAATTTCCTTAATGACACCTTTAACTTGTGTTGTGTTGTTCTGAATGAGATATTTTGATCCTGATTTCAGCGGCTTCTCGCCCATCCAGCAAACCAGAACTTCAATTTCCTGCTCTACTTTCGGAAGGTCATCGGATTTTACAATCAGGTCGCCACGGCTGATATCGACATCATCTTCCAAATGCAATATCACGCTTTGAGGTGCAAATGCTTCTTGCACTTTATCCTGATTGATCTCAATGGCTGAGATCTTACTTTCTGTTCCGGAAGGCAAGACTGTCACGGAATCTCCGACCTTGTAAATCCCGCTGGTGATTTTCCCGGCATAGCCACGGTAATCGTGAAGATCATCGGTCTGAGGGCGAATCACATACTGAACAGGGAATCTTGCTTTGTCCAGATTAATACTATTTTCCACTTCTACAGATTCCAGATAGTCCAACAAAGTTTTTTCTGTGTACCAATTGAGGTTTTGAGATTTTTCTACGATATTGTCTCCTTTCAACGCTGAAATAGGAATATAAACGACGTTATTCAAAGACAACTGTTCTGCCATTTTTGAATACTCGCTTTTGATCTGCTCGAAAATCGCTTCGGAATAATCAACCAAATCCAGCTTGTTAATGGCTACTACAACATTGGGAATGTTGAGCAGTGACGCAATAATCGAATGTCTTTTGGTCTGCTCAATGATGCCGTTTCGGGCGTCAATCAGGATGATAATCAAATCGGAATTGCTGGCTCCTGTAATCATGTTCCTGGTGTACTGAACATGTCCCGGCGCATCTGCAATGATGAATTTCCGTTTCGGAGTCGAGAAATATTTGTATGCCACATCAATGGTGATGCCTTGTTCACGTTCGGCTCTCAGGCCATCGGTGAGCAAAGCCAGATCCAGTTCGCCGTCATTTTTGAATTTGCTGGCGCGTTCTACGGCTTCCAATTGGTCTATCAGAATATTTTTGCTGTCGTATAATAACCTGCCTATCAGTGTGCTTTTTCCGTCGTCTACACTTCCGGCAGTGATGAATCTTAGTATGTCCATTTTAGTTGTCAGTTGATGGTTGATGATTGATAGTTGTTAGTTTTTGGCCACTATGATTTTGGTGGAATTGCTCCATAGCCCTGATGGAAGCGGCATCCTTTTTTGTTATTGCGATTGCTGAAAAATTCCAACAGATTGCCTCACTTAATTCGCAATGACAAAAAAGATACAGCGGACAGCAGGTTCCCGGCTCCAAATTCTATCAATGATAATTGATGAGCGATAAATGATCAATGATTCAGAAAAACTTTTTCCATTTCCATCATTCATCATTTATCGCTCATCATTAATATTAAAAGTATCCCGCTTTTTTGCGGTCTTCCATGGCGGCTTCGGAGGTTCTGTCATCTATTCTGGTTTCGCCCCGTTCGCTGGTTTTGGTGGTGATGATTTCGGCAATCACCTGTTCCAGATTGGTTGCTTCCGATAGCACTGCTGCAGTGCAAGTCATATCGCCCACCGTTCTGTAGCGGACTTTTTCCGTGGTTACAATGTCGCCTTCATCCAGATTCACAAATTCATTCATGGCGATGAATTGATTATCGAGATTGAGAACTTTGCGCTCGTGCGAGAAGTAGATCGAAGGTAACTGGATGTTCTCTTTCAAGATGTAGTTCCAGACATCCAATTCTGTCCAGTTGCTGATAGGGAAAGCTCTTACCTGCTCGCCTTTATGAATTTTTCCGTTGTAGGTATTCCACAATTCAGGACGTTGAAGTTTTGGATCCCATTGTCCGAAATCATCACGGACAGAGAAAATACGTTCCTTGGCTCTCGCTTTTTCCTCGTCGCGTCTTCCGCCACCTATGCAGCAATCGAATTCGAATTCTTCTATTGTATCCAAAAGGGTAAAAGTCTGCAAGGCATTTCTGCTCGGCAACTTACCTTTTGGCTCCCGAAGACCTTTTTCCCGGATGGTGTCTTCCACTTTTCTAACGATAAGTTTTTCGCCGATTTTTCCTGCCAGTTGATCCCGAAATTCCAGAACTTCCGGAAAATTATGCCCCGTATCAATGTGAACTAACGGAAAGGGAAATTTCCCCGGTCTAAAAGCTTTCAGTGCGAGATGAACCAGCGTGATGCTGTCCTTTCCTCCGCTGAAAAGCAATGCAGGACGCTCGAACTGACCGGCAACTTCACGAAAGATATGGATGGCTTCGGACTCTAACTGCTCTAGGTAATCCAAATGGTATTTTGACATTTTAATCTTACTTATTAATTATTTATTGCTTTTGCTGTAATTCAAAAATTTTAACACAATGCTCACAAAGATTTTTTGAAACTAAATTCTTACTAAGGTTCACAAAGGCGCTAACGCTTATATAAGATAAAATTTCCTTTCCGGATTTTGAAATATTATTTATGAACGTGGAGACCACATTCTTTTTTACTAGCATCTTCCCACCACCAGCGTCCGGCACGGAAATCTTCGCCCGGCTGAATGGCTCTGGTACACGGTGCGCAGCCGATGCTTACGAAGCCTTTGTCGTGTAAACTATTATAGGGAATTTGATGTTGTTGTATATAATTTTTGACTTCCCCGGTGGTCCAGTGCAAAAGCGGATGAAATTTGATAATCTGATTGGACTCATCCCATTCGAATTGGGAAAGATTTTCTCTAGCTGATGAATGTTCTGCTCTGAGACCTGTAATCCAGACCTTGTTGCCCTGCAATGCCCTTTTCAGAGGATGAACTTTACGGATGTCGCAACAAGTTTTCCTGTTTTCTACAGACCTGTAAAAAGAATCCGGACCATTTTCCTGAACGAATGGCTCCAGTTCTTCACCATCCGGATAATAAGCCTTGACACTGATGTTGTACTTAGACCTTGTAAGATTCCAGGTATTATAGGTCTCTTCGAAAAGCCTTCCGGTATCGAGGGTAAAAATTTTGATTGGTAAATCTTTCACCATTTCCGTTATCACCTGGTCTTCGAAGCTGAAACTGGTAGAGAAACAGACTTTGCCCGGAAAAAGAGAAACGAGTTTTTGGAGAATTTCTTCATTTGAAAAATTTTCCAAATTGCTATTGATCAGATGAGCAAAACTGGATTGCGAGTCCTCATTCATACTATTAAATTTCGAAGTTACAAATGTAGCAATTCATATATATCTTACCAAATTAGTATAATTTAAAAACATTAAAAATTCAATAGAATCTTTTAACATCAATTTCGGATTCGAGCTTAAGACCGTTCTCAATAAAATCAAACAAAACTTTAGAAAAATAACTCCCATTGTAAACACCCCGAGCTCCAAGTCCATTCAAGATGTAGAGATTTGTATGTTCCTGATGTCGGCCTAAAATTGGACGTCTGTCTGCAACAGTAGCACGAAATCCGATATTGACATCCTGGATTTCAAAATCGTTTATATAGATTTCCATAAGTCCAGTTTTTAATTCTTCCACAGAATTTTGGTTAATGTCTCCGGTCTGATCAAAACGGTCGTAGGTTCCGCCATAATAATATTCGTCCTTACCGACACCAAAGAGAAAATGCTTTTTTTTGATGATGTAAGAATCCGGACGCCCTGTCAACTTAACCTTGAGACAATGACCTTTATTAGGCTGGATAGGAACCCGGTCAAAAAACGGGTTTTTCCGGCTGGCAACACCTTCACAAAAAATAAGATTTTTAAACGCGATATTCTTGTAAGAATTCTCTTCGTTATTAATTATCTGATGTTCAAATTTTTCTTTAATCAAGTAATTATTGTCTTCTAAATACTTGAACATATCAAGAAAAAAATTGGAAACATCAACTCTGCGGGATTGATTGACTTTTCCAGCTCCAAAAGGATTTTCAACCCATTCTAATGTTATAAAATCTGGACTAAGGTATGACTTCAAATCCTCTTTCTGAGCGTTTTTTGTCCATTGTACTTTCTCGGAATCATTATGAAAAATCCGAACGACATTCTCATTAATCAAATAATTCTTCGAAGTGTATAATTCTATTTCCTTGAATATGATATCCAGGTAATCGGTTTGTTCGCGAGACTTCCAGAACGTATTGAATCGTTTAAGAATAACAGGATTACAAACACCGGCAGAGATCTGGGAAGCAGAAATACTGCCGTCATAAAATATTTTGAAGGATTTCTTCTCTTTAATCAGCTGATGCGCAAAGAAGATTCCTGCGTATCCTGCACCTACAATGATGTAATCAACCTGTTCCATAACATAAAAACCTGAGTAAAGATACTCAGGTTTTTTTATTCGGACTATGAGAAATATTAGTAATTCCACATATCATTTTCCATTTGAAGAATCTGTGCTTTGATTCTGTCACTTTCTTCCAACTGCCCTTCCGCGTCATTTGGGATGTATTCATCAATGACGCCGCTTCCAGCTCTTCCCAGTCCATTATCGGACTTGTAGATAATGGAAGAAAATCTTCTCTGATTCAGCACATCATCAAACGTAATGTCTGAGGTTGTATTTTTGGAGTTGAAGATAAAATTACTTGACAGCACTTGTCTTGCATCCGGGTAATAGATCCAGAACAAATCTATCAGATCTTCTGCGCCACCCATCGTTGTATTATCTACCGGCTGACCAGCTTCCGCTAAAGCTTGCGCCTGCGAAGCTCTCAGTTTTGCGGCGTTAGGATCTTCACCCATCGCAGCTATTCCGAGCAATCTGTATCTTAGCTGAGCATCTCTCTTGTCCACATACCACATTCCCATAATCTTAAGAGCCTTAACTTTCTCAGTTCCGGTCACGATTTTATCTACGTTCGCAGAAATATCGTTTCTGTTGATCTTGTACCAGCTGCCATCCAATTTGACAAGAACGGTTCCGGGAGGAATATTGACAGGCTTTGATGCCGCTTTAGTTGTTTTCTTCTTTTTACCTTTTTTAGTCGTAGTAGTTTCAGCAGGTGCTTCTTGAGTAGCCGTTGCAGCAGAACCATCGTTTACTAAAAGAATGTCTTCCAGACGCGTTCCGTAAAAAGCCTTCAGCGAACTGATATCGGCATCGGTAGAATTCAAGATGGAGCTGAAATACTTTTGAAGACTATTGGCTGTGGCATCTTCGATCTTATTTTCATTCAACGTCTGAGAAAAATAATCTGCTACCTGTACAGCAGACGTAGCCGTAACGATCTGCTCCGGTGTCAATCTCGACGTAAAATCATCTCCAGCGTATACTTCTTTAATCTTACCGTTGTTTACAGCATCCAGAAGAACCTGATACAATGATTTATTCTGCGCTACCAGACCGTCATTATTATGGTAAAAAGGCTGATTGATCTTATCATTCATATCAATAATTTCCCATACAACCATACTTCTCAAGATATCTTTATCTTCGATAAAGCCATACTTAAGAGGAGAAGCAATACTATCCTTCTTGATCTCGCGCTCCTCACGGAAAGTCTGCGGAGAACTGGCATTAAGAATGCTGTTTTGAGCAAATGCCATTGTTGTGGAAAGACACATTAAACTATATACAATCTTTTTCATAAATAAATATTGAATAATATAAAATCAATCAACTTTGAATTTTTAATTTTTATAAAACGTTGATAATTACGTTTCCAATGTTCGGAAGCACGACGCCGTTCAAGCCGTTAGCTTTAGCCTGAATATCAAATATTGTAACAATATCGCCGCTTCTCAATCCTTTCGTGAGGGATTCTGCCTGTCCTAATGAACTTCCATTGATAGACATTGCAGGTTTACCCGCTACTTTCACTTTGAAACTTACCACATCGAAACTTACTGGGAAGTCGAAATCCGGTAGAGTCGCAGCAAGTGTCTGCTTAGAGATAGATGCAGCCGGCATAGATGTGTAGCTAGCGCCTCTGATCTGACCTTTAGGCGGAGGGATATTCTTGATCCTGAAATCAAAACCTTGAGAAATAACTTTCCCACTAGGTGCTTTACCAGAGATGGTTAGTTTCACAGTATTACCAGAGCCTGGTGTTACCATCCATTTACCTCTTCCTCCACTTACCGATGCACCAGGTGCAGATAAAGTAGTTGCAGCAAGATCAGCACCCAAGATTGCTCCTGATACTGGGTTTTGAAGGCCTCTGTAAAGTACCATCATTTTGTCCGCTTGCAAAATCGCACCGTTCTGTTCCTTTAATGCCTCGGCACCAGATACTACATTTAACGTATGTGCGTACGGCAATGTGTGAACTTTACCGTTTTTATCTGTAAAAGAAATATTTCCTTTGAATTCCTGAGTACCTACTGATCCGGTAGCCGGAGTGATGATTCCTTGACCATTAACCACTCTCGCACCAGAGATACTAAGACCGGGAACAGAGCTGGCAAAAGTACCTATTGCGATCTTGATCTCAGCAGGCTCGCCTTTCAGTACTGAACTTGGACCTGAAACTAATGCTTCATAAGCATCAAACTTAATATCGGCATCTACTTTCTCCTGAAGCATAGAAGTTAGTGCATCAGACTGCAGGTTTCTGGCTTCTGACTGAATCACTTCTAGATTGGATAAGGCTGCAATTAATGGCTGATTGTAAAACTTGTACTGGAACCAGCCTTTTTTACTACGCTTGTCATCTTTTGCAAACTCTGCTACCAAATGTTTTTGAGCTCTGTCTGCAACAGCTTTCAATTGCTGACTGTTTCCAAAACTAGTTACGATATAATTTCTCAAATCGTCAATTTTGTTCTTCAATTCAACAGACTTTTCTGAGATATTCTTTTCATCGCCATCTTTGAAGAAAAGATTAGTCGCTGGCTCGGTGTTATTCAATGACGCAAAACTTTCTTCGATCTCTGCATCCGGTTTGTACTCCGCTGCAGTTCCCATGGTATTTTTAAGTCCATCGATATAGCTTACTAAATCATTGGTCTTAGCTTTTAAAGTTTTGTATTGATCCAAAAGTGGCTGATAATTTTCCGGAGAGGTCGCAGCTTTTGCTACCAACGTTTTCTCGAAAATATCATCATTCTTTTTCTCAACAATGATTCTGGTGTCCGTAAGGGACTGATTGGTATCCTTATAGGATCTGATGATCTCCTGGTCGATCTGCATCGCAAGCATTGCGATGAAAACCAGATACATCAGGTTAATCATCTTCTGACGTGGTGTCTGTTTACCTCCTGCCATTTTAATAAAATAATTTTAAATTAAACAATAATTAAAATGATAGTGATTAAGACTTCATTGCACTTAGCATGCCACCATAAACTCTGTTCAGATTATTAAGATTAGCGGTTAGACCTTGCAATTCTTCATTGAATTTTTCGGATTGCTGTGCAGATTTCTGGATATCCTCCACATATTTTTTACTGAATTCAGATTGCTTCTGTCCGTGCTCCAATTGCAATGCATAAAGTGCGTTCATACTTTCTAAATGAGAAGCTGCAAGATTCAGTTGCTCATTATATTTATGTGTAGAAGCAGAAACATCTACAGTTTGGTTAATTTGATCTACAGAAGAAGAGAACTTGTCGATACCACCTCGTAATCTTTCGAATAAGCTTACGTCAAGCTTGGCATCTGCAAGCATTTTGTCAAGTTTATCAGAAAGTGATAATTCTAATTCCTTGTTCTCTACTTTAGCGACAACTTTTCTTGGCTGTCTTTCAGCAGTTTCGTCCAGTAATTCAGGATAAACATTTTCCCAAGCGTAGTTTTCTTCAGATTTCGGTGGATCGAATGCGAAGAATAAGAAAATGAGTGCTTCTGTAATCAAACCTGTAGCAAGCGCAACGTTACCAGTAATAGGACCGACATGCCAGTGAGTCATTTTGAAAAGTGCTCCCAAGATAACGATAGCTGCACCGAACGAATAGATAAAATTCGTGATTGAATCTTTAGTTTTAAACATTGTTAAAAAAAGTTTTTAGTTAGTAATAGTTAGTTAATTGTTATTTTTTATCTCGTTTGTCTTTTTTGTAAACGGCCTGCTCCCGAAGGAATGTCCTGAATAGTTCTGAATCCGATGTAACTTCTGGCAGAATCTTTTCGCTCCCAATCTCTGTAACCCGTCATCAAAAGATATCCTACGTCTTTCCAAGATCCACCTCTAACAGTTTTTCTCACATCACTTCTGTTAGCACTTGTAGAAAGACTTGGGTTAAGTGAAGAAGAAAATTCAGAAGATGAATTATTATAAGGTGATTCTGTCCATTCTGAAACGTTACCCGCCATATCATAGAGTCCATATCCGTTCTTAGCAAACTTCTTGACCGGTGCGGTATAAGTATAGTTTCCTGTTTTTTCGTCTTCTATATAATTACCACGTTTCGGTTTGAAGTTAGCCAGATAGCAACCTCTGTCATCCTGCAGGTACGGACCGCCCCAAGGATAGGTAGCATTCTGGATACCGCCTTTGGCTGCATATTCCCATTCTGCCTCGGTTGGAAGACGGAAACGCATTGGCTTTTGCTTTTTCTTTTTCAGACTGCTGTTATAGTCAGACTTTATTTTGGTTCTGAAATCGCAGAACGCTCTGGCCTGATCCCATGTTACCCCAACCACCGGATATTCCTTGTACGCTGTATGCCAGAAATACTGTCCAAATAACGGCTCGTTATAAGCATATTTGAAATCCTTCACCCAAACAGTCGTATCCGGATAAACTGCAATGCTCTCTTTTTTAAGATACTGAGCACCTCTATCCTTGTCCTGAACTGCAGATGAGACATCTTCCCACTGGTAAGAATATTTAATCTTGGACCAATCGATGATTCTTTCGTTATTGATTCTTTTTTCAGCCGGCAAATACATAGATTCCAAGACTTCTGCATATTTTTCATCCGGATAAGCTGAAGTATTCCATTGGATCGGAACTTTCCAATCTAATTTCTTTGACTCATCATATCCGTCTCTGCCGCCTTGAGATTCCAAAAACTGCTGATAAGGCGTGGCCTCCTCCCCTGTCTTCTTAGAAGCGTACGCATAATCACCGATCGAGCCTCCGTTGCCACCCTCGTCGCCACCGCCTTCACCGGCAGCCTCGGCTAGAAGGCCTCTTGCGATAGAATCCCTTACAGCATTGATGAACTCACGGTATTCAGCATTGGTAATCTCAGTTTCATCCATAAAAAAGGCTGATACGGTAACTGTTTTAGGCATGGCCTTCTCCGGCGTGTTCGAAAAGTCCTGATCTGCCATCCCCATTACAAAAGATCCGCCTGGAATGGCTACCATTCCGAAAGGTCTCTCAGCTATAAAAGATTTTGACGATCCTCTTGGTACAAGCTCACCCTTGATTCCCGGCTTTCCGGAACGTCCCTTGTTACCTTTGGAACAAGAAATCACTACCGACGCGGCTAAAAATATTAATAGTATCCTTTTCATCCTATTTTAAAGAAATTAAGCGGTAAATATATAATTTTTTTTATGAATAATTATCAATTTTTATTGAAAACGTAATTTGTTAAAGAATATTTCACAAAACGGAAAAATTATTCAACAGTTACTGATTTTGCCAGGTTTCTAGGCTGGTCTACGTTAGCGCCGCGTTCCACAGCAATATAATAAGAAAGCAGTTGAAGCGGAATCGAAGCTAATATGGGCGAGAAGCATTCTGATGTTTCAGGAATCTCAATAATATAATCTGCCATAGCAGAAACCTGAGTGTCTCCCTTATTCACCACAGCTATTACTTTTCCTTTTCTGGCTTTGATTTCCTGTACGTTGCTCACAATCTTATCGTAGTGACCGATCTTCGGAGCGATGATAACAATTGGCATATTCTCATCAATTAACGCGATTGGACCATGTTTCATTTCTGCTGCTGGATAACCTTCTGCATGGATATAGGAGATCTCCTTCAATTTCAACGCACCTTCCAAAGCTGCCGGGAAATTGTATCCTCTTCCTAAATACAGGAAGTTGCTGGCATCTGCGAATTTCTTTGCAATTACCTTTACCGTTTCATCCACTGACTGAAGCACATCTTCCACTTTTTTAGGAATAGCGTCCAGTTCTGTGATCAGTCTCATAAAGTCTGCCTTCCCAAGGTTTCCATTGTGGTTACCTAATTTAATTGCGATTAAAGACAAGATCGTTAATTGTGCTGTAAATGCTTTGGTGGATGCCACACCAATTTCCGGACCAGCATGCGTATAAGAACCCGCATCTGTATATCTTGAGATGGAAGAATCCACCACATTACAAATACCATAAACAAAAGCACCCTTTTCTTTAGCTAATTTAATAGCAGCCATCGTGTCCGCAGTCTCACCAGACTGAGAGATTGCGATTACCACATCTTTTGACGTAATGATTGGATTTCTGTAACGGAATTCCGAAGCGTACTCTACTTCTACAGGAACTCTTGCAAATTCTTCGATGAGATATTCACCAATCAAACCGGCATGCCATGAAGTTCCGCAAGCAATGATGATAATACGCTCGGCGTTAGTAAGTCTCTCCAGGTGATCCCAGATTCCCGCCATTTTAATGATACCTTCATCCACAAGCAGACGACCTCTCATCGTATCTAAAATAGACTTAGGCTGTTCAAAAATTTCTTTCAGCATGAAATGATCGTAACCACCTTTTTCAATCTGCTCCAGGTTAAGGCGAAGCTCCTGAATTGCAGGCTCTACTCTAGCATTTTCTGTAATTGTTCTGATGTCTACGCCAGATTCTAGAGAAATTATAGCCATGTGACCTTCTTCCAGATACACCGCTTCTTTTGTAAATTCTACAAAAGGCGAAGCATCAGATGCTACAAAGTACTCATCATCACCGATTCCAATCGCTAATGGTGAACCCAATCTGGCCACAACCAACTGACCCGGAAAGTCTTCGTGCATTACCGAAATGGCATAAGCACCGTACACTTCATTCAAAGCAAAACGGACTGCTTCAGGAAAGTCCAAGGTCGCGTCTTTGTCCATAAAATACTGGATCAGATTGACCAAAACCTCTGTATCGGTCTCTGACTTGAATGAATAATCTTTATTGATCAACATTGTTTTAATGGTATCATAATTTTCAATAATCCCATTATGAACAATAGCAATTTTCCCGTTATTAGAAAGGTGCGGATGCGAATTGTTGTCACTAGGTACACCATGTGTGGCCCATCTTGTATGACCCATCCCTAGCTTAGAAGTCTCTTTCAGATCTTTAGAAATCGCTACCAGGTCATCGACTTTTCCTTTGGTTTTTTTGAATTCAAGCTCTCCGTCTGATAATTCCAAAATCACTCCTGCACTATCATAACCACGATATTCCAGACGACGAAGCCCGTTGATGACCACGTCATAAGCATCTCTAAAACCAGTATATCCAACAATTCCGCACATAGTTATTCTTTTTGTTTATTTTTTAGTGTATATAATTCTTAACTGAACAGCTTTTGATTTGAGTCCGGTAATATCCTGCCCAATTAGACTGTTGTCAGTAGTTCCTGTTAATAGGATCCTGTAAGGGTTATAAGCTCGTGTGTTATAAGCCTGCCCCAGCAAAACGCCTGTAGCATTACTAAGGTAAGACCCTGTATTGATAATAAAATCCTTACCATTATTCTTAGTTGCGTCATAGCTGCTGTCATTCTCAACTATTTTTTTGAGTGTTGCAGTAATACTCACATCGTAATATGCATTAACGGTATTTAAAAGACCTGTTTTCACCAATGAGTACCCAGCACTGGAAAGCTGAGTCATATCAGGCAAAAATCTTGACAGACTGTCCCGTTCCTGTACCAGCATACTGCTTGGCTTTAGGTATTTATTATTCCATGAATCGTCATTGTATAGTCTGATCTTCGCAGATACGATGGCAATCTTATTATCTTTGTATGTGTTCCGAAGCTTCGTAATAAGATCGGCAGGAATTTTAACACCTACACCACTTCCGCCCATGCCCTGCAGATAAAGCTTACTGGAAGGCGTCACGGCGCTCGCAAGGTTAGAAACGTTTTGAATTTTAATTGCAGAATTCATCGCAGAAGAGTAATCAGAACTTCTGGAATAAGCAATCTGACTGTAGTGAACATTCCCAGATCCAACATTCAACGTAGTTTCCTGCTTGGTTCTGGTAACTGTCCCGTTGGAAGTCACATCATTTTTATAGTACAATGTAATCGTGGCATCGTTTGGTGCGATCGACAACAGGTAACCATCATTTTCCGCAACGGAAATACTGATCCCACGGAAATATCTGATAAACGATGCGGCATCTTTCAGAACCTGATTGCCTTGCTTGGCAATGATTTTATTTTGGAAGAATGTATTGTCCAGATTCATCCTGAGAGAGACGTCTCTTTTTAGCAGTTCCGAAGCATCAGAATCTTTCGTAATAGTAACGGAATTAACCATGCCATCAAAAACTTTAGATCCAATTTCTGCGCCCAGCGCTACATTCTTGTTAGAATATGCCTTATCCGAAGGAGCACCCAGAAAGTCATTCACCTCATGAACTTTGATGGTTAATTTCGTTTTTTCGGTTCCAATTTTAGCTTTTCCATATTTTGCAACCGGATAGCTTACCACAACTTTTTTTGCAGCCACCTGGCCGTCCGGATAGATATAATCTTCTACGGTATTAGTGTTCGCAGAATCTGTCCGATACCGAGGTTTTAAGGTCATCACTACGGAATCCAGAACAGGATTAGCACCGAAATCCGGATTGTAAGTATTGAGTCTGATTTGCGTGATGTAAGAAGCTTTCTGTCCCCCGAATTTATCTTCAGTGAAAGCACCGACACGCACACTGTCCAGCTTGGTGGCATCGGTACGGATCGTGTCGTTATGATCTACATTGTAGCCAAAAAGTCCATAAGCTTTGTCGTAGGCATCCGCTTCATTAAAGAATTGTGAACCCAGATTATCCAGTTCGCCTTCACATGAGTTTAATACAATTATTCCCATCAATAGTAATGGGAGTAATTTCATAAATGTTTTTATGTTTGTCATTATGATTGAGTCAATAATAATATTAATAGATCTTTGCTATCGAATCTGCATTGAGATAATCGGATTTTTCTGCGTTTGCTTTTGCATAAGCCTCATCCAGTTTCTCTTCCAAAAATTCATTTCCCTTTACGATAACATCAACATAGTTCATACTATCATTCACAAAATTCAGAAAGCTTGGATTATCTAACGATTGCAGGTCCGAAATATTATCGAACTCCAAAATTTCTCTGGTATTTTTGTTCAAGTCAATATCCTCTTCATTATAAACAGAAAGCACGATCTTAGTATCTTTGAAATAAGAATCATCCTTATAATACGTCTTTAGGTAGATTGGAATCAGCGAAGACATCCATCCGTTAAGGTGAATAACATCCGGCACCCAATTCAGCTTCTTGATGGTTTCAATCACACCTCTGGCGAAGAAGACCGCTCTTTCATTATTATCTTCGAAGGGATTTCCTTCATCATCGAAGTAATATTGCTTTCTTTTGAAATACTCTTCATTATCTATAAAATAAACCTGCAGACGCTCGCCAGGCAAAGATGCTACTTTGATAATAAGTGGCTGATCCAGATCATTGATAATAATATTCATCCCGGAAAGACGGATCACTTCATGCAGCTGGAATTTCCTCTCGCTGATCTGTCCGAATCTAGGCATAAAAACCCTTACATCGTTACCCTCGCTATGCATTTTCAGTGCCATCTTGTGCACCAGGCTCCCCATGTTGGTATCCTCCTGATAGGGATACATCTCCGTAGTAACGTATAAAATCTTTTGATTAGGCATAAAATTTTCTTTAAACGAAGCATAAAAACTTCATTTTGCAAAATTACAAAAAATTAAATCAAATCATTTATTTTACGCAATATTAATACTTATTAACAAAACAGTTTAGCTATCAAACAATTGTGATTGAACTTCTCACTGTAATACCCGTTGTCAGAAAACTATTTAATCAAAAAAAGCTTTAATTAAATAGTCCGAGACCATTTCAATCAATATTAAAAATAGGTGATAATATTTTGAGAACAATGCTCGATGACAAGAATAAAAACCATTAACTTTGGACTCATAAATAATGACAACATGCAGGTTTTCTACGACAGCACATCTTTTGCCCAATACATTGAATCTCAGAAAGTATTGCACAAAACTATAGGATTTGCGCCAACAATGGGCGCTCTGCATGCCGGTCATCTTTCCTTATACGAAGCAGCCAAAAAAGAAAACGATATTGTAATCTCTTCCATTTTTGTCAATCCGACACAGTTTAATAATCCTGAGGATCTGGAAAAATACCCCAGGACAGTGGAGGCTGACATTGAAAAGCTTAGAAATTCTCATTTGGTAGATGCCGTTTATATCCCAAGAGTAGAAGATATCTACCCAAACGGTATGAAAAGTAATCATTATGACTTCGGCGGGATCGAAAATGAGATGGAAGGCGCAGCCAGACCCGGACATTTCGATGGTGTGGGAACCGTGGTGGAAGAATTATTCCGACAGGTGAAGCCTGACAATGCTTATTTCGGCGAGAAGGATTTCCAGCAACTGAAGATCATTGAAAAACTGGTGGAAGTGCTAAAGGTAAACATTAAGATTCATGGTGTCAAGATTCACAGGGAAGACAACGGTCTTGCCATGAGTTCCAGAAACATGCGTCTCACAGATCGTGAAAAAGAAGTTTCCACAGTTATTTATAAGACCTTAAAAAAGGTGAACGACTGGTTCCGCGTAATCTCCATTCCTGAAATTAAAAACAGGGTGACTGAAATTTTCGACAGAAAAGATATGACGCTTGAATATTTTATGATTGCCGACGAAAACACCTTAAAGGAAGTTGATTTTTTCTACGAAGGAAAAAATTACAGGGCTTTTATTGTAGTGAATGTCGATAAAGTAAGGCTGATTGACAATATGCATCTCAAATAAAAAAGAAGCTTCTTTTACAAGAAGCTTCTACACCAAATCACAAAATATTAATATGAAAAAAATTTACTTGCGTAAATTGTGACTCGGCTGGGATTCGAACCCAGGACCCATACATTAAAAGTGTATTGCTCTACCAGCTGAGCTACCGAGTCTTTCTAATTACTAATTAACAATTAATAATTAAAAATATTTCTGCTGTGCCTGCGACTGGACTCGAACCAGCACATCCTTAGGAAACCACCCCCTCAAGATGGCGTGTCTACCAATTTCACCACGCAGGCATAAAAAAACCGTATCGCTACGGATTTTTGCTTGTGACCTGGCTGGGATTCGAACCCAGGACCCATACATTAAAAGTGTATTGCTCTACCAGCTGAGCTACCAGGTCGGCCACTTAAAATAAGTGATAATTGATATTTGATAAATGATTAGTGAATAAATCTTTCATCGATTATCGTTTATGTCTCATTTTTTAGTGGTGCAAAGATAGGGCTTTTTTTAAAATCTCAAAATTTTTTTCGAACTTTGTTTAAAATAAAATTATGATAATTTCTCTCCTCGGCTACATGGGAAGCGGTAAATCCCACATTTCCAAAATCTTGAGCGAAAAATTAAATTTTCCATTCACAGACCTCGATCAGAAAATTTCTGAGGCACATCAGCTCAGTATTCCGGAAATCTTCCGGACTAAAGGAGAAATCTTCTTTCGTAAGGAGGAAAAACGAATTTTGGAAACTCAGCTGAACGACGGTGGCGACAACATTCTAAGTCTCGGTGGCGGCACTCCGGTTTATTATAATAACATGGAACTGATTAACAGTAAATCCAAAAGTATTTTTCTGAGAGCATCCGTGCGCACATTGACCGAGCGTTTGCTATTGCAGAAGAACAGCCGTCCTCTGATCGCTAAACTGGATGACCATGACGTCCCAGAATTTATTGCCAAACATTTATTCGAAAGAAATCCCTTCTACGGAAAGGCTCATTTTACAGTAGACACAGACTCCAAAACCGCCGGAGAGATATCCGATGAAATCATTAAACTCCTGAAGTTTTAATCTTCCTCCTGAGAATCATTAGGAGAGAAGAATACATCCCAGTCGTCACTGTCCATGGATTCCTGCGTATCACCGGAAGAAAAATCATCCATCTCTCGGCGGTCTTTCTTTGTAGGTCGGCCCAGGCCTTTCTGGCGGTAATAATCCTGCGCAGACTTTCTCATTTTCAGAATTTCGTACTGCTCTTTTTCCGTCATATCGGTGACGTAGAGCGACACCAGCTTGGCGCCCAGCCTGCTTTTGGGAATGTCTGTGACTTTAATTTTATATTCGATTTGATTTTTTTTAATTTTAATGACATCGCCCACTTTCACTTCCTTGGAAGACTTAACCACATTTTCCCCGATGCTCACGCGGTTCTTTTTAATCTCTTCAGCAGCGATGTTTCTTGTTTTATAAAACCTCACACTCCATAAAAATTTATCTATTCTCATAATTTTTTATACTTTTGTCACGTTAAAATTAATCGCAATTTAAGATTAAATTAAAAAAATGAAAAAAATACTTTTGGGAATTGCTCTTTCTGTGGCTGTTTTGCAGGGATGCAGAAAAGACGATGATAATGTAGATGAAACTGTACAGCTGACGGTGGACCAGCAGAAAGAATATGATGATGCTGCGATTACAGATTTTCTGAATACGCATTACCTGGACAGCAAAGGCCTTGTAACGGAATTTGACGCTACCACAGATGCTGATAACAATCAGAAAAAACTGGCAGATTATGAAAACCTTGTCAAATTGCCTTCCGGTGTGGTTTATCTGGTAAGACCTGGCGCACAGCCGGATCCGGGTAAGACCATTGGAACCAATGATGTGATCAGTTTTTTCCAATCGACAAAAATGTATCTGTCATCCAAAGTGAATGACAAGATTGTTTTCAATAACGCAGCCACGTTTGTAGATAATGTGAACGGCAGCAACAATGTTCCGACAATTGATCCGGGTTACTTTTATGTTAAAGAGTCTGCTATAGCAGCTTACAATAAAGCCAATAACACAACGGTAGGAAGAGACTTTTTTGAGATTGAAGGACTGAGAGAGGCATTGCCATTTTTTAAATCTTATGATAACCTGAGCACTGCTGAGAACTATAATCTCCAAGGTGTGATCATTGTACCTTCCAGAGCCGCATTTGGACGGGACAATAGTTATTATGGAAGTGCTTTAACCAACAGGAGTTTTGTGTTCAACTTTCAGGTTTATAATACAAAAGCCAGAAATATGGCCACTGAAAATTAAAAAAAGAACAAATTATAAGAAAAGCGTGATTCAGAAATGAGTCACGCTTTTTATTTATATACTTAAATTCTTAAACCTTCGCCAGAAAATCTTCGAACCGGGATTCTCTGATGGAGACATTGCCGTCTTCCATAATTTTGTCCAAAACAATCCATTCAACCTGATTGATCGATTTCTGATCAAACGGCTTTGAAACACGCACATAGTTTTCTGTAAAACCGTACATCATTCCGTTTTTGTTTTCGTACTCCCAAAGAACCGGCAATTTTTTACCAAGCTGGGTTCTGTAAAATTCCATTTTCTTTTTCTCGGAAAGGATTCTCAGCATTTTATTTCTTTTCTTTCTCTCTGAAATTGGCACTACGCCTTCCATTTCTGCGGCCTCCGTATTTTCTCTTTCAGAATAGGTGAAAACATGAAGATAACTGATGGGCAAATCATTCAGGAAGGTATAAGTTTCCATAAATAACTCATCCGTCTCGCCGGGAAACCCGACAATTACATCCACACCAATCGCTGCATGCGGCATCACTTCACGGATTTTATGAACTCTGTTGAAATATAATTTTGTTAAATAACGGCGCTTCATTTTCTTCAGCAATTCATCACTCCCCGACTGCAGCGGAATGTGAAAATGCGGTACAAAACTTCTGCTTTTAGAGACCAGATCTATGCTTTCATCTTTCAAAAGATTCGGTTCTATGGACGAAATCCGGATGCGCTCAACGCCTTCTACTTTATCCAATTCCGAAATCAGGTCAAGGAAAGTATGCTCGTGTTTTTTATTGCCGAACTCTCCTTTTCCATAATCACCGATATTGACGCCGGTCAGCACAATTTCTTTGATGCCTCTGGCTGCAATTTCTCTGGCATTGCTCACTACATTTTCAATCGTGTCCGAACGGGAAATACCTCTTGCTAAAGGAATCGTGCAATACGTACATTTGTAATCGCAGCCGTCCTGCACTTTCAGAAAAGCTCTGGTTCTGTCTCCGATAGAATAAGAACCGACGAAAAAATCAGCTTCGTCAATTTCACACGAATGGATTTGTCCATAACTTTCAGACTTTTCCAAATCGTCCAGATAGCTCAGAATATTAAATTTTTCCTTGGCTCCCAAAACCAGATCTACCCCATCGATTGCTGAGATTTCCTCCGGTTTCAACTGCGCATAACATCCGATGACGGCTACCAGACCTTCCGGGTTGGCTTTCATCGCACGCTTCACATGGAGTTTACATTCTTTATCTGCATTTTCCGTAACGGAACAAGTGTTGATGATATAAACCTGTGCAGGCTCATCAAAATTAACCTTCTGATAACCCGCATCCGTCAGTTGTCTGGCAATTGTAGAGGTTTCTGCAAAGTTCAGCTTGCAGCCAAGTGTGTGAAAAGCAACGGTTTTCGGTTGTGAAATAACTTCTGACATAAGGTCGCAAAGTTATTAATAAAATCGCAACTGTTCCAAATCCCGATTTTGAGCATAAAAAATCCGGCTTACGCCGGATGCTTTCATTTACTTTTTTGTTCGGGAACTTTTAAACCTTCTTCTTTTACTTCGGAAATGCCTATAGCTACGGCCTGTTTGCGGGTCTTAACCTTATCTCCGGAACCTGACTTGAGTTCTCCTTTTTCAACTTCCTTTACAACTTTTCCGATCTTTTTATGAGCTTTATAAGAATATTTTTTGATTGCCATAACTCTAATCTTTTGATTTCGGAACCTCCACTGCCACCTCGTAAACTTTGGTTTGCATGAGGTATTTTGATCTCTCCCGTGAAGTGACATTCTCTACTTCACCTTTGTATAGAACAATTACGGCATCTTCCTTGATCTGCCAGTCTGCATCGGAAAAATATTTTTCATCGGGACTTTTATTAGTCACTTCATTGCCGCGCTCTTTCAGCTTGTCTGCCATCTCCTGAAAACCTTCATCGGATGAATGGAGGATTGTATAGTCTGGACCGGCAAAAGCAGCATAATATCTGTTCTCAGCTATCAGGTTTTGAGAGTTATCTTCCACCGGATTATCATTTCCATCTAAAAATCCGACCTCCAAAAGCCTTCCGCTTCTTTCCTCTGCAAATTTCCTGGCTTCGCCTACAGACTTGAAACCAGTGTAAACATTGTAGGTGTCAAACTCATATTTGGTCAGTCTCTCAACGATATTTTCTGTATTTTCTGTTTCCATAATTTCATTTTTTGTGATTGGTACAATTCTATCTTAGTGATGTCTCACGCCTTTGTGATGATAGTCTGCATTTCTGTAAGGCTCTGTTGCCCCGTTTAGCAAATTCTGATTTTGATAAGAGTCAATATTTCTATTAGCCTGCGACAGTAATTCGGGGGTTTCGAAATTCATTTTGCGCCCGTTTTTATAGATATCGCCCTCGGCCGTCCTGTACATTTGACCTTCCTGATAAGCATGACCATCCGGCGCCTTGAAGGATTGCAATTTATTTTTATTTTTTCTGATAAGATGATTAGCAAGTACCGCTGTGCCTCCTGCCAACAAACCTAGACCTATTTTTACGCTATTTCTCATAACTTTTATTTTTGAGAGTTAAAAACAAAAGCTCTGCCAAATGAAAATACATTTTGTTAAAGAAATTTTGAAAACAAAGTTGACGACTTTATTTTTAAGACATTTCGGCATATATCAAGATTTTTTAAGTCATTATGTCAATATTTTTAATATCGATTTGATAATCAATGTGAATTATTAATTGCAATGGCTACATAAACTTATTATCTAACACATAAGTTCAATGTTAAAATGGTTGAATTTATTAATGTATTTTTAAAAATGGTTAAACTGTGTTAAAAGTGTAACACTAAGTTTTTAGTTCATACTTATTTAGCATTAAATTTGTCTAACAAGAATCAAAAAAAGAAAAGAATATTAAAATGAAGAATACATTAAAAAAGCTAATGCCATACGCATTGACCGGTGTAATTTCCGGAGCAACGGTTTTCGGAGCCAGTCATTATCTAAGCACAGAAAACAGTGGAGAAGATTTCTCATATTTTACCAAAGCTTCTAAAAATTCCGCCTTTGTAGGTATGGGCTCTGCGGTGGGCGATGACTTCGTAAAAGCTTCCAAAACTACAGTACCGGCAGTAGTAACCATCAAAAATTATCAGGACAGATCTTCGCAAAGAATGCCGGATCAGGATATGTTTGATTTCTTTTTTGGAAACCCGTTCGGCGGCAACCAACAGAGACAGCAGCAACAGCCACCCAAGAATATGCCTTCCGGGCTAGGTTCCGGCGTCATTATTTCTCCGGATGGTTATATTATTTCGAATAACCACGTGGTAGCAGGCGCCAATAAGCTGGAGGTAGTCCTTAGCAACAAAAAATCATACATTGCAACATTGGTTGGGACAGACCCTAACACGGATATCTCGTTATTGAAAATTGAGGAAAAAGGATTGCCTTATCTTAATTTTGCCAATTCTGATATGGTGGAAGTGGGACAATGGGTACTAGCGGTAGGAAATCCATTGGGACTGAACTCAACCGTGACAGCAGGAATCATTTCTGCAAAAGGGAGAAGCATCGACATCTTAAGCCAGCAATCCAGAACGCCCATTGAAAGCTTCATTCAGACTGATGCTGCCATTAACCCCGGAAACAGCGGTGGCGCATTGGTGAACGTTAATGGTGATTTGATCGGGATTAATACGGCGATCCAGTCTAAAACCGGTTATTACGAAGGATACGGATTTGCCGTTCCGTCGAACTTGGCTAGAAAAATTGTTGAGGATATCAAGAAATTCGGATTGGTACAGAGAGGTTTTCTTGGAATCGGAAGTCTTGATTTGTCTAATGATATGCAGGTAGCTGCCTACAATCAGAAAAACAAATCCAACCTTAAAGTGGGCGATGGTGTTTACGTAACCGAAACAACGCCGAAGAGCGGCGCAGAAGATGCAGGCATCCGGGCGGGCGATATCGTTACAAAAATCGATGATACCAACATCGGCAGTTTCTCTGATCTTTCATTTGCAATCGGAAGCAGAAGACCTGGTGATAAAGTAATGGTCACTTACCTCCGAAATGGCAAGCCGAATACGGTTTCCGTGACACTAAAAGACCAGAAAGGCGGTACAAGTGCCAGAAGTAAAGATGATCTTACCGTAACAGAGAAAATCGGATCCGAATTTGAGCCCTTAAGTGACCGTGTGAAAACCGACTACGGACTGGAGAGCGGTGTTCTTGCAAAGAACGTGGCCGAAGGTGGAGAGATGGACAAAATCGGTGTGGTAGATAACTTCATCGTGATGGAAATCAACGGAAAGCCAGTCAATTCTCAAAAAGATGTGGAGAAAATCCTGAACGGATATAAAGGTAATGTTCAGGTGAAATATGTGGACAGCTACGGAAGAATAACGACGAGAGGATTTAAATTACAGTAAATCAACGCATAAATTTATGAAGGAACCCAGCCAATTTCGGTTGGGTTTTTTATTTTACGGAGCGGAACCGATATTTTTTATAACTTTGATATACACAGCAGCGTATGAAAAAAATCAGATGTATCATCATTGAAGATGAAGAAACTGACCGATTAATGCTACAGCATCTTATCCGGCAACACAGTATTCTGGAAATTGTGGCTGCCGCAGACTCCGTGCTAAATGCGAAACCTTTAATTGATTCATCCATTGATCTGCTTTTTCTCGATATCGATTTACCGGAAATGTCCGGTATGGAAATCCGGAAAACCTATAACAAAATACCGGCCTGCATTTTTATCAGCTCTCATCCCGAATATGCAATAGACGCTTTTGAGCTGGATGCCATTGATTTTATTTCAAAACCATTAAAAAAACAACGTTTTGATTATGCTATTAATAAACTGACCGATTTTTTTACACTCCGCGAAAAATCCGAATATTTTGATATTCTCACAGGTTCTCAATTTTTAAAGATCCGAGAAGGTCACAATATTACACAGCTAAAAATTTCTGATGTCTTATATCTGGAAGCATTGAAAGATTACACCAGGCTGGTAACCAATCAGAAAAAACACTGCGTCTTATCATCACTCGGTCAGATTCTGAAGGGCGAACACTTCTCGAATTTTATCAGGATCCATAAAAGTTACGCCGTTCCCAAGCATCTTATTACCAAGAAAAACAGTTACGAAGTCATTATTAACGGTGATATCAGTTTACCTGTCGGCAGGGCTTATAAAGAGAATTTAAGTTTTTTTGATTCTTAACAGGATTTGCGTCTCACCAATGATCCGATTACTTTTCACTTCAATATGGCAATGGATCGATTTACAAAGATCCCGTATGACGTGCAATCCCAAACCTTTTGTAATTCCAATACTGGTGTGATCATCGTACAACGCTTTGAACTTTTCCAAATTGGCTCCTCCTCCATTATCAGAGATTTCGACTAGACATTCTCTATTTTCTTCCCAAGCTTTGCAGACAATGTAAGCATCTAATTTGCCCTGCAACACTTTCACGCTGTTATTGATAAGATTTCGGATGATGGTTTTCAAATATTCTTTATCTGTGAAAATGATCATTCCATCGGGAAAATTAAATGTCATCTGGATATCATTTACCCAAATAAACTCTTTTTTGACCTCGGAAAATATATCTTTTATTTTATAATCTTTGAGATTCGGGACAAAGTTTTCCATCTGCCCTTTACTCCAGAGCAGTAGATCTTCCATCTGCTCCAGCAGCTGTTCTGTAGCTTTTGTGGTTTGTAATTCCAGACGGTTTTTGGTTTCTTCGTCCATCATATCGGGCGCTTCTTTCTGCAAATGAAGAAAGTTGACTAAAGAAATTACCGGGCTCCGAAGATCGTGATTCAGAATTCCGAAAAACTGCATTTTGGTTTTGTTGGCTTTATCCAGTTCTGCATTCAGAGTCATTAATTTCTCATTAATCCGCTTTCTGTTCCGGCTCTGATAATAAAGCAGGCCTCCAATAATGGCAATTGCGATTAATCCTGAAATCAAATATATCCTTTGTTTTCTGGAGTTTCTGATATTCAGTTCATGGATAGTATTTTCATTGACCAGCGATTTAATTTCCTGCTGTTTGCTTTTGTTCTGGAATTTGGCTTCTGCATTGGCAAGGCTTTGTTTTGCGGATTCCACAGAAAGCGAATCGCTGGTCTGGCTATAGCTTCTGTAATATTGATAAGCCTTGTCCCAATGTTTTTGCGCAGCGTAGCATTCCGATAAGTTTTTATTGATCTCTGCAAAAAATCGCTTGTCATAGATGTAAGCAAAATTGAGAGCTTTGTTTAGGATTTTAATGGCATCAGAGTATTTTCTCTGTCCCAGAAGCACTTTACCCTTCACCGCATTGGCTTCCATCATAATTTCTTCGTCATTGGATTTTGTTGCAAAATAAAGGGCTTTATCTGCATAATCGTCAGCCAGCTCCAGCCTTTTTTTTGCTAAATAAAACTCAGACATATTTCGATTAGCATAGCTCACATTCAGAAAAAGCATTGGATTATTATAACCAATCTGATAGAGTTCCTCATAATATTTTTTCGCCGGGTCTATATTGCCCAGATGTGTGTAAGCTTCAATGTAAGTATTGTAAAGAAAGGCGATACCGTCAGAACGCTTGAGATACGGTTCAGCATAATTGGTATATTCCACAGCCTTTTCATATTGCTTCATATCATTATAAGCATCTGCAATCTGCAGATAAGAAATCCCGATATTATTACTGGTTTCTCTTTTACTTTTATCCGGCATTAAATAGTCGATAGCTTTCAGTTTATAATTGATGAAATTTTCAAACTCAGATCTGTCCAGATAATATTCACCAATGCTCCCAAGTAATGTAGCCTTCAGATTCCTGGCATGAACAGTATCAACAATTTTCTTGACATAATTGATGAGATCCTCTCCTTTTCTGTATTCTTTAATGGAATAATACATATAGTTGAGTCTCATCAGTGCTAGAACTTCTTGTTCCGGAAACTTTCCTTTGGCAAGATTCAAGGCTTTTTCAAAGTTAAGCGTGGCTTTTTCGTATTGATTGTTGGTGTATTCCAAGCCATAGCCTTTGTAGAAGTAGAATTTTGATAAATACTTGGGATGATTGTTCGCCAGACGTATGCCGAGATCGGCTTCCTCAATCAGCAAAGAAAAATTTTCAGCCTCGGATAATGCATCACAATAAGCGTCCCAAGCCTTAAGCTTTTCTCCTGGTGTTTTATAATGCAAGAGATCGGGTTGCTTCTGAGAATAAAGAAACATAGCCGAATGAAGCATCAAAAAAAGCCACACTTTGCTCATTGATAGATTTATAAAACTACTCTAAATCTACAATAATTTTCTCTACAAATGTCATTGGTCTATTAAAATTGTCGTTCGTCTATTTCCGCATTTCATCATTATGATCCCGGTTTACCTTTGAGACATAAAAATTCATCCTATGAAAAATAAAATACTCATTCGGTTTTTAATTTTCACCATTGCTCCCATTGGATTATTAAAAGCACAAAAAACAATTGCTTCTGCAGGCATCAGTGCAAGCGGTAGCGGCGGAAGTTCTTCGGCCACCATTGGCCAGATAGATTATCTGCACAAAGGAAGTAATGCCCAGGTCATGGAAGGCGTGCAGCATGCTTATGAAATCATCACATTAGCAGTCGAAGATCCAGACCACAAAGAGCGAAATATACTTTTGTATCCCAATCCTGTAAAAGATGTGTTGTTTATTGATTTTAGTGATAAGAATTTTCAGGATTCCAACTACGTCTTATTTGATTCCCAGGGAAAATTAATCAGGAAAGGAAATCTTGGGCAACAAAAATCTGAGCTGGATTTTTCCTTACTACCTGCTACGGTCTACATCATTCAGATTTTCCAGAAAAACCAAAACATCAAAACATTTAAAATCATCAAAAAATAATAAAAATCTTGATATGAAATCGCCATAACCAAAGTTGGACAAAAACACCAATGAAGATATAGCGATAACATATGACCATTAAAAAAACAATAAAATCTACATATGAAAAAAATTGTATTAATTGCAGCTTTAGCCTTGGGAACATATATGGTTTCCGCACAGGCACCGGAAAAAATGAGCTACCAAGCTATTGTTAGAAACACTTCCGGACAGCTTTTAGCCAATCAAAATGTTGCCGTGAGAGTAAGTGTATTGCAAGGTTCAGCAGCCGGAACGAGTGTTTATTCGGAGAGAATAACTGGAATGACCAATGCGAATGGATTAGTCAGTTTGGAAATTGGATCCGGAACTGTAATCAGCGGCACCTTCAACACCATCAATTGGGGCGGAAATTCCTATTACCTGAAGACAGAAACCGATCCGGCTGGCGGAACCAATTACACGATTACCGGAACCAGCCAACTGTTAAGTGTTCCATACGCTTTGTACGCAAAATCTTCCGGCAGCGGCGGAGGTGGAAGCTTAACGTTGCCTTACAGCAGTACAGTAACGAATGCATCAGACCTTTTCTCATTAACCAATAACGGCGATGGGAGCTCCATAGTAGGACAAAACTCTACTACAACATCCAGTATTTCCGCAGTGAGAGGAGAAGTTACCAATACTGCTCCAGGCGGATTCTCAACCGGAGTAAAAGGTATCAACAATGGAACCGGCGGTTTAGGTATAGGTGTTTGGGGATCACAGGCCGGATCCGGCTGGGGTGTTTATGGTATTACACCTTCAGGAATTGGTGTCTACGGTAATGCATCGGGAGCAGGTTATGGCGTTTTTGCCAACAGCACTAGCGGAACCGGTCTCAATGCTACAAGTGTCAATGGCATCGCAGCATCCGTTGCCATCAATAATAGTTCTAATAACAACAATGCTCTTAATGCCAGCAGTGTAGGAAACGGGAATGTTATCTACGCCAATACGACCGGAGCCGGCAAAGGCATTTACAGTACCTCGGGAGCTGGTTTTGCTGTACACGGTGCTACCAGTTCCCAGGCATCTGCCGGTATAGTAGGTGATAATAATGGCGCCGGGGAAGCGATTGTCGGAAGAAATACCAGTGATATTGCGGGTGCTGTGGTAGGAAGAAATGACGGTGGCGGCTATGGTGTGAGAGGTTTTATCGGAACCAATACATCCGGTACAGGAGTTGGAGTTTTCGGTCAAGTTGGGATTAACGGCAGTAAAGGCCGCGCAGGACGATTTGAAAACGTCAATGCCGGAAATGAAAAAAACACAATGGAGGTAGAAACCAATTCCGGCGGTAATATTCCCGATAATACACAAGGAAATGCATCTTCATTTTTGGTTAATAATACCAACAGTGTTGCTGCAGGAGTAAGAGGTGAAGTGAAAACGATTTTCGGAAACTTCGGTGCAGCAGGTATTTTTGGTGTTTCTTCCGGAACAGGAGGTTTTGCGGGCCTTTTTCACTCATCAAATCCTTCAGGAAACGGAAATGCCTTAGTGGCTATTACCGATGGAAACGGTAATGCTATTACAGCCAACGCCAGTAAAGATGGTAACGCTGTAGAGGCCAACATAGATGGCGCCGGCACTGCTGTCTATGGCTGGGTACCAGCATTCGCAACAGGAAAAGCCGCCAGATTTGAAAATTTCAACGAAGATAATGACAATAATGTAATGTCTGTAAAGACCGTTGGAAATGGTACTGCTGCCAGCTTTATAGTCGATAGAACGACTGGAACTTCTGCAGCTGTAAAAGGAGAAGTAAATTCTCAGTTTGCCAATTTTGGAACTGCAGGTATATATGGGGTTTCATCAGGAACAGGAGGTTATGCAGGTTTATTCCATGCTAGCAATACTTCCGGAAACGGTCCAGCAGTCATTGCCATTGCTGATGGAAACGGAAATGCCATTACAGCGAACGCAACAAATACGGGAGATGGTGTAGAAGCTACAGTGGACGGAAGCGGAAGTGCAATCTATGGCTGGGTACCTAATTTTGGAACCGGCAGGGCTGGAAGATTTGCAAATTTGAATTCTGCAAATGGGCAAAATACCGTTCAGATCAATTCCAACGGAACAGGAAATACTTTATTAATCAATCATACCGGAGCCTCAGGTAATCTGGCAACGTTCCAAAGCGGAAGTGTCAATGTTGCCAGAATCAACAAAGCCGGCCGCGCTTTTTTCAATGGAGGAACTCAAAATAGCGGCGCCGACATTGCCGAGGCTTTTGATGTGGAAGGTCATATCTCACAATACGAAACCGGAGACATATTAGTGATTTCCAGAGATTCTGACAGAACTGTAGAAAAATCCTCGGAACCTTATTCTAATCTGGTAGCAGGTGTATATGCTACAAAACCAGGCGTACTTTTGACAGAAGAAAAAATTGATACTGACATTTCTGACAAAGTTCCAATGGGGGTTATTGGTGTCATCCCAACAAAGGTTTGTCATGAAGGCGGTCCTATCAAAAGAGGAGATCTGTTGGTAACTTCATCTATAGCCGGCGTCGCCATGAAAGCTGATACCGACAAGGTAAAAGTAGGACAAGTTCTGGGAAAAGCTTTGGAGTCTTATGAAGGTAAAGACATCGGTAAAATCAACGTTCTGATAAGTATCAAATAATCTTAAAATTTAATCCAATGAAAAAATTATATTTCACCATTCTAATGGTTGCAGGCACATCTTTCGCAATGGCTCAGCAAAGCAAAACCAGTGAGGAAAAACAGGAAATCCCTAAAGAAGTCATAGAAGCCAATGCCAAAGCTTACAAAGATAAAGCTGCAGAAAAAAAAGAGGAGATCACAGGTTTAGTATCCGAAGCAGGACTTCAAAAATCAAAAACTCAGAATAATAACTCCACTCCTTCCGGAAAAACAATTCCTGCGACTTCCGATATTTATGAAATCAAATCCTCGATTCCGGGCAGAACGGTGGCAGGTAGAAAACAATCAAGCCCTAAAAAGCAGGTACAAGGCTTGCCCAATACGGCAACTTTGGCTGAGATTAAGAAAACAATACCTAAGAATTAATCACGCTCAAATTATGAAGAAAGGCTTATCCATTGATGAGCCTTTTTTATTTATTATAAATTCATTCTGAATGTAGAAAACAAATCAATAATTTTGCACTTCAGAAATTCTAATGAAACTTTTCAATTCCTATTTCAACACTTTCAAAGGCCTTTCAAGAGAAGCCTGGATGTTGTCCATTGTGATGCTCATCAACCGTTCCGGCTCTATGGTGTTGCCATTTTTGGGTGTTTATATGACAGACCATTTGAAATTTTCTCTGGAAAATGCAGGAATTGTTCTAAGCTTTTATGGCATTGGTTCGGTTATCGGTTCCTGGCTGGGTGGTTATCTGACGGATAAATTCGGGGAATATTATATCCAGAGCTGGAGTCTGTTTCTGAGTGCGCCAATTTTTATCATCATTCCATTCTTCCCGAGCGTGGAGATGATGGCATTTCTCATCTTTCTGCAAAGTACCATCAGCGATACATTCCGGCCGGCGAATTCTGTGGCAATTACCAAATATGCAAGACCGGAAAACCTGACCAAGGCTTTTTCATTAAACCGAATGGCCATCAATCTTGGATTCTCCATAGGTCCGGCTTTGGGGGGAATCTTATCCGGGATTTCTTATAATTTTCTTTTCGTTGTTAATTTCTGCGGCGCTGTAACTGCCGGGATCATCTATGTCATCTTTTTCCGGAAACGAAATAAAATATTCCGCGAGAAAAAGAAATCAGGTGTAATAGATGTGGTGAAAAAGACGGGAAAATCGCCTTATAAGGATTATCCTTTTTTATTATATAGCTTCCTGTGTACTGTTTTTGCGATTTGTTTTTTCCAGTTTTTCAATACGATTCCTTTGTTTTACAAAGATGTTGCAAAGCTGAGTCAGAGTACGATTGGTTTTATTCTGGGTTACAGTGGATTCATCATTGTCTTACTGGAAATGCCTTTGGTAAGTATCGCTGAAAGGACTTTGAAGATTCCTCAGATTTTATTTATTGGTGTTCTATTGGCCGGATCATCATACTTGATGCTGATATTTGGAAGTAATATTCCTTGGTTGATCTTATCAATGACGATTCTTTGTATTGCCGAGATTTGGGCGCTTCCATTTATGTCAACAGTGACAGCATTGCGGTCGGAACGTGGTAACAAGGGCGCTTACATGGGACTGAATGGGATTGCGTTTTCATTTTCATTTATCATCACGCCTTTTCTGGGAACTTATGTGGTGAGCCGATATGGGTTTGATAGTTTGTGGTATGGTTCTTTTGCGGTTCTGGCCGTGACAGCCGTTCTTCTTTTTATTGTTGTGAAGAAGATGCTTCCGGCGCGGTAAATCATTTTGGTTTTTGACGAATTAATAATTGTGAGATTTGAATTAACAGGTCGCACCTACGGTGCTTGACGGGCGGTAGGATTCGGTGGCTATTAACAGGGCGCTCCTACGGATCTGATTTGAAGATTTTACTAGTTGTAGCGGTAAGAATATGGTTTTGGGACGCGAGAATATTAAGTAAAATCTTGACTTTTCTTTTTGAATAGTTTAAAAGATTGCTTCACTTTGATCGCAATGACAAAAAAGATATAGCCCTTCGACAAGCTCAGGATAAATTACCAGCGGGATTAAGCTCCTAAAAATAATCATCTGTGATTTTGAGTTCCTCCTAATTAATTCCCTCATAAAACAATAAAAAAACTATTTTTGTCTCACTCAAAATTGAACAATGAATCCGGGAACTATTCTACTTTTATTCGTTTTCGCCTATTTTATCGGGCTTTTGGTCATCTCTTATTTTACAAGCCGTAACTCGGACAACCAGTCGTTTTTCATTGGCAACAAGAAAAGCAAATGGTGGCTGGTGGCGTTTGGGATGATTGGGACGTCGCTTTCCGGCGTGACTTTTATCTCGGTTCCGGGAACGGTGGGAAAGTTTTTGGGTGGCGAAAATCCTTTTGGCGGTTTCGAATATTATATGATGGTAATCGGGTTTTTCATCGGGTACTTCATTGTGGCCGGTGTGCTGCTCCCACTCTATTACCGGATGAATCTGACGTCAATATATACCTATCTGGGGAAACGGTTCAATGTGGAGGCGCATAAAATCGGGTCTTTGTTTTTCATTATTTCCAGAGCGATTGGTGCGACGGCGCGATTGTATCTGGTGGTGAATATTCTCCAAATCTTCCTTTTGGAAGCGCTGGGTGTTCCGTTTTGGGTGACGGCTTTTGTGCTGCTGCTGATGATTTTGCTTTATACATTTGAGGGTGGTGTGAAGACGATTGTGATTACGGATACGCTGCAAACGTCTTTTATGATTATCAGTCTGATTGCCTGCATTGTTTATATTTTATCGAATCTTAATATGTCCTTTGGAGAAGCTTTCACGATTCTGGAGCAAAAGCAGTACACGCATTTTATCAATACGGATGTGAATTCTAAAACCTTCTTCCTGAAAACCATTCTGGGCGGGATGTTCATCACGATTGCGATGACGGGTCTGGACCAGGAAATGATGCAGAAAAATATCTCTGTGGACAACCTGAAAAACTCGAAAAAGAATATGCTGACGTTTGCCGGAACTTTGCTTTTTGTAAATCTGGCGTTCTTGTTTTTGGGCGGTTTGCTTTATCTTTTTGCGATGCAGAATGGCGCAGATTACGGACAAATATCGACGATGGTGGACGGAAAAGAAGTGATTACGAATACTTTTGGGTTTAAAGATGCTGCGGGCAACATCAAGAATATAATGGGCGACGACCTGTTTCCTGCGTTGTCTCTCAATCATTTCCCAATGGCGATTTCTGTGATATTCATCATCGGATTGATTTCGGCTTTGTTTCCTTCTGCTGACGGTGCTCTGACGGCGGTGACGAGCTCTTATTGTGTGGACTTGCTAAACCTGAACGAAGACCAGAAAAAAACGGAAAAGCAAAAGAAACATCTGAGAATGCGAGTTCATTTGACTTTCACCGTAATTTTCTTTGTACTGATAATGGTTTTCAAGGCTATCGATGATAAGTCGATTGTTTACCTGATAATGGAAGTGGCGGGTTATACTTATGGGCCGCTGCTGGGATTGTTTGCTTTTGGAATTTTGACGAAGTACCAAATCAAGAAGAAATATTCCATTTTGGCAGTGACGATTTTGGCTCCGATTGCGACTTATCTGATTAACTACCTGGTGACGAACAATACAGATTACAGAATTGGTGTGGAACTGATTATCCTGAATGGGTTTTTGACTTTTGTTGGGTTGTGGTTGGTAAAGGCGAAGGGTAATAAGAAATTGATTTAATATTTTATTTTGAATTAAATTATGGCTTTTGGTAAGACAATAAAAATATTTTTAATAGATGGAGATCCAAATGGAAGAATGGCATGTGAGCTATCAAACTGGACGGGAAAGGCATACAAAATTCCACGAATAAAAATCAAAGATTGTATCGATCGAAAAGATTTAATGTCTCCCGGAATATATCTATTACTTGGAAAAAATAATGAAAATAAAGATTTGGTGTATATCGGTGAAGCAGAAAATGTTTATACAAGATTAAATCAACATCTAGCAACAAAAGATTTTTGGAATGAAACCATAATATTTACAAGTAAAGATGAAAATTTAAATAAAGCGCATATTAAATATCTAGAAAATAGACTTCACGAAATTGCATGTAGCACAAATAGATATATTGTCGAAAATGGCTGTACACCAACTCAATCAGCAATTTCTGAATCTGACCGTGCGGAAATGGAAGAATTTTTAAATTATATTCTACTTCTAGTAAATACATTGGGACATAAAGTTTTTGAAGACAAACGTGAGCAATCTTCCTCAAAAAAAGAACAGGTTATATTTTATATAAATGCGGCCAGAGGATGTGAAGCAATGGGAGAACAGACATCTGAAGGTTTTCTAGTTTTAAAAGGTTCAAAAGTTGCCGATTCAACAACTCCTTCCTTATCAAATTCTTTTAAGAATTTTAGAAGCGATTTAATAAATAAAAGCATAATTGTCAATAACGAATTCACAGAAGATTTTATTTTTTCCAGTCCCTCTTATGCTGCTGCAATCGTTATGGGTAGAAATGCTAATGGTCTTACAGAATGGAAAACTTCTGACGGAAAAATCTTAAAAAGTATAGAAACTATTTAATTTTTATTTTAGCTTTCCCACAAAATAGCCTAATGAAAACCTATACCATCAATTACACCAATACCTTAATAGAAACCGCAGAAGATTCTCCGGTTACTTCATCGGTGATTCCGGTGGTGAAAAATGATAAAAAGACGATTGCCAATTATCAATACGAGAAACTTTCCAAACATCCTCTGAAATATACTTCCGACGAATTGCTGTTCGAGATTTTTGCGGAACGCAATGATATTTCGTCTTCAGAATTGGAAGAAGAGAAAGAGAATTATTTTTCAAAAGGACAAGCTTGCTTGCGGACTTCGCCTCTGGACAAGAAAAATGGATTCGGGATTTTTCATAATCAGAATTCGAAAATTAAGCTGGTTCCTGTGGAGTCCGAGGAATATCACGAATTGTTGAAGAATGACACTGTTGCGAAAGTGAAGGCGATGCGGTCTAAGAAATATCAATAGGAATGGGCTTTAGCCCATTTATGAAATTAAAGTAAATCAAAAAGGCTTCAGCCAAATACACATACATTTTGGCTAAAGCCTGTTTTTTTTGTAAAACCATAAACATCGGGCTAAAGCCCGAAGCAATTGAATAAATTATTATGAATATCATTTAACGTACTCCTATCTTTATGAATTCATTCAACTTTAAAATCAATTCCGACCAAGAAATCTCTCACCTATTTCTGAAAAACAATTGTTCTGATTTTCTTTCGGCTTCAGAATTTATCAGAAACTTACCTTACCGCAGAAACCTTAACAAAGATAATCTTGCAACGGTTTTCATTGATGAATGCGGAACCTGCAGTACAAAACACGCCGTTCTGAAAACGTTAGCCGAAGAAAATAATCAGCCGGATTTTAAATTGATTCTCGGGATTTTCCGGATGAATGGCAACAACACACCGAAAATTAAAACGGTTTTAGAAAAGTATAATCTTGATGATATTCCGGAAGCGCATAATTATCTGAAATTTAAAAATCAGATTCTGGATTTCACAAAAAAGGATTCTTCTGAACAAGATTTTATTAATGAGCTTCTGGAAGAAACAGAAATCCAACCTCATCAAATCAGCGAATTCAAAATCGAACTTCATAAAAACTATTTGCGGAAATGGATCGCTGAAAATCCTCAAATCCATTATTCCTTGGAAGAATTATGGAAAATACGGGAAGAATGTATTACTGCTTTGAGCTAGATTTGTTCGCAGACATCTCCGGATGGCATGATTTGGAGGCATCATTTTTGTTCAAAACTGTCACGGAATTTTAAGACCCGAAAAGATCATCATGACAATCGTAACACCGCTCCAATTGACTTTGGAATTCTCAATGAGACTACAAAATAAGCAATGACAGAAGAACAATCCAAACTGAGTAAATCCCAGGTTCTCGGAATGTCTGTAGTAGCCGGGATCTGTGTTTCCAATATTTATTATGCACAGCCGATTCTGCATCAGATTGCAGAGACTTTCAAAGTCACGGAAAGTAAAATGGGCATTATGGTTGGGCTGGGTCAGGTCGGTTATGGCGCAGGATTATTAACCTTAGTTCCACTCGGAGATAAAGTTAATCGTAAAAAATTAATTCTGATCTTGCTGGCCATTTTGTTCTGCATTTTAGCCGGAATCGGGATGGTTTCCAATTACTATTTCATCTTTATATTCAGTTTGTTACTAGGTTTGACGGCTGTTGCCGCGCAGGTAATCTTGCCCATGGCTGCCGAATTATCCGGCAATGAAAAAGGGAAAAATGTCGGAATTATCTTCACCGGAATTTTAGTCGGAATCCTGATGGCAAGGGTTTTCAGCGGTTACATTTCGGAATGGAGTAATTGGAAAATGGTGTATTATATTTCGGCAGGCTTTACCGTTTTCTCCCTAGCTTTTGTTTATTTTAAGCTGCCAAGTGTCCAACCAACCTTCAGGGATTCTTATTTTAAATTGATTTCATCCTCATTTTACCAGTTAAAACGATTTCCACAACTCAGGTTATATGCTTTGATGGGAGGCATTGCTTTCTCGATATTTTGCTCATTCTGGACCACACTGACATTTCTCTTAGTTGAAAAACCTTACCAATACAGCTCTGACACCATCGGACTTTTCGGGATGTTGGGAATTGCCGGCGCATTAGTCGCACCCATAATTGGAAAAGCTTCTGACAAAGGCGGAGCCGGGAAAACGCAGCTGATTGCAAGTATTATTTTATTAGCCGGTTCAGTTATTATCTTTCTTTTTCCGAGTTATTTAATCTCAATTATTCTAGCCGTGATTTTCATCGATGTCGGTGTTCAATCCATTCAAGTGACCAATGTGGCGATGATTTACAGATTAGACCAGAAAGCCAACAGCCGAATCAATACGATCTATATGACTTCCTATTTTGCCGGCGGCGCCATTGGAACTTTTATCGGTTTGAAATGTTGGGAATTGGGGGGATGGCATTATGTAGGATGGCAATTGGTCATCTTCAGCATTTTTGTATTTTTGATGAACTTATTCAAAACGTTAAAATCCAATACCAATTAACCATAACATTATGAAAATTACAATGACTCTCTTGAGCATCTTTCTGGGCGTTCAAACCATTACGGCTCAAAAGCTTAAAAATGTATCCTACAAAGACGGTGAGCAGAAGCTTCTGGGCATGGTCACCTCCAATGCAGGAAAAAAACTTCCGGGCGTACTGATTCTCCCAGCGTGGAAAGGCATCGATAACGAAGCTAAGAATGCGGCTCTGGAACTACAGAAACAAGGTTACATTGCTTTTATCGCAGATATTTATGGAGAAGGCAATACACCTAATGGAAACGAAAATGCTGCCCGACTGGCCACTACCTATAAAAAAGATTTTAAACTTTATCAGAAAAGAATATCGCTGGCTTTGGATGAATTGAAAAAGTCCGGTGCTGTAGCCGATAAGATCGCCGTCATCGGTTATTGCTTCGGAGGTACCGGCGCGCTGGAAGCTGCCAGAGGAAATCTTCCTGTGGTAGGCGTTGTATCCATACATGGTGGCCTGGGAAAAGATTCTGAAAGAACGAACGAACCTATTTCTACTAAAGTCCTCGTAGAACATCCTGCTAACGATCGCAGCGTTCCGCAGATCCATTATGATGCTTTGGTAAAGGAATTGAATGACGGAAAAGCCGACTGGCAAATCATAACTTACGCAAACACGACACACACGTTTACCAATCCCGAAGCGCCGGATTACAATGAAGTCATGGCCAAACGTGCGTGGAATCACACGCTGATGTTCCTGAAAGAAATTTTAAAATAGATTTAGATTTTTAATATTAAAGACAGCCTTTTGAGCTGTCTTTTTTTATTTATTGATAAGCAATGAAACGATATCCTGAATGACTTTCTGCGAAACAAAATGCATAAAATCCATTCTTTCCAAATGTGACAGAAATAGTTTGGATGTCACTTCTTCATTCCCGATTCTAATTGTGTAATAAACAGTTCCCACATCTTTGCCGTCCTCGCCTTTTGATGGGCCGGCAACGCCTGTCGTGGAAACTGCAATATCAGTTCTGAATAGATTCTGACAACCTATCGCCATTTCCGATGCGACTGCTTCACTCACGACCGTAAATTCCTCAACAGTTTTTGGATGGACATTCAAAATATCAACTTTCTTTTCTGTCGCATAAGTCACCACGCTTCCGAGAAAATACTGTGAACTTCCCGAAACTGATGTTATCATGTGAGCCAATTCTCCACCGGTGCAACTTTCTGCAGCGGAGATGGTGAGTTTTTTGTCGGTTAAAATTTCGCCAAGGATTTTCTCGATTTTATCTTCTTGCGTTGCAATGATATTTTCTCCGATGATTGGAACTAGCTTTTTGATTTCGTTTTCCAATTCCGCATTCAGCAATTCCTGGGAAGTTCCGGAAGCGGTTAGTCTCAGTTTCACTCTTGTTCCCACTGGCAGGTAAGATAAACTGATGTGTTTTGGTAAAGCCAATTCCCATTCTTCAATGGTTTCTGACAAAATGCTTTCCGGAATATCCACCACAGAAACGATTCTGGTCATGATGTGGTCAAGCGATAATTTCTCCTTGAGGAAAGGCATAATCTGGTCTTTCACCAACGGTTTCACTTCGTACGGAACACCCGGCAAACTGAAACAATAAGTTCCATTTTTCTCTAAAATCATACAAGGCGCAGTCCCGAAATAGTTGAGAAAAATCTTTGCTTTGGACAGAACCATTGCCTGGTCTTTGTTATGTTCCAGAATCCAGAGTCGGTTTCTTTTTTCGAGGTAAGCTCTCAGATGTTCATAGATTTGGTCAGAGAAAATCATTTCATCTTCGAAGAAATTGGCGTAAGCTTTTTTGGTGATATCATCTTTCGTAGGCCCTAGTCCGCCGGTGGTGAAAACCACATCTGCCATACCGAAAGCTTTTCCCAGAGTGGAAATAATTGCCTGTTCCTCATCAGGAATTGTAAAAATCGAAAGAACTTTTATCCCAATTTCTTTGAGTTGTGTCGCTATAAAATTGGAATTGGTATCTACGGTGTTGCCGGAAAGAATCTCATCGCCGATGGTGATTAGAACTGCTGTTTTCATAGAGACAAATCTCGGGAATTTTTCCATTCCGGATTAGTTAATTTAATCATAAAAAACACCATTTGGTCCTTCCGTAGGAATCCATACTCTTGAGATTGACTTCTTCTTCACCACTTCGTTGGGGTTTCCTACGGGATGACAAAGCGAATGTTTTGTTGCAATATTTTATCACTATTTTACATTAGGAATTAATTATCTTTGATTAAAATTGAGGTATGAAAACATCTTTCTGGAATAGCTACAGCAACATAATTCTGCTTCTTATCGGGATTTTTCTGGGAAGTGTGGTCGGGATCTTTGCACCGGATCTTGTTGTTTACCTCAAGCCCATTGGTGATATTTTTCTTAATCTATTGTTTGTTACAGTAATTCCATTGGTGTTTTTTGCAATTGTTTCCGCCATTTCCGGCATTGAGCAGCAACAGCAGCTGGGGAAGATCATCGGTATCATGGCGCTAACTTTCCTCAGTTTCATCCTCATCTCTGCAACGTTCTGCATCCTGATGGTTTACCTATTCCCGACGGAAACACCTTCCAATATCAGTCAGGTAGTTTCGGAAAATCTGGAGAACAGCACCAGCATCAATGATCAGATCGTAGGATTCTTTACCGTGAGCGAGTTTTATCATTTATTTTCAAGACAGAACATGCTGGCGCTGCTGGTCTTCTCCTTTCTGGTCGGGATATCCATCAGAAGATCCGGCGCAATGGGACAGTCATTTCAAAATTTCGTCCTGTCCGGAAACGAGGTTATGAAGCAGCTTTTACTGCTGATTATGAAGGCTGCGCCGCTGGGGCTTGGCGCTTACTTTGCCTACCAGGTGGGCACCATCGGGCCGCAGCTCTTCGGTTTTTATGCCAAGCCACTGGGACTTTATTACATTGCCGGAGTGATCTATTTCCTGGTGTTCTTCAGCTTGTATGCCTTCGTCTGGAAAGGCAGATCCGGCGTGCGGGCCTTCTGGAAAGAAAGTATTCTGCCCACGGCCACCGCCATCAGTACCTGCAGCAGTCTGGCCACCATGCCTGTCGCGATAGAGGCTGCCAAAAGAATGGGCGTACCGGCGGCCATTGCCAACGTAGTAATCCCCATTGGTGTGACCATTCACAAAAACGGATCATCCATCTCATCGATTATAAAAATATATGTCGCATTTCAATTGCTGGGCTGGAATTTCTTTGAGCCTTTCAATCTATTGATGGCTCTTGGCATCACCGTTTTTGTGAGCGCCGTGGCCGGTGGCATTCCGAATGGCGGCTACATTGGCGAGATGCTGATGATCTCCGTTTATAAAATTCCGCCTGATGTAGTACCTGCCGTCATTATTCTCGGCACTTTGGTAGATCCTCTGGCTACGGTGCTCAATGCGGTAGGGAATATTCTGGCCAGCATGATCGTATCCAGGTTTGTAAGAATACCGGAAGCCATCCTGCCCCCATTAGACAATCCATTGAAATGATGGTGGTGAGACCATGCTTAAAAACTTTCTCAAAGTGAGAACGATCCCCATTGATACATCGCTGTCTGATAGCGTGGGATTGCCGGAAGGAAGCATCAGTAAAATACTAAAATCTCATTTCCCTTTTGAGCCGATCATTCTCAGTTGCGAAGGAAAATGAAATGGTCAAACTAAAGATTTATAAGCTGTACTGGACGGAATCTGTGGGTTAGCCTTAGGCTTTTGCATACTCCTGCGCAGCTATCATAAAAAACCTGCGCAGCTTTTAGGTCAAAGGTGCGCAGGTTTGGGTAAACTTGTGCGCAGGTTTCGGGTAAAAGCTGCGCAGGTTTTTGGGCGGCTATTTCGCTTTGGTGAAAGTGGCTACTGCCAGGGCGTCATTAATGCGTTTGCCTGGACGGTAGTTGACCCTTGCTCCTTTGATGAGACTAGAAGTAAACATTTCAGCAGTTTCGGCACCTTCGCTGCTCAGGCTTGGGTAGAAACTGCCCAGTTTATCGAGTCTGATAATTCTCCCGTTGGCAAGTTCTTTCTGGATGACGTTCTCGAGGGCGATGATCACACCCCTGATGTCTGCTTCACTGAGCGCTGAAAATTTTTCGATCTCGTCCACCAGATTATCGATGGTCATTTCACCATCTGTTTTCACCTGTGCATACCATTTCTTTTTACCTCCGCCAGATACGCCTGGCTCACCGCGTTCGATCACTGTGTATTTAATTGACATAATAATAAATATTTAATATTAACCGAATGAAATTAAATAATATTTCAATACAAAATACACTTGTAGAAAAAAATCTACAAGCCATCGTCATCGCCCGTCCTGTGAGGCATAGGCAATACCATCGGTAGGAAGAATAGATCAAGGGCAGGTCTGCCCGTCACAATTTAAAGTCCCATCTTGCAATTATTAAAAAATAATTTATATATTTGAAACATACAGAACGGAATATAATAGTTAGTTATAGATATTTTCAAAAAGAAGACGAGCCAGTGGATTTGGCTCGTCTTCGATTTTTATAAGGCATCACGGACTTATTTCTGGTAGCTGTAGTAGCGCGCGCCCCGCAGGACAGGACTGTCTTGCTCTATTCTGGTGAGGCCAAAACCTTTGTACTGCGGATTGACAGATACGTCCAGCTGCTTGCGGTGAAGCTGTTCATAGGTCTTAAAATCAATGGCCAGGCGGTTTTTCAGCATATCAAACAGATGCCATTGCGCCACCACCGATTGCCATTCTGCAGCCACTTTGCCCACGAAAACCTTTGACTTGGAACCGCTTCCGTAAGCCAAAAATCCGATTTCCTGCTCCGTAAGGTCTTCATTTTCATCATACGAAGTTTGCAGCGCAGACAGCAGAGCCATAAAAATGGACGCCGTGTACATGTTCCCGATTTCGGAAGATGCCCTCTGAGACCGCTCAATCTTTTCATTGATAAAGCGGACGTAATCTTCGGACTTTGCGATCGCCTTCTGTTGTTCGGCATCAGAAAAGTCCAGGTTATTTTCCAGGCTGTAGATCTCGGTAAACACTCTTTTTCCGTGAAAGGCGTACGGCAGATGAAAAATCAGATACCGCCAGTCTTCATACGGTCTCACGGTAAAAGTCTGCTCTTTGTAATGCTGATAAGCCTCACGGATTCTGTCCTGATAACACTGATTGGAATACTGACCATCGAACACCGGTTCGTCGGTAAAGACTTCGATTTTGTCCGGATAATTTTCCGGTGCAGGATTAAGTTCTGATTTGGAATGGTGACGTCTTGGCTTGAAGAAATCGAAAACGCTTTCTGTGGCCACGCCCCAATTATTATCGATTTCGATCAATCTTGGATTGGCAGAAACCAACAGTGCGACGGCGCCGCCACCCTGTGTGTATTCTCCGGATGATGCCAGTTCGTACTTGGCATAATCGCTGGCTATCACGATGGCCTTCTTCAGCGGATTGGCGCGTACAAAATCCAATGAATTGTGAAGCGCATCTACCGCGCCGATGCAGGCAAAAGTCATATCGACAACATCACAGTTTTTGAAGCTTCTCGGCCCAAATTCTTCACTCAGAAATTCCTCTACCATCTGTACGGCGTATGTGGCAGTGGGTTTGGCCGCATCCAGCGCACTTTCTGTTCCCAGGTAAATCCGGGAAATATCTTTCGGGCTGATGTTGTAATCCTGAATCAGTTTCAGCAGAGCTTCTGCGGCAAAAGTGGCCGCATCCTCGTGCACATCCGGCAATGCCATCTTATGAAGACCCAGGCCTTTTTCCAGCTTGGCAGGTTCTATGCCCCGCTGCTCTGCAAGGTCTTTGATTTCTAAATATAAAGAAGGCACATAAAAACTGGCCGCATCCACTCCGAATTTCGTCATCTTAAAAAAATTTTTGAGACACGAATTTAGAGTTTTTTTGGCGGATTTAAGTTCTATTTATGGCATAAAATTCAAGAATTATATCATGAGTTTATCACTAATAAAATAGAAAAACCCCGCAGTTAAAAACAAACGAGGTTCTATTCATATCAAATTTAATTTCAAATACAGCTTTCATCGTGCTGGGAAATATCTAAGCCCAGGCTTTCCGAGTCTTCCGCAACTCTCAATGGAATGATTATGTCGGTGATCTTATACAGCGCAATGCTGCCCATAAAGGTGAAAGCAGATACCAGAACCAGCGCCATCATGTGGTGTGCAAAAACTTCGAAACCACCGTGGAGAAGACTGGCATTGTCGCCCTGAGCCAGTATTGCCGTGAGAATCATTCCCATAATTCCGCCAACGCCGTGACAGGCAAATACATCAAGAGTATCGTCGACTTTCTTGAGTCTTTTCCAGTTGCACATCAGATTTGATACAATTGCAGAAATAAAACCGATGAAAATAGCATGTGGAATGGTGACAAATCCTGCCGCAGGTGTTATCGCTACAAGACCGACAACTGCACCAATACAAGCACCAAGAGCAGATACTTTACGCCCATTGACCCTATCAAAGAAAATCCAGGTCAGCATGGCGGTGGCAGAAGCTACTGTTGTGGTTCCAAAAGCCATTGCGGCCGTGGCGTTAGCTGCCAAAGCCGAACCGGCATTGAAGCCAAACCAGCCAAACCACAGCATACCTGTCCCAAGAATCACAAATGGAATATTAGAAGGTTCATGATGTGGATTTTTGCGTTTGCCAATCATCATGGCGCCAGCTAATGCGGCAAATCCTGCACTCATGTGCACCACTGTACCGCCCGCAAAATCCTTAACTCCAAAATATTTGTTCAGCAGACCGTCCGGATGCCAAACCATGTGACACAGCGGCGTATATATGATCAAACTGAACAATACCATGAACAGCAGGTAAGAAATAAACCGAACCCGCTCTGCAAATGAACCGGTAATAAGAGCCGGCGTAATAACGGCAAACTTCATCTGAAATAAAGCAAACAGGATGAAAGGAATGGTGGAAGCCAGCTGACTGTGCGGCAAGACCCCGACATTATTGAAAAACAGGAATGACGTGGGATTACCTATCAGTCCGTAATGCTGTCCGTCTATCGTAATGCCGATGGAATCTCCAAATGATAAACTGAATCCTACGACCACCCACAAAATACTGATCACTCCTAACGCAATGAAACTCTGCAACATTGTAGATATAACGTTCTTTTTTCCGACCATTCCGCCGTAGAAGAAAGATAAGCCTGGTGTCATCAGCAAAACCAAGCCTGAGGAGGCCAATATCCAGGCGACATCCGAACCAACAATGTTCTCTGCAGGTAAGAATAATCCCGGCGCAGGAACCGAAGTTTGCTCCGGCCACAATAATGCCAGAAAGGAAATTATAGTGATAACAGCGAAAGAAATCACCCAACGCTTCTCAATTTTCATAGTTTTTCAAAATTTAACCCTACAAATATATGGGGTAATTTTAAATAAACATTAAAATATATCTCTTCACCCTAAAAATATTTTAATCAGCTCTGATAATTAGGTATAGCAGTACATCATCATCAAGGCATTAGTTTTGATATATGCTCTTAAAATAATAAATTATGAGACCAGACATCCCAAAAAAAGACAGCGAAACAAACCGCGGACCTTTGATTGCCATTTTTATTGTGGTGGCACTATTTCTTTTAGGATACTTCATCTACATGATGTTTATTCCTCAGCAGGTAGAAAATATGAACCAGACCAACACTGTGCAGCCGGCAGAACAAAAAGTAAAAGACTCCATTTAGGAGTCTTTTGTTATTGTTGATGATGTCAATTTTAATGAATGTGCTTTTCGGCGTGATAAGAACTCCTCACCAAAGGCGAACTCTCTACATGGCGGAAACCTAAGTTTCTTGCAAAGTCGCCAAATTCCTCAAATTCCTCAGGCGTGATGAAGCTTTTCACAGGAAGGTGTTTTTTTGTGGGCTGTAAATATTGTCCTAAAGTGATCACATCCACATTCGCATTTCTGATATCCTCAATGGTTTGGAAAACCTCATCTTTAGTTTCACCCAATCCCAGCATCACTCCGGTTTTGGTACGATTTTGTCCCGCTTCTTTAAGATACCTGAGAACATCCAAACTGCGTTCATACTTTGCCTGAATTCTCACTTCTCGTGTCAGTCGTTTTACGGTTTCCATGTTGTGGGAAATCACTTCCGGAGCTGCCTCTACCAATCTATCGATATGTTTTGTCACGCCTTGAAAATCCGGAATCAACGTTTCCATTGTAGTGCCCGGAGAAATTCTTCGCACGGCATTCACCGTTTCAGCCCAAAGAATGGAACCCATATCTTTCAGATCATCCCTGTCCACAGAAGTGAGTACAGCGTGTTTGATTTTCATTAATTTGATGGAACGTGCCACTTTTTCCGGTTCGTCCCAATTGACGTCCATTGGTTTTCCCGTCTTGACACCGCAGAAACCGCAGCTTCTGGTACATATATTTCCCAGAATCATAAAGGTTGCCGTTCCCTCGCCCCAACATTCGCCCATATTCGGGCAGCTTCCGCTCTGGCAAATCGTGTTGAGTTTATATTTATCCACCAAATGTCGCAGTTCCCGGTAATTTTTACCAGTCGGTAATTTTACACGGATCCATTTGGGTTTTTGAGTTAATGTTTCTTCCATTTCTTAAATTCAAAGTTCAAAATTTAAAGTTCAAGGTTTTGACAATATTAAAAACCTATCACTTCTGACATCTAACTTCCGACTTATTTAAAAGTCTGTTTCGTCTTCTTTTAATAATTCGGCCAGGATTTTCTTGGCGCGCATTATTCTCACTTTTGTGTTGGCCACGGAAAGATTAAGCTCTTCCGCTATTTCTTTGATGCTTTTTTCTTCAAAAAATCTTAATCTGATGATGTCCTGATTCTTACCATCCATTGTTTCGATGATTTTGATGATCTTCTGCTGGTCTTCTTCGGAAATCAGCAATTCTTCCGGCGACCGTGCGAACTCATTTTTCCTGTTATCCAAATCTTCGGTTGCGTCTTCATTTTCCCGGCTTCTCCTTCTCCAAAAATCGATAATTGTGTTTTGAGCAATTGTCAGAATCCACGTCTTGAATTGAAAATTCGGGTCGAACAAGTCAAGCTTATTCAGGACTTTTGAAAATACTGAGACCGTAATTTCGTCGGCGTCATTCTCATCCTTCACCCTGTTCATCACAAAAGAAAAAACATCCACCCAAAACATATTAATGAGCTGTGTCTGAGCCTTCTGATTTTTTTCTCTGGCTTTTATGATGAGCGCAAGGAGCTGGTCTTCTTTCATTTTCAATGAACAAAGATAAGGCATAAAATTTAAAATAATAACGGATTATCTGCATTGAGAATTTCTATAATGTATTGAAGTTTGAACAAATGCTTTTAGAGTGATTTTAAATAACATTCATCAAGATTGTAATCCTTATAATTTGAGTATTTTTACAGGCTCAATTTTTGCACAGGCAACAACATTAAATAATTAAAAATCAAAATAATAAATGCAATTCTATAAATACCAGGGAACCGGGAATGATTTTGTTATGATAGACAACCGCTCCGGTGAGTGGGATGAGCTTTCTGTGGACGACATTCAGAAGCTGTGTGATCGCAGATTTGGTATCGGTGCAGACGGATTAATCAAAATCAATACTGCAAAAGACGTAGACTTTGAAGTTGATTATTATAATTCCGACGGTTCTAAAAGCTTTTGCGGCAACGGCGCAAGATGTTCCGTGGCATTTGCGCATTATCTGGACATCATAGAAGACAAAACGGTTTTCACAGCGATTGATGGCGTACACGAAGCTGAAATCAAAAACGGAATCGTTAAGCTGAAAATGGGCGATGTCAAAAACATTGAGAAAGACGGCGATGATTTTGTTCTCAACACCGGCTCGCCACACTATGTGAAATATGTGGAAATGTTAAATAGTTATAATGTTTACGAAAATGGTAACGAAATCCGGAATTCTGAAACTTATAAAAAGGATGGTATCAATGTCAACTTCGTGGAGAAGATTTCCGACAAAGACCTTTTTGTGAGAACCTATGAGCGTGGCGTGGAAGATGAAACCTACAGTTGTGGAACCGGCGTTACTGCAGCGGCTTTAACTTTTATGGATAAAAATAATCAAACGTTTGTTGGAATTAAGGTCAAAGGCGGTCAGCTCAAGGTTTATGCTGATAAAATTGGCGAAGCCTTTGAGAATATCTGGCTGGAAGGGCCTGCTGTTCAGGTTTTTAAAGGAACAATCAATTTATAAACCTGACATCGATTAAAACTATGAAGAAAGCAATTCTCACCATATCAATTCTGCTTATCACAATCCTGGGATTTTTCGGATTGAGATTTTACAGCAAATACCTTGGGAATAATGTGGAAAAAGACGGATTTGTTCTGATTCCTCACCACGCCGACTACCGACGGATCCTGGATTCTATCGCACCTCATCTCAAAAATCAGGATAATTTTATCACTATTGCAGATGATAAAAATCTCAAAGACAATTACAAACCCGGCCGCTACGAACTCAAATCAGGAATGAACAACCGTGAAATCTTGAATATGATTATTGCCGGTAATCAAACACCCAATTCTTTCAGGATTAAGGATTTTGATGATGTCTATCAGATGATTGGAAGAGTGTCCAAAAAGACAGAAATCGATTCGGCAAAGTTTGTGAAACAGCTGGATGAAATTGCTGTCAGCAAAGGTTACAAAAATGCTGAAGACCTAAAAAAATATTTCTTCAACAATACTTATGACTTCTTTTGGACCGTAACACCGAAGGAATTTTTTGACAAATTTGAAAATGATTACAAGAATTTCTGGACCGCAGCAAGAATCGAAAAAGAAAAACAATCCGGACTGACGAGAGACCAGATCTATGCACTGGCATCAATTGTTTACAAAGAATCCGGCGGAAAACCTGACGAGCAGAAAACGATTGCAGGCTTGTACATCAACCGTTACCATAAAGGAATGAAGCTGCAAAGCGACCCGACCGTTATCTATGCAGTGAACAAGGCGAACAACTTCACCCAAAAAATCAAAAGGGTGTATTACAAATACCTGAAAGAGCCTTCTCCTTACAATACTTATGCAAACAAAGGCATTCCGCCGGGACCAATCTGCATTGTAGATAAAAATTCCCTGAATGCCGTGTTGGACGCAGAAAAGAACAGCTACATCTTTATGTGTGCGGATCCGGCGAGACCCGGTTATCACAAATTCACGGATAATGATGCGGAACACGCTAGAAATGCGAAAGCTTACCAAGAATGGCTGGACAGCAGACAAATCAAATAAAATAAAGAGCGAAAACGAAAAATAGACAGTAATGAAACGAACGGAAATTGTAAATGTAATTCAGAAAAAAATCTTTCCACTGGCAATGACCATTGGTGCTGCAAGCTTTATCATGGCGCAGCAGAAGGTGAATGTTTCTGGAAATGTAAAAGACGCAAATGGTGGTGTGGGTTATGCATCCGTCACTTTTAAAAATCAGCAAAACGCTCAGCTCAGCGACGCCGCTCTGGCCGATGTAAACGGAAATTACACCGTAGAACTAGTACCTGGAAGCTATGAAGTAAGCATCGAAGCGGTTGATTATAAAAAATTCACGCAGACCATTAGAGTTGAGAAAGCCGGAGCGATTGCGCCATTCGTTATGGTTTCTGACGGAAAAGCCAACCTCAACAACACAACAGATATACAAGGTGTTACCATTACTGCTACTTCCACAAAACCTTATAAAGTAGAGCTGGATAAGAAAACTTATGATGTCAAAAGTGACCTTACAGCGATTGGTGGAAATCTCCAGGATGTTTTGCAAAATGTACCTTCCGTCTCAGTAGACACAGATGGAACAGTATCTATGAGAGGAAGTTCTAACGTGCGGTTTTTGATAAACGGAAAACCATCTGCGCTTTTAGGAATTGACGATGGTGCCAATGCTCTGCAGGCAATTCCTGCAGACCAAATTGACAGAATTGAAGTGATCACCAATCCTTCAGCTAAATTTGATGCATCCGGAACTGCCGGAATTCTCAACATTATTCTTAAAAAAACCACTAAACTTGGTTTCAACGGAAGTGTGATTGGAACTTTGGGTTATCTTCCACGTACCAATCTCAACACCAATCTTAGCTGGAAAAAAGGTAACTGGAGCTGGTTTTTGAGTGGTGGCGGTGGTTATCAAGAAAACAAGAATACTAACAGGTCTACTACTAATTATACTTCGGGTGATTTGCTATCTTTCAATCAGAATAGTATCAATAAGTCTAAAAACAATAATTATAATGCTAATCTGGGAACGGTTTATGACCTTTCGCCTAACACTTCTATAAATTTGAGTGGAACTATTCGGACTTTTGAAAATGAGAGTACGAACCCAATAGACTATATTAATTATAACAGAGATGGAAGCGTAGATTATACTACCCGAAATGCTGCCGGAAGAAATACCAATACCGGTATGCAGGGTGATTTTGGCATTGACCACAAATTTGATGACAAAGGACAAAACATATCATTATCATTAAGCCTTCAGAAAAACCAGTCTAGTAATGACTCGAATATTACTGCAACTGACAATGGTATCTTTAGTTCTCTTACAAATTCCAAAACCAAAACTGAAAATAAATCGGTCATAGCAAAACTGGACTACGAATTGCCAATCGGTGAAAATTCTTTGTTTAATGCAGGTTACAGATTGGATCATAATAATAATGATTACGATTTCTTTACGCAAAGGCAGCTTGATAATGAATCAGAGCCCTCCGTACTTGGCAGATTTACAGGTCTATCAAATTACACCGAAACCTTCAACGCTTTTTATCTACAATTTAGAAGTAAAATTGGTGCATTTTCTTACCAGTTAGGTTTGAGAGATGAACTTTCAAATATTAGTTTCAACTATCCTTACAGAGACCTTCTAAAGCCAGATGTTGAAACAGGTATTATCACAGACAAAAAAAAGAATTATAATAATCTTTTTCCAAGTGTTTTCTTAAGCTACGATTTTGCAAAAAATAATCAGCTTTTGCTTAATTACTCTAGAAGAATTGACAGACCACGTTCCTTTTTCCTTATTCCGATTTCATCTCCAAATGATGTCAGAAACGTTTTTCAAGGAAATCCTGATTTGAATCCTTCTTATATCGATTCATTTGAATTAGGATACAATCTGTCAAAAAGCAAGGTCACTATCAATCCTACTTTATATTACAGAAAAGAAAAAGACAATGTTCAATTTGCCATAATACAAGACGTTACAGACCCTGGAGCATTTACTTTAGGTCCAAATAACGTTGGAAGCGAAGACCGATATGGTCTGGATTTCAACGGAACTTATGACCCTTTTTCCTGGTGGAAAATAATGGGAAATATTGATTTATTTGGTTACAAAACAAGAGGTGACTTGTATGTAAGCGGTGTTTTGGTGCAATCTTACAACGGCGATGGTTTTTCTTCCAGAGCTCGATTAGCCAACACATTTAAAATTGACAAAACTTTCAGCATTCAGGTACAATCTAATTTCCGCGGTGGACAGAAAAATGCGAGCCAGAATCAGAAATCGATTTACTTCTTCAATCTTGGCGCTACTAAAACTATCTGGAATGGTAACGGAACATTAGCCTTCAACATTCAGGATATCTTCAACACAAGAGCCAGAGAAGCTACCAACTACGGTCCAAACTATACCCGAGATATGTATATGCAGTGGAGCCCTAGACAGTTTTCGCTTTCGCTCACTTACCGCTTCAAACAAGGCGAAAAAGTGGAACAGCCTAAAAAGAAAAAAGACATCAATGCCAACAGTTCTGGCGGCGATGATATGCCACCGATGTAAAAATCAAATTCATACAAATAGAAAATCGCAGCCAAGTAATCGGCTGCGATTTTCTTTTAACAATTATAATTTAAGGGTCTATTATTTCTTTTTGTCTTTCAGTTCTTCTTTGTCTTTGTCAGAAGGATTCCAAACTTTTACTTCAGCATTTTTATCGATTCCAGAAAGAATCTGAACATTGATACCGTCACTGGCGCCTAGTTTAACATAAGTTTTTTTGAAAGTCCCGTTTGGCTGTTTCACTTCTACAAAAGCTTTGTTATTTCCTTTTTCATATTGAATCAGAGATTCATCCAAAAGTAAAGCATTTTTCTGAGAGCTTAACAAAATCTCACCATTTGCACTGAATCCAGCTCTGATGTACTCACCGGTTTTGTTGTAAACATCGCCTTCTACCGCAAATTTTATGGTTCCGCTTTCCTCTTTTCCTTTGGGTGCAATCAGGGTTACTTTACCTGGGAATTTTTTGTTCTGCAAAGCACCAATGACCACGTTCATATCCATTCCCTGCTTCAGTTTTCCGGCTTGCGCTTCATCAATATCACCTTTAAAAATCAGGGAATTCAAATCCGCAATGGAGCAGATAGTTGTTCCGGCATTGAAAGAGTTGGCCTCAATCACCTGGCTTCCCGTTTTCACAGGAATTTCCAAAACAGTTCCTGCAGCTTTTGCACGGATTTGAGTCGTGGCCATACTTTGCAATTCCGGTGTTGCGCCGGTTCTCACAATTTGTAATTGTTTCTGAGCGGCATTGAGCTGTTGACTGGCTAATTTCTGCTGTTGCAAAGTCGTTTCCAATTGTTGCTGCGCCGTGATGTATTCCTGCTTGGAAATCACACCTTGCTTGTACAATTTTGCCTGCATCTCGTATTGCTTCTGCTGATTCTCAACATTAATTTTGGCATTCGCTAACTGAATCTGAGAATTATTGATTTGCATCGTTGCATTATTGACCTCGGTGATATTCGGGACAATTCTGATAGTGGCCAAGAGTTGTCCTGCTTCCACCTTATCACCTTCCTTTACGTTGATGGTCTGGATAATCCCGGCAATATTCGGTTTGATTTCAATCTCCTCGCGCGGCTCAATTTTTCCCGTTGCCATTACTTTGTCATCCAGGTTTTGGATGGTCGGTTTTCTTGTTAGAAACACTTCATTCTCCTTGGAATTGGATTTGACAAGATAACCGATTCCGCCCACAACGGCGATCACGAAAATCAGTCCCAGAACTATGGAAATCGCTTTTTTAACTGTGAATTTTTTCTTCTTTTCCATTATGTAGAAATATAGTTTTTTAATATCAATGTTTAATTGTTTACTCTGTTCTCAATGCTTCAATTGGTCTGATTTTCACCGCTCTTTGTGCCGGAATCAGTCCGATGATCAATCCGAGGAAAATCATAATTCCCATTGCTGTGAAGACATTGCTATAATCAACTGTCGGATTATAAAATGGGAATTCATCATTGTTCAGTGTGGCAATGTTGAGAATCATCAGCAGAAAAATACCTCCCAGAAAGCCTAACAATCCTGACGACAACGTAATCACAACACTTTCCAGTAGAATCTGGTTTCGCACTTCCGCTGGCTTGGCGCCCAATGCTCTGCGGATTCCGATTTCCTTGGTTCTTTCCTTTACGGTGATGAGGAGAATATTCGAGATGGCAATAACGCCTGCCAGAATCGTTAATGTTCCGACAATAATGGTCAATAACTGCATTCCCGTGAGGAAACCTGTGAGTTTCTTAAATTCTTTGGCAAGGTTAAAACTTCCAAAAGCGTTCGTATCTTCCGGAGAAACATGGTTGATTTTTTTCAACTCGTCCTTCACCCTAGTTTCGATGACAGATACATCGGCATTCGGTTTTCCTACAATCGCCAGAAAACCAACCTTATCGCCTTCATTATAAAGTCCCGAATAGGTTGAAAATGGAATGTATGCTGAACGGTCATTCTCCATTCCGCCGCCTTTGCCTACACGGAACACACCAACTACGGAGAAGAAAATCCCTTTGAGATTCACCGACTTTCCTATCGGGTTTTCATTCTTCTTGGCGTCGAAAAGATTCTTATAAACCTCCTCTCCTATCACGATAACGTTCTTTTTACCATTGATGTCAGCATCATTGATATATCTTCCGAACAGTAATTTCTTTTTTGAAATCTGATTACCAACCGGAAAATCGCCGGTAATCATATAGGTATTTTTCTTTCCGTTTCTGGAAATCTGGTCGCCAGGCGTCCCGAAGTTACCGCGAACACTTTGTGGCGAGATATAATCTATATCCGGAATTTTACTCTGCAGATAATCAATGTCCTTGAGATGAAGGCTCATCGCTCTGCCTTTCGGAAATCCTTCGTAAGGAATATTGGTGCTCTGAGACCAGAGAAAAATAGAATTGGTAGCAAATCCGGAAAACAATTTGTTAAAACCATTCTCCATTCCTTTGGCCGCACCCAAAAGACTGACATACAAAAACATACCCCAGCCCACGCCTATCATCGTGAGGAAGGTCCTAAGCTTATTATTCCGAAGGGAATAATAAATCTCCTGCCAGGTATCTCTTTTGAAAAGTATATTCACGTCTTTTTATTATAAATGATTAATGATAATTGATAAATGATTTTTCTTTTATAATGAATTGATTTTAAATAATATAATAGTTTAATTCTATATTTATTGAACTGTTCGACTCCTACGGAGCCGTTTTGTCATTATGGATAAAATTTTCTACAAACATTTCGTTCCGACGGAACTCCTTTAAAATTGTTATCAAAAAACTATTTTACTCTCTAACTCTACAACTCTCCCACTCTCAAACTCATCACTCCGCTCTCAAAGCTTCTATCGGTTTTATTTTCGAGGCTCTGTAAGCCGGGACAAATCCTGCGATAGTTCCGGAAAGCACGAGACAGAAAAATGCCGCCGCAATAAGTCCCCAACCAACGGAAGGCTCGGTGATGAAATATTCTTCCAGACGATTACCGATAAGTTTCAAAGCCAGAACGCCAAGTCCAACGCCTATCAATCCGGAAATCACCGTTATCACGATACTTTCCTGTAAAATCAAAGCGACAATTCCGGCTGGTTTGGCACCGATTGCCTTTCTTACCCCGATTTCTTTTGTTCTTTCTTTGACAATGTAAACCATGATATTACTGATACCGATGATTCCCGCCAACAAAGTTCCAAGTCCGATAAATCCTACCACAGCGGTAATCACAAACAAAAACGCAAAAGAATCTTTGGTATTGACCGCATTGTTATTCACAAAAATTCCCTGCTGGTCATCCGGCGAAATCTGTTTTCTTTTTCTAATACTTTTTTCGATTTCCTTACCATATTCCACAGCCTGATCCGGCGTCAGTTTCTGGTTGTAGGACAACATTATCGTGCTGATGGTATCCGAGCTTTTCTTCATTTGCTGCAATGTGGAAAGCGGAACCGAGATATGCCGCTCATCCCAGTCGCCACCCGGATCTTCAAAGACACCAACGACTTTGAACATGGTTCCGTTGATTTCCAGGGATTTTCCAATCGGGTTTCCATCGCGTATCAAATCCCGCCATACCATTCTTCCGATGGAAGCGACATTCTGCTTGCGTTCGTTATCCATCTGGTTGATGTAACGGCCGTCTATCATGGTGCGGTTTTCCAGAAATTTCTCGTCTCCCAGAACACCATTGATCTGATAATTGCCACTTTCTTTTCCATATTTCACAGTAAGATTAGTGGTATATCTTGGTGAGCCGTATTCCATTTTGTCACCGCTTTGTTTCACCACGGCGTTGAAATCGTCATTATTGAAGGAAATCTGCCTGTCAGATTGCAATCCGGCGTAAGGAATAGTTGTCTTTCCCGCAAAAACCATAATGAGATTGGTCGCATCTCTCATAAAAGCTTTGGAAAATGAGTTGTTAAGTCCATTCCCTATCCCAAATAATACAATGAATATGAATAATCCCAAGGCCACCGTAAACCCGGAAAGTACCGTCCGCAATACATTACTGCGAATGGAACTGAATATCTCCTGCCAGCGGTCTAAGTCAAACATATTTTAGTTTTTGGTTGAAGCTTGATGCAGGATGATGGGTTTTTCCTGCTTTTCGCTTTTTATTTTACTTTTATTTTCTACTCTATAGCTTCGGTCATCCGGTTTTCGGCATCCTGCTATAATACAATCTGATTGATGAATTCGTCGCTTTCTATTCTGCCGTCTTTCAGGACTACGTTTCTTTTGGTCTGCGCCGCTACGTCCGGTTCGTGGGTCACTACGACAATCGTTTTTCCTTCGTTGTTGATATCCTGAAGCAGCTTCATAATATCGTGCGTGGTTTTGGAATCCAAAGCGCCGGTTGGTTCATCAGCCAGGATTAGTTTTGGGTCTGTAATAAGTGCTCTGGCGATGGCAATTCTCTGCTTCTGACCTCCGGAAAGTTCGCTGGGAAGGTGTTCTGCCCATTGTCTCAGACCTACTTTTTCAAGATATTCTTCTGCTTTTTTAGTTCTTTCCTTTCTGGAAACATTTTGGTAATAAAGAGGTAGCGCCACGTTTTCCAGCGCTGTTTTGTAATTAATCAAATTGAAAGACTGGAAAATAAAACCGAGGAAACGGCTTCTGTATTCCGCCGCTTTGACTTCTGTGAGATGCTTGATGGGAAAACCGTCCAGCTCGTAAATCCCGGAATCGGCCTCGTCCAGAATCCCGATGATGTTCAGCAATGTTGATTTTCCGGAGCCGGAACTTCCCATAATGGAAACAAACTCACCCTGCTGAATGTTCAGGTTGATGCCTTTCAGCACGTGCAGTTTGCTTTTTCCCGTATCGTAAGATTTGTTGAGGTCTTCAATTTTCAGAATCGACATATTCCGGTTTTAGGTTATAAGTAAACGAGATGCAGGAAATGTTACAATGGCTTGTTAAAAATAATCTGCAGTGGGAAATCGGTTAGTTTTCTGAATCCTTTCTTTCGCAAAGATTTTTTAGGGATAAAGATTTTAAAAAGTTTATACTTTTTTGAGATGCCAAAGAATCAATGACCTGATTGTGAAGGTGGCGTAATAAGCTCCGAAATGGAACTTACTGGTTTAAAAGCTGGATGAATAGTGTCTAAACCTCGCTCAATATGCATAAAACCTCTTCCCTGTGATTTTAACCATTGGCTTACAGGTTTAACACCACATTTAATAGGTTTAAAACCTCTCCCAACATGCTTCAAAACTCGGCGAACAGGTTTAAGAACTAGGTGAGCATGGTTAAAACCTCGGTCAACATCTTTGAAATCATGATAAGCATCGTTAAAACCTCGATGAACATGTAAAAACTAAAAATGACATGTTTAAGACCCCTGATTGCATATGGACTTTCCTGTCTTTAGATGGTTGAAACTTTCCTGGAGGCGTCAGCGCGTGAGGGCGGAGGGCATTGTTGGAGCTCCTGCGCCCAAGCGCAGAGCGACTGCCCGCAGACCGACCCGGTTTCCGGCTTTGGCCTTCGGGATGGGAAAACCGGGGCACGCCCAATTTTTTTTAACATTTGCCGTAACATTTTTACAATTCTGATGTCTTATTGGTTATAAATTTTTCTTTATGCTAAAAAAAGTTTTTTGTATTTCGCTTCTGTCAGTTGGAATTTTGGGATTTTCTCAGAAGAAATGGACGATACAAGAATGTGTGGACTATGCAGTTAAAAACAACCTGCAAATCCAGGCACAGGCCTTCAACAAGGATGTGCAGACAAAAAATCTGGAGATGGCAAAAAGGGAATACCTGCCTTCGGTGTCGGGACAGATTAACAACAATGCGAATTTTGGACAGACGCTTGTAGGGACAAGCAGCATCCGGAATGACAGCTACTACAACGGTGCCAGCCTGGGCGCAAGTATGCTGGTCTTCAATAACGGAAGGCTGGAGAAAAGTATCCGCAAAACAGGCTTTGATGTGGAGGCGAGTCTGCAGGACATCGAAACCATTAAGAATAATATCGCCCTGCAAATCGCACA
>CAJYWD010000019.1 GCA_913778505.1 uncultured Chryseobacterium sp.
ATAAAACCCGGACTTTTGTCCAGGTTTTATAAAATATCTTTTCAAAGCTAATATCAAAAAGCCATTTGCAATTCGCAATTTACCAGCCACCGGAAGCACCACCACCACCGAAACTTCCGCCGCCGCCGAAACCGCCAAAGCCTCCGCCGCCGGAACTTCCGCCACCAAATCCGCCGCCACCGAAACTTCCCGGAAATGGGAAAAATCCGCCTCGGTATCTTCTGTTGCCGCGTCTTGACAGTGTGTAATCATCGTCGTCATTATTGCCCCAGCCGCCACCGCCATTCTTGTTGATGATGCTGAAAAGCACAATGATGATTATAACAATCAGCACAACCGCACCAATATCGAGACCACCTTCACTTTTATGTTTTTTGACAATAGGTTTGAATTTTCCCTGCACCGCTTCCATAATGGCCGAGGTACCGCGGTCAATTCCGTTATAGAATTCTCCTTTTTTGAAAGCCGGTGTCACCAGATAATCCAGAATCTGGCCTGCGACGGAAGCCGTGAGGTATTGCTCCACCGCCCGACCTTGCTGAATGGACATGGTATGGTCTTCCGTGGCTATGAGAAAAACGACACCATTGTCAACATCTTTTTGCCCGATGCCCCACTTTTCGCCATACATTGTTGCAAGGTAGTTGACATCTTCGCCACCGGTTGTGGGCAGAATAATGACCTCGATCTCTGTGGAAGTGGAATCAGAGAATTTAATCAATTTCTGATTCAGCGCATCTTTTTCGGCTTCTGAAAGCAAATTGGCCTTATCATAAACCGGATACAAAACGGCCGGTTTCTGCGGTACGAGCTGAGCTTTTGCAGTCAATCCGAAAATCAGTACTACTGCAAAGACTAATTTTGTAATAATCCCGAAACGCGATTCCGAAACCTCGACGTCTCGCAGCCCGACCTGAGTGGAGCTCATCCCAAAATGGCCCTGGCAATAGCACAGGCTTTTGGGATAGCGGGAACGGAGGGCGGAAAAGCTGCCCAAATCTTGATTAAAATCGGTATGTCGTTTAAGAAAACGTGATATCATTGGAAAGTTCATTGATATTTTCTCCAACTACGGGGAAGTATTTTTTCAGTTCGAGTCCGGTTTTCAGAATTGCGTCTTTCAGACCTTTGCAATAATTTTCTTTGGCAAATTCAGCAGTAATTTCATCGTGAAGATGATCCCAAAACTTTTGTTTGACTTTTTTGTGAATGCCTTCGTCGCCGATAATCGTGAGGTAATGCTGTTCAAAATTGACATAGAACAAAACGCCGTTTCTTTCTTTGGTCTGATGTATCTCCAGCGAGCGGAAAATCGCAAACGCCTTTTTGGCAAAATCGTCTTCGGCGGTGGAATCGATATGCACACGAATCTCGCCGGAAGAGTGGTCTTCTGCTATTTTAATGGCCTCCACAAGGGAAGCCATTTCTGTATCTGTGAGAAAGTGATTCATTATTCTGAAAATACACTTGGTGCTTTTTCTGCGCCAGCTTCAGCTTTGAATGTGGGTTTTGACTTGAACTTAGGAAAGAACGCCGCCACGATATTTCCCGGGAACTGCTCTACGAGATTGTTGAATTTCTCAACAGAATCATTGTAATAAACCGTTTCCGAACGGATGCTGTTTTCAATCGCAGTATACTCTCTCTGGAAATTGATGTACTGCTGGTCTGCCTTCAGGTCAGGATATTTTTCCACGACCGCCAACAATCTTCCCAAAGCGCCGCTCAGCTGAGACTGTGCCTGCTGGAATTTGGCCATATCAGCTTCGGTCATATTGGTCGGGTCAATGTTGACAGACGATGCTTTTGCTCTCGCTTCAACGACCTGAGTCAGCGTTTCCTGCTCATACTTGGCATAGGATTTCACGGTTCTTTCCAGATTGGGAATCAGGTTCGCTCTTTTCTGATAAACCGTTTCCACGTTGGCCCATTTTTTAAGGACTTCATTGTTGGCTACAACCATAGAATTATACCTTCCTGAAACGGAAAAACCAATAACTGCCAAGATTACGGCAATGACAACTAATACGATACAACCTTTACCTTTCATAGTTTTGATGTGTTTTAAAATTTTAGTTAAATCAAATATACAAATTAAAATAATCCAAGAAATTTATTTTTCGGAAAGCTTGGATTCTTCCCAGAGTTCGTCCATTTCTACAAGACTCATATCAGATAAGATCAAGTTTTTGTCTGCGGCTAATTGCTCCATTTTCTGAAATCTTGAAATGAATTTGGCATTTGTTTTTTCCAAGGCCGTATCGGCATTCAGTCCCGAAATTCTCGCGTAATTAATCAATGAGAAAAATACGTCGCCCAACTCTAATTCTTTTTTATTCCTGTCGGTTTCCTGGTGAAACTCCTGTAACTCTTCCCGGACTTTTGCCCAGGCATCCTCAGCAGAATCAAATTCGAAGCCAATGCCCTTCACTTTATCCTGAATCCTGTAAGCTTTGATTATTGGAGGTAAACCTATTGGAACGCCGGAAAGAATGGACTTGTTACCTTCCTTCAGCTTCAGTTTTTCCCAGTTTTGCTTCACCGTTTCTTCATCTTCCGCCACTGTATCGCCATAAATGTGCGGATGGCGGAAAATCAGTTTTTCGTTAAGAGCATTGATAACATCAGCAATATCAAAACTCTCTTTTTCCGAACCGATTTTTGCGTAAAAAACCAAATGAAGTAACACATCACCCAACTCTTTTTTGATTTCCTGCAAATCCTCATTCAGAAGCGCATCAGACAATTCGTACGTCTCTTCCAAAGTCAGATGGCGCAAGGTTTCAAAAGTCTGTTTCCGGTCCCAGGGACACTTTTCCCGCAGGTCATCCATGATGTCGAGAAGCCTTCCGAACGCTTCCATTTTTTCCTGTCTTGTATTCATAAATGATGAATGATTCTAATTCTGTTATATTTTATTGGGGCGCCTGTTTCCGCCCTCCGTTCCCGCTTTTTTCTGTCATTGCGAACGGAGTGAAACAATCTGTAGAACCTTTTCACAATCGCAATGACAGAAAAAAAGCTCCACTCAGGTCGGGGCGCGCTTCGCCAAGTTTCAGCATTCGTCATTAAAAATCAATTTTCCACCAACTTTCGACCGATAACCATTGATCAAATTAATGTGCTTTATTCTGAAGCATCGGCACAAACTTGTAAACGCCGAATTCTTCTTTTTCAAATTGGGTATCAGAAATTTTAGTGAATCTGTACAAAATCTGCTCGTCGGTTTTACCCAGCGGAATCACCATTTTCCCGCCCACTTTCAGTTGTTTTAATAATTCCGTTGGAAGAATTTCTGCGCCGCAAGTCACCAATACTTTATCAAAAGGTGCAAATGTCGGCAAACCCGCAAATCCATCCCCAAAACTCTGGAATTTCGGTCTGATATGCAATTCACGGAAAATCTTGCTGGAAAAATCGTACAAATCCTTCTGACGTTCTACGGTGTAGACGAGGGCTTTCATCTGCATCAGAACTGCGGTCTGATAACCACATCCTGTTCCTATTTCCAGGATTTTTTCACCTTCATTGACTTCCAACAGTTCGGTTTGTTCGGCTACAGTTGAAGGATGAGAAATCGTCTGCTTGGCAGCAATCGGGAACGCACGGTCTTCGTAGGCATAATCTTCGAACACACTTTCTATGAAAAGATGTCTCGGCACTTCGTTCATCGCATCCAGAACAAAAGAATCCGTAATCCCGATTTTCTGATGTAAATAATCGACTAATTGTTTCCGCTTGCCTTTGTGAACGTAAGAATCTCTCATTATCAGCTTTAATTTTTTGAACCACAAAAGAAAATGATTTTAAAAAAAATGATTTTAAAAAACTTATATTCTGATGCCTGAATCTTTAAATTATTTAAAAGTAAGGCGGTTATAACTTTTGTAATTTTTGTGGTTAACAAGACTGCAATTTCCGAAAGAAAATTTCAAAATGCAAACTTTGACTTAAATTTAAAAATTATCAATGAATTAACATTGGTTTAATATAAAGTTCATAGCTTTGGTTGTTTTTTTATCAAAAAACCAATAGAATTCTCAATTATTTATATGATAGAATGAATGTTATGCAGAAACTAAGCGCTTATATCAAAGGAACCGGTTCGTACGTTCCGCCAAAAATTTTAAAGAATGATTTTTTCGAGAAAGTAGGTTCATCCGATGAATGGATTTTCAAGAATCTGGGAATCAGGGAACGCCGGATTGCCGAGGGCGAAGTGACCAGCGACTTGGCCTATAAAGCTGGCTTGCGTGCTCTGGAAAACACAGACGTCACGCCCAAAGATATCGACCTGATTATTGTCGCCACATCTACACCCGACAGACAGGCACCTTCCACAGCGTGTTTTGTACAGGAAAAAATGGAGGCACCGCAGGCCGTTGCTTTCGATATTTCCGCAGTGTGTTCCGGCGGACTTTACGGGATTGCGATTGGCTGTCAGTTCATAGAAACCGGAATGTACAAGAACGTATTGGTCATCGGCGCTGATACGTTTTCAACGATTACCGACTGGGAAAGAAAAGATTCTGTGTTTTTTGGTGACGGTGCCGGTGCGATTTTGCTGTCCGCAACCACAGAAAACAAAGGTTTTTTCGATTTCAAACTCCACGCAGACGGCACGGGGAAATACCATTTCAATATTCCGGCTGGTGGCTCAGAAATTCCCGCTTCCGAAGAAACTTTGAAACAGGGATTACACTATTTCCAAATGAATGGCAAAGAAGTTTTCGAGACGGCCACCAGAGTTTTGCCGGAAACCATCAACGAAATCCTGGAAGCTAACCAACTGACTTCCGACAGCGTCGATTGGGTAATTCCGCATCAGCCGAGCATCAGAATTCTTCAGGAAACTGCCCGAAAAACCAATATTCCTTTTGAAAAAGTGATGACAAATATGGACAAATACGCCAACACTTCCGGCGGAACCATTCCCATTGTACTTGACGAAACCTACAAAAGCGGAAAAATCCAACCCGGAAATCTCTTGCTTTTCGCCGCCGTTGGCTCCGGCTGGACCTGGGGAACCGCACTTTACAAAGCTTAAAATTTGGTTGATGGTTGCCAGTTGATAGTTGTTGGTGAAAAACCCTTCTGCTACTAACTGAAAGCCATCAACCGTCAACCAATAACTATCAACTAAATAAAATGTTAGATAATCAAACTTTTCTCATCACCGGTATTGCCGATGAAAATTCTCTGGCGATGAAAACTGCCGAAAAAATTCTTGCCAATAATGGCAAAGTAGTCTGTACAGGCTTGGGCGCCACACCCTTCCATAAAAATCTTTCCGAAAAAGCAGAAAACTTTCTCCATAAAAACTACGAAGATTTCGAAAATGCTTGTAAAAAAGTTTTGGGAAATGATGTTTACACAGCTCCACTCGATGTGACTTTACCAGAAAGTCTCAATCATTTTGCTGATGACTTAAAAACAAAAAATATTGAACTGAACGGTTTTCTTCACGCTATTGCAATGGACAAAACGATTAGAAATAAATCTGTGAAACCGATGCTGGAAGTCACCGCAGAAGAATTCAATGATACGATGAATGTGTCGGCATTTTCGTTGGTGACGCTTTGCCACGCTTTGTTGTCCAATGCTGTTTTGCAGAATGGCGCTTCGATAGTTTCGTTAAGTTATATTGCTGCGGAGAAAGTTTCGTTTTTTCCTTACATCAATATGAGTATTGCCAAAGCGGCGCTTGAAAGATTGACCATTGAAATGGCTTATGAACTCGGAAAAAAATACGGCATCCGAGCCAACGCCATCAGATTCTCGCCTTACATGGGAAGCAAAGCCGGAAATGCAACGCTAAAAGTGGAAGATGTAGAAAGAGCGCACAGAATCAGTCCGTTGGGTAATGCTCTGCCGGAAGATCTGGCGCACGAGATTGTTCATCTTTTCCGAAAAGAAACCAGAATTACAGGGGAAATCCGTCACGTGGATGGAGGTTTTCATATTATGGGATGATATGGGTTGGAGTGTTGGAGTGTTGGAGTGTTGGAGCGTTGGAGCGTTGGAGCGTTGGAGGGCTGGAGCGTTTTTGGAAATCTGAGAAAATATTTTATTTAGAGCATTGTCTGGCTGTGGCTCTCGAAGCTTTTACAGACTAATGTCAATAATAAATGACAAATTAAAACATCTCACAGTTGCGCTGATTTGGCATATTATTTTTTTAAAAGTCTTCTTCATTTGCTAAATCTGCGAGAAACTTAATAAAGATTCAAGTTGCAAGTTTTGTGGCTTGAATTTTTATTTGGTTAAATTGCATCATCAAAATTATTTTAAAATTTATGAGACAAATAAAGACTGCTTTGTTGGCTTACGGTGGTTCCGGGAAACTTTTCCACGCACCTTTTCTGGAGGTTAATGATGGTTACGAGCTCATTGGCGCCTATGAGCGAAGCTCTAAAAATATACAAACCGACTATCCGGAAGTTAAAAGTTTTGATTCTCTGGAAGAAGTTTTGGAAAGCGATGCGGAATTGATTGTTGTCAATACGCCAATTGACACACATTTCGAATTCACAAAAAAAGTTTTGGAAGCCAGAAAACACGCTTTGGTGGAAAAGGCTTTTACGACAACTTCTCAGGAAGCAGAACAATTACATCAACTTGCCAAAGAAAAAAACCTGAAGCTTTGTGTGTATCAAAACCGACGCTATGACAGTGATTTCCGGACTGTAAAGAAAATTTTGGAAGAAAATTATCTCGGTGACATTGTGGAAGCTGAAATCCGTTTTGAAAGATATAATCCGGAACTGAGCCCAAAAGCGTGGAAAGAAAACGGAAATCCCGGCGCAAGCATTTTGATGGATTTGGGTTCGCACGTCATAGACCAGGCTTTGACCTTATTTGGGAATCCTGAGAAAGTTTTTGCGGACATCAGAAGAACCCGGGAGAATACGAAAATCGATGATTATTTTGACATTTTTCTTTATTACCCGGACAAAAGAGTGCGGTTAAAATCCAGTTATTTTGTCAAGGAAATGACGCCTGCATTTGTGCTTCACGGAAAAAGAGGAAGCTTCCTCAAACACAGAGCCGACATCCAGGAAGATGAATTGAAACTCGGAAAAATGCCGAATCGTGACCATTGGGGAACAGAACCTGAAGAAAAAACCGGACTTTTGGCCTACAATGACAGAGTTGTGAATTTCCCGACTTTACCAGGCAATTATTTGGATTTCTACGATGATCTCTATAATGCTATCATTAATGACAAAAAAGTTCCGGTTACTGCAAGACAAGGTTTCCACACGATGAAAGTAATTGAGGCAGCAAAAGAAAGTTCTGAGAAGGGAGAAGTGATTGATTTATAAGTGATGAATGATAAGTTATAAATGATATTAAAAATATTGTTGAGATTCTTTCAGAATGACAAATTTTGTATTTTATGACAAATCTTATTTTATACTGAATATGCAGCCCGACATGAGCAGAGCTCATCCGCCTTTAATGGATAGTGGGAGCAGAAAACTGATAAAGCAGCCCAAAGAAAATATTAAAAATGACAAGACTCAGAAACTTTAAAAATTCTGGGTCTTTTTTTATGTGGATATGTGATAATTCTTAAATTTACCACCTTAAGAAAATTAAGTTAGGAAATCACCGTTATTCGGAATTGTAAATTCCTGTAGAATTTTAGCGATTGCATTTGAACATAAAAGTAATATAAATCAACACATGATAAAAGCAGGACTTGTAGGCGCAGGACATCTGGGAAAAATTCATCTGAAATTACTGAATCAATCTGAAAAGTATGAGCTGGTCGGTTTTCATGACAAAGATGTGGAAAATGGCCGTAAGCTGGAATCTGAACTGGGTTACAGATATTTTGAAAGTTTTGAGAATTTGCTGAATGAAATTGAGATGCTGGACATTGTAACGCCAACGCTTTATCATTACGATTATGCTCTTAAAGCTATTGAAAAGGGCATTCATTTCTTTATTGAAAAACCTGTCACTCAAACGCTTGAACAGGCGGAAGAAATCCTTTCTAAATGCAGAGAATTCGGGATCAAAGCGCAAGTTGGTCACGTAGAACGGTATAATCCGGCTTTTATTGGTGCCAAAGATCATATTCAGAATCCTATGTTTATCGAGATCCACAGGCTGGCGGAATTTAATCCGAGAGGAACAGATGTTTCTGTGGTTCTGGATCTGATGATCCACGATCTGGATATTTTATTGAGTCTTGTAAAGTCTGAGGTGAAACAAATCCATGCGAGCGGTGTTTCGGTGGTGAGCAAAACGCCGGACATCTGCAACGCAAGAATCGAGTTCGAAAATGGCTGTGTTGCTAACCTGACGACTTCCAGAATATCCATGAAAGCGATGCGCAAATCACGGTTTTTCCAGCAGGACGCGTATGTTTCTGTAGACTTCCTGGAGAAAAAAGCAGAAGTGATCCGAATGAAGCCAGCTCCGGAAAATCCGTCTGACTTTGACATGATCATTGAAAACGCAGAAGGCGAAAAAAATCAAATCCTTTTTGAATATCCGGACATCCAACCGAACAATGCGATTCTGGATGAACTGGAAAGCTTTGCGAACGCTATTGAAAAGAATACCCCGGTAGGAGTTTCCGTGGAAGACGGCACCGAAGCCCTGAAAGTGGCATTGGAAATCATGAGGTTAATTCAGAATTCTTAATTTTTCGAATTCTTTAAAGTAAACAGTAATGATGAGCTGTAAATTATCAAAAAAAATCAAAATATAACATGAAAAATATTGTCGTAATCGGCGCCGGAACAATGGGTAACGGCATTGCCCATACTTTTGCACAGAGCGGCTATGCTGTAAGCCTGGTAGATGTAAAGAAGGATAATCTGGATCTTGCCCTGAAGACCATCACCAATAACCTGGACCGCATCATTGCAAAGGGAAATCTAACGGATGATGAAAAAAAGGAAACGCTGGGAAACATCAGAACATTTACCAACATCCGGGATGCAGCCACTACTGCTGATCTCATTGTAGAAGCAGCCACGGAAAACCTGGAACTCAAACTCAAGATCTTCAGACAGATTGATGAGCTGGCGCCGGAACATTGCATCCTGGCGACCAACACCTCTTCTATCTCCATCACACAGATTGCAGCGGCCACCCAACGTCCGGAAAAAGTCATTGGAATGCATTTTATGAATCCTGTTCCGATCATGAAACTGGTAGAAATCATCAAAGGTTATTCTACGTCTAAAGAAACATTTGATGCTATATTTGAGATGTCCAAAAATCTGGGAAAAGTTCCGATGGAAGTGAACGATTATCCGGGATTTGTGGCTAACAGAATCCTGATGCCGATGATTAACGAAGCCATAGAAACACTTTACAATGGCGTGGCTGGCGTAGAGGAAATAGACACAGTGATGAAGCTGGGCATGGCTCATCCCATGGGACCGCTTCAACTGGCTGATTTTATTGGTCTTGATGTTTGTCTTGCAATCCTGAACGTGATGTACGACGGATTCAAAAATCCGAAGTACGCGCCCAATCCACTGCTTGTTAACATGGTGATGGCCGGCAAAAAAGGAGTCAAATCCGGTGAGGGATTCTATGATTATTCTGAAACCAGAAAGGCTGAAAAAGTCTCCAGCATGTTTCTGAAGTAGACCTCAAAACTTTTTGAGTCTCACACTCTGCGGCTTATCAAAAAAAATAATTATCGATAAGTCTTTTCGGGGAATTTTTCTATCTTTGAAGTAGCAAGAGTGACAAACAGAAACACTCCGATTGATTTAGAAACATTAATATATTGCATATGAAATTACCAAAGTTTTTATTGGCCGATAATTCTGATTTTCCAGAAGATCTATTTGTAGTTCACACAGAATATCCGCGTTTTATCCTTAACGTAGAAGAAGAGGACGTAGAATGGCTGGATGACTTGGAAGGCGATGATGAAGAAACCGTGGCTACGGAAGCTACGAAAGTGGTGGAGGAAGCCTTCAAATGGTGCGATGAAGAACTCGCAAAATATGACGACGAAGAAGACGAAGAATAAAAAAAAGGAACTCAAAACTGGGTTCCTTTTTTATGCTTAAAAAATTTTTACTGTTGTTTATTGAATTTCAGCAAAAGAAGATTATCCTTGTAAAGTTCCAGCGTAGCATCGGTCACCACATATTTATTCACTTGCGGAAGCACTTCCAGAAAGGCATTTTCCGTGGTCATGTTGTTACACATCTTCTTGGTAGAGCCCACAGCTTTTGCAGAGAAATTTCCTGCGGACGTATCAATGGTCACATCAGAAAAATAATTGTTGCAGCCTGCATTTCCGGAGATTCTGTTTTGCTCGATAACCAAGGTCGGTTTACTGGACACGTCATCGGCCAGTACCCATTGCGTTCCGGTGATTGCTGCCTGACTTTTGCCCAGTTTGGAAGCATTGCCAACTCTGCTGGTACAGGAAATAATGGTCAAGGCAAGTATGGATGTCAAAAATAGTTTTTTCATTGTCTATAAAAATTACCATTCAAAGATAAGATTTTCTTTTTAACATAATCTTATTCTTGCCGAAGATGCGTTGACTGTAGTCGTTTAATTTAAAGAAATGCATCATTCCGAATGTTAATTAACCTTATAATAATGAATAAGTTACGATTAATCAATTTTAAAAGACTAATTTTGCACCCCGAAATTAAGATTATTATATGAAAAAAATTGCCGAGTACAGAAAACTATTGGAAGTCGATAAAACTGCAACACTGAAGGATTTGAAGAACGTCTACCGAAATGTGATGAAGGAAACGCATCCGGACAAATTCATCAATGATGAAGATGGAAAACTGGCCGCGGAGGAGAAAAGCAAATCTGTGATTGAAGCCTATCATTTCCTGGTGAGCATCAATGAAGAAACGCAGGAAAAATATAAGGAAGAATATACGGACACCATTTCCAATTCAATCATTACCGATTTTTATCTTGAAAAATCCATCCTGAAAGTGGAACACCTTAACGGAAAAATGTTTGAATATATCGGCGTTCCAAGAAATACTTATATCAAAATGGTGAATTCTGATTCGCCAAGCCGTTTTGCAAGAAGGCACATCTACGGAAATTTTCTTTACAGAAAGTCCGGCGAGGTAATGGCGGATTAATTTTTCTTGAATTAAAAAATACTTGAAGCTTTCAGTTTGGTCTGGGAGCTTTTTTTATTGCTTAATTTCTGTTTATCAATATAGAAAAAGAATCCGTCTCACAACTAAAAAGTGAGGCGGATTTTTATTTGGATGGATTTTTAATTTATTACTAAAAAAGAAAAGAGTTGTCCTCTTAGGCAACTCTCTTTCTTAAATTGTGTGCTAAAGC
>CAJYWD010000020.1 GCA_913778505.1 uncultured Chryseobacterium sp.
ACATGCTTTAGCACACAATTTAAGAAAGAGAGTTGCCTAAGAGGACAACTCTTTTCTTTTTTAGTAATAAATTAAAAATCCATCCAAATAAAAATCCGCCTCACTTTTTAGTTGTGAGACGGATTCATTTTTATTTTTGATTAATTTCTTCCGCCTCTTCCATCAGTTTCAGATAAGTAATGTAACGGGTCTCTTCAATTTCTCCAGACTCCAAGCTTTGGATCACTGCGCATTTCGGCTCGTTGATATGCATGCAGTTGTGATATTTGCATTCCCTCCCTTTCCGGAAAATTTCGGGAAAATAATGCTGGATTTCCTCCTTCTCAACATCGATCATCGCAAATTCCCGGACGCCCGGCGTATCAATCACAGAACCTCCGAAATCCCAAAAATGCATTTGCGCAAATGTCGTCGTATGTTTTCCTTTCAGATGCGTATCAGAAATTTCGCCGGTTCTAAGATCCAGACTAGGCTGCAAAGCATTCACCAAAGTAGATTTTCCACAACCCGAATGTCCGAAGAAAACAGAGGTTTTGTCTCTTATTTTATCTTCTAGACTATCAAGATTAAGTTTGGAATATGACGATATTTCTAATGTCTGGTAACCAATATTCTGATACATTGTTTCGATATTTTGTACGATTTCCTTTTCTTCATCCGACAAAACATCCATTTTGTTAAAAAGAATTAAAGCCGGGATATTATAAGCTTCACAACAAGCCAGAAAACGATCCAGAAATCCCAATGAAGTTTCAGGGAATTTCAAAGTATAGATGAAACAAGCAATATCAATATTGGAAGCAATAATATGTGCCTCCTTTGAAAGATTAACTGATTTTCTGATGAGATAATTTCTTCTCGGGAAAATTTTTGTGATCCAAGCCACATCATCCTGCTCCAGGGAAAATTCCACCTCGTCTCCCACTGCCAGAGGATTGGTGAGCCTTGTTTTAATTAACTTGAACTTTCCGCGGATTCTGGCTTCGTACACCGTTTGGCTTTCCGATTCCATGACCTGATACCAGCTCCCGGTAGATTTTATGATGATGCCTTTCAAACAATAGATTTTATGTTGGACAAAGTTAAAATTTTTATCGGTTCCTAAACCAAAAAACCCTTTCAGAAATCTTAAATCTGAAAGGGTTTTGATATTTAATTTTTGTCTAGGTAAATGATCAGATAATCTGCTCAGTCCTTCAAGTCGTCATGAAACACGGTTCGATCTATGCTTGGTCACATTGATCCACTACAATGGATGCCAGACGCATTACTTTACAATGGTGATTGATTTCAACAAGCCAGCGATTGATTACGATGAACCATTGAACCATTACAATGAACCATTGAACCATTACGATGAACCATTGAACCATTACGATGACCCGTTGTAGCATTACGATGAGGCATTGTAGCATTACGATGAGGCATCTTCACGTATTCATCGGCATTTGCGCAAGTTTGTAGTTTAGAGCATTCTAATTTTCAAATCATCTGGAACGCAATCATCTACGCTCTGTCTATCATAATATTATTCTGAACCTCAATACTTTCCTCGTGAATAGCTTTGAATACTTTTTCTATAAACTCCTGAGACATGCCGGTTTCAAAGGCTTTCTGCGTCGCATATTCTGTGATGATTTTCCAACGTTCCGGCTGGAAAATGGCAATATTATTTTCCTTTTTCAGCACACCAATTTTTTCCGATATCTTCATACGCTGGGAAAGCAGCTCGATGAGCTGAAAGTCCAGGTCACTGATGAGGGTTCTGTGTTTTCCCATATCATCTTCGTAGCCGGAAATGCCGGAATTACGGATCTGCAGATTGCTGATCATCTCAGCAAGTACTTCCGGTGTAATCTGCTGTGCGGCATCGCTCCACGCATTATCCGGATCGGAGTGACTCTCGATAATGGCGCCCTGGTAGCCGACATTGAAGGCTTCCTGTGCTACGCCGGCCAATCCTGTCCTGTTACCGCAAATATGAGAAGGATCTATAAACAGAGGAATATTCGGAAATTGATTTTTGAAATCGAGGGCAATCTGCCAGTTGGGAATATTTCTGTATTTTGTCTTTTGGTAGGTTGAAAATCCTCTGTGAATAGCACCTAAGTTTTCCACACCCTGGCCTAGAAGTCTTTCCAGAGCACCAATCCACAGTGCCAGATCGGGATTTACCGGATTTTTTACCAAAACCGGTTTTTGGGTCCCGCGCAGGGCTTGTGCGATTTCCTGTACGGTAAAAGGATTCACCGTAGAGCGTGCACCAATCCAAAGAATATCAACATCTGCTTCCAGTGCCGCAAATACATGGTGTGCGTTTGCGACTTCTGTAGCCGTTTTGAAGCCAAATTCTTCTTTTACTTTTTTCAGCCAGTTCAGACCAATCACCCCTACTCCTTCGAAACCGTTTGGCTTGGTTCTCGGTTTCCAGATGCCCGCACGGAACGCAGAGATCTCTGCACCGCTTTCTTTAAGCCTTTTGGCTGTTTCCAGCATCTGAGATTCACTCTCTGCGCTGCAAGGTCCTGCAATAATCATAGGATTGGCAAAGTCCTTAATCCAGTCGTTTTTTAAATCGTTCAAGTTCATATTTTTAATTGTTTTTATTTTAAATTACTGCAACAGTGTATCTGTTATAAATTCTGATTTATAATTTCCTTTCAAAAAATAACGTTTAAAATTGTTTAAATGAGTGTCGGAAAAGCCATTATTCCGAGCGTTTTTTGATAAAGAAATTCAGCTAGCTCAACCAATAAAATCGGTAATAGGTTCTGAAATTCTTTTGATAATATCCAAAAAAGCTAAACAATCTATCAAAAGAAATGATAGATTCTGAATTGTTGAGATATGGAAATTGTATGAATTCCATTTTATAAATTCCTGAAAGAAAGAATTTTATGCTTATTCGGATTAAATTTATTCTTCATCTGCTGAAGAATTCTGAAGCAAATATAAAAATTAATTTCAAAACACACTTTATTTTAATACAAATAAAAAAAGCAGACCAAGTCTGCTTTTCATAATTTTCTTCAGCATTTGTATTCCTATATTGGATTTGTGTTTAGCCGGGATTGTGTTAATTCGGGAGTTTATGAATCTTGATGTTGACCCTTGCACTGGTGAGCAAAGCTAAGTCTGCGGAGACCAAACCAGAAACATTCACTGCAAAAGTGAGTTTGTCACCGGCTGCGAGCTGAACCAATGAAGAAAGTTCCGTAGAAGTTACAGGCGCAGATGCGACGGGTATAACCAATCCAATTCTTACTCCGTCAAAGATTTTATCATCGTATAACGTATTGTTTTTGAGAATTACAAGCTTTTTTCCCCCGAGAACTTCAAGATTGACTCCGGCATTAAAGTGGAATTCATAATTTACCAGATAAACACCAGCCTGCGGCGCGGTGTAAACTCCAGCCGTAAAGTTTTCTGCAGCGCCCAGTTTAGTATCTGCGGATCCGGTGAGATTTACCTTGGACAAGGAATTTCCCAAACCAAGATCTACCAAAGTCCACCCGCCCGTTTTGGTGGCATAATATGCGTTGGAAGCATAGGTTCCGAGTAAATTTTCCGCACTAATCTCTTTGACTTCAAAATCGCCGGAAGCCGAGCGGTCATGCAAAAGGATAGTTTGATTGGCGCCAATGCTGGTTACCGTCGGAAGTGTCCTGATCTTAATATTTCCATTAATATCCAGCGTGGCTTTTGGATCAGAAGTATTGATTCCGACCTGAGCCTGAATAAAGACTGCAATAATCATTTTGCAAATCAAGAGTAATTTCGTTTTCATAATTTCGAAATTTTAAAGGTGATTTCTTGTTAATGTTTACCACTGATGAGAATTTTTTGGTGGAGAAATTTCACTAATCTTCCAATCTATCCTGAGTAGATCCTTCTGTATGTTTTGTATTTTATTACTACTAATGACGTTCATTTCAGGATTATTAAAATTTTGAGAGGTTTCCTGATTGTTTGCGCAGAAGTTTGTTATATATAAAATGGAGATGGCATAGATCAAATAAATAAACCTTTTCATTATGTGTGTTTTGATGGCCGATCCTTACCATCGGCCAGAGTTACAATTCCAAAATTATAAACATCACCGAAGGATTAAAAGAACTACATGTACTTATTTATAAATAAGCACACATAATTCATTAGCACTTCAAATAAATCAATAGTTTTTCAATATCTTCAATTAATAATTATCAGAATTTTGATATTCATAATTTTTTAATATCTTAGTGAACAGATTTTGTACGACATCCGTAAGATCTATGACAAAAAACTATAACCTGATTACTATTTTTCTATTCTCCTTCTTCTTCAGTCAAGAAAAAGTCGCCAACTCATTCTACGAGATCAAAAAGAAGTACGAATTTTTTGCTGAGAACGACGAGCGGGCATTCCCTTTTCTGAATCGTTATATTGATCTTGCTAAAACACAGAAAAATTATGATGAGCTCACTAAGGGCTATGAGGATGGCGTGTTTTTTTCTAAAGACAGAGCTGATAAACTGAAATATTCTGACAGTGCCATCATTGCGGCTAACTTATCGCAGAATAGTGAGAATATCAGCCGCACACATCTTGGGAAAGGTATTGTATTTTATTTCAACTTTAAAAGATACAGACCTGCTCTGGAACAATACCTGAAAGCTTATAAGTATTCAGAAAATTCCGGTAATCCCTATTTGAAACACGAAATTGTCTATCACATCGGTGTCGTAAAGTCATATTTGGGATATTACGACGCAGCATTATCTCACTTTTCGGAAGCCAATCTATTTTTTGAAGCTAATCTGCGGAAAAGCAACCACCCGAACGAGATTTTCAACAACGAAAAAGGTGTTCTGCACACCTTGCATAGGATGATTGTTTGTTACAGGCATCTCGGCAAGCACGTGACAGCGGACAGTTTGACTGACATAGGGTTATTAAGAACAGTCCAATCGGTGCACAAACAGGAATATGGCTATTTTCTTAAAGAAAAAGGTATTCGGCAATATCTGAATAAGAATTACTATGATGCCATCAGCAATCTCAAAAAAGCTATTGATAATATTTCGAACGTTAACGATTTTGCCTGGATAGCGGTCAGCGAACTATTCATCGGAAAAGCTTACCTTGGACTTAGAGATGATCAAAAAGCTATTGAATGTTTCAAAGAAGTGGATTCCATCATTGTCGCCAATGGATTTATGATTCCGGAGCTGCGAGAGAATTATGAGATCCTTATCGACTATTTTAATCAACAAGGTGATACGGAACAGCAGCTTTATTATACTAAGCAACTCGTGAAGGCAGACCGGATTATTGCTCAGGATTTTACAGATTTATCCGTCAGGATCCACAGTGAATATGATACGAAAGTGCTGCAAAAGGAAAAAGACGCTCTGCTGAAGACGACGTCTTTCAGTTTTGTCATGACGATTATTGTTTCTATTGCAGCGATTCTAATGCTTCTGATGATGCTAAAGCGCTATCGCAATGATAAACATCTGAAAATAAAATATAAAATCCTGGAAGAAAAAATCATCACTGATCTTTACGAAGTACCTGATGAGAGAAAGATTATTCTGCCCGCACCGCCAGAAGAAAGATCAGAACTGGACGAAGACCTGGTACAAACAATTTTAAGAAAGCTTAAAAAATTTGAGGATGAGCATAGATTCACAGAAGCCGGATTGACAATTCAGAAGCTGGCTGCAAAACTGCATACCAATTCTACTTACCTTTCCCAGATCATTCGCGAACATAGAGGCGTCAACTTTGCGCACTATCTAGCAAACTTGAGGATCCGCTATATCACGAATAAACTGTACACGGATAAGATTTATCTGAGCTACAAAATCGAGACACTGGCCGAGAAATGTGGAATTGCGTCCAGAACCAATTTTTCAAATCTTTTTCAGGAAATTAATGGCATGAGACCTGCCGAATTTATTAAAAAAAGATTGAAGAATCTGACAACAGAAAATTCGGTAAATCCTAACTCAGATCAAACTTCATCAGGTCATCCAGATCCTTGAGAACAGGATTGATCTCCGCAAATCTTTCGAAGATTTTTCGTTTGGTAAGGACTTCTTTTTTGATGGTTAAATCAGTTTTGTACTGAATGTCAAATTTAAAATTATTGACCTTGTGACGAAAATGGTTAAAAAATTCCGGACTTACCCTGTCAAATTCTGATTTGGCAAACTCCGAGGAATATCTGACGGTGATCTCATTTTCATCCGACTTTTCCATTTTGAAACTGCTAATGGCATTGTAAAGAAACGTGTTGGTTTTCGCCGTATTTTTAAGATAAATTTCCCACTCATGATCCAGGTCTGTCTGCGAAAAATGATTGGAAGGAAGATTTTCATCTTTAACATCAGAGAATTCATCTTTCGTGACTTCCTCTTTCTTTTCCAAAGCAGCCTTGATGCTGTACTGGGAATTGGAAGCGTTTCTGGCAATTGGTTCCGAAGCTTTCTGAATCACCTTTTTCGGTTCTTCGAACGCAGGCTTGTTTGCAGGCGTTAATTCTCTGGATACTGCTTTTTGAATTTCCGGCTTTGCGTCCGGAATTTTATCCGCTGAGTTTTTTAAAAGATTAGCTTCAAGAAGCGGCGCTAATATTAAGAACTTTTTTTTTTAGCTTCCAAACCCGCAGTGAGACTTGACAACTGCATCAGCGCAATCTCTACGGTCAGCCTGGGATTTTTGGAATTTTTATAGTTGATGTCTGCAAAATTACAGATCTCAATACCGTCAATCAATTGCTGTGCAGACCATTTTTGAGACTGTTCCACAAATTTAGATTTGGTTTTCTCTCCTACTTCTATCAGATTCAGGGTTTTGGCGTTCTGAGCCATCATCAGATCTCTGAAATGATTTCCCAATCCTGCAATAAAAATATGCGGATCAAAACCTTTTTTGACGATTTCATCAAACGCTGTCAAAACGCCCGGGATGTCATTTTCTTTTGCTAAATCAACAATTTTCAGATATTGGTCGTAATCCAGAATATTGAGAACTTCAGCTGCTTTTTCGAGTGTAATATTCTTCTGGGAAAATGTGCTCAGCCTGTCAAAGATCGACAGGGCATCTCTCAGTGCTCCGTCTGCTTTCTGGGCAATAAGATACAACGCATCATCTTCGTATTTGATATTCTCCTTCTCCGCAATTTTCCTCAGATGTTCCTGAATATCTTCAATTGTGATTCGTTTGAAATCATAAATCTGACATCTGGAAAGAATCGTTGGAATAATCTTATGCTTTTCAGTTGTTGCAAGAATAAAAATCGCATGAGCCGGCGGCTCTTCAAGGGTTTTAAGAAACGCATTGAAAGCAGCCTGAGAGAGCATGTGAACCTCATCAATAATGTAGACCTTGTATTTGCCCACCTGAGGTGCGAATCTCACCTGATCTATCAATTCTCGGATATCATCTACCGAGTTATTGGAAGCGGCATCCAATTCGTAAATATTGAAAGCAAATCCATCATCATCCGCCGCACCGGATTTTTCATTGATTTTCCTGGCCAGGATTCTTGCGCAAGTCGTTTTGCCAACACCTCTTGGACCGCAAAAAAGCAGAGCCTGAGCCAATTGACTTTCTTCTATGGCATGTTCCAGAGTATCGGTAACGTGGGACTGCCCAACAACAGTGTCAAACTCTTGCGGACGGTACTTTCGGGCGGATACGATGAAATTTTCCATTGCTCAAAAGTAATGATTTATTGTGAATTTTGGAAATGGTTTCGTCAGATTATTTCTTATCACAGTCATTGTTTCTAATGGTTAATCCTATTAGAAAGAAAATCATAATCATATAAGATAACTTGTAACTACAGACTGGCTAAGAAATGTAAATCATCAGGATATTTCATACTTAATCATCGTCATTTCCTAGAAGCCTATTAATGATACCTTCGTCGTTATTATCATCGTCATCTTCGGTCAGTAAATGAGCAATATCCTCGGGATTCTGCACATGATCAATAGAAATTCCGGGAGGATTAAAGAGGCCCCATCTGTCAGTAATGAATTGACTTCTGTCGAAACTCGCAACCCATTCCAAAAAAAGAATTCTAAATTCTTCAACCAATCGGTCTACTATATTGAAATATTTGCTGTCAGAAAATCCTCTCTTACGGAACTCCTCGCCCAATCCCGAGACTTCTAAACATGCCCCTCGAATGAGTGCTGCACAATACATCTTGCGATCATAGCGTTTGCTTTCCTCAGCTCTGATTAAGTTGGTTGTTATTCTGCCGCTTGCTTTAAGGATAAGTCCATTCATAAATACTAATAGAACTTTCGTGTCGGGGATTAGCTTGCTGATAGATTTTAAAGTGTCGTCTATTTCCTCTGCCTTTTTATATAAGGGAGATTCGAAAAAAATTTCCATTGGATCCATACTATGTGCTTTTTAGACTATAAATGTAATAAAAAAAAGAGAGCAATAATGTGCTCTCCTTTAAATATTTTGATTGATTTTTTTTATAGCTCCAAAGCTTTTCTTTCGTCGCCATCCATTAGGAATTCCACTGGATTGTCGATGGCTTCTTTCACTGCAACCAGGAATCCTACAGATTCTTTTCCATCGATGATTCTGTGGTCATAAGACATTGCAACATACATCATTGGTCTGATGACCACTTGTCCGTCAACCGCTACCGGTCTTTGAATAATGTTATGCATTCCCAAGATTGCGGATTGAGGAGGATTGATAATCGGCGTAGACATCATAGAACCGAAAGTTCCACCATTGGTAATCGTAAAAGTTCCACCTGTCATTTCATCAACCGTAATTTTACCGTCTCTAACTTTAGTTGCCAAATCTTTGATATTAGCTTCAACACCTCTAAGAGTCATATTTTCAGCGTTTCTAAGAACAGGAACCATGAGACCTTTTGGTCCGGAAACTGCGATCGAAATATCAGCAAAGTCGTAATTGATCTTGAAATCGCCATCGATAGAAGCATTAACATCAGGATAAAGTTTTAATGCTCTCGTCACAGCTTTTGTAAAGAAAGACATAAAACCAAGTCCGATACCGTGCTTAGCTGCAAATTCTTCTTTGTATTGTTTTCTGATTCTGAAGATCTCGGACATATCCACCTCGTTAAAAGTTGTCAGCATCGCTGTTTCATTTTTCACAGAAACCAATCTGGCAGCGATTTTTCTTCTAAGAACAGAAAGTTTTGTAGTAGTCTGAGCTCTGTTTCCCCCCGCAGGAGCACTTCCCATTGCAGGAACAGAAGCTGTTACAGCGTCATCTTTTGTGATTCTGCCATCTCTTCCTGTACCAGTTACCTGGCTTGGGGCAATCCCTTTTTCATCAAGGATTTTTTTAGCAGCAGGAGAAGGCGTCTGAGCGGCATAAGTCTCAACTTTTGGCGCTTCTGCTTTTGCCGGAGCAGGCTCTTCTTTTTTAACTTCAGCTTTTGGTTCTTCTTTCGGAGTTTCTGCCGGAGCTGCAGAACCCGCTGGTTTAGCGGCATCCATATCGATCAGACATACCACCTGACCTACCTGAACTACTTCCCCTTCTTCAGCTTTCAAAGTAATAATTCCGCTTTGTTCAGCAGGAAGTTCCAATGTTGCCTTGTCAGAATCTACTTCTGCAATCGGCTGGTCTTTTTCTACGTAATCACCGTCTTGGACTAACCACGTTGCGATTTCAACTTCTGTGATCGATTCTCCCGGCGAAGGAACTTTCATTTCTAATATTGACATACTAATATTGTTTTTAATTTCAGAACAATCTGTGAGGACTGTTGTTATAGTTTATTAATTGGATTAAGCAGTAACCGGTCTTTTAGCAGGTTCATCATTGGTCTGAAAAACATCGTTGATAATCTTGGTCTGATTTTTCTCAAACATTTTGTGGCTTCCAGGTGCAGGCGTTCCGCTTGCCACTGGGGAAATCACCTGGATTCCAGTATCGCGGAAGTTTCTGAGGATATAGCTCCACGCTCCCATATTTTCCGGTTCTTCCTGAGCCCAGATCAGGTCTTTTCTGTTTTTGTATTTTTCGAAGATTGCATTCAGATTGTCCATTGCTAAAGGATAGATTTGTTCCAATCTAACCAATGCTACTTTCTCATCATTAAGCTCTTCTTTCTTCGCTAGCAAATCGTAATACAATTTACCGGTACAAAGTACCAGTCTCTCTACTTTATCAGGATTTGCAGTTGGATCGTCCAGAATAGGTTGGAAACTTCCGTTTGCTAAGTCTTCCAAAGGAGAAACCACTTTCGGATGTCTCAACAGCGATTTTGGCGTCATAATCACCAACGGCTTTCTGAAATTGAATTTCATCTGTCTTCTTAACAGGTGGAAATAGTTAGCCGGTGATGTGATGTTTGCGACAATCATATTATCATTGGCACAAAGTGTAAGAAATCTTTCCAGTCTGGCAGAAGAGTGTTCAGCGCCCTGACCTTCCGAACCGTGAGGTAACATCATTACCAATCCGTTCTGGATTTTCCATTTTTCCTCAGCTGCTACCAGATATTGGTCAACGATAATCTGAGCACCGTTGGTAAAATCTCCAAACTGCGCTTCCCAGATTGTTAAGGTTCTTGGCGCAGCCATCGCATAACCGTAATCGAAACCTAAAACACCATATTCTGACAAGTGAGAGTTGTAAACATCAAATCTCTGCTCATTCACGTGACGAAGCGGAATATATTCCTCCTCTGTATCTTCAGTTTTCACCACAGCGTGACGGTGAGAGAAGGTTCCTCGTTCCACATCTTCGCCGGAAATTCTTACGTTATACTTTTCGGTAAGAAGCGTAGCGTAAGCCAGCAATTCTCCCATTGACCAATCCAGTGAATTATTTTCCACCATTTTGATGCGGTTCTCGAAAAGACGCGTGATTTTATTAATGAATTTCTTATCACCCGGAAGTGTAGAAATATTGATTGCTAATTCCTTAAGTTTTTCTAAATCGTATTGTGTATCAACATCAGATTTAGTAACACAATCTTTACCTCCAATTGGGAAATCGGTCCAGTCATCCTTCATAAAGATGTCCATTGTATTTCTTTCGATCTCTTTGGATGCATCGAAATTCTCGTCCAATAAACCTTTGAACTCCTGCTCCATTTTTTTCAAAACCTCATCAGAAACTACATTTTCCTTGATTAAAAGCTCTTTGTAAATCTCTCTTGGATTCTGATGTTTTGAAATTAATTTATAGAGATTTGGTTGTGTAAATCTTGGTTCATCACCTTCGTTGTGACCATATTTTCTGTAACCCAAAAGGTCAATGTAAACATCTTTGCCAAACTTAGCACGGAAATCTGCTGCAAATCTGATGGCATGAACCACCGCTTCCACATCATCCGCATTGATGTGCATTACCGGAGAATCCGTCACTTTTGCAATATCCGTACAATAAACGGAAGATCTTGCGTCAAGATAATTAGTTGTGAAGGAAACTTGGTTATTCACAACGATGTGAACCGTTCCTCCCGTTCTGTAACCTTCCAGATTCATCATCTGAGCGATTTCATAAACAATACCTTGTCCTGCTATCGCACCATCACCGTGAATCACGATAGGTAAAACTTTAGAATAGTTGTCTTTGTAAACGTTATCGACTTTCGCTCTACAGATACCTTCTACAAGGGCTGCGACCGTTTCAAGATGCGAAGGATTCGGAGTCAGGTTGATTCTAACTTCTTCCCCGTTGGCAGTTGTTATCTTTTTTGATGAACCCAGGTGGTACTTAACATCACCGGAAAAAACATCTTCCTCGAATTCTTTACCTTCGAATTCTGAGAAAATCTGCTTGTATGATTTCTGGAAAATATTGGTCAAAACATTCAGACGGCCTCTGTGAGCCATTCCGAGAACAACCTCGTCAACACCTAATTGTGATGAACGTGTAATCAATTGGTCAAGCGCAGGAATAAGAGATTCACCACCTTCCAGAGAGAAACGTTTCTGCCCAACAAATTTGGTATGAAGGTAATTCTCAAACGCAACGGCCTGATTTAATTTGAAAAGAATTTCGGTTTTTTCTTCAGCAGAAAGTTTCGGATGATTTTCGTTTACGTTCACCCATTCCATAATCCACTTTTTCTCTTCCACATTCTGGATATGCATATACTCTACACCGATGGAATCACAGTAGATGTTTTCCAGATGCGTGATAATCTCCTGCAAAGTTGCAGGACCTGGCATACCAGTCTGAGTCGCAGAATTGAATTTCTTATTTAAATCCTCTTTGGAAAGTCCGAAATTCTCGATTTCCAAGGTTGGAAAATAATGTCTTCTTTCTCTTACCGGATTGGTTTTGGTAAACAGGTGACCTCTTGAGCGGTAAGCCTCAATAAGGTTGACTACTTTGAATTCTTTGGTGATATCCTCGGAAACTGCATTGTTGCTTACAGCCTGCTGAGCGTATTGAACGGGGGCTGACGTGGAGACCGTGGTTTCCGTATCATCATCACCGTAGTTTTCCAATGCAAAGTCGAATCCCTGGAAAAAAGCTTTCCACGAAGGTTCCAGCGCATCGGGGTATTTTTTGTACTGCTCGTACATATCGTCGATTAGCTGAGCATGTACCGCATTTAGAAATGAAAATTTATCCATTATTACAGATTATCTGTTAAAATTTTAATTTTAAATAATTGCCAACAAATTTACTAATTTTTTGCGGATGAACATACATCCAAGGCGCATTTCTTCCGCACACTGCAAGTGACATTTGTCAGACCGGCTATCGGTATACTGGCAGAGACATTTTTAGCTTTACATCATTACCGTCCACAGGTTCTTCCAGAAATTCCTCCATCAGCTGTCCTGTTCGCATGGTATCTTTTTTAGCCTTCTTCATCAGTTCCTGTATATCCTTTACCCGATTGTCGTACTTGCCCTGAAAGTAAACATAGTAAACTGGCGAAGCATTAATTGTCTGGAAGGTAAAGTTATTATCACTCACAGCAACTCTTTTGGAAAGCGGAACGCCGTAGAAATAAGATATTTCCTTATCTTTAAGATTGGCAGCATTGGTCAGCATCACGGGCATTCCAAACTCATCCTCCTTTTTCCCAAGGTCAGACTGAACGAAATTGACGACTTTACCATGATTCATCATGACATTTTTAAAAAGCATATCCTTAGCATTTCTTGTACTCACATTAACTCCTAAAAGCAAAGCCCCTTCCCTGTTTCCCACCATTATACTGTCATATTTGATTGATGCCAGCTGCAGATCTTTATTAACTTTATTACCCAGAAGCTGATAAAGGTTTTTCATGCTCTTGTCTATATTATTCACAAAAAAATCCTGTGCTACGAGGTTCATGGCGCGCTCCATATAGCTTCGTTTTGGCGTGTGAATATTCCAGTACATTTGGGTCACATTACCTTTTGGAACAAATTTTACATCAATAAGATAAGGATTTTCATTCTCACCCTCAAATAGTTGATAGCGAAGCGTTCTGTTAAGATTGGAGTAGCGGATAAATAGATCGCCAAATTCCTCGTTCGCTTTATCAGAAAATTTCATTGAACTGCCGATGCCTTCGTATGGCGAGAAAAACGAATACGAAAGTCCCTTTTTTGAGGTAAAAAAATCATTCCAAGCCACAAATTTCTGGAGGTTATTGAACTGAGGAAAAACTTTGTCAACAGGATAATCGATCTGGGAACGATGGGTAAAACTTTTACTTTCGTCCACGAAGTTCATGGACAGGGAATATATTCCTACCAAAGCAATAACAGCGAGTATTAAGAATCTGAACCAGCGCATTAATTTTAATTTTAGAAAGGATAACCGATAGCAAAGTTGAAAGTTGGCTGCAACGGTTTGATTTTGTTAATCACCCAACGTTCGCCCGCAGGCTGATTCGGGTCATGCATTTTATACGCCAAATCGAATCTTAAAGTAACATAAGCAATATTCAGCCGCAGACCAAAACCGCTACCGACACCCATTTGGCTGATGAATTTTTTGAACTTGAACTGATCTCCAAAACCGTTATCACGAAGTCCCCAGATATTTCCGGCGTCAGTAAAAATGGCCGCTTCAAACATATCCGTTAAGGGCAAACGGTATTCTACACTTGTGGTCAGCTTAACATTATCCATGGCGTATGCACGCACGCGGCGGTCCAGCTGAGAGTCTGCCGGTCCCAATCCGCCAAAAGCAACCCATGCACGGATATCATACGCGCCACCATTGAAATAGGATCTGATAAAAGGCATCTCGCTGGAATTACCATAAGGAATTCCTATTCCCACGAACTGGCGGAAAGCCAGTGTATGCGGCTTAGCTCTATCCTGGAAAAACGTAAAATATTTCTTAAAGTCAAAATCGAATTTGATGAATTGGGAGAATGGAATATTGAAAATTGTTTTCGTATCGCCATAGACCAGATAATTGGTTTCTTTTTTGGAAATCATATTCAGAAAGTTTCCGGCTAGTTCTACCTTACCACTGAAGAAGAATGGGTTGGCATACTCTTTTTTGCCAATTTCATTATAAACAAAATTATAAATAAGCGAAGAAATAATCACATCCTGTGTCTGCCTTTCTTTGTTATAAAGAGTTTGCAGATAGTTATAAAGCAGGTTGGAGTCATTCGCCAAAAGCTTACCGATGAAAGCGCTATCGCCGGCAATCATCTCAGTGATCTGATCGTACGAATAATTACCAATAGTTCCCGGATGATCTACTTCATATAAATTAAAAACGTTTTGCCGGATCTCATTATCAGCAGGGAAATAATCGTAATAACTGTCTTTATTTTGAGTCAAACTGAGCTGCGTATTGAACAGCGTAAGACGATGCAGGACGCGGCCGTCATTCACATTAGCAGAATAAGTGAGACCTGTATTGAAGTTGATCCTTCCCAATCCGATATTATTCTGAACTGATGCGCCAAGGTTAATATTCGTAATCGGCGAATAGCGCTTTGGCACCAACTTGTAGTATTTCCGGAAAGGCACCAGCAATCTTGGAAACTGCAAGGAAGCCTGAGCAGAAAGCTCGTATGCATTGAAGATGGCGTCTTCCTTTTTAGAATCCTTCGTGGTTCCGATAACGCCGGAGAAACTGGTTATAAGGTTTTCTGCGCCACCAAAAACATTCCGCGTCGTAAGATCAATAGACGGTGAAAAACCAAAATTGAGGATCTGTGAATAGTGAATATCGGTTGCGAAATTCATCTCATATTTAGAAAGCGGGCGAAGCACATATTCTACATCCACAATACTATCCGAGCCCTTTCTGAAATCGTCTGTGGCTTTGAGAATCGTGAAATTGTTCATTGCCAGGAGATTCCTACGCGTAAGATCCAGATTGGCCTGCTTATAAACTTCTCCCGGAGAAAGAATCACCGGCAACCAAAGCGATTGCAGCGTGTAAGCACTGTCCTGTCTCTCTATATTGATACCACGCAAACTGTCCTTCAAGGGAAGATTTTCAGCGCGGTTCAGCGTTCTTGCTACCGAAACCCTGATTTTTCCAATTGTTGATTTCTTGTAAGGCGTATCGGCAGAATCCCTGTGAATATGCATGGTAAGAGGTACATTTTTCCGGCTTTGCAATGAATCTGCCACAAAATAAATATTCTGGTTATCATTGTTGAATTTGTAATAACCTTCCTCCTTCATGATGTCATTAATGCGTGTGATTTCCTTTTCCAGCGCACTTTCGTCCAGAATATCGCCTTGCTTTACAAAACTTTTATCTATTCTTGACTCATAGATGCTGCGGACATTGGCGTCAGGAATATTGTAAAAATACGCCTTGATATGCGTGGGATCTTTATGGGTAATGATATAATCGACCTGTGCTTTTTTGGCTGCAGAATCACGGTTGACAGTAGTTTTGACCTCGGCGTCCCAATAACCTCTGTTTATAAGCCGGTTGTTGATACTCTTCGCACTCTGTTTGGTTTTCGCATCACTGTAAATGACAGGAGGCTGACCGACTGTGTGCCAGAAACGGCTCCAGAAAAGATTTTTCCCCACGTACTCGGGATGGCCATATTTTACGAAAAGCGAATCTCTGAGTTTTTGATTTCGCATTTCGTTTGGATAAGTCATATATTCCTTGAGAATGGTGTCGTATTTCGGATCAGCATTATTGTAAAGATAGAGGCTCATTGGTACCACAAACAGCGTCTTTTTATTCGGCTTTTGGGCTACAAGCTCAGGAATCTCATCAGAAAAAATCTTTCCGTCCGTATACTTAAAATTATTCTGCGTGAGCAGGTAATCTCCGTCGGGGACTTTCCTGGTGGCGTTGCACGCATACAAAAACACTCCAAGAATTGCGGAATAATAAAATATATGATACTTTTGAAAATATTTGTTGATATGCTTACGGCTCATACTATTAAGATAATACAATCTCTGGACAAGAAGAAATACAGGCAAAAATACAATTTGTTTTTAGTTGAAGGTAATAAAATCATAAAAGAACTCCCAAATTCCGGATACGCGATCAATAACGTGTATTCCATCAATCCTGAACTTCTGGACATCAGCGAAACCAACATCCACACGATTCTTCCTGCGGAATTGAAAAAGATCAGTTTTCTTCAAAATCCCAAAGATTCTTTGGCGCTATGTGAAATTCCCGCGGAGACTAAGGTATTAGAAACTAACATTCAGATTATCCTCGATGGTCTACAGGATCCCGGGAATCTTGGCACTATCATCAGGCTGGCTGACTGGTTTGGAATAGAACAGATCATCTGCAGCCCTGACACCGTAGATCTTTATAACCCGAAAGTCATTCAGGCTACCATGGGATCTTTTCTGCGGGTCAATGTCGTATATCTGGATATTGAAGCGTATTTAAAAAAATATCAGCACCCGATTTTAGGAACTGATATGGCTGGTGAGACTATTTACAGGACAGAATTTCCTGAAAAATTTTCGATCATATTTGGTAATGAAGGCAATGGCATCCGTCCATCCACGGAATCATTGATAAACAAAATGGTAACCATTCCGAGATTCGGCAAACATCAAACTACCGAAAGCCTTAATGTCTCTATGTCTGCGGGAATTATTCTTGGAGAAATTTTTTCTAAATCTTAATTAAATTATTTTTCCCATGCTGGAAGCCGTTTTGCTCCGCTGGTAGTCATCCAGTTTTTCC
>CAJYWD010000021.1 GCA_913778505.1 uncultured Chryseobacterium sp.
GCACGGGATGATTTTCAGGAATCAAATCCTCAAAACTGTAAGGAAAAAGCACCAGCTGATTTTGATTGTAATGCTTGAAATTCATAAACAAATATCTGATTATCAGATATAAATATACGAAAAAAAATAACAATTACAACCAAAAAAATCCGCCTCGGTTGTGAGACGGATTCTTCTCGGTTAACTTAATTAATTATATTAATCTACGTGCTTCGGAGTAAATCCGTCATCACTAAGTTCCTTGTGTTCGTAATCGGCTTTCATTTCAGCTTCATAATCTATTTTTTCATGCTTGCCCATTCTTCTCAAAATGGAGTCAAATAAGGAATAAACTACCGGAACAATAATCAATGTCAGGAATAGTGAAGATGTCAATCCACCGATAACTACCCAGGCCAATCCTTTGTTCATCTCGGCTCCTGCTCCACTTGCCAGGGCAATCGGCAACATCCCGAAAATCATTGCAATCGTTGTCATCAGGATCGGACGTAGACGTGCGTGATTGGCCTGAATCAAAGCATCGTGCGTGGTAGATCCGGCTGCTTTTCGCATGTTGGTAAAGTCAACAATCAGGATGGCATTCTTTGCCACGAGACCAATCAACATAATCATACCAAGCATGGTAAAGATATTCAGCGAGTTGCCAGTCAGTGCGAGAATTAACATTACACCTATTAATGCCAGCGGAATTGAGAACAATACCACAAAAGGATACACAAAACTGTCATAAAGCGACACCATTACCAGGTAAACCAACACGATAGCCGCCATCAATGCAATTCCTAAAGTACCGAAACCTTCGGTCTGGTTTTCCATATCACCGCTCCAGATGTATTCCACACCAGCAGGTTTTGTTTTTTCGTTTTCCATAAACATCGCTGCCCATTCATTCGCAACATCACCAACAGGCCGCCCAACCACCTTCGATTTTACTTTTACGGAAGGCGCTTTGTCTCTACGTTCCAGCAAACTCGGACCAGAACCCATTTTCACCTCAGCAAATTGGCTCAACCGAATCTGCTCACCTCTTGGATTGGTAAACATCAGGTTTTTAACATCATCAATCGATTGTCTGTTAAGGTCACCAAATCGGATATTGATGTCATATTCATATTCACCGGCACGGAATTTTCCGTCTGTATTTCCGTTGAACGCAGTCTGCATCGTCTGTCCTACACTGGAAAGATTCAGTCCCAAAGAAGACATTTTATCTCTGTCAATATTCACCTGAACCTCCGGATTTCCTGTATCAGTGGATAATTCCGCATCTACAGCACCAGGCACTTTCTTCAATAAGGCAAGAATTCGGTTTGCTTCTTTATTTGCGGTTTCATTATCCTGAGCCGTTACTACCAATTCAATCGGCGCATTGTCTGCTCCCATCAAACCAATTGGCGCCGTCTTAAATTCAACGCCTGTGAACTTTTCGGCCAACGCTCTTTTGATTTTGGCAGATTTGATATCGGTACTTTCAGAGCGTTCTGATTTGTCTGTCAGAATCACCTGAATTTCCGATTGGTAAAGTGTTGCCTGCGCACCACCAAAACCTGTAGATTGCTGACCAACTGTTGTAATCAAATCCACAACATCTTTATCATTTCTAAGGAACCTCTCAACTTCCAAAGTCACCTGGTTGGTTTTCTCAACTGACGCATCTTTTGGCAATTCCATCTGAACCAAGAACTGACCTCTGTCCATTTTCGGGAAGAATTCGCCACCGATGAATCCGAATGCAACCAGCATGAACGAACCTATCAGAACAAGAAAAGTTACAATAACGGTCATTATCCTTCTCAATGTCGTTTTCAGACACCATTCCAGGATTCCTGTAATCCAGTGCGTGAATTTGTCCAATTGTTTCTCGAACCAAAGGATGAATTTCTCAAAAGGATTTTTCCCGGTCAAATGAACCAGTTTCCCAAATCTTGAAGATAGCCAAGGAATAATCGTGAACGATGCCAACAATGAGAATAATGTTGCGATTACCACCGTGACGCAGAATTGCGCCAGGATATTCGCCACCAAACCTGTACTCATCGCAATCGGCAAGAATACCACCACGATTACCAATGTAATGGCGGAAACTGTAAATCCAATTTCAGCGGCACCATCGTAAGCGGCACGGATTCGGCTTTTTCCCATTTCCATGTGTCGGTAAACGTTTTCCAGAACCACAATCGCATCATCCACGAGAATACCAACCACCAATGATAGTCCAAGTAAACTCATTAAGTTCAAGGTGTAACCCATAAGATTCATCCCGATGAATGTCGCAATCAATGAAACAGGAATGGAAACCATTACGATAAAGGCATTTCTGATATTATGAAGGAACAATAACATTACCACAGCTACCAGAACAATTGCAAGGAACAAATCAAAAATAACGTGGTTGGCAGCTTCCAAGGTAAAGTCTGTGCTGTCATCCACAATTTTAACTTTTACACCCTGAGCTGCGTAGTTTTTCATCACCTCATCCACCGTTTTCGTGATGCTTTCCGAAACTGAAACCGCATTGGCATCCGATTGCTTTTTGATTTGCATCAAGATCGTTGGCAATTGGTTGAATCTTGCCACTTTTTCCACATCTTTCTGGGAATCGAAAACCGTAGCAATATCAGATAATCTTACCTGCGCACCGTCTTTGGACGAAATCACAAGGTTGTTCAGTTCTTGAACGGATTTATATTTTCCTTCAAGTCTAATTGTAGATTTTGAAGTTCTTGTCTTTAATGCACCAGTCGGAAAATCCAGGTTCGAGGACAAAATCGCCTGCTGAACGTCGGAGATTGCCAGACCATAACCCTGAAGTTTCTTCTCATCCAGATTGACCTGAATTTCTCTCTCCTGACCACCAATCAAATCTACCTGCGCCACACCGTTCACACGGGAAAATATCGGCTCAATCTTTTTATCGAGAAGGTCATAAAGTTGCTTGCTGTTCAGTTTATCACTGGAGATACTCATTGTGATAATCGGTAAATCATCCAATGAGAATTTATTAAGCGAAGGCGCATCGGCATCATCCGGAAGGTCTGCAATAATAGCATTCACCTTACGCTGGGCATCATTCAAAGCATAGTTGACATCGGCACCCGGATTCAGCTGAACCATAATCACCGAAAGACTTTCGTAAGAGGATGATTCTACCTTTTTAACATTTTCCAGGGAACCAACGGCATCTTCAATTTTCCTGGTAACCGAGGTTTCCACCTCACTTGGCGACGCTCCCGGATACACCGTGGAAATCGTCACCATATTGGTTTCAAACTTCGGAATCAATTCGTACCCCATCATAGAGTAACTCAATAGACCTCCCAGCGTCAGAATCGTAAATAATACGATGACGAGTGACGGTCTCTTAATGGATATTTCTGCTAACTTCATCTTCTGATTACTTTACGATATTGATTTTTGAACCATTGTCCAGGTTGATTTGTCCGCTGGTGATAACCTGCTCGCCGCCATTCAGTCCGCTCAGGATTTGAACTTTATCTCCATAAACTTTTCCGGTGGTCACTTTGATGAGTTTGGCTGTTCCGTTATTCACAATAAACAATTGCCCGGAACTCACACCATTCACAAAAGCTTCTGCAGGAACCGTCAGCATATTCTGGGTTTCCGCGCCGTGGTTGGTTTGGAAAACCGCTGTGGCGTACATACCAGCTTTCAGATTTCCTCTGTTCTGAACTTCGATTTCGACCGGGAAGTTCAGAGAAGCATCACTTTTAGGCGCAATGAACGTAATTCTTCCTGTGAATTTTTCTTCCGGCAATACGTTGACATTGATGTTAACCTCCTGTCCAATTTGTATTCTTCCGACCTGGCTTTCGTCCACCAAAACAGAAAGTTTCAGTGAATTGATATTGACAATCTCGAACAACGCTGTTCCTGTAGCAACCACCATTCCAGGTTCCACCATTTTTTTGTTGATTGTCCCGCTGATTCCTGCTCTTACGCTGGCATCATTAATTCTCACGCCCTGAGCTCTCACTGCAGCCTGTGCATTTTTAAGCTGAAGTCTGGAATTATCTAACTGTTGCTTGGTCACACCACCAGTTTTGAAGGCATTTTCATAACGCTGATTATCAATAATGGCATTCTGCAAATTGTTCTGAGCCTGAGTCGCATCTACTTCGATAGCATCTTTTTTAATCGTTGCCAAAACCTGACCTGCGCTCACCCGAGAACCTTCTTTTACATAAACATTCACCACACGTCCGGCAATGTCTGCCGATTGGTTAGATTCCTGTTTCGGGATGAAAGTTCCGTTCGCAGAATAATCCGTATTGACATCTTGTCTTGAAACCGTCACCACATTCACATTGATTTTATCCACCTGCTTGGCCACTTCTTTTACCTCAGCTTCCTGCTTCTTCTTGTTATCGACAATTTTATAGGCAGCCAGACCAACCAGAACTGCAGCAACAATGATATATATTAGAGTTTTTTTCATTTGAAATATTTATTTAGTAGTTTATTTTAAATAAGTTTTAAGCTCACCTCTGGATTTGTAATACTGGATTTCTGCGATTTTATAATCCAGAATGGCGTTGGTATAATTATTTTTGGCTTGTACCAAAGAATTCTCCGCATCCAGCAAATCTGTCAATGTTGCCAGTCCATATTGATAATTGCTTCTTGTATTGGCAAGAACATCCTCAGCAAGTGTAACATTAGCTTTCTGATTTTCCAAAGTGGAAAGGCTGTTTTCAATTTGCGATTTGGCATTCTGATAAGCCAGGTCCAGACTTAGTTTAGTTTCCTGAATGTCTAAGTTCACTTTATCCAAATCAATCTGTGCCTGCTGCACTTTGGATTTGGTAGCGAAACCATTAAAGATCGGAATGCTGACTCCCAGACCTATTGCGGAATAATCTGACCAATAAACGCCGTTGGATCTGCCATTGGTCAGTGGAAATTTTTCACCAAGGCCTTGCCAGCTGTAATTTGCAGTAAGATTTACTGTAGGATAATATGCAGCCTCGGTTGCTTTTTTATTATACTCCAATAATTCCCTGTTTTTAAGCAAAACCTTCACTTCAGTTCTGTTATCAGTACTCAAAGTATTTTCCAAAAGATGCGGCGTAATTTCCATATCTTCTTTCACAAGCTGAATGTCCTTTTCAATTGGCATTCCCATGTAAAACTTCAGAGCATTTTTGGCCTGATTCACACCATTCTTTGTTTGCTTGATGTTGGTCTCGATGTTGGTAAGATTAACATTGGTTCTATCAAGATCAATTTTCTTTGCCAAACCGTTGTCAAACAAACTTTTAATAATATTTCTTGCTTTTTCCGTGCTTGCGTAGCTGCTTTCGAGCGTTTCCTGATTTTGTTCGACCGTGAAAACCTGGAAATAAGCGTTAGAAACTCTTTCAATGATCTGCTCATCAGTAAGGTCGGCATTCAGCTGGTAAAATTCTTTGGTCGACTTTGCGGCTTTCAACCCGATAAAAACCTGCTGATTAAACAGAGCTTGTTGCAACTGAACACCTGCGCCGGCAATCCATTTCTGTCCAAATGGAACCAATACTGTAGTTCCTGGCGCTCCGAAAATGTCTCCCGGCAAGGCACTTTTCTGTAAGATGGGATTGTACGTCAGATTCGCTGTTCCATTGATTTTTGGAAGCGCACCGGCTTTAGCTTCTGCAATTTTGTAATCTGCATTAGTTACTTCCAGCTTAGCCTTCAGCGCGTCGGTCTTGTTTCGCAGAGCATATTCTATTGCCTGTTTCAAGGTCACCGTCTGCTGCGCAAAACCGGAAGTAAAGCCGAAAATCATAAACACTGCGGACAAGCCTGATTTTAGGACGGTAGCAGTTATACGTTTTCTATTCATAATTTATTATAAGTTAATTTTTTCTATTTAGTTTTGATAAACGTTCGCAGTGAAGAAATACTTTAAGCTAATTCTTTAATTTTTGAACAATAACTTAAGGATGATATCTTTTCTGTCCGCGATCAGGCGGTTGAATTCTGTCTCGCTGATTGCCAGATTTTCCATAATCAACGGCCGCACAGCACTAGGAAACACCAGAAGAGAGATCATATTGAGGATAAACTGCATAGGTTCCATTTTTTCAATATTTCCGAGTGCCATCTCTTTCTCAATATCTTTATAAAGCTGTTTCAATTCTTCCTCTTCCACATCTTTCTTATGGCAACTCCCATTATTCAGCTGCGAGACGATATAGGTTTCCAGGTAAGGATATTTTAGGCTCGTCTCCAAGCTTCCTTCTATGAATCTGGAAATTTTTTCTTTAAAAGTCAGGTCAGACCTCATGATAATTTCCGACTTTTCTTTTTCCACCTTATGCGCTTCATCAAAGACAATCTGAATCAGATTATCGCGGGAGCGGAAGTAATAGTTGATCAAAGTTCTGTTAACCCCAGCCTCATCTGCAATTTCCTGTGTGGTAGCAGCGAAACGTCCCTGCACAAAGAAAAGATGCTTCGCTGTTTCCTTGATCAGTTCCTGAGTCTGGTCTTTCTTGGATTGATTTGACATTTTTGTTAAACAATTTTGTGCAAATTTAGATCTAATTTTATATTTGACAAAATTGTTAAACAATTAATTTAAACACTTTTGATAAAATTAACACAAATTTAAAACAGTGATGATCCGCTTTCACTTGTCTTGAGGCAAGAATTGTGATAGATCGAATGAAGATTTATTTCAGTACCTTTGCAAAATAGATAAGTAGCGTTTCTAACTCATTTCATGATGATACCGGATTGCCTATCTATCCTCAAATTTATTTTAAATTCAATGGAATTAATTCACCGAAATCTCCTGATTGGGATTCACGATTCGCTTCAGGAAACTTTTTTTGAAGACAAAAAATACGCAGACAAAGTCATTGAACGGCTTCTGAAATCTCATAAAAAATGGGGCAGCGAAGACCGTAAAGTGGTTTCCGAAATCTTCTACAACATTATCCGCTGGAAAAAACGCCTGGAATATTACATGGGCGAAGGTGTGAAGCCTAACAATGTTTACAAAATGATCCTGGCCTATCTGCTTTGGAGCAAAACACATTATAAAAAGTTTGAGGAATTTGACGGCATCAAAGTCGCCGACATTCTTACTAAACTGAAAAAAGGAACAGTACCGACCAAAGCGATTGAATTCTCAATCCCGGACTGGCTGGCAGAAACGCTGGAAAAAGAACTGGGCAGAAACTGGGAGAAGGAGATGATTGCGCTCAACGAACAGGCGCCCACAGTATTGCGAACCAACACATTGAAAACAACGCCGAAGGAACTGATTGCAGATCTCAAAGACGAAAACGTAGAATCCTTTGCCATCAAAAATTATCCTGATGCCGTGCAGCTGGAAGAGAAGAAGAATGTTTTCCTCACCTCAGCTTTCAAAGACGGATTGTTTGAAGTTCAGGATGCGAGTTCACAGAAAATTGGGGAATTGCTGGATGTGAAGGAAGGAATGCGTGTGGTAGATGCCTGCGCCGGTGCTGGCGGAAAAACGCTGCACCTAGCAGCATTGATGAAAAACAAAGGCCAGATCATTGCCCTAGACATTTACGAATGGAAACTGGCCGAGCTGAAAAGACGTGCTAAAAGAGCCGGCGCACACAATATCGAGACCAGATTGATTTCCGATAATAAAGTAATTAAAAGACTTCATGAAAAGGCTGACCGGCTTCTGATTGACGCACCATGTTCGGGATTGGGTGTGTTAAAAAGAAATCCGGATTCCAAATGGAAAATAGATCAGGATTTTATAGACCGGATCAAAGGTGAGCAGCAACAGATTTTGCAGGATTACTCAAAGATCCTGAAAAAAGGCGGACAGATGATCTATGCTACCTGTTCCATTCTTCCTTCTGAAAACAATGAGCAGGTGAAAACCTTTCTGGACAATAATCCTGACTTTACGCTGATCAAAGACGAAAAAATAATGCCGAGCGAAGGCTACGACGGATTTTACATGGCACTCATCAGACGTAACGCCTAGAAAAAAACCCCTGTCATAAACCAAGTCATGATCAGGGGTTAAAAACACAAATGATGAAAGCACAAATTTACATCAAATGTTTTGAAAAAATCTTATCATTTGATAAGAAAACCAAATAAAATAAGGATAAAACTGATAAAAAGCGATTCATTTGAATCGCTTTTTTAGATTGGGTTTAATTGTAATCGCTTTATCTATGCTTCATTATGAAGCATGTTTAAACTTTTTATAAATGCTTATCAATATCATACTTTAGAATCATTCTAAAATCATATTTAATCCTTAAATTTGCTATTCCAAAAATTATATCAATGTTTGAAACAGATATCATCATCATAGGCGCCGGTCCTACAGGTCTTTTCGCCGTTTTCGAGGCAGGATTGTTAAAATTAAGATGCCATCTCATCGATGCGCTGCCACAGCCTGGTGGACAGCTCACAGAGCTCTATCCCAAAAAACCAATCTTTGACATTCCGGGATTTCCAAGTGTGGATGCCGGTGTGCTGGTGGATAATCTGATGGAACAAATTAAGCAGTTCGAACCTCAATTTTCTTTGGCTCAAAAAGCCGTAAGCTATGAAAAAACGGAGGAAGGCGACTTTATAGTAACGACAAGCCGTGGTGTGAAGGTCAAAGGTAAAGCCATTGCCATTGCCGGAGGATTGGGAAGCTTTGACCCAAGAAAACCCGAGCTGGAAGGTATTGAAAAATACGAAGAAAACGGTGTGGAGTATTTTGTGCGAGAACCGGAAATGTTCCGTGATAAGAAGATTGTGATTGCCGGTGGCGGAGATTCTGCCTTGGACTGGTCAGTTTTCCTGGCCGATGTGGCTTCTGAAGTGACCTTGATTCATAGAAGAAACGAGTTCCGTGGCGCATTGGATTCGGTGGAAAAAGTGACTGAACTGAAACATCAGGGAAAAATTAATCTCATCACACCTGCTGAAGTTACAGGATTGATTGGTGACGAAACATTGACAGCTATCGAAATAGAAAAAGACGGAGAAAAATCTGTGATCGAAACGGATTATCTGATCCCGCTATTTGGACTGACACCGAAGCTGGGACCATTGGCGGAATGGGGATTGGAGATTGAAAAAAATGCCATCAAAGTCAACAACGCACTGGATTATCAAACCAATATTGACGGCATCTACGCCATTGGCGACATCAATACTTATCCTGGTAAATTAAAACTGATTCTTTGCGGATTCCACGAGGCAACCCTAATGGTTCAAAGTGTTTATAACCGACTGAATCCGGGAAAAAAATTCGTCCTGAAATATACGACCGTAAGCGGCGTAGATGGTTTTGACGGAACCCGAAAAGAAGCCGAGAAAGCGGTGGTGAAAGCCATCGATTAAAATAAATTCTTAAATAATTTTTAAAGAGAATCACTGCGATTCTCTTTTTGTTTTATTATAACTTGTATCTTTGCAACATGTCAGACGTTAATATTACAATCATAGACAGAGAAGGCGTTTCTCACACGATAGCAGCACCAACGGACATGGCAATGAGCCTGATGGAAGTAGTCCGCGCCTACGAATTGGCGGAAGAAGGAACCATAGGAATCTGCGGCGGAATGGCGATGTGCGCGTCCTGCCAGTGTTATATCCTGAGCGAAAATACGCCACTCCCGGAAATGCTGCCGGACGAGGATGCTATGCTCGCCGAAGCCTTCAATGTGAAACCCAACAGCAGACTAGGCTGCCAGATTCCTGTGACACCGGAACTGGAAGGCCTGATTGTAGAACTGGCTCCCGAACACTAAAAATATTAATTTTACACCAAAAAAAAGCGAAAATATCATGTTTTCGCTTTTTAATTTTTTAGTTAATGATTATTCCAAAATAAACTTCTTAGTAATTACTTTTCCCGATTGAGTATTGATAACGGCGAGATAAAATCCTGCACTCAATGGATTCAAATCGATTTTCCCAATTGAAAGAAGATTTTTGGATTCTGACAACTTTCGTCCGCTAGTATCAAGTATGATGAGCGATTCCACAGCTTCGTTTCCAAATTGATAATTCAGGAATTTATCTTTGACAGCAATATGGACTGATGACTTAGACGCATCAGAAACTCCTAAAACAGAACCTTTCGATGTTTCGATGATAAATTCCAATCCAAGTTTTGCAAACTTTGCAGCATGAGTGGCGCTGTTGCCCATATTGGATAATTTGTCACTTGTCGTATGGATATTCGGGTTGTATTGAGAAAACGATGCTTCGAAAGGGAAAGCGGCATCATAACCATTATCCGCCCAGCTGAAATGGTCTGAACAGCCATAATTACAAATCGTATTGCCATAAGTGAATGCGTGTGCACCGGTTTTGTTGTAGCGTTCCATCAATTCGATCAAAAAAAGGTTCAGGTCATTGCTGTTATACGGGTCAGTCGTCAGATAAACATCCTTGGAAGAACCTTTGTAATTGGTCATATCGAACTGGACAACTGAAACCACATTTTTGTTGTTAAGCGCATAATCCTGCGCAATCTCCGATGAGCCTACCAAACCGATTTCCTCCGCAGCATAGGCCATAAATTCGACCGTTTTGGAAGGCCTGTAATTGATATCCAACAGCACCCGGATCATTTCGGAAATCGTGGCAATTCCGGACGCATCATCATCGGCGCCGGGCGCATTGTTCACATTGTTGGTAATCGTGTCCATGTGACCACCAACAATCACATATTCATTTGGAGAAGTGGAACCGTTGATAGTCAAAATCAAAGAAGGCATCGTAGTTCCCATGTGATTGACGATCCTGACAGAAACATCCGTTCTTCCGGAAGCTGTGATCAGAGCCTGCCATTTGGTTCTTAGATCCTGGATGGCAGTTTTTGCTTTGGCCGTGGTATGATGACGCGTTCCGTAATTTTCCAAAGTCTGAATATGCGTTTTGATATTTTCCGCACTCACTTTTGCTATCGCCGACATCACCACAGCATCCTGATCTATTGTAAACGCCAGGATCTTATTTTCTCTTCTGGATTTGTTAATGGCAGAAACCGCTTCTTCCTGAGAAGATTTGTAGACATAGCCCGGTCCGTGCGTGATGACATTGTGATGAAGAAATTCTGCAGCCTTTTTGCTGAGATGAACTGCGGAACTATTGTCATTGGAAGTGATAATCTCAACGTCTTCCGGAAACTTGTTCTTCAGTGCTTCTGCATTTTTTGAATCTGTAGTAGCATAAAATTTATCTGATTGCGCATAAGCCTGATGAAACACAACGAGTGAAAGTAAAGAAAGTAATTTTATTTTCATTGATTTTTAATTTTTTAACTTTTATTACTGTAAAAATAATCAAATATTCGATTCCGTATTGCGTGCATAAAATTTTTAATCAACAAGCATTTTATTGGAATTATTTTTGAATGCGTGAGGCAAATAAACTCCATTATGAAAAAGTCATTTACAAAGATTATAATTCCTGTTTCTATTGGAATTATCGGAATATTAGCTCTTACTTCCTGCTCAGTCGGGATTCCTGATAAAGCACAAGCAGTCCAGAATTTTGATGCTGATAAATATTTGGGAAAATGGTATGAAATTGCCCGATTCGATTATAAATTTGAGCGCAATATGAATCAGGTCACCGCCACTTATTCAAAAAATCCGGATGGCAGCATCAAGGTGGATAACCGAGGTTATGATTATGTCAAAAACGAATGGAAGGAAAGCATTGGCGAAGCACGGTTTGTGAATTCTGAAAACGAGGCAAGACTTAAAGTTTCGTTCTTCAAACCTTTCTGGGCTGGCTATAACGTCATCGAATTGGCGGATGATTACAAATACGCTTTGGTGGTCGGCAATAACCTGAAATATATTTGGATTCTTTCGAGAGAAAAAACGATTCCGGAGAATATCAAAAAACAATTTTTGGACAAGGCCAAGGAAATTGGCTATAATACTTCGGAATTGATTTGGGTGGAGCAGAAATAGGTTTGGGATGCGAGGTGCCAGGTTCGAGGTGCGGGTTGCAAGGTTTGGGATGCATAGAGTTTGTTTTTGTCGATATGAAAGACAAAACCTCAACATAGCCCCGGTTGCAGCGGCATCCTTTTGGTGGAAGCGAGGCGGCGCAGCGTAGCGAAGCCGACCGAGCGCCCACCAAAAGATACAGCGGAAAACGGGCTGGAAACGTGAAAGGAACCTGAAACCCAGTGCTCCCAAAAAATATCGGACGTTCTATTTGGGTTTATCCTAACAATTCTTAACTTAGAACTGCAAATTTTGATAAAAATCAATTGATCTTATGGCATTCATCGATTATTATAAAATTCTTGGACTTGAAAAAAATGCATCTGCGGACGACATCAAAAAGGCTTACAGGAAACTGGCGCGGAAGTATCATCCGGATATGAACCCGAATGATAAGGAAGCGGAGAAAAAATTCAAGGAAATCAACGAAGCGAATGAAGTGCTGAGCCATCCAGAAAACCGTGCGAAGTATGACAAATACGGCGAACACTGGAAACATGGCGAGGAGTATGAGCGCGCCCAGCAAAAGCAGAGACAGCAGCAATATTCCGGGAACTCTGGCGGTGCCAGCTTTTCGGGAGCCGATTTTGGCGAGGGTGAAGACTTTTCGGATTTTTTCCAATCGATGTTTGGAGGAGCCGGTGGCGGTTTTGGCAGAAGTTCTAGAGGTAGCGCAAGCGGTAAATTCAAAGGTCAGGATGTCTCGGCAGAACTGACGCTGAGCCTGAGAGATGCAGCCAAAACACATCAGCAGACTTTCGACATCAATGCTAAAAAAGTTCGCATCACGATTCCGGCTGGAGTTTACGACGGCCAGCAGATCAAACTAAAAGGTCACGGAAATCCTGGCGTGAATGGTGGCCCGAACGGTGACCTGTACATTACCTTCAACATTGCGGAAGACAAAGATTTTAAACGGGAAGGAGACAATCTGAGAACTTCTGTGGACATTGACCTTTATGCGGCTGTTTTGGGTGGAGATATTACTATTCAAACATTGGATGGCTCGGTCAATCTTAAAGTAAAACCGGAAACGCAAAACGGTACCACAGTGCGACTGAAAGGCAAAGGTTTCCCCGTTTATAAACAGGAAGGACAATCCGGAGACCTGTATGTGACATACAATGTAAAAATACCAACGAATCTCACCGACCGACAAAAAGTACTGTTTCAACAACTTAAAAATTCCAAGTAATGAACGAAAGAATCTCCATAGAAGAAGTTATCCGGCTGTATAAAATCGATTATAGTTTTCTGGATCAGCTCATCGATTCGGAATTGTTGCATCCTGAAACAGATAACAGCGTGCAATACATCATTTACGAAGAATTGCCACATTTGGAACGTTTCGCCAACTGGCATTATGACCTCGAGGTAAATTTACCCGGCATCGAAATCATTCATAAGCTTCTGAAGCAAATAGAAGAATTGAGGACTGAGAATAGAAGGCTGACCAGTGGTTTCCGGAATCCTTAGCTAACTCAATAAAAAATTTATAAAATTAACTCATTGTAAATCTTGATTTGTGTAATTTTGTTTAAACACTTTTCAAGATGAAAAAAATTGCAGTGCTGATTGCATTGGTAATCAGCACAGTTTCTCTGTCACAACAATGTAGCATTACCGCAACGGATGCTAGTGGAAACACAACTGTTAACTACAGCTGCGGCATAGGCGGAAGTATTTCTCTGAAATCCGATGAACCGAAAGTTTACCAGACAGATTCTTACCAAGTACAAAAGCAGGCCTACGACAGCACCCTTATCTACAACTCCGGAGCCGAACTAAATCTGGTTCGTAACAATCAATATTCCGGTATCATAGACCTACCTTTCGGATTTTGTTTTTATGGAAGCACTTATAATAAAATCATTATCAGCAATAACGGATTCATCAGTTTTGATACTACGCTTGCCAATCAAGCCAGTAATCCTTACACAGATCCCGGCTGGACCTTGGCAAGTCTTTCTCCATACCTTCCCAATAACGCCATTTTCGGCGTAAAACAGGCTCTCGATTATTCCAAAGGCGGCAAAATTTATTACAATGTAACCGGAACCGCGCCTTGCAGATCTTTTGTCATCAGCTTCTATAAAGTATCGCTTCTTAATTGTACCGAGACTTCCACATCACAGATCGTACTGCATGAGTTTACCAATGAGATCGATATCAACATTGCCGAAAAACCGGCCTGCTCTACTGCCATTTTTAAGATGTCGGTTGCAGGAATCATCAACGCTGACCGCTCCAAAAGTCTAGCTCCGACTGACCGCGACACCGGCGAATGGACTGCAATGGAGGAAAGCTGGAAATTCCGGCCTAACGGTAATCTGATCAAGCCCGCCATAATCTGGAAAAACAGCGCCGGACAGATCATTTCCAGGAATAATCCTTTTTCCTTATATCCCATTGCCACAGACACTTATAATGCAACACTAACTTACAATATATGTTCCACCAACTACCAGTTTTCTGATGATATACTGGTCAATTACAAGCCAGGCGGCAGCGCTCCTACAACGCCGTCCGACGTGCAGGATATTCCGAGAACACTATGTGATAATAACGCTGACGGAAAAGAAACGGATCCACAGATTTTCGATGAGATTACCCAAAAACTCAGATCCGATCCCAGCCTCACTGTTACCTACCACCCTTCGCAGGCGGAAGCTGACACGGGATCAAATCCTGTCAATTATGTTCAGAACGGCAGCTACACTCTCTATGCCAGATTAACCACTAGCACAGGATGTTACACCACAGCAAAGGTCATGATGAACATTACTTTCTACGACAAAATCGAAGCTAAAGATATTACGAAAATCTACTGTTTTGATGGGACATCCGATTTTCTCGGAGAGGATCTTCTCCCCTACACAGATGAGATGCTTATTTCTTCTCCATCGGATGTATCCAAAAGATTGATTTATTCTACGCCATACAATTATGATGATGCTGTGGAAGGTGACCCTTCTAAATCTCAGACAACAGTAGATATAACAGATGATCTTGCATCCAATAATTATATGCTTTCAAAAGAGTATTTTGTTCGATTTGAGAACAGCCAGGGTTGCTACACTATCAAAAAACTGACTATTAAGCTTTACAATCCAAAAGTCCTGAGAAACGACATCGAAATTTGTAAAAATGATAATAATGCTAATAAAAATCTGCACGATTATGATGCTACCATCGCGCCTTACCCAATCAAAATAACATACTTTGATCCGGCTGATCCGGCTAAGACTATTGATAATTACACATTTTCTGATCCTGTCACACCGGTTAAAGCAGAACTGACTATTCCAGATGCTGTCAAAGGAGATTGTGTGCGTAGCGTAACCATTAAATATTATCTCAATCAGCCGCCTGTACTGAAAAACACAGCGCCACTTAATCTGGATCTTCGGGATAAAGTTTGTGACAATAATAATAACGGCATCGAGTTATATTCACTTTCGCAGTATGAGTCCTATTTTTATGAGAATGCAGCGGCAGCCGGGGTAACGTTTGCCTATTATGAAAATTACAATCCTGTAAATCAAACATTTTCAAGTCCGGTTAATGCTGATTATCCTCTCCTTAAAAGGCAAGATTCCTATCATATCTATGTCCAGATTTCATCCTCCAAAGGCTGTTTTTCGGTCGGTGAAATTTTCATCAAAAATAAGTTCCTACCAGCTATTATTCTGCAGCCGGGATTGCTTAGAGAATGTAAACCAAAAGCTTTGAATCAAGATGTAAACTTTAAGCTCAGGAAAAGCATTCCTGATATGTTTGATAAAACCAACATCATCCCTCTTGACCATATTAATGTATCATTTTATCTATCTGAAATAGATGCCAACGAGCATCCTAATAAAAAAATACCAAATGATGAGATAGAGCCACGGAGTCCTGTGTCAAATGTGTGGGCTAGATTCGAAGACAAAAATCATCACTGTTATTCTGTGGCTAAGTTAACATTAGTTATAGAAGTACCACTGGTGCCAATAAGTCCTATGCCTATTACACTATGCGATAGTAATCTGGATGGAAAATCAGACATCAACCTCTATGATTACACGAATCTGATGACCAATCCGGTAGATAGTGATCTTTCAAATATTTTTAGTTTTTATGATAGCCCTGCTGACCTTTCGGCAAACAAACCTATCCCAAATCCCAGAAATTATGAGCCCGATGTCCTGCCAAAGACCATCCTTGTACGTCTAGAAAGTCTGCCGGGCTGTTACGATGACAAATCCAACGCAAAGATTGAACTTGTGGCTGGAAACAAAACGCAGATCAATCCAGGTTTTAAAGATAAAATCAGTGTGTGTGACGAAGGTAACGACGGCAAAGAAAACATTGACCTGACCCAATATGAAAATGCTATTGCGCCGGGCGCCGCATTCAGCTACTACAGATCAATGCAGGATCTCAATAAAAACGAGAAGGAAATTACCACGGATAAATCCAATTATCCGTATATAAAATCTGATGATGCTAACATCTATGTGAAAGTGACCGCAGCAGGATTCTGTCCAAGCCTGGTGATCCTTCCTGTTGATCTAAGGAAAGTTCCGGAATTTAAACTAAACCCATACTTTTTCTGTCCTGGAACCGGCACTGATATATCTTTAAAAGATGTTCCCGATGTAGGAAAGATCATTGATCATGTTTGGAAATTTCCGGATGGAAGCACTTCAAAGAAGGAAACCATCACAGCCAAAGATCCTGGGTCATACGCACTTACCATCACCACAGATAATCTCTGCAGCTACACCGATAATTTTGATGTTTCAGCCTATGAAGTTCCAGTGATTCAGCAACTAGTCCCAATCGGTACCAATGGCTACAAAGTCATTGCTACAGGCGGTGAAAAAATCCTGTACTCCGTAGATAATGTAAATTTTCAGGAATCCAATATTTTTGAAACTATAACCCCTGGCGTAGTCACATTTTACGTCAAATTCGAAAGCCGGGAATGCCGTGGAGTAACAAAGAAAGCACTGTCTGTAAAATTACCCAATGTTATCAGCCCTAATGGTGACGGCAGCAACGACCGTTGGATTCTGCGTGGTCTTGACGCATACGACAGCGCTTCCAGGCTCAAAATCTTTGACAAAAATGGCGTCAAAATATGGGACAAAACCAGCAATCAAGAATTAATTTGGGACGGAAAACTGGATGGCAGACCATTGTCTACGTCCACGTACTGGTACCAGATCACATTTCCAGATAAAGAATTCACGGGATGGATTCTGCTGAAAAACAGGTAATAATTCCGCTACAAACTACTAAATTTGCTTAATGGAATTATATGATGTCTTAATCATTGGCGGCGGACCCATCGGTCTGGCTTGCGCACTGGAAGCTAAGAAAAACAATCTGAAATATATTGTTATAGAAAAAGGAACTGTGGTGAACAGCCTCTACAACTATCCATTATATATGACATTTTTTTCTACAGCAGACCGGCTGGAAATTGACGATATTCCATTCATTACAACAAAACCAAAACCGGGCAGACAAGATGCTTTGGAATACTACCAGGGAATTGCAAGAGCTAAAGATATTAATATCAAAACGTACGAAAAAGTTATCAATATTCGGAAATCTGCCTTTTTTCAAGTCGAGACCAGCAAACAAAATTATTTCGCTAAAAATGTGATTGTTGCTACAGGATTTTATGACCTTCCCAATCTGATGAACATTCCCGGCGAAGATTTGCCAAAAGTAAAGCATTATTACACCGAACCTTATCCCTACGCCTTTCAGAACGTTGTGGTGGTAGGTTCCAGCAACTCGGCCGTGGATGCCGCTTTGGAAATCTACCGGAAAGGTGGCAACGTAACGATGATTATCCGCCATACCGAAATTTCCAAAAGCGTTAAGTATTGGGTAAAACCGGATATTGAAAACCGGATTAAGGAAGGCACCATAAAAGCTTTTTTCGGAGCCGGACTGCTAGAAGTGAAAACACATTCCGTAATATTTAAAACAAATCACGGTGAAATTAAGGAAATTGAGAATGATTTTGTCCTAGCTATGACCGGATATCTTCCTGATTTTGATTTCCTTAGAAATATAGGCATTCAATTGAATAACGACTGCCAGAATCCGCTATATAATCCGGAAACCATGGAGACGAACGTTGAAGGTATCTATCTGGCAGGCGTGGTCTGTGGTGGAAGGGACACCCATCTCTGGTTCATTGAGAACTCCAGAATCCACGCAAAAAAGATCATTAAGGATATTATTCTTAAAAATTAACATCGGTTCAAATCTATGTTTATAGTTTTGAATGGTATTCTTTTTGTAATTTAATGCGAGACAAATTAAAACTATGAACATTCAGTTACATCACAAAAAATTCGCATTAATACTGTTCTTTTCTTTATTTCTGATTCAATGTAAAAAAGACGAAGTCGTGACGTCTGACAAAAAAGGCAGCTCAACTTCTGAGGTTACGAAAGCCGACGAGAAAAAGGACTACGAGGAAAAAGTGGAAGAAGAAAAACCAAAAGTTCCCGATGTAGTCATTCCGAGGAAAGATTTTGGCTTTTATCCTTGGGTTTATAAAAACACAGATTCGGTTTCTCTTCAGAATAAAAAAGAATTCACAGGAAAAAAACTATACACCATTTTAGCACTTAACAGATTGGACAGAGCCAACATTGGTGCCGCAGACACGCTGGTAGTTCCTGCAAAAATTGAGGATAATTTTCTCATCTACTCGCCATTTCCGGGCCACGTTACAAGCCTTGAAAATGTCAAAAAGTTCGTATTTTTCTCTTATCCGATTCAGGCTTTTGGAGTTTATGAATACGGAAATCTTGTAAAATGGGGACCCACCAGTATGGGCAAAAAGGCAACGCAAACTAAACGTGGACTGATGTTCGCAAACTGGAAAAAAGAAGTTGCTATCTCCACCGTGAGTGATGAATGGAAACTCCGATGGAATGTAAACGTTGCGAATTTCGACGGCATCGGATGGCATCAATACGCCATGCCAGGTTATCCGGCATCGCACTCATGCCTTAGAATGCTGGAAGAAGATGCACAATGGATGTACAAATGGGTCGATATCTGGATCCTGAACAAAGGTGGCGCAACTACCAGAGCAAAGGGCACTCCGCTGATAGTGTATGGCGACTACCCATGGGGAAAGCGCAGACCCTGGAAAAAACTACTGGACTCTCCAGAGGCCAACAATATCTCTGAAGACGAAATGAATAAGATCATTGAGCCTCATATTCCGGAAATTCTCAAGGAGCAGGAAAACAGGGAACTCGTTGTGCAACAGATCGAACAGGAGAAAAAAGCAAAGGCAGATTCTATCCTTGCTGCCAAACCAAAAGATAATATGACGATGAACTAAAAAAAACCGGAGCTAAAAATGAGCTCCGATTTTTTATGTTAAATATTTCCAACTACAGTTTTGACCTGTGTAAATTCCTTGAGGGAATGCAGAGATAGCTCTACACCATAACCAGAAGATTTGGCACCACCGAAAGGTAGCCTGGTGTCGGAACTGGTGGATTTATTGATAGAAACCGTTCCTGATTCCAGATTGTCAATAAAGAACTGAGCACGATCTTTATGGCTTGTCCAGACAGAATTGCCTAAACCAAATGGTATATCGTTAGCCAATTTCAGGATTTCGTCATCGTTTCTACCTGTCATAAGAATCGCCAAAGGCCCGAATAATTCTTCCTGAAGAATCAGGTTGCCTTCTTTCACACGTATAATTCCGGGCTGGAATGCGCTTTCAGAAATCCGTTGTAACGGTATCACCACTTCTGCACCATGGTTCAGAGCTTTGTTATACTGATTTTCCAATTCATCGGCCAGGTCGGGTCTTGCCATTTTGCTCAGCCTGGTTTCCATTTTGAATGGATCGTCCGGCTGAAAAGATTGGTATTCTTTTATAAACAGTGGTAAAAAATCGTTTTCAATTTTTTCGTGGATGATAAATCTTTTGGCCGCATTGCAGATTTGCCCGGTGTTGGAAAGCTTGGCTAAAGGTCCGTCTTTCGCAGCTTTTTCGTAATCCGAATCTTCCAGAACTATATAAGCATCACTGCCACCGAGTTCAAGAATTGATTTTTTAATATTTTTTCCTGCCAGAGCAGCTACTTCACTGCCTGCTTTTTCGCTTCCCGTAAGACTCACACCGCGGACAAGCGGATTTTCCAGAACGGTCTTAATTTCCTCATGCCCTATTCTCAAATTCTGGAAAACAAACTTCGGAAAACCTGCATCTTCGAAAGCTTTTTCTATCGCATCACCACTGCCAAAACAGATGGAGGCATGTTTCAGCACCACTACATTTCCCGCCAGAACCGCAGGTACTGCAAATCTTAACACCTGCCAGAACGGAAAATTCCAGGGCATCACACCGAGGATAACACCCAAAGCTTCGTAATGTACTTCACTGATGCTAAATTCAGTTTCGATCTTTTCAGGCGCCAGAACATTTTCTGCCTGGGCGTAATATTTTATCATTCCTGCACTTTTTTCGATTTCTGCTACGGATTGTGAAATCGGTTTGTGCATTTCTGTGGTTATGGTTTTCGCAAATTCTTCCTTATTTTTTTCGAGAACATCTGCCAACTTTAAAAGCAGATTTTGTCTTTCGCCGAAAGGAACTTTTTTCCAGTCTTTAAACGCATTATAGGCGAATTCAATATTTTTGGATACATTCATTTTGTCAACTTTTTACGATTTTAAATTACAGCAGTTGTACCAATTTTCGGAGCTTTAAATATACAATTCTTAACTGAATAATTCCGGAAGAGGCGATACTTAAAGTAAATATTAGCATTTATTTTTATGAATAATGTAATTCTATAAAAATTTAAAAATAAAGATCCATCGATCCTGAAGGAATAGTACTTTTGATAGGATTCAATAATTTTAAGAAGTTCAGAAAAAATTTGCTGAAAGATAAAATTGCAAAATTACTATTTAACTTTTTTGCTGGATCTGAAAATAAGTACAGAATTGAGGAAAATCAAAAGCAGATCCAGCGTCACCCAAATGCTGAGCTTGATATTATCATATTTGAGCTCCGAAACTTTCTCCGTGGCTACAGCAGACAATTTGAGACTGTTATTAATGTAATTACGGACCTCAACGATTTTGTCCTCATTCTTATTGGGAACAGCCACCTGCGAAAAATAAACCAGTTTATCCTTGCCAATGTATCCTACTACCCAAAACTCATCAGACTTCTGCATATTGATATATTCTATTCGGAAGTATTCCGGGCGAATGACACCAACATGCTTGGAATAGTATTTCGGAACATCATTCTGCTCCTCGATTCTGATAATGTAAAAATCAATCGGCTGTGGTAAATAATTAATCACCTGAACCGCCAGCGAATTTTCCAGAAACTGCGAAAGACTGCGCTCTACAAACCAAAATGTAAAGTATGCCGCTGCAGAAATTGTGATGATAATTCTTGCGATCTTACTCCAAATACCCCACTTCTCCGACCGGATAACGGACAGAAACAGCGCAATAATCAGAGAAATGAGAATCAGAATTAGGATCATCCCTGCAAAGATAATGGTTTATCCGCAATTACAGATTGACATTCCACTCTTTGTAAAACTCGTCCAGGAACTGAAGCATGAACTGATGTCTGTGCTCGGCAATTTCCTTGGCCGTTTTGGTATTGAGCAACTCCTTGAGCAGGAGTAATTTTTCGTAGAAATGATTAATCGTCGTTCCTTGAGATTTTTTGTATTCTTCCTTGGATTGATTAAGTTTTGGCTTAATGTCAGGATGATACATCAGATTGTTTTTATAACCTCCGAAATTGAAGGTTCGGGCAATTCCGATGGCTCCTATTGCGTCCAGCCTATCGGCATCCTGCACAATTTTAAGTTCCAGCGGCAGATCTTCCGGTGCATCATGCCTGTTTTTAAACGACATATTTTCTATGATGAAAATAACTTTTTGGATGATCGCCGCATCAACGTTCTGAGAAGAAAGAAACTCGTGGACCAATTTTGAAGCAATCGTTTCATCACCGTTGTGAAACTTCGGGTCGGCAATATCATGCAGTAGCGCGGCTAATTCTATGATTTGATTGTCACCGCCCTCTTTTTCCTGAAGTTTGAGACTCAGCTTCCACACACGTTCTATGTGAAACCAGTCATGCCCGGATTCTGTACCTTCCAGTTTCTCTTTAACCAGTTCTATCGTTTTATCAATCAAGTTCATAAATTGTATTGTTCTTCGAATATGATATTATGTAAAATTAATCTTAAGTCTGTTTCTATCGAGCATATTCCATGTTCAGCCAATCTAAAATAACAAGCCAGAGTTTCTTATTATAGGATCTGAAAAAATTAATGTGCCCGATTTCGGCGTTCTCAGACTCGTAAATTTTAATGACTCTATATTCCGGTTTCAGATTCGGGTAAGTGTTTTTCATCAGTGATCGAACACCTTTTTCGGTAAGCCAGACATCATCTTCCGCACGGATCACTAAAACTTCCTGGCTCAAATTTCGGGAAAAATCATTGATTTTTTCCAATAATTTATTGGTTGATTCTTTATTAAGGATCAATGTACGCCAGTCGAAAGCACTTCCGGACGGCAGACTTTCGCCCAAGCCGAACCAGTTTGCCGGGAAATAACCCATTAGGAATGTCGAAACCGGCTGTACGATGCCAAAGCCTAGATAAGCTTCGATTTTTGTTCTGAGCCGCAGATTACCAACGTACGCATTCTGAGTTCCCACGAAAACAAACTTATCAAAAATTTCAGAATCCGGATTCATTCCCAAAATCAAAGCTCCAACCGAATGTCCGAGACCAATTTTATAATAATCAGCAAAATGTAATTTAATATAATCCGTTATTGCTTTATAGTCCAGGCGTCCCCAAATTCTCATGGAGGCATCGAAACCTCTCATTTTAGCAGGTTTGGACTGGCCGATACCTCTGTAATCGTATGTGATGACTGTAAATCCGCACTCTGAAAAAAACTGTGCAAATCCGAAGTAAATCTGCTGCTTCACACCGGTAGCAGAATTTATCAGCAATAATTGACCGTTAGAGTTTTCGGGCTCGAAAAGATGTGCAGACAGCCTGTAATTGTCCTCCGTTAAAATAGGAATATGCTTCATCCGGAATGATTGTGGGCCGACCATTCGATAAATTTAAAATATAATATTCTAAACTCAGCAATTTTCGATATGCACGCAATACTAATCCTGAAAATCGTCTAAATATGGCAACCCTTTCTGCGAACCGCGATAATCGGCTGCTTTCAGAGCCACTTCGTTACCGAATTTCACGCACTCTTCAATAGAATTCCCATGAAACAGCGCTATGGAAAAACCAGAGGTAAAGGCATCTCCCAATCCCATGCTGTGCGCACCTGTCTGCGGATTGTTCCGGAAATATTTCATCTCGGCACCATTGTAGTAACTGGTACTGTTGGCACCATCTCTCACAAATAATTTGTTCTGAAGATGTCTGATAATTTCATCATGATTGCTATCGCCGAAAAGAATTTCCATATCGGTACTTTTTGCGACGATAAAGCTGGCATAATCAATAACTTTACTGGATAACCTGCTGGCTGGCGCTGCATAGATTCCGATTTTCTTATTCAGTTTTTTAGCTTTTTCAAAAAGATATTCCACGGTTTTCATTGGAATTTCCAATTGGGTCAGAATCAGATCAGCAGTCACTAGATATTTTTCGGCCGCATCAATGTCGCGCGGCGAAAGGTTATAATTGGCAGCAGGCACCACCGTAATGGCGTTACCCTCTTCAGATGCTGTAACGTAGGCGGTTCCGGTATCTTCGTCTTCATCCTCCACCACATACGCCACGTTTACGTCTTCATCGTTCAGATTCCTGAGAACCTGCTGACCAAAAGGATCCATGCCAATTCTGCTTACCAGTGCAGTATGCGCTCCCAGTCTTGCTGTAGCAATAGCCTGATTGGCACCCTTACCGCCCAGAAAACTTTTAACACTTTCTGCCAGCACCGTATTATTGGCCGTCGGAATTTTGGCAGTTTTAAGAACAAGATCTATGGAGGAACTTCCTACCACCACAATCTGTGGTTTGATATGACGATGTAGTTTCATTGGCTTAAATCTCTTATTACGAGTGGATGACAAGAGTGAAAATAGAGCTTCTCATCTCTGCTAATGTAACAATTTAATCCATTCCGATTTCAATAAACTCAGAAATTAATTTAATGATCTGATTATCCTTGGAATACCCCAGATAGGTTGCATAAAAACCTTCGCCGTAACCTGTTTCAAAAGCAACTATATTTTCCGGCTTGCCATCATCAGGTTTCAGAACTGCAAACTGGTCGATAGCACCGTTCTCATCAAAAAAGTGCGAATGAAAAAACTCTTCGTAAATCCCCATAAAATCAACGCCTTTTTTATGAAACAGTTCCTGCTCCAAATTGCCAAGTACCATCTGCGCATCCCAATCCATCAAGCTTCCCATGCCCGATTCTACCGGATAACCGAAAACTTCACCTTCCTTTAGGTCAGTCATATTCTGGCCCTCAGAAAGTGCCAGTTCCCACCGCTCTGCCATCTGAGTTTTGTCAAATATAATTTCGGCGTAGGCGATGCAGTTGGATTCTCTCTCTTTATGCACCCAAACTGGAAAATCGCCCTTTGGAAAAAGCGGTGCGAAAGCTGGATGATCCGGCGAAATCAAAGGATCGCTCGCAATGATTTTGCCGGACGAAATATGAATTTTTCCCACTTCGTAGGTTTCCAGCAAAGGATTTTCTACAAAGTTTTTGGAGAATAATTTTTTAATATTTTCTATGTGAGTCATTTTTTTGATGGATGTTTGTTGATGGAAGACGCGTGTTTCCAGCATATATGAAAGCATCCAGCTTCCAGCATTTTACAATGTCTTAAGTTTTTCTTCCAGGAGCGCAATCTTCTCCTGCGCATCTTTTTGTTTTTTACGCTCAATTTCTACGACTTCAGGCTTGGCGTTGGCTACAAATTTCTCGTTTGATAATTTTTTGTCGACAGAAATCAAGAAACCTTTCAGATATTTAACCTCTTCCTCAGTCTTTATTTTTTCTTCGCCAAGATCCAGATTTTCACTTAATGGGATTGAGAATTCGTTTGCTCCAACTAAGAATGTAAAACTTGGTTTATCTGTCTTTTGGCTGGGATTGATCTCTGAAATATTAGCTAATTTTTGGATCACCTCTTTGTTGGCTAATCCGGATACATTCGTGAAAACTTCAACGGTTTCTCTTGGCGAAATGCCTTTGGACTGACGGTAATTTCTAACGCCGGAAATCACTTCTTTAGCAAAATCGAAATCCTTGATCTTATCTTCGTTATAAGGTTCTGACTTTTTCTGTTGAGAGATAATCAGCGCTTCATTAATCTTTCTGTCCGACACGGACTGCCAAAGTTCTTCCGACAGGAAAGGCATAAACGGATGAAGCAATTTCATCAGTTCCTCAAAATAAGCAATTGTTTTTTGATAAACCTCTTCGCTGATTGCTTCTCCAAAATTGGGTTTGATGGCCTCCAGATACCAGGCACAGAAATCGTCCCAAATCAGTTTGTAAACCAAATGCAAAGCATCAGAAATCCTGAATTTTGAGAACTGATCTTCGATTTCGCCAATGGTTTTATTCAATTGTTCTCCGAACCAATTGATGGTTTGCGTATCGGATTCTTTAGTTTTGATATTTTCGTCTCGCTTCCAACCCTGAATTAATTTGTAAGCATTCCAGATTTTCGTCGCAAAGTTTCTGCCCTGCAGCATCAGATCTTCATCGAACAAAAGATCATTTCCTGCAGCAGAACTCAACAAGCTTCCTACACGGACACCGTCTGCTCCATATTTTTCAATCAGATCAATAGGATCCGGAGAATTTCCTAATTGTTTAGACATTTTTCGTCTTTGCTTATCTCTCACGATTCCCGTGAAATAAACATTTTTGAACGGAACGTCTTTTCTGTATTCCAATCCCGCCATGATCATTCTGGCCACCCAGAAGAAAATAATATCCGGACCGGTCACCAAATCCGACGTTGGATAATAATAATTGATATCTTTATTGTCGGGATCCAAGATTCCTTCAAAAACCGACATCGGCCACAGCCAGGACGAGAACCAGGTATCCAGAGCATCTTCGTCTTGTTTAAGGTCAGAAGCTTGAAGTTGGAAGTTGGAAGTTTTATCTTGAGCTAATTTTACTGCGTATTCGATATTTTCAGCTACAACAAAATCATTTTCACCCGTTCCATAATAGAATGCGGGAATCTGCTGTCCCCACCACAGCTGACGGGAAATGTTCCAATCATGGACATTCTCCATCCAGTGGCGGTAAGTATTTTTGAATTTTTCCGGATGAAATTTAATTGTATCATCCATCACCACATCCAAAGCAGGTTTTGCCAGTTCAGACATTTTCAGGAACCACTGAACGGAGATTTTGGGTTCAATAACAGCGCCTGTTCTCTCAGAAGTTCCAACTTTATTGACATAATCTTCCGCTTTCAGAAGAAGGTCATTTCTTTCCAGTTCTTTAGCGATCTCTTTTCGTACGGTAAATCTTCCCAGTCCCTGGTAATGCATGCCGTGCTCGTTCAGAACCGCATCATTATCCATAGAATCGATGATTGGCAAATTGTGGCGCTGCCCTATTTCGTAATCGTTGATATCGTGAGCCGGTGTAATTTTCAACGCTCCGGTTCCGAACTCGATGTCCACATAATCATCCTCGATAATCGGAATCACTCGATTAACGATCGGAACAATGACGTTTTTACCTTTCAAATTCTGGTACCTTTCGTCATTCGGATTGACGCAGACAGCTACATCGCCGAAAATCGTTTCCGGACGTGTGGTTGCCACAGTCAAGAAATCCTCAGAACCTTCAATTTTATATTTCAGATAGTATAATTTGCCGTTTTGTTCTTTGAAAATGACTTCTTCATCAGAAATATTCGTTTGCGCCTCGGGATCCCAATTGACCACTTTATAACCACGATAGATCAATCCTTTATTATAAAGATCAACAAAAACCTTGATTACGGATTTGGAAAGATTTTCCTCCATTGTAAATCGGGTTCTGTCCCAGTCGCAGGAGCAGCCTAACTTTTTCAGCTGTTCCAGGATGGTTCCGCCGTATTTTTCTTTCCATTCCCAGGCATGCTTGAGAAATTCTTCCCTGCTAATATCCTTTTTGTTAATACCTTCGGCCTTTAGTTTTGCCACAACTTTTGCTTCTGTGGCAATCGATGCGTGATCCGTTCCCGGCACCCAGCAGGCGTTAAAACCCTGCATTCTTGCCCTTCTAACCAATACATCCTGAATCGTATTGTTCAGCATGTGTCCCATGTGGAGAATTCCGGTCACATTGGGTGGCGGAATTACAATCGTGTAGGGTGGTCTGTCGTCTGGTGTGGAATGAAAAAATTTATTTTCCAACCAGAAGTCATACCATTTCTGTTCGGTTTCCTGAGGATTATATTTATCAGCAATCTGCATCTTGAGTTATTTTTTTGGCTTAATGATTTGCAAAAATAAGATAATGTGAAAAAATTAACATCACATATTCAAATTATTTATAACTTTGACTTTTAAAATTATAATTAAAACAAAGACAATATGAAAAAGATTCTTGCAGGACTTATGATGACCGGCGCTATTGCTTTCGCATCTGCTCAGACAATCTCATTCGATAAAACAACTTTCGACTACGGCAACGTAAAAGCCGGTGCAGATGGTCATAGATTCTTCACCGTGAAAAATACAGGTGACAAACCATTAATTATTAGCGATGTAAAGCCATCATGCGGATGTACAACGCCGGAATGGAGCAAAGATCCGATCTTGCCAGGTAAAGAAGCCAAAATCAAAGTGGGATATAATACAGGCATCAAAGGACCTTTTAACAAATTGATCGAAGTATATTCCAACGATCCGCAAAACAGCCGTTCTGTGCTTTACATTAAAGGAAATGTAGAAGATCTTGCCGGTGTTAATCAGGAAGCTCAACTTTCTGTGAATCCTGTAGCTACAATGAAAGCGATGCCAGTTCAAGGCCAGGCTGCGACAGCTAAAAGAGCTGCCAAAAAAGCAGTAAGCGCTCAAAAAGCTGAAACTGCTAAATAAGCACCTGCCTACTCAATATAATTCCGTCATGTTCCAGAAGCATGACGGTTTTTTTTATCTTTAACTAAAAATTTCCCTCCCATGAGTCATAATTTTTCTGATGATTTCTTGATTAAATCCAATAATAAGTTCCATATCAAGGATCACACGACCACCTACAAAGGAAAACTTAAAAAAGCCGAAGGCAAGAAACTCCTTAAACAGGAAAAGGAAAAACTTAGCAAATTGCAGGAAAAGCTTTACGCCGATGGCAGCAAATCCCTTCTGATCGTACTGCAAGCCATGGACGCAGCGGGCAAAGACAGCCTGATAGAACATGTATTTGGCGGCGTAAATCCGCAAGGCTGTGATGTGACGAGCTTCAAAGGGCCAAGCACCAAAGAGTATTCTCATGATTTTATCTGGCGTCATTACCTTGCGCTTCCTGCAAAAGGCAAGATCGGAATTTTTAACCGCTCGCATTATGAAAGTGTTCTGGTCTGCAAAGTACATCCGGAATACAATCTCAGCGAAAAGGTCTGGACCGATGTTAAGCAATTTGATGATCAATTTTGGGAAGATCGCTACGAAAGCATCCGGAACTTTGAAAAACATCTTTCGCAAAATGGCACCAAGATCGTTAAAATCTTTCTTAATGTATCTAAGGAGGAGCAAAAACAGAGGTTTCTGGACAGAATTGATGAGGCGGACAAAAACTGGAAATTTTCTTCGGCGGACATCAAGGAGAGAGGCTATTGGGATGATTATCAAAAAGCTTATGAGGAAGCTATACGGAAAACCGCTACAGATACCGCGCCTTGGTTTGTGATTCCTGCGGATAAGAAATGGTTTTCACGTGTTGCAGCAATACAGGTTATTATAGACGCATTGGAAGCCATGGACCTGCAATTTCCGGAAGTCTCCGAAGAAGAAAAGCAATCACTATCAGACTCTAAAGCGCAACTGGAGCGTGAATGATAAGAAAAATGCCACCCCGGATTCGGTTCTGAGTGGCATTTTAATTTGGCTACAGAATGTATATTAAGACTTAACTGTTCAGAAGCTTTGCAACTTCCGGTGCAGCGTAGGTGAAGATCATATCTGCACCGGCACGCTTAAAACTCGTTAAACTTTCTATCAAAACTTTATCATTGTCCAGCCAGCCATTTTGAGCTGCAGCTTTCAGCATGGCATACTCACCGCTTACCTGGTAAACCGCAATAGGCTGCGTAATAAGTTCACGGATTTTGCTGATGATGTCCAGATAAGGCATTCCGGGCTTGATCATGATGATATCCGCACCTTCTTCCACGTCGCGCAACGCTTCATCAATGGCTTCACGCGAATTATGAAAATCCATCTGATACGTTTTTTTATCTGCAGGGATTTCCTCGGCATCCACCGGTGCGCTGTCCAAAGCACTTCTGAAAGGTCCGTAAAAAGCGCTGGCATATTTCGCAGCGTAAGAAAGAATTCCTACGTCGGTAAAACCGCTTTCTTCTAATCCCTCACGAATAGCGAGCACTCGGCCGTCCATCATATCGCTGGGCGCCAAAATATCTGCGCCGGCCTCGGCGTGGGAAACGCCCATTCTTACCAAAGCTTCTACAGTAGAATCATTATCTATTTTTCCATTTTTGATAATACCGTCATGACCGTATATTGAATAGGGATCCAATGCTACATCAGGCATAATGACTACGCCGGGTACAGCATCCTTAATCGCTTTTATAGCATTTTGCATCAGTCCGTTCGGATTCCAGGCTTCTTTACCCGTATTATCTTTTAGATGGTCGGACACCTTCATATAAAGATTGACCGCCTTAATGCCAAGTTCATAATTTTCTTTAACAGTTTGCACCGTTAAATCTAAAGTTTGCCTAAAAATTCCCGGCATAGAGGCTATGGCTTCCTTTTTGTTTTCACCTTCCATAACGAACATGGGCAGTACCAAATCGTTGGTGGTAAGGCTTGTTTCACGAACGAGACTTCTGATGGAATCGTTGGTTCTTAGTCTTCTGTTTCTTGAAATCATCTTACTGAAATATTTTAATGCAAATTTAATTATTGTTTTACGGATAGACTATTGTGTATTCGATTTATTTAAAATATATTTGTGAGTAATTGTTTAAATACAGACCTAAGCGAATGAAAAAACTTCTATTCTTTATTATATTTACGGTAATGTCAGTTGGATTCTCAGGAGAGATGAAGGCTCAGACCGCACGCACTATCGCCGGACAGAAGACTGATGACGGCATTTTGGTGGCTTATCCTAATCCTACCCGGGATGTACTTATTCTCAAATCAAAAGATGATTCTGCAAAGATTAAATCTGTAACGTTCTTCTCTATTTTGGGAGCACAAGTTGCAGAATATAATATCAACAGTAATAATGCTGAACTGAGACTTGACAAATTACGTCCGGGCAAATATCTGATGCGTTATCTTCTGGATGACAATACTCAGAAAATTACTCAGATTATTAAACAATAGTTTTCCCATGATGTATGAGATGCCGGTTTTTTTTAAGCCGGCATCTTCTTTTTTATAACTCCGATTTCTGTATTTTTGCACTTAACCAAGAAAATAGAATTATGATTAGAATCGCAACTCTCGGTCTTATCTTTTTTTGCCAAATTATCAGTGCCCAATTCAGAAGTTCATTGTATGACAGTAATCAACTGAGTGTATCATTACGAGGTGGTATAGACTTCCCTTCATACGATAATCAGACAAAATATATCGATTATAAGCCTAATTTTAACCTTGGTACTTCGATAGATTTTTACTTCAACTGGATCGGCTTGGGTATTGATCTGGATTACCTGAAAAACAATCCAAAGAGCACATATCCTGTTTCGAATCTGTATCAAAATTCTGTTCGGATCCCGGACGGTATTTTTAGCAGTAATGCTATCAAAAGAATCTTTGTTGGCGCAGGTCCTAATTTCCGATGGGTGCTTGATGACGACTTAAGTGTAGCCTTCAAACTGCGGGGTGGAATTGCCAGCATCCAAGACGGAGAAACAGCTCTGAAATCCTCACCTATTATGCTCAATTATCATCAGGGTTATGATGCTAAATCTATTCTGTCAGGCAAAGCGCAGGTGGAGTTCAATTGGTTTTTCTCGGAGTATGTGGGCATCAATGCCGGTGCTTATTATATTCAGCATTTTGGTGCGGCAGATCGGGCGCAGAACAATACCGTGACAGGATTCGTCCCTTTTGTGGAAAACAACGGACAATATAACCTCAGCAATAATGGTTTGACCAGCCGAAACAGCAGCCTTAATCACGAGATTCATTCTGCAGGTGTTTTTGCGGGAATCACCTTCCGTATCCCAACAGAGAAAAAAGCACCTCAGTATAATCTTAATGTGATCGCCAAAGATAAAGAAACAGGAATTATTCTTCCGGATACCTTTGTAGAACTGTATAGAGACGGGAAACGTGCGTACTTTGCCAGAACCAATGCGCAAGGTGTTGCCTTCTTCAAAAACATTAAACCTGATAACTACGAGATCCGTGGTAACCTTTACAATATCGATCTGGCAGCGAACAAAACTTCTAAAAATGAATTTGTGAAGAATTCTGTTCTTAAAAAGGAGATTTCTACGGACTCAGAAACATTTTTGGTGAAAGGCCAGGTCAATATCTGTAACTCCAAGAATCCACTGCGCGACGTAACAATTGTCATCAAAAATAATGTTGAGAGTACTTTGAAAGATCTCAAGACCGATCTCAACGGAAAATTTTATTTCAAAGCCGATAAAAACGGTGTCTACACAATCTACGGCAAAAAGGGAAATTATTTCTCTCAAACCGAGGTGGTAACTGCTAAAAATGCAGACCGAAGCAATACGCTTTTCCTTAATCTCCAGGTATGCATGGAGGAAACAACGTGTGGCAAAGCCATTAACCTTAAAAATATTCATTACGATCTGGATAAATTTGACATCCGTGAGGATGCGAAAGCTGAACTCAACAAGCTGATCCAGTTTATGAAAGACAATCCGAACGTAAAGGTAGAACTGGCGTCGCACACCGATTCCAGAGCATCTGATGAATATAACAAAACCCTTTCGCAGAACAGAGCCAATGCGGCAGTGGATTACATGGTAGCTAATGGCATCAGTAAAGAGCGGCTGAAGGCTATCGGATATGGCGAAACCAGATTGCTGAACGCCTGCAGCAACGGTTCAGATTGTACCGAAGAGCAGCATCAGATCAATCGCCGGACCGAGATGAAGGTTATCTGTCCTTGATCATCCACCATTTTTTGTAAATCATAAAACCTATTATGGCTCCCAGCGTATTTAGAATGACATCGTCAACATCTGCAAAGCCACGGTTAAAATAAAATTGAGAAAACTCAACGATATTAATAACTATGAAAAAAACACCGAAGAGCCAACGGAATTGGTTTAGTTTTGGATAGAGAATGCCGAGACATCCATAAGGTATAAACAAAATGATATTCCCGAAGATATTCTTGATAAATTCGATTTTGTCCCATAAAAATACGTTCGTTGAATAGTAAGTAATGGTTTCAAAAGGGTAAAATTTAATATCAAATAGAACCGTGGGAGAATATCTGAAAGATGCAAAAAACAAGAGATATAATATCCAGATGGTATAGACATTAATGAATAGCGGATACCATCTATTAATAAAGATCTTCAACGTAAACAATTTAGACAACAAAAATCAATAAAAAAATTGAATTTAAGAATGGAAACTACAAAAATAAAAGCTTTCGGTACCAAGGCGGCCGAAAATGACCTGGAACTGATGACCATAGAGAGAAGAGAAGTGCAGCCCAGAGATATTAAAATAGACATTTACTACTGCGGTGTGTGCCATTCCGATCTTCACACTGCCAGAAACGACTGGGGCGGTGCATCTTATCCCGTAGTTCCGGGCCACGAGATTGTAGGAAAGGTTTTGGAAGTAGGATCCGAAGTCACGAAATATAAGGCCGGAGACCTGGTGGCCGTAGGCTGCATGGTAGACTCCTGCAGAACCTGCCACAGCTGCCAGCAGGACTTGGAACAATTCTGTGAAAATGGATTTACCGGAACTTACAATGGTAAAGACAAGTATTTCGAAAACCAAAGGACCTTCGGCGGTTACTCCGAAACTGTGGTGGTGGACGAACATTTTGTTCTGAGCCTGCCGGAAAACCTGGATATGGCTGCTGCTGCACCGCTATTATGTGCCGGCATCACGACATGGTCTCCACTCAAGCACTGGAATGTCAATGAAAACTCGAAAGTTGCCGTCGTAGGGCTGGGCGGACTCGGTCACATGGCTATCAAACTGGCAAAAGGTCTGGGCGCAGAAGTTACCCTGTTTTCCAGAAGCGAAGGTAAAATGGAGGATGCCAAACAGCTGGGAGCAGACCATGTGGTGATCTCTACCAACGAAGATCACATGAAATCTGTACTTAACAAATTTGATCTGATTATTGACACGGTGCCTTATGAGCATGACATCAATCCTTACATGGGAACGCTGGCCATCAATGGCACTCTGGTTTTGGTTGGTTTGATCGGCGAATTCGAGAATCATGCGGTGAGTACCAGACCGATGATTTATAAAAGACGTTCAGTGGCCGGCTCACTCATTGGCGGCATCAAGGAAACTCAGGAATTGCTGGACTTCTGCGGTAAAAAAAACATCGTCTCCGACGTTGAAATCATCAACATCCAAGATATTAATGAAGCTTATGAAAGAATGCTGAAGAGTGATGTGAAGTACAGGTTCGTGATTGATATGAAGAGCCTTAAAAATTAATGGACTGAAAATTTCAGTATACCTATAGTGAAGGAAGCATTGTATGATGTTTCCTTTTTTTTTGTTAATCCGTTGAAAATAATTGGGAGTGGAGTTCCAATTTGTCAAGACGAATTACAAATTTCCTCAAGACGAATTGCAAAATTCCTCAAGACGAATTCCAAAACTCCTCAAGACGAATTATAAAACTCCTCAAGATGAATTATAAAATTCCTCAAGACGAATTGACGGACTCATCAAGACGAATTTTTTGGAATTAAAATAATGATCTGTGGAGATGAATTTTCGGAAATTACATTTGAGCAGCTGAAAGTCATTAAAATGTCACTCCTACGGAGCTCCTTTTACACAGCGATCTGGATCTTCTACAAACATTTTGCTCCTACGGAGCTCTTTTACAGTTTGCTCTGGATCTTCTACAAACGTTCCGCTCCTCCGGAGCAAGGTGGCGGTAGTAGTCAAGTAAGCTATGTGGTCATTAAATTGTAAACATAAAAAATCCCGATTCTGAAGTAGAATCGGGATTTCTTTATGTTTAAGCAAAAGATCTTAAGCCTGTACGTTGTTACCTCCTAGTACGAAAGGTTCAACTTCTTTAATCTCTCCAAACTGCTGCTCGTAGTTAGTGATGTTTTGTTGCAATGCAGCCAGTACTCTCTTAGCGTGTAGCGGAGCCAAGATTACTCTTGATCTCACCTTAGCCTGTTGTACGCCCGGCATTAACTGGATAAAATCTACCACGAATTCTGATGGTGAATGGTTTACTAAAGCTAAGTTAGCATAAACACCAGCAGCTACCATTTCATTAAGCTCGATATTGATGTTGTTTGGATCTTGATTTTGATTGTTGTCCATTTTTGTTTTAATTATTTTAAATTATAGATTGCAAGATAATAGATAATAGACTAATAGACAACAGAAAATTTTAAAAAAATATTAAAATCTATTATCTATCGGTCTATTATCTAATAGTCTTTATTAGTTAATATCCTCGAATTCTTTTCTGGATCCTACGATAAAGCTCTGATAATCCTTAAGACCTGTACCTGCAGGGATTCTGTGTCCTACAATTACATTTTCTTTAAGACCGTTCAGGAAGTCGATTTTTCCGGAAACTGCTGCTTCGTTAAGAACCTTGGTCGTTTCCTGGAATGATGCTGCAGACATGAATGACTTGGTCTGTAACGCGGCTCTGGTAATACCTTGTAATACCGGCGTAGCCGTTGCAGGAAGCGCTTCTCTCACTTCTACCAATGCAAGATCCTCTCTCTTCAGCTTAGAATTCTCGTCTCTCAGTTCTCTTGCAGTGATCATTTGTCCCGCTTTGAATTCCTTAGAATCTCCAGGCTCTGTAACCACTTTCAGTCCGAAAACTCTGTTGTTTTCTTCCAGGAAGTCATACTTGTGTTCCAAAGCATTTTCAAGGAACTGCGTATCTCCACCATCTACGATCTCAACTTTTGTCATCATCTGACGAACAATAATCTCGAAGTGTTTGTCATCAATTTTCACCCCTTGAAGTCGGTAAACTTCCTGAATCTCGTTAACCAAATATTCCTGAACCGCAGTTGGACCTTTGATTCTCAAGATATCATCCGGTGTGATGGAACCGTCAGAAAGCGGATCACCAGCATACACGAAGTCATTTTCCTGTACCAGGATCTGGTTGGATAGCTTCACAAGATATTTCTTGATCTCTCCGGTTTTAGCCTCCACGATCAATTCACGGTTACCTCTCTTGATCTTACCATAAGAAACTACACCGTCAATTTCCGTTACTACCGCTGGGTTAGAAGGATTTCTCGCTTCGAACAATTCGGTAACTCTCGGAAGACCTCCGGTGATATCCCCTGCTTTTGCAGATTTTCTAGGAATCTTGATCAAGATTTTACCAGCTTTGATTTTCTCACCATCATTAACCATCAAGTGGGCTCCTACCGGTAAGTTATAAGCTTTTTGCTCAACACCTTTAGAATCTACCACTTTAAGAGTAGGAACAGCTTTCTTATTTCTGGATTCAGAGATTACTTTCTCTTCGAAACCGGTCTGTTCATCAATTTCCAATTGGAAAGAGATACCCTGGATGATGTCCTCGTACTCTACCTTACCGGAAGTTTCTGCAATGATAACCGCGTTATAAGGATCCCATCTTGCGATCAAGTCTCCTTTCTTCACTTTGTCACCAGGCTTCACAGACAATACGGAACCGTAAGGTACGTTAGCCACCATGATAGGCGTTCTGGCTTCGTTATCTGCCACCAATCTGAATTCCGTAGAACGGGAAACCACGATATCTGCTGAGTTTCCTTCTTCATCTTCAGACTTAATGGTTCTCACCTCATCCATCTCCACGATACCGTCACGTTTTGCAACGATGCTTGGATTTTCCGAGATGTTACCTGCAGTACCCCCTTGGTGGAAAGTTCTCAGCGTCAACTGAGTTCCCGGCTCACCAATGGACTGCGCAGCAATTACACCAACAGCTTCTCCCATGTGGATGCCTTTACCTGTCGCAAGGTTACGTCCGTAACACTTCGCACAGATACCTTTCTTAGCCTCACAAGTCAGTGGAGAACGAACTTCTACAGCCTCGATTCCCGCTTCCTCGATTTGCTTAGCCACAGCCTCCACAATCATTTCATCAGCGTTAGCCAACAATTCGTCTGTTTCCGGGTGGTAAATATTGTGAAGAGAAACTCTACCAAGGATTCGGTCAGAGATTCTTTCTACGATATCATCGTTTTTCTTAAGTGCAGTTACTTCTGTACCTCTCAGTGTTCCACAGTCGTCCTCAGTAATGATAACATCCTGTGCAACGTCTACCAATCTTCTGGTCAGATAACCAGCATCGGCAGTTTTAAGAGCGGTATCCGCAAGACCTTTACGCGCACCGTGGGTAGAGATAAAGTATTCCAAGATGGAAAGACCTTCCTTAAAGTTAGCCACAATCGGGTTTTCAATGATCTCTGCTCCAACAGACCCCGCTTTTTGTGGTTTTGCCATCAAACCTCTCATACCGGACAACTGACGAATCTGTTCTTTAGAACCCCTCGCCCCGGAGTCAAGCATCATGAATACAGAGTTGAATCCGCCCTGGTCAGACTTCATTCTGCTCATAATCATCTCAGTAAGACCTGCGTTGGTATTGGTCCAAACGTCGATAACCTGGTTATAACGTTCTGTATCGGTAATAAGACCCATGTTATAGTTAGCCTTGATCTCATCAACAGATTCTACTGCTGTAGCAATCATTGTTTTCTTCTCAGCAGGAATCACGATATCACCCAATGAGAACGAAAGACCACCTTTGAATGCATTAGAATAACCTAAGTCCTTCATATCATCCAGGAACTTCACCGTAGTCGGGAAGTCTGTATCAGCAAGGATTTGCCCGATGACATTTCTCAATGATTTCTTGGTCAACAATTCATCAATGTAACCAACTTGTTTCGGCACGATCTGGTTGAACAAAATTCTACCTACAGTAGTATTGGTCAGTTTCGTAACAATCTCACCATTTTCCTTGATTGGAAGACGGCATCTTACTTTTGCGTTGAGAGATACTTGTCCTTCAGCGTAAGCAATTTCCACTTCTTCCGGAGAATAGAAAGCAAGACCTTCACCTTTAACTTTATAATCCTCAGTAGAATGCGCTTCTTTGGTCATAAAATACAGACCCAAAACCATGTCCTGAGAAGGTACCGTAATTGGAGAACCATTCGCAGGGTTAAGGATATTTTGTGAACCAAGCATTAATAACTGAGCTTCAAGGATCGCTTCCGGTCCGAGTGGCAAGTGTACCGCCATCTGGTCACCATCGAAATCCGCGTTGAAAGCCGTCGTTACCAACGGGTGAAGCTGGATCGCTTTACCTTCGATCATCTTAGGCTGGAATGCCTGGATACCTAATCTGTGAAGCGTAGGTGCCCTGTTCAGAAGAACCGGGTGACCTTTCATCACGTTTTCCAGGATATCATAAACTACAGGTTCTTTTCTGTCGATGATTCTCTTCGCAGATTTTACTGTTTTTACAATCCCTCTTTCGATTAGTTTTCTAATGATAAACGGTTTGTAAAGTTCGGCAGCCATATCTTTCGGAAGACCACACTCGTGCAACTGAAGGCTAGGTCCAACGACGATAACCGAACGCGCAGAGTAATCTACCCTTTTTCCTAATAAGTTCTGACGGAAACGACCTTGCTTTCCTTTCAATGAATCAGAAAGGGATTTCAATGGTCTGTTGGATTCCGACTTAACAGCAGAAGATTTTCTGGTGTTATCGAACAAAGAATCTACCGATTCCTGAAGCATACGCTTCTCGTTTCTCAGGATCACTTCCGGAGCTTTGATCTCCAAAAGTCTCTTCAAACGGTTGTTTCTGATGATCACCCTTCTGTAAAGGTCATTCAGGTCAGAAGTCGCGAAACGTCCTCCATCCAACGGAACCAATGGTCTCAGTTCTGGTGGTATGATCGGAAGAACTCTCATAATCATCCATTCCGGACGGTTGATCATTCTGGTGTTGGCCGCTCTAAGCGCCTCTACCACGTTCAGTCTTTTAAGCGCTTCTGTTCTTCTTTGTTTAGAAGATTCGTTGTGCGCTTTGTGTCTCAGGTCGAAAGACAAAGAATCAAGGTCGATTCTTTTCAACAATTCTTCAACTGCTTCCGCACCCATTTTGGCCACGAATTTATTCGGATCCGCATCATCCAGATATTGATTTTCAATTGGAAGGGTTTCCAAGACATCGAGATATTCTTCTTCAGTCAGGAATTCCTTGTCATCGAAATCAGAGCCATCAGCTTTCTTGGCAATACCTTGCTGGATCACCACATATCTTTCATAGTAGATGATCATATCCAATTTCTTGGACGGAATACCTAACAGATAACCGATTTTGTTCGGCAAAGAACGGAAATACCAGATGTGAGCCACAGGCACCACAAGATTGATATGTCCGATTCTCTCTCTACGTACTTTTTTCTCTGTAACTTCTACACCACATCTGTCACAAACGATTCCTTTGTATCGGATTCTTTTGTATTTTCCACAAGCACATTCGTAGTCTTTTACAGGACCAAAGATCTTCTCGCAGAACAATCCGTCTCTTTCCGGCTTGTGCGTACGATAGTTGATCGTTTCCGGTTTTAGAACTTCTCCTCTCGATTCCTGAAGAATAGATTCCGGTGAAGCCAAACCAATAGTGATTTTATTAAATCGACTTGTTTTATTTTTATTTGACATTTTTTGATCAGATTTTAGATTTTAGATTTTAGATTTTAGATTAAATGCTAATGCACAGAAACTAAGACCATCTAAAATTCATCATTTAAAATTTAAAATTATTCCTCAAGTCTTACATCAAGTCCAAGACCTTGTAACTCGTGAAGTAATACATTGAAAGATTCCGGAATACCAGGTTCTGGCATTGCTTCGCCTTTTGCAATGGCTTCGTAAGTTTTTGCTCTACCAATCACGTCATCCGACTTTACAGTCAAAATTTCTCTAAGGATATTGGATGCTCCGAATGCTTCAAGAGCCCAAACCTCCATCTCTCCGAATCTCTGGCCTCCAAATTGCGCTTTACCTCCTAACGGCTGTTGCGTGATCAATGAGTATGGTCCGATGGAACGTGCGTGCATCTTATCATCTACCATGTGTCCCAGCTTCAGCATATAGATCACACCAACTGTAGCCGGCTGCGTAAATCTCTCACCTGTTCCACCATCGTAAAGGTGCGTGTTTCCAAATTTAGGAAGACTTGCCTGCTCGGTGTACTCAGTAATCTGGTCTAAACTTGCTCCGTCGAAGATCGGCGTAGCGAACTTCAATCCAAGCTGCTTACCAGCCCATCCAAGAACAGTCTCGTAGATCTGACCAATGTTCATACGGGAAGGTACCCCAAGTGGATTCAGTACGATATCTACCGGTGTTCCATCCTCCAGGAATGGCATATCCTCTTCACGAACGATTCTGGAAACGATACCTTTGTTACCGTGACGTCCCGCCATTTTATCACCCACATTCAGTTTACGTTTCTTAGCGATGTAAACTTTAGCTAATTTGATGATACCAGCCGGAAGCTCGTCTCCGATAGACAATGCAAATTTCTCACGGTTTTTAACACCGGAAAGATCGTTGTATTTGATTTTATAATTGTGAATCAACTGCTTGATCCATTCGTTCTTATCTGCATCCACAGTCCAGTCTGCACCGCTGATGTTCACATAATCCTCAACAGACTGAAGCAATTTCAAAGTGAACTTGGTACCTTTTGTAATCACTTCTTCGTCAAGGTCATTTTTCACCCCTTGGGAAGTTTTACCGGAAACCAGTGTATTCAATTTGTCAATCAAAGTGTTTCTCAAGTCATCGAACTTAGCTTTGTAAGTATTTTCGATTTCTTCCAATTTGATTTTCTCCTCGCTTCTTTTCTTTTTGTCCTTAATGTTTCTGGAGAACAATTTTTTGTTGATGACCACACCTCTTAGAGAAGAATCTGCTTTCAATGAAGCATCTTTAACATCACCAGCTTTGTCCCCGAAGATCGCTCTAAGCAATTTCTCTTCCGGCGTAGGATCAGATTCACCTTTTGGTGTAATTTTACCAATCAGGATATCACCAGGCTTCACTTCTGCCCCGATGCGGATCATACCGTTCTCATCAAGATCTTTGGTAGCTTCTTCAGAAACGTTAGGAATATCCGCTGTCAATTCTTCCATACCTAATTTGGTATCACGAACTTCCAAAGAATATTCATCCACGTGAATTGAAGTAAACCAGTCCTCACGAACCACTTTTTCGTTGATCACGATTGCATCCTCGAAGTTGTAACCTTTCCAAGGCATGAAGGCAACCACCAAGTTTCTACCAAGAGCCAATTCTCCGTTTTCAGTCGCATAACCGTCACAAAGAACCTGACCTTTTTCAACCGTATCGCCAACTCTTACGTTTGGTCTCAACGTGATTGTTGTACTCTGGTTGGTTTTTCTGAACTTAGTCAGTTTATAAGTTTTAGTCGCAGAATCGAAGTTAACCAGATCGTCTTCCTCGCTTCTTTCGTACTTGATCACAATTCTTTCAGCATCCACATATTCTACAACACCATTTCCTTCTGCATTGATCAATACTCTGGAATCTCTTGCCACTTGTTTCTCCAAGCCTGTACCAACAATTGGAGCCTGAGGCTTCAACAATGGAACGGCCTGACGCATCATGTTAGATCCCATCAATGCACGGTTCGCATCATCATGCTCCAGGAACGGAATCAATGAAGCGGAAATACCGGAAATCTGGTTTGGTGCTACATCAATCAAATCTACCTGCTGAGGCTCAACTACAGGATAATCACCATCCAAACGGGCAATGATTCTGTCAGTTTCGAAGTTACCATCATCACTCAAAGCTACGTTAGCCTGAGCAATTACGCGGTTTTCTTCGTCTTCTGCATTCAGATAGATTGGCTTAGCATGAAGATCTACTTTTCCGTCTTCTACTTTTCTATAAGGCGTCTCGATGAAACCAAGGTTATTGATTTTCGCATACATCCCAAGAGAAGAGATCAAACCGATGTTTGGTCCTTCCGGTGTTTCAATCGGACAAATTCTTCCGTAGTGGGTATGGTGAACGTCACGTACCTCGAAACCCGCTCTTTCTCTCGATAGACCACCAGGTCCTAGTGCAGACAATCTACGCTTGTGCGTGATCTCTGACAAAGGATTGGTCTGATCCATAAACTGGGAAAGCTGGTTGGTACCGAAGAAGGAATTGATGACAGACGTCAAAGTCTTGGCATTCACCAAATCTACCGGCGTAAAGATCTCGTTATCTCTAACGTTCATTCTTTCCTTGATCGTTCTCGCAATTCTGGAAAGACCAACACCAAACTGACCGGACAATTGCTCGCCTACAGTTTTGATACGTCTGTTAGAAAGGTGGTCAATATCATCTACCTCGGCTTTGGAATTAACCAATTCGATCAGGTGTTTTACAATTGCGATGATATCTTCCTTGGTCAATACTTCCGTAGTTTCAGGAATATTAAGACCTAATTTTTTATTTAATCTGTAACGACCAACTTCACCTAATGAATAACGCTGCTCGGAGAAGAATAATTTTTCAATGATTCCTCTTGCAGTTTCCTCATCCGGCGCATCCGCGTTTCTCAGCTGACGGTAAATGTATTCAACCGCTTCTTTCTCTGAGTTGGTCGGGTCTTTTTGTAGTGTATTCTGGATGATAGAGAACTCATTAGAATTTTCTTTGTGAATCAAGATCGACTTAACGCCTGAATCCAAAATAATATCAAGGTGTTCTTTTTCAAGAACAGTTTCTCTATCCAGGATGATCTCGTTTCTCTCGATAGAAACTACTTCACCAGTATCTTCGTCCACGAAATCCTCGAACCATGTGTTCAATACTCTCGCAGCCAAAGTTCTTCCTTCCACTTTTTTAAGAGCCGCTTTGGAAACTTTTACTTCCTCCGCAAGATCGAAAATCTGAAGGATTTCCTTATCAGATTCATAACCGATTGCTCTTAACAACGTCGTTAAAGGTAATTTTTTCTTACGGTCGATATAGGCGTACATTACGCTGTTGATATCGGTTGTAAATTCCATCCAAGATCCTTTGAAAGGAATAATTCTTGAATAGTAAAGCTTAGTTCCGTTGGCATGATACGTCTGTCCGAAGAACACACCCGGAGATCTGTGCAACTGCGTTACGATAACACGCTCGGCACCATTAATAATGAATGAACCGGAAGGCGTCATGTAAGGCACCGGACCCAAGTAAACGTCCTGTACCACAGTCTGGAAATCTTCGTGTTCCGGATCTGTACAGTACAGCTTAAGTCTTGCTTTAAGAGGAACTGAATAAGTCAATCCTCTTTCCACACACTCGTCGATAGAGTAACGTGGTGAATCTACAAGATAATCCAAAAACTCCAGTACGAACTGGTTTCTGGAATCTGTGATTGGGAAATTCTCCTGGAACGTTTTGTACAATGATTCATTCAAACGCTGCTCAGGAAGCGTGTCTAACTGGAAAAAATCCTTGAAAGACTGGATTTGGATGTCCAAAAAGTCGGGTGTTTCGATTCTACCTTTCGCAGAAGAAAAGTTGATTCTCTCATTACCTCGCAATTTTGGAGCGGCCTGTGTTTTACTCATAAAATTATAAGAAAAAAGGGTTAAAAAATATTTTGATTAAAAATATCAGATGATTAAGAATCAAGTAAAAAGATTAAAAGCATAGATAACTTTGGCGCTGTTATGTATGTTTCTTCTGATCTGTTTCTTTTGTCTTTTATCATCTAACTGCAACACCGGTATATCTTTTCACGGCGTAGTGCAAAATATTTTTGTATTCCACTGACGGACAATAACTTATATAAACAAAAAATCCCCTTCACGAAACATGAAGAGTTCAGAATTTTTCAGAGTATATAAATTAATTGCGCCAAAGGAAGTGCAAATGTACGTCAAATAATTTTTATTTGCAAACAGAAAAATCTTTGTAATAAAAAATCCCAATCTTTCGATTGGGATTTTTCTAATATATCATTGAAAATTATTTCAATTCTACTTCAGCACCAGCTTCTTCAAGTTGCTTCTTAAGCGCTTCAGCTTCGTCTTTAGATACACCTTGTTTGATTGGAGCAGGAGCACCGTCTACGATGTCTTTAGCTTCTTTAAGACCAGCACCAGTTAAATCTTTTACCAATTTAACGATAGCCAATTTAGAAGCACCTGCAGACTTAAGAATTACGTCGAATTCAGTTTTTTCTTCAGCAGCTTCAGCAGCACCTCCACCTGCAACTACTACTGCAGCAGCAGCTGGCTCAATTCCGTACTCATCCTTAAGGATAGCAGCTAATTCGTTTACGTCTTTTACTGTTAAGTTTACTAGCGTTTCAGCTAAATTTTTTAAATCTGACATTGTTGTA
>CAJYWD010000022.1 GCA_913778505.1 uncultured Chryseobacterium sp.
CTTATTTCCAAAGATATGAGAACTATCAGAATGATTCGAAAGATAGATTTGCAGGGAATTTTAGTTTAAACTATGATGTTTCTAAAAATTTTAATCTATTATTTAGAGCAGGAACTGATTCATATACAATGACTGTTGAAGATAGAAAAGCTGTAGGCTCCTATACAGGAAATAATTTCGGTCTTAATGTAGTTACACAGCCTTCGGGATATGCTATAAGTCAATATAAATTTTCTGAATCAAACTATGATTTTATTGCAACATATAAGAATAATTTCAGTGATTTCAGTTTAAACGCATTAGTAGGTGGAAACGTTAATGTGCAAAAGAATTTTTCTAATCAACAATCTACATCAGGTGGATTGTCTGTTGCTGGAATTTATACCATTGCGAATTCTGCATCATCACCGGCTAGGCCATTAATATCCGATCTTTCAAAGTATATTTATGGAGTTTTTGGACAGGTATCATTAGGTTATAAAAACACCTATTTTTTGGAAGGAACTTACAGGAGAGATCAATCAACATCACTACCAGAGGATGATAACGTTTATTGGTATCCTTCTTTGTCTACAAGTATTGTATTTTCTAATTTAATCAAGGCTGATTGGTTAGATTTTGGAAAAATTAGAGCCGCCTACGCTGAAGTTGGTTCTGATACTGGCGCAGATCAATTGCGAAATAGGTACTTATCTCAAGCTTCTTTTGGAGAGATTTTGGTAAATGCATATAATACGACATTAAGGAATTCTGAATTAAGATCTCAAAGTCTTAAAAATATTGAATTGGGTATTGAAGCTAAAATGTTTAATAATCGTTTTGGGTTTGATGTGGCTTGGTTCCAAAATAAAGCTTACGAGCAAATCATACCGCTGCCGGTTTCTTTGTCAACAGGATTAGCTGCCAAAATTCAAAATGCTGGAGAACTAACCACTAAAGGTTTTGAAGTAACAGTTAATGCAACGCCTATAAAAACAAATGATTTTTCATGGGATATGACACTCAATTGGTCTAATCCATGGACAAAGGTTACACAATTAGCACCTGGTATTGAAAATATTACTATTGGTAGTTTACAAGGTGGGGTAAGTATTAATGCTCCGCTTAATGGTGATTATGGCTCAATCTGGACTTCAGATTACGTATATGACCCTAATGGAAACAAAATAGTAGGAGAGAACGGAATGTATCTAACAACTGATAAAGCTATATATAATCAAGGTAGTTTTCAAGCAAAGTGGACTGGAGGTTTAAATAATACGTTTACGTACAAAAATTTATCCTTAAGTTTTCTTATTGATTGGAAGAAAGGGGGCAAAATATACTCTCTTGACCAATTCTATGGTTATGGAACGGGATTATACCCTGACTCAGTAGGAATCAATGATTTAGGAAATCCGATAAGAAACACCATTGCTAATGGCGGCGGGCAAGTTCTACCAGGAGTGATGTTACAAAATGGAGTATATGTTCCTAACACTATAAGATTAGATAGATCTCAATCAAGTCAAGTTTTAGGAACTGACTATCCGGGTGCTGCTTATGTTTATGATGCTAGTTTTGTGAAGCTTAGAGAAGTTGCAATTACTTATAAATTCGACAAAAATTTATTTAACTCAACATTTATTCAAGGCATATCAGTTGGACTGATAGGAAGCAATCTATGGATTATTCATAAGAATTTGCCATATGCTGATCCCGAAGCAGGTCTTTCATCCGGTAATATACAAGGTTACCAGTCTGGTGTTATGCCAACGACAAGAAACATTTCGTTTAATATGAAAATTAATTTTTAAGACATGAAAAAAATTGTAATAACATCTATAATAGCTCTATTATTTGTAGGTTGTAGAACAAGTGATGATGTGAATTTAGATCAACATGCAAGCTATGAAACTTTGCAAGAGCCACTTCTTACTTATGCAGAAAAAGAATTAAGTGATTACCTCACTACGCCTAGTGTGAATGAGAATAATTTTAGGCTTACAATGCAATATTGGACAGAAACAATTTATGTTAATGAAAGTAACTATGACTTCACAAATCGTAATGTTTCTAACAATGTTTGGCGAGATAATTATGTTAATGTATTAATGAATTTGAATCAAGCATCAAAAATTGTTGAAGCCTATGTGCCTACTTTTGCCGAGCAAGCCACATGGCCTGCTAAAAAGAATAATCAATTGGCGATTCTAGATATTTTAAAAGTATTTACTTATCAGGTGTTAGTTGATACATATGGGGACATACCTTATACACAATCATTAGATATTGATACATATCCTCTTCCAAAATATGATAAAGCTGCTGATATTTATTCTTCGCTTATAAGTAGATTATCGAGCGATATCAACAACCTAACAACATCAGGGGGAACTTTTGGTAGTGGAGATATTTTCTATAAAGGTAATATTGGCAAGTGGCAAAAATTTGGAAATTCATTGCTTCTTAAACTTGGAATTGCTTTAGCTGATGTTAACCCAACATTAGCGCAAGCAACAGTAAATAAAGCTATAACTGGTGGTGTGATGACTTCTTCGGCTGATAGTTGTCTTTTTCAGTATTTAACGGCATCACCAAATCGTAATCCAATCTATACGGAGGTTGCTTCTAGAGATGATTTTATTGCGGGAAAAACATTAGTTGATTATATGAATGCTAATAATGATAAAAGAATTGAAAAATATTATTCAACTGATAATGAAACTGGTGATTATATTGGACAAGTTATAGGCACTCCGGGAGCTTTTTCTGATTTTGCTTATGCCGGTGATTTTGCTTACACTACTAACACTCCTGGAATTATAATGAGCTATACGGAAGTTGCATTTTATCTAACTGAAGCATCTGCAAGATGGAACATTGGCGGTAGTGCGGCATCTTTATATAATACTGCTGTAACATCCTCTTTTAAGGATTGGGGACTAGAGTCTGAAGCTGTTGACTACCTTATTAATAATCCTTACGATCCCACTAATTGGAAAAAATCTATTGGAGAACAAGCTTGGGTTGCAATGTATAATCAAGCTGTTACATCATGGAATTTTTACAGAAGGCTAGATTATCCTCAATTAACAGCCCCAAGTACAGCTATTGCAAATGCTGAAGGAAAAGTTCCTGTAAGACTTCAATATCCGGCATTAGAAGCTACTACAAATGGTACTAATTATGCAGCAGCTTCAACATCAATAGGAGGAGATAAGTTAACAACAAAAATTTTCTGGGACAAAAATTAATAGAATTTTTTAATACATATTATTAAACCCGCAGCAATGCGGGTTTTTTGTTTTAGTATCTCGTCAACAAAAAACCTGAGAAAACTATTTTCTCAGGTTTTTTTATTTTAAATATTCGAATGTTACTTCCCAAACAATCCGCCGCCCATTCCAGGGATATTCGGCATTTTGCTCATCATCTGCATCATTTGTTTACCTTGTGGGCCTTGCATCATTTTCATCATTTTGCCCATCTGGTCAAATTGTTTCATTAGTGCATTTACATCTTCCAGCTTTCTTCCGGCACCTTTAGCAATTCTTTGCTTTCTGGAAACATTGATGATAGAAGGTCTTCGTCTTTCGTCAGGCGTCATCGAGTGGATAATTGCTTCGATGTGTTTGAAAGCATCATCATTAATGTCCACATCCTTGATTGCTTTTCCAACACCCGGAATCATACCCATCAGATCCTTCATATTACCCATTTTCTTGATTTGATTGATTTGCTTCAGAAAGTCATCAAAACCAAACTCATTTTTGGCAATCTTCTTATGAAGTTTTTTCGCTTCTTCTTCATCAAATTGTTCCTGAGCTCTCTCAACCAGGGAAACAACGTCTCCCATTCCAAGGATTCTGTCCGCCATCCTTTCCGGGTAGAAAAGGTCAAGCGCCTCCATTTTTTCTCCGGTAGAGATAAATTTAATTGGTTTTTCTACCACAGAACGGATGGTTAAAGCCGCTCCACCACGCGTATCACCATCCAATTTAGTCAGAACAACGCCGTCAAAATTCAAAGTGTCGTTAAAGGCTTTAGCTGTATTTACAGCATCTTGTCCCGTCATCGAATCCACAACGAAAAGTGTCTCAGTCGGTTTGATGGTTTGATGAACAGATTTGATTTCGTTCATCATTTGCTCATCAATCGCCAAACGACCAGCCGTATCCACGATAATCGTATCGAATCCATTCGATTTCGCATATTGAATCGCATTCTCAGCAATCGCAACAGGATTTTTATTCTCAAGTTCTGTGTAAACTTCTATATTGATTTGGCTTCCAAGAACTTTCAGCTGGTCAATTGCCGCAGGTCTGTAAACGTCACAAGCTACCAGAAGTGGTTTTTTGCTTCGTTTTTGTTTCAGATAGTTGGCCAATTTTCCGGAGAAAGTCGTTTTACCGGAACCTTGAAGACCTGCAATCAAAATCACAGTCGGCTTTCCGGAAAGGTTGATTCCTTCCTGAGAACCGCCCATCAGATCCACCAATTCGTCGTGAACAATTTTCGTCATCAATTGTCCCGGCGTTAGCGAAGTCAAAACATTTTCTCCGATCGCTTTGTCCTGAACTCTTTTTGTGAGGTCTTTGGCCACTTTATAGTTCACATCGGCATCCACCAATGCTCTCCGGATTTCCTTTACCGTTTCTGCAACGTTGATTTCCGTGATTTTTCCACGGCCCGAAATATTATGAAGCGCTTTATCTAGCTTGTCTTGTAAACTGTTAAACATAACTTTAATAAGATATTTAAGGTTGCAAAAATAAGAAAATTTAAGCGAAAGTTACAGACTCAGTTGCCACTATTCAATCATCATTTATCATTTATTTTATTTGGGCAGCTTAATCCGCCTTCCGCTATTATCTTTTTGCTCGGCATAGCCTCTCGCAAAAAGGATAACCGCTCAAGTCGGGCTGCAGATTCAACGTAAAACAACATTCAGCATAAAACACAATATTGTCATTCCGTAGGAAACCTCACGAAGTGGTTCGACGAAGTCAATCTAAACTTAGCTGTCGAGATTCCTACGGAATGACAAACTTATTGGAAGTATTGCTTGGTTAAATTTTACGCCTTTGTGACCTTAAAAAAATACTTTCAAGAATGTCAAAAGAAATCTTTGTGAACTTTGTGTTAAAATCCAACACAAGAATTGTAAATCCTCCAAGTGGTTTAGAATGTTTACTTTTGCAAAAATCAAAAATTGGAAGACCAGAGAAATAACGCTTCATCTTCGCTCAGGAAATATGGGAAATATTCATCTGTTGTTTTTCAGATGTTGTTCATCATTGGTGTAGCTTTCTGGGGCGGTCATCAGCTGGATTTGTATTTCAAGACAGGTTCCAATATTTTGGTTCTTGTGATAGGACTCAGCGGGCTTTGTCTTTCGCTTTACACCACCTTGAAACGACTCGAAAATTTAAATAAAGAAGAACAGGACAATGCCAAACAAAAGTAACCTCATTATCAGTGTGATATTTTTTCTCACATTTATTATCCATTTCGCAATCTGGAAATTTGTTTTTCATCTGGATGAAGTCACCATCATCAAGTTTTATCTGTTCCTCGCCATTATTTTTATGATGATGATTACGCTCATTGTTCTCATCAACAAAACCGTTCCCCAGTTCCTTGGATTAGCCGTGATAGCACTGATTCTGGTGAAATTCGGGATGATGTATCTGATTAAAAATAAACTTCATTTTGAGGAGATTCCGGGCTACAAATTCCATTTCATCATTCCGTATTTTGTTCTCACAGCGTTGCTTACATACTACGCCATTCAGTTAATTAATTATGACAAAAAACAGTAAAAATATTCTTCCAAAGAGAAAAAATAGTCTATTTTTGCAAAACGAAAAAAAAATCTACCGATGCTAAAGAAAACGGCAATTTTATTTTACAGTTTATTGATGTTTGCAAGCGCTTTTGCTCAGCACGAAAATGTTGAAAATCAACACGGTAAAGCTGTAACTGAAACTCCTGAACTTTCTGAAAAAGACCGCGCGACCAAAGAAGTGAAAGAATTTGTAGACCATCACATTTTGGATGCTCACGACGTGGCGATTATGGTAGATAAGGAAGGTCATCACATCGGTTTTCCATTGCCGGTGATTATTTACGATGAAGGCTTCCATACTTTTATGAGTAATACAAAAGGTGCAGACGGACACGAGTTTATCCACGGTTCTCCGGTAGAAAGCGACGGTAAGTTCTATACGCTTCATCACGAAAAAATATACAGAACGGATTCCAAAGGAACAATAACCTTAGATAAAGATCATCACCCAACTGAAAAAAGAGTTTTGGACTTGTCTATTACTAAAAGTGTTTTGGTAATTTTCTTAGTTGCAATTTTAATGATTGTATTGTTCGGAGGAATGGCAAGGTCTTATAAAAAATCATTGATTCCTTCAGGTGCTGCTAAATTCCTTGAACCAATCATTATTTTCGTAAGAGATGATATTGCGATTCCAAACATCGGACACAAGTATAAAAGATTTATGGGTTATCTGTTAACCGTATTTTTCTTCATCTTGTTCCTGAACGTTCTAGGTTTGATGCCTTTCGGGATTAATGTTACCGGTAACATTGCTATTACGTTTTTCCTTGCAATTATGACTTATCTCATCACAACGTTCTCTGGCTCCAAGGACTACTGGAAGCACATCTTCTGGATGCCTGGCGTTCCTGTTCCGATGAAGTTCATTATGTTGCCAATCGAATTATTAGGAACATTAACCAAACCATTTGCATTGATGATTCGTCTTTTTGCGAATATGACAGCAGGTCACATCGTTGTAATGACGTTGATAGGTTCAATATACATTTTCAAGAACTGGATTGCAGGTGTTGCGTTTCCGTTCCTGACATTGGTTATTTATATATTAGAAGTATTGGTAGCCTTTCTTCAGGCTTATATCTTTACAATGCTTTCGGCTTTGTTCATCGGTATGGCAGTTGAAGAGCACGAGCACGACCACAATCACGCTCATTAATTAAATTAAAAAAAAACAATTTTTAAATTATATACATTATGGAAATTCCTAGAATTATTGGTGCAGGTCTTATCGTACTAGGTGTAGGTATCGGTCTTGGAAAAATTGGTGCGGCAGCTCTAGAAGCTATCGCTAGACAACCAGAGCAATCTGGAAAAATCCAAACTGCTATGCTTATTGCTGCTGCACTAGTAGAAGGTGTTGCTTTTGCTGCGTTATTCGCATCATAAGCCAGACAAACTCTTAAACATTGTTGCAGCGGTTGGCTGCAGCAATGTTTGAATTTAAAAATTTAAAAAAAAATTAATCTAACAATATAATGGAATTACTTCATCAGTTTTCATCAGGATTATTTATCATTCAGTCCATCATCTTCCTGGTTTTGCTTTTCATCTTGGGAAAGTTTGCGTGGAAACCTATTCTTAAATCTATCGACGAGAGAGAAACCTCTATCATTGATGCGCTGAATCAGGCAAAATTGGCAAAGCAGGAGATGGCTCAGTTGAAAGAAGATAACGAAAGAATCCTACGCGAAGCAAGAGCCGAAAGAGACGGTATCTTGAAGGAAGCGAGAGAAATGAAGGGTAAAATTGTAAACGAAGCCAAAGACAGCGCCAAAGTAGAAGGTGAAAAAATGATTGAAGCTGCCAGACAGTCTATCCAGACGGAAAAGAATGCGGCAATGGCTGATATCAAAAACCAAATCGGAACTTTGTCTGTGAACATTGCGGAAAATATCTTGAGAGAGAAATTGGATAATGAAGGTGCTCATAATGCTTTGGTAGAAAATATTCTTAACAAATCTAACCTTAACTAACCAGGATGCTGACATCTAAAGTAGCTAAAAGATATGCGCAAGGTTTACTGGATTTCACACAGGAGTCTGGTAACACGGAAGCGGTTTTCGGTGAGATGAAAGACGTTGTGAAAATTATGTCTGAATCTAAGGAACTGAACCAGTTTCTGAATACGCCGGTGATTGATGCCAGAAAGAAAGAAACCATCGCTTTAGAGATATTCAAGAACTTTTCTCCTGTTTGTCAGAATATCATCCGATTGGTCATCAAACAGGGGAGAGAGGCGCAGCTTAAAAATATTGCTCAGGAATTCATCAATAAAGTGGAAGATATCAAAGGAACTCAGAGAATAACTTTGGTTACAGCCACTCCATTGTCAGAGCAAAATATTCAGAAAATCATTGCGGATTCCAAAATGGTTAATGTTTCCAACTATGATTTGGAAACGACTATCAAACCGGAAATTCTCGGAGGTTACATCCTGAGAGTGGGCGACCAGCAAATCGATGCTTCAGTGAAATCAAAACTGAACCATATCAAAAAAGAATTTCAACTTAACTAAGAAAAAACAACCATATAATGGCAGAAATAAATCCGGCGGAAGTATCAGCGATACTGAAGCAGCAATTAGCAAATTTCGATACTCAATCTAATGTAGAAGAAGTTGGTACTGTTCTTACAATCGGTGATGGTATCGCGCGTGTTTACGGTTTAGAAAACGTACAGTACGGAGAATTGGTAAGATTCGAAGCTGGAGTAGAAGGTATCGTTCTTAACCTAGAAGAAGACAACGTAGGTGTGGCACTTCTGGGTGAATCCAAAATGGTAAAAGAAGGCGATACTGTAAGAAGAACCAACAGAATCTCTTCTATCAAAGTTGGAGAAGGAATGCTTGGTAGAGTTGTGGACACCTTAGGTAATCCAATCGATGGAAAAGGACCTATCGAAGGTGAACTTTATGAAATGCCGTTGGAACGAAAAGCGCCGGGCGTTATCTTCCGTCAGCCGGTAACTGAGCCTCTTCAGACTGGTATCGTTGCAATTGACTCGATGATTCCTGTAGGAAGAGGACAAAGAGAGTTGATTATTGGTGACAGACAGACTGGTAAAACAGTTGTGGCTATTGACACCATTATCAATCAAAAAGAATTTTATGATGCTGGCCAACCGGTATATTGTATATATGTTGCAATCGGGCAAAAAGCTTCGACTGTAGCACAAATCGTTAAAACGTTAGAAGACAAAGGTGCTTTGGCTTACACAGTGGTTGTAGCCGCTAACGCTTCTGACCCGGTTCCAATGCAGGTTTATTCTGCAATGGCAGGGGCTTCTATCGGAGAATATTTCCGTGACACTGGTCGTGCAGCTTTGATTGTTTATGATGATTTATCTAAACAAGCGGTTGCTTACCGTGAGCTTTCTCTACTATTGAGAAGACCACCGGGCCGTGAGGCTTACCCAGGTGATGTTTTCTACCTGCACTCCAGACTATTGGAAAGAGCGGCAAAAGTCATTGCTGATGATTCTATCGCCAGACAAATGAATGATTTGCCTGAATCTCTTAAGCCAATCGTGAAAGGTGGTGGTTCATTAACAGCACTTCCAATCATCGAAACTCAGGCTGGTGATGTTTCTGCGTATATCCCGACTAACGTAATCTCTATTACAGACGGACAGATCTTCCTGGAGTCTGACTTGTTCAACTCGGGAGTTCGTCCTGCAATCAACGTTGGTATCTCTGTATCCAGAGTTGGGGGTAATGCTCAGATCAAATCAATGAAAAAAGTGTCTGGTACTTTGAAATTAGACCAGGCTCAATATAAGGAACTGGAAGCATTTGCAAAGTTCGGTTCTGACCTGGATGCTGCAACATTGGCAGTAATCTCCAAAGGGGAAAGAAACGTGGAGCTTCTGAAGCAGCCTGTTAACTCTCCACTTCCTGTAGAAAGTCAGGTAGCGATGATCTACGCAGGAACAGAGAACTTATTGAGAAATATCCCAATCAGAAAAGTTAAAGAATTCCAGGTAGAATATGTGGATTTCTTAAGAAACAAACATCCGGAAGTAATGGCTGCGCTTAAAGCTGGGAAAATTGACGATTCAATTACCGGAACGCTGAAGCAAGTGGCAACAGAACTTTCTGCGAAATACAACTAAAATTAGTTGATGGTTTTTGGTTGGTAGTTGACAGAATTTTCTAAAACTAACAACCAACAACCGACAACCAACAACTAAAAATAATATGGCAAACTTAAAAGAAATACGAGGCAGGATTTCATCGATATCTTCTACGATGCAGATTACCAGTGCTATGAAAATGGTTTCCGCAGCGAAACTGAAGAAAGCACAGGATGCAATCGTAATGCTGAGACCTTATTCCGAAAAACTACAGGAGATTATTGAGAATGTAAGCGCTGCTTCAGATGCAGATAATATCTCAGAATTTGCAGTAGAGCGTGAGGTGAAAAAAGTACTTTTCATCGCCGTAACTTCCAACCGAGGCTTGGCTGGTGCATTCAATTCATCTGTTATCAAGGAATTGAATACGCAGTTTTCTTCCCAAGAAAGTGTAGAGCTGGAGATTCTGACGATTGGTAAAAAGGCTTTCGATGCGATGAGAAAGAACAGAACCGTATACGAAAATCACAGTTCATTGTTCGATAATCTTTCTTTCGACCATGTTTCCAACATGACGGAAAAGGTAATGGCTGATTTCAAAGCTGGAAAGTTTGACAAAGTATATGTCGTTTACAATAAGTTTATCAATGCAGCCACTCAGGAAGTAGTAACGGAGCAGGTTTTGCCAATTTCTGTATCTGCCGAAAAGCAAACTTCCGATGTTAATGTAGATTACATTTTCGAACCGGGCAGACAGGAAATCCTGAAAACCCTGATTCCAAAATCTATCAAGACACAGATTTTTAAAGCGGTTCTGGATTCCGTAGCATCAGAACACGGTGCAAGGATGACAGCCATGCACAAGGCGACAGACAATGCTGAGGCTCTCAGAAATGACCTTAGGATTTTCTACAACAAAGCCAGACAGGCCGCCATCACCAACGAAATTTTGGAGATTGTTTCCGGAGCAGAAGCTCTGAAAAACAGTTGATATATTTATAAGTTAAAGTTAGTAGTTAGTTATAAAAAGCATTGGAGGTTATACTTCAGTGCTTTTTATCATTTTGGCGTATATCATAATTATGTCTTCTTAATAAGAAAATTGAATTGAGTGGAACGATAGGTAAACGATAAGAAGTTTATGGTACAGCTTAGTAATATCACGATGTTCTTGACAATTAGTATTGGCTTATGAATATAACGACAAGGATCGAAATCTGTTAAGCTCCGTAGGAGCGAAATGTTTGGAGGAAAATTCATGATTTAAGCGTAGCTCCGTAAAAGCGAAATATGTTAGCTGTACAGATCAAAGATCGATTAAAGCTCCGTAGGAGCGACACTGTTAAACCGGATTTCGAATCTTCCGATAAATAACAATTCTTCTGCGCTACGCCATAATTGATATTAAACAAATTACGAGGTCATTAATTCACTTCATATTTGAAAATCCCTGTAAACAGGGAGTTCGTCATTCCGTAGAAATCTAAATAATCTTTGCAGAGATGCTTTCAGCATGACAAATTGGTGCTCATTTTTGTAATTTATAGAAAATCAAAATTGTAAATATATAATAATATGTAATTAAACTGTGACCTCAAAAAAAATTATATATCTTTGTGCAGATTGTATAACAACATTAAATGGACCCCGATAGTTTAGTCAAACTTCTTATTGCATTATTTTTAGTTCTCCTGAATGGCTTTTTTGTAGCCGCCGAATTCTCAATTGTTAAAGTACGTTATTCCCAAATCCAGATCAAGGCTGCCGAGGGAAACACCATGGCCAAACAGGCCGAAAATATTATCAAAAATCTTGATGCCTATCTCTCTGCCACACAGCTGGGAATTACACTGGCTTCACTAGCATTAGGTTTTGTGGGGGAAGAAGCTTTACATCATATTATTGCTTCTATTTTTGATTCTTTGAGTATTGAGTTTACCAAAGAGACTATTAAAACAATTTCCATAATTTGTAGTTTCTTATTGATTACCGTGATGCACATCGTTTTCGGAGAATTGGTTCCGAAATCTATTGCAATTAGAAAATCGGAATCTACAACCTTGTTCATTGCCTATCCTTTGCATTTATTTTATAATGTTTTCCGCCCGTTTATCTGGTTGATGAACTCTTTGTCAAACGGATTTTTGAGAATTATTAAGATTCACCCGGCTTCGGAGCATGACATTCACTCTACGGAGGAGCTTCAGCTTCTGGTAAAACAGTCTGCTGACAGTGGCGAGATTGAAGAGGAAAATTACGAGATCATCAAGAACGCTTTCGACTTCACGGATCATAATGCTAAGCAGATTATGATTACCAGACAGAATATCTCTTCGATTGATATCGAGGATGACAAGGAGGAAATCATCTCACAGATTATGGAGAGCGGCTATTCCCGTATCCCGGTTTACGAAGGCTCCATTGATAACATCATCGGTATTTTTTACACCAAGGAAATCATCAGGGAATACATCAAAAGTAAAGGAGAACTGACGCATGAAGATCTTAGAAATCTGATGCGCGAGGCTTTCTTCGTGGTTGGAAGTAAGAAAATTTCCGATCTTCTGAAGGTATTCCAGCTCAAGAAACAGCACATGGCTATCGTGATTGATGAATTCGGCGGTACTGAAGGTATCATTACGCTGGAAGATATTTTGGAGGAATTGGTAGGCGAAATCCAGGATGAGGAAGATGAAGAAGATAAATTGGTGGACAAAGTAGGGGAGAATACCTATTGGGTCAAGGCCACGCAACCGTTGGAAGAAATCAATGAAAGCCTGCCGAGAGCACTGCCTGTTTCCGAGGAAGGCGAATATAATACACTGGCAGGTTTTATCCTTAATAAACTACAGGACATTCCGGAAGAGAATCAAGAGTTTGAATGTGATGGTTACCATTTCAAGATTCTGAAAATGCAGAACAAAGGCGTGGAACTCGTAGAACTGGTGTACGAAAAGCCGTTCCTGGAAGATATCACTGATGAAATCATCGAAAATTAATGATGAGAATCTATAACAACAAATCTTACGACCAGCCAAAACGCCAGTACGATGAAGATGTCCTGGTGCTGGATCAGGAAGACGAAGTTTATAAACTGGTGCTTCACAATGATGATGTCAATACATTTGATTTTGTGATTTTGTGCCTGATGGAAGTCTGCGACCACACGCTGGAACAGGCGGAGCAATGTACGATCCTGGTGCATTACAAAGGAAAATGCACCGTGAAGACCGGCGCACTGGAAAAGCTTAAACCGATGAATCAAGCCTTACTGGACAGAGGATTGAGCTCAGAAATACAATAAACGGTTACTTTGTAATCGTTTTTTTTTGTTAATTAAATTTATTTCTAGGCAAATTAATCTCATGCGCCTGAGGATAAGGCTTCCGCGATGTCATGCTGATGTCTTCCTTCATTCTTTTATGCGTATCATATTCTCTGTCCTTATCATAGGCATATCTCGGATCCGGAATCATCGGCATCTTCGCCATTTTATGGATGGTAATCGTAGGGAAATGGTAATCTACTTCCACCGTTCCCAGTAAGAGATAACAACCGCCACCCTGAAAGTCGTATTGTTTGAGACTGTCCGGAAAATGAGCAGTATCAAAATAATCACCGTTCGCATCTATCCAGGTTCCGAAGAACATTGCGCCTTTCTTCGTCGGAACGTGTTTCCTGGAAATGAGATAAGCCAGCATCCTGACCTGGCTTTTATGAAACTTGAGCAAATCTTTTACAAAAACCGAACCCCGGAATTTGGTCTGCAACAAGTCAAACGGACTACAGGAAATCGGGAAGCCGATGATTTCCAGTTCATCAAAAGCATCTTCAAAAGCTTCTCTTATCAGTTCCGGCAGTTTGAATTCGCTCACAGGTTCATCGAAAAGGGCGATATTTCTGTTTTCAATTTTATAATTGATCAATAATAATCTCGCTTCTACCAATAATTCATTTTTCTGTTTTCCCGTAAAACTGAAGGCGCCAATGAAAATCAAAATCTGAATCATTTCGATCCCAACCGGAATACGTTTGATGAAGTTTTCCAAAGATTGATAATCACCGTTTTTTTTCCGTTCCTCAGAAATCATCTCGGCAATTTTTGTCTCCAAAGATTGTAAAAGCATAAAACCCAAATATATGGTTGTTCCTTTTAGAACCGATTGATATTCGCTGTGGTTTACACAAGGATTCTGAACATCGGCACCGGACATTCTCGCTTCGTGGATGTAAACTTCTGTCCGGTAAAAACCACCTTGATTATTGATGACCGAAACCATAAACTCCAAAGGATAATAAACTTTAAGGTATAAACTCTGGTAACTTTCCACGGCATAAGAAGCCGAGTGCGCCTTGCAAAAAGAATAACCTGCAAAAGACTGAATCTGGCGGAAAGCTTCCGCAGTCATCTGTTCGGAATGGCCTTGTCTTTTACAGGATTTAAAAAAATTAACTTTAACTTCATTTAATTTCTGAATCGACCGTTCCTTTCCGCTCATCGCACGTCTCAAAATGTCACCATCAGCGTGGGACAATCCGCCAAAATATTGGGCGATTTTAATAACATCTTCCTGATAAACCATAATGCCGTAAGTTTCCTTCAGGTTTTTCTCAAACACAGGATGAAAATATTCAAACTGATTCGGATGGTTGTGCCGGAAAATATATTCCCGCATCATCCCGCTCTGCGCCACGCCAGGCCGGATGATGGATGACGCAGCGACCAAAGTTCGGTAATCACTGCATTTCAATCTTCTTAGCAATCCACGCATTGCTGGACTTTCGATGTAGAAACAGCCGATGGTTTTGCCAATCGCCAGGTATTCATTACAAACAGCTTCGTCCTTAGAAATAGAAGTGTTGCGAATATCCACGTCGATTCCACGGTTTTTTTTGATGAATTCCACTGTGTCATTGATGGTTCCCAGACCACGCTGGGAGAGAATATCAAACTTTTCCAGACCAATGTCTTCGGCCACATTCATATCAAACTGGGCAATCGGAAAACCTTTTGGTGGCATTTCCAAAGCAGTGTAATTGGTGATGGGCTCTTCCGAAATCAGAATGCCGCAGGCGTGCATACTTCGCTGGTTTGGGAATTTTTCCAGCAGTACACCGTATTTATGTACCTGTTTCACCACAGAATTCAGTTCGTGATTTTCCATCGATTGTCCGGCCAATTGATCCAGCTCTTCTTTTGGCAGACCAAAGGCTTTTCCCACTTCCCGGAAAATCGATTTGTATTTGAATTCTACATTGGTTCCGCAAAACGCCACGTGATCTCTGCCGTATTTCTCAAAAATATATTGGATAATAGTATCGCGGTTCTGCCAGCTCCAATCGATATCGAAATCGGGTGGCGATGTACGGTTCAGGTTCAGGAATCGTTCAAAATAGAGATCCAATTCTATCGGGCAGATATCGGTGATTCCCAGGCAATAGCTCACGATGGAATTGGCGCCACTTCCCCGGCCTACGTGCATAAAACCCATCTTGTTGCTGTGCTGGACAATGTCCCAGGTAATTAAAAAGTAAGCTGAGAATCTAAGTTCTCCAATCACTTTGAGTTCCTTTTCCACTCTTTTTTTCGCAACTTCATTGTTGGCTCCATACCGTTTTTCCAATCCGCAATAGGCAAGCTCAGTCAATAATTTCATATCTCCTTCAAAAGATTCTGTGAAATATTTTTTGTTCTTATTTTCTGTGCTTCCACGTTCCTTATAAATAAAATCAAAACGACTTTCTGCAAGAATTTTCTTCGTATTGTCAATGATTTCCGGATAATGCTCAAATGATTTTATCAGTTGAATTTCAGGTTTAAAATATTCTGATTTTCTGCAGATATCCTTCTCGGAAAGTTGAGAAATCAAAGTATTTTCATCAATGGCTCTCAGTATTTTATGAAGATTATATTCTCTTTTTGTACTGAAAGTGACAGGTTGCAAAACCACCATTTTCTTGATTTTATCTTTAAATTCCGGACGAATCAAAAGATTGATTTCCTCTTCCCGAACGCCGATGAATTCATTGTCTTTTAATGATTCGGGAATATTTCCGATGGGATAAATAACAAATACATTTTTAAAGTGTGGCGCAACTTCTGAAAGCTCCACGCCGTTGCAATTATAGTCGGTCAAAATTCGATTCACTTCTCCAATTCCGCCGAATTCCTTCGCAATCGTAACATAAAGCAATCGGTTTTCCTTTCGAACTTCGATGCCGGCAATCGGTTTGATGCCTGCAGTTTCACATTTCTTTTTGAATTCATAGATTGCCGTTACCGTATTGATGTCCGTCAAAACCAATATTTCGATACCCAATTCGGAAGCCTGGCCCACAAGTTCATCAATAGATAAAGTGCCGTAACGAAGGCTGTGAAAAGAATGACAGTTGAGATACATTGAATTAGAATTTTAAAATTATTGACCAAAATCAAATCCGGAAGCTCTGCCCAAAGCATTGGCGCCGAAGCGGTTTTTGAGATAATCCATCGTCTGGTAAAGGTTCATTTGCTCTTCGGTGTCCTCGAAAAGATTCATCTGATGATTGCCGTGCACCAAATCCGTAAAGCGCAAACCCACCAGCCTGATGCGCATTCTTCTCGTATAAACTTTGTTGAAAAGTTCCAGGGCGACTCTTGATAAAGTATGGTCAGCAGACGTGTAAGCGATTTTGTGCTGCTTGGTTTCCGTATCAAAATTGGAATATCGGATTTTGATGACAACAGTAGAAGTCAGCCATTTTTCCTGCCTCAGTTGGTAGGCCAGTTTTTCCGCCATTCCGGAAATCAGCCTTTTAATCTCCGGGATGTCTATGGAATCTGTGGAGAAAGTCCGTTCCGTAGAAATAGATTTTCTCTCCGAATAGGGAACCACGGGATTTTCGTCTATGCCGTTGGCTTTTTTCCAAAGTTCTTTTCCGTTAATGCCCATCATCTGCTGGAGCACCAAAACAGGCATCTCGGAAAGTGTATGAATGGTGCGGACACCAATTCTGGAGAGAAGTTGAAATGTTTTGTCGCCCACCATCGGGATTTTTTTGACAGAAAGCGGATTCAGAAAGGGTTTGATTTCTGTTTCCCTGATTTGAAATTTTCCTTCAGGCTTCGATTCTCCGGTTCCGATTTTTGAAACGGTTTTATTGGCAGAGAGCGCAAAACTGATGGGAAGGCCGGTTTCCTTTTTCACAGCCAGTGCAATTTCCTTGGTCCATTGATAACAACCGAAGAATTTGTCCATTCCGGACAGGTCGAGATAAAATTCATCAATGCTCGCTTTTTCCATCACCGGAACTTTTTCCTGAATCACTTCTGTAACCAGATGAGACATTTTGGAAAAATTTTCGTAATCGCCTTTCACGATTTTTGCATCGGGACAAAGCCGGAGCGCCATCTTAATCGGCATTGCAGAACGAACCCCGAATTTCCGTGCTTCGTACGAGCAGGAAGCCACCACGCCACGGTCACCACCACCGATGATGAGTGGGATTCCGTTCAGTTCAGAGTGATTCAGTCTTACGCACGAGACGAAAAACGTATCCAGGTCCATATGTACAATTGCACGATTCACATGACAAAATTAGTTACATATTTGAACAAAATTTGTATTTTTGTTGTTACAAATTATAACAATGTCAATTTTTTCAGATAACATCAGGTTTCTAAGAGCTAAAAAAGAAATCACACAGCAGGATGTGGCAGATACTTTAATTATCACGCGTTCCCGTTATGTTTCTTATGAAGACGGACGTTCGGAACCGCCGATAGAAGTGTTGATTAAAATGTCAAAATTTTTTAATGTCAGCATCGATTTTCTTCTGACGGTCAATATCCGCAAATATCCTTTGGAAGAAATGATGGCAATGCGGGAGAGCAGAATCGTCTTGGAAATCAGAAAAGATAATAAACAATTGGATAACAACGTTTCAGATGCGAAGTAATTTTAGAACATACAGCACCGACATGCAACTCAGTTTGTTTGATGCAGGAGAGTATTACCAGTTTCCTACCGAACTATTGGACTATACGGAGCATTTTTTGACGGAGGAAAGAGCCACCGAAATCCAGAAAAATCTGATAGAAAATGTGCCATGGAAACAGAGCACGCAGAAAATGTTTGACAAAGAAGTCCTCACGCCACGGCTGACCGCATGGTACGGCGACGATGAAAAATCGTATCATCTGGGAGGAAATGAGTTCAGTGTGAATGCCTGGACGCCGGAACTTCTGGGACTGAGATACAAAATCCAGAAACTGACGGGCCATCAGTTTAATTCTGTTTTGCTTAATCTTTACAG
>CAJYWD010000023.1 GCA_913778505.1 uncultured Chryseobacterium sp.
ATCCTGATTGGTGTTGTATTGCATCACCAGATTACCTCCGGCTTTTACATAAGACCATAAAAATGGCATCCAGCGACCCAATTTTTTCTCGGTATTATTGGCTCTGACACCTAAAACGATGGCATCATATTGCGATAGTTTATTTTGATTTGCTCCAGATTCATTTAAATTGCCGTAAAAATCTTCGTCCTTCAAAACATCAACCTGAACTCCTGCAATTCGGAGGAATTCAGGAATGAAATCTCCTGCACCTTGTACATAACCGACTTTTTTTACCTTAGACTGAATGTCGCCTTTCATCACGGCAACCGTTGCAGGCGCAAAGTATTGTAAAGCTGGTAGATGCGGATATTGAATTAATACCTGTCTTTTATTGTAAATGATTCCGTCAGCGACAAAATTGGCATCCAATTGCAACTGATTTGGTTTGATTGAAGTCAATTTTGCTTTTGGAATAATGTAATCGACGGTAAAATCTTTTCCATTGATCGATTTTAAATCGCCGCCGCCTAATGTTTCTCCATTAAACATCAGATTTACAGTTCCATTAGTAAATTGTTTTTTGGAATTAACTTTAAAATTTAAGCTCACATTCAGATCTGCATTTTCCTTAACTAAATAAAGAGGTTGTGTAAATTTCAACTCAAGCGCTGGGACAATACGCAAAGCTTCAACCACATCGCCACGAACAGGATCTAATTTTTTGAATGATAAAGGAAGCTTAACCTGGAAGTTTTCTGATCCGATCTTTAAATCAAGCAAAACATTCAGTGATGGTTCTGCTTCGGGCAAACCGATTAAAGTTTCATTGGGGACTGAGAAAGTGGCAGCGTCTTTCGCTGGTTTTGCCAACCAATAAGGTTCTGTAAGCACTGCATCTGCGGGAATCTGAATTTCGTGCTGAATGGTGATTAAAGAATCCTTCGAGAGTTTCTTGTTTAAGTTTTCTAATTGATTTAACCATTTTACATTCTCTAAAACGACAGGATTTTCAGCTCTTGAAATCACATTTAATCTGAAATTATGACTTTCTCCGGCAACCGCTTCCGCCTGATTGGTCACCACTTCGCCCATAAATCCGGCGCAGCTTAAAATGATATGGTCAAGTGATTTTATTTTATCATTTTTTAAATCTGAATTTTTTAATGCTAAAACTTTTTTTCGCAAAACAAGTAAATCAGGCAAACTAAGATTTGGACGGTTGAAGTTGAAATTTGAAATAATTTTATCTAAGGATTGGTCTATATCAGGATTTCCTTCTTTTTTCCAGGTTTTATTAATGCCGTCAAAAAGTGTTGATTTCGCAGGCTCGCCATCGACGTGAGAAAAATATTCGGTTTTAATGCCGGCTACAGATTGCGTTCCCGCACCTTGGCTTTTATGTAAACTTCTGCTTAATCCTGCCAGTTCACCGTAGCCCATTCCCAATTGCGCATCGTATTGTCCCACGGTAATTTTCAGTTGATTTTCAGCTGTCGTGTTATTATTTCCAAAGCGGAAAGTATTCCAAAGAAGACGTTTTGGCTGCCAAACATTTACATATTTTAATTGATCAGGGAAAGCATTTTTATCGCCTGCCAAATTAAAAGCTTTTTCTGCAACCACCGCCGAAGCTGCGTGTTGTCCGTGTCCTGCCGCAGCAGTCGGCGGAAAACGGCAAATGATCACATCCGGACGAAATTGACGGATTACCCAAACGACATCTGCTGTAATATTGTCTGCATTCCATTGTTTAAAAGTATCGGTTGTATTTTTAGAAAAACCGAAATCAATCGCACGGGTAAAAAACTGTTGGGCTCCATCTAACTTTCTTGCCTCCAAAAGTTCATGCGTTCTGATTAAACCCAATGCTGCGCCCTGTTCTGTACCCAGTAAATTCTGCCCGCCATCGCCCCGTGTCAAAGACAGGTAGGCCGTTTCTACGTTTTGGTCGTTGATCAGCCAGGAAAGTAATCCCGTATTCTCATCATCCGGATGAGCCGCCAAGTATAGAACTTTGGGAAGATTTTTAAGGGTTTTGAGTTCACGGTAAATTTCAGAGGATTTTGAAGGCCGAACTTGCTGCGCAGAAATCAAAACAGCGCTGAGACTGAGAATTCCCGTAATGAATACTTTTTTGAACATTAGATTTGCTTTGAAGGCAAATATAAGTAAATCGTTTTTTTAACAATAGTTTAAATCGTCAGGAAAAAACTATCGAAATCAAATTCTAAAAAAATTGGTTTACCACTTTTCTACCCTGTTCCATTGCGAATCCGAATACAAGATGAGATCCGAATTCCCAAACCCACCAGGATTTTGGCATTTCAGAAACCTTTCCCTGGAGACCGAGCACCGGAACCGTGCTTCCATGCGTCAATGCCCATACCGCAGCGCCCGCGGCAAGACCTTGCTCCAAAGCTAAAAATCTGTGGTTATTAACAAACTCTACATAGACAGCGCCAAGCACAGCTCCTAAACCATAATGAATATAAGGCATGGCAAATGTGCTTTGATCATCAGACAATTCCTCGGAGGTTGTGCAACGGTATATTTTTTTGACGAGGATGGCAGGCGGCATATTTTCAGGTTGATGGATGACATCTGCGCCCTTTAGTTTCAGCTCATCTTCGGAAGGCGGAAAATATTCTTCACCAATTTTCTGCAATGGCGGCTCCACGAGTGATTTGATCCAGGAAGCAAAAAGTCCTACAGCGATCCCTTTGATGATATTCTTAGTCAATGTATTCATAATTTCTATCATTTAAGATTAAAATACTTGCTTTTTTTTCAGCTTTATAAGGCCCACGGTCAGCAAAAGCAGGTCAAGAAATAACCATACGCCGATCCAGACCGAGAAGAAAATACCTCGAATGTTAGGATGCAGGTAATTAGGTTGGTAGAAAAGCCTTTCGAGGACACTGAATTCTTCTTTCAGAGCAGCCCTGTCATGGTTGTTCCTGATCTCATTGAAAAGTTCATCCCTGTGATCCCTGAAATAAAAAACATCCTGAGCAAGATCCGCAGGCTTAATTTCGCTTTCAATTTTGTATTTTTTAAAGATCGTATTCAGCTTCTCGAATGCCTGGATCAATGAATCTTTGGGATATTGATTTAGAAGTTGATACCGCTTTACAGCATTGCTGTACTGCTGCGTTTTCTTATCGATACTTTTAATCGGCAGGTAAAGATTTTTATCCTCAAGGAAGATTGATATAGCTTCATCATGGTCAGGATATGCTTGGATGCCTTTGTAAATAACCTGGATACTGTCTCCCAAGTTTTTCTTAGAAATAATGCGTTTCTGAAGACTGTCTTCATCCAGACCTAAGGTATACAATATCGATTTGGTTTTTGAATCAATGGTTTTAAGCGTGGTATCTTTCAGCATGATTGTATCAATGCTATAGTATTTTTTTTCTGTTGAGTAGTCGCTTTTATTCTGAGGATTGTAAAAAATCGTATCGCGCTCCATCACTACGGGATAAGGTTTTGGGTAGAGAATATGTTCCGGTTTGAAGATGTTTTCCGAACTGTAAACAGGATAATAATAGAGAAAAGGCTGCAGAAGGTTGATCAGTTGTTTGTCTTTGGTAAATGTTTTCTCGGGAAGTTCCGTACGCATTTTGGCATTACATCCCAAACTGTAACTGATAAAGAAGCTGACTGAAAACAGCGCAATTAGCATTAACCATAAAGCTGAAAATAATTGGTTCCTCCACGTCTTGAAACTGACCGACGGTCGCCAGCGAATCAAAACAATCACTAAAACGAATAGGAAGATGGAAGTAACGAAAAAGTGAGAAATAGAAACATCATCGTAAAACTTGAATCGGTAAAATTCAGTGTAAATATCGTAATGGACAATGCTTCTGAAAGTCAGATAGCCGTAAATAAAATAGCCCAGATGCAGGATGAGCAAGATGGCCGTTGATCTTAGGAAAATACGTTTCAGCCTTGGATCCATGATGGTAATTTTTGATGGTTAGGTTTTATTCAGGAATCTAATTTTTTTTCGGTTCCAGAAGTCTCCGTTCTTCAGGAAGAAATCGTGTGATCAGTCTGTAATTGTTCTGGCAGCAGTAGCCTAAGCCAAAAATTATGAAAGCAGGAAGCAGTAAGACCAGGCCGCTGTTTCCGAAATGGTTGGCAATAAATAAAGTAGCTAGAATTAAAATCCAACCCGAGAGAAAATAAAAATTGGCAAGCCAAAGATTTCTGAATGCGATCTCGTCCTTACGGTAAGGTATGATGATGAAACTGAGATGTGCCAGTACAGAACCAGTGGCTATATCGAGAAGGTGATGCTGATACGTGGTAAGCGTGGAAATTCCGATTAAAATCATGGCGATCATCAGAATTGTCTTCCACTTAGACAAATCTTTAAAGACTGACCAAAATACGTATGCAAAGGCAACGTGTAGTGATGGTGACTGATTAAAAGGTGAGTCTACGCTTTTCAGTAGATTGAATGGCCATTTTAGAATGCTTTCCGAGATATCAGGTTTCTGGTAAGCAAACTTGAGCGGAAAAAGGACGAAGCAAATGCCCGCAACGAGGATGACAAACAGCATCCTGTATGTAAGAATCTTCAGTTGATGAGCCGACTGACAGGAGAAGAAAACCATACAGAAAAAAAATCCACTCGCCATGTATGGAATGATGGATAGTGGAATAAAAGGAATTGATTTTTCAAAATCAAAAGTGATGGAAGGAACACTGTAAAGCGACGTAGCATACAGCATCGCAAGATTGTAAACCAGCAGAAAAATGACCGTACATAATGTAAGTGCAAAAGCCTGCTGTTTTACTTTCTTTCTAGCGTTATCCATCCTTTTATCAGCTTTTTGCGGCTATATAAATTAAAGTAAATCCACTCTCAGGTTAGAGCCGGACATGCCGCGAGGCAGAAAAACAGTTTTTCTGGCGATAAGTTTCGCTTTTTCAAGTACTTTCAATGCTTTTTCGCGGTCCGCTTTTTTGGTTTCGTAGGACGCATTGTTATCCGCTGTAGTTGTTTTTCCCATAGTGATATATTGTTTTGATGAAAACTTCTATTCCAAATGTGTACCAAGGTTTTATAATCATTGGAATTTTGACTGTTTTGGTAAAATAATATAGACCCTCGCAATCAATAGCCAAATCTTGTAACTCTAATGCAAAAAAAGTTTACCATCCAGATCGGCTTCTTTATGCAATCAGACAAATCATTTGGCGTTATACTCGCCTTCTTCCTCCTTGTGCCAGAACATTACTTTGCCAGCAATCACTTTAATCAGGCAGATTCCTTCTGTATCGATACCATCCGGAAACCATTGCTCCAAACCTTTCACCCATTTTTCTTTTAGGATTTCTTTGTCTTTGATAATTTCACCATTTCCCGTACATGCAATGAAGAGCATATCATCCGTCTGGTAAATAAGATTGACATGTTTGTTCTTTTTGATCTGTTTTACCTTGTTGCTATCCTCGTAAGTAAAAAACCACGAGTTGCCGTCGTAATCCACTTTGCCATTGTTACTCATCGGTCTGGAATGTGAGATCTGGTGGCCATCCTGTGTGACCATCATGCAGAAATCAAGATTTTTCATCTTTTCTGCTACAGTTTTTAAAGAAGCTTTTTTCATATTTTCAGTAATATTGGTTAATTTAATGCGTTGGTTCTTCTGAGTCTGCTTCGTTCTCCATGCGATGCTTGTCCAGCTCAATTTTAAAGCAGCCGAGGATAAACTCAGAATAATACAGCTGAGCATTCACGGACTTAGTGCGCGAATGCAGATCCAGTTTTTCTATCAGGATAATTTTTCCCTTGTAAGCAATTGCAAAATAGCAATACAGTTTCCCGTGAGCGGAATCTGTGGTGCTGGCAAATCCTGTAACTGCGATGGACCAGTCTGATTGATATAGTGTACCTACTTTTTTGGCCATAGATTCGGCAACCTCTGCAGACACGAAATTCAGCGAATGTGTTCCGTTATCTATTTCCAGAACTCTGCTGACATCATCTAAAGTATAGGTAGTGACACCGCCTTTGTAAAACCGGGCGGCGTCCCTCATCTGAGAAAAGGAAAATTGCAGAAATCCGGAAGTTACACCTTCCGCAATGGCAATGGATTCACCACTTTTGCGTAGTCGCTTCCCAATATAATGGAGAAGATTTTCGAGCTCTATGAAGAAATAGATGAGTGAGCGGACGGAAAGTTCATCGGCATTGACACCAATCTGAGACGGTCTTACAATCATTATATGTGTGCGGATATAGTTAGTATGATTCAGCTTTACAATAAGTGAACCATTGAAAGATCCTAAATGATAAATGCTGATTATTTTGAATTTTTTAATGGTGCGCGCAGTTATTAAATACCGCTTTCTTCACATTTTTAAATGTTGATTGCGAAATATATCCTTCTATAATTGGTTATATGATTTCTATTTTTATTCAAGGCCTTCGAAACTGGGGAATATCATCAATCAAAAAGGCTAAGATTTTCTTAAAGTGCCTTCAGTACAGCGTACAGGCATCATTATTGTAAAAATACAGGTACACTAAAAAATATTTATTATGAGTAACGACAAGACTATTGCAGCTCTTAATGACCTGCTGAAAATCACAAATGACAGAATCGCCGGATTTGCTAAAGTAGCAGACAAAGTATGGGACAATTACTCGGAACTGAGACCAGCTTACGACATTATGGTGGGCGAAGCGTCCGGCATGCGAAATGACCTGATCAACCTGATTACTTCAAAGGGTGGAAATCCGGACGATACAACCAGCGTTTCCGGAGCCATTCACAGAGCCTGGATTGATGTGAAAAATTCCTTCTCCGGTGACAAAGATGAAAGTACATTAGAAAATGTAGTATTCGGAGAGAAAGCTGCGATTGAAGCGTACGAAAATGCTTTAGAAAGTGGAGATCTATGCTTGGAAAGTACAACCGTAGTAACACAACAGCTACAAAAACTGAGAGCTTCTTATGCTAATTTCGATGCATTGGAGCACATTCACTAATTTCAATTAATAAAATTGAATGAAGGAGATAAAAGATATAATTTTTTATCTCCTTTTTATTTGGAATATAGTAAAGCTTATTTTGCAATTTCTCAATAATAATTGGTGATCCGATTGATTATGTAGGCTTAATTTAAAAAAGGAAAGTCAAACAAAATCTGTACATAAAAATATTCCACAAAAAAACCGCTTTATGGAAGCGGCTTTAATTAGATTATGCAGTAGTTTGTGCAATATAGTGATTGTGACGTTTCAGCTCGCAACGCAGACAGGTTAGAATATATTCTGCGAAATATTTTTGAGCATCAATTGGCTTGGTCATTGGGTGAAGCTCGATGATATCGCTTCGGATAATTACATTCTTATAACTGATACTATAATAAGTGTAAACTCTGTCGCCGGAATCCTGACAAGGTGCGGTGTAACCGCTAAGTGCGATAGCCCAGTCTGAGTCAAACTTTTCCCCAATATTAAGCGAAACTCTCTCGCAGGAAGCTCTCTCGTTTTCAGCGTCATCCTCATTATTCTCAAAGCCTGCCATTTTAGATTTTCCATAAAGCGTAAGCCCGCCTTTGAAAAACGTTTCAGATTCTGGCATTTGTGAAAACGCTATCTGTAAAAATCCGGACGTACAATTTTCGAAAATTGAGATGCTTTCACCTCTTCTGAGAAGATGGTGGCTGATACGCTGTAGAAGAATGCTTGAGAAATCCATAGGAAAATTTTTTCTTCATAATCAAAATCACTGCCATACTTCTGAAAAGTAGAAAATTAAGTGTAATTAAAAATAATGAGATGTTATGGTGTTGGATTCAATTATTTGTTTAGATTTATGAACAGACACCGGTTCCGGCTTAATAACGATGAAAAGGCATTTTTTAAATCGTGTAAAGCCAGGAAAATAGAATTTTGCAATGGCTGCTTGATGAATTTGGTTGATTCTTAGCACGGTGTTTGTAATAAGGATCGTACACCAACTAAAAAATATTATAGTTATGCAGTTTATAGATTTCAAAAAAGAGCATTTTACGAGGCCGGCTAATTCCAACAAATTTTACCTCGACATTCCAAGAGATGAGATCGGGTTTGCAGAGATCGATGTAAAACAAGCAACAGAAGGCGAACAATATGAAGAAGTAGATTACGAAATTTCCGACGACCTGGATAAGGTGGTCATCAAGATGAGAAACCCCGCAGACATACGGGTTAATTTTTAAGACAGAGAGCAGGCGTTTATTCCTGCTCTTTTATTTTAAAATTCGCTTAAGAATTTTTTCGATCTCCTTCGCTTTATTCACTGCCATAAAATGTCCTCCATTTTCTATCACAAAATCAGCCTTAATATTCTTGATAGGAATCAGCCTGTCCTTATTGCCGTGTATATGGAGACAATTTGCGGGATAACTTGCATTTTTCCAAATGACGATTTGGTTGACGGCCCATTTTAAAAATCTGGGATCTGTATCATTAAGAATGTTCTTCAATAATCGTTTATCATTGGCTGATGATATTCCAAAAAACCAGTTCGCCAGGAAGCTGTGATGTTTAAGAATGACATTCGGAATTATACGATTTAATTTTATTTTTCCTGTTATTCTATATAATAATGGCAATTCAAACTTATTTTTGGCGGACGCAATGAGAATTATTTTTTTTAGCTTAATAATTTTTGAAATTTCAACTGCCACCATTCCGCCAAAAGATAAACCGATCAGAATGGCATTTTCCGCGGTGATATTTTTTGAAATTCTAAAGGCATAATTTTCCAGAGTTTCATTTTCCAAAGGTTTAATCCAATCGATAAATTCAACATCCAGATTTCCGAAATCTATAGGATCAAAAACCCGTCTATCGACTCCTAGTCCACTAAAGATATAAATTGTGCTCATATTCATACAATCAAAAAAAGACCGAATTTCTTCAGTCTTTAATCTATTTTTCATTTTCAAAGCCAAATGCCAAATGCGATTAGCAAAAGGCTATTTATAACATTTTCAGGTTGTTCACTTCCTGCTCGGTAAGGATTCTCCAGTGTCCGCGTTTGATGTTTTTCTTGGTCAGTCCAGCAAACATTACTCTGTCCAGCGCTTCCACTTCGTAACCCAGCTTTTGGAAAATCCTTCTGACTACGCGGTTCCAGCCAATATGGATTTCGATGCCCACTTCATTCTTCGGTTTTCCTTCAATGAATGAAATGCTGTCTACTTCCGCTACACCTTCCTCCAGGCGGATACCATCTGCAATGGTTCTTAAATCTTCAGTCGATAATTTTCTGTCCAGCGTCACGTGATAGATTTTTCTCATATTGAAAGATGGATGCGTTAACTTCTTGGTCATGTGTCCGTCGTTCGTCAAAAGAATAACACCTGTCGTCTGTCTGTCCAGTCTCCCAACAGGAAAAATTCTGTACGGCGATGCATTGGCTGTCAGGTCCATCACGGTCTTTCTGGCTTTCTCATCCTTGGTGGTAGAGATATAGCCTTTTGGTTTGTTGAGAAGAACATATACCGGTTTTTCCGGGGTGATATTCTGCCCATCAAAGACCACGCGATCCGTTTTCTGAACCTGATAGCCCATTTCGGTTACCACTTTTCCATTTACTTCTACAAGACCTTGCGTAATCAGTTCATCCGCTTCTCTCCTGCTACAAATCCCCGAATTGGCTATATACTTATTAAGTCGGATAGAATCTTTAAAAACCTCCTTGCTTATTTTCTCAAATCTTCTTTTTTGGATAAAAGATTTCGTTTTGTCCTCATCTCTTTCGGCGCGGCTGAAAGGCTTTTTCGGGCCAAATTTTCTATCGCCGTTTTCGTATTTGTCACGGCTGTCGAAACGGTCTCCGCCTCGTGTGGTTTTTGGGCCTTTGGAATTTCCGAAAGATTTTCCTCCACCGGCGCTGCCTCTTCTGTCGCTGGAGCTACGGGCGTTTCCGGAAGGTCTGCTGCCTCCGGATGGTCTTGGTTTTCTGTTTCTACCTGATTGATTTCCGTCTCCGCTCATTTACTAAAATTTTTGCAAAGATAGTGAATTACTTAAGAAATCGCTATTTATTTGAAATTCCAAATGTTAATGGCACTATAACGATTGCATAGGATTGATTAAAGCGGAAAGTGAGAATGCGGTCATCTTAAAGAGTTCTTGTAAAAAATATATAATCCGTAGCAATAGGTTCCAAACCAGCTTCCTTCCTGTAATGCAATCTGACCACGATGATAAGTGGAATGATTAATAAAATGGAACAAAACATCCTGAATCACATTTGTAAACGCCATTCCTTTTGAAGTTTTGTAGCTAATCAATTCGTCGAGGCTTCGTTCATTTACGATTTTGCAGCTTTGGTAATAATTGTCTGAATTGATACTTAACAGTTGATCATCAGGGTAATCTGCCAGATTTGAAACGTATCCAGATTAAGGATTCTTGCATTCCAAATCTGATGAGCATTCAGAATATGGTTAAGAAGATTCTTTCCTCTCTCCGACCACGCAGAATCATTGTCAAGAAAATTCTGAATCTACAATTGGTTGAAATACAGATGGTATTCTAAAAGGTTTTTGAAATGGTCTTTCATGATTCAAACATCTCAGCAAGACGAACTTTTCTGATTTCATCAGCATGATAAAGTTCTTCTGCCGATTTTATGACTTCCAATTTTGGATAAAGATTCACGCCGATCAATTTGATTCTGCCATCTTCTACCAGGCTTTGCTCTTTCACAGCTTGGTCAAAGATCATTTTCTGGATCTCTTCGGATTTCAGTACTTCCAGATAACCGCCTTTTTCCTCGATTTCCAGGAATAATTTCCAGGATTTTTCTGCAAATTGTTGTGTGATATCTTCCACGAAATAACTTCCGGAAGCCGCGTCTTCAAACACATTGATGATACTTTCGTACGCCAGAACAATCTGTTGTTTGAAAGATATTTCCTTAGACAATCCGCTTTGATTTTCAAGTTTGTAGTCATTGGAAAAAACCGCATCTGCGCCGCCAATCATCGCGGAAGCCAGCTCCAGCGTAGAACGGATCAGGTTATTTTCTTCATCATTTTTAGCTTTATTTCTTAATGATGTTTCGGCAAAAATGTAGGGAATCAGATCTTTCTCAAATTCTTTTGACAACTGATTGAACAGATATTTGAAAGCTCTGATTTTAGCGATTTCAAAGAAATAATTGGAACCAATCGCAAACCTGAAAACCAATTTTTCAAGAATCTCCGGACCGAATTTCTCTACCAATTCTTTAGACTTCGCCAAAGCGAAACTTAACTGCTGAATGATAGAAGCGCCGGCATTCTGATGCAGACTGACATCAACGCCAATCTGTCTTTCAAAAGATTTTGATAATAATTCGCCAGCTGAATGTTCATCGATTACGGCGTTTTTATCATCCGAAAATACATCAATCAGGGAAAAATAGCGGTTGGATTCTTCGGTCAGAATATGTTCAGCCAAATCCTGATTATTGATGAAAATCGCTTTTTCCTGCAGGCCTTCTACATTTTCATTCAAAAGGAAAGCAAAGGCCTGTTCCTCCAAAACTTCCTGATAAAGCGCCACCAGATGCGTGCTCTCCTCCACTTTGGGAAGTATTCTGCTCTCGGAATTAGTTTGATAATAAGGCCTTACAACAATACCTTCCAGATTTTCCTTTTCGAGTATTGTGTATATATCTTCTGCTTTCAATTGTTTCCGAACCAGTTTTTCCCATTGGTCAAATCCATTCATCGTGTGAGAAATTTAATTCTGAAAAGTACAAATTTCACAGCAAACACGGTAAAATATCTCCGGATAAAAATTTTGTAAAAACAAAAAACCTTCTTAGTGTGTAAGAAGGTTAGTTAATATTACTGTTTTGCAATTTTGGAACTGTCTACCACCAGGATAAAGATTTCCTCATTGGGTTTCTTCATAAAGTAGTTTTCGCGCGCGTATTTTTGCTTTTCTTCTTTGTTGTTCATCAGTTTCCGGTAGAATTTGTCATTTTTTTCATATTCGGATTTGTAGAAATTCAGCTGGCTTTCATACCTTTTGATTTCGCCATTCAGTTCATTGATAACGAGAAAAGAAGTGCTGTCAAAAAATATCATCCATACCAGAAATCCTATGAGAGTCAGAACATACTTATTGAAAACGTAGGTCCGGAAAAACTGCATTGCCGGCGATTTTTTCCTGATATCTTTGATGAGTTCTTTCATTGTGGATACTATTAATGAACTTTTTTAAGTGAATTATTGATCACAGTGGTCAGAAAATCGATCGCTACAGAATTTTGTTTCATATTCGGAACGATAAGGTCTGCTTCATTTTTGGAAGGTTCGATAAATTCCTGGTGCATTGGTTTCAAAGTTGTCTGATAACGGTGCAGAACTTCCTGCAAATCTCTTCCTCTTTCCTGTGTATCTCTGCGGATTCTTCTAATCAATCTCTCGTCGGAATCTGCGTGTACGAAAACTTTGAGATTGAATTCTTTTAATAATTCCTTATTAGTCAGGACCAAAATTCCTTCCACGATCAGAACATTTCTAGGTTCTACAACTACATGGTCACCGGTTCTGGAATGTGTTACGAAAGAATAAATGGGCTGTTCTATATTCTGATTATTTTTAAGTGCTTTCACATGCTCCAGTAATAACTCAAAATCGATGGATTTTGGATGATCATAATTCAGGACTTCTCTTTCTGATAAAGTAAGATTCGGATTATCGTGATAATAATTGTCCTGAGACAGGACGTTAACGCCTTCCAGATTAAGCTGTTGAAGGATTTTATTAACCACAGTTGTTTTTCCGGAACCTGTTCCTCCGGCGATACCGATCACGAGCATTTTAAACTTTTTTACAAAAGTACTATAAATTTTTTTTCAGATTCAAATAAAACTGCAAATTACGAGCGTAAAAAAAAGCTGCTATCTGCAGCTTTTACTCTCTATCTTCTTCCGTTGTTTTGTCCAGAACGCATGCCCTGTTGCTGGCTTTGCCTTTGCGGCATATTCTGAATCGCGCGCTGACCTTGTGGCGCAGGCTGAGTCCGGACGTTGGGCTGTTGGGTATTGATCATGCCCCTATTTCTCTGGCTTCCCTGCTGAACGCGGACATTGCCGCTGTGCATAGAATTTCGCATCGGCGAGATGACAATGTTATTTCTGAGCCTGCCTCTGGAGTTGTAAATATTTCCATTTCTGTAATAACTTCCGTTATTATCCAGATAAACCACGTTTGGCGCATACCAATAGCCATCAGGCGCTCTGTAATAGCCATCCGTGTAACCATCCGAGTAACCTTGTGAATAAGGATCTTTATAGGCATAATTTCCATTCGTAGCCATACAGGATGTCAATGTAATAGCGACGGATGCTGCTAGTATTTTGATTGTATTTTTCATTATTTTAAATTTAGCAATCAATAAATTACAAAGAATCTGCCAAACAATTTTCATTACCGATTCATAATTTAAAATGAAATCAAATTCAGATTAAAAGTTAATGTTATTATTAATATCATTTTGTTTATCTTTGTTGATATAATTAATAGCAATGTCTTACCTTTCCGAAAACATCAGATTTTTAAGATCTAAAAAACAATTTTCACAACAGCGCGTGGCAGATGAGCTGGGAATCACGAGAGTGCGCTATGCTAAGTATGAAGACGCTACGTCCGAACCTCCGCTTGATCTGCTGAATAAAATTGCAAGATACTTCGGCGTGAGTGTAGATTTGCTTATCAATATTGATCTGAGGAAATTTCCTCCGGAGGATATGATGAAAATTGCGGAAAATAAAATCATCATTCCTGTAAGTGTAGATACGCAGGGAAATAACCAGATTGAGATCATTCCTCAAAAAGCTTCTATGGGTTACCTGAATGGTTTCAGCGATCCGGAATATATCGAGAGTCTCCAGACGATATCGCTGCCCTTTCTCAGAAACGGGAAATTTCGCGCATTTCCGGCGGATGGTGATTCTATGCCGCCTTATAAGGACGGAACTTACATCGTGGGGAAATATGTTGAGGACCTTTCTGAACTTAAAACCGATAAGACCTACGTTTTTATAACACTGAATGATGGAATTACCTACAAAAGATTTCAGTTTCATGAGGCGGATTCCATCTGCGTAAAAGCTGATAATGATTTTTACGAGCCTTATAAAATTCCGCTTACGGATATCAAAGAGATTTGGGAATTTGCATGCAGCATTTCTACCCAGGAATATGATCCGGACGAATTTTCCTCACATAATATCCAGAACCTGTTTATTGACATTAAAAAGGATCTAAAAACCATCAAAACTCAGATCCGGAGCTGATATCAGGATTTTGCCAGAATTTGTTTAACGGTTTTTACAAGTTCATCTATGTTAAATGGCTTAGACATAAACTGCGTGGCACCAGCCTGTATTGCAGCTTGTTCCTCATTACGGCTTGCAGACAGAACCAGAATTGGTAAATCAGCCTTGATCTCTTGGCTTCTCAGCATTTTCATGATGTCGTAGCCTGACAGCACCGGCATCCAAAGATCAAGAATCAGAAGATCAGGATTTTCAGTAGCCAGAAGATTCATCAGCAAGGTGCTGTCCGAGACTTTTACAATGTCAAAACCTTCCATTTCAAGAATCAGATCCAAAACATCCAATATCCCCAAATCGTCATCACAAAGTATAATTTTGGTCTTTTTCATACTACGATTTGCTTTTTACGGGTAAAGTGAAATTAAATACAGAACCAGTACCCAGTTCGGATTCTATCCAGATTGAACCATTGTGATTATCAATGATTTCCTTGCATATATAAAGGCCGATTCCCATTCCAGGAAATTTTTTCTGTGTCTCTCCGGAGCGGTAAAATCGCTGAAAAACCTTGGATTGATCTTCCTTGGAAATTCCGAATCCGTGATCTTTTACCGAAACTTTCAGGTAATCGGAAACTTTCGAAACACTTACTGCAATTTCCATATTGTTGGGAGAATACTTAATGGCGTTGGTAAGCAGATTATTGATGACTTGCGTGATTTGCAGTTCATCAGCGCATACATTGTCCTCTATGGTGTAGAGATCCAGTTTGATATGATGGTTTTTGTGCGCAATCGCCATCTGATCTACACAGCTTTGAATAACATCATTCAGCTGAAAATCTTCTTTATGAGACTCAATAAAACCGGATTGTATCTTAGAGGTATCCAGAAGATCGGAGATGAGATTGTTGAGACGGTCTACCTGCATGGCAACTTTTTCCAACAATCCTCTGTATCGCGGATTTGCATTTCCATCAGGAAGTCTCTGTAGAAGTTGTACCAGTCCGTGAATGCTGGTGAGCGGTGTTTTCAGCTCATGGCTGGCAATTGAAAGAAAATCATCTTTCCGTCTTTCTATTTCCGTGCGATCCGTAGCATCTTCTACCGCCAGAAGAATGCGATCTTTATATTCTCCGTCAAACTCGATCCTGTGCGCATTAAGTATCATCGTTTTTCTTCCGATATGCGGAAAGTCATGCTCCACCACGAAATCGATTACGGGATTGCTGGTCGGGAGGATTTTCATCAGTAACTCGCGCAACTGAGGAATATCCCATTGATTGTTACCTAAATCATAAAGCACCTTTCCGATGGTGTCCTCGGAAGACACCTTGAACGTCTTAAAGAAGTGCGTATTAGCGCTTAAAACCACAAATTTCTCATCTAATACCAGCAAACTTTCCCGCACAGTCTGCACAATACTGGATAGAAACATTTCTTTCTCGCGGAGTTCTTTGGTGCGGTCGTTCACTTTGCGATCTACTGAAGCCTTCTCTTCCCGCAATTCATGCTCTATTTCCTTCAAATGGGTGATATCATTCTGAACGCCAATGTAATGCGTTGTTTTTCCGTTTCGATCCTTTACAGGCGATACAAATAACTCATTATAAAAGAGGTCACCATTTTTTTTGTAATTTCTGATAATTACCCGGCTTTCTTTTTCCTCCTCCACAGATTTTTTGATGATGTTCCGCTCAGGTTGCGCACGGTCATTATTCTGCAGAAAACGGCAATTATGCCCAATGATCTCTTCCCGGGTGTAACCGGTAATCTTCTCAAAAGCTTTGTTGCAGTAGATGATGGGATTATCTTCCAGGTTGTTATCCGTAATGATTATTCCTGAGTTGGAAGAATCAAGTGCTTGCTGAAACAGATTGATATCGTTATGAGTAATATTGTCCAATTGATTAATTTTGATGAAGGCTTTACCAGAATTGTGCCTAATAATCAAATTTGTTCTTAATTAACCTTAATATTTTAAGGGTGATGATATTTTGGCGAGCAATCATTGAATTTGCTCTCATAAAATGATACGATTTCGAAATTAATAAAATATAGACATTCTTGGAATGCCGATTGTATAGCATAGCGCCTATCAATATTAATCACCAAATTATATTATTATGAATGATCAAGTATCAGACACAGCCAAAGGACTGGAAGATCCAAGAGACAAACATCCAAAACCACCATTTAACAAGCAATTTCAGCCCTTCCCGGGTCTGGCTGGTAAAATGGATCCTGTGCCGGATCACGGGGAGAAAAGTTACGTCGGTTCCGGACGGCTTGCCGGAAGAAAAGCACTAATCACAGGCGGAGATTCGGGAATTGGCCGTGCAGCGGCTATTGCCTTTGCCCGCGAAGGTGCGGATGTCGCCATCAATTATTTGCCTGAAGAGGAATCCGATGCCCAAGAGGTTATTACCCTGATTGAAGAAGCCGGCAGAAAAGCTGTTGCCATACCCGGAGATCTTCGTGAAGAAAGTTTCTGCGAAAAACTCGTTCACGATGCAGCAGACCAGCTCGGCGGACTTGATATTCTTGTGAATAACGCAGGACACCAGAAAAGCAATGAATCTATTCTGGATATCTCCACGGAAGCTTTTGACCGCACGATGAAGACCAATATCTATGCGCCGTTCTGGATTATCAAAGCTGCCTTGCGTCATCTCAAGCCGGGTTCCAGTATCATCGGTTTGTCATCGGTACAGGCTTATGATCCTTCCGCCGATCTTTATGACTATGCTCAGACGAAAGCCGCAACCACGAGTTACGTCAAATCACTCGCTAAGCAGCTGGGGCCAAAAGGTATCCGTGTAAACGGTGTTGCGCCAGGGCCGGTGTGGACAGCATTGGAAGTGAGTGGCGGACAGACACAGGAAAATCTGGTGAAATTCGGGGATGATACTGCTTTCGGAAGACCCGGACAGCCTGCGGAACTTGCTTCCATTTTTGTTCAGCTTGCGGATAATACCGGGAGTTTTGCCACCGGACAAATATATGGTTCTGCCGGAGGAAGCGGCCAGCCATAATATCATGAAAGGTCATCGGGAAACGGTGACCTTTTTTACCGGTAAACTTATTTTTATTGAAAAAAAAAATTAAAAAACTGATCAAGGTCATACTTTGCTTTTTAATTTTTTTAATATGTTTGCAATCTCCCAATCTGGGAGTTTTTTCATCATTTGTGTTTTTACTTCCCTTCGGGGAAGTTTTTTTTTAACAGGGATCTTCGCTGGCTGTAATTATTGTTCAAATATTTCTGTTGTAATGATTTATGATCATCAAAATCATAAATCTTTGATCTGAAAATTCTGATAAACTGATTCCTATTATCTTACTTGTTAAATGTCCGGATGTCTCTCGAAGGTTTGATTCTTATTAAAAAGATATCTGTATGTCGTTAGTTTTCTGGTAACGTTTGAGTCCAGATTTTCTGCGATTTTGATCATTTTCGGGTTAAAATCGCCGATCCACTGAAGTTCGATGCTTTCAAAATCTGTATACTTTCGGATATGTTCGGTTCCTTCACAGATTATGAAGCCTTCAATACCTTTTTTCTGCCATTCGGGAACAACTCCGAAAACCAAACCGACCATCTTCTTGTTTTTCCTGAATTTTTTCAGCCATAAAAATTTAAGTTTCTCAAATAAGCCGAGCTTACCCTTCAGGTATTTAAACCATTGATTGAGATCGGGGATGTTCAGCCAAATCGCAATGGGTTTTTCATTTTCATAAACAAACCAGGAAATATGTTCATTAATCACCGGAGTCATTTCTTTAAACATTTTGACGGCTTCCCTGGGCTCCAGGTGTTTACCCTCTCCGTGGGCTGTCCATGCTTTGTTATAAACTTCAGCAAAGTCTATGGCAAATTTTCTCAGTTGACTTTTCCTCAGCGGTACTGCTTTAATAGACGGATTACTGCTGTATTTCTTATGCATCACCTTAAAAACCCGCGAAACTTCTGCCCCAATCTTTCTGGAAAAGCAAAGCTGATCGAAATAATTCTTAAAACCGTAATTCTCAAATAGCGTCTGATAGTAGGGGAAATTATAGTTCATGCCGTACAAAGGTTCTTCAAAGCCTTCCACCAAAAGTCCCCAGAATTTGTCCCGCTCGCCAAAATTAATCGGACCGTCCATAGCCTCCATTCCTCTTTCCTGAAGCCATTCTTTACAATGATTGAAAATGACATCGGCCACATCCTGATCATTCACACAATCAAAAAAACCGAATCCTCCTGTCGGCTGAGCCTGTTGGTACTTGGGATTGCGAAAAACCGCAACTCTTCCAACCGTTTTTTTATTTTCAACAAATAAGAATCGTTCGCACTGTCCGTTTTCAAATAATTTATTTTTAGATGGATCAAAAATCCGCTCAATATCCTGGTCCAGCGATCGGACGTAATTCTGATTATTGCCGTATAAACGTGCGCTGAAGTTTAGAAATTCCTTGTGTAAGGATGCAGAATCTACGCTGATGATCTGGATTGATTTCATTCAGTGGATTGTATTAGATTACTGATCATCAAACCTAGATCAAGTAATAAATTGTTAAATTAAAATTTTCTTAATGTCTGCAACCAAAATGCCACAGCTGGTTTTGATATTAATTTGTTTTGATGTAAGAGCGCTTAAACTTTCTTTTAATTCATCAAAAAAGCCTACAGATAGCTGAGATGGATTACAGTTTGCATTGCTGCTAATTATTTTTCAAACAATGGATGATATTAAAAATAAAACCTCAGATTATCTCGCAAATGAGCGGACTTTTCTTGCCTGGCTGCGTACAGCGGTGGCATTGATGGGATTTGGACTTATTCTGGTAAAGTTTTCCGTATTTCTAAAACAGGTGATGCTCATCGATGCTAGAAACCTGATCCGACATCCAGAACGCGATTACTCAGGTGTCACAGGACTCGTGCTGCTGGCAAGCGGCCTGGTTATCCTCACATTATCGTATTTCAATTACAGGCTTACGCAAAAGAAGATCAGAAGTAATGCATTCACCGGTAGCAACTCGCTGATTCTCATCGTTACTTTACTGATGATAGCTGTCGGTGTTTTTTTGATTATTTATCTTTTTCTAAGCATCTAGTCAATTTGGCAAGTATGATCAAATCAAATTTTTAAAATGGCTAATAACCGAAAATCTATCTATAGCGCCTTGGCCGCCAACTTAATGATTGCGCTGACCAAATTTGTAGCAGGCGCATTTACGAACAGCTCTTCGATGATTTCAGAAGGGATTCACTCTACTGTAGACACTACCAATCAGCTGCTGTTGCTATATGGCATCAAACGAAGCAAAAAAGCAGCGGACGAAAATCATCCGTTCGGCTATGGTAAAGAACTTTATTTCTGGTCTTTTGTCGTATCTATTCTTATTTTTGGTTTAGGTGGTGGTGTGTCAATCTATCAGGGCATTCTGCATATTCGCGAGCCGGAAATCATGAAGGATCCATTTTGGAATTATATTGTCCTGATTCTCTCAATGTTATTTGAAGGTACATCCTTGTGGATTTCCATCAAGGAATTCAATAAAACCAGAAATGGGCTTGGCTGGTGGGATTCTATAATTAAAAGTAAAGATCCGTCCAGTTTTTTGGTGGTCTTCGAGGACGGCGCTGCAGTGGCCGGACTTGTGGTGGTAATGATATTGATGGGAATAGGCCATGCTTACAACATTCCTGAGCTGGACGGTGTAGCTTCTGTCATAGTGGGATTGATACTGATCTTTGTTTCTTCCATACTGGCCAGGGAAAGCAGGAGTCTGCTGATGGGTGAAGGAATTGCGCCGGAAACAAGGCAAAAAATCAAACTACTTTTCGAAGATGATCCGGCAATCATTGGCATCAGGACGATTTTGTCCACTTACCAGTCACCACAGGAAGTTGTTCTTGTCCTGATCATCGATTTCAGGGATCATCTGGAGACCGGGGAAATAACCGGTGCCATTCAGCGGATCAGGGATCGCATCAAAATAACATATCCGCTGGTGAGGTATGTGATCGTGCAACCTGAGTGATTAATTTCGAATTAAAAAAGTGATAAATCAAATTTTAAAAAATAAATTCTGATACCCGTTATTGAGATATTGGTAATGTGAACCAAAATGTACTGCCATCGCCTTCTGTACTGCTAACACCGATGTGGCCGTTATGTCTTTCAATAATTTCCTTGCAGATATAGAGACCCATTCCAAACCCCTTTTTGTTTTTCATTTCATCACTTTCCACTCTGTAAAAACGGTCGAAAATGTAGGGCTGATCTTTTGCTGGTATTCCCATGCCGTTGTCCTGAACATAGATATGTACATGACCGTCTTTTTGATGACAAGTTACCTTAATGTCTGTATTAGCAGGAGAATATTTTACCGCATTATTGATAAAATTGGTTAGTACCTGTTCCACTTTACTGCGATCTGCCTCAACATGCATCAGTTCCAAAGGCTCAAAATTGACACGATGAGAATTGATGGTGGCTTGACACTCTTCCTGAGCCATCCTGATAAGATCGGCTATGTCGAATTTTGATTTTTCCAGTTGGATTTTGCCTTCGCCCATTCGCGCTACATCCAGAAAGCCATTGATCAGACTCTCCATCCGCTGCACCTGACTGTCAATTTTTGAGATTTTATCCTCCAAAACTGTATCACCGATGCTTTTTGCAGATCTGCTCAGCAACTGAATATATAGATTGATGGCTGTTAATGGATTTCTCAATTCATGGCTTACCATTCCGATAAAGTCGGTGCGTCGCTGCTCGTCCAGTTTACGTTCTGTGATGTCGGCGATGGTTCCGGACAGATAGGACACAGCTGTATCGCCCGGATTTTTGAAAGTCTGAACCGTGGTGCGAAGCCACCTTAACTTTTTATCATGGTAGCCGGTAACAGGATATTCAAATTCGTAACGTTCATCCTTAGTATTGGAAGCATTCATAATAGCAATGACTTCCTGACGATGCGATTCCGGGATCTGAGCAACTGCAGCCTCAAACGACATTGGCTCATCGGGACAAAAACCATAAAGTTCTTTCATTCTGCCCGATGCTTCCAGCACTGCCGAATCGATATTCATCTGCCAGGTTCCCAGATTTGCGGATGAAATAGCAGATTTAAGACTGTTTTCACTTTCTTTCAATCGTTCCTGCAACAGATAACTCTCGGTGATATCTGCAAAACTTCCGATAGCACCATCCACTTTTCCACTGCCGTCTTTTATCGGCATGGCGTTCATACGGAGGTATTTTGGATGACCATTTTGATCGATAATTAAGATAACAAAGTCGAGCACAGGCTTGCCGGTCTTTAAGGCTAATGTCACAGGATGCTCATCGCAGCGCAGCCTGCTTCCATCCGGTTTGCGGTTATGCCATACGGGAGCTGTTATGGATAACCCAAGCATACTTTGCTCATCCATCTGGAAAATCTCCTGATTGCGACCGTTGGTGTATGTTATCAGTCCTTCAGAATCCGTGATACTAATGCCTTCGCCCACGATATCAAGGATGTTCTGGATCTTATCTTTGCTTTCTCGGAGGTCAGAAACCGCATTTCTCAGACTTTCCTCCGCTGCTTTCAGTTTACGGTTGCTTTCGGTGAGATCATTATTGGCAATCATCAATTTCCTGTTATTCCTGCGTAGCAGTAATTTATCAATCACCTGTCTGGCCACAATTTTAAGTGCTTTTTGCTGAGCTTCGCTAAGTATCTTCGGCTTCTGATCGATCACACAGAGGGAGCCTAAGGCATAACCATCCTCATCCAAAAGCGGCATTCCGGCATAGAAACGGATATCTGGACTTCCTGTCACCAAAGGGTTATCCTGGAATCGGATGTCTCTCTGTGCATCTTCTACCTGCATCAGCTGTTCCGGATCCTGTATGGCATGCGAGCAGAATGAGTGACAACGGTCGGTTTGTCTGGCGTCTAAACCATGATGCGACTTAAACCACTGTCTGTCAAGGTCTACAAAGCTGATGAGGGAAATGGGCGTCTCGCAGATTGCGGCGGCCAAAGCTGTAAGATCATCAAAATCTTTTTCGGTATCTGTATCCAGAATATTGTAAGATTTCAAGGCTTCCAGCCTTTTTTCCTCGTTTGTTGAAGTGTTTTCGGCCATATTGATTAGGACAACTTGCTGAGTTAGTCTGCAAAGGTATTCAATTATTAAGCCTTTAATGATCAATCTTTTTATTTTTTTAATCACATCAATGATCTGCACTCAATCAGCTAACTTTTTTATATGAATTTTCCACTTAATGATAAGTATAGCCTCTATAATGATGTTAACATTATATTTGTAATTCTCATTAAACGAAACGGATTCAAATTGAACCTGACAAAATATTTGAAATTAAAATGTAATAATCTCTGCCTATTAATTACGATGATTGTACCGGCAAAGTGAATAGATTTTGGTAAATTTGTGTTTTAATCCGTCACGGCATAAATCAGGACCACTTGAATTTACATAACAGAAAGAGATATCTAAGTTTTCTCAAGTTCAAAAGAGACTTTCAGCACTACGGTCTTGAGAAAGCACGCAGTTACGAGCTTATTCTTCACTGGCTCAGCAAGCGCCTTAACAGGAGTCAGTTTCTGCTGCTTTCAGGCATTCTCGTAGGATGCACTGCAGGCTTGGCCGGCGTGGTGCTGAAAACCATTGTCCATAATATCCATTTCTTTATTACCAATAAAGTTCATTTCGAGTACCAGGTTCTGTTCTATATCATTTTTCCATTTCTTGGGATCGTTCTCACGGTTACGATTGTACAAACAGTTTTCAAGGGCCAGGACCGCAAGGGAATTGGCGCTATCCTTTATGAAATCGCACAGAACAGCAGCATCGTTTCATCGGTGAAGATGTATTCGCAGGTGGTTCAGAGTGCGATAACGGTAGGACTTGGAGGTTCTGCCGGTCTGGAAAGTCCGATCGCTGTGACCGGTGCCGCTATTGGTTCCAACTATGCACAGACTTACAGGCTGAATTATAAAGAAAGAACCTTACTACTGGCTGCAGGCGCTACGGCCGGTGTAGCCTCCGCATTCAATGCACCGATTGCCGGCGTAATGTTCGCCTTTGAAATCCTCCTTACCGGTGTCGTCTTCACGGATTTTATTCCATTGGTAGTAGCGGCAGTCTGCGGAAGCCTTCTTTCGCGGATTTTACTGCAGGAAGATATCCTTTTCAGATTTCACACCAGAGAAGCTTTCAATTATAGAAATCTACCCTACTACCTGATTTTGGGAATCGTCACGGGTCTGTACGCCAGGTATTTTCTGGTCATTTCTCAGAAAGTGGAACATTTCCTTAAGGGCATTACCGTATCACCCCTTCGCAAAGCCATGATCGGCGGCGGCGTGCTGTCGCTGCTGTGCGTACTGTTCCCGCCTCTATTCGGAGAGGGTTACGAAACGGTAAAGGCCTTCACCAATGGTGAGACCAATTCTATTATCGAAAACAGTCTTTTCCGTTATTTCGAGATCAGCGAATGGACCGTCATCGTATTCCTGGCGCTTATCTGTCTGCTGAAGGCCTTTGCGACTTCATTCACAATCTTTGGTGGTGGTAATGGTGGTAATTTTGCGCCATCTCTGTTTGCCGGCGGTTCGGTGGGATTTTTATTTGCGGTTATCTGTCAGCAGATCGGATTTACAGAAGTGCCTACTTCCAATCTGGTGTTGGTCGGCATGGCAGGTGCAATGAGCGGCGTGCTGTATGCACCGCTTACAGCTATTTTTCTAATCGCCGAGTCCAGTTTTGGTTATGATCTATTCATTCCTCTAATGATAGTATCTGTGATCTCGTACCTTATGGCCAAATGGTTTTCACCCATTTCTCCGGAACTGAAATCCCTGGCGGCACAAGGCAAGATTTTTACGAGTCAGCATGATGAAAACCTGCTTTTTTCCCTTCGTACGGAAAGTTTTATTGACCGCCAGGCTGAGACCATCAACGAGCATGCATTGCTTACAGATCTTTTCGAAGTCATTAAAAAAAGCAATAAAAACATTTTTGCAGTAACGGATGACAGCGGTAAATTGCGTGGCATTCTGACTCTGGATGACATCAGACCTTATCTCTTCAATAAGGATATTGAACTCTCGGTAACCATCAATAAAATCATGAAAAGTCCGGCAGCAATTGTGAATATGGATGACAAACCTAAGGCAATCCTGCAGGTCTTTGATAATACCAATACCTGGAATCTGCCTGTTGTCAATCCTCAAAATGTCTTCGTAGGTTTTATTTCAAAATCCTCAATCCTCACCGGCTACCGGGAATTGCTGAAAGGTTATTCCAACTGATCTATTGCTGATCATTAGTCAATATCCAACATGATTTTCTTTAAAAGTAATCCTCTGCGCTGCACTCGCATTAAAGTTTGTTTGTAAATAATTATAAACTGCTAATGCTGCGCTGGCATTTATTCCAGGCGGTACATTATCTTTGGCTGTAACATAAAGAATTGAGTCATTTTTGAGATTGGTTTATATTCCATATTTGCTCTCAGTAGATTTCCACTGATTATTATAAAATTGGACAAAGTGTATAAATCTCAATTAGAGATCATTCTATTTGTTGTAAATCTGATGTTTTCAAATAACAATTTTCAAAACGGGAATTCTAGTTTAAGTCTGGAATAATTCTTTTAACATTCTGAATAATAAAAGAGACACAATGTCTTTCTACCAGTTAAATCGTCCTTCAAAGTATCTTCTATCAATGAAATATACCATTATTGAAAGCTTATGTCACACAGTAATTTGCCTAGAAGCCGGAACTTTGCATAAGCAAAATCAATTTTGCAAAACATTCTATGAAGCAGTCTATTTCCACCATACTTGTGACCACTAACTTTTCTGAAAAATCGGAAAATGCCATGAGGCTTGCTCTGCAGATGGCGTGCAGGCATCATTCGAGAGTTATTATTCTTCATAACATCAATAACTTTTTTGTTACAGACCGTACAGGTCGTCAGGTTTTGGGGTCCGATACAGTGGCAGAAAATGTCAGCAATGCAGAAACTGCACTCGGTGAAATAGAAATTTTCTTAAAAAAGCAGTTTCCGCAGTTGATCATACAAACCGTGCTGAAGAATGATAGCCTGATACAAGCCGTGAATGAAACGGTTTCCAATGAAGATGTGGATCTGATGGTGTGCGGCACTTCTGGGACGCAAAACTTTTCCCAGGTCATTCTGGGATCTGAATCCTACGAACTGCTTACCGGCACTAATTGTTCTGTACTTCTGGTACCGGAACAATGCAGAAAATATACTTTTGATAATATTCTCGTTCCCATACGCGTCTTGCAAAACCTTCTGGATAAGGTAGATCTTTCTGTCGCTATTGCACGCAAAAACCGCGGCATCATCAACTTGCTGGGACTTAGCTCGCAGGAAGATGTGGAAGATCTGAGCGCCTTATTTGAGCAGCTCCGGAAATCCCTGGATTATAAATCTCAGGATTACCAGGCATCATTTTACATCACAAAAGACAAAGCCGGTAAAATTGCGGCGTGCTCTAAGGATGAACGTGCAGACATCATTATCCTCAATTATCAGGACGAGCAAAGCTGGAAATCCTTTTTCATGGAAAACTTCTTCAAAAAGGTGATCAACGGCACCAATATTCCGCTGCTGTTTCTAAAAAACAAATACCTGAGAAAGAAGCTCAATCCGTCTTTACCAAGTGGTATTGACATCACACTTCCCCACCCGGGATAAATACAAATTTTTATGATTACACTACAACAATACACCGAAAAAGAACAAATGACAGAGGATGAAAAATCAGCAGTCGTCCGTTTCCTGTTCCAACATCTGGGAAGCTATGGTGATCCGCAAGATCAGATCGCCAGTGCCTTGGATTATGCAAATGGTATGCATGGCAAGCCCGGAGGTTGCGTGATCACGGCAAGAGACGATCAACAAAATATACTCGGCGCAGTCATTGTCAATAAAACGGGAATGGGCGGCTACATCCCGGAAAATATTCTGGTTTACATTGCCACAGACGAAAATCACCGCGGCAAAGGCATTGGCAAAAAACTTATGGAGCATGCGATACAAAAAGCTGAGGGCGATATTGCCCTGCATTGCGAGCCGGAAAATCCGGCCATGAAACTCTATACCAAACTCGGATTCACTAGTAAATATCTGGAAATGAGACTAAAAAAATAATATGGCTCACATTACACTTAATACTCCTAAACTAAAATATAACTTCGATTACCTGAACGAGCTTTTTGAAGCCAATGGCATTGAATGGTCTGTGGTGGCCAAATTGTTGTGTGGGAATGAGAAATTTCTGCAGGCATTGCTTCAGTTTTGCCATAAGGATATCTGCGATTCCAGGCTTAGCAACCTTAAAACAATCAAAAAGCTGTCGCCAGATCAGCAGACTGTATACATTAAGCCGCCTGCTAAACATCTTGCAAAAGACATCGTAAAGTATGCAGATGTCAGCTTCAATAGTGAGGTAGCAACCATCCGGGCTCTTTCGGAAGAGGCTTGCACGCAGAATAAAGTGCATAGAATTGTCATCATGGTAGAAATGGGTGAGCTACGTGAAGGCATTATGGCCAGAGATCTGTCAAGATTTTATGGCAAGATCAGAAAACTTCCGAACATCAGAATTGTGGGCATCGGGACTAATCTCAATTGCCTGAACGGCATCTTGCCTGATGAGAAAAAACTGCGCAAGCTAAATCGTTACAAGACCATTGTGGAGAAAACTTACGATGTACAGCTGCCGTATATTTCTGCAGGCTCATCTGTCACCATTCCGCTGATTTATCAGAATCAGATTCCCGGAGGTATTAATCATTTCCGCGTCGGTGAGTCGTTATTTTTCGGTACGGATGTTTTCCATGACGATGTGATTCCGCCAATGTATCAGGATGTTTTTACGCTCACCGCAGAGATCATCGAAATCCATGAAAAACCAATGGTTCCCGCCGGCAATTCCGGAACTAACCTTACTGGAAACAAGATCCGTTTCGATGATACGGACCGTAGCAGAACGTCCTTCCGTGCTATTGTGGATGTTGGGATTCTGGACATCGAAGCTCAACACATCCAGCCTATGAACAAAGCGATGAAGATTCTCGGTGCCAGTTCCGATATGATGATTCTGGATGTCGCAGATAATCCGGAAAAATTGCGTGTAGGTGACAAGCTGGATTTCAGCCCTAATTATCTCTCTGTCCTGCGTGCCATGAATTCCAATTACATTGACAAGCATGTGGAACGTAAAATCAGGCTGAATGAGTTTAAAATCCTCCAGTGTAAAAACTAGATTAAAAAATCTTAAAAACCGGTTTGTCCTGCAATCCTTATCTTTGATTCAAAAATAAGCTTCTGGAACTTACGATTAGAACTTTAACGATTGATCAATTTACAGTGCAACCATCAGTGAAATCAGGCTGTGTAATAATTTCTTTTGATGAGTTCAGAGCCGTTCAGCTGGAAAGATTTAATCGCAGGAACCGTTTTTTTGCAGTGTTGTTGCCGGAATCTGGCAAAGGTTCTCTTCTGATCGATGATTGCGAGTATACCGTAAACCCGGGAAAAATATTCTTCCTTAATGATCATCAGGTCTATAATATTGCAAATTGTGAAATGGTGGAAGGTAGCGTTCTTTTGTTTACAAAATTGTTTTATAATCATGTCTATACCGGTAACAAAATGATTAAAAGCGATCGCGCTCTGGAAAATGTTCCGCTTTCAGTCGATACCGGCGACCACATCACTGTGTTCAAAAATGTTTTTGAAGACATCCGCCAGGAATCTGACAGTTCCAAAAAATTCAGAAAAGAAATAGCTTCTCTGCTTCTGAAAGTACTGATCCTGAAATTAATCAGAAGTTCCAAAAGACGAATTGCAGTCAGCCGTTCTGTAGATCATAAGAAACAGATTGCAGAAGATTTTACCGAAATGGTCAACCAGGATTTCAAAGAATCTAAATCTACCGGGCATTATGCTGCAAAACTCAATGTCACATCCAATTATCTGAATACTTTGGTCAGGCAACAAACCGGCATTACAGCAGGACAGACTGTGAAAAACCGCGTCATTCTGGAAGCCGAGAGACTGTTGCTGCACTCCACAATTTCTGTCCGAGAAATAGCGTACGAACTCGGTTTTACAGATAATTCGCACTTTGGAAAATATTTTAAATCGGCAAAAGGGATATCTCCGATGGCTTATCGGGAATCAGCGGCAGTTTAGCACAATGATTTGACACTTGACGTACTCAAATCAATGTATCCGGTTATAAAAAACTAAATTTTATAAAATAAATGAGCCGATCATAAGGGATAGTTCATAATAGTTTTTATTTTTGTCCTATCATATTATTCCCTAACAAATCAGACACGAATGGAATTCCGACTCGAAATTCAACATGTTGACCGAAAATCAAAACTTCAATTTAAAACCATTTACTTCAAGAGTTTTAAAGTTAATATTATTGAGAGGTATTCAGGAGCCGGATTTCAAAATCTTCACCACCTCATCATCAAGCTCAGGACTGTAGACGATACCATCATCAACACTGTGAATGGCAACAGCAGGATTAAAGTGCAGGAGGCCTACCATCCGCAGTATCTCAGGCTGGCCAAAATCCTGGCTTCCTACGAATACCGCAACAAACTGATGGACACCAAAATGGTGGATGATGAATACGTCAACTTTATTCTCAGCAGGATGATAGGCCAATACGAGCTGTAATCATTGATCGATACTACTCTGCCCGCCTATATCCCCGATACGTTAGGTAACTTCTTGCTTTCATTTGCGTATGAGCGATGTTCACCTTGCTTTTATAAATTCTTTATTGGAGCAAAATCTTTGTTTGGCTTCGCATTTTAATCATCAGTCTTGAGGAGTTTAAGAATTCGTCTTGAGGAAATTTGTAATTCGTCTTGAGGAGTTTGGAAATTCGTCTTGAGGAATTTGAGAATTCGTCTAGAGGAATTTAGAAATTGAGCTTGAAAATAGCAGTATCAAAAAGCGTTGCCTATATTTTTCCTTAGCCAAAATTACAATTTTTAATTCTACTCTTATGTACATATCATGTTTTACCTTCTTTGGTTTTTACCAAATACCAAACTCCTGTATTATTTAAAACTTCAATATTTTCTCCAGATTTTACTTTCTGTAATATTTCTGATTGTGTGTTTTTTTCTTTGCGGAGGTTGGTATAACCGTCGGGATCTTGGACTAGATATTTTTTATCATCTAAATTATCATCACCCTAAAATTTTTTCTCTATGGTTTGCGCATTAAATTCTTCAAATGTTATAATTTTAAAATTTTTGGAAGTATATATTTTGTCTGGAATCAATTTATCCGGGTCATTTCTATCTGTATATGATTTACCGTATTTACTGAGGATAATTGTTTTATTCTGTTTATCATATTTAAAAGTGGTGTAGGTATCAATAAAGAATTTGCCACCACCTTCTTGTTGCTCAATAGTGAAAAAATTATTTTTGATTGCCAAATTTCTAAATCCTTCTGCTGGCGTATTAGGCATAAACGTATAAATAATATGTTTATTTTTATACACTTCAAAATTATTTTCTCCTGTATTTATTAAAATATAAACGGGCGAGTCTAAAGTTGTTTCATCCTGTTGGTTAAACTCTTTTGATATACTAAATATTAATATAATATCATTTAGCCCATCTTCATTCAAATCACATTTTTCATTTTTTAAAATATGATAGTTATCAAACTTCAAAGAATTGATGATTTCATTTTCATTTGCTACCAAATTTGTAGATATAGGTGAATTATCCTTTTTAAAATTCAAATATTCATCATTTAGAATACTGTAAATCAAGAAATTTTTGTTTTTATCTTTTTTCAACAAAACATCTACATATGTTCTTTTTTCATTTTTATCATCAAATAATAAAAAGCTTATTCTATATTCGTTTTCATTTTTTAAAGGTTCAATTTTTAGTGTTTTTTTGATTACATCACCATCATAATCTTGCCCTTTAATAAAAGGATCATAATCTAAAATTAAATTTTTTTCATTTGAAGTAAGACTATCTATCTTTTTTAAAATACGTTCTGAAACATAATTTTTCATCTTATTTTTATCATTCAAAGGTTTATCACTACCATAGAACAATACATAAAATTCTGTTAAGGCTTGAATAGCTTTTTCAGAGTTATTGATTTTTAGAGTATCTATTGTATTACTTTTAACTGACTCAGGTTCTTGTTTACAGCTTATGGTTATTGATACAAATAGGAATAAAAATATTATAGTTCTCATAAAATATAAGTTAAGCATTATTTATTGTAAAGTAAGTTTTTATTCTACCCATCTATATATGGCATATTTTTTATCTATCGAATATTGAGTAGCCACCCAAAAAGATTTTTGTTTAAAATCTGAAACCCATTGTTTACCATTCCACATTGCTATATGCCCATATGGATGCCCTTTTACAGAACTAAATGTTGCTATGTCTCCCTTTTTTAATGAAACAGAATTTAAATCTAAATCACTTCCTATTTTAGTAAAACCATATTTTGATAATTTATCAGTATCATAGTATTCTGTTGCGTGGCCAGATAAATGATATATTCCTCCAGCATTTATAGCCTGCCTTACATATAAAGCACATTTTCCTTTAGATTTTGGTAATGCATTGCTATCAAGATGAGCAACTGCTTTTTCTATATCATACTTGCCTTTTTTTTCAGATCTACTCTCTGCTTTTTGTGTTTTTGTAAGTTTACATTCATTAATCTTAAAAACTTTTGAGGTTATATTATCAAAGTTTCTTTTTTTACCTGCATAATCTACATCATTTCCTACGAGCCGAGAAAGGATATCTTCGTCTTTTTGTCCATTAGATTTTGTGTCTCCTCCGTGATTTTTCCAATATCCCATTGATGTCAAAACTGCAATTTTAACTTCATTAACCTTATCTGGATTTAATAAAATATCTATGTTTTCCTCTTTTAAGGTATATTTATTAACAGCATTATAATTGGATCTCCCTGTTAATTGAACCAAACCTCTTCCTCTGAACTTCCACCCATCTCCTGCCTGAGTATTTCCTAATTTTTCTTTAGATGATCTATTTTCATCATCATAAACTAAACTTGCAATCATTTCATAATTGGCCTTTTGAATACCCCCATCACCATATTTATTTAAGTCTTTTCTACCATATTTATCAGCATCATCTTGATGACTTTTAAAGTACGAAAAAGGCCCTGTTTTCCATTTTCCGGAAGTATAGTGTCCACCATTTTTTAAATCTTTTATCCATCCTGAACCGCTTACATAGTCTCCATCCTTAAGTCTTCTGGCTGAATAATTTAAACTTTCTCCTTGTTTTAAAGTAAAAGAAGATCCTACTTCTATAGATGCTTGCGCAAAAAAATGTGCTTTATTCCAACAAGTGTTCATATTCAAATTTTTCATATACTTATTATAAGCCGTTGCTGCTTCTTTTAAAGTTGTATCACTTGCATCTGAAAATATTTTTTTAAGTTCTTCAACTGTGATATCTTTGCTGCAATTAGGACATTTATTTTCAGTATTAGATTTTGCAGGTTGTATTTGCTCTACACTCGTTGCACTTCTCGTGTTTTCTTGATTGTTGCTTGTAATACTTTCCATTCCTTCAGCAACTATTTCAGTTAATCTACTTATTATACCAGAACCCCTATTATTACTATTACTTGCAGAAGTACTTGCAGGTTGTGTTGTTCCGTCACTTGCTACTACAGGTGTTTTATTTGTTACTTTTTTATTCTCATAAACAGCTGATACAAAAAATTTCTTCGTTGTATTTTCATCTCCGGTAAAAAAACTCATAAGGGTTTTCGGCGTAGCATATTCAGACAAACTAAATGTTACTTTGGCTATTCCGTTTTTATCAACAAAAGCTTTTTTAGGTTTTTTGTATTTGTCAGCTTCTGAAACTCCTTCCTCCCAAAGATAAAATGTAATTTCTTTCGCAAACAAATTGGAGGTTCTTGCTTCTGCTGATAATGATTCACTAAATTTTGCTTTATTGACATCTATATTTCCTCTGTTCAGTAATATAACCCTTCCGATAACAGATTCTTTTGCTGTTCTTGGGGTTACAATCAAGTTAGCCACAAATTTTTTTTCCGTTACATTCAGAAGATTTTTAGTTTCTGTGTGGACTTCTATTCTATAAGGAATCCCTACCACTTTCTCTCCGAAAGTATAAGGTACTTTTTTACCATATTTAATATTTTTTGAAACTTGTTTCCAACCGGTTGCTTTATCTTTTTTGAACAATGTGCAGATATATTTTTCTTTCGGCTTATTGTTGAAAATAGGGTTGCTGAAATCAGGAACCAAAATGGATAGTTCATAAAATGTTTTTTCTTCAGCCTTTGGACTTGTATTTCCTTTGATGATTTTCATAATTCTTTGTGTTTTTATTCAACCTCAAATGAATCCTCTCCATTTATTTCTTCCTGAAACTCCTCAAAATTCATTACAGGATTATAGATTTGCTGTTCTCTTGCATCTGCTTTCTTTACATTGCTTTTTCCTGCTTCGCTTTGCTGACCATGCTTGAAAATTGTTATCTTTCCTCCGGTTGCACAAATCAATTCGGAAAGCTCTGTTAGACAGCTTTTGCCCATTACTTTTACTTTGTCATAGGTTTTTGTCCATTTTCCTGCCGGTGCAAAAGCACAAGGCAAGTATCCTCCCGAAGAAGGTTTTAGCTTACAATTACCGAATGGCATTGCAGGAGGATCTAATGTTAAATCATCTTCTGTAACAGCAAGATAATCTGCCTGCCCATCAGAATCATTCCAGTAATGTTTCTGATGGCTGGTTACTTTAAATTTTGGAAACTTAAAGCCTTGGTTGCATTGACACATTCCTTTTTGTACAACAAAATATTTACCGTCATGTTCACTGGAATCGCTTTCGGCTTGCTGTTCTTTTTTCTGATCTTCTTTTTTTTATTCTTTAGATTCTTCCTGCTGTTCTTCTGAAACTTCCACAGTTTCTTCAGCTTCAGCTTCATCGTCATAACCGTTAATGGAATCTTTTACTTCATCATCATCTTTCAGATATTGAGAATCTTCAAGAACGAAAAGTTCTTTTCCAGGAACAACATCATGTCCCAGCAAATCTTCAAGAGGACAATAGATATTATGATAGGAACGGAGAGTCTGTCCGTCTTGTACTCCAAATTGCTCTGCAATGGAGTCCAAAGTATCTCCTTTGTGTACAATGTATTTTTTCATCGGTTTTTTAATCTAATAATGTGCTGAATTTTCTTGCCGGATTCTCTTCTTTTGCCCTAAGCAATAGACTCTGCTTCCGATACAATTCTTCTTGATGCAAAAGTATAATGCTTGCCTCTATGTTCTTTAATTTCCTGGTCTCTTTGGAGGTAGTATAACGTAATTCTATTTCACCTGTTACTTTATCTTCACGAAGTTCTTCAAATTTCATTCGTCTCAATAATTCCTGTAAACTGCAACTTTCTTCTATTTTACCTTTAATAATAATTTCTACATCATATGGATTTTCAAAATTATATTTAGTATGAAACAGGCATTGTACCGGAAATGAATTTTGAATAACGTAAAAACTTTCTTTCCACTCATTTTTTCTACGAAAGCAATCCATTTCGGGAAATAAAATTTGATACAACAATGCGGATTGAAATTGTTTTAACAAATAATTTTCATTCTTAACACTTGAATGAAACTTATCCAGATAGGTTTTATTCACTTCCCCAATAAAAAAGTCTTCTAGATCCGGTCTTTTGCTTTCAAGTTTTTTAACGAGAGCTTTATGGTCGTATAGACTTTTTATTTTCCCTTGAGCCGGAATACTAAAAGCAATTGGAGAAATACTTTCCATGCAGGCAAGTGAGATCATCGCCATCTTTTCATCGGGAGATATTCCGTATTTTTTAATGTCTGAAGTTCTTACTTCGGTAATAAATCCCTTACCCTCCGTTTCATTGAGCTTTACGGAAACCAAATAATCAACTATTAAATCTTCTTTATCCAGTTGTTCAAACCTTTCTGTTACTTCATAGTTTAATGCATAAAAATCCTTATTCAAATGGAAAGAAGGAAGACTATTGATTAAAGATATTTGCTTTTGACTTTCTTTTAGTTCTGCAATTTTTTCGGATGAAGGAATCATAATTTCTTGAACCCCTCTAAAATCACTTCCTATAAGATTCTTCAAATCGCAATAAGTATTGTGATAACGTTTCAATGCCTCTGCCGAAATTCCCAATTGCCCTGCAACGGACTCCAAAGTATCTCCTCTTTTTACCTGATATGTAGATATGCTTATGTTCATTTTTTTTTCTTTTCTACTAAAAAAAATACTTTGTGTGTATAGAAATAAAATATGATAATACTACCTATTTTTATGATTATGTACATCTATGATTGAAATAAGGTAGATAACAACACATCTTATATTAACTCCAAGAATATTCCCGTCAGTGAGTATTAAAAATTAATAGCATTATATATATTGGTGTAGCTTCAACAGATCTTATTATGACTGCAATAAATTGTATCATATAAAGTTTTTCCCTAATTTTTTTTCTGACAGATTCGATACCCAAATGGATTTATCTTTATCCGATCTTTTATAACTGCGGTGCAAAATGGTGTAATAATCCCGAACACCTGTTTCTTTATCATCATTTTCCCAACACCCATCTTTAATTCCTGTTGTTAAATATTTTTCGGTACACTTTGTTTTTTTCTATAATCCAAAAGGAATAGTAATTTACTGTAGTATATATTGTACAAATTTTACAATTCTCTCTTAAAAAAGAATCTACTATCTTTTGAACACTTTTACTTTGATAATCTTGAGATGTTTCGATAAAATATTCATCATTATATATAAACATCTCCCATGTTTGGTTCATAATAATATGGCTTTTTTCCACTAACTTTAGAAACATAAGTAAACTCAGGTTTATAAGGTTTTGTATGTTTACAGTTGACCAATAGTAAACAGATGAAAAAAATGAAAAATATTTTAGTTTTCATTTTCATGACTTAAAATTTAGGACTTGTCAAAATATCTCGCTGAGTCTTTTCATTTAATTCCCTTGGATCTTCCTTTCTCTATTTTCATGTTAATCCCTCTATTTTTAAAAAATACTTTGTAACTGTGTTATATCTATAAAAGCCAAAAGTTGTAATAGATTTATCATATTTGTCATAATTCAAATTTAAAAAATCAGATATCTGATTTTTTATTAAAGAATCTTCTTTTGGAAGATTCTTTAATAAAATTAAATTGTCTGAAGGTTCTGATTTTATAAACTCAATATTTTTTTCTTGTAAAGAAAAAAATAGTATAATGAGAATTATTGGAAATATTTTTTTCATACATTACCAATTTATTGTAGGGTTTCTTAGCTTTATCTCTTCTTTAATTCTTTTCATATCTTCCTTTCTTCTTTGTTCCTCTGCTTTTCTTTCAGCTTTTAGCTCACTCATTCCTTTGGCGAGGTTTCCAGAAAACTCCTTAGTAAAATTCATTTTAGTTAGTAATGGTTTATAACCCCATAAATGCTGCAATAAAAACCAAGCACGAAAGCCAGCTAAAATTGCATATATTTTACCTTCACTTAGTATTATTTCCGCATCTGGTAAATCCAATCCGAAATAATCCCAAAGTTTTACCTCATATTTTCCGGTTTAATCATCACCAGTATATTTAACTTCTTTTAGAATAACTTCTGCCGACCTACTATTTGCACTTATAAATGAGGGTATCTACTTCATCTTTTTCATTACGTGAACCTTTCAGTCCATAAAAATGAAATCGCCTACTAATTTTGTTGAATCACTTTTACATTTTAAAATAAAAAAGTCAGAAATTTCATCTTCGGGATAATTAATTAATTCTTCACTAGAAAATCCGCTTGGGTCTTCGTTATTATTTATAAAATATTTAGTGTTTCTTGTATATTGATAAAACAAAAAGCTAGAATCCTTTGGAAATTTAGGATTCTTTAATAAAAATAACCCTCTATTTGTTTTAGATTCTATAATCTCAGGCTTGTTTGCACACGAAATAATTTGTAAAATCAATATTATTATATTTTTCATCAATTAAAATTTAGGGCTAGTCCAAATATCTGTTTGTATCTTTTCGTTTAGCTCTCTTGCATCTCCTTCTCTTTGTTTTTCACATTCTTCATTTAATTCAGATTTCCCTTTTTGAAGATTTTCTGAAAATTCTTTGTAAAAGTAATTTTAGTTAAAACCAGTTTATACCTTATCAAATGCTGCAGAATAAACCATTACATAAGTTTTGCTCACTGACATCTATTTATAATTGTATCTGGTTTTGAATATGTCTTATAAAAGCTAAAAACACCCACTTTTTTTGTAGAATCTCTTTTACATTTTGATGTATAAAACCCTGCTATATAATCATCTTCATACATCGAAATTTCTTCACTACTAAAACCTCCTGGATCTTCTTTATTATCTATAAAATATTTTGTGTTGGTTGTGTATTTATAAATATATATATCATAATCATTCTGATTGACGTCTTTAAAATTTTTTAATAAGAAATTTTTAATTTCGGATTTTAATAAAGAATCTTTTTGAGAAGAAAACTTAATTAAAAACAGATTAGATCTAACTTTTGAATGTATTACCTTTATTTTTTTTTCTTTACAAGAAATTAATAAAAGACACATTATGGCTAAAAAAAATATTTTTTTCATATTCTAAAGTTTGGGGCTTGTCCGAATATCTGTTTGTATTTTTTCGTTTAACTCTCTTGCATCTTCCTCTCTCTGTTTTTCACGCTCTGTTTCTATCTCAAACATTCCTTTTTGTAGATTACCCGTAAACTCTTTGGTAAAATTTATTTTGGTTAAAAAGGGTTTGTATCCTCGTAAATGTTGCAGAATAAACCAACACACAAACACTTCTCCTACACTTGGAATAATGTTAAATATTTTCTCCATATCGGGTAAATCTAATCCAAAATGATCCCAAAGTGTTACCTCATATTTTCCAGTATAATTATCTCCGCTAAATTTTACTTCTTTCAAAAGAACTTCTGCCGACCAAATATCGTTGGTTGCTATCGTAAGTCCTTTTGTCGCTTCTACTGGATTTCCATAAGAATACATTGGTTTACTAAATTTTTTTCTTTTTTCACTTCTTTTTCCTTGCGAATTAGAAAAAAAACTATCTTTTCCTTCTTTCTTTTCAAAATAAGGATCTTTATCTTCCACTTCTTCTAATTTACTAAAATTGTTTTTTAGTTGCTCTGCAATATAGTCTTCCACTTTTTGACAATATGCAAGAGTTTCAGGATGCTCCTTTATATTTCTTGTAAGGACTTCATCTTCGTATATTCCCCCTTTATTTCTCTTAAATTTAGCAATCATCCTTTCTAAGTTTTCTTGCAATTCTCCTCTCGCAAAATAGAGTTCCGCAGTATTTTCAAAATCCCAAAACAGCTGTTCATCAGAAAGATTATCAAAAATTCTGACATCTAACCCGGTAGAAATAATACCATATTTTGTGCTAGAGCATTTCTCTTTAGTATAAATCGCTTTTACATTCTTGTTTCTTACCTTTATCAACGCATTTTGTTCTTCTGTTAGGGTCGGAAACTTTGGTTTGTAAACAGCGGTATTATCTATTGGTACTTTGTATTCTTCTTGTTTTTTGTTGGTTATTACTACTTCTTCTTCTATTTCATAGGGTTCCATCAGCAGGTCATCTTCTGCATCTGCAAAAAGGGTGTGCTTAGAAAAATCGAAACCAAAGGTTTTATATTCTTCTTTATATTTTGCCATTCTTTCTTCGGAGTATATTCTGTCTCTATGAGGTTGCCCCGTTCCATAGGTCATATCATCAGCAATATCAGATCCATTAGGTTTTAATCCGGGCATTTTATAACGATCTATGATCAAGACTCCCATTTCCAGATAATCTGCCTGTTTCTTAGGTATCTGTTTATGCTCCCAATCTTTATGTTCAGATTGGTAACTGCATCCGCAATACAACCATTCCAAATGGTTTTTCATATAAGGAGGTAGTCCCTTATCCAAAATATCCGGAGTAAGAGTAAATTTTATTACAGCTTGATATTCTCCTTTTATATTTTCGATTTTTACTTTGTCATAAGTAATTTTATTGTCTCTTGTCTCTACTAAACCTATATGAGTTTCTTTTTTGGTGATTTTATCAACTGTGTAAAGCCTAAACTGAACTTCTTCTCCCACTTTTACATATTCTTTATTCATTGTTATATGAAGTCTTACGCTTTGTCCATAAATGGCTCTTTTTATAGGTTCATCTTTGTGATTTGTCCAAACAGCGCTTTCAAAATAATGACCTATTTTTAACGGCTTTCTTTACGTATTTACATCATTATTCACTCCATTTCCGCCATTTTGAATATGTCTACCATATACGGTATTTCTTGTTATCTTGCTATCTTCCTGTATTTGTCCATTTGCTTTTCCTCTTATATTCTTAGCAAAGATCTGTATTTGTCCTTTTTTCTCCTGATCTCCCATAATTAGAGTTTTATGCGTTATATCCTTTCTCTCCTGATAAATTATGTATCGTTTTTTCACTATTCTGTATATAATCTTTCGCTGCTGCCACTTCTATACCTTCTGTAGCATTTTTATGAATATCGTTGGCATCATAGGAGTAGGTTTCACTTGCAATTTTGGTAATATTAGTTGCATTTAAAGAATAATCCTGTGTTGCATTCTGAAAAATGTTCATCCCTGCTATCTCGGTTATATTCATACCCACAGAATTAATCTTATTCATTCCTACAGAAGTATTCATATTTTCAGAAACACTAATGTTCATATTCTTACAATTAAATGTCATTGTTTCAGGAGCAGTTACAGTAATATTACTTCCCACTGTATCGAATTCTATAATATTTCCAGATTTATCGGTGATGATAATACTTTCATCTTCTGTAAACTTTACAATATGTCCGCTTCTTGTGTGGATTGCTTTTATACTGTTGTCGGAAGTAGCATATCCGCTTGTTTCACTACCATTATAATGCGTCCCCATCACAAAAGGCTTCTCAGCATTTCCGCCTTCAAAGCCAACCAATACTTCCTCGCCAATCTCAGGAATAAAATGAAAGCCTTTACCTGCTCCGGAGTGGGGCTGTATCAACCGTATCCACGGCGTCATCTGGTTTTTGTCCTCCTGCCACGGAAACTGTACCCGGATTCTTCCCATTCCCATTGGGTCATTGTTATCCATCACTCTCGCAGGTTGCTCTTCACCGATTGGTAAATCTTCAGTGTCAATATAGGGCGCGGCATTGAACAAATCCGGGATAGCGGTAAACTCGTTGTAATATTCGCCCGGGTCGTGGATATGTTTGATGTCAATGATGCGGTAAGTTTTATCGGCTTTTGTCTATTCTTCTACAAAGTTTTATGTTGATTATTTGAAATTTATTAAGCTACTTTTTTTAATAAAACTCCAATTTTTGTCGAAATCTAGAGTAGTTGCGTGATCATATATGGGAACGCTTTTTTTTACTATTTGGACTTTTTCTCCATCTTCTATTTCTTCTTTTACAGTTGCTGCTTATTCATTATCAAAGTCAAAAAAAACATAATAATATTTACCATTTAACATGAGTTTTCTATTCGTTTCAGATAATTTTAGACCCTGTACTTTCTCATTTTTATTTATATCTGGCACAATATCAATAATATTATACCCTTCTTCTTTTCCAAAAATGAGGAACACATTATATCCTGAATTTTCATAGTTTTTAATATCCTCGATTAATTTACTTTGTGCGTTACCTTTTGTAAAATGGTATTCGATATCTTTTTGTAAAGTACAGGAAACAACAAAGGATAAAAATATTAATAAAAGAATTTTTCTCATCTTCCAACTCTTAAATTTAAACACTTCAATCCTATATTTACGGTTTTCTTGCCTTCTCCTTTTCCATGAGTTTTTCCTATGCTGAATGAATTATCTATTGACAAGGAACAAACATGTTTTTATTGCTTTCCAATTCTTCAATTATTTTCTTATCAGAAATTTCATACTGATAATCACTTCTATATAAAGCAATAGCTTTTTTACGATTTTTTTTCACGTAAACACCAAAATAGTAATATGTTGCAATTGTAGATTTATCAATATCTGCTCTTAAAAGAGCTTTTATTGCAGATTTTCTACTACTTTTATCCAAATTCTCTAAAAGCAAAGTGTCGCAACTTAGATTTTTTTCATTAGATAGTTTTTTATTTAACAAAAAATAAAATGTGTATAAATCTTGATAAGCCTGTTTACAATTATATTTTTCAGCAATTTTTTTTGTAAAAGGCACGATTTTGACATCTTTTTTTGTTCTTGAATATTTATTGTAATCATCACAATTTCCTAATCCAGATTCTAATTTATTGATTAAATCTAAATAAACTTGGCTTTTATAATAGTTATATCTTTCTAAAGAATCGAGTTTTTGCCCATTAATATGCAAAATGAAAAATATTGAAATTGTGGCTAGGTATTTCGTCATAATATCAAGATTTAGGTTTTGTTTTCCATTCTTTATTTACATCAATATAATCATCGTCAGGATTATCATATTGCTGTTCTTTAGATTCTTGATTACTTTGTCTTTCTTCTGGAGTACTTGGCTTTAGTCCAACAGAATAATCTGTACTTGCAATTTCTCCATTTTTGATAGTTACATAACTACCTTTTCTACCTTCAGTATCTGGAGTTGCAAATTTATCCCAAACTCCCTTTAGTTCTGCTGAAGAATCAGTATATTCAACTACAACTAATCCTGATGAAACTTCTGCTGTTATATTTGAATGAAGCTGAGTTAATTTTTTGATTGTTTTAATCAAACCCTCATCTGAAGAATTTCTACGCTCGTTACAAACGACAAATTTTATTGAAATTTCTTCTTGAGAATTTAACTTAGTCTCAAATGTTTGACTAATTTTTTTGATTGCAGATATGATTTGTTGTGCTCTATATATGTCTATAAAATTACCATTTCCATATTCTATTCGAAAACCACCACCCATAATTCCATGAGCGTATATGTTCCAATGATTCAGTCCTTTTTGTGTGTTGTCGAATTTGGCTAATCTGTATATTCCAAAACTTCCTCTTTGATTAGGCACCCAATTGATAACCCAAGAGTTTGTTGGCTCATCTTTTTCATTATTACCTACTTTATCTGTGTAGTTATCATCCAAACCATCATCTTCTACATAAATGGTTGCTCCTCCCTCTTCTACAAAACTTTGTGCAGATTTTATAACAGATATTTTCCCTCCTAATGAACATTGGCAAGTGGAGTTATCCAAAAGTTCCTTTTTCCCATCAATCTCAAATACAGAAGTATCCTGCCATTTTATAGGAGCAGGTGAACAAGAGCTTCTTGTAATACTACATACGCCAAACGGTTTAATATTTACATTAGGTTGTTTGTCTTCTTCCGTTGCCTGTAACTTGCCTTCAATCTTCATAAAAGATTGACTTGTTACTACTAAAGGTGTAGTTGCTGTTCCTTTATCGCACTTTAGTTGTGTGGTATCAGTTATATGTCGGGGCATAGTGTTATTTATTTATCCGAAAAAGTTATCCCAAAATCCTTTTTTATTTTTTTTCTCTTTATAGATTTTGTATTGCTCATCTTCAAAGTTTTTCCATTCTTCATAGGTGTAATTTTTTCCTTCGTAGGTTTTGTAAACTTCCTTTTCTTCGTCCTCTATTAAAGTGCTGAATTTACTCTTATTAATTATTTTGTACATAGTCTCTTGCGTTGTAATGTCAGAATATTTATTTTTATTATAATCTTCATCATTGCTGAAAAAATTCCTGTACCATTCTTCGTTTTCAAAACGAACTTTTTTTACTAATTCGTGATTTATTAATTCATCATTTTTATAAACTCCCTCCATCGTTTGATATTTCACCATATAAATATTGTTGATTTGACCTGTGGTATCCTTTATTTTTAGAAGATATATATCCTCGTCAAAAGTATGGGAATAGGCAGTGAAAATATATGTTCTTGATTTAAGTCCTCAATATTAATTGTTCTTATTTGTTGCAATGTTTCTTTTGAAAGTTGAGGATAACTTTTTACAACAAAATCATACAGATTGTCTTTTAACCATTGTAATTCTTTATAATCGAAAATCATTGGTTTTGGATTGATAAGGCGATTTTCATCTATATAATGATAGCTATCTTCAGTTATTTTAACCGTAACATCATAATACCCCCGGAAAGTATTCATTAAGTATTTCATAATAACTTCTTTTTAGGTAACAGGTTTAAGAAAAATACATTTATGAATGATAAACATATGAATATCAGCCAATAGTAAACATCAGATAACTCTTCTTCTGGTGGTTCATATCCATTTTCCGTCCACTGTTTTACAGGAATAAAATGAATTTTCTTAGCCAAATATTCAATATTATCGGAAAAAATCAGATATGAGCCAAAAAGTACAATAAAAAATAAAATGACATTTATTATTCGATATAACACTTTTATTTTTTTTGTAAAAGTAAATAGATTGAAAAATAAATATAATAAGACAAAATAGAAAATCATTTTTATTAAATCGAGCATTGGTTTGGTGTCTTCATAATACTCCTTGATTTCACTACTTTTATACATTTGGAATATTCCCCATAAAAATAAAATAAGAGAAGAAACTATACTCATTATTAAAGCCCATATCAATGGGTTTTTTTCTACAATCTTTTTTATCATCTTAGTTTTTTTTGTATGTTTTCATATCATTGGGAACCCCAACTGGTGTATCACCACCTCTTACAGGATAGCGAGCCCCTTCCGGGTCAAATTTGCCATTATCTACCGTAAATCTTTTGTTTTGAATCTTTTGCAGTTCATCGAATCTTCTAATATCTTCTTTTTTTCTATTCTCCCTTTTTAATAAATATTTATAACTATCATTTTTTCTATCAAGTTTTTTGCCCGAACCGGCTTCATAGTATGCCATAAAATCTAATTCATCAGCTGTATTTAAAGTGTCAGAATATTCTGACCTTGAACAATAAGCGTAGGTCATCGCACCTGTTATATTTGAAAATTTTTGTGCCAAACTTTTTTCTCCAAGCAATGGTAATGTTACTGTTTTATAAGTTTCATTGCTGGAAGGTATTCCAGTAGTAGGTGATGCTCCAATGCTTACGGAAGTATTTACTACTTTTTTATTGATATTATTGTGTTTTTCAATTTCAAGATTTCCTAATCCTGTTTTACAAGAAAAACTATAGATTTTTGCTGTTTTAGAAAAAGCATTTTGCTTTAATTTTGCTACCACTTTTTCGTCCCAATCTAAATCTTCATCTCCGGAATGTCTATTAGTTAAGCCCATTGCCAATTTACCTACAAATCCGTGACAATAAATAAATATTCTTTCAACTGAATTTTTTTCTCGTACTTTTTTATCATCTATAGTCTTACTTATGCTTTTTGTATTAATATAATTAATTGCTTCTTGGTAGTTTTTGATTCTTACAAAATTAGAATTAGGAGCAAAATTTTTAAAAGCTTCTTTTGTTTCGCACAATTGCATCTCAGTATAACCCGAAGTGTACATTAAAATTGTCCAACTAAAGCCAAACTCCTTGTTTAATCTTACCCTGCGTAATCCTTGATGTACAAACATAAACTTGCCATTTACGCCAGCATCATTTTTCAACCAATTCCAAGTTTCTTTTACAGCTCCTTTTCCTTTTCCCGAAAACCATCCCTCTCCGTGTTGGTAATTTTGAGGTGCAATGATTATAATATATTCTTTCCCTATATCGTTATTGAGGATTTTATCTGTAAATTCTTTTTCTTTTCCATTTACCGATGCTTTTTTTATTGTAAATAATGTTGTTGCTTTTTTTGATTTCTCTGACATAATATTTTTACTATTTATGTTTTACAACTTTTTTTAAGACAGCCTTTCCCTCATTGTCAACATTGCCACTATATGTATTTGTTGATTTTTCACCTTCTTCATTAAGTTCTTCTACTTCAACACTTACTAATTCTCCATCTTTTGCATTTCTTGTTAAAACTAAAATACTTGCTTCTTCCTCCTTATAAAGTTTTTTAATTTTTTCTTCTGCATTATCATTAAGCCAAATTACATCAACTATCTTAGGTTCTTTATCATACTCAAACCTCCCACTCTCCGCCAGTTTATTCATTGCAGGAGCTTTGTATTCTATTTTATCTTTTGCAGTTATCAAAGAACTTGCACCATAAACGTGCATTTGTTCTTTTGCACCAAACTCGGTTTTGCCGTCTGTAAAGCCAATGAGGTTTTTCTTGCCATACAAATCTAAATCTTTCTTCGCTGAAATCTCTGCATTGTCTCCACTTGCAATAATGGTTTTCTTTCCGCTGTCTTGCGATATTTCTTCTTTGGCTACGGTTTTTATATTTTTCCCAATCATATTTTCTTGATTATGTCCCACCGTAGTTTTCATATTTTCCTCTACTTTTATGTTGAGATTTTTACAAATAATATCAATGGTTTCAGGTGCTTGTATGGTGATGCTTTTTTTTACGGTATCAAGATAAATGGTGTTTCCGGAAATATCCAAAATCGTAATACTCATTTTATCTTCGCTGTCGTTCATCAAAATGGTGTGTCCGCTTCGGGTTTTAATAACCTTGAGATTGTTGTTTTCTGTATGATAAGAACTTGTTTCCCCACCATTATAATGCGTCCCCATCACAAAAGGCTTCTCTGCATTTTGAGATTCAAAACCTACCAGAACTTCCTCGCCAATCTCCGGGATAAAATAAAAACCTTTTCCGGCTCCACTGTGGGGTTGTATCAACCGTATCCAAGGTGTTTCTTCTCCTTTCTTTTCCTGCCAAGGAAATTGCACCCGGTTCTTAGATCGTTGTTGTCTATTAACTTTTGTCATTGAGGACTGGCTTGTCCATCAATAGCTTCAATTTCTCCCGTATTAGAATTTATTTTTACTTCATAAAAAAATAATGATCTATTTTGCTTGTCATTATTGGGGTCTGTCTTGTAACCAAAATAATAATAATAATCTTTATAATAATAAAATACAGTATTTAATTCACTATATCCTTTTTTACTATGATAATCATTAAATTTGGCCTCTGCTTCTGTGAATTTAACTTTTACTTTCTCTTGCAATTCAACAAATTCCTTAGTATTTTTTAATATTTTCATATTTATTTTCTTTTCGTTGTGGCAATTAATATTAATTAATATTAATATGATAAGTATATAATTTTTCATATTAAGGTGATGGTACAAAAGTTTTCTCTTCAGGTTTTATTATTGTATTTGTGGCAGGTTCATTAAAATGTTGTTTAGAACTCGAGATAAATTTTTTAAGCTCTGAAAGCAGACCTGATGGCCTTTGTGTTTCATCAGAAATTCTATTAATCTCCTTCCCTAAATGAAAAGGATATCCCTCTTGTATCGCTGTTTTTACAGCGGTAGTGCATTGTTCTCCTGTCCAAGGAAAAACACTATATACTTTTAGATGTTTGTATCGCTCTTCCCACCATTTTAACATTCTTTTTGCTTCACTTTCTTTAACGTAAAATTCAATTTTATGAACCTCGCCATAGATATTTGTTTTTTTCCAATCTATTTTTAAAAAATCAAAGACTTGTTGAAGCTTTACTTTTTCAGCTTTTATACCCAATCTTCCAGCAACCATTTCTCCCCACCAAGGTCTACCAGGAGCGTTCATATAGCTGGGATTTTTTAAATCAACATCATCATTTTTATCTCCGTCATCATTAAAATCATAATCATATTCTTTTTCGTTATAAATACCTGGCGTATTATTAGGACCATAATCAAAATACCTATCTCCTATTGCCATTGCTGAATGTCCTTCTAAACCAATAGCACTTACAAATTGACCTTTTTTAAAAATAGAATATGCTGAATGCGGCAACTCTATCAAAACCGTTATTAATAACTCTTTTTCATAAACAATAAGATAATTAAATTCTTCCGAAGGTAGATCTAGCTTCTCGGTTTCTTTATCACTTTTATCATAATAGCTACATTCAAAATACAATTCTATTTCATTTCCTCCGTCATCTTCTGTAAATTTTACTAACCCTTCTGTAAGATTAATGGAAAGACTTGCTTTTCCATTGGCATCTGTAAAAAGCTCATTAACTTTTGCATATGTATCGGTTTTTGGGTCTTTCTCGGTAGAAAACAATGGTATAGGATCATCGGAATTCAGCATTCCGTCCCAATCTTTTAAAGTAAAATCAATTTTGCTCCCAGCGGGAACCTTACTTTTATCCATTTGGATATGAAATTTCACTCTTTGCCCTATTAAGGCTTCCTTTATCGGTTTATCATTCTCATCCGTCCACCAACCTCTTACAAAATAATGTCCCGCAGGTGGTGGCGGTGGCGGAGTTCCAAAAATAATCTTTTTATCGGAAGTAAAACTAATTTTTCCTCCGCTGTTTATGGTATAATTGTCCGTCCAAATGGTATAATCACCCTCTATTTCTTTAGTGAGTTTTCCACCTGCTATTCTTGTGATTGTTCCACCTGCCATAATTAATGAAAATTAGATTTTTCGCCACTATTTTTGTGAATATTCTTTTTTGCGTGAACATTAGTTTTCCCTTCAGAGTTTGTAGTATGTTCAGACGAGTTTTCATTCATTGTCTTCGCTTTGGACTTCCTTTCTCCTTGTGCAACTTCTCTAATATTCGCTGCCATCAGAGAATAATCAGCCACCGCATTTTGCATCATCATCGCTCCTGCAAAACTACTATGATTCAGACCAGCAGTTTCAGAAATATTCATCCCTGCGCTCACGTTTACATTTTTGCCAGCGGTAATATTAATATCTTCTCCTGCCGTAAGATTGATGTTTTTATTGGCGTGGATGTTCAGGTTATCGCCCTCAATATCAATGTGCAACTTATTTCCTTTGGCATCAGACAACGTAATGTTTTTAAATTCTTCAAACTCCAAATAATCATTAGATTTTACTTTAATCACTTTAAAACGGTTGTCCGGCGTAGCATAACCACTCACTTCATTACCGTTATACATTGCACCCAACATAAACGGTTTTTCTGCGTTGCCACTTTCAAAACCTACCAAAATCTCATCGCCTATTTCGGGAATTTTATAATCTCCTCGGTTTGCTCCTGCGTAACCTGTTGTGGTGCGTATCCAAGGTGTTTTCTGATTTTTATCCTCCTGCCACGGGAACTGTACCTGAACTCTTCCCATTCCCATCGGGTCGTTGTTGTCCATCACTCTCGCAGGTTGTTCTTCACCGATTGGTAAAGCCTCATTGTCCTGATATGGCGCATTGAACAAATCGGGAATTCCAACAAATTCGTTATAATAAGTGTTGCCATTATGGTAATGTGTGATAGCAGTGATACGGTAGGTTTCCATTGCTTTACCATTAATATCGATAAGCTTGGCTCTTCCGCCTATCTTGAGTTCAGGGTCTTTGCTTTTGCCTTTTACCTGAACAAGATTTTCTCTGTTTTCTTTTTCTCTCCTTGTAGCTTCTTTCAATTCCGTATCGGTAGTGTCGGAGATCCCTATATGATTTAACAGCATATCCGGGGTTTTCTTATAGACATTTTTGGAAGCATTAATCGCAATTGCCTGAAAAGGGTTTTCTTTATATTGTATCTGTGACGACGAACCTGCTTTCTCAACTTTGCTTCCCCCCTGTGCATCATACGTATGATAACCGAAATCTTGAGGTTTAATGTTCATCTCTAACTCTACGTCTATCAGATCAATGTTTTCTTCTAAAGTAACAATTGGCTGCACTTTGTTGCCAAAAATCATCTGTTGACCATTATAGTAAAAATATTCACCATATCTCGCAGCTAGCCTTTTGATAAAGCCATAGTCAGATTCTTTGTACTGTACCGTATAAGGAAGAGAATATTTGGTGTTGGGGTTTTCTACTAAAACTTTAGCCAATTCAGGATATTCAGAAGTAACTTCATTGATGATCTGTTCCAATGTTTTATCTTCAAAACTCTGACAGTCTTTTCCGCTTTCCAAAAGAATGCTTGGTGCAGAACCGATAATGAATAGCTTGCCATACCCGTTTTCTTTTTTGTTACGGATGTTGGTAATGATTCCTGTAAAAATATTTTTTATATCTCCAAAACGATGAAGATTAATACTGATGTTTTTTCCTAAAATATTTTTGGAATTTTCCATTACATAGCCGTGAAAGCTATCCAGAGCATCATCCGGAACAGTAATGGTAAAACTATCGTGATCATTCGTTTTTTGTTCCAATTGCAGGGAAAATCCCGATTTGTCGAGAAACGCTTTGCCATCCAATGTAAGTGTACAATACACCAACGGACTGTCTATGTCGGATAAAAAATCTTTAAAAGTTTTGGAAGAAAAATATTTTTTAATATCATCCGGATGGTTCAGTCTGCCGTTATTGATTGCATCCGAGCCTTGCTGGAAACTATTTAGTATATCATCTGAATATATTTTTTTGGACATCTTATTTGTGTTTTAAAGTTGGTACAAATTATATTTACAGAAATGAGACTTTACTCTTTCCAAGATTTTACGTGTGTCGCACCATTCACATCGAAGGTTTTAGCAACCAAATGCATTTCAATCTGCAAAGGTTCAGCATTTACGGAGTTGAAGTGTTCTGTAAATTTCACACAGTAAGCTTTTTCAAAACTAAGCTCCTGAAGCTTGCTCATTGCATCTCTCCTGAAAAATGTGATTTTTCCGTTTTTGGTCTGGTTATGATCCAGCATCCAGCCCAACAGTTCAGGATTACCTGTACTTTCGATGCGGATGATAATTTCTCCGCCCTGCGGCATTCCCTGCGGCTTTCCCGTGCCGTCAGTAGCCTGAACAAAACTGTATCTGCACTCTAAAATATTGTACGTATTGCCGTCTAATTCTAACTTAGATAAAAATGACATATTTTTTTAATTATAAATGATTAGTTATAAATGATTAATTAATGAGCCGATCAACTCTGAACTAAATAAGAGCTGTGATTTTATTTAATCATCATTTCATCAATATCTTTTAGTTAAAAGATGAAAATGGGCAATACGATATTGCCCATTTATCAATCAAATCCTAAAAAGAACCCGGCCACTCATTTTCATAAGCACCGCTTCCCATTTCAATTTTTCTCGCAGAAATTGTGAAGGTTTCCGTTAATGGATTTTCACCTGTAGAGTCGAAGTTTTCTTTGTGCTTCACCAGATAACCTTCTGTGAATTTTAATTCCTTTAAAGTGGCATCACTGTCTCTTTTGTAGAAGACCACACTTCCATCTTTTCTTTCGAATGAATTGGTCATCCACTCGAAAAGTTCTGTAGAATGGGTACCTTCTACCACAATATCGATTTTACCGCCTCTGGTTACCGTAGATGGTCTCCCTGTTGCATCTGTTTCCTGGAATAATCCGTAGCTTACGTTAAGCGCAGTGAACTCTTTTCCTGCTACTTTGAATTTTGCTTTAAATGACATAATTTATTATTATTGTGATAAATATAGTTTCATCATCTAATTATGAGTATCAATCTTCTATAATCTGACTTGTAAAATAATAGCCCGATTAATTAAGATGATAGCAAATAGATGAAAATTAATTGGTAAATAAATTCGAAGGTTTAAACCCACTCATTCGTGTGTTTGGCTGTTCCCAGTTCAATCTCTTTCGCAGAAAGCACAAATGACTCCGTTAAAGGATTTTCTCCTGTAGAATCGAAATCCTCTCTATACTTTACAATATAAGCCTCTTTGAACTTTAGTTCTTTCAGTGTGGCATCGCTGTCTCTTTTGATAAAAACAACACTTCCGTCTTTTCTCTCAAACGAATTGGTCATCCACTCAAAAAGATCGGTTGCACCTGTTCCCTCAACAGTTAAATGAATTTTGCCGCCTCTGGTTACTGAAGAAGGTCTTCCTGTCGGGTCGGTTTCTTGTAGCATTCCGAAATCTACAGCTAAGATGTTGCGCTCTATACCAGCGGCTTTGAATTTTGCTTTAAATGACATAATAAATATATTTTAGATTAAATATGTATCAATACCAATAATGGAAATATATCCTCTGTTCTTTATGAAATATATATTTTAAAATCACCAACAATGGAATATATTTTTATCAAATATACAAATTAATATTAATCAAAAAAGTATGTTATTGATAATTTTTCTATTATTTAATTATTTTAAATTTAAATAAACTGGTTAATATTCAAATATAATTTAATTTTATAGCGATTGTGATAATAAATATTAAAATGATAATTATTTATAATTTACTGATTTTTATTGCGGATTATTTAATAATAGTTATTTACAGTTTCATAGTTCAAAATCATAGTGTTGTATAAATATTTCTTAGTGGATATTTCACTTCAGAACTGGTAATTTTAGATTATAATAGTTTTTAACAAAAATTCTATATTTTTGCTGAAAAAAATTATATCATTTTTAATAAAAAAAAAATTATTCAGAACTTTAAATCGTTATAATTAAAAAAAAACGCGGGAAATTATCCCGCGTACCAAATCACCACTGTTAAAACAGCCAGAAATAAAACAATTTTTTAAAAAATTATCGAGAAAATATCTATAAAGCTTCCTTATTTCTGACTGAAATCACATATTTTACTTCTGTTCGTACTCAGTTTCCCACTCATTTCCATCATCACCTTTATGACCATCCATTTTAATCAAGAAGTTTTTAGCAGGGAAATAAGGTTTCATATGGATATCTAAGTGAATTCTGTCTTTCTGTACAGGATCCTGCTCAAATTTTCTGATTTCAAAGTTTTCAATCAGTTTACCAGGACCGGTAATTCCATCAAGAAAACGAACAATCTGGTTCATAATTTCCTTTCTGGTAACCGCAGTAAAGTTTTCAAATGCTCTTCTGTTTAAGAAATCCATCAAAACTTTAGTTACGTAATCGAAAACTCTTACAACAGAATAAGTCTGAAGTCCTAAATTATCTCCGTTGAATAAGGTTTTACCCGAGAATGCCATTACTTTTCCGTATTCGTTAACCATTGGAATTAAACCTAGGTTTTCAAGATTAGCAATTTCACTTTTCTTTAAATCGAATTTTACTCCATCAACTTCGTTGATTCCTCCAAACTTTTTACCTGCAGTAACCTGAGACATTAAAGTGTGGTAAATTTTTCCTGCCAAAGCTGCAGAGGGTGGAATGAATAAATCCTCAGTTTCGTTAATGTCTTCGAATCTTCCTCTTCCAACCAACCAGTTACAAGTCATCAAAACGTTTGCTCTGTAAACATCTCCACCAGTCAAATATGCCTGATCAAACATTTCCATTACATCATCCGGTTCATCAAGATGTTCAAAATCGGTAACCAGCATCACTTTATTTTCGTGAGCCAGTTTTGCCCATTTTTCCACTACTTTATTAGAACCTAAATATCCCGGAATTACAAGAATTCCATAGTTGTTTTTAAGGTCTAATCGGTCATAATTATCGGACAACTCGGCGTGAATAGTATCAATGAATCTTGTATTATCAAGATCTTTCAGCTGCTCAAGGTTGGCATTGACAATAGTAATATTCTTTACTTTATCAGCTTCAGTATTTTTATAGAACAAAGTGGCAGTTCTGTAATTAGCCTCCAGTTCTCTTGTAACATCCACCGCTTTGGAAAGGTTTTTAGAAAGCAAATCCTCTGACGATTTCCTCTGGTCTTCGCAATTGGCCACCATATCGGTTAAAGACTCGTTATTGCTGAGTACATTTGCCCAAAGTTCAAGAGTTTTCTTCAAAGTTTCTCTCTCCTTTTCCTTACCCATTTCAGTCAGGAAGATTTTTCTTCTTGCTTTTCTGTCTGGATTGATGTTTTGCACGCCTTCGATGGAAGTTTCCAATAAATCGAAACCGCCATATCTGGCTAATTTATTAAGACTGCTTTCTAATGATGCTGCACCTCTTTTTTGCTCTAATACAGGAGCCACATTTGCCTGTCCTGTTTCTTCTTGTTTTGCCATAATTTGTGTTTTTAGTTGTTATTAGTTGTAGTATTACTTTCCAATTCTTTAATCAGAGACTGAAGCGTATCCAATAATCCTTTCTTAGCATCAGGATCTTCAAGTGCTGCTTTAAGGATTTTGTTGGTTTTCAATTGCTTGATAATCTTTTGATACTGATCTTTTTCAGTTTCCAATCCACTTAAAAATCCACTTTGACCAGTGATTCCTTTTGTTCCGAAATCACCCAGATTTTTGAATTTTAAGTTTTCCATTTTCACAGATCCTTGAGCATCTTCGAAATCAACTTTGATCTCTGGTTTGAAATGCTCAAAAACCTTGTCAATCGTAGTCAATCCTTCTACCAATTCAGGCTTTACAGGATCATCTGCCGTTAGTTTTTGTGCTAAAAGCGTTCTGTTTTGAGGGATCTCGAAAATCGCCTCACTTGCATCTAGTGGAACTTCATTCCCACCAATTCCTTTGTTTGTCAACATAGTGTTTTTTTTAAAGGGTTAATAAATGTGTTTAGTTAATATCTTAAATTTTTAAATGATATTTATTTTTCGAAAATCCTGTAAGGATAAATGTTTGCGGAAGCATGCTTTAGCTTTAGAAGAAAGCTTTCACATAGGTAATTCCATTCCGAATCTTTTATGGATTCTTTTGTGTCGGGATTTCTGATTAAACAAATGTCAATCGTTCTGCTAAAACCTCCTTTGAGAGAAACCTCTTTCTTAGTTCCTTTAGAAACCTCGACATCTCTTATTGTATTTTTAAAGTGATTCAGTCCAAAAACTCTGATGTCGGCAACAGTCACAATCCTGCCGCGGGTCAGCAAAGAATTTCTGTATTCTAAAATTTTATCGTGTGGCGAAAGACTTTTTCTTCCTCCTGCAGACGATTTAATCATCACAGCAGTTTTATCCAGTGCGGAAGCATTTGAGCCTTCCACATTTAATACAGTTGCTGGTTTTACATCATTTCCTTCCTGACCAATTGTCAGCCAATATGAAATATTGCAGGCAACTTCCGAATCCTGAGAATCCGAAGTAATCACCAAATACGGATTATTGGCTTGTGAGAAACTTTTTTCTTTTGCCAATTGATGCAAAGCGGCCACATTTTGATTAATCTGTCTCAAAGTTTCCTTTGCCGAATCTCCGCCAATTCCCGAGAAAGCGGCGGTCTCATCTTTTATTAATTCCAAAAGATATTGTAATAATTCTGATGCTCCACGCTGGTCAAATCTTGAAACACCTCCTTTTCTTAAAACTGCCGAAATTCCACTATTTTCAGCCTCATAATTTTTCACATCGAATCGTCGCCCTCTGTCATCAGAAACGTAATCAAGATCGAGAAAATAATCATCAGACTGTATCGGAATGATATTGAGCCTTCCCGTTACTCTGTGATAAGATTTTACATTATGAACATTTACGACAGGAATACAGTTCAGCGTAACACTTACGTTTTCCAATACTTCACCCACAACAGCCTCCGAAAATTTAAATTTCAGCCAAATAATATCTTTGTCTTCTGAAAGCTTATTATTTTGAAAATATTTTTCAAACAATTCTTCATTTTCAGGCTTTTCAGAATGTGATAATTTCTCTTTTAGTGTGAAAAAATTAGAAGAATAATATTGGTTGACATCCGTATAAATATGTTCAAGATCTGAATAGTTTTTGGTAATAACATTCTCGATATTAATATTTCCCTGATCCACATTATAACCTTCCTGCAACGAAAATTCTCTCTGTCCGAAATAGATTTTTGCCTGTTTTAGATAATAAAAAAATAATTCTTTCTGATAGTTGTTATTGATATCAATATAAAACATCAGATTTTCAAGGTCAGTTTTGTCCTTGCAACGAATTCCGACCCACATTTCTCCAGAAGGAATATGATGTTCCCCTTTCGCCAAATGGTCTGTGAAAAAGAAACTTTCTACACGATTCAAAGTATTTCCGTAAGCGATGTATTCCACTTTTGCGGTAGTCAATTTCGCCTCGATCGTCGGACAAAAGAAAACATCTTTGCTCCCACTTTCCACTGGATTGAATACATTATGAATACGTTTACTCGTTTTAAAATGATTGTACAATGATATTTTTGACTGATTTTCCAAAGGAAAAACCTGAATCAAAGATCTTGCAGGAATAACTCCCGAAACCTCTTCAGGAAACATAATTTCCAGAATTCTTTCTATGATTCTTGAACGTGAACTTTCCAGATCAAAACCTAATTTCTCAAGTTCTGAAGCCGTTGCAGAAAGTAGCAGACTTACAATCGGGTCAAAGGAAGTTTCCGCTTCCAATTCGTTGTAGCCCCAAAGTCTTGCTGATCTTCTTAATATTCTGTCTTTTATTCTTTCCTGATTCATTTTGTGTCTTTATTTTAATATGAAAGAGGTCCTACAAAAAATGAGTTTTGAAAAAGAAAGGGTCTGTTGGTTTCCAAAACCTGTCCTTTTACAGAGATTACCACTCTTTTTTTCATTCTTCTTTTTCCGAGGGTTCCGAGATTATGATCTTTTACTGAAACTTCCACATCTTCCAAAAGAAGTCTTTTCTCGTGCATTACAATCGCTTTTTTCATAGAGTTCACGATGAATTCTTTCAAACTGTTATCTGTTTTAAGAAGATCAAAATCCATTTCCCAAATCTCGGTTCCGAAAGTTTCATCAAACTTACATTCTCCCAAAGCCGTTGTAGAAATCAAAAAAATCTGCTGACTTATAGAATTGTCAATAGAAATTTTCTCTGCATCTTTTTTATTGATTACAGCTTCGAAATCCATTGGTATTTTATAATATACTCCTCTCATTATTTCTAAAAATAGATCGTTCTCTTAATATTTCCTTTGTCATCGTACTCGAAATTCTTCGCCACTTTGCTTCTTCTTATGATCTGTAATTCTACCTTTGGAGTTAGTTTCAAAAACTTCTCGCGGTACAAAATATCTCCGATAAAACTCTGACCATCATTATGATCAACAATCATAAAATATTGTGAAATGTCTTTTGGTTTTTCAAATTCATTAATATTTCCTGAATAGAGCATGATATTTTGTCCGTTTCCTGATAACTGATAAGTCAACTGATCCTGCGACAACTTCCTGTGTCTGGAGATATCAAATTTTTCAATATTCTCGCGAAGTGGTTCAAAAGCAATATTCTCATACAAATACGAAGTTTTATCATAGCGTTTAATTCCTAAGAAAGACAAAAAGCTCTTCTTTGTAGTTGTTTTCACAAGACTCAACGTATCTCTTGTTACCTGATAAGCTTCAGTTTCATTGGTTTTATCGTCAGTAACCGTCAGTTTATAAGTAGGAATTTCTACCTCTTTATTATTGATTTTCAAATGAACTTTCCCAACTTCCTGATCCGAAATAATCATAGAAATGGTATGCTTACGAAGACCTGAATCGGTTCGCACCACAATTTCCTCTCTATCATCTGTGGATGAAGAATTTCTGGACATTCCAAGATTGAGATCTAGTTCAGGAAGCGGACTCATTTTTTTTCTTCTTTTTGATTTTTACTTCGTCAGTTTTCTTGATTTTATAGGCAGATAAACAATCCAACTGATTATCGATATCGATGTTCTGAGCTTCACTTACGTACAATTCGTAGTTCTTTTTGTAGGTATAAAGTTTAATCAGATCAATATCATTCAATCTCAGTTTTTCAAACTCTTTTTTACTGAGCTGTTTTGCGAAAAATCCGTCACAGTTCAACGAAAATGCATTTTTGTAAGTGACAACTTCTCCCGTTTTGAAAAAAATATCCAAAACCTTATCTTTTTTGACACATACATTTTTGTCTAAAATCTGGATGTACATAAAGACTTTATTCTTTCTCTTTCCCAACTGCAATGTTGCATAAACATAGTCGCTGTTGTTGACTCTCAGATACAAAGGCGTTGTACTTGCAAATGGCTTTTTATCCAATTTTTGTTTGGTCTGTACAATCCCACAGTCCGCTCTTGCATAGTCTAAAACCAAACTATCCGAAACAGCTTTCTCCTGAGCATTTACACGGGAAATTCCGAAAAGAACAATAAAAAGAATGAATATCGAATTTCTCATTTTCTCCATTTATTGAGCCTGATACAATTGACGACAAACATCAAGGTCTGTTTTAATTTTGTCGTATTCTTCTTTTAAAGTTTTATTGATTGTACTCAAACTGTCCATTGTCATTTGATTTCCAGATAATTGCTTGATCTGCTTTTTCGCATCCACAAGATCCTTAAAAGTCATAATGGTGTTATTGTACATCACTTTATTCTTAAGTGTATCTTTCGGGAGCTGTTTGTACATATCGGCAAGAATGGATAATGATAATTTTTCATTGAAAAAATCGTTTTGCCCGGGAACACCTATCGAATCTACGGCTGACTTCACTTTCTCCAATTGGAAAGAAAACTTGTCCTGAGTTTCCATTTCTTTCTTCATCTTGGCATTTTCAATTTTCAGTAAACTGTTTTCTTTGAATGGGAAATAAGCGTTGAAAAACACGGCAACCAGCAAAACAATGACGGTGATTACGAAAAACAAGATAAAAAAGGAAAAAGCTCTTGATCGTTCTTTTCTATTTAGGACTTCCATATAAGTAAGTAATATTTGTGTTTAATTAATTTTAATCTGCAAGGAAAGTTCTGCTTCGTTTAGCGTGAATCACAGAATCTCTTTCATCCGTATTTTCTGAAACGAAGATGCTTCCGTCACGTTTTTTACCGATATAATCCAATCTGTTTAGAACTGAGTAAAGCTCCTCAAGGGTCTTCATAAAAGTTTTGATTTTAGAAATCGTCACATCAATCTGATTATGATTGTAATCTGTATTGATTGTCTCTGTAAAAATTGTTTCGAAACTTCCTTGGCTTACATTGCACCATTCAGCAAAATAATTCAGCAACTCTTCTTTTCCAGCTCCTGAACGTGCATCAATAAAGTTTTTCAGCACTCTCGCCAAAGCAACAACCGACAACAACATATTTGCAGGAGGCGTGTGTGGAGAAAGCCATCTGAATCTGTTGATTTCCTGACCGAGATAATTCAATGTTTTATCAGCCATCAATCCCATCATCACCGCTAAAGAATTGTTCTGTTTTTTAACGTGGATTTTTTGCTCGATTTGTACAGCATACAATTCTATCTGACCATAAAAACGGTCGATTTCAACATATAAATCCTGTAATTTTTTAGAACTCGTAATGCTCACACAAGGCGGAATATAATCTTCATCAATTCTTGACTCTCCTGCATTGACCAATATTTTCCCGATAGTAAGATAACCTGTCCCGAATCCTAAGGTATTTTTCAGCTCTTTTTCGGGAACAAGATTTAATGAATATTCTGGTTGTGTGTAAGGGTATCTTGGTGGATTTTCTTCAGGGTCAGGTTCGCCAAATGGTGTTCTTTTGAAATGATTCACAGAAAGACAAGCCATTAAAACCACACTTTCATTATCTTTTATTTCATACGAAACTTCAGGATATGGAATGGATAAATTAATTGCGTCAGAACTTCCGTTTCCAATATCAATCCTTGCTCCGCTTGGTGTAATCGCATGACATTCTTCAACTTTAATTCTAAGTAATTTATGATTATCAATAATCAGACTTAGTTTAATAGAATCATTTACGGGCAACAATCCATAATTAATCATAGAAGTATGGATTCCAACAGAATCTCTCACGGAATCGCTCACAAAATCCTGAACATCTGTGAAATGGTTCTTATTAATTTTCATCCCGTCTATCCAGTTTACAGGGAAGTGGTTTAGTTTTTCTATCATTGTATGTTTTTATTAGTCAGTTATTACTCTTTCGTCGTCTTTTTCTTGGTTATATTCAAAATCAGGAACTTCATTTCCATATTTGTTTTGAGCAATTTTCAGCTCATCAGAACGCATACAGAAAATCACACTGTTTTCTTCAATTCCGTTCATATAAAGAGTGTAGTCTGGGTCGATGTATTTCGTAGATTCGTACCATTTTGGTTGTAAAAAGAAAACCCAGCTGTAAAGTCCGTTTGGTCCTTCTACCTCGATCTGGTCTTCGGTGTGCCTTTCATTATAATCGATGACGAAGTTGTAAAACAGTCTTCCGAAATCTACTCTTGTCGGTCCTTTTGCACGATAAACACTGTACTTTTTAGCATGACGGTCTTTGTCCATCAAGAAAGTGAATACGACTAAATCACGCATTTCCTCATCACTCACACCCGCTAATTCTTTATAATTTTCAGGAAACTGCCAAGTCTTGTAAATCTTAGGAGGAATCGACATTGCTTTGTTAAAAGTGTCATTCAAAAATGTCGGGATAAAGAAAACGATGAAATGTCCCAACATCAGAAACGAAAAATCTATCCCATTCAAAAATGTGAAAATCACAATAAAAGGAATCGCAGAATACATTATGGTGACCAATGAAAAAAGATATTCGGTTCCATTACTTTTTTGTCTGAATTTCTGGAAATATGTTCTGTACATCGAGCAATGCAGAATTCCTATGACCAGCGAACAGATTTGATAAAAAACAAATTCGTACAGATTATTATCCTGAAAAAGCTTGTTAAATCCCAAAAACGCAATAATGGAATAAATGAAAGCCACAGAAAAAAGATAGGTGTAAAATTTCCCTTTATATTTCTGCTTAAACTCGGGTACTTTCTGTGCAAAAATCATCGTGAGAACGATGCAGAAAGCCAAGAGAATAACAACCGTTGCCAGTATTTTCGGTTCAAATAGATTAATAAAATATTTCTTCAATTTTGTCATATTCTTGTGTTATAGCCTAATATTGAGCTTTGTTGTTGGGTAAATTCAAAGTGTTCTTTTTCCTGAGAAAGCAAAATCGTTGTTTCTATCTCCACCTCAATCGGAAAAAAGTATTCATAAAAAAGGTCAACAAACCTTTTCATCGCTCCATCGTGTATGTATTCTGAGAAATTGGAATTTTCCAAAGGTCCAATCTGGAGATTGAAATGGCTGGAATAATCGTCATAACTGTTTCCCGTAATAAGCTCCAATCCCAATCTCACGTCGCCCAAAGTGATGCTCTGTTCCTCATCCAAATATTTCTGATAACCTTTGTTATTGATGATTACTTTTTCCTCAATCAAAGAAGAAAGTATTTGACAAGCCAATTCTACATCGCCAACAATCTTGTACGCATAAGGAAGAATCCTGATAAATTTCGAGACTAAAATCGATGGCAAATCCCTACTTATTCCCCAAAAATCGTAGAACATCTCGGGAACCAAAAAGCCATTCAAATCCGATAACAAATCCTGTTCAAATTTCTCAATTTCAACACCGTAACTGAATATTTCGTTTTCAAATGGTTGAAAAAATAATCTTCCAGCTTTCTGTTGTTTTTTCTGAATCTGATATTCACGAATCATCCCGTCAACATCTTTTTCTGGAGCATCATTTCTCGCTACATGAATCAGATTTTCAGGCAACATATCATAAAAACCATCTCTTGAAAGCTCCAGTTTTAACATCTGAGTTGAATCCAAATCATAATCGGTAACATCAGCATCCAAAACATCAAAACGAAATGCTCTCGAAAACTGACCTTGTTTTGAGATGACATACTGCAACTCATCAATATCATTATTTTTAAGGAGATTATTAATGATGACTTCGGCTCTGATGTCGTGTTTCAGAGAAGTGATTTGTTTTGCAAGGTTATTGAGTTTTTCCATCGTCATTAGTTTTTAGGTTTCAATCTTCCCGACGCAACATATCTTAGCTGAAAATATTCATCATTGAAATCATAAATATTGAGTCCTGTCGCTGTGCAAGCCAAAATCCTGTCATTATGAAGGTAAATTCCCACATCAGAAATCGGATGCGTTTTATCATATCTAAAAAATAAAATATCGCCTTCCTTCAAAAAAGTTCTTCCTGTGAAAAGCTGAATCGCTTTTGAACGGAAAATTCCATCGGGCGTTTTCTGAAAAGTTTCGCCGTAAACATCACTATATAAAGACTGCACAAAATAGGAACAGTCAACCCCCTTTTTCTCTTCCAGAGACTGCTTTTTGTAAGGTGTTCCAATCCAGCGGTCGATATAAGAATAAAGTTTGTAATTGGTCACTTCTTTCGGCATCACTTCCATTATTATGGAATATTTTTCTTTAATTCTAAGCTCATCGTCGCTCAGTTTTTCAACATTATCATCTACATTGGAATACAGTTTATCAACATTAGTTTTGGTTCCGTTTGCAGAATCCAAATAGGAATCTGAAGAGAAATTGTAAGGAATTTCTTTGATGTATTTTTTGCTGTTGCAGGAAATCAGGGCAAAACCCAATAACACAGAACAAGCAATAAGATTATAATTCAAATTTTTCATCTCAAGTGTTTTTATGAAATCTTTACTTTCCTATAATTTCGTCCAAACCAGTTCATTTTCTTTCAAAGAAACTTCGATATTATCGCCGTCTGTAAATTCTCCTGCAACGATTTTTTTGGCTAAAGGTCGTCTCAATCTTCCTCTGATTAAGCCTTTCAAAGGTCTTGCTCCGTATTTGATATCGTAACCTTCCTTTGACAAAAATTCTTTGGCTTCCTGAGTGATATTCAGATTAATATTAAGTCCTTTTGCCAAGTCTAAAAGTTCTTTCTTTAGATGGATTTCGAAGATTTTCAGGGCATTATCTTTACTGATTGGCGCAAAAGGAATCGTCTCTGTCAATCTTCCCAAAAATTCGGGACGGAAAAAACGGCTCATCATTTCTAATAGTTTTGATGATGGCGGAATTTCTCCTTTTCCGAAAGATTCTACAATAAACTCGGAACCGATATTTGAAGTGAAAAGAATGATGGCATTAGAAAAATCGCCTTCTTTTCCTAGTCTGTCATGTAATTTTCCTTCGTCCATAATCTGAAGAAAAACATCAAAAACAGAAGAATGCGCTTTTTCAATTTCATCGAAAAGCACAATGGAATATGGCTTTTGTCTGATTTTATTTACCAAAAGTCCACCTTCTTCATAACCGACATATCCCGGAGGCGCTCCGTATAGCAACGCGGCGGAATGTTCCTCCTTAAACTCCGACATATCGAAACGGATGATTGCATTTTCATCCTGAAAAAGAAATTCTGCCAAAGATTTTGCCAGTTCCGTCTTTCCGGTTCCGGTTGGTCCCAATAAAAAGAATGAACCAATCGGTTGTCCGGCTTTACTCAATCCGGAGCGGGTTTCCAAAACAGCTTCCGAAACAATCGTAATCGCGTGGTCTTGCCCGACAACTCTTCTGGCAAGAACACCTTCCATCTCATTAAGTCTCTGCTTTTCTTCTTCTTTAAGTTTGCCAATCGGGATATTGGTTTTTTGCGAGATAATTAAAGCCAGATCAAAATCGGTGATATGCGTTCTTTTTTCCTGAGCAATCTTTTCAGTTTTCTCGATGAGAATTCTGGCAAAACTCAACAATTCATCAGTATCTTTAAACTCAGGAAGTTCATTTTTCTGTTCGCCAGAATCGGCTGTACTTATGAGATATTTTGTTTTTTCAACCAAATCCTTCAAAAGCCAGTCGGCGTGCATTCTTCGTTCGTCTTCAACATAATTATTGGTATTGTCCTCAAGGTGAATAATCCTTGTCACGAGATGATTTCTTTCCTTTAAAAAAGATTCTCCGGCAGTTTTTAAAACAGACATCGTGTGGTCAATTAAATCAATCGCAGAAGCTGGAAGGCTTTTTTCCTTCATATATCTTTGCGAAAGACGAATCGCCTCCTTCATTGTCTGGTCATCGATGCTGATTTTATGATGAATCTGATAATCTTCCAACGATTGTTTTAACATCCTGAAATGGATTTCATCTGTACTTTCTTCCAGTCTCAGGAGTTCGAACATTCCTGCAAGGCCTTGTTCTTTTTCGATTTTTTTTGTGTATTCTTCGATGGTAGAAGTTGCAATCAAGGTAAGACCATTGGAAAGTTCGCTTTTCAAAAGATTCACAATTCCGGAATCTGAACCGTGACTTCCGAATAAAGAATGAATTTCTTCAATAATCAATACAGATTTTGGAATCGCTTTCAGTTCCTGAGCAATATTTTTAATACGGTCTTCGATTTCTCCTTTATAAGAAGCTCCGGCAATCAAGGCTCCCATATCAAGTTCAAAAACTTCCAGTCCGCTCAGGATGTCGGGAATCTGTTTCAACAGAACTTTTTGTACAAAACCTTCGATAAGAGCAGTTTTACCGACACCGTGGTCACCGATAATCAGCACATTTTGCTTGCTGTATCTGCATAGGATCTCAGTGATTTTGTTGATTTCGGTATCTCTTCCGACAAGAAGTTCTTTTTTATTTTTTTTCTTGATTTTATCCTTTGTATTGATGCAATATTTTTGAATAAAGCCTTTGCTTACTTTTTTGGTTGCTTCTATTGTCCCTGTCATATTATCTTCTCCAAAGGAGGATACATCTTTTAATAGTTCATTTCTCGTCACGGGAAAGGTTTTCATCTGGTCAAAACTGAAAGCCACACCAGGCGAACTGATTGCCGTCATTACAGCGAAAAGTGATATCTCCTGCTCGTCTAAAATCTCTCTTATCTGGTCTGCCTCTGCGAAAATCTCATCGACAACTTCATCAGGCTCGCAAGAATATCTGTTGGGAGATTTTGGCAATTCTTCGATACGAACATCTGCCCATTCTTCAAGATAAAAGACATCAACACCAAGATTTTCCAGATGTTTTAATAGAGACAAATCTCTGTTGAGCATCGCTTTTATAAGATGAGCTCCCGTGAAAGTGGCATTAAGATTTTCCCGACCGATTTTCTGTGCGATATGGAGAGCCTTGTTGACTTCCTGGCTGTAGGTGATTTCTTCTTGGTTCATTTGTGGTTATTTTGTGTTTTTATTTATTACTCTTTCATCCAAATCAGATATTTCTTCACTTTATATTGAATGTTAAAGTTTTGAATACAGTTTTTTTGGTCTTTATTAATTCTAAGAGCAGTAATCTTTATTTTTTTTCCGGCAATTGATTGACAGAACTGGTCAAAAGGAATCAGCTTGTTATCATTAACTACAACCGGAATATCATACTTTCCGCAGACATAATCCTTGAAATCATCTTTTGTTTTGAGCTGTGCCGCAACCTGATTGAATAATAACTGAAGTTGTTCGTTGGAAATTTCAGGAGCTTTCTTTTCTACAGAGACAGAATCTTTTTTCAATTTAGATTTTGGAGATACTGGGATGTATTGCAACATGTCCACCAACGGGTCTTTTTGGGCGTTCCCTACTGGAAGAGAAAAAGCAACGTGAGGTTTTTCGAACTCGTAAGATTTTATATCGATTTTCTGTTTTGCTTTGATTATTTTTGGCGCTACATAAATGGTTTTTACAGCAGTATGTTCTACATCACCATTTACAATGAGTGTTACCTTCTTTTCACCAACTGATTTGAATTTGTAAGAAGGATTTTTATCCAGTGCATCTGTTCCACCATTTTCCCCGAAGCTCCATTCCCAAGATTCACCATCGTCTTTATCTGCATCGAATGAAATTGATTCTCCGACAGTCACAACATTCGGACTTTTTATAATCGGTAAATACCCAATTTGCTGGCTAATGCTGGAAATCGTGATTAGTTTTTCGTGTACACAGTTTCCGTTGATTTTCAGTTTAACAATATAGTCTCCCGGATTTTTGTATCGGTGAAGTGTTCTTTGTCTTGAATCGACCGTTGTACTATCTCCAAAATCCCATTCCCAGGATTTGGCTCCTTCGGTATTGTCATAGAATTCGACAACACGATTAATCATAAATTCATCAGCATGAATAATATATTTTGCATTCTCACAATCTACGTGCCTCGTATATTGAAAAGAGAAAACAATTAAACTTAAGAGCAAGAGAATCCCTAAACTGAGATAGACTTTTGAATCAATATTTTGGAATAAATTGGTTTTAGTTTTCTTCATCATTCATTTATGTTCATGACAAATATAATAAATTACACTCACAAATAAGTGATTATCACCACAATATCTGTTTTAAGAAAAATATTCATTTTTAATATCTTAAAAAATAATTATCATTTTTAACACAATAAACGACATAAAATAATTACTACATTAAATATTATTATATAATCATATTATGAATCAAAATAAATTTTAATTTTTTTTTCTGAATTTATTGCCTATTATTTATCTATTAAAATTCTAGTACATTCTTCGGACTGTAAAAGAATTATTGATCAAAATTGAAAAAATTCCTCTGAACCCCTCCTATTTGGCATTCGTTATTTCTGCAGATATGGTAACAAAAACCCTCAGAAACAATACGATTTCTGAGGGTTAATTTTTTTAAGCTAATCAAAAAGAATTCTTAAAATTTAATATTTAATTTATAAAACTGATCAATATCTTATAATTTTGATACTTTACTCAATAATTTTTTACAATAATCTCTTTTTTCAAATTGATATGAACTTAAAATATTTTCTAAAGTAATTAAAAAATAAATAACCTATTGATAATCAATAGGTTATTCATATTTGTGACCCCGGAGGGATTCGAACCCCCAACCGTTGGAGCCGAAATCCAATATTCTATCCAGTTGAACTACGGAGCCAATCTATAAATGATAATTGATAAATGATACTATCAACCATCAATGATTTTTAGAACGTAATCTTCACACCGGCCAGAAACTGCGCGCCCAAGACTTTGTAGCCCGCATAATTCTGATATTTGGCGTTCAGAAGATTATTTCCGAGTGCGAAAATACTAAAATTTTTGTGAAGTTTGTACTCTGCAGAAAGATTTACATCCGCATAACCGCCAACTTTTTCATTTTTGTTTTCTGCAGATACATACTGGTTCAGCGGAAATCCATTTTCCGTAATAAAATAAGAATTTGACGTTCTGTCTGTTACAAAATAAGCTTTGAAACCGAGATTCAGTTTTTTCTCCAGCATTGTATATTTTGCGCCGAGGTTAAATTGCACCAACGGTTTATAATAAACTTCTTCAAGATTGTCCAGATTGTACTTCATATAATGCAAACCGGCATCCACCGTAAGATTTTCCATTGGGAAAGCCTGTACATCGCCTTTTACTTCCATCAGCGTTCCGCTATCATAAATTGAGCTGAATGTGTTGGCATAATCATAACCATTTCTGGACGAATTAATATCAAAATCAAACAGATTGTTATTATAGAAAAACTGCGCATTATTGATTTTACTGAATCCAGCATTCACATCATATTTAAAAATCTGGTCTACATCGCCCTTCATTCCAAAATAAAAATGGTATTTGGTTTCAGTTGGCGTCAAAAATAAATCCGAAATCAAGAAAGGATTTTCATCTAACAAATTTCCGTAAGTATTGACTTTTAGACCGCCGTCAATTCCGCCGTAAAATTTGAATTCATCCGCTGCCGCAACCAAAACTTCTGCTTTTGGAAACCAGTAGAATTTTTTATTCTTCGATTCTTCGCTTACATTACTTGAATTTTTTGAATTAAGGAAGCTGAAATCAGAACCAATCAGCAAGTAGGAATCACCTTTATAGAAAGTCACTTTGGGCGACAATGTAAAATTGAATTGATTATTGGTATTCTTATTTAAAATGTCAAACTTGGAATTGACTGTTTCCAGACTCAGCCCCAAATCTCCATTCGCTGAGATGTCGTCATAAACCGGAAAATCGTGCTTGGACAAATTAACATCTATATTCACATAGTTTTCACTGGCGCCAAAATGGTCATTCAGAAAATAAGATTTCACCCGAATGTCATTCAGAATTTCATTGGAGTAATGGTCGTAATAACCATTCACACTGAATTTATTGACTTTCTGCTGCAAATCAACATCATTACTGGATGGTGTCATAGCATAAATTCCGTAATAATTGTAGTTGTTGAAGGCATAATTGGCCTCGATATTAAACTTGCCACTTTCCGTATAGATATTGGAAAATACGCCAATCTTCGCTTCATTCTGCTTGGAGTCCCAATCGTAAACTTTTTTCAAACCGCTTGTGGAAAGGTAATGTGCATCGGCGCCAATCTCTACATTGTCCTGGATTTTGCCAGAAATATTAGCATCAGCCAAAAATTTACCGTAATTGCCATAACCCAATCTGAAATAATTGGACTGGTAATCATTGGTGAATTTTGGGGAGATATCTTCGCCCTGGATTTCGCTGGTTTTGAAGTCCGAAACCAGCGGAACATTCACAATGTCATATTTCAGATTGAGTGAATCTTCCCTCTTCTTATTATCCGGTGGATAGTTTTTTTCCTGAACAACCGAAGTTTTTTTCTTCTCGATTTTCTTGACTTCCGGTTCACGTTTTCTGTTGAGAATCAATTGCTCTTCTTTGATTTGAGCACCTAATTCCGAGATTCCAACTGTTCCCAAAAACGCCAGAATGGCGATATATTTTAGTTTGTTCATTTCTTAGTTTGATTTAAACGCAAAGCGCGCAAAGATTTTTTTTGAATATCGGACTGCTTTTAAGTTCGCAAAGCCGTAAAACTCAGCAAAGATTTCATTCATATTATCATTAACATACTTGCAAATTACTTCTTAATTTGCGCTTTCACCTCCTTCGCTTCTGCCACAATTTCCGGGAAATCACCGTAATTATTGATAATTTCGTCTACCGTATAACTTGCCTGATAATTATCTTTCAGTGCCAGATAATTTTTCGCCATTACCACCAACGCTTTTGCGCCCCAATATTCTTCCGAAGCGTAATTGTTTGCCAATTTGAAAATGGTTTCATTGGACGATTTGAATGCTTTTGCTTTGTTCTGATAAAAAGCTTTGGCATACAAAGCTTCCGCAGCAACTTCTGTATTCGATGACTTTTCTAAGATTGAGTAAGCTGTTTGTGCATCTTTGTCTTTGCCTTGATTCATCAGGCTTCTCGCTTTGATGACTTTCGCCTGTTCCAGAGTTGCCGCCGAATTTTTTGAATTAGCAATGACAGAATTAGCGTATTTTTCAGCTTCGGCTAAGTTCTTTTCGTCTGCATAGATTTTCATTAATTCAATGGAAGCAAAATTCTTAACATTCACGTTTGTAGAATTCGCAACTTGTTCCAGATATTTTTTTGCATCCGCAATTTCGTCTTGCGAAATATAAATCTGGGCCAGTCTCACCTGCGCTTCCTGCTGATAATCGTTTTGGAAATCAGCTACATTTTGCAAAGGCAACATCGCTTTATCGATTTTTTTCAATTGATAATAACTTTCGCCCAACTCATATTGAGCTTTGAAAAGATTGTCGCCGCTTGGACTTTGTTCAAGGTATTTTTCGTAATAAGAAACCGCTTTCGCATAATCCTTTTTAGAGAAACTGTCTTGCGCCAGATTGAAGTTGATTTCACTGATTTCTGTTCCGGAAACATTGACGTTCAGACCTTTTGCAAATTGCTCGTAACCTGCGACATCGCCGGTTTTCACAAACGCCGGTTTTGCAGCGGCAACAATTTTATCAGCATACGCTGTATTTTTGTACTGATTTGCCAATTGTCGGAACTCTGCAATCGCTTTATCCGTTTGATTTTGGTCGATGTAATTCTGGGCTCTGTAAATCTGGGAATTGGCTACCAAATCCTTATCCGCACTGGTTTTGATGACTTTATCAAAGTAAACATTGGAATTGCTGAAATCATCATTCTGAGCATAAGCTGAGGCAATTTCATAATTTGCATCATCCACATATTCCGATTTTGGATATTTCGAAAGCAACGTTTTCAGTTCAGAAATTTTCGCCACCGTATCGCCTTTAAAACCTAAAGCCAAAGCTTTTTGATACAAGGTATAATCGCTGGCATTTTCGGTCTTGTTATAAATTTCCAACGCTTCATTCAGCTGATTGTTGGCGTAATAAGTATCTGCCAAACGCAATTCTGCATCCGCTTTGAACTCTTGTTTCGGGAATCTCAGATATTCTTTGAAATAATCCTGAGCAGAAGCAAAATCCTTAGCCTTGAAATAAGCGTAACCCAAATCATAATCCAACTGCTCACGCTCCGGAAAACCTTCGGCGGTTTCATTTTCAAGCTCTTTGTAAACCGCAATGGCAGATTTGTAATCGCCTTTTTGGTAATAAGTTTGTCCGAGCCAATATTTAGCTTTCTTGTAATAATCTTTGTTGAGATTAAATTTAAGACTTCTCAGAAAATAAGATTCAGCCTGGTCAAAATTTCCTTTGTTGAATTCCTCAGAACCTAAAAGATAGGAAACCTCCTGCTCGATTTTATTGGTCTCGTTAGTTTTCTTATCCAATTTTGAAAGGGCGTCCAGAGTGGCTTTATAATCTCCGGAATACAAATAAGATTTCACTAAAAGTGAACGCATTTCCTGAGATTTAGAATTCGGATACTTATCAAGATATCTTTGAATCACTTTTGAAGAATTTTCGAATGGATTTCCCAATTCATAACCCAATTTGGCATATTGTTCCAAAGCCAGTTGCTGAACTTTTGCGTCATAATTCATCTGAGACGCATTCCGATACGCCGAAAGCGCTTCCTGTTTCTGATTGTTTTGCAAATAAGCGTTTCCTAATTGATAATAAGCATTCTGAGCCAGCGGAGATTGGCTGTTAATCAATTGATTGTAATAACCTACCGCTTCGGCATTTTTACCTACTTGAGAAGAAACAAATCCCATTTCGTAAAGGTCGGTTTCCGACGGTGTTTGTTCTTTATCCAAAAATAATTTTAAGTGTGGATACGCAGACTGATAATCGCCTTTCATAAAGTAACTCTCTCCTACTATTTTGTGGATTTCCGTGTCATAAGCAATCGTTTTTCCATTGTTCAGGATGTCGTTGCCTTCGGAGATTGCCAAATCATAATTCTTCTGATTGTAATACATCTGCACATAATAAGGCTTCACCAAATGTGCATATTCCTCATTATTCTTAATTTGGTCGAAATAAACAAACGCGTTGTCATTTTGTTTATCGGTATAATAAAGATGCCCGAGCATGTAAGAAATGGCAGGTTTGCTGTTTTCGTCGGCATTTTTGAAAGCTTCTTCCAAAGCTTCGATTGCTCCTGCTGAATCGCCGGTCATAAACTTAGCATAACCCAGCTTCATGATGTGCTGCGTGTTTTCCTCTTTGCTCAGTTGGTATTGATTAACTTTCTGCAAAGTTTCCAACGCTTTTTCGAAGTCCTTTTTGGACAGGTAATAATCTGCCAAAGGTCCGTTAGCTTGTGCAAAATAAGCCGACTTCGGGTATTCTTTCATGAAAGCATTGAGACCTTCTTCCGCATATTGCTGCTGCAAAATCACGCCAATCACATTGCTGAAAAATAGCGAGGCTTCTTTTCTGGACTGGCTTAAGCTTTTGTTGTAAAAATATTGGTTGGAATATTCGTATTGAGACGCATTGTAGACTTTGGTGTTGTAAAGATTTTCTGCCAGACCAAAGTGATAGTCTTCCTTCTGCGTAAAATATTGAGATTGTTGAGCCTCTGAGATACCATAAATGGAAATCAGCGAGGCGAGTAGTACCTTTTTTGAATTCATACAGATTTTCAAAATTGTTGTCAAAGCCACAGCCTCAACAAAGTTTGTTCCCTTTTTCAACGAAAATAGGGAAAAGATATTATCTAACCGAGAACTAAAGCCATTTTTGTTCTGCTATGGTGTTTATTCACTAATTAAATGTTAAAAACATCAAATTTTTATTACATTTGTTCCTTTCATCAATTTTAAAATCTCTTATGAATTCACTTTTCAGAAGAAAACACTACGCTGGAAATGCAGATTCCGGACAGCTAAACAGAGTTCTCGGGACTTGGGATATCGTATTTTTCGGGATTGCTGCCATTATTGGCGCAGGGAGTTTCAGCAGTTTAGGCGAAGCTATCTTTCGCGGCGGTCCTGGTGTTATCATTTTATATCTGATCTGTGGTTTTGCCTGCGCCTTTACCGCGCTTTGCTATGCAGAATTTGCCAGCCGAATCCCGACTGCCGGAAGCGCTTACACCTATGCTTACGCCAGTTTCGGGGAATTGATTGCCTGGGTGATTGGCTGGGCGCTGATCATGGAATACTCTTTCGGAAATATTTATGTGGCCTTCTCGTGGTCCGATTACTTCACAAGTTTTATAGGCAGATTGGGGCTTCATATTCCGGATTATTTTACTTGCAGTTATACCGAAGCTAAAAAAGCTTTTCTCAATAGTTCTCCGAACACAGAACTCATTAATGCATGGGAATCAGCACCGGCGATCGGAGGTCTAAAAATAATTTTTGATATTCCTGCCCTGGTGATTAACGGTTTGATTACCTGGCTTTGCTATCAGGGTATCCGCGAAAGTAAAAATTTCAACAATTTTTTTGTGATTCTCAAGCTATTTGTGATTTTGCTTGTCATCGCAGTCGGTGTGGCGTATGTGAATACAGGCAACTGGTTTCCCGCAAGTGCGGTAACTTCTGAGCCATCTTTCATGCCGAATGGCTTTGCCGGCGTGATGTCTGCTGTATCGGGTGTTTTCTTTGCCTACATTGGTTTTGATGCTATTTCAGTGTTATCAGAGGAAACTAAAAATCCTCAGAAAGACCTGCCGAAAGGCATGCTGATTTCCCTGGGACTTTGCACGGTAATTTATATTATTTTGACCTTAACTCTTACAGGTTTAGTTGATTATAAAAAATTCGACGGCATTGGAGACCCGCTTTCCTTCGTTTTTGATAAGTCCAATCTTAACTTGCCATGGATGGAATTTATTGTTTCGTTAATCGCAATTGTAGCCATTACCACGGTACTACTGGTTTTCCAGATGGGACAGCCGCGGATCTGGATGGCTATGTCCAGAGACGGACTGTTGCCAGAGAAATTCCAGGAAGTCCACAGTAAAAATAAGGTGCCTTCTTTCGCTACCATCGTGACGGGAATTGTAGTTGGAATTCCGATTTTATTTACAGACAAGTCATTTATCCTGGATTTTACGAGTATCGGGACCATCTTTGCGTTTGTTTTGGTTTGTGGCGGTGTTTTACTTTTGCCGGCAAAGGAAAAAATCAAAGGAAGGTTTCATTTGCCTTACATCAATTCAAAGCTTATTTTTCCTGTAATATTTATTGGCGGGCTGGCATTTTTTTATTTTTATCAGCCGGATTTCTTTCATAATCTCACCAACATTAATGATCCTAGTGACGGCGAATTCCGTCTGGCGATTATCATATTTATTATTGCTAATTTGATCCTCTGTGTTTTGGCGTTCATTAAAAACTTATCTCTGATACCATTGATTGGATTAAGTTCATGCCTCTACCTGCTTACCGGGATGAGTCATAACAATTGGTTCTGGTTTGGTCTTTGGTTTGCTATAGGTCTGGTAATTTATTTCCTGTATGGTTACAAAAAAAGCAAACTTAATCAGATGAACAATGGGATTTCCTAGAAAATTAGACTCTTACAGGGACTTTTATCAGTTTTATCTTTCCGGACATCAGCAGCCGCTGACCAGGGTTTTTCATTTCGTAGAAATTCTTTTGGTATTTGCGGTTGTTTTTTATGTGCTGATTTCTGGCAAAGAACGATTTTTCTGGTACTGCCCTATTTTCGGATACGGACTGGCATGGCTCGGCCACGCCGTCTTTGAGAGAAACCACCCGACAACTTTCAGATATCCCCTTTGGTCACTAGTGTCAGACTTTCTTCTCTTTTTTGATTTGCTGATCCATAAAGAAAAATTTAAAAATTAACTCTATCGAATTTACTTGATTACCTTACAATGAAAAATTTCATTCGGTCCAACATTTCGCAGGAATCCCTTGCGCTGCTTCTTACCCAGGCTCCTGTAGCTATGTGTATGCTGATGGGCGAGGATTTTGTGATTAAGGTGGCTAATCCTCAGGTGCTGCAACTATGGGGAAAACCTGCGCAGATTATCGGCTCAAAACTCATTGACGCGCTGCCAGAGCTTAAAGATCAAAAATTCATGAATGTGCTTTCCAATGTCAGAACCACAGGCGAAATCTATAAAGGTTACAAAGAGTTATGCTATCTGGTGAGAAACGGACAGACGGAAGAATGTTATTTTGATTTTATCTATGCTCCGATTTTCAATGATGAGGAATCAGATATTATTGGAGTCAGTGTAATCGCAACAGAAGTCACAGATCAGGTTTTGGCAGAAAAAAAATTGGCACAGTCCGAATATACTTTTGAAAAGCTGGTCAAGGAATCCGATTACGCAATTGCGCTGTACAAAGGGCCGGATTTTATCATCGACGTTGCCAATAACACCATGCTTAAAACATGGGGCAAAACAGAAAAGGTCATCGGCATGAAGCTGGATGACGCACTTCCGGAACTCAAAGGTCAGCCTTTCATCGATCTCCTTAATAACATTTATAAAACGGGAGTCACCTATTCTGCGACAGAAGATGAGGCCATTCTCGAAATTGACGGAGAACTCAAATCCTTCTTTTTTAATTTTTCCTACAAACCACTCTTTGATGAGAACGGCAAGGTGTACGCTATCCTTAACTTTGCCACAGACGTAACTGAAATCGTGGTAACCAAGCGTCAGCTGAAACAGAACGAGGAAAAGTACAGGAATCTGGCAGACAGTCTTCCCATCATTGTCTGGACAGCCGACAAGAATGGAAAAATAGACTATTATAACAAGCGGTGGTACGAGTACACAGGTTTCGAAGGCATAGACAGCCGGGAATCCGCAACGATAAAGATTCTGCATCCTGATGATCAGCCGCGCGCAATGGATCTGTGGGTCAAAAGCCAGCAGAACAAATCCACTTACGAGATCGAGTATCAGTTCCGGGATCGCAGTACGGAAGATGCTTACCGTTGGTTTCTCGGCAGGGCTATTCCTGTGAAAGATCCGGAAGGTGAAGTGATGCAATGGATTGGAACATGTACAGATATTAATGAATTTAAACAATTTCAGCAGCAGAAGGACAACTTTCTGGGCATCGCAAGTCATGAGCTCAAGACACCGCTGACGAGTCTCAAATTATATTCTCAGTACCTCGAAAAAAATCTCCGCCAGCTCAGTGATGATAAAAATGCGGATGTAGCCAGAAAAATGGACGATCAGATCAACAAATTGACCAGCCTGGTCAATGATCTTCTGGACGTCACCAAAATCCAGAACGGTAAGATTCTTCTCAACAAAACTGATTTTGATTTTGATGAACTGGTGCAGGAAATCATCACCGAACAGCAGATGAGTACCAGCCACAGGATCTTTCATCATCCTCAAAAGATAGGAATGATCCATGGAGACCGCCATAGAATTGCACAGGTGATGAGCAATCTGATTGGCAATGCGATTAAATACTCACCGGATTCCGATCGGATCCAGACCAGCACAAAATTAACTGATGATGGTGTTTTATTTTCCGTACGCGACTATGGAATCGGAATTCCGGAAGATAAAACGGAAAAAGTTTTTGAACAGTATTACAGGGTCAGTGGAAGCAAAGAACACACATTTCCGGGGCTTGGCTTAGGACTATATATTTCATCTGAAATTATAAAACGCAGCGGTGGCAGGATTTTTGTAAACTCAATTGAAGGTAAGGGATCAGAATTCTGTTTCGAGATTCCTAAAAAACACAAATAGAATTAAAACCCAATTAAAAAAATGTCAAAATCAAAAAAAATAGTGGTGGTGGATGACAGTCCTGCAATTCTGGACTCTGTCAAGTTGATGCTCGATATGGAAGGCTTTGAAGTCTCTAATTACGAACGAGGATCCGATATGTTTAATTCTCTAATGGAAACGTCTACAAAACCGGACGTGATCCTGATGGATATGTGGCTTTCTGGAGAAGATGGCCGGGACATCTGTAAAATGATCAAGCAGCATCAGGAATTCAAAGATATTCCTGTCGTCATCATGTCAGCAAGTCGTGGACTGGGAGACTCCGCAATAGAAAGCGGTGCTATTGATTTTATACCAAAACCATTTGATCTGGGCGAGATCGTAGAGAAGATCAGATACTATTCCAGCACGTCAGCGGAATAAATGATTTTAACAAAATTTATATGATAAAATAATACTTCAAAAAAGCAGATCTGATTTCAGATCTGCTTTTATTATGTTTAGAAGTCTACTTCCTCCGGATTCAGGCCTGAAAATCCGGTTTCTTTCAAGTTTTTAAGCGCCTTCATATCACTTTCCGAGATTGTAAACCTTTCGAAATGTAGATTATTCTTGATGTTTTCTGGATTCTCCGATTTTGGTAAGACAATTACGCCAGATTGTAAACAGAACTGGATGCAGAGAATTGCGGGTGAAACCTGATACTTTTCGGCAATTCGGTTTAGTTCCTCGTCCTTTAATAAGCGTCCTGATCCTATCGGACTCCAAGCTTCTATTGCTATACCTTCATCTTTACAGAAATTCACTACTTCCTGCTGCGTGTAACCTGGATGAAATTCTATCTGATTGACCGCAGGAACTATTTCTGCGGTTTCCAATAAAGCTTTGAGCTGCGGTAACATAAAATTGCTGACTCCAATAGCTTTAACTCTTCCGCTTTTGTACGCATCTTGCAATGCCTTCCAGGTTTCTGCATTGATCTCCTTCCAATTGTCAAATTGCTTGACATTTGCCGGCCAGTGAATGAGAAGAAGATCTAGATAGTCGGTCTGCAACTTCTCAAGTGACTGCTCCAGAGACTGGCGGACACCACTCGCACTCCGGTTATTGTTCCAGACTTTTGTGGTGATGAATAGATTTTTCCGCTCTACGCCGGATTCGGCTATGGCATCTCCGATTTCAGCTTCATTACCGTAAATGTCCGCAGTGTCTATGTGTGTATAGCCGGCATCCAGAGCGGCCTTAAGCGTTTTTTGCACACCGTCCGTGGTCTGCCACGTTCCGAATCCTATTTCAGGAATCTCGTTTCCGTTATTGAGAATGACTTTTTTCATTATAATTTTTTGATGGTTCTGAAAGCCAAAATTACGCCATCTGAAAAGCATAGTCAAATAATTTAAATGATGGATCGTCCTTAATTTAATAATGCAAATTTTGGGGATATTTCTTAAATTTGAATTATGGAAAAACGGGAATTCGGATTGCTGGGAAAGAACATTTCTTACTCATTTTCAAAAAAATATTTCGAGGAAAAATTCAAAAAATTATTTCTTCAGAATCATAGCTACAGTTTTTTTGATGCCGCTGAAATCGAAAGTGTTAAACTTTTCCTAGGTAATACTGATCTTGTAGGGATGAATGTCACCATTCCGTATAAACAGGCGATTATTCCTTTTTTAGATGAGCTGAGCGAGGAAGCTTTACAGATTGGTGCTGTCAATTGCGTCAGTTTTAAGAACGGAAAAAAGATCGGTCATAATACAGATGCTTTCGGCTTCGAAAAATCGCTTCTTATCCATAAAAAAAATCATCACCGTAAAGCCTTGATTCTGGGAGATGGCGGTGCTGCAAAGGCAGTGCGATATATTTTGGACAAACATCAGATCGATCATCAAACCGTTTCCAGAAAGTCTGAAATTAATTTTGAGAATCTTTCGGAAGATTTGGTAAAGGATGCTTTGTTAATTGTCCAGACCACGCCGGTTGGAACTTTCCCGAATGTGAATGATTCTGTTCAATTTCCTTTCGATGCGATCACCGATAAACATTATATTATCGATTTGATTTATAATCCGTCGGAAACCGCTTTTCTGAGACAATGTGCAGAAAAAGGTGCGACAACGCTTAATGGGTTTTACATGCTGGAACAACAGGCTGAGAAGGCTTGGGAGATTTGGAACAGCTAATTAAAGTTGCATTTTTATTAACTTCCAACTCTCCAATTTCTCCTCAAACTTTACCGTATGAAGCGGACTTGTAGAAGGCAAAACAAAAATAGGAATTTCAAAATTTTTTCCCAGAATTTTAATGAGATTCTTATAAGACTTTTGCCCGTTACAAAAAATAGTTGTGATGTTAGGATGGTTTTTGATAAGCTCAAGAATATTATTGTCAACTTCTTCTTTGATCTCTGTATCCAGACTACCCTTTCTCTCACAGCTTTCAATCACATCCCAGAGTGCAATTTTATATTTTTTTAGTAACTTAAGTCTTTCTGAATAATCCAATGAGAATTCTGCATCCAAAAGATGAAACAATATTCTCCAGAACTGATTCTGCGGATGTGCATAATATTGCTGCATTTGCAAAGACTTGACTCCGGGTACAGAGCCTAGAATCAGAATTTTTGATTGTTCATCAATAATTGGTGGAAAAGACTTAATGCGGTTCATGTTTCAATCAATGCTTTTCAAGATTTCTTTACCGGCTACGGATTGCGTAAAGATCAGGTAGTGACTTCCCCCATCATTCAGTTTATATTTTTTCTTGATTTCTTCCGGCTTCAAAGGATAATTCTTGGAAATCAAATTGTACTTTTCTCCTTTTTTCAAATCCTTAGCTTCGATTTTCTCGATTTGCAAAACCCTTCCCGGAAAGTTTTCAATTTTTTTTTCCGAAGTATAAAAATGCGTATTAGGATGCAGTTTTTTCAATCCAAATTGTTCTGAAATGATATTAAAGCCGCCTGCTTTCAGAATAGAATTGTTTGGAATATAGAGAAAATTAAGGCTTTTTGATAATTCTGATTTTGCTGATTTTTCATTATTAAAATTGAAAAAAAACTCAGGCTCGCCAGATTCCAGATTGACGCAACGAATTGAGACATCCTGCAACTCACAACTTGCATCACGCGTCTCAATAATTACAACTAATTCTTTGACTTCATTCCTAACAGCAATAATTTGAATTTCTGCAATGTTTTTTAATTCGGAAATCAAATAGGAAATATCAATCAATGGTGATAATTTCACGATGATTTTATCTGAAATCGAATGTAATTTCTCCTGAATCTCTAACATGTTTGGCGACAAATCCTCCAGAAGGAATTTCTTTTTGTTATGCTGATCGCGCCGCGCAGGATCAAGATAAATCACATCAAATTTTTGCTGATTATCTTCCAGAAAAACCTCCAGATTTTCGTTGACAAAATTGGCCTTTCTTTCCAGAATTTTCCAGTTATGTTCTACGATTGCAATTAGTTCAGGATTTTGTTCTATTAATGTTACTTCATCAAAATCTTGAGATAAAAAATGCGCGTCAATCCCAAAACCACATGTCAAATCGAGAAAAGATTTTCCTTTCAGATTCTGCGCTTTATATTCTGCGGTTAATTGGGATGAGGCCTGTTCGAGATTGAGATTTGGCGGGAAAATAATACATTCTTTCAACAAAAAAGGAAATTTTTTGTGGGCTATCTTTTTACCTTTGATCTGCCTTACAATGTCCTGCATCGAAACATTATGAAACGGTGATTTTTTAAGCAATAATCTATTGAGATCTGCATCAAGATTTAGATTGATATAGTTTTGAAAATCAGAAGAAATGTATTGGTCGAAATTCATTGAAAATAATTATGCTGATTTCATATTTTCACCGTCGGATGCATGCAATCTTCGGAATACAAAGCCTGAAAGAATAGTCAAAAATCCGACAATCAGAAATGTGTAACGGAATGCATTATGAGCTTCATTGTGAAGTAAAGTCGTATCGCCTTCGAACAATTTCAGAACTACCAAGCCGAACGATACGCCGAAACCTACTGCAAACTGCTGATTGACGGAAACTAAAGAATTACCGCTGCTGGTGTGATAGCTTCTTAGATCTGCAATAGAAATGGTGTTCATGGAGGTAAACTGAATGGAATTGAAAAATCCCATCGCCAGGAGAATCGGCACAAACCAGTAGATCGAGCTGTGGACCGTGGGAATCGCTAAGCAACAAATCAGAATTCCGATGATAAAAGTATTCGTCATCAGGGTTTTACGATAGCCAAAGCGATCCAGGATTCCAATGACAAATGATTTCCCAAACATCGCTGTAAGAGCCATTGGTGCTACAATCCAGCCTGATGTAAGCGCAGACCGCCCGTAAGACATCTGAATCATCAGCGGAACAAGAAGCGGAACGGAACTAATGCCTAGGCGTGTTGCCAGGTTACCCAAAATGCCTACACGGAAGGTTCTTACCTGAAATAAATTCAGCGGAAAAATAGGATTATTGTCAGTTTTTGCATGTTTGAAGTAATAATAAAGCATTAAAAAGCCAAGCATCACGATCAGCAAAATTGGTGTGATATTGCTGGTATTTCCCAAAAGTTCCAGGGATATTGAGAGTAAAAGCGACGCCGCAGCGAATATCAGGAAACCTTTTAAATCAAAATCGATAACGGGCGACTTATAATTGGGCATAAAACGGATGCTTAAAATAATTCCCAAGACGCCGATCGGAATATTGATGAGAAAAATCCAGTGCCAAGAAAGATAGTCTACGATATATCCGCCGATCACCGGTCCCAGAATTGGCCCTATCAACGCAGGAACGATCGCATAATTCATTGCTTTCAGCAGCTCGTTTTTGTCAAAAGTCTTAATCAGTGCAAGCTTGCCGACAGGCGTCATCAGACTGCCTCCAACGCCCTGAATGACTCTTGAAATTACAAGCTGGGTAAGGTCTTGCGATAGCGAGCAAAAAAGAGAACCTATCGAAAAAAGGATCAGTGAGAAGATAAATATCCTTTTAGTCCCGAATTTATCCGCCAGAAATCCGCTAACGGGCATAAATAAAGCCAAAGTCAACACATAACTCACAATAGCATTCTGCATGTTAAGCGGCGATTCCTGCAAATCTCTGGCAATCGACGGCAAGGATGTATTGAGAATCGTAGAATCGAGCATCTGCATAAAAATAGCGGTTGCCAGAATGAAAGGTAAAATTTTTTTGACAGATTCGGAAGGTTTGATTTCGCTCATAATTTTTCACTAAAAAACCTGCAATTCTGCAGGCTAAATTTATACCAAAGGCTCTTGCTGACTCAAACAATGGAAACTTCCCAATCCCCAAATAATATCGGTGGAATCTACACCAACCACTTCTCTATCTGGAAAACATTTTTGAATAATTTCCAAAGCCACTGCATCCTTGTCACATCTGTAAGTCGGAACAATGACTGACTTGTTGGCAATGTAAAAATTGGCATAAGATGCCGGCAATCTTTGTCCGTCACAGTAAACTGGGTCTGGCATAGGTAATTCAATGATATTCAGTTTTTCGCCGTTTAACAAAGTCATTTCTTCTAGTTGACGAAGGTTGGTTTGAAGAATCTCATAGTTATCATCTTCGGGATTATCTTCGATGACAGTGAGAACGGTATTTTCATTCACGAAACGGATAGTATCATCCACGTGACCGTCTGTATCATCACCAACAATGCCGTCATCGACCCAAAGCACTTGTTTTTGTCCATAATATTTTTTCAAAAACTCTTCCACTTCTTCCTGCGAAAGGTGCGGATTTCTGTTTTTGTTAAGCAAACAGGATTTGGAAGTCAAAACTGTTCCGGCACCGTTGAATTCGACTGATCCGCCTTCCATAATAATTCCGGGATAAAGCACCGGAAGTCCTTTTTCTTCCGCAATTTTGGTTGGAATGACATCATCTAGTTCAAACGGCGGATATTTTCCTCCCCAAGCATTGAAGCCCCAATCTACGATGATTTTCTTTGGTTCTTCTCCGTTTTTATTGACTAGAAAAGCCGGGCCGTGGTCTCTGCACCAGGCATCGTTGGTTTCATTAAAATAGAATTCAACTTTAGAAATATCTGCGCCAGCTTGGGAAATGTGTTCCATTGCAAAAGCCTGCATTTCCTGGTCTTTGACATTGATGCATACGAATTCGCCTTTCGTCAATTCAGCGATAAATTGGGCGTAAGCAGGATAGATCAGATCGATTCTTTCCGGCCAGGATTCTTCCTTGTGAGGCCAGGAAAGCCAGGTTGCCTCGTGTTCTTCCCATTCTGCGGGGAAAATGTAGTCGGAGAGTTTGAGAGTTTGAGGGTTTGAGGAATTATCGTTATTCATTTTTGTTTATTTCCAAAGTTTTTAAGTTCGTTTTCGATTTCTTCGATGGTTGGAAGTGCGCTTTTCAGATTATCGGGAAGTTTCTCCACCAATTGTATTTCGCTGATACCAATCGGTTTGTTAATGTCTCTCAAAGCAAATTCGGCCTCGATGTTATTCTTGTCTTTGCAAAGTAAAATTCCGATGGTTGGATTTTCCGATTCTTCTTTTATCAAACTGTCAACAGCAGAGAGATAGAAGTTTAATTTACCAGTATATTCAGGTTTGAATTTTGTATTTTTTAATTCGATGACTATATAGCATTTGAGCTTAATGTGATAAAAAAGCAAATCCAGATAATAATCCTGATTCCCAACTTCCAAATGATACTGACTCCCAAGGAATGAAAATCCTTTTCCCAATTCCAAAAGAAATTTCGTGATATGATGTGTCAATTGTTTCTCAATATCTCTTTCCCTGAAATCGGAATCTAATGTTAAAAAATCAAAAATATAAGGGTCTTTCAAAGTCTGATTGGCCAAATCTGAAAGCGGTTTTGGCAAAGTGCTTTCAAAATTGTTGATGGATTTTCCTTGTCTTTCTATAAGATTGCTTTTGATTTGCAAATCCAGAATATCCCTGCTCCAGTTATTTTCAATACATTTTTCTGCGTACCAAAACCTTGTTTTTTGGTCTTTGATTTTTTCGATTAAAAGGATATTGTGTCCCCAAGGTAATTTTGCAACAGTCTGTTGCAAAATTGTAACATCCTGATATTCTTTGGCGAATTTCAGCATATAACTTAAATTCCGTTCAGAATAACCTTTCATATTTGGAAATTCCAATTTCAAATCCTTTGCCAATTGCGGAATAACACCAGAAGACCAGCCTTGTTCATTTTGTTTTTGAGCAATAGAATTTCCAATTTGCCAGTACAGGAAAATCATTTCGGCATTCACAGACAAAGCGGCCTTTAGCTGTGAGATTAGGATTCTTTGTCTGATGTCTGCGAAGAGATTTTGGTAGATATTAAGTTCCATCAATTTGTATCAAAAATGAGAAGATTACTCCTCATCAATAAAACGTTTTGTAATCGGCGGATAAGTTTCGATTCTTCGGTCTCTCAGGAATGGCCAGTGCTTTCTCATATAATCGGTTTGAGCCAGGTCAACTTCGGTTACTGCCACTTCTTCTTTATCATGAGAAGCCAAATACAACAATTTTCCTTGCGCATTGGTTACAAAACTACCGCCCCAGAATTTCATTGCGCCATCTTGCTCGAAACCTATTCTATTCACAGAAACGACTGGAACGCCATTTGCGACCGAATGAGACCGCTGGATCGTCTGCCAGGCATTATACTGGTCTTGATTGGTTTCCTCATCCTGGTCTGTTGCCCAACCAATTGCTGTTGGATAAAACATAATATCAGCTCCCATCAATGCTGTGATTCTGGAAGCTTCTGGATACCACTGGTCCCAGCAAATTAATACTCCGATTCTGCCGAATTTCGTATCAAAGTTTTTATAGCCCAAATCGCCTGGTGTAAAGTAGAATTTCTCATAAAATGCCGGGTCATCCGGGATGTGCATTTTTCGGTATTTACCAAGGTAAGTTCCGTCTGCATCGATAACAGCCGTTGTGTTATGATAAAGTCCCTGCGCTCTTTTCTCGAACAATGAAGCAATGATGACGACGCCTAATTCTTTAGCAACCGGAGATAATGCATCGGTTGACGGACCGGGAATCGGTTCTGCCAATTCGAAATTATCGTAATCCTCAACATCACAAAAATACAATGATGTGAAAAGCTCTTGCAAACAAACGATTTGAGCGCCTTTCGCAGCGGCTTCTTTTATTTTTTCAATGGCTTTATTCAGGTTGGTTTGCTTATCTGCAACGCAGGACATCTGAACTGTACCGATTTTTACTTTTGACATTCTAAAAATTTTTACAAAAATACTAAGAATCTAGGGAATCAAAAATTCAACCAATATAATTTGCAGATATTTCCAGATATTAATGTTATCATCCATAGTTTCTATGATTCTTCGACATTAAATTCCTGAATTAAATCTTAAATTTGCATCAAATTAAAATGTGACAGAATTATGATGAATTATCACACCAGAAAATGGATTAAACCAGAAGATCTTAATCCTAATCATTCTCTTTTCGGAGGTCGATTATTGCAATGGATCGATGAGGAAGCGGCACTTTATGCCATTATTCAATTAGAAAATTCAAGGACAGTTACGAAATATATTTCCGAAATCAACTTTGTGAGCTCGGCGAAGCAAGGTGACATTATCGAAATCGGGATTGAAGCTGTGGAATTTGGAAAAACATCATTAACGCTTCGTTGCGAAGTCAGAAATAAGATGACACATCAGAAAATAATCACTATTGATAAATTGGTTTTTGTAGCATTAGGCGAAGACGGAAATCCGAAACCGCATGGCAAAACAAAAATCGAATATGTGGCCGACAGGCTTTATGTTAAAAATACTTCACCAGAATCTTAGAATTTATTTTAAGATTCTTTTTTTTGCGTGCTGGCTATGACGAGCTAAAAGCCAATTCAGAAAATTTTGATTAAATTCGTGAAAATTTAAAAGTTTCAAATGAAAAAAGTCTTGATAGCAAGTTTGTTCTTATCGGCAGGTCTTGCTTTTGCCCAACAGTACGGCGGAATGTGGATCCCGACGGAAGTCAATGAGAAGGAAATGAAAGAACTGGGAATGAAGATTTCTGCGAAAGATATCTTTGACCCGAACAAAGCCAGTATCAAAGATGCTGTTGTTCAATTCGACGGCGGATGTACGGCGGAAATCATCTCTCCGAAAGGACTTTTGCTTACCAATCATCACTGCGGGTATGACAATATTCAATCACATTCAACGGTTGAAAATGACCTTTTGACCAACGGTTTCTGGGCCAAGGATATGAACGGTGAATTGCCAAATCCTGGTGTCACTGTAGATTTCATTGCCGACATCAAGGAAGTTACCAAAGACATTTTAGCAGGAACAGACAATCTTACGGGCGCTGACCTTTCCAAGAAAATCAATGATAACATCGAGGCTTATAAAAAAGCTCAGAAAACAGAATCTTACCAAACCATTTCTGTAAGACCGATGTATTATGGCAATAAATATTATGCTTTCGTTATCGAAACTTACAAAGATGTTCGTTTGGTAGGCGCACCGCCATCTTCCATCGGGAAATATGGTTCTGATACGGATAACTGGGTTTGGCCGAGACATACGGGAGATTTCTCAATGTTCAGAATCTATTCGGATAAAAACAACAAACCAGCAGAATATTCTAAAGACAATATTCCTTATACACCAAAACATTTTCTTCCGATTTCTATAAAAGATAAAAAAGAGGATGATTTTACTTTCGTATTCGGATTTCCGGGAAGAACTACGGAATATCTTCCTGCCATTGCCGTGGAAAAGATTATGCTGGAGACTGACCCGGCGATGATTGCCGTGCGAGATGTTGCCCTCAAAACATTGGACGAAAAAATGCGCGTAGATCCCGCTACCAAGATTAAATACGCTTCCAAATATGCAAGAATTGCCAATTACTGGAAAAAATGGATCGGCGAAGTGGAAGGTCTTAAAAAATCCAATGCTGTAGAAAAGAAAAGGCAATATGAGCAGATGCTGATCTCCAAGAATCCTGCTATCAAACCAACGATTGACCAGCTTTATCAAAAATATACAGAACAGGCACCGTACAATCTTCACAGGGCATATTATTCTGAAATTGTCCGAAATTCGGACACATTTACTTTGGCCGGATTGCTGAATAATTATATCCAAAGCTACGAGGCCGGAAAAATGGATGCTAAAAATGTGGAAGCTTTAAAATCAAGATTAGCAGAAATCTACAAAGATTATGATGCTGAACTCGACGCAAAAGTGACGGCAAAAATCCTGGCACTCTACGCCAATAAGACGCCGTCCAACTTCCTTCCGAAAGATTTTGACCAACTGAAAAATGAGACCAAGAATCTCGGGATGATGGACAATGTTTCTAAAATATCAATGATTACAGGCCGTTCCAGAGATGCAAACAATCTGGCTCAAAATATAGATAAACTGTTTGCGGATCAGAAAACTTTGGTTGCCAACCTGAAAAAAGATCCTTTGATTCAGATGTACAGCGCTTTCAGAAATTCTTATCTGGAAACAACGGACAAACAGGTGACAACGCTGCAGAATGACATTGACGCACTTCAAAAGAAATTTATGGCGCAGCAGATGGAAACGGACAAAGACCGCAAATTCTTCCCGGATGCAAATTCTACCCTTCGTGTCACTTACGGAAAGGTAAAAGGTTCCAATCCTAGAGATGCTGTAAGTTATGGCTATCAGACTCATCTTGCGGGAGTAATGGAAAAATATATTCCCAGAGATTATGAGTTCGACTTGCCGAAAAAGCTGATTAGTCTTTACGATTCTAAAGATTACGGAATCTACAAAGATAAATCGGGTGATGTTCCGGTAAACTTTACGGCAACGAATCACACCACTGGAGGAAATTCCGGAAGTCCCGCTTTGGATGCTTACGGTAACCTCATTGGTCTTAACTTCGACAGACAGTGGGAAGGCACGATGAGCGACATCAACTACGACCCGAGACTTTGTAGAAATATCATGGTGGACACCAAATATATTCTGTTTGTGGTCGATAAATATGCTGATGCGAAATGGTTGTTGAACGAAATGAAAATCGTGAAGTAATTAAAATTTTAACTCAATACTACCTTTGCCAGAGATTCCCGTCTTTGGCAAATTTTTTTATGATAAGAGAATTACAAAATTTGAATGATTTGATTTTTAAAATGTTAGATACGCAAGTTTCCGAAATCACCCCTGATTTGGAATGTGAAGAGTACTTTGGTCATATTTTTAAAATCGGAGAATTCAATATCAAATTCCGAAAATCAAAATTGACGCCTAAGAAAATTGGGCAATTTGTTACGCTTTGGAAAAGAGATTGCGACGGAAAAACCATTCCTTTTGAAATTGACGATAACTTTCAATTCTATATCATAGCTCTAGAAGAAAATGATGACGAAGGATTTTTTATTTTTCCAAAATCGATTTTAGAAAAAAATCACATTTTATCAAATAAAGGAAAAGGAGGAAAGAGAGGTTTTAGAGTATACGCAGATTGGCATTTCCCCAATAACAAACAAGCCGAAAAAACTAAAATTTGGCAAACAGAATACTTTATTAATTATTCCGAACCGAAAAAAAATTCTCGCAAAGTTCAAAAGAATCTTACAACCTTCCTAAGATCTATTTCTCACAATCACATTTTTTCCTGCGGTGCCGTTTCATATCATTGTCCCAGAAAGGATATAATTTCAAAGCCATGTAGAACGCAGCAGCGTGCAGATTTTTTTGCCTGAAAAGTACCGGAAAAATATTCTCACTACCCAAGATCAATGGCCCAAGCCTGAGATATGCACCAAAATTCAGACGCCTATACTCCGATAAGCTTGTAGAGAAACCATATCCGAGAGCCTGCTTCTGGACCAGATAATTGACATTTAAAAGATTATTCCTTTTGACAGCATTTTCCATCATTGGCATACGCTGAACCCAGTTGACATTCAGAAATTGATGTTCCCTGATGCGCTGGCTGAAATTAAAATTAATACTTGTTGGCAGCCCTATCCTGAATCCGTTGCCTGTAAAGGACTGATTGGCATTGCCATAAATTTCCTTGCTGAGGAGCTGGAGATATTGCTCCGGACTTTCCAATTCCTGATTTTCCAGGTTGGGATTGTTCTGCAGCCAGAGTTTATTCTGGCTGGCAAAGCGGTGATTGATCCCATTTCTAAAATTGATCATTCCCACATCCAGAATACTAAATGACAGTTTATAATTGTACTCATCCTCACGCGGATTTTTATCCAGAACAGTGATTCCCAGATCCATCCCAAGGCCGGAACCGTTCTGCTGAACATCGTAGCGACGGGATTTTGAATTGTAGTTGGTGATGTACTGTGCCGTAACATCGAAGTCGGAGGCATAAATATTCATCAGGTCAGGATTCTGTGTCGCTGCAGGATCCGTAGCAGTGAGTTCTATGGGTCTATGGCTCACAATGTTCGCGGCATCCAGGCCAATCGCATATTTGAGATTGGCGCCTATAATCCATTGCTGTTCGGCATTTGGAAAAATCTGGGTAGAGGCATTCAGGCCAATTTCGTTCCAGCTCATGGCAGCACCTGAAAATGGTTTCATGCGATAATCTGCAGGCTGAAACACCATTTCATTACCGTATCGGAAATAATTGTCGAATTTAAGGACATTGCCAATGGCTCTGGCTCGGGTAAACAGTCCGAAAATATATTTCTTTTCCCGGATATTGGCTGTCATAGAAAACGAAGGTCCCAAAATATCTGTATTAAATAAAAAGCTGGCATTTTTACGGTTGAAAAAATCGAATACATTGGCCTCACTTTCTCCCGAAATATTTCTCCTCCGATTGCTCATGACAATCTCTGAATCGGAAAGTCCCAGAAGACTTTGCTGAGAGATGTAAGCGTAATCATTCTCCAGAAAAGAATCGACGCCCGTAATATTAATGTCCCACGGATTGGGGCTGAGGAAGGGCTGCGTGGGTGAGACTGTCGCCGAATTAATGCCGCTGTATGAGTCATTGATCCATGTCCAGCTGTTTTGTGCTTTCCATTGAACAGTGACAATCAGGAAAATTAAGACAAATAATGATTTAGGCATAAAATAAGTAAGTGTTTTTATAAACTAATTTAGTCAAAAATTATTATAGAAATATTTTTTATAATGATCGATCGGATGTTTTTTAAAATTGACAACAATGATTGATAATGATATGAATGACCGTAATTAGTAATAAGTCAATTTTTAGGGCTTTGTTTATCATTGACTGCGCCGAAACGTCAATTTCCGAAGGAATCTCAATATGCTGAGAATTAAACATTTTAGATTTTTTCAGAATGACCAAATGACTGCTGATTTAAGCTTTATGATTATAAACGGCATTCATCATAATCATTATTATTTCTGATAATTCCTAACTTTGTAATGGATGAAAATTTTAAAATAAACTTATGAAATATTTTCTGTTAACCATCCTTTCGGTATTAGCCATGAGCTGCGATCCGAAAAATCCGGATCATAAAGAGATTATTATATACAAGGTTCATTACCGACCTAATTCCAGAATAATTGATACGCTCCGGGTATCTCAAAATGATTCGAAGATCTTTACAAAGAAGGAAGTCCTGACACGCCATCCGGAAAAAACACCTGAGCCACAAACCGTCTACCAACTGAAAGAACCATTGGACGGTGTTTTCTATTATATTCATGATTCCGAAGGCCGACTTGTGATGGCTGGGAGATACGATGCACATTATATTTATGGAAGCGTGCGGAACGACGAGGGTAATTTTTACAATGTCAGATATTACAGTTACCGCAAAAATGGAAAATTGAAAACCATCCATTACATGGAGGATGGAAGGAATCTCAAGACCGAGACTTATGACAGGAAGGGCCAGCTGGATGAAGTTCTTTACCGTGACAAAAAATCCGGGAATACCACCAAACTAGAAATTTATGAAAACGGTGAGGTGAAAAAGACAAGAGTCTATAAGAGTTTTGACCAGTATTACACAGTGCCGGGAAGATGGCCTTAAACAAAAAAAGTGAAGCACTTCTGCTCCACTTTTTTTAATTAAAGTCATACGGATTAATAACCAAATATTTCTTCCAAACTCACTTCTTTGAAGTCTCCCATCTTGTTAATGGAATCCATATTCAGGTTTTCTTTTTTCCCGATGATGGCTGTGTTGTACTGCAAAGGTTTCACTTCCGTGTTATAGAAACTGGTGAGTTCCGGCAGTGTCAGTTGCTGGATTTCTGCGTAAATGTCTTTTCTTACATCATGATCAATGCCCAGTTTTTTCAGGGAAAGCTGATTGTAAAAAATAACCGTTCTGTTGATCCTGTTGGAGGCGATCTGCTTCAGAGCAGAGCCTTTGGCATTTTCGAACTGTGCGGGAATTTGCGGCAATTCGGCCATCAGATCATTCATGGCAGAGACGGCTTGCGGAAGCTTGTTAGCCTGAGTTCCGATATAATTGGTCACATAATTGGCGTGGTTTTTTTCCGTTGCATTGGCATAAGATACGTAAGCGGAGTAAGCGAGGGACTTGCTCTCCCGGATTTCCTGAAATACAATGGAAGAAAGACCGCGTCCGAAATATTCATTGAAAACACTTGCCTTACCAAAGTTCGCCACAGTAACGGTGCCGGCTTTCGCCACTTTGGACATCTCCATCTGTACCATATCATAAGGTGTGAAATATACTTTGCCCGCTGTGGCCGGCTCCGCATATTGCTTCGCTGCCGATGGCTGAAGCTTGGTATTGAAGATGTAAGGCTTCACTGCTTTTTCCAGACCTTTCTGATTTTCTCCGTAGAGGAAAACTTCGTAAGGATATTCGTTAAGCGTTTTTATTTTGGAGATCAAGTCATTCACCTTGATGCTTTTCAGTCGTTCCTTAGAGATCACGTCTGTCATCCTGGAGTCTTTGCCAAACTTGGCATAGTTTGCCAGGGCTGCCATAATTCTGTTCTTGTCTTTCTTAGCCACTTCTCTGGACTCCAGGATTGTATTTACGGTCTGGTCATAGATGGCCTGGTCGCCCTTGACGTTGCTGATCCAGTGATTCATAAGCTCTACACCTTTTTTCATATTGCTTTCCAGTCCGCTGAGCGCAATGATCATCTGGTCATTAGACGTTCTGAACTGATTGGTAATACCGAGTTTGAAAAATTCCTCCTTCAGCTGTTCCGGTGTATATTTGTCCGTTCCGAGATATTGAAGCACGGTAACGCCCAATGCGAGTTCTTTGTCATTGTCTGTCCCGAAAGGAAAAACATAATTGACCTGAGCCACTTCATTATACTTATTTTTGATGAAGCTGATCTTTTTATCCTTTATTTCGGAAGTGGCAATTGCTGTTTTGAAGTCGATAAATTCCGGCTTGATGTCCGAAGATTTGGTGTTGATGATATCTTTCAGGAATGCCGACTGCGCTTCCCTGTTGAGTTTAATTGGCGTGATTCCGGGATTTTCCACACGTACCAGTTTATCATTCACACCTTTTTCTTTGTAGACCACTACATAATTATCTTTAAAGAAGTCATTGGCAAATTTCACTACATCCGCTTTTGTTATCGCTTCGTACTGGTTAATTTCGTCCAGTTCCTGTTCCCAGGTTCGGTTGCCTATGTACGTGGAATACAAAGTAGTCGCTAATCCGTCTGCAGTTTCCCAGCGTTTCATTCTCTGAACTTTAAGATCATTCACAATGGCGCTCAGCATCCAGTCCGGGAACTGACCTTTTTTCACCAGGTCTATCTGATCCATCAGCAGTTTCTTGGCCTCATCGAAGCTTTGTCCCTCTTTTGGTACCACACTCAGCACGAAAGCGCCATAAGTTTTAAATGGCGATTCATATGCACCGGCGCCCAATGTTTTTTGTTTTTGATTGATGTTAAGGTCTATTAAACCCGCATCGCCGCTGTTGCTCAGGATTTCTGCCACCACATCTGCCAGTCTCGCTTCCTGTGTTCCGTTGGAATCTGTTCTCCACGCAAGCGTCATTCTTGGCGTTGAAGGGCTTTTCACCGTTCTGGAAACAATGCTGGTTATTGGCTCCTCGGAAACCATTTTTTTCATCGGCAGTTCTTTGTACTTGAATGTTCCGAAGTACTGATCCACCAGCTTAATGGTTTGATCAAAATCCAAATCTCCGACTAACACTACGGCCATGTTATTAGGCACATAATACGTGTCAAAATATTTGTGAATCGCCACCATCGAAGGGCTTTTCAAATGCTCCGAAGTACCAATAGTGGTTTGCTGACCGTTGGGATGCTTCGGAAACAGTGCTTCCATCATCGCATAGTTCACCAATCTTCCGTCGTTGTCCTGCGCACGGTTATATTCTTCGTAAACGGCCTCCAATTCTGTGTGGAATAATCTTAATACCAATTCGGAGAAACGCTCGTGTTCCACTTTCAGCCATTTTTCCAGTTCGTTGGACGGGATATTATTTTTGTAAACCGTCTCGTCCAGCCATGTGTGGGCATTGGTTCCCGTGGCGCCAAGGGAAGAGATGGCTTTGTCATATTCATTGGCAATAGCATATTTGGATGCTTCCTGAGAGACTTCGTCAATCTTCTTGTACAGGGCTTTTTTCTTTTCAGGATCCTTCTCATTTTTATGCTGTTCGTATAGATCCGAGATCTGCACCAGCAGGACTTTTTCCTTTTCCCAGTCGCTGGTACCCAAATGTGAAGTTCCCTTGAAAACCATGTGCTCGAGATAGTGGGCTAATCCCGTGTTATCGCTCGGGTCGTTATTAGAGCCTGTTCTTACAGGAATATAGGTCTGGATTCTGGGTGCGTCATCATTTTTCGCAAGATAGACTTTGAGTCCGTTTTTCAAGGTGTAAACGCGTACGCCCGACTGGTCGTTTTTCACGGTTTGATAAGTGTAACCCTGTGGGTCTGTATTAGTTTGCGTTTCAAATTTCTGTGCCATGGCATTCATCATTAATAAGAGTGAAACTGAAATAAAGAGTTTCTTCATACTATACTTTTATTTTTCGGAGTGTAATTTACGTAACATTTCATTAGTTGGCAATTCAGAGCGATTGTTACTATCATAAATCTTAATCTATTTTAAGTCGATTTTGTCTTTCTTTCAGAATGAGAGATTGATTTTGTAGAATCAAGTTAATACGAGCGTTCAGGAAGCACAAGATCAATATGTAAGATTTTTATTAGAACCTTCAGACAAGATGTTTTTTTTCCAAGGATGTTTTGAGGCTTTCGGAGCTGTTGTCTTGTTTTATAACTGTTATTTTCCAACCAAAGCTTTTTAGTAACTCTGTATATTGATGGTAAGACAAAATCCCTAGCCGCGATTGCAACGGTTACCCCGCAGCAGGTGATGGAAAAGCTTTGGCGCGAGGAGTATGAGTGGAAAGCGGGAATTGCTCCAAAGCAATCGACGGAGTCAAACAGCTCCAAAGCATTCGATGGAGTCAAATAGCTCAAAAAATAAAGGTTTGAAATAATTCTCTCGCAGATTTAGCAAATTGAGCGGATTTATTTTGATTGTTTTTCAATCTGCTGAATCAGCTTAATCCGCAAGATTTTAAATTGAGATTTGATGATTTCCTGTTACAAAAATTCGATTTTCAAAATCCGATAAAAATCACGATTTTTGCAGTCTCAAATTTTTTTATGTCTTTACAACAAGAAATCAGCAAACGGAAAACCTTCGGAATCATTTCCCACCCCGATGCGGGTAAAACCACGCTCACGGAAAAACTTCTGCTTTTTGGAGGTGCGATTCAGGAAGCGGGCGCTGTAAAATCCAACAAAATCAAAAAAGGAGCGACCTCCGACTTTATGGAAATCGAGCGTCAGAGAGGGATTTCTGTGGCCACTTCGGTTTTGGCTTTTGAATACAGAGACCATAAAATCAATATTCTGGATACGCCGGGTCACAAGGATTTTGCGGAAGATACTTACCGGACGCTGACTGCGGTGGACTCTGTGATTGTGGTAATTGACGTGGCAAAAGGGGTTGAGGAACAGACGGAAAAACTGGTTCAGGTTTGCAGGATGAGAAATATTCCGATGATTGTTTTTATCAATAAACTGGACCGTGAAGGTAAAGATGCTTTTGATTTGCTGGATGAAGTGGAACAGAAATTAGGTTTGACGGTTTGTCCGCTTTCTCTGCCGATTGGTATGGGAAGCGACTTTCAGGGGATTTATAATATTTGGGAAAATAACATCCAGTTGTTTTTGGAAGAGAAAAAACAGAAAGTTGGAGAATCTCTGAAAATTGATGATATCAACGATCCTCAAATTGATGAATTGGTTGGTGCAAAAGCGGCGACAAGTTTGCGTGAAGAATTGGATTTGATTCAGTCGGTTTATCCTGAATTTAATCGTGAGGATTATATGAATGGCGATTTGCAGCCGGTTTTCTTTGGTTCTGCGCTTAATAATTTCGGCGTTCGTGAGCTATTGAATGCTTTTATCGATATTGCGCCAATGCCACAGCCGAAAGAAAGCGAAACCAGATTGGTGAAGCCGGAAGAACAGAATTTCACAGGTTTTGTGTTCAAAATCCACGCGAATATGGACCCGAAACACAGAGACCGTCTGGCATTTGTTAAAATCGTGTCCGGAACTTTCAAGAGAAATGAAAATTACTTGCTTGTAAGAGAAGGAAAAAAAATGAAATTCTCCTCTCCTAACGCGTTCTTTGCAGACAAAAAAGAAGTGGTGGATGAGAGTTTCCCTGGCGATATTGTCGGCCTTCACGATACGGGAAGTTTCCGGATTGGTGATACTTTGACAGCCGGCGAAAAACTGAGTTTCAAAGGCATCCCAAGTTTCTCTCCGGAACATTTCCGTTACATCAACAATAATGACCCATTAAAAGCAAAACAATTGGCAAAAGGTGTTGATCAGCTAATGGACGAAGGTGTGGCGCAGCTGTTTACGCTGGAAATGAATAACAGAAAAATCATCGGAACGGTTGGTGCGCTGCAGTACGAAGTTATTCAATATCGTCTGGAACACGAATATGGTGCAAAATGTTCTTACGAACCTATCAGCATCCACAAAGCGTGCTGGGTTGAAGCGGATGAAAAGTCTGAGGAATTCAAAGAGTTTGCGAGATTGAAACAGCGTTTCTTAGCACGAGACAAGTATGACCAACTTGTTTTCCTTGCTGATTCGTCTTTTACGATTCATATGACTCAGGAAAAATTCCCGAATGTGAAACTGCATTTTATCAGTGAGTTTAAGCATCATTAAATATTCAATCCGCAGTCCATTCTGCGGATTTTATTTTTAAAGAAGGTCAGTATCTACTGCAAATATTTCTTCACTTCATCCAAATCATTATCACCAAAAATCAGAGAAATGATCATCGGTATTTTATCTTTTTTATAAAGTAAAGCCAACGCTTTGCGTCCATTGATGTTTGATCTTGTATCTATAGTTATATTTTTATGGTTTGGTAAATCAAGACTCAGAAATCGTTTTTTCATATAATGGGTTTTCACTCCCAGCTTTTCAAAACTTTCATTCAATTCCAGCGAATAGAAATTCCAGTCGTCCATTGCTGTGAAATATGCATCAGCTTCTGCTGAATTTTCGTCTGCAAAAGTTTGGATTTCCGGAGCGAAAATAATGAGTCGGGTTTCGGAAATAGTTTCAGTTTGTGAAGTGTTATGCTTTTTCGGTGACTGGTAAGAAACAATCTGCATCGGATTATCGACGGAGACACCTTTTAAGATCTTCCAGCCCTCATTTATTTTACCAAAGCCATTAAAGAAGAAAACAGTGTCCTTATTATTGCTGTCAATCAAATATTCATTGTAATCTGTATATTTTCCGTTCGTTTCTGATTTCAACAGTTCTGTAATAAAATCACCATCGGTGTCAAACCTCGCCTGACCTTTGATATCACCATTTTTCAGATAAAGAATAGAACCGCCGTTAGCAATGAAAAGATGCTGTACCTGATCTCCAGGATTTTCCATAAGAGATTTTGATTCAACAATGTCTGAATCTTTTTCAGTGACTTGAACTCCTGGCTCTTTTTTGCAGGATACGCCGACCAGAATTATCAAAAGGTGTTTGAAATATTTTATCATCATATTTGGTTTTACTCACTTTTTTAACAGTTAATAATTCCTATACCAATTTCATTACTCTTTTATAGGAATGCTCATATCCTGCATATTGTTTTTGAGGATGGTGCTTACATGGTTTCCTTGCTGCCTATCGATACTTGCTGTAGCATAAACTTGTGGAGATTTATATTTTACACCTTTAAATTCGGGGCTTGTAAGAACTGGCATCCCATAAAAAGCATTGTTTTTGTTATCGAGATCCATAAACCATTTCCCACCAATGTGCTTACGAAAAGTTTCTCCAATGTAAATGGCCAAAAGATCCAGCATTTTATGATCTCCCAGGAGTTGGTCTTCATCATTATAAGTTTCTAATATCCACTGTTCAAGACCATCAAGTGACTGTAAAGTATAGTCTAAGACCAGATTATTTTTATTTGCAAAATCTTCTGTGAAAGAATTCATTTTATCATCAATACAAAATATCCAGTCCTGAAAATTTTCCTTGGTGTATGACATATATTTATTATTTAATTCTAAGTTTTGCGTGATAGAGAACGATACCTTCAGCTTTAATTTATGAGCAAAGCAGTTTTACGTTTGACAACTAATTTAAAATTATATAGTAAAACTCTCTTTTTATCTTCAAAAATTGATCCATGCTGCTTGTAAATCATTTGTAAAATGCATTCAAAAATTTGATTTTCATCAGATTAAAATGTTACAAAAATTATCGGATTCATTTACAAATCATTCTTTTCGTTGTTGGATAGCTTTACATCATAAAATTATTCACAATGAAAAAGTTAATCTTGACCGCCGTTATTTTGAGTACACTCACGATGTGTAAAAAAGCAGAATTAGAACAAGCTAATAACAGCATTGCCAGCACAGATTCTTTAATGGACAAAGCTACAGAAAGTGTCGAAAATCTGGATTCCAATGCCAGTTCTGTTTTGGATTCAGTCAATCTGAAAGCCAAAGATTTGATTAAAAATAAAGAAGACATCGAAAAAGCTTTTGAGAATAGTAAAGAGAAAATCGATTCTATTTCTGAAAATGTGGAAAAATTCAAAAAAGATATTGAAAAGAAAAAAATCACCTCTGATATCGATTCGATAAAAAATCAAATCAAAAAAGAAATCCCGAAAGCTAGAAAAACGCTTACCAAAATTATCTACAAGGACAAGCCTGTGAAAAAAGAACCAGTGGCACCCGTTCACGCCATGGTAAAAAATGGCTCTGTGGAAATCAATGTTGATAATATTTACGACGCTAAAAATTCTCTACGAGAAATCATTAGAAAATATGACGGAACTGTCAAAACCGAAAATCTCGTGAGCAATGATGAATTTCAAACGTTTTATCTGACTGCGAAAGTTCCGTTTGTAAAGTTCGATTATCTGGTAGAGGATCTTCAAAATCTTGGAATCATACGGAATAAAAATCTGGAAGTGAAAGGCGAAAATTACAATCCGAAACAATTGAGCAACCTGGAAATCACGCTTTACGACAATCATCTGAAACCTCAGGAAAACGAAAAAGATAAGACTTTCGGAGCTCAGTCTGCAGATGCCATTTCGCGCGGATGGATTGTCATTGGTGATATTCTGCTGTTTCTTCTTCCGTTTTGGCCCTTGTTTTTAATCGGTGGTTTGGGCTATTTCTGGTACAGAAAAAAACATAGTAAAAAAGAAAACAATGGTGAAAGTCAGGAAAAACCATGAAAAAAGACGCTCCAAAAAGCGTCTTTTTTATTGAAAAATTTGATTTTAGGTTTAATTCATCAGGCTTTTGCTCAGATTAAGAGCATCCTGATTGCTGCCATCATATTGTAAAGATTTGGCAATATACTGTTTGGCTTTTTCTTTATCGGTATCCTTGTCCTGGAATGCGATGAAGAAATAAGCGTAGGCCAAATTTTGTTTATTGGCATCCACCTCTTCAGGTTTTACTTTAGCTATATACTGTTCATAAGCCATTTTTGCGGCGTTATTATCCTTAGCTGACTGATTGGCGTAGGCGATACTGTAGTAGGCCGGCGCCCAATCTGGCAACAAAGCTGTTACCTTATTCCAAGTTGCGATGGCTGATGACCAGTCACTCGCATTTTGATAAGCAGTTGCCAATGATACCAACGATTGCGTATCGTCCGGTTTTGCAGCGATCTTTTGTTTCAATGCCTCAATTTCTGGATTGGTGGTTCCCGCTGTTTGAACTGTTGCCTGAGCTGTCTGGCTCTTAACTGTATCAGTAGGTGTGGTAGTTTGTCCGGTCATATAATTCGCTGCAATCAGTGAAAGACCAAATACCAAACTTTTAATTTTCATTTCCTTTTTCATAACCTTTCTATTTTAAGTTGATAACTAAACACACAATTACAATTCCAAGTGATAAAAATTTTGGAATAAATTAATTCTTTTAATTATTTTTTAAGAAAAGATATCTATGATTTATGAAAAATTAATATAATTATCGGACAGCTTGTTACTCTTCCGGCGAAAATCCCAGAAGATAAAATATGACAGCTTGTACCCTGGCCAGAAATTCCCGCGCATGATTTCTGTAGAAGCTTTCGTTTTTGGTAACGTCCTGAGCATCAAATCCCAAGGCATTCATCCCATTATTTCGGGCAAAGAATAATGCTCGTAGATTATGAAAGCCCTGTGAAACGATAATCACATTTTTTTCTTTGTATACGTTTTTGCAACGCAAAATACTTTTATGTGTATTGAAACCTTTCGGGTCTTCGGTGATGATATTTTCCGGAACGCCTTCCGTGTAAACCAGAAATCGTTTCATTGCAGCAGGTTCATCGTAGTTTTCGCTTTTCTCACCGCTGACAATAATTTTTTTGATTTTGCCGTGATGGTACAATGTTCCCACAGCGTCCATTCTTGCCGTAAAATAAGGATTGGCGATACCAGAACGCATTTTAGGAGAAGTTCCGAGCACCAGTGCGCAGTCTCTTGACGGAACTTTGCTGATCTTGGTGTATGTCCGACCGCTCGTGAGAGCCACCACCCAAAAGTTGGCCAATATCAACAGCAGAAATCCAAGCTCAGCAAGCCTGAAAATAATTTTCAGAAAATTAGCAACTGCGTTCAGCATTAATGGTACAAATCAAAATCTAAAGATACATCTTTGCTCATTGCTATGGAAACGCAGGGCAAGATTTTTCCCTGTCGTTTTTCATTTTCAGTCAGATATTCGTCTTCCGTCATATCCACTTCTCCACTTTTAAGATAACAAATACAACTTCCGCAGATTCCGGATTTGCAGGAATAAGGCAGTTTGTAACCTAAATCCAGTAATTGCTGGAGGATTTTTCGTTCATTATTTTTCAGGATTATTCCGTCTTTTTCAATATGATTGAATTTGATTTTGACATTCACATTTTCAATCGATGGAAATTCTTTTTCAGTCGGATAAATATCATCGTTAAAAGCCTCGAACAATTCGAAATGAATATTCTTTTTCGGAATGCCGTGCTTGTAACAGGCATTGGCAACAGATTTTATCATCTCTCCGGGACCACAAATCAGAACTTTATCTGTACTGTCCCAAATCGTGGATTCTTCGTCATCTTCGTCCAGATGAAGGATTTGGTTAATGATGAGAGAAATCTTTTTTTCATCCAATCGTCCTTGGAATAATTTGTCTTTTACTTTTTCCTGAGACAAGAAATAAAACACTTCGAATCTGCCAACATTTTCTTTCTGCAAATCTTCCAATTCATTTTTCAGAACAATATCTTCATAACTTTTGTTCCCATAAAAAAGAAAGATCCTTGTGAATTGTTCTTCATTAAGAATATTCTTAATATGACTAAAAATAGGTGTGATTCCGATTCCTGAAGCAAACGCCAAAATTGTTCTTTTTTCGTTTGGTCTTGAAGAAATAAAAAACCTTCCCAACGGTTCGCTCACTGAGATTTCATCATTTACATTATAATTGTCAAAAAGAAATTGGGTGGAACTATTTTCTCCATTAATTTTGATGGCGAGTTCGACTTTATCTTCATTAGGCGCAGACGTGAGGGAATAATCATTCTGGATTTCTCTCTCATTGAAATGATATTTCAGCGTCAGATATTGCCCGGCCCGGTAGTGAAATTTTGATTTTAATTCTTCGGGAATCGCCAATTCCAATGCAAAAGCATTTTTGGTAAGTTGTCGTTTTTTAGCTATTTTTAGCCGGTGAAACTGAGGTTGATTTGCGATTGATAATTGATTCTCCATTGTCAAGTATCAAATTTAATGAAATTTGAGAAAAGAAAAAATCTAAATAGTCCAGCCTTACTTTCATTTTTAAATAAAATAAAACTATGAGAAAATTCCTGATATATTCAATCTTATCAATCAGTCTTTTAGCTTGTAAAAAGAACGATGAAAAAGTTGCTGAAACCGAAGCAAAAGACTCTTTAACAGACAATTCTTTGAGCTTAGATACAAGTAGCAGCGATGGCAAACTTATTTCATTAAAGGAACTTTCTCCTGAAAAAATATCGGAAGTTTTGAAGTCCAATAATTCTGACACACTTTATGTGACCAACTTTTTCGCAACATGGTGTAGACCGTGTATGCAGGAGATTCCACATTTCAGAAAAAAAATGGATGAGTTAAAAAATCAACCTGTAAAATTCACATTCGTAAGTCTTGATAACAAAACAGATTGGGAAACAAAAGTGATTGATTTTGCTGATGAATACGAAATAAATCAAAACGTCATTCTTTTGGATGGAACGCTTCTGAAACAAGAATTTTTCAAGCAAAATTTCCAATCCTGGAACGGAGAAGCAATTCCTTTTACTTTGATGAGAAAAGGTGATAAGTCCGATGAAACCGTTGGCTCAATGAGCGAAGAAATGCTGGATAAAAAAATTGAAACATTTTTGGCTCAAAATTCTGTTGCAAAAGTTACTGAGAATAAAGAAAAAGCAGATATTTCCGGAGCGAGAAAGTCTTTAAAATAACCCTTGTTCTTGATGGTACGCTTTCCTCTTTTAGTAACTTTAATAATCCTATTTGCGGTTATTGCGTTTTTCATCAATCTTAATATTGGTTTTGCAAAACTGAATTTTTCAGACTTTCTAAATTCCGAATCCGATAATTTTCAGATTGCAGGTTTTAGGATTAATCGTGCTTTGGCAATGGTTTTGGCAGGAATTGCCATTCCGACAAGCGGATTTCTTTTGCAGGAATATTTCAAAAATCCTCTGGCTGGTCCGGATGTATTGGGAATCACTTCGGTTTCCAGTTTGTTCGTGGCATTTTACATTTTCTTTTCACAAGACATTGTCATTCCAGATTTTTTACAAAACAGCTTTATCAGTTTGTCATCCATCGCAGGAAGTATTGTTCTGATGGTTATTCTGCTGTTGTTTTCTAATCGATTTCGGGATAGAAGTTTCATTATTATCTTCGGATTTCTGATTTCAGCTTTGGCTGGCGCTGTGGTTTCTTTTTTGCAGTTTTATGTGGAAAGTCAAAGTCTGAAAAACTATATGCTCTGGACTTTTGGAGCGAATAATCAGTCAAGTTTGATTCAGATTTCGATTCTTACTGTTTTAATCATTATAGGATTAATTTTTACTTTCAAATCTATAAAACCATTAATCGGAAATGCTCTCGGAAGTGCTTATGCGCAGAGTTTTGGAATCAGTCAATCCAAATTGAAAATCAGCATTATTGTAGCATCTTCCCTACTTTCTGCTTCGGTTACGGCTTTTCTGGGTCCGATTTTATTTATTGGAGTTGTAGTTCCACATTTTTGCAGAATGATTTGGAATCCCGCGCAGCTCTGGCATCAATGGATTCTGAATATGATTTTGGGCGTTTTCATCATGCAGATTTTTTCAATTATTTCTGAGTTGAGTCAGTTTCCGATCAATATTATCACAACGTTTTTTGGAATTCCTGTGATATTGTTGATGTTGACGAAGAAGAAATAGTTTTTTCAAATAAGATAAGAAATAATAAAACATAACTTTGTCATTCCGCAGGAATCTAAACTGTTGAGATTCTTTCAGAATGACAAAGACAATTCATAAAGATGAATTTCTTAGAAATACATAATGCATCAATCGGCTATTCCAATCCTTTGATTTCGGGAATTAATTCGTCTTTGGAATTGGGCGAAGTTTGTCTTTTGATGGGAAATAATGGCATCGGAAAAACCACCTTAATCAAATCTATTCTCGGACAACATAAATTGCTCAATGGTACAATTACTATCAACGAAAAATCGATTCAAAAACTAGATGCTAATGAAATAGCTTCTCAAATTGCTATTGTTTTTTCTAAAGCTGAAATTCCGGATAATTACACGGTTACAGATTTAATTTCATTAGGAAAATACATCCATTATCCTTATTATTTTAAATTGAATGAAACAGATAAACAAGAAATTTCCGAAATAATCGATAAACTCAATCTAGCAGAACATCAAAACAAAAAATTGACTGAATTATCTGACGGAAACCTTCAAAAAGCGTTTATTGGAAGAGCTTTGGCGCAGAATTCTCCTTTCATCATTCTGGATGAACCAACCACACATCTGGATGAAGAAAATAAAATGATGATTCTTTCACTTCTCAGAAATCTTGCCAAATCAGAAAATAAACTGATTCTTTTCTCTTCCCACGATTGGCGATTGGCAAAAGAGTTTTCCGATAAAATCTGGTGGATCAAAAATAAAAAACTTTTCGGAGGAATTGCTGAAGAGGTGATTCTCAGTAATCCGGAATTGATTACGCCAAAGATTTTAAACTTCAATGAAACGTTTAAATCACCCGCAATTGATGCACCAAAATTGGAAAAAGAAATGATGTTCTCTTATCTCCAAAAAAATTTCTTTCAAGATTTACACAAATTCAAATTGACGTTTAAAAACAACATTTGGGAGCTGAATTTGGACAATTTGTATGACAATTGTCATAGTTTTCAGGAAATTAAACAGTCTTTGAAAACCCTTATCAACACAGCCAAATCAAACTAAATGGGATTTTACTATTTTTATTTGATGAGACTTGCATAATATTTAAAATATTGTAAATCAATTAAATAATGATCTTAACACGAAAATACTATGCATGCATAGTATTTTTTTTATATTTGTATAGAACGCTTTAATATTCAAACTATGGAAAAGAAAAGCTCAGAAAAAGTTGAAAGTGTAGACTTGATGTTGAAATCAGCTTGGCTGGCCGTTTCAAAAATGTATTCCGATCAGGCATCACTTTATAATTCAACAGCCGTTCAGGCTTTGACACTTTTGAAAATTGACCCGAAAGAAGGCACAAGAAGCACGAATCTCGGTCCAAAAATGGCCATTGAGCCTACATCGCTTACCAGGATCATCAAACTTTTGGAAGATAATGGTTACATCTACAAAGAAAAAACCACGACGGACAAACGGGAAGTGATTATCAAACTAACAGATAAAGGTATTAATTCCAGAAACTTATCAAAGGAAGTTGTCCTTAACTTTAACAAAAAAGTCTTGGAGAGAATTGTGCCCGAGAAATTTGAAGTTTTCAAAGAAGTGATGACAGACATCCTGAAAATCGCAAACGAACTAAATCATAAAAAATAATTATCAAGAAAAATAAACTCTCGCTGATTAAGCAAATCGAACAGATTATTCTGCAAAATCAGTGAAATCAGCGAGAGGAAAACTCTTCTGAAAAATATTAAATCATAAAATATTTCTAATAATGAACAGAAAAATAAAACACGTTACGGTTCTTGGTTCCGGCGTGATGGGTTCCGGGATTGCCTGTCATCTGGCTGGCAACGGTATTCAGGTTTTGATGTTGGATATGCCTCCGAAAGATTCGGAAGGCGCCGACAAAAAAACGAGGAACAGCGTGGCACAAGGCCATCTGGACGCTGCTTTGAAAAGTAATCCTTCGCCCATCTATGACAAATCTTTTGCGTCCAGAATTACAGTTGGAAACTTCGAAGATGATTTGGAGAAAATCAAATACTCGGATTGGGTGATTGAAGTGATTGTTGAAAGACTGGACATCAAACAATCGATGTTTGAAAAAGTGGACAAACTTCGTAAAGAAGGAACTCTGGTCACTTCTAACACATCAGGAATCCCGATTCATCTGATGTCGGAAGGAAGGTCAGAAGATTTCCAAAAACACTTCTGCGGAACACACTTTTTCAATCCGCCGAGATATCTGAAATTATTTGAAGTGATTCCTGGTCCGAAAACGGATAAATCTGTGATTGATTTCTTTATGTCTTACGGCGAAAAATTCCTTGGAAAAACTACCGTTCTTTGTAAAGATACGCCAGGTTTCATTGGTAACAGAGTCGGGGTTTACTCGATGGCAAAGATTATGGAACTGACGGAAGAAATCGGTTTAACGATTGAAGAAGCCGATTCCCTGACAGGAGATTTGCTGAATCGTCCAAAAACCGGGACTTTCAAATTGGGAGATTTGGTTGGTTTGGATACGGCTTTCAATGTAACCAAAGGACTCCAGGCGAATCTTAAAGATGATGAAATGGTTCAGGCTTTGAAAGACTCAAAAACTCTGAATTTCTTAATTGAAAATAAATTCTTGGGTGATAAAGCTAAAAAAGGATTTTATTATAAAGAAAAAGATGCCGGCGGCAATGTAAACCGTTTTGTTCTAAATTATGAAACGCTCGGTTATGAACCGACAAAACAGCCTAAACTTCCGATTGTTACAACAGCGAAAGAAGCCGGAAGTTTGAAAAACCGTTTGCCGATTTTGTTGAAAGACCAATCCAAAGCCGGAGAATTGATTAGAAAACATTTCGCTTCGCTTTTCGCCTATGTTTCTCAAAGAGTTCCGGAAATTACGGATGTGTTCTACTCTATCGATGATGCGATGAAAACTGGTTATGCCTGGAAATACGGACCGTTCGAAAACTGGGATTTTGTTGGAGTCCAAAAAGGAATTGATTTGGTAGAAAGCGAAGGTTACAAAGTCGCTGATTGGGTCAAAGAAATGCTGGCTTCCGGAAACGAATCTTTCTACAAGCTGGAAAACGGAAAACAGTTATTTTACAATCAGAATACGAAAACTTACGAACCAATTCCGGGTCAGGATGCTTTCATTATTCTTAATAATATCAGAAAAGAAAAAACAGTTTGGTCCAATTCCGAATCCGCTTTAATTGACCTTGGCGACGGTATTTTGAATTTCGAATTCCGTTCAAAAATGAATTCTCTTGGCGGTGGAGTTTTGGAAGGTCTGAATAAATCCATTGATATTGCCGAGAAAGATTACAGAGGTTTGGTTGTAGGAAATCAGGCTGACAATTTCTCTGTCGGCGCCAATCTCGCCATGGTAATGATGATGGCGGTTGAGCAGGATTGGTACGAACTGAATATGGCGATTGCGATGTTCCAGCAGACTTCTATGAAATTGAGATATTCATCGATTCCTGTCATCGCTGCACCTTTCGGAATGACGCTTGGTGGCGGATGTGAATTCTCTATGCATGCAGACAAAATCGTAGCTGCGGCTGAAACCTACATCGGTTTGGTAGAAGTTGGTGTTGGTTTGATTCCAGGCGGTGGTGGAACCAAGGAATTTGCTTTAAGAGCATTGAAAGGAACGCTTCCTGATGATGTTAAAACCAATCATTTGAGAAATTACTTTATGAATATTGCAACTGCAAAAGTGGCAACTTCTGCGCACGAAGCTAAACAAATGGGAATTCTGACCGATAAAGATATCATCGTCGTTAACAAAGATAGACAAATTGCAGAAGCCAAACGCCAGGCCATTGTTTTGGATGAATTAGGCTACGCACCGCCGGTTCCTGAGAAAGTTAAAGTTCTTGGAAACGAAGCGATGGGAATGTTCTACGTTGGAACTGACCAAATGGTTGCAGGTGGTTACGCATCAGAACACGATAGAAAAATAGCTAACAAAATCGGTTACGTCATGACCGGTGGTAATCTTTCTGAGCAGACAGAAGTTTCTGAACAATATCTTTTGGATTTGGAAAGAGAAGCCTTCCTTTCACTTTGCGGAGAGAGAAAAACGCTTGAGAGAATCGGTGGAATGTTGAAAACAGGAAAACCGGTGAGGAATTAGATTTTTGTAAAATGTAAAAAGTATTAATGTATTAACGATGCACAATTTTAGAGATTTAGAAGTTTGGACAAAATCAATGAAACTTTGTAAAATATTTTACTTGGCTTCTAACAATTTTCCAAAGGACGAAATGTTTGGATTGACTTCACAATCAAGGAGAAGTTTATATTCAATTCCGTCTAACATCGCTGAAGGTGCTGGTCGAGATACAAATGCTCAATTTTCTCATTTTCTGAATATTGCTTTAGGTTCATCATTCGAATTTGAAACACAAATATTAATTGCTAATGATTTGGGATTCTTTCAAAACGATGATTTTAATATCATTTATTCTGAAATCAAACATATTCAAAATATGTTGGCAAAATTGAATCAAAAATTCAATCATTAATACATTTTACCAGTACAAAAAATCATTAATACATTTTACATTAATACGTAAATACAACAAAAACAATGGAAGCATATATAGTAACAGGATACAGAACAGCAGTTGGCAAAGCGCCGAAGGGTTCTTTGCGTTTTACCCGCCCGGATGATATGGCGGCAACGGTGATAGAACGTCTGATGAAAGATGTTCCAAATCTTGACCCGGCCCGCATTGACGATTTGATTGTCGGTTGTGCAATGCCGGAAGCAGAACAGGGCCTGAATGTCGCAAGACTGATTTCTTTAATGGGACTGGACACCGACAAAGTTCCGGGTGTAACCGTGAACAGATATTGCGCCTCAGGCTCAGAATCGATTGCGATTGCAGCAGCGAAAATCAAAGCCGGAATGGCAGAATGCATCATTGCCGGTGGCGCAGAAAGTATGTCTTATATTCCAATGGGCGGTTATAAACCGATTCCTGACACAGATTTAGCCAAATCGAATCCCGATTATTATTGGGGAATGGGACTGACAGCAGAAGCAGTTGCTAATGAGTTTAAGGTAAGTCGTGAAGAGCAAGACCAGTTTGCTTTTAATTCTCATCAGAAAGCAATTAAAGCGATACAGGAAGGAAAATTTGAAAATCAGATTGTTCCGATTGATGTGAAATATAATTTCCTTGATGAAAAGGAAAAAATCCAGACCAAAGAATATGCGTTCAAACAAGACGAAGGCCCGAGAGCTGATACGTCGATTGAAGCGTTGGCAAAACTTCGTCCGGTTTTCGCTGCGAATGGTTCTGTAACTGCTGGTAATTCATCTCAAACTTCTGACGGCGCTGCTTTCACAATGGTAATGTCCGAAAGAATGGTGAAGGAATTAAACCTGACGCCGGTTGCGAGACTTCTCTCCTATTCTACTGTCGGTGTTCCGCCAAGAATTATGGGAATCGGACCAATGTATGCCATTCCAAAAGCGTTGGAACAAGCTGGACTTAAACAATCGGATATCGATTTATTTGAATTGAATGAAGCATTTGCTTCTCAATCCGTTGCGATTTTAAGAGAATTAAACATCAATCCAGAAATCGTCAACGTAAATGGTGGCGCCATCGCACTTGGACATCCATTGGGTTGCACAGGAACTAAATTAACCGTTCAGCTTCTTGACGAAATGAAACGCAGACAAAGCAAATATGGCGTTGTAACCATGTGCGTAGGAACAGGTCAGGGTGCGGCGAGTGTATTTGAGTTGCTTTAAGACGGATAGATAATGGACGGATAGATGATAGACGATTTAAAAAAAATAATTATAAAATCTATTATCTATCAGTCTATTATCTATCATCTCAAATAAAATTTTAAAATCAAAACAAATGAATGAATTTAAAAGACACAATTTTAAGAAGCTTAAGATTTGGCAAATGGCAATGGAATTATCAAGATTGACTTTAGATTTAACGGATACTTTTCCAACTTATGAAAAATATGGTTTGAAAAGTCAAATGGACAGATGTTCAATTTCAATTCCGTCAAATATTGCAGAAGGTTCAAGTAGAACTAACAAATCTTTCAGTCATTTTTTAGATGTTTCTTTAGGTTCATCGTTTGAGCTGCAGACACAAATTTTATTGGCAAATCATCGAAAATATTTATCCGATGAAAAAACAGAAATCTTCGAAGTCAAAATTGAAGAATTTCAAAGAGCAACAATGGTATTCCAAAACACTTTAAAAGATTAGAAGATGATAGACGGATAGAAAATAGACGAAAAAATGCTTAAAAATATTTCAATCAAAGTCTATCATCTATCCATCTATTATCTATCATCTCAAATTAAAAAATTTAAAATCACAAAAATATTATGTCAACAGATACAAAAACATTAGACGGCGGCGAATTCCTTGTAAAGGATATTACTGCTCAGGAAATTTTCAGCATCGAGGAATTGTCCGAAGAACAAAAGATGCTTCGTGATTCTGCGAAGGAATTCATCGATAAAGAAGTGGTTCCGAATAAGGAAAGATTCGAGAAAAAAGATTACGCTTATACTGAGGAAGTGATGCGTAAAATCGGGGAAATGGGATTTTTGGGAATTGCTGTTCCGGAAGCTTACGGCGGATTGGGAATGGGATTCGTAACCACAATGCTGGCTTGCGATTATCTTTCCGGTTCTACAGGTTCATTGGCAACGGCTTATGGTGCACATACCGGAATCGGAACATTGCCAATTTTACTTTACGGAACAGAAGAACAAAAGCAGAAATATCTTCCGGATTTGGCTGCCGGAACTAAATTCGGAGCGTATTGTTTGACTGAGCCGGATGCAGGTTCTGATGCCAATAGCGGAAAAACTAGAGCTAAATTGTCCGAAGATGGAAAACATTATATTATTAATGGACAAAAAATGTGGATTTCCAATGCAGGATTTGCAGATACTTTCACATTATTTGCCAAGATTGATGATGACAAAAACATCACAGGATTTGTTATCAATCGTTCAGAATTGGAAAATCCGGAAAGTCTGACTTTTGGCGAGGAGGAACACAAATTGGGAATCCGTGCGTCTTCTACACGTCAGGTGTTTTTCAATGATATGAAAGTTCCAGTTGAGAATCTTTTGGGCGAAAGAAACAACGGTTTCAAAATCGCTCTTAATGCGCTTAACGTTGGTCGTATCAAATTGGCTGCAGCTTGTCTGGATGCCCAAAGAAGAATCCTGAATTATTCTTTGAATTATTCAGCGGAAAGAAAGCAATTCGGAGTTTCTATCAATACATTTGGAGCGATTCGTAAAAAATTAGCTGAGATGGCGACAGGCGCTTTCGTGAGTGAAGCTGGTTCTTACAGAGCAGCGAAAAATGTAGAAGATAAAATCGAGGAATTGGTTGCAGGCGGGATGAACCACGAGCAAGCCGAACTGAAAGGTGTGGAAGAATTCGCAGTTGAATGTTCTATCCTGAAAGTTTTCGTATCAGATTTAGCGCAACATACAGCCGATGAAGGTATCCAAATCTTTGGTGGAATGGGCTTCTCCGAAGATACGCCGATGGAAGCGGCCTGGAGAGATTCCAGAATTTCCAGAATCTACGAAGGAACCAACGAAATCAACAGACTTTTGGCAGTTGGAATGTTAATCAAACGGGCGATGCAAGGTAAAATCGATTTGTTAACACCTGCGAAAAACGTCGCTAAAGAATTGATGAGCATTCCGTCTTTTGATATTCCTGATTATTCAGAATATATGTCTGAGGAAAAAGAAGTGATTAAGAACTTGAAGAAAGTATTCCTGATGGTTTCCGGTTCTGCACTTCAAAAATATATGATGGACATCGAGAAGCAACAGCATTTGCTATTAAACGCTTCCGAAATCCTGAACCAAATCTATATGGCAGAATCCGCCATCCTGAGAGCTGAGAAACATTTCTCAACAGATTCTGTAGAAGCGGCAATGGCAAGACTGAACCTTTACAAAGCGGTTGAAATCATCACAACCAATGCCAAAGAAGGTATCGTTTCTTTCTCCGAAGGCGACGAGCAAAGAATGATGTTAGCTGGACTCAGACGTTTTACAAAGTACGTGAACACACCAAATCCAATTGCATTGACAGAAAAAATTGCCGCTCATTTTATTGAGAAGGGTTCTTATTAAAGAATCAATTTGATTTAAATAATAAACCCTCTGAATTTTTCGGAGGGTTTTTCTATATTATCAAAAAAATATTAGAATTTATTTACTTCGGTAGTTGTTTTTTCATCTATTACAGGACTTCCATCTTTAAAATCTTCATAGGATGTATGTTCTAATACTAAACCATTTTCATCAAGTTTGTACTCCCAATAAATTATTTCATCATTAAAATTTTCTGTTTTTGAATACTTTCTTCTTTTTAAATTTCCATTCTCATAATACTCAAACTCCTCAATATTTACAGTTGAATTATCTGATGTTTTCGTAATTTTCTGTAAAATTTTCCCTTGCAAATTATATTCATAATCATAATAAAGCTCCTTACCCCCGTCGTGTTCATTAGTACTCCAACTTTCAAATTCATAAATCAAATCATTTTTTTCATTGAACTTAAATTTTCTTTCTTCTACACACGATAGACCATCATCATCTTTGAAAGTAAAATCGGTCATATATTTGTATTTAGAATAGGAGATTTGATTTCCAAAATTATCATATTCATAAAATTCTTTTTGTTCAATTTTATTATCTTCCAAAAGAAATTGCATTATCAAATTCCCTTTTTCATCATATTGCTTTTCAATTACAGAAATTTCTTTGAAACAATCATCATTAGTTCTGATATTACGATGAGTAGTATCTTTTATTGTTTTTACTACTCCTATTAAATTTTTAGGTAATTTCATCCTTTGTTATTTATAATACTAAGTAAGCTAATTTAAGTAAATTTTGGGTTCAATTTGTCAGAATAATTTTGTCTATCAAATGATATTTCCATCAAAATCAATCATATAACTTGTCCCTGTAAAATCCTTCAAAACAATATGATTATCATTAAGCTGAAAAGCATCTTCTTCATCCATAGAAACAAAAATATCAGCACCACCAAATTGCCAAATAATATTTCCAAAACTATTAATTCTTGTAATTTCTAATTCTCCGTGAATTACAAAATCATTTTCAATTTTAAAGATTTGGAAACAAGTTGCCATATCTAATTTCTTAACCCATTTTAATTTTAAATCAACGATTGAAATAGAAAAAACCGAGTCAGAACAACAAATGAGGATATTGTCATTATCTAAAATAGAAGAGTTCGGATGGATAGTTGTTGCTCCACCTGAACCAATAATTAAACAATTTTTAATTTCTTTATCATTATCAATCAATTTAATTCCGTGTTTTGAAGTTGGATATTGTTCAGCAACTTCTCCAAAGTAAATATTCTCATAAACTTCCAAATTATCATTTGAAGTAAGCGAAAATGTTGAACCATTAAAAACCTCAATAGTATACTTGTTATAAAAATATCTTTGCATAAATATTTTAAAATCAAATTTTAATACTCAACTCCAATCGCCCACCAAAACCTAGTTCAACAATTTTTTGAAGCGTAGAAATCCTTGCTTCTTTCAGATTATTTTCAATTTTAGAAATATAAGATTTGCTTGTTCCAACCTTTTCAGCTAGTTGTTCTTGAGTCATACCCAGTTCTAAACGTGTATCGTGGATGAGTGCTCCAATTTTAAAATTGTCGTAACCAGCTTCCAATTCGTCGCGTTCTTTGGTTCCACGCTTACCAAAATTCTTCTCTTTGAAGTCTTCCAGAGTAGTTAGATTTTTATTTACTGTCTTCATATTCCTTTTTGATTTTTAATGCCATTTCTATTTCTTTCTTAGGTGTCTTCTGAGTTTTCTTTTGAAAGCTGTTTGCAACAACAATCAGTTTTCCTTCATCAAAAAAGCAGAAAATTCTAAAAATATCACTCGCAACCTGCACACGGATTTCGTACAATCCGTCAGTATTTTCCAGATGTTTAAGATAAGTTTCCGGTACCCTTTGCAAATCTTCTATCAGTTCAAAAGTCCAAACGATTTTCGTTTTCACTTTTACAGTTTGTTTATCAAAGAAATCTTGGAAATAGCTTTTGAAAAATGTGATTCTTCTGTATTTCATATTTGTGTTTACAATACAAAAATAAAAAAAAAGTTTCACTAAAGTGAAACAAAAAGAATAAAATGTTTTAGAATATTAAAACAAAAAATTGAAAATCAAAACAAACTCAACTGAATCCCATCATTCGGTTTCGGAGGCTTCGCATCGCCAAAAACCGTTTTTCCACCAAATCGCCAGGAGTTTTGTCGCTCCTCTTCTATCACTTTTTCAAGACTAAAATCCGGTGTAAAGTTCTCTTCTGTTCTCACAGCAATCTCGTGTAGTTTTTTAATAGCTTGGTTCTTATCCTGATTTCCCAACTTCGATTTCTCAATTCCGGTTCGCAGAATAAAAATCGTTTCGTCATAAGTTTGGGTCGGAACAGGAAACGGATGACCGTCTTTTCCCCCGTGTGCAAAAGAAAAACGTGCAGGGTCTGTAAATCTGGAAGGCGCCCCGTGAATCACTTCACTCACCAAAGCCAGAGACTGCATCGTTCGCGGACCAACACCTTTCAGCATCAGCAAATCTTCAAAATTCTCAGGTTCATTTTCTCTCGCCAGCCAAAGAATATTGCCGAGCTTTTTCATATCCACATCACTCGCCAAAACCTCGTGATGAGCCGGCAAAATCAAACGCTGGAAATCCTGCATCCATTTCTCGGAATCGGTTTTGGTGATGTCAACGATGCCATTTCGGTTTTGTTCCGCTTCGGAAGATGTCAAATTGAGAATATTTCCACGATTAACGCCTGAGATTCCCGTGTGAGGTTCATTCACAAAAGAAGTTACATTTTCTGACAGCCAATGATAACGTCTCGCCGTTCCGTCGGAACCGTGCATCCCTTGCTGAACAACCGCCCAATTTCCTTGGTCAGACAAAATAAAATTGTGCAGATAAAGCTGATAACCATCCTGAATCGCTGTGTTATCAACCTTCGCAGACAATTTACTGCAACGTACCAACTCATTTCCGTCAAGTCCTGTAGAATCTGCAATTCTCAGTAACTCGTTTGGTACATCTTTGGAGAATTTTCCTTTTCCGCCGGCAATGTAAATGCCGAGAGATTTAGAATTCGGATTGATGGCTCTTTTCAAAGCGCCCATCACAGATGTAGTAATTCCTGAAGAATGCCAGTCCATTCCCATCACTGCTCCAAAACTCTGGAACCAAAATGGGTCAGCCAATCGTCGCAGGACTTCATCTTTTCCGTAATCCGCAAGAATGACTTCAACAATTGCCAGTCCAAGCCTGGACATACGTTCATACAACCAGGGCGGAACCTGACCGTAATGCAATGGCAAATCTGCAGTTCCGGAACGTTTCATCAAATATTAAACATTAAAACGCTCGCAGATTATGCCGATTTAGCAGATAACAAAATCAGCCTAATCAGCTAAATCTGCGAGAAATTATTATTTCTCAAAAAATGCATTAAGATTTTCAAGATTCTTTTTGTCACTTCCTGCGAAAACCTCTTTATCTGTCAAAAAAACCGGACGTTTCAAAAAACTGTAATGATCCAGAATTAATTTCTTAAAATCCTTTTCTTGCAAAGAACTCACATCAATACCTCTTTCCTTGATTTGCGTCGATTTTTTGCTAAAAAGCGCTTCGTAGGATTTCGTTTTATCATACATTTCTTCCAGTTCGGCTTCGGTTACAGGTTGGGATTTGATTTCTCTCAGTTCCCAGTCGGACAGGTCAAGCGGCGTCATAATCTTCTTGTTCGTTCCGCAGGTTTTGAGATAGAATACTTTTTTCATTATTCAGATTTTCGGTTTTACATCTCAAATTTACGGAAATTATTTGGGCGTGTCCCTTTGTCCCGAAAATTTCGGAACAAGCGGGTCGCGCTTTCCGCTATTATCTATTGCTTTTTTCCAATCCTTAGCTAATGCCGAAAAAGCAAAAGGATAGCCGCTGCAATCGCTCACGCATTTCCAACATTCTGCTGTAATTGGAGATTACGAATTATCAAATTACACAGCAGTTTTTTGCAGAGTTCCGTAGGAGCGAAATGGTTCTAACAAATTTTCATTTTTAAAAGCTCCGGAGGAGCGACACTTTACAACAATTTCTGTCAAATCTCAATATTCTTCCCTATTTTTGATACAAATAAAAATCGAATGGAAAACAAACCGGTGACGTTTCAGTTTATTTCTGAACCGACAGATGTTAATTTCGGAGGCAATGTTCACGGCGGAAGCGTGATGAAATGGATAGACCAAGTCGGTTATGCCTGTGCCAGCAACTGGTCGGGAACTTATTGTGTCACGGTTTATGTCGGTGGAATTAGATTTTATAAACCCATTAAAATCGGGGAAATTGTGAAGCTGGAATCCAAGGTGATTTTTACGGGAAATTCCAGTATGCACATTTCAATCGATGTATTTTCGAGGAATGTCAAGGAGAAAAAATTTGAGAAAAGAACGCATTGCATCATCGTTTTTGTTGCCGTGGACGAAAATGGAAAATCCGTCCAGGTTCCGAAATGGATTCCGGTTACTCAAAAGGAAATCCAAATGGAGCAATATGCCATCAAACTGAAAGACCTAAGAAAAAATATTGAAGATGAGATGAAGCCTTTCCTCTGATAAAGTTTCATTAATGTGGATAAATAAATATTTATCTTGGATAGAATTGCATAAAAGATTCGGAAATTCGTGCGTTTTTATTAACGTAAACGATTAAAAGTGAAAAAGAAAATCTACACTATTTTAGGTTTGGCCGCAGTGCTGAATCTCAATGCACAAATCTTCAGCGCAGGCTTCGAAAATAATAACGGAACGCCGCTTTCTCAATTCAAAACTATCAATGCTGACGGTTTGACCGTTCCGGAATGGGCAGAGATTCAGGAATTCAATACAGAAGCCTGGATTCAGTTCTACGACGGTTATGATAACAAAATTGCCTTCAGTACTTCTTATTATTCTACAGAAGGCCAGGCCAACGATTGGCTGATTACACCGGCCATTACGATTCCCAACACAGGAACGCCGACACTTTACTGGAAAGGAAAATCCTACGATTTGGAATACACAGATTCTTATGCTGTAAAGATTTCGGAAACGAATAATAATATGGAATCTTTCACGACCTTGACACAAATCGATGCCGAGCAACCTTTCGATTACGCCAGTCATAATCTGGATTTGTCGGCCTATAAAGGCAAAACGGTATACCTGGCTTTCGTCAATAACACGAACAGCGGAACTTATCTGGCTTTGGATGATTTGTACATCAGTCAGTCTGCGGATTGTGTGATGCCTTCTCTGAATGGATTTGAGGTTTCCAACCTTAAGCCGAACGCTGTGACCATCAATTGGACGGCTACGGATGGAATCAGCAATTACGATACAGGTTTGACAACGTTTGACACATCGGTTTCATCTAAAGGAGTTACTTCCTTAACAACTAAGATTTTTGATAACTTACAAGCTGGAAAACGCTACCAGTTCTTTCTAAAAAATGCAGATTGTGGCTCTGGCTGGGCTGGACCAAAATCCGTCTGGACACCGACGGAATTGCCGTATTCCTACAATTTCGAAAAAACAGCTGAAAACTATGGCGAATATGATTCGGACGGTTGGACTTCTGCGACTTGGTTAATGG
>CAJYWD010000024.1 GCA_913778505.1 uncultured Chryseobacterium sp.
TGCAACAAACTTTTGAGGATTTGCTTCAGTGTGGTAAAAAATAAAATTCCTTATCAATCAGATTATCAAAAAAACTATAGAATTTTAACTTGAAGAATTTGCATATTAACATAGAACATCGGGGCTAGGGGCTTTCACATAAATCGCATTTTTGTCATTCCGTAGGAATCTCTCTAGAATTGAAATTACATTTAGATTTCTACGGAAAGACAATATTATGGATATTCATTTATCTGAATTCTTCCTTTATTTTTCAAAAACTGATTCGCTCCCTTTATCCCTTGCAATCCACCCGTATGAAAGGCCAGAATCTTGGAATCTTTCGGAAAAAAACCTTTTTCTGCCCAATCAAAAATTGTCTGCATCATTTTTCCGGTGTAAATCGGGTCCAGCGGAATCTGAAATTCCTGATGAAACCAGTTTATAAAACGGACATTTTCATCAGATATTTTTCCGTAGCGGCTTTCTCCGGCATCTATCAATTCAAAATTATTTCTACCACTCCATTCCGAAATTGATTTTTGCAAAGAATCATCCTTCACAACTTTGATTCCAATGACTTTCTGATACTGCTCTGCACACTTAGAAATCCCGGCAATGGTTCCTCCCGTGCCAACTGCTGTGCAAAGATAGTCAAAATCTTTGGTGTCATTTCCCAGCATATACCGGATACCTTCAACTGCCGTTTCATTACTTCCGCCTTCGGGAATGATTAGTGCATCAGGATATTTTTCGGAAAATTCTTGTATCAATTTTCCTTTGTTTTGATAGTCTTCTCTTGAAACGAAGAGGAAGTGCATCCCGTTTTCGGAAGCTTCGGACAGTGTAGGGTTTTTTTGCCAATTATTTTCCAGTTCATTTCCTCTGATGATTCCGATTGTGGGAATATCAAATTGTTTTCCAAAAGCTGCAACCGATGCGATATGATTGGAAAACGCACCGCCAAAAGTGATTAATAGAGGATTCGTAGGTTTCTTTTCTAAGTAGTGATTGACATTAAAGAAAAGCTTCCAGAATTTGTTCCCGGAAATTTTTGGATGAATCAAGTCTTCTCTTTTGATAAAAATCCGGACATCAAAGTCGGTATTGATTTCGATAATTGGGATTTTATGGTCAGGAATCTGAAGCATCTTCAAAATTAAAAAATTGAGAACTAATAACCGTCTCTTATAACAATTAATTGAGGTCAGAATTCTTCGCCGCCATCGCCAATTCATTCATCTCCGCATAAAGCAGATGCCATTCGGTCACATTTTTCATTGCAGTAATGAGATTCAGAAAAGACTTCAGCACTTTTTCCAATTTTCTTCGGGTGGCCGATGCACTTTTCGTAAGCCTGAGTTCAGCATTAGCAGCCGATTGTTCAGCAAATAATTCTTCGAAAGCGGTTTGTTGTGCCTTCAGGTCATCCAGAGTTGTCGTCAGAAACAGCGTATCGATTTTCTGCTGATTCTGTGGCTGTTCCAGCTCTTCCAGAAGCTTTTTCATTTGTGCAGTCTGTGAAGAATAACTCATCTTATCCAGTGCCAGACCATACTTTTTAATCATTTGATAAAGCTCATCAGCCATCTGATAATGGGGCAGTCGTGGCATGTCTTTGTAGCCGTCGAGAAATTTTTTGAAGTTGCGGAATGCTGTATCCCTTTCATTATCCGCATCAGCCACCAATTTTCCCTTCCCACTGAACGTTGTTTTCCCATAAGCCTTATCATAATCAGTATATTCTGCTTTGATTTCCTCCAGCAGCGGATGCGAAACAATCACCAAATATTTTCCTGAATCTGCTGTGCTTATGATTCTCTGTGTGAGTGTTGCCAAATCTTTTGTCGACAATTCTGATAATGTAATTTTCATTAAATGTGTTTTTTATTATTTCATAAAAATAAAAAAAACGGATGATTTAAAACCATCTATTTTTCATTGATAAAAAAGTCTGGTTTGATTTACCAGGTCAGATTAGATTTTCACATATTTCTGTTTGAGTTCCGCAGGTCAGATTATACCTTCGCAGATTTCTGTTTGAGTTCCGCAGGTCAGATTAGACTTTCGCAGATTCCTGTTTGAGTTCCGCAGGTCAGATTATACTTTCGCAGATTTCTGTTTGAATTCCGCAGGTAAGTTTAAATTTTAAATGAGTCATTAAACAAAAAATCCACCGAAAATGGTGGATTCTATACAATATAATTAATTAAAATTATTTCGTTCTCTCAATGATTCTTTTCACTGCTTTCACCACAGCATCGGCATCGATCTGATATTTCTTCATAAGCTCTTCCGGCGTTCCGGACTCTCCAAAGGTATCGTGAACGGCGACAAATTCCTGAGGTGTTGGTCTTTTTCTGGAAAGCATTCCCGCAACGGACTCTCCCAGTCCGCCAAGATAATTGTGCTCTTCGGCAGAAACTATCTTGCCTGTTTTTTCTACAGATTTCAGAATAATTTCTTCGTCCAGAGGTTTGATGGTGTGGATATTGATGATCTCACAAGAAATCCCTTCTTTCTCCAATTCGTCGGCTGCTAGCAAAGATTCCCAAACCAGATGTCCGGTGGCAACAATGGTTACATCGGTTCCTTCTTGCAATAAAATTCCTTTTCCAATCTCGAAAGGCATATCTTCCGGAATGAAAACCGGAACCACAGGACGCCCGAATCTCAAATAAACAGGACCTTGGTGCTCGGCAGCAGCAAGAGTCGCCGCTTTGGTTTGGTTATAATCGCAAGGGTTGATGACCGTCATTCCCGGAAGCATTTTCATCATTCCGATATCTTCCAAAACCTGGTGCGTGGCGCCATCCTCACCCAGAGTAACACCCGCGTGGGAAGCTGCGATTTTCACATTTTTGTTGGAATATGCAATGGACTGGCGAATCTGGTCATAGACTCTGGATGTTGCAAAATTGGCAAATGTTCCTGCAAAAGGAATTTTCCCGTTGATGGTAAGACCTGCGGCCATTCCCATCATATTGGCTTCGGCAATCCCGGTCTGGAAAAATCTTTCCGGCGCTTTTTCTATGAATTTCTCCATTTTGAGAGAACCGATCAAATCTGCGCAAAGGGCTACTACATTATGATTTTTGTCCGCCAGCTCGGCAAGGCCGGCACCAAAACCGGAACGTGTATCTTTTTTTTCTGTATATGTATATTTCATTGTATTACGATTTATAAATGATGGATAAATATTATAGCTGATAAATGTTAGTTGATAAGTGACTTCAAACATCATTCATCACTGATAATTTATCACTGATATTTAATAGTCTGCCGGTGCTTCCAAATAGAGTTGCTTAATAGCAGTGGCCAGTTGCTCTGCATTAGGTGCTTTGCCGTGCCATGCATGGCTTCCCATCATATAATCTACACCGCTTCCCATCTCCGTGTGAAGGAGAATGGCAACCGGTTTTCCTTTTCCTGTTTCTGCCTTGGCTTTGTTAAGAACGTTAATGACTGCTTCCAGGTCATTTCCTTTAGGCTCATCCAGAACCAGCCATCCAAAGGCTTCCAGCTTGGCACGCAGATCTCCCAATGTCAGTACCACATCGGTATCACCATCGATCTGGCGACCGTTATAATCAATCGTTGAAATAATATTGTCCACTTTCTTGGCAGCGGCGTACATGAAAGCTTCCCAGTTCTGACCTTCCTGAAGCTCGCCATCACCTTGAAGGGTGTAGATCAGTGCTTTATCGCCGTCTATCTTTTTACCCTGCGCCGCACCTAATGCTACGGAAAGTCCCTGACCCAAAGAGCCAGAAGCGACTCTGATGCCCGGCAAACCTTCATGCGTCGTAGGATGACCTTGTAATCTTGAATTCAGCTTTCGGAAGGTAGCCAGTTCTGCAACCGGAAAAAAGCCGAATCTCGCCAGTGTACTGTAGAAAACCGGCGAAATGTGTCCGTTTGAGAGGAAAAACAGATCCTCGTCTTTGCCCTCCATAGTGAATGGCAGTTTATAATTCAACACTTCCCCATATAGTGCCACGAAAAATTCTGTACACCCTAGAGATCCTCCCGGATGTCCGCTGTTCACGGCGCTCACCATTCTTAGGATATCTCTTCTGATCTGAGTCGCAAGGCTTTTCAGCTCTTCAATTGATTTGCTCATTATTTCTGATTTGCTTTCCTGCGAATTTACGATTTTTTGATGAGCCTTAAAATCCAAAGAACGAAAATTTTAACAAAAACTTGAGTTCGAATAAAATTTGATGGAACACATGAAGAGATAAAAAAAGTCTCTGTCAAAATTGACAAAGACTTAATATATCGTATGTTATATGAAATTTATTTCAAGAAGAAATTGTAACCTAGATTAACAGCACCTACATTGAAATCAAAAGGTCCAATTTTTGAGTTAACACCCTGATATCCTAGATATAGCTCACCTTGAGAAAAGTTGTAAGCCACTTTTGGTTGATAGTACAGGCCGCCGTCAATACCATCCTTTGTAGAGATACCATAACCTAAGTCTAAGCCTAACGAAATCGGTGAACTTGGAAACCTGTATTTTCCGGCAACTGCAACAGGAATGAATCCAAAATCATCCCAATTATCTTTTCCTATAAAGTGGCTGTAGCCTGTCGCAACACCAAGGTCAAAACCAGACCCAACATTCCACATATAAGCACCGTCTAAACCTAAAGTAAAAGAAGAAACGTCACCAGCATCACTCACTGGCACTCCAATGTGAGCACCTAATTTGAATCCTTGCTGAGCACTTGAAAGACCGAAGACAGCGATGGCTGCCATTGCTAATAATTTTTTCATAGTTTCGAAATTTAATTAAGAAAAAATTAACAACTTCCGTACCATTTTTAACGCTCCTTCTTTTCGCTGTTATTGTAAGCCACGATAATCTTCTTCACCACCGGATGGCGCACCACATCTTCTTCGGTAAGGTGTACGAAGCCAATCTCGTCAATGCCTTTCAGAATATTCATCGATTCTTTGAGACCAGACTGCTGTTTTGGTGGAAGATCTACCTGGCTGGGGTCGCCAGTGATGATGAATTTAGCGTTCATTCCCATTCTGGTGAGAAACATTTTCATCTGGGAATGTGTGGTATTCTGAGCTTCATCCAAAATAACGAAAGCCTCATCCAAAGTTCTGCCGCGCATAAAAGCCAGTGGCGCAACTTCGATCACCTTCTTTTCCATAAAGCCTTCCAGCTTTTCGTGGGGAATCATATCGCGCAGAGCATCGTAAAGCGGCTGCAAATACGGATCCAGCTTTTCCTTCAGGTCGCCGGGGAGAAACCCCAAACTTTCGCCAGCTTCTACGGCCGGTCTTGTTAAAATAATTCTTTTGACCTCCTTGTCGCGGAGTGCTCTTACTGCCAGAGCCACGCTGGTGTAGGTTTTTCCGGTTCCTGCAGGACCGATGGCAAACACCATATCCTTCTTCTCCGAAACCTGAACAAGTTTTTTGAGATTAGTAGTCTTGGCTTTTATTACCTTACCGTTTACACCTTTTACAATAATATCCTGATCAAACACCAATTGTTTTTCATGGTCATCCTTCATTTTTAGCAAGGATTCCAGATGTTTGACATCCATGGAATTGTGCCTGGAGATGTATGCAGAAATATCGTCAAGTTTTTGTTTGAGAACATCCAGCGCCTCGCGGTTTCCCATCGCAAAGATAAAGTTGTCCCTTCCTGTAATTTTAAGGGTCGGGAAAGTGGATTTTAAGAGGTTGAAATTCTGATTTTGGACACCGTAAAACGTTTTGGTGTCGATGCCTTCGAGTTCATAATTTATTTCGAACATAGATTGTATTAGAAGTTAGTCTAACAAATATATGAATAGATTTGATATGATTTGCCCGATTTAAAAATTGAATTGTATTAAATTTGCAGCTAAATCACGCCACCATGTCAGTTATTACACTTACTTCAGATTATGGACTGGTAGACCACCGTGTCGCCAGCATTAAGGGAAAAATACTCAGCTGGAGTGAGGAGGTGAAAGTGGTGGATATCTCGCATAATATTGCTGCGTACAATCTGTTGCAAACGGCTTATGTGGTAAGAAATGCCTATAAATTTTTCCCGGAAAACAGCATTCACATCATTTCCGTGGACAGTTTTCATCACAAATCAAGGAAAAATATCATCTGCAAAATCGACGGCCATTATTTTATTGCAGCAGACAATGGCATCATTAACCTGATGTTTTTCGATATCAATCCGGAAGCGATTTACGAAATTACTCTTAACAACCGCTTTGATGACAAGGTTTCATTTCCTTCTGCTGACATTTTCGTACCCGCAGCGATGCATCTTTACAAAGGAGGCCTGCCGGAAGTAATCGGCAGAAAAATTAAAACCATTAAAGACATATCTTTTCCCAAGGCTATCTACAATGAAGCGGAGAAAATGATCGTGGGCGAAGTGATGTATATTGATAATTTTGGCAATGTAGTCTCCAACATCAGTCGGAAATTCTTTGAGAAATATGCCTCTATTCATGATGAATTTACCGTAAGGTTCCGGAACATTGTATTGTCCAAAATCATGGAACAATACACCGACGTGGTCACCGACTGGGTGCGTGAACCGGAATTCCATGGCAAATCCTCTGTCATCTTTAATGATGCCGAACTACTGGAAATCACCATATATAAAGGCAGCGTGCTGAACGGCGCTTCTACCCTTTTCGGGATGAGTACCGGGGAAAAGATCTATGTAGAATTTTCATAAAAAAAACCCGGCAGTTTTTTGACTGCCGGCTTTTTGGGTTGGTTTAATATTGATTATTCCTTGATCAACATTTTACTGAAGGTTTCGTTTTCCATTCTAACCTTAAGCATATAGTTTCCGGTTTTTAATCTGGAAATATCGAACAAATTATTGGAAACGCTGTCTTTATCAAATTGTCGGATTAATTTTCCGGAGATGTCATACAATTCTACAGACAACATTTTTCTGACACCAGCGAGGGAGAATTGATTTTTAACCGGATTCGGTGTAAGGACGACATTTTTCACATTCACCACATCATCTACAGCCAGCGTTATACAATTAAAATTAGCTTTGAACCCAGATCCTGTGAATGAATTATCTGACCGGAAAGTCATTGTGATAGCACCTGAAGCATGTGTAGATTCGAAAGATCCCGGCACCGTGCTGCCGCTTAATCTTGCGGCTCCCGGAAAGACTGGAGAATTGGCAAGGCCATTTCTTAAAGTGATATAATGCGATCCAAGATTAAATTCAGAAAAAGTTATTTTAAGCTTTTGGTCGGGAGAGTCCGGGTAGAAAGTTTTGGTCCAATCTTCATTGTTAGAATAGTTCGCATTTTCGCCTCCGGAATCGGTAACGCTTTTACCACACCAAGATCCATCTGTGATGAAGATCTGCGCCTGCTGATAAGTACTAGAACATCCTGTTCCCACTTCCAGCTTATAAAAAGAATTGGCTTCCAGACCATTAAAATTTAAAACTTTATTACTGGTAGATCCGGACTGCAAGACTGATCCGTCTGTAGTTTTGCTGAGTCGGTACTTCCAATTGGTTCCTGTGGCATCTGCAATAGTTGCTGTTACAGATGTTCCGGTAAGCGCACTCAGATTGACTGCAGTTACTGTGACATCACAAGAACTGATACAGTCTGATCCCAGGCATGGTTTGGCAGCAATGGTCTGTCTGATAAGATCGCCGGGCTGCTGTCCAAAGCCATTTGCGAAACTAATCCCCACAGAGCCTACCAAGTGACAGTAACTCATGATAGTTCCCTTGGTAGTTGTAGGAAGAGGTCCGTCACAGCCTTCATTGTTTCCAGATGCAGGGCCACAACCGTCAATTGCAGTATTATTGCCGTTCCAAGCACAAGCATGTGTATGTGGTGAACCGAAATTATGACCCAATTCATGCGTCATTGCTTCAATGTTCCAGGAATATGCTGGTAATGGAAGGTTTTGGTTATTAACCCCACAATATGAATATTTATAAGCCCCACAGACAGAATTCACATATGCTACGCTGGTAGTCGCGGGATTTCTGATTAGCTGAGCAACATCCCCATTAAATGAAGTTCTTGTGGTACGGAACTGATTGAGAATTACAGAAGGTGTGCCTGAATAAGGATCTGTGGAAGTCCACACATAGATCTGGCTCATTGCAACCTTCACATTTTCGTTATCATAAAGGGTTTTGATATTATTAAAAAGTGCCGTTACCCAATTGGAGGTATTGGTAACATTGGATTGATTCTGCGTGTATGGTCCATAGCCTACCTCAAAGTAGATTCTGATACAGCTGTTGGAATCTTTGGAAATTTTCTGCCTATTGGGGTCAAATGAAATTTTATTCACATTATTTTCAGGAAGCTCATCGGCGCTACACGAAAATGGATTTTTTGATTTCATTTTGTAATCACTGTATGTCACAAAATCGCCTGTACTCGCAGTCTTGCCCAAGACAATATTGCCTAATGTATTGTTAGAAGCTACGCCTACCACATCATCGTCGAAAAAGCTAAATGCTACGACAGAAGTATTGTCGCCTTTAATGATGCCCTGATAGTAAACACCAGGTGCGTAAGCAACATCACCCTTATCGGTGGTAACGTTGAATCCTCCTGCTAAAATATCATTTTTCACCAGCTCTACCGTAAGATTCTGATCGCCAAAAGGAAAATCAAGTTCCAGGACTTCAGGCTTCTGTGTCATTATCTGCCGAAGTTCTTGCGGCTTGAGGTGCATCACAGTGACGCCGTCTGCTTCGTTTTTGTACAACGCCTCATTTTTTGAAGCATAATCCTTTGTAAAAGGGCTGAATTTGACAAATGTCTTTTTTGCCTTCTTCTCTGCTGCCACTCTCAATGCAACAGGTTTCAGGTTTTGAGAAAAACCAAAAATGAAAACTCCTGCCGAGAATAACAATTGTAAAACTCTCTTCATTTTTTTATCTAATTAATTTATCTCACAAAAAAACACTTTTTTTTTCAGATGATTCTACTAAACCTCGATTTTAACATTTTGAAATTGATCACGATTAATTTTAATCAAAAATAAAAAACCACAATTATCATTGCGGTTTAATTAGTTTTAAAGACTTTTTATTACTCTTTAATTAATTTTGTACTTACTTTTTCCTTCGTCGTTTTTATGTTTACGGTATATACTCCAGGTCTTAGATCTGACACTTCAAAATAATTTGAAGCAGACGACATATCATGGTAAGTTTTCATCAGTCTGCCAGAACTGTCTAAAATTTCTACTTTCAAAATCTTATCCGGAGACTGTACTGAAAAGTGTGATTTAACAGGATTAGGCGTTACAAAAATGGACTTAATCGCATTTTCCTCATTAGTACCTAACGTTTCGCAACTTAACATAGCTTTAAACCCAGGTCTGTTAATCGCAGCATCTGCTTTGAATACAATGGTGATAGCACCAGTGGGATGTGTAGACTGGAAAGGCCCCCTGATAAAAGCACCGGTCATTACCGCACTGCCGGGAAATGCAGGAGAATCTGCTGCTGGTCCGTTTCTTACGGAAAATATATCCTTGCTTTGCTGTAAATCAAATTCCTGGAAGGTGATTTTCATTTTCTGACCTTCTGACTGAGGATAGATCGTTTTGATCCAATTTTCTCCGTCAAAATAATTGGCGTCCGGACCGCCTGCATCTGTGATCACTTTCCCGCACCAGTTATCATCTGTCAATACAATTTGAGATTGCTGAACAGTACCGGAACAAGCCGTGCCAACCTCTATTTTATAGAATGTACCCGGACTGAGTCCGATGATGGTAAAACTGTTTCCAGAAGCTGTTCCATCTTTAATCAGATCACCAGCAGGGCTTAGCACCCGATACTTCCACTGCCCCTCTGCCAGCACAGTAGTCACGGAGACATTCACTGAAGTACTGGTAGCATCAGAAATTGCGAATGATGTAGACCCGGACGTACAGGCGTTATTACAATCTTGTGAAAGACAAATTTTAGAATCGATTGTCTGCCGAATGAGTGCCGACGGCTGTTCCCCAAAACCTTTGGCGAAATTTTTTCCTACATAACTCAAGAGATGACAGTAGCTCATAATAGTTCCTCCTCCTTCGGGTAGTGGTGCCACCTCATCACAGAACACTCCGGCATAACCTGCCACCGGGCCACATCCGTCTATAGGCGTATTATTTCCATTCCAAGAGCAGTCATGCGTGTGTGGTGATCCTAATGAATGTCCCATTTCATGTGTCATCGCATCAATGATCCATGAATAAGTCGGCAATGAATTATAAGTCATATTGACACCTGAATAAGCATAGTGGTCTTCTCCACAGAGAGAATCTAAAAATGCCACGCTGGTAGTGGAAGGATAATTTACAAGATGTGCCAGATCTCCGTCAAAGAAAGACCTGTTAATCCTGAAATTGTAAAGATTATCACTGAAATCTCCGGTGTAAGGATCTGCTGTTTCCCAGATGAAAACCTTTTTCAGTGACATTTTTACACCATCATTATAATACAACGTGTTAATATTATTATGAACAGCCGATATCCAGTTCAATGTGTTCTGCACACTGGAACTATTCTGCAAAAAAGGCTGATTACAAATCTCATAATAGATCCTCACGCAATTATTTGTAAGCGTGGCTGATTTGGACATCCGTGGATCGAAACTGATTTTGCGCTGCTCAGCCATCATCATTTCATCGGTCTGACAAATAAATGGGTTGACACCTGTCAATTTCTGATCATTATAGACTACAAAATCCTCAGAACCCTTGGCTTTTCCCAATGTCACATTACCTATTTTGATGGCAGATGTGACACCAATGACATCGTTTTCAAAAAAACTGAAAGCTGCCACAGATCTTTCATCACCTTTAATGATGCCTCGGTAAAAAAGTCCTTTTTTAAAATCTGTAATCTTATTTTTATTAGTCTCTAGTTGGAATTCTGGCGCATAGATATCCACACGCACCATTTCCACAGTTAAGGTGCGATCTTCGAATGGAAAAGCAAATGCTACGGCATCCGGTTTTTCGGAAAGCAATTTATTAAGTTTTTCCGTATCCAGTTTTAGTACCTTTAAATCTCTTGCGGCATTCTGGTAGGATAGATTCTTATCAGAAGTATCTAAAGAAAACAGGTTTTCAGGCTGGAAAACGATTTTCCTGGAATGGTAGTCTGCAACTTCCTTATTCACAAATCTCGCAGACTGGGAGAAAACAAAAATGGAGGTTAGACAAGAAAGTAGAAATAGTAATTTTAATTTCATAGCTAAAATTTTTCCGCTAAAATAGATCATTTCTTTGAAGAATCATCAATATAAATACATTATCATTCACAAATATCAATATCACTAAGCTTAGTTTACTGTTTCATCTTCATCTAAGAAAAAGTATCTTTGCAAAAAATCCGCAGATGCTTTACACGATTATCAAGGCGATTCACATTATTTTCATGGTCAGCTACTTTGCCGGGATTTTCTATCTCGTAAGGTTGTTTGTGTATTATAAAGATACGGATGAATTTGATGAGGTGAAACAGCAGATTCTCAGAAATCAATACGCTTTTATGGCTGTCAGGCTTTGGAACATCATTACCGTTCCTGCCGGAATCTTGATGCTATTAAGCGGAATCACAATGATCTTCCTTAATTCAGCCTTGCTGAAAACGCCCTGGTTTCACCTGAAACTGACTTTTCTTGTTGGACTTGGGATTTACCATTTATGGTGCTGGAAACGCGTGAAAGAACTGAAAAACCTCAACGGAAACACACTCCCGATTCCAAATATCAAACTCCGGCAATTCAACGAGATTGCAACCTTTATTTTATTTGCTGTTGTTTTTACCGTAATTCTCAAATATGCCGTTATAGAATATTGGTGGCAATTATTACTAGGGTTTTTCGGAATCATTATCCTGATAACTTCCGTTGTAAAATTGGTGAATAGGAATAAAGATAATAGATGATAGACGGATAGTAACACAGCAAAACTCTCAAAAACACTCAAACACTCAAACCCCCAACTCTACAACTAACTTATGATCGCTATATTCAAAAAGGAACTTTGGAATTTTTTCGGAAACTGGAGTGCGTGGATCATCATCGCAGCTTTCAGCATTATTTCCGCACTGTTCCTGTTCTTCTTCGAGAATAATTTCAATATTTTCGAGATTGGAAGTGCCACTTTACAAAGCTTCTTTGTACTTGCGCCCTGGCTTTTTATGTTCATCATTCCGGCCATCAGCATGAGAACTTTGGCTGAGGAAGAGCAATCCGGAACATTATTCTGGCTGTTTTCCCAACCTGTAAAAATCACCGAAATCGTTGGCGGGAAATTCCTTTCCGTCTGGCTGGTTGGCGTCTTATGTTTGTTGCCAAGTTTGGTTTATTATTACACCGTTTACGTTTTAGGTGTTCCGGAAGGTAATATCGACGGCAGTATGACTTTCGGAAGTTATATAGGATTGATGATTTTAATCGCCGCTTTCTCCGCCGTCGGGGTTTTGGCTTCCTCATTGTCATCCAATCAAATTATGGCTTATCTATTAGGCGTTTTCCTTTGTTTTATTCTCTATTTTGGGATTGAGCAACTGGCGAGTTATAAATTGATGGGAGGCGCAGATTATATTTTGCAGAATATCGGGTTTTACCAACACTTTCTGGCATTTACAAGAGGTCAAATTGACACCAGAGATGTTTGCTATTTTCTTTTCGTGGTATTCTTAGGATTGGGATTAGCAAGTTGGTTTGTCTGGAAAAAGAAATAAAAACATTCAACAGCAAGTATCAATAACTCAACGATGAGTAAAAAAGATACACTTTTGAGTAAAAAAGACTCATCGACGTGTAAAATCGCTCTCCGTTGAGTTAAAAAGACTCACCGAAGAGTAAAATCACTCTCCATTGAGTAGAAAAGACTCATCGAAGACTAAAATCACTCTCCGTTGAGTAGAAAAGACTCATCGACGAGTAAAATCATTCAACTAAGTGTATAAAAGATTCAAAATTGAGAATCAAATACTTAAATGACAACTAAAAACTGTCAACCAAATAAAGATGAATAAAAAAAATAAAATCACTTTGATTATCATCGCTGTTCTCCTGATGATCGGGATGAGCGGCATCGTTTATAAACGTTTTGATTTGACGGCGGAAAAACGCTACACCCTTTCGGAATCGACTATCAAGGTTTTGGAGAATGTCAAGAAACCAATGACGATTGAGGTTTATCTGGAAGGCGATTTTCCGGCTTCCTTCAAACAGCTTTCGAACGAGACCAAATTTATGCTTGACGAGTTCCGGAAAATCAATCCGAAAATCGATTACAAATTCCGGGACCCGATTGCTGAGAAAATTCCGCAGGATACGCTGAAAGGAATGGGAATGCAGCCATCGATCCTTCCGGATATGAAGGACGGAAAAATCTCCGAAATCGTAATGTTTCCTTACGCAGCCATCAAGTACAATGGTTACGGCACTTCGGTACCACTGATTGTTCAGCAATCCGGAATTGATGCGGCAACACAGCTTAGCAAATCGATTGAAAACCTGGAATATAATTTCGCTTCCACCATCAAGGGAATGACGGAAGAAACGGCAAAGAATATTGGTTTTCTGGTTAATCAAGACGAATTGCGGCCTGATGAGTTTCGTGGATTTCTGGATTTGGCAATGGAGAATTACAACATTGGCCCCATCATTCCGGAAAACAAAACCGAATTATCTATGGCTGACGTCCCGAAACTGAAACAAATGGACGCTCTGGTGATTGCCAAACCAAGAAAAGCCTTTACCGATACCGAAAAAGTGATTCTGGACCAATATATTATGAATGGCGGAAAAACACTTTGGATGATTGATGCCGTGAATGCTGAAATGGATACATTGTTCCAAGCCAAGAAAATTATGGCTTACCCGATTGACCTTAACCTGACGGATTTTATGTTCAATTATGGCCTCAGAATCAATCCGGCTCTCACCAAGGATATGAAAAAATCGGCGTTGGTAAGAATTGTTTCCGGTGAGGTGGCCGGCAATCCGCAATACAGCAGTTTTCTCTGGCCTTATTTCCCACTCGGAATTGCTGAAACCAAAAATCCGATTACCAAAAATATCAACCCTGTCAAGTTCGAATTTCCAACGTCGATTGACACGCTGGGCAGGCCCAATATCAAAACCAAAGTTCTCTTCGAATCCAGTGAAAGAACCACCAGCAAAACAGTTCCGAATTATGTTGCACTTTCTGAAATTGTAAGAACGGACAGCATTGGCGAGATGGAACGGCCATCACAGCCTAAGATTTTTGCGGTGGCTTTGGAAGGAAAATTCCAATCGGCCTATGCCACCAGAAGCGAAAGAAATTCTTATCCCGGCTTCAGAGCGCAAAGTTCCGACAATAAAATGCTGGTAATAGCTGACGGTGACATTGCCAGAAACCAGATGTGGAAAGGAAAACCTCTTCCATTGGGCGAAGACTTGCTGACCAAAGAACATTATGGCAATGCGCAATTCCTGAGAAATGCTTTGGATTATCTGCTGGACGACAGCAACATCATGGAGCTGCGAGACAGAACGATAGAAGTAAGATTGCTCGACAGACAAAGAATTGACGAAGAAAAAACGGACTGGCAATGGTTTAATCTGCTTTTGCCGCTAGGAATTATTGGAGCTTTGGGAGTCGGATTTTATGTCCTGAGAAAGAAGATGTTTTCTTAAAATACAACACAATATTTGTCATTCCGCAGGAATTTTAAATGTTTAATTTTCAGCGTATCCAGATTCCTTCGAAAATAGACGATTCGACTCAGTGAATGACAAACAAACCCTTAAAAACTGATTGATTGCTAATAACGGATATTCATTAAATTTAATTAAAAAAATGAAAAAACTAATATACTCTTTAACTTTGATTACAAGCTTAGCTTTTGCTCAAAATATAAAAGTAACCTCCAACTATGGAAGTGAAAATCAAGACATTCAGGATTTAATTAATTTTGAAAATCTATTTTTTGAGAAACTTAATTTTCAGTCGGAAAATCTCAAAGGTAAATCTTATAACATCAGTCTGGAAGAATTCAAAAACGGCAAACTGGTCAAAAGCTCTGTTCTTTTTGATGGTTCTGAGGCCGATATTTTCATGATTGATAAGGATAAACTATCTCTGAAGTTTGCTTTCAAATTATCTGACGGAAAACTAAAAACATTCGTCATAGGAAAAACGGCTTCGGGGCAAGGATTTTATTCCAAAAAGTTCTACGCCAAATTAGACAATGACGAAGATGATTATGCTTTGAAAAACTTCTTCGGCAGCAAAGAAGAAATCAGCTTAGACATGAATAAGAAAAATGCAATTTTTGCGATTATAACACCCACCATCCACGAAGATGGTACCGGTTCTTACTGCGAAGTTGCACAATCTAATATTGCTCCTGAAAAACTGGGAGAAAAATTTAAAATTCCGCATTATTTTTTAGTGTCGATAAAATTTAATTAACAATGAAAAACCTTCTACTCGCTTTAATTTCCGGAGTTCTGCTGGCCATCTCGTGGCCGACTTACGGGATTCAGTTTAACTACAGTTGAAAAAAAACGCTTCTGCAAAAGCGGAAACGTTTTATAGTTCTAGATAGCGCGTTATTATTCTTTAACAAACTTTTTATTGATTTTTTCTCCTGTTTTCGTAGAAGCAGAAATCACATAAACGCCTTTTGACAGCCCAGAAACATCTACAGATTTTCTTGAATTTAAAATTGTTTTGATGGTTTTTCCAGAAACATCCAATATTCTGACATCGGAAACTTCTTCAGATAAGTTGAGAATATCTTTTACTGGATTTGGATAAATCTTAAGTTGCTGTAAGGAATGCTCTTTTGTGCTTAAAATATTATCTATAATTGTATTTAAGTTGGTAGATACAGGCCATTTCCAAGATACAAATTGTGCAGTCAAATTTGTATTTGCAGCTTGTGAGGAAGCAATAATGAAATTATCTACCGCATCTTGTGTTGTTGCAGCAGCTGGACGCTGCCCTGCAAAACGCCATACTTTTCGCACCCAGTTTTCACCATACATATCACGTAGTTTGAAACAGAAAGAAGTAAATAAATCGGTTCCACCCCAACCTGAATTAGGGACTCCACTTCCTACGCCTAAAGTATTAGACCAATTCAAATTTTGATTTGCCATATATGTATCGACAAGTCCCTTAATCTGAGATACTACCTGTGTCCAAGTCAATAGTCCATTTTGAGAATTATAAAAAGGTGCACCTTGAAGATTTTGATTTTCCATAGACATAAATCTCATAAAACAAGCATATCCCGTTACGATGGGGTCATTAGATTTATACTGTAATTGGTCGGAATAGAACCAAAAATTCCTACCGAATTCATAGAATGGTTCTTGGCTGTATTGGTTGTTACTCAGCAATGTATTGTAAAAATTATCGAAATATGCTGTTTGCAGTTCAATACCTGTCCAACCAATATATCCGCACCCTGTCCCACAAGTAGAGGGCACTTGTGCAATTGTAGACCTATTGTTAATGTAAGTTACATTTGTATAAAATGTCGGCTCTCGGTTTGTACATAATTGATAATAATTATAAGTACCGTCCATTGCAGTGACCCATCTCTGCATTGTGCTTGTATCTAATGTATTAGATGATGATAGAAGCATTACTTTGCTCCCACTCCAGGCGTATAGATTGTGAGTAGTTCCATTAAAATCTTTATAAGTTTGTGGAACTTGAGCATAATAAAGAGTTGTAAGTAACCCCAAGCAAGATAAAAATAGTTTTGTTTTCATAATCATATTTTAATAATAGCATATTTTGTAAGTTTTTGCCATCGTAACCCTTTCAGAGTTTCCAAACTCTCAAAGGATTGGGTTGGTAATATTATTCTTTAATGAATTTCTGTGTCACGGTATTTCCGTTTTGGTCTCTGGCAGTAATGATGTAATTGCCTTTTGGCAATTTTTCTACCGATATTCTAATAGTATTTTCTTTTTGAGAAATAACATGCCTGCCGCTCATATCTATGATTTGAATGTCAGAAAGAGGTTGCAAAAAGAAAAGGGCTTTTGTTGCTGGATTAGGATAGTAAGCGAATCCTTTTTTGTGAGAATCTGTTGTTAAAAGATAACCGCAATCTGTATTGTAAGCCGCTGTCGAATCTTTAGTCCATCCTGTATGAGAGTTTGCATTACCTATATTATCGACTTGGATACAGACAAGATTTGGATTGTTTGTTGCTACCATAAAAGACAATGCTCCATTATTCGTGTTCTTAAGATTTAGAACGCTAAGTTTATTATAACGGCAGTTTAAACCCATTAAAACATTATTTTTGCTTAAATCCAAAGATTGCAATAAATTATTATTACAATTTAAATTTCTTAAATCCGTATTCTTGTTTAGATTTAAACTTGTTAGTTGGTTGTTATCACAGTAAAAATTCCTTAAAGCATTATTTTTACTAACATCCAGCATAATTAATTGATTATTAGAACAATCTAATGATATCAAATCTGTATTTTTACTTACATCCAAACTTGTCAATTGATTATCATTACATGTCAAGTATGAAATATTTATAAAAGCTTCTATGCCGGTAAGATTAATAATGTTTTTGTGAGAACAATCTATTACTCCTGAAATTGCAACAGCTTCCGAAACCTGAATTTCACTGTCACCATTGGAATTGATAAAAGAATTCCCTACTAAACACGCCTTGAAATTCGCATCAGGAATATTTACGATTTGTGCATTTATCAGAAAAGATAGAAGCAAACCTAAAATTGTAAATCTTGTTTTCATACGATATATTTTTTGAAAAAATCGCCTACTCTGTACAGTTTTCGGCTGCCCTGTTTTTGTATACCTTCAAGATTTCAGAAATCTCTAAGGTTTCTATAATTTTGAAAATTATTCTTTAATGAATTTCTGTGTCATGGTATTTCCGTTTTGGTCTTTGCCAGTTATCAGATAGTTGCCCTTTATCAGTTTTTCTGTATTGATTGTGCTAGATTTTTCTTTAGCAGAAGAAACTGCTTTGCCGCTCATCTCCAAGATTTGGATGTCTGTGAGGGGTTCGGAGAGGTAGAGGATGTCTTTTGTGGGGTTAGGAAATAATAAAACTTGATTTTTAGAAATATCTACTGTTGACATAGTTGCAGAACAATCTGTGCTGTAGCTTGCGGTGGTGTCTTTTGTCCAGCCACTGTAAGAATTGGCATTAGTAACATTATCGACTTGTATGCAGGTGAGGTTTGGGTTGTTCTGTGCTGTCATCATTGTTATTGCCGCATTATTTCCATTTTTCAGATTAAAACTTGTCAATTGATTATTACTACAATTTAAAGTACTCAAATATTGTAAACCCGAGATGTTTAAAGAAGATAACGAATTATTATTACAAGATAAAGTTTGAAGTTTTGGAGTTTCTGAAAAATCTAAGGTTGTAATTTTATTTACGAAACATTCCAGCAGAATTAGTTTATTAAGTCCAGTAAGATTAATCGTTGTAAGATTCAGATTATTTTGACAATACAGATAAACGAGATTACTAAGTCCTGATACAAGTAAAGAAGACAACGTATTGTTATCGCAATATAATACTCCTAAATTAGAAATTCCTCTTACATCAAGCGATGTTAATCTATTTAATTTACAGTTCAATGTTACTAAACTTGTAAAATTATTTATTCCTGTCAAAGATGAAATATTAGAGTTTTTCACATCTAGATAACTTACTTGCTGCGCTTCAGAACTTCGTATCTGTCCATCATTATTGGAATCAATCTTAAAATAACTGCCAGATAAATTTTGTGCAATTGTATTGCTACTATTGGCCTGCAAAAGCTTGTTTTTGAAATTCGTATCCGGAATATTCACAACTTGGGCATTCAGAATACCCATAGTAATAGTTAAAAAACTGAGGAATAATGCTGTTTTCATAATTATAATTTTTTGGTGAATTCTTGATTTTTTGATTAATGTTATTTCATCGGGAAAGCAGCCAGAAAATATTGTTTTTATTATGCTAAAAAAAATAAAGCAATTACAGATTTTTATGTAATTTTAACAAGCAAATTTATATTATCGAATATTTAATTACCATCCCCATTTTTGGGGATTTTACTAAAAAAAAACACAAAATCAATGGATGCGAAAAGAATTTTAAAACCTGGTAAGGATTTTAGCTTTGAGAAATATCTTCAGGAAATCTATGAAGAGATTGATAAAATTGATGAAAAAGAGGTAAACAAGATGATTGCAAACATCAAACGTTTTACAAAAAACGTAAACTTGGCAAATACTTCACCATTACTGTACGTACTGGATTATACCAAAAGCTGCTATAGAATGATGTCCTCCAATGCTCACCATATAACAGGATACAGTGCAGAATCTTTTCTTGATGAAGGATTGGAGCTGGTAAAAAAACTTTACCAAAAAGATGACTTTCGAATATATAACGAAAAGATTTTCAGAAATAATACAGAATTTTTGAAGTCAGCACCGCGTGAAAAACATCATCAATATATTTTCTCTTACAATTTTAGGATAGAGGATCCAGAAGGGCATTTAACCTCACTACATCAGCGGGGATTTTATCTGACTTCCAAAGTTACAGGCCTACCTCTTTTCAGTATCGGAACTATACAGAACATCGGCTCCTTCAAAAAGGATTCAGTGATATACCATAATATTGAAGAAGTCAATGCTGGTACCATTAAACTTATAAAACAGGCAGCCTACCACTCTGGCGATAAGGTGCAACTTATCTCAGCTCAGGAGAGACGCATCCTACAATACATTGCAGAAGGCAAAAGCAGTAAGCAGATTGGTAGCATCCTATGTATTTCTGAATCTATAGTTATCACGCATCGCAAAAACCTGCTTATTAAAACAAACACTATCAACACAGCAGAGCTCATCGCCTATGCTATTCGAAAAAACATCATATCATAATGGAAACTTTACTTTTCTTCCACGGTGGTCCAGGACTCAATAGCAATCCAGAAAATCAGTTACTAAAAAACCCTTACAGAGAAAAAGGTATCGACCTCATCTGCTGGAATGAGCCTTCAAAACTTAGAGGAACCATCGACGAAACAGTCACCCGGCAGCAGCAGCTCTTGAACAGCGCAGAACAGTTTTTCCTAAGTTGTTACAATGGGAAGCCTATATCTGTGATGTCGCACAGCATGGGCAGCCAGACTGTCTTCTGGTTGATAAAAAGACATCCGGATAAGGTTAAAGCAATTATTCTTATAGCGCCTTGTTTCGATATATTTACTACTGACAAGCAGATCTTTAAGCTGATAGAAAAAGATTTCCAGCAAAATGCTGACGAAATGAGGTCCGAAAATCTGCGGAATATCATCGCTCAATTTGAAGAAGATATTTATGCGAATGTAATCAATGGTTGGAAAATAGTACTGGAAAATCCAAGACTCTTTGACTATTATTGGATGGACAAAGATAAAAGAGATCTGTATCTCTCATTTTTTCAAGATCCATTTTTCAAGTTGGATTTGGAAGGTTTCTTTGCAATTAGAAAAACATATAAAAATATACTCCCTTGCATGACAGATCACAAAACTATTATTTTTAATGGCAAAAAAGATCTTATCACTCCTGCTATTTCAAAAGAAAATGATATACTTAAGAACTTTACAATGATGAAAATCTTTAGTGTGCAGAAAGCAATGCATTATCCTCATATAGAAGAAATGGATAAGGTTCTAAATATTATCAGAAATATGCTTAAGGAAGAATTTTAAATCAACAACTAATACATAGTAAATCTTCTATTTGTGTTAACTTTGCAAACAGGAGGCATCTCAGTATGCTTTACCGCATACTATTAGAAAGATAAATCCTTTAGCCCATACAATGAAAAACCTTCTACTCGCTTTAATTTCCGGAGTTCTGCTGGCCATCTCGTGGCCGACTTACGGGATTCCGTTTTTTATATTTTTTGCCTGGGTTCCGCTTCTGATGATGGAGCACAATATTGCAAAATTCAGCGATATCAAAAAGAAAAAGCTGGCCGTTTTCTGTTTGTCATATCTCACATTTCTGATTTGGAATGCCGTGACCACCGGCTGGCTGTACAACTCGCAGTTGCCTGATGGCAGTAAATCTCTGCTGGCGGTTCTTTTTCCGGTTTTAACCAATTCATTTTTTATGGCATTGGTTTTTGTGTTTTATCACCTTTATAAAAGAAGTCAGGGAACGTATTTCGGTTTGGTATTTTTTGTCGCAATTTGGATGGCTTTTGAAAAGCTGCATCTTGTTTGGGAATTCACCTGGCCGTGGCTGAATCTTGGAAATGTCTTCGCAGAGTATCATCAGTTCGTTCAGTGGTACGACACTTTGGGTGCCACCGGCGGGAGTTTCTGGATTTTGATTTGTAATGTTTTAGTTTTTTATACGATAAGAATCTGGGAGGCCGGAAGACAAAGAAAATCTCTGATAAAAAATGTATCACTTACTTTAGGATTCATAATTCTTCCGATGATAATTTCTTTGGTTAAATATTATACGTATTCTGTAAAACCAATAGGAACAATTAATGTTGCGATGCTTCAGCCGGCGCTTGACCCATATAATGAAAAATACCAGAAAGACAGTCTGACGATTGAAAATGATTTGTTGTCAATTGCTGAAAAAAACTCAAATTTTGTCGATCCAAATCCACCAGAAGATGCAAAAATAGCACCTCAGAATATCGATTTGTATTTGGCTCCTGAAACATCATTACCAGGAATTGGCGGTTTCAGCGAAAGAGGTTTTCATAACAGTCTGTTGATTAATAACATCAAGGCCTTTTTGGCTAATCATCCGAAATCCGTTTATATGGGCGGGATTTACAGCTATTATGTTTATAAAGACAACGAAGAAAAACCTGCAACAGCAAGTTATCTGGACAGACAAGGCATTTGGGTAGACGAATATAATTCCGCCATTCAAATCATCCCGAATCAACAGCCGGAAGTTTATCACAAAGCAATGCTCGTTCCCGGTGTTGAGATTTTTCCTTACATCAAAGTTCTGAAACCAATTCTCGGCGATGCGATGCTGGATTTGGGTGGAACAACGCGCTCACTCGGAATCTCGACAGAAAGAAAAGTTTTCGCTAATCCTTACAACAAATCGGTAATTGCGCCGATTATCTGCTACGAAAGTATTTATGGAGAATTCGTGACCGGTTATGTGAAAAAAGGCGCTAATCTATTGACAATTGTAACTAATGATTCCTGGTGGGGCTATTCACAAGGTCATAAGCAATTGTTGGTTTATGCAAAACTTCGGGCAATCGAAACCCGACGCGAAATTGTAAGAGCGGCGAACAGCGGAACCAGTGCGCACATCAATTCCCGAGGCGATATTGTGGATGAATTACCTTACGGTGCAAAAGGCGCATTAACAGCTAAAGTTAATCTGATTGATAAGGAAACGTTTTATACCACAAGCGGCGATTTCCTTTCCAGAATCTGTCTTTTTGTGATTGGTGCTCTGTTGCTATTTATTCCGGGGAGAAAATATTTGAGTAGGAAGAAATAGATTTGTAAAATTGTTAATTTGAAAAACCGTTATATGTAGAACGATTTCACGATTCAACAAATCAACCATTTTACAGCGTCGGTAAATACCTTTCCTTAATCATATTCAAATGATGAATGTTGTGACCAACGGTTAATTTCCCAAGGGTTTCCACTTTGATATCATTACCATTCACGATTCCAATTAATTGAAGCGCTTCTTCGGGAAGATTTTTAAAGAATTTAATGGATAATTTTCTGGTTAATTTGAATTCTTTAATCAGGCTTTTCAAAGTTCGGCTGTCTGCATAAGAGTTGTCTGCCCAGGCTTCTTCATCAAATCCGGAAACCAAAGACTGGTCTTTTCTGGAAAATCTTAAAGCCCGATAAGCAAAGACTTTTTCCGTATCGATGAGATGTTGCAACAATGTTTTTAAACTCCATTTTCCTTCTGCGTAAGCATAATTTCCCTGTTCTTCGGAAAGAGATTCATAGATTTGCAAAGTTTCATCCGAAGCCATTTTCATCTCTTCAATCCATTGCTCAGAAGGGACCAAATCCAAATAGCGCTGTATGTATTTTTCGAATTCTGTCATAGTTCAGTTGATGGTTGTTGGTTGATGGTTGATAGGTTCAGGCTGAAACTCTCGAAGCCTTTTTAAACTTGATTCTTTTTACTTTTCTCTTGATTCTTTCTAATCCACTTCCCATTCATAGAAATTGACCTCATCATATTTTTTGAAACCTGCACTTGGGTATAATTGATTGCCGATTATATTTTCTTTTCCTGTTTCCAGATACATTCCGCAAGAATCGGATGTTCTGCAAAGGTCTTTTGCTTCTTCTATCAAAGCTTTGGAAAAACCTTTCCCACGAGAGTCAATATTAACATAAAGGTCATTCAGCAACCAATACCGTTTCATTCTTGTGGATGAAAACAATGGATATAACTGAACAAATCCAACCAGTTTTTCATTGTCTTCCTCAACAAATATTTCAGAATCTTTTTTTTCTAATCTTTCTGATAAAAATCTTTGTGCGCCCGCCAAATCTGATGTTTTGTGATAGAATATTCTGTATTCATCAAATAATTGTGACAATTGTGCCAAATCCTCTGGAGTTGCTTTTCTGATATTATTCTTCATCTTCGTATTGTTCCAGATAATAAGTGAATGTAAAACCTTCAACCGCATCTTCCGCATCTTCCAAAGTGATGAGAAGGTCTTCGAAAAGTTCCAATTGGTCAACACTCATATTCACAAATTCGATATGAAGCGGCATTTCCAGTTCTCCGGAAATCACATCCGAAAGCGCATCCAGATTATCTCCGAAATATTCCGGTAGTTCTAATTTGGATTTCAGCTGTTCGTAAAAATCTTCGTAATCGCCAATGTTGACGAAATCAATGTATATTTCTTTCATTTTTTATAATTATTGTTTCTCAAACGATTTATAATGATTTTTCGTGAGCCAGACGTCGCCATTTTTCGTAAATATGATTCGGTCTGCATTTCGGTTTCCGCAATCGTAATTCACATCCGCTTCGAAATATTGTTCGCCTTTTGGCAATTGTTTCTCACGATTACTGAACCTATCGCCACCAATCGCTTTTCCTGGTAAAACCTCACAGAGATTTCCTTTGGAAGGGTTCCAGCCTTGTTTTCTGGCTTCGGATTTGGTGATGTAAAAATCGGGAAGTTTGTGATTGGATTTGACAAATGAAATAACATTTACCTCATTGGTCAATCGTTGTATCGAATTTTCATTAAAAGAATTCTCAACATCTGATGCTTTGTCCTGCTGAGTTTTAGGTTTTGGAACTTCTGTCTGCTGACTTGCCACATCCGGCTTCCTTTCGATTCGGTAATTCGAAATCAGATACATTGTCAATATTCCGGCAAATGCTCCGATGAGAAAGAAAAACAGGGTTTTCAGTTTTGGATTCATTGTGAAAAATTTCTATGCTAAAATAATGAAAACCTCGATTCTTAAAGAAGAAAAAACAAACTTTAAAAAAAAATTGTGCTTAACCTAATTTTTCTATATTTGGGCACAAAGATAAAAATATGGAAACCCCAACTATGGATAACTTAAAAATGATAGCCGAAACGGCCAAAGATTTCGCTGAAAAAAACATTCGCCCCAACATTATGGATTGGGACGAGAGCCAGACTTTCCCTGTAGAATTGTTTCATCAATTGGGAGAATTGGGTTTTATGGGAATTGTGATTCCTGAAGAATACGGCGGTTCCGGGCTTGGCTACCAGGAATATGTGACCATTCTGGACGAAATTTCTCAGGTTGACCCATCGATTGGATTGTCTGTTGCGGCGCACAATTCACTTTGCACCAATCATATTTATGAATTCGGGAATGAAGAGCAGAGAAAAAAATGGTTGCCACAATTAGCATCCGGAAAAGTCATCGGCGCGTGGGGATTGACCGAGCACAACACAGGTTCCGACTCCGGAGGAATGTCTACCACAGCTGTAAAAGATGGCGATGACTGGATTATCAACGGTGCCAAAAATTTTATTACGCACGCAATTTCCGGAGACATTGCCGTTGTAATGACGAGAACAGGAGAAAAAGGTGCAAAAAACAATTCCACAGCGTTTGTTCTGGAAAAAGGAATGGCTGGTTTCACTTCCGGAAAAAAAGAAAACAAACTGGGAATGCGTGCATCCGAAACCGCTGAATTGATTTTCGATAACGTTCGGGTTCCGGATTCTCACAGATTGGGAGACGTGGGAAGCGGTTTCAAACAGGCGATGAAAATACTGGATGGCGGTCGTATTTCTATTGCGGCACTGAGTCTGGGAATTGCGAGAGGCGCTTACAAAGCCGCTCTAAAATATGCTCAGGAAAGACATCAGTTCGGAAAAGCAATTTCAAGTTTCCAGGCGGTTAACTTTATGCTGGCGGATATGGCAACAGAAATTGATGCTTCGGAATTATTAATCCGAAGAGCCTCTGACCTGAAAAATGCCAAACAAAAAATGACGCGCGAAGGTGCAATGGCCAAATTGTATGCTTCCGAAGCTTGTGTCAGAATTTCTAATAATGCAGTTCAAATCTTCGGTGGTTATGGTTATACGAAAGATTTCCCGGTTGAGAAATTCTACAGAGATTCTAAATTGTGTACCATTGGCGAAGGAACTTCTGAAATCCAGAGACTCGTTATTGGAAGAGATATCTGTGATTAGAATCAAATTCAAAACACCTAAGTCTCTTTAGTTAAGTTATTTCTTAAAATAAAGTTCTCTCAAGAAGAAAATCAAAGATTCTCAAAACTAAAGTGCTCTAATGTGGACTCAACTTTTCCGATTTACAAACTAAACTTAATTGTTAAAATATGATGAACCCTTTCAAAATGGTTCTTCGCCAAAAAGTATGGAAATGAATAATAAATCTTGAAATCAAAAATTTATAGAACACTTAACATAGGTAATGATTTCATTTAAATTACTCCGGAGGAGTAATATCTGTGTAGATAAAAAATATTCCTACAAGAAAGAATCCGTCTCACAACTAAAAAGTGAGGCGGATTTTTATTTGGATGGATTTTTAATTTATTACTAAAAAAGAAAAGAGTTGTCCTCTTAGGCAACTCTCTT
>CAJYWD010000025.1 GCA_913778505.1 uncultured Chryseobacterium sp.
AATGCAACCGGAAGATTTATCACTTTTTTAGACGCGGATGATTTTTGGGAACCCAATTTCCTGGAAGAAATGGTCACTTTTATTAGATCTGAGAATGCGGAACTGGCCTATTCCACCTATTCCCGCTGTGATGAAAATCTGAATCCTACAAAAATCGGCAACTTCGAAGCAGACACCATTGTCACTTTCGAAAACCTTCTGAAAACCTGCAGACTGTCGCTTTTGGCATCGATGTACGATTCCAGAAGAGTTGGAAAATTCTATTTTCCCGAAGGTACAAAACGCGAAGACCACGTAATGTGGCTGGAACTTTTGAAGAAAATCCCTCAAGGAAAACCACTCAAAAAAACCTTATCAAAATACAGAATGTTGCCAAACAGTGTTTCCAGAAAAAAAACGAATATTATGAAGGACCAATATTTGGTGTACAAAGATTATATGAAATTTTCGACTTTAAAATCTTTGTATTATACAGGCAATTGGGCTTTCAACGGTTTTCTAAAATATTCTAAAATCTTCAACTAATGGAATATTCTAAGGAGTTCAAAGCGGCGCTCAGTCAGTTTTCTCATCCGGAAAAGGACAAACTGATTTTCCGATTATTGAAGAAAGACAATCTACTTTCCAAGAAATTATATTTCGAACTCATCGATGAAGAAACAACCGATGACAAAAGAAATACGATGGAATCCTATCTCCAGGAGAGAATCTCGGAGATCTCAAGATACATCGGCAATCCCAAATATTTTCTGGTTCTAATCCGTAAACTGAGCGCGGAAATTACCGAACATGTTAAAGTGACGACCGATAAATTTGGCGACGTTTTTTTGAATTTAGTCCTGGTGAATGAAATTCTGAAATACCATGATAAGCTAAGCAAACAGCGTTTCGATGCCATTTATAAACTTTACATTTATCTCATTAACAAAATCTTCAAAGCCTTAGTTCAAATCACAAAACTGGACCAAGATTACTGGCTGGAATTTGATGCAATATTGTCCGACATCAATTCCAAGATTCACGAAAACCTCTATCTGGAAAAGCTTTGTACCAATAACGGTTTAGATTTTAACTGGCTGAAATCCGAAAATATTCCACAGCATTTTGAATTGATCGTGAAGGATATCAGAAGTCAGGGTTTTTTGAAATAATTTTAAGCACAAGGACGCAAAGTTGTCACAAGGAACAAAAAAAACACAGCTCAATTCGTCATGAACTTTGCGAAAAGCCTTGTAAACATTATGTTTCATTCGATGTTGTTTCAGTCAGAATCTTCTTTACAATAATCTCCGTCGCATCGGGCTGAGAATTCACAAAATTGTACGCATTTTCCGACATTTGCTTCAGGAACGATTTTTCTTCACCTTCATTCTGAACATCTTTTTTCATCACTTCCGTGATAAACACCGACGCCGCTACAAAATCGTCAAAACATTTGGCGCCTTTGGCATCAATCAATGCGTCCGCCTCGGGATTTTTCTTATAATGATTTCCGAAAATCACCGGAACGCCGTAAACTGCCGCTTCTAAAATATTATGAAGACCAGCTGCGTGAAATCCACCGCCTACAACTGCCAAATCTGCATAAGAATACAGTTTGGAAAGCTTGCCGATACTGTCTATAATAAGCGTTTGACAGCTGGAAAATTCGACAGCCCGGGAGCTGGAAAGTGAGCTGTACAGCACAGCGTCCGGAAAAAGCTTCTGAAGGTGCGGCACCCTGCGCAGTTCGTGCGGCGCAATCACAATTTTCACATCGGGAAGTTTTTTCGCCAAAACCTGTGCAATATCTTCCTCAGCCTGCCAGCTGCTCCCGAAGGCAATCAGTTTTTTATCGGCTTTGAAAGCTTCCAGAAATTCCAGATGATTATCCCTGTCCAGAAACTGTCGCACACGGTCAAACCGCGTATCACCGGAAACCGAAGAGTTTTGCAAACCAATCTTTTTGGCCAGCGCTTTGGACTTGAGCGTCTGATGAAAAAACCAGTCGATATTCTCTCTCAATTGCCGCGCAAACCATTTCCCATAGCTTTCGAAAAAAATCTGATGTTCATAAAACAGCGCAGAAATCACATAGTTTTTAGTTCCTCTTTTCCGGAGTTCAGCCAAAAGATTATACCAGTAATCATATTTTACAGTGAAGAAAATATCGGCCTCAAAAACTGAAACAAATGCTCTCACATCTTTTTTCCTGTCGAAAGGCAAATAGCAAATGGCGTCTGCAACCGGCTTCCTCTTCTTAATATTCTCAAATCCGGACGGCGAGAAAAAGGTCACCAGCGTTTTATGTTCCGGAAACTCAGCTTTCAGATTTTCAAGCACCGGAAGACCTTGCTCATACTCGCCGAGACTTGCCGCATGCATCCAGATGACTTTCTGACCTTGCAGTTTTTCTTTAACAATACTTAGCGACTGTTTCCTGCCACGGACGCCTTTCTTGGTCTTCCCGCTGAAAAGTGAGAAAACCTTCATCCCGAAAACCATGAGATAGACAAAAAAATTATATAAAGACCTCATCAAGGATTCAATTTCTTTTTATGTTTAGAAATAATGACCGACCAAATTAATATTCCGATCAACCATAAAAATAATGCCGCCAGAAGATAATTATTGACCGAGCTCAGCCCTTTGATATTTCCTAAAGCATTCAGCACGCTTTCATAAGATATCCATCCTAAAATCAGCATCGTTAAAAAAAGCAGACTTGAAACCACGAAGTCTGCAATGACAGGATCGGATTTTAGGCTGGCCGGAATGTTAAGTCCCTGCTTATCGGGATTTTTTGAAAAATACCACAGTAAGACAAACATCCCGGTTTGCAACACTAATAAAAACCAATTCATATTTTTAGAGCCGTAGCCATCTGGCATGCCATTGAAACCATAATGAATGGGAACTATTTGCGGCATTGCCTGGAAATTAACAACAACAAAAACCCAGCTGAAAACAAGAGTCAGCGCTGATAAGATCTTTAAAATTACAGAGACTATTTTCATAACACTCTATTGTTCTACTGCAAATCTATCATTATTTGTTGAAGGATTTGATATGATGAGAAACTCCAAATCCATATCTGATTTGTTTTCTATCAAATGATTTTTATTCGGAGTGATATGAAATCCTGAATTTTCAGCAACTTCGAAAACTTCTCTGTCTACTATAAAAGTTGCTTTTCCTTTTAAAATAAAGAAAATCTGTTGGGCATTTCTATGGAAATGCAACTGCTCTTTTGAATTAGGCGGCATCCATTCCTGCTTGATGGAAAGATTCTCTGAGTCCAGCAAAATCCAGCCTTCGCAGTTCCCGCCCCATAGATAATGTTCAGAATTTTGTTTTGATTTTATCATTGTTTATTTTTGATTAAGGCAAATTTAAAGATTAGAAATTACAGTCTGTAATTTTGTCTTTCCGAAAGAATCTCAGCAGTCTGGATTCCCCCAGATCATAATATTGGATTTTTGCAAACTGTTATTTTTAAGTTCATCATTAGCCCGGAGCGGAAATTCTTTTTATGCAGTGGAGTGAAAAGATTTGATTCCGTCACCACTTCGTTAGGTCCGGATGAAGAAGTTGAAATAGCCGCTACAATTCTTGAAATAAAAGGAAGTGAAAAATTCGTAAAAAAGTTTTCAAATATTTGCCACTCAAAATAAAATTTCTATATTTGCAGTCTGAAAATAAAAAGATAATTACGAACTAAATATATTAGTGATGAGTAAAAGAACATTTCAACCATCTGAAAGAAAAAGAAGAAACAAGCACGGTTTCCGTGAAAGAATGTCCACTCCAAACGGAAGAAGAGTGTTGGCAGCCAGAAGAGCGAAAGGCAGAAAGAGCTTAACTGTTAGTGCTGCGCGCGCTAAGAGATAATTTTCTTTAATTATCATATACAAGAATGCTTGAAAGATTTTCAAGCATTTTTTTGTTGTTAAAATTTGCCAAAAAGACTACCATTCCAAGTTGTTTTTCTTATTTTTGATTTGATAATTGCCCATGCGTTTATCATGACAAACTTTCAATTTTTGCAATTATGCCGCACAGAAATGACCCTGGTATCGATATTATAGACTTGAGCAATGCCAAAATTGTTCAGAAAAATTTTACCGTCCTTAATAATGTAGATCTGCACATCAAGAAAGGTAAATTCTGCTACCTGATTGGAAAAACAGGCTCCGGAAAAAGCTCTCTTCTCAAGGTGCTTTACGGTCAATTGCCTTTACAGGGCGGCAGCGGACAGGTCGCCGGTTTTGATCTGAAAAACCTTAAGCAGTCGGAAGTCCCAAACTTGAGAAGAAAACTAGGCATCGTATTCCAGGATTTTCAACTGTTGCCGGACAGAAATATTGAGAAAAATCTCCTCTTCGTACTTCAGGCCACAGGTTGGAAAGATAAGCATAAGATGGAAGAAAGAATAGATGAAGTTCTTTCCAGCGTAGGGATGAAAACCAAAAAGCACAAAATGCCGCACCAGCTATCCGGCGGCGAGCAGCAGCGTGCTGCGATTGCAAGAGCTTTATTAAATCATCCTGAATTGATCCTTGCAGATGAGCCTACAGGAAACCTGGATCCGGAAACGTCCAATGATATCATGACGCTTCTAAAAAATTTGGCCGAAGAAAACCACTGTGCTGTGGTGATGGCAACGCACGATTATCACATGATCCAGAACTATCCTGGCGAAGCGATCAGATGTGAGAATGGCGAAGTTTCTGTTTTGGATACTGCGGAATTATTCGAATAAAATGCAAAAGTTAGAGATTAGAATCAAGACATAGATTGGAATTCTAAAACTCTAATGAATGTCCGTAATTATTAATAAATCAATTTTAAAGAATTTATTTTTTAATGGACTGTGTCCAATCGTCGATTTTTGCAGAAATCTCGATACACTGAAAATTAAACATTTTAGATTCTTTCAGAATGACTGGTGATCTAAGCATTATGATTTAAAAACGGACATCCATAAAACTTTATAAATACGAACCTCCTTGAACATTCAGAGAGGTTTTTTATTGAACAGGTGGAAATCTTTAGTCAGCTCAAGATACGCATCAGAATAAACTCTAGGCGATTTTTCTATCACGAAGTGTTCCACTATTGTTTCTGATTTTTTTGAGGAATATCCTAAAACTACTCTTTTCGGTTCAGCGGTTTTTATTCCTTGGATAATGACTTTTCTTTGAAGAAATAAATTATGACTACGACCAATCTGAGTAAATTCCTTCTCCGAGTCAATTGGAATAATCACAGTGAACAATCCTTCATCAGAAAGTAGTTGGGCAGATTTCTCAATCAGATCGGAAAAATCCAATTCCAATCTTTGCCTGGCCACAATGTCTTTTTCAGACGTGTTAGCTTCAAAATACGGTGGATTTGAAATAATCAAATCAAATTTTTCTGTGGTCTCAAAATTTTTAAAATCTTGAAGACGACTTTCGAGTCTTTCAGAAAAAGGAGAATCAGAAAAATTGTTTTTAGAAACATTGACTGCTTCAGAACTAATATCAACTGCCAAAATATTGGCATTTGGATTTCTTTGCGCCAACATCAGAGAAACAATTCCTGTTCCGGCGCCCACCTCCAGAATTTGTTTGGCATGTCCTACTTCAGCAAGCGCTCCCAGCAGAACTGCATCTGTGCCCACCCGGAACACTTCGGCGCTCTGAGAAATATCAAAATTCTGAAATCGGAAAGGCTTCATCTAAAGTCCGGAAGGCATTGAAATGGTGAATACCGCACCCTTGTCCAGCTCCGAGCTTACGCTGATGCTTCCATTATAATCCTCTACCATACGTTTTACCATGGTGAGGCCGATTCCCATGCCACTGTTTTTAGACGTGAAATTAGGATCGAAAATCTTTTCAAGCTTATCCTGGGATATGCCGGTACCATTATCGCTCACCGTGATTTTAATGCGCTTTTCTATCTTTTCCAGATCTACATTGATGACGGAGCTGCGACCGTCTGCTTTGGCCTGGCTGGCGTTGGTTACCAGATTAATAATGATTCTTGCCAGATAATCTTTGTCGATTTTCATCATAATGGTATCGTGACTGGCGTGGACAAAGATATTTTCGTCACTGAAAATAGTGAGGACATTTCGGATCTGAGAATTAAGGTTGAGCTCTTCATCATGTCGTTTCGGCAGTTGCGCAAATTCCGAAAATGCCGTGGCTACCCTGCTGATGACTTCAATCTGTCCGATGATAATCTCGCTCAGGTTCTTAACTTTTGTTTCGTTATTGGGATCGTTCGGATCAAATTTTCTTTCAAAATTCTGCATCATAAGCTTCATGGGCGTGAGCGGATTTTTCACCTCATGCGCCACCTGCTTAGCCATTTCCTGCCACGCCGACTGCTTTTCGGTATAGCTAAGGCGCTCCCGCTGATCGGCGATTTCGGAAATCATCTTATTATAGGCCTTTACCAAAGCATTCAACTCATCATTCTTATAGTAACGGATAGGCTGAAGGTTTTTATCAAAAAGATTGATTTTGCTGATCATCGAAGTAAAGCGCGTAATAGCTTTTGTCAGATTATTGGAAATAATCCAGCTGAGCCAGATGCTGAGAAGGACGATCAGCAGATTAACACCAATAATGTAAGCAAAATAATGCTTGAAAACCTGCATATAAGCACTTTCGTTATGATAATACGGGAAGTAAACGTAGGCGATATCTTCCAGCATGTTGTTTTTCAGCACCATGTAGGAGGACACAATGCTTGCTTTCAGATTATCATCATAGGATTTATCGTCGTATTGCTTGCCATTTTTCCGGATAGCCGCTATAACGTTGGCCGGCATTTTTTTCTGCGCCACCAGATTCGGCTCCTTGTTGGAAAGCAGATAATTGCCGTTCAGATCATAAATGATGATATCGTGCTTGTTGATATCTGCAATTTCATAGATTTTATTTTCAAGAACATTCGGAATATCCTTCGTCTGAACCATGGAATGACTCAGCGCATAGTCCAGCGAAGACATCAGCGCCTCAGACTTATTCTGCATGTCCGTACGGCTTTGCTCCTTGGCATTATTTCTCAGAATGATGAAAGACAGCACTGCCGAAGTAATAATACTCAGAAAGCAAATTGCCAAAAAACCAACAAAAACCCTGTTTCTTAACCGGTAACCTCTATAATCACTTAATGACATTTTGCTTTTTCAAAAGTTTTGCTACATACTTTCCTATGATATCAAATTCCAGATTGACAACATCTCCTGTTTTCAAATGTTTCATGTTAGTAAATTCCCACGTGTAAGGAATGATGGCCACAGAAAACTGATTCACACTGCTTTCTGCCACCGTCAGACTGGTACCATTCATAGTGATGGAACCTTGCGGAACCGTCGTATACTCATCGGACTCATCATAATCTACGGTAATGATATAACTGCCGTTCAGATTTTCAATATGTTTTACTGTTCCGGTTTTGTCCACATGACCTTGTACCACATGACCATCCAGCCTTCCTTCGAATTTCAAACAGCGTTCCAAATTCACTTCTGTTCCCACATTCCAATGGCCGAGATTCGTTTTCTCCAATGTTTCATTGATGGCAGTCACCTTATATTCGTTCCCATCGATTTCCACCACCGTCAGGCAGCAGCCGTTGTGCGCTAGGCTCTGGTCTATTTTCAGTTCCTTTGTAAACGGGCAGCTTAGTGTAAAATCAATATTGGTTTCGTTTTTTTCAATTTTTTCAACTTTTCCTGTAGCTTCTATGATTCCTGTAAACATTACTGTGTCTTATTTTTTATTTTTTAGCAGCTAATAACCACTTTCCGCTGTATCTTTTTTCTTTGCCTAAACTTTTTCCAAGGCTTAAAGAAAAAAAGGATGCCGCTGCAATCGAGGCTATAAATTTAGCATATTTTATACATTACTTAGTATTTATCACCAAAATTAGTTGCATTTACAACTTGTTTGTCTTGAATTATACTGCTAGAGATATTCTTAAAAACAGCAGAGTTTTAATCTTTTAAAATTCTATAAGATATTTTTTTAAATTGATTTCCCAGCATCACTTAATTGTGGGCTGTGAAAAGTTTTTAGTAAAGACTGGGATAGAAATAATTAAAAGACTTTAATTTAATATCTAAATCGACTGCTTCCACCAATGGTTCTATATTTGCAGGATAAATTTTAATTTCGTCGATATTTAATGCATCAAACAATTGCGTATGTGCAGAGATTTTTTATATTTGCATCAAATTACGCCTAATAATAACCAATAATTATGTCTCTAACTGTTAGTAAAAAACTAAGAAATTACCTAAGTGAGATTGAAAATCAATCCAGCAAGGTAATGGTTGACGGCTATTTTCCGGCAAATGTGGTTATTGATGCCTTTACAAGAGGGGAAGAAAGTGGCTCGGAAAAAGTTATAGAAGGTTTAAGAGAGAGATTTGTGAGAGCTTCCACGCAAATGTTTCTCTACGGTGCAGATGCAATTAAGATTCTTGAAACAAAAGGTTACACGGTTTCAGGATTCTATATTAATCCATTTGCATTCAAATTTATGATTACAACACCTGCAGAAAACACCTACAATGAAGAATTCATAGATGATTTTTATTCTGTTTCTGGAGAGTTTGAAAATAAATTCAAAGAAGAATTCGAGATTTGTATGAGAATTCTTTTTATCCAAGACCAGGAATTAAATGAGCAGGAATTACAGATTGATGGTTTTTTAAAAGTTTCCAATGGGGATTAGGAAAGACCACGCTGAACATAACGAAAAACTCTCTCTTCAGCTTTATGGGGAGGGAGTTTTTTTTGATTGGGCAACAACAACTGCCTTTTACTCGGCTTTACATTTTGTAAACGAAAAAATTTTACCCGGAGAATATAATGGTATGCACTGTGATACAATTGTGGAAGCTGCTTCTGCTTTGAAGACTAAAAACAAACATAATGCTACAATGGCAATGGTAGGTATAAAATTACCTTTGATTGCCAACGATTATAAGTTTTTAATGGATAGTAGTTTTACAGCAAGATATTATGATTATTCTGTAAGTAAAGATTATGCAAAACTTTGCCAAAAGAAATTGAAGAAAATTAGAGAACATTGTTATCCTTAAATTTATTCTTTGATGACATTTTAAATTTATACATTACATCTCAATTATTAAATGAGCTCCAAACACCATAAAATCAGAGTAGGAATTTCGATTGGCGATTTCAACGGCATTGGCCCGGAAATCATCCTGAAAGCTCTGAAAGACAAAAGCATCACAGATTTTTTTACACCGGTCATTTTTGGGTCGGGAAAACTCTTTACTTATCAGAAAAACGTTTTCAAATTACAGACCAACTTTAATTATATCACTGCTGCAACGGAGGCGCAGGGCGGTAAAATCAACATGGTGAATCTCACTAAAGAAGGCAGCAACATAGAGTTTGGCATCCCTACCGAGGAATCCACAAAGATGGCCATCGCTTCGCTGGAAGCTGCCACAGAAGCCCTGATGAATCAGGAAATCGACGTGTTGGTTACTGCGCCTATAAATAAGGACGAGATGATGAAGTACGGTTTTGCGCACGCCGGACACACAGGTTACTTCGAGGAGAAAGCTCAGAAAAAAGCCGTGATGTTTATGGTAACAGACGAACTGAAAGTGGCTGTTTCTACGCATCACATTCCGGTTTCCGAAGTGGCGCAACACATTACCAAAGAAAAAATCAAGAAACAGGTCAAGCAATTAATCTCAACATTGAAAGAAGATTTCTGTGTAGAAAAACCAAAGATTGCCGTACTTGGACTCAATCCTCACGCCGGCGATGGAGGTGTGATCGGCAGGGAGGAAATAGAGATCATTGAGCCAGCCATCAAAGAATTATTTGACCAAGGCATTATGGCATTTGGCCCTTATCCGGCTGACAGTTTTTTCCAGCCTGAAAAATACAAAGCTTTTGACGCGGTTCTGGCCATGTATCACGACCAGGGACTGACACCGTTCAAAACCATCGCTTATGAAGACGGCGTTAATTATTCTGCAGGTTTACCGTTTATCAGAACTTCGCCGGACCACGGTGTAGCCTATGACATTGCCGGCAAAAACCTGGCAGATGAAACTTCTTTTTCAGAAGCTATTTTTACAGCCATTAAAATTTTTAAGAACCGTGAAGAATACAGAGATTTGACAGAAAACAGACTTCGCCCCAAGGCTTCGCACGTGAATAACGGCGTGGATGAAGACCTTCCGGCGGAAGCCGAATAAGCATCGGTTTTGGATAGTAAATTTTTGCTTTTCAAGTATTTCCAAAAACATTTTGTTATTTCAAAAAATTAAATTATTTTTGCACACCATTTTTTATGGACAGATTTAGAAACTACGATATTGCTTTTTCTGGTCTCAAAGCCGGAAAGCACGATTTCAAATTCGAAATCAATCAGGAGTTCTTTGATTTATTTGAGACTGAACAGGAATTTTTCAACCCAAAAATCACTGTGAATGTTCACCTGGACAAGCACACGACATTTTTGGAATTCTTTATCAATATTGCCGGAACGGTTCAACTGATCTGCGACATCAGCACCGATGAATTTTCTGAAAACATTGAGAATGATTTACAGATTCTGGTGAAATTCGGGGAAGACTATGATGACAGCAATGAAGACATCATCACCATTCCACAGAAAGACAGCGAGTTCAATATTGCCAATCTGATTTACGAAGCGGTGGTTCTGGCCATCCCGATGAAGAAAGTGGCGCCGTCTGTAAGAGACAATGACGAATATGAAAAACTGCTGGAAAAATTCAGTCCAAAACCAATCGAAGAAAGCGAGGAAGAAAGCATAGACCCTAGATGGGAAGCTTTAAAAAAATTAAGAGATAATAATTAAGTATAACTATAATTCGTTTGAATTTTTAAAATAATCAACAATGGCACATCCTAAGAGAAGACAGTCGTCTACAAGAAGAGATAAAAGAAGAACTCACTACAAAGCTGTAGCGCCTCAGTTGGCAAAAGATGCTACAACTGGTGAATTGCACCTTTATCACAGAGCTCACTGGCACGAAGGAAAACTTTACTACAGAGGAAAAGTTGTACTGGAGAAAACTGTGGAAACTACAGAAGAAAACTAAGACTTATCTGTTGATAATCTTATACACAGCATAAAAAACCACTCGGATTTTATCAATTTGAGTGGTTTTTTATTATATTTGGCGTTCAAAATAATTTAAAAATTTTATGGATATAAAAGACATTCAGAATCTTGTGAGATTTGTTGCAAAGGCCGGTGTTTCCGAAGTAAAGTATAAAAACAAAGACTTCGAGATCTATATCAAAACTCCGCTTGGAGGCGAGCCTGTAAGCTACGTGACACCTCAGGTTGCCTATCAGGCACCAGTTTCTGCACCAGCTGCAAATCCAGTTTCCGCTCCTGCTGGAACCTCTGAGGCAACAACTTCTGCTGACGACAGCAAATACATCACGATCAAGTCTCCAATGATTGGTACTTTCTACAGAAAGCCATCTCCGGACAAAGATGTTTTTGTGAATGTAGGTGATTCTGTAACTGAAGGAAAAGTGGTTTGCGTGATCGAGGCCATGAAACTCTTCAACCAGATAGAGTCTGAAATCAGCGGAAAAATCGTAAAAATATTGGTAGAAGATTCTTCTCCTGTAGAATACGACCAACCATTATTCTTAGTAGACCCATCTTAAACAATTTTAGATTAAAGATTATAAATTTTAAATGGAGATTTTTCATTTAAAATAATTTAAAATTCAAAATTTATAATTTAAAATTCGAAAAAGATGTTCAAAAAAATATTAATCGCCAACCGTGGGGAAATCGCTATGCGAATCCTGCGTACAGCGAAAGAAATGGGAATCAAGACTGTTGCAGTTTACTCTACAGCAGACAAGGACAGCCTTCACGTACGTTTTGCGGATGAGGCCGTTTGTATCGGTCCTGCGATGAGCAAGGATTCTTACCTGAAAATCCCAAATATTATTGCAGCTGCCGAGATTACCAATGCAGATGCCATCCATCCTGGTTATGGTTTCCTTTCCGAAAATGCTAATTTCTCCAGAATCTGTGCTAAAAACGGCATCAAATTTATCGGAGCTACACCTGAGCAAATCGAAAAAATGGGAGACAAAGCGACGGCAAAAGCTACAATGAAAGCGGCCGGAATTCCTTGTGTTCCCGGTTCAGACGGACTCATCGATTCTTACGAAGATGCTAAAAAAACAGCTAAAGAAATCGGTTATCCTGTGATGATCAAAGCTACCGCCGGTGGTGGAGGAAAAGGAATGAGAGCGGTTTGGAAAGAAGAAAATCTGAAAGACCATTGGGATTCTGCAATTCAGGAAGCGGTTGCCGCTTTCGGAAATGGCGGGATGTATATGGAAAAACTGATCGAAGAGCCAAGGCATATCGAAATCCAGGTGGCCGGAGACCAATATGGAAAAGCCTGCCATCTTTCTGAAAGAGATTGCTCCGTACAGAGACGAAATCAGAAACTGATTGAAGAGACGCCGTCTCCTTTTATGACCGACGAACTTCGTGAAAAAATGGGTCAAGCGGCAGTAAAAGCTGCAGAATTTATTGGTTACGAAGGTGTGGGAACCATAGAATTTTTGGTGGACAAACACAGAAATTTCTATTTCATGGAGATGAATACCAGAATCCAGGTAGAACACCCTATCACCGAGCAGGTTGTAGATTATGACTTGATCCGTGAGCAGATTTTGCTGGCTTCCGGAACGCCTATCAGCGGAAAAAATTACTACCCGAAGATGCACGCCATCGAGTGCAGAATCAATGCGGAAGATCCTTACGCAGATTTCCGTCCGTCGCCGGGAAGAATTACCGAGCTGAACATTCCTGGCGGACATGGCGTGCGCGTGGATACACACGTATATTCCGGATATGCTATTCCTCCCAACTACGATTCTATGATTGCCAAGCTGATTGTAACTGCTCAGACCAGAGAGGAAGCAATCGCAAAAATGAAACGTGCTTTGGAAGAATTCTATATCGAAGGTGTGAAGACGACCATTCCATTCCACAGACAATTATTGGAAAATGAGGATTTTCTGGCCGGAAATTACACTACGAAATTTATGGAAGATTTTGTGATGGACAGAAGTTTTGACAATCATATCTAAATAATTCCATACTGATAGATAAAAATGCCTGACTTTAAAAGTTAGGCATTTTTCATTATTATTATTGAATGCAAATTTATATTTTTACAAAAATTAAACAAATGTCAACAGCTGTTAAAGAAAAAAATTCACAATATTTTATCGACCTCGAAAATCAGTATGGTGCGCACAATTACCATCCGCTTCCTGTAGTTTTGGAAAAAGGCGAAGGCGTTTTTGTCTGGGATGTAGAAGGTAAAAGATATTATGATTTCCTTTCCGCTTATTCTGCCGTGAATCAGGGACATTCTCATCCTAAAATTGTAGACGCGCTGGTGAATCAGGCTAAAAAATTAGCCTTGACATCGAGAGCATTTTACAATTCCAATCTAGGCGAATACGAGAAAAAAATCACCACACTTTTCGGCTTTGACAAAGTTTTACCCATGAATTCCGGAGCGGAGGCGGTGGAAACTGCCGTAAAACTCGCCAGAAAATGGAGTTATGAAGTGAAAGGCATTTCAGAAAATGCTGCGAAAATAGTGGTTTGCGAAAACAACTTCCACGGAAGAACCACCACAATTGTTTCCTTTTCCAATGATCCGGATGCGAATCAAAATTACGGGCCTTTCACGCCTGGATTTATCAAAATTCCTTACAATGACCTGGCAGCGCTGGAAGAAACGCTGAAGAATGACGCACAAAATATCGCGGCATTCCTGGCAGAACCTATTCAAGGTGAAGCCGGTGTTTATGTTCCTGACGAAGGCTTTTTGAAAGGTGCCTCAGAACTGTGCAGAAAATACAATGTCTTGTTTATTGCAGATGAAGTTCAGACCGGCATTGCAAGAACAGGAAGATTAATCGCCTGCCATCACGAGGACGTTCAGCCGGACATTTTGATTCTTGGAAAAGCCCTTTCCGGCGGGATGTATCCTGTTTCCGCAGTTCTGGCCAATGACGAGGTTATGAACGTTATCAAGCCAGGCCAGCACGGTTCCACTTTTGGCGGAAACCCCATTGCCTGCGCCGTTGCGATGGCAGCTTTGGACGTTGTGGAAGATGAGAAATTATCTGAAAAGGCTGAAGAATTAGGACAGCTTTTCCGTTCCGAAATTGAAAAAATCATTGAGAAAACAAATTTGATTACGAAAGTCCGTGGAAAAGGCTTACTGAATGCTATCCTTATCAACGATACGCCGGAGAGCAAAACTGCGTGGAACCTCTGTCTGAAACTCAAGGAAAACGGATTGCTTGCCAAACCGACACACGGCAATATCATCCGCCTGGCACCGCCTTTGGTGATTACGGAACCACAACTTCTGGAGTGTGTAAAGATCATTGAGAAAACCATTTTAGAGTTTTAGATCATGTCTCTTTCGCTTGCTGTCATCACTTATAATGAGGAAGACAATATTGCCCGCCTTCTGAACGCTCTGGAAGGAATCCTGGATGAAATTATTATCGTTGACAGTTACTCTACTGATAAAACAAAACAAATCTGTACAGAACATCCAAAAGTTAAGTTTTTCGAAAAAAAATTCGAGGGATATGGTGAACAGAAAAATTACGCTTTAGATCTATGCACAAACGATTGGGTTCTTTTTCTTGACGCCGATGAAGTTCCCGATGATGCTCTGAAAAAATCTATAAAGAAAGTGGTGGATTCTCCTCATGCAGAGTATCAAGTGTATAAGGCGAAATTCATCAATCATTTGGGAATTCACATCATCCGGTACGGCGGCTGGGGTAATGTAACGCGCGAACGCCTTTTCAGAAGAAATGCTGCAAAATATTCTGATGATAAAGTGCACGAACATCTCGTAACCCGAGAAAAAGCAGGCATTTTGGAAGGAAATATCAATCACTACACCTACAGTTGTATCCACCACCACGTCACGAAGATCAACACTTATTCTGATATGATGGCTGAAAAAATGTTTGTGAGAGGTAAAAAAATAAATCGTCTCAAAATAATCCTCAGTCCCATTTTTGAATTCAATAAAGTATTCTTTTTTAAACTCGGTTTTCTGGATGGATTTGCAGGATTTTACGTTGCAAAAACAATGGCTTACTACAGCTTTCTTAAGTATATAAAACTGAGAGAAAAAGTAAAGTTGAAAAGGTTGGGAATGAAAAATGTTTATCACAGATGAGCGCCTGGGTATATTTTTTTTTGACGGCAGTGATATTTGTCATTGTTTACTTCAGGCTATATCTTTTTCTGACTCCAAAGAACAGACTTACTATTCTGATGTACCATCAGATCGAAAAAGATAGCCAGGAAGAACTCACCATCAGTCCAGAAAATTTGGAAAAGCAATTTTCCTATCTTCGCCGTCAGCACTACAATTCTCTATTTTTCCGGGACGTCGGCAAGATATGCAGAAAGAAGATTCTGATCACCTTTGATGACGGCTATGAGAATAATGCAAAGTATCTTGCGCCTTTATTACAAAAATATAATCTTAAGGCCACGATTTTTATTCCTACAAAATTCATCCGGGAAGGCTATCAATCTTACAAGATGATGAATTTTGTACAGATAAGAGATCTGGACAGAAACGTAATAGATATCGCACTCCACAGCCATAATCACCACAATTTTAAGACGTCTGCTATTGAATTTATCAGGAATGATCTCAAGGAGAATATGGATATCCTCGAAAAAGAAAAGATAAGTTATTCCAAAGTTTTGGCCTATCCGTATGGTGGTTATCCGAAAAACCGTCAGAAAAAAGCAGAGCTGGATCTGCTCCTGAAAAATTTAGGAATCGAATTTGCTGTTAGAATCGGAAATAAGATTAATTATTTCCCCACCAAAGAGCCGTATGAATTGTGCCGAATTGATATCAAGGGAAATGAATCTCTTTTAAAATTCAAATTAAAACTTATCTTTGGCAGGCTTAAGCTTTTTTAGAAGGATTAAAAAACAGCGTTAGAAAGTTAGAATCAATGTAGTGATGGATGTAAGTGGATTAATTATAACATATAATGAGCAAGAAAATATCCGGGAAGTCCTAGATTGTTTTGATTTTTGTGACGAGATTATCGTCGTAGATTCCTATAGTACAGATCAGACGGTGGAAATTGCCCGAAGCTTTCCCAAGGTAGTGGTGATCCAAAATCAATTTAAAGATTTTACTCAACAAAGAAATCTTGCGCTGGCCCATGCAAAAAATGACTGGGTTTTATTTCTGGACGGCGATGAAAGAATCACACCGAAACTGAAAAAAGAAATTATAAAAACTATCAAAAGCCCGAACGCAAAAGACGCTTATTATTTCTACAGAACGTTCTTTCTCGGAAGCACGAAAATCAATTTCTCCGGAACGCAGAACGACAAGAATTTTCGGCTTTTCAGAAAGTCAAAGGCACATTATTCTGAATCCAAAAAAGTTCACGAAACCTTGGAAGTTAATGGAACGATTGGTTTCCTAAAGCATAAGCTGCTCCACTATTCTTATGAGAGTTACGACCAATTCAAGCATAAAATGCTTTCATACGGCAGATTGAAGGGTCAGGAACTTCGCCTGAACGGGAAAAAGTATTTTTTTCTCGCACAATGGAGCAAGGTGATCTTTAAGTTCTTTAAAACTTATTTTCTGAAATTAGGAATTCTGGATGGCATCAACGGCCTGAAAATAAGCTATCTGCAAAGTCTGTACGTTTACGAAACCTACAGAACTTTGAAAGAATAATGTGATAAGAATATTTATCTCTTGACAAAAACCGGTTTCTTATTCTTGTAAAAACCATCCACAAAATTTTTGAGCTTTCTTTGTGTGCTGGATTCCTTAACCTTGATTGGAATACTGCTGAAATCCATTTGTTTAACCTTCTCAATAATTTCGTCCAGGGAATTGTTTTTCATAAAGCTTTCTTTCAGAAATTGACTGATGATCTGGTTCCACTCCGCCTTGTTTCCCCAATAATGACCAACAATATGGTCGGCAGGTTTTAGTTTTGAAAATTCATTTAAGCCCAAAGAAAAGGCAAATTGTTCTATTAATCTTCTTGTAACACCGTCTGCACACATTGCGTCGTTAATCTTCAGTGTCAAATCCAGGCAAGCAAAATGTCTTGGTGCAACGCCAATCAATCCGGCGTTCCACATTGTAGAATTACTGTCGATTTTAATATTAGAATAAGATTTTCCCCTCATTTGTTTCCACATCAGTTTCTCGGTCTTTGAAGACAGAGCGGAAAGCTTTCCTTCTTCTAAGTGCATATAATTCTGCCCGTTTTTCATGCCAGTACGTAGAGAATCCATTGCGTTATAAATAAAAGTATCACCATCCAGATAGAGGATAGCATCCGATGGATATTTTTCGGCAACCAATTGCAACGCTTTTATTTTCACCCGCCAAAAAAACTGATGTTCACCTTCCCATTCTTTAATCCTTGTCCGATCAATGGCGATGACGTCAATCCTGTCTCCGAAGGATCTGAAAAGCGAAGCGTCCTCTGCCACTACCACGATTCTATCTTCACTGTTCTTCTGCGCCAGGGCTGTATACATGGAGAAATACACCTGCTGGTAATTATTGAGATTGTTGCCAAAAACCAAATAAACGATGTTCATGATGATAGAAATTAAATTGATGATAATGCGGAACTACTCTCTGCTTTATTAACGGTGTACCAAAATTAGTTAAAAGAGATCAGAGCAAATTTAAACTTGATATATTTTTATTAAATTTGGCACTAATATCCGGCAATGATAGCCAAATAAAAGTTAAAAAAGAACGATTTTTATTCAAATATAAATTTTTCTTCATCAAAAATTCGCATGAATAATTATCCACTGATCAGCGTCATCATTCCTTGCTACAACGCCGAAAAAACACTGGCACGATGCCTGAGCTCTGTACTTCAGCAGTCTTATGATCGGCTGGAAATCATAATCATTGATGACGGCTCTACGGATAATTCATCAGCTATTTATCAGGATTTTCAAAGACGGAACCACCGAATCAGATATATTATCCAAGAAAACTCAGGGGTTTCCAGTGCCCGCAATAAAGGTGTAAAAATAGCAAAAGGAGATTACATCTGCTTTGTGGATTCTGATGATTGGGTAGAACCGAATTACTGTGAAGCTCTTTATCAGATTCTGATTCGGGAGCAGGCAGATATTTCAATTGTTGAGGCTTCTTATGAAGATGAGGACGGAAATGTCGTATTTAACAAAAATATTTCTGAGGAAGCTGTTTACGACGGTAAAAGAGCGTTGCAGATCCTTCTGGAAGATGACATTATACAGAGTCATCCGTGGGGAAAGCTTTATAAATCTTCATTTTTTAATGACGTCCATTTCCCGGAGAATCTTAAGTGTTTCGAAGACTACAGTACGCTTTTCAAAGTGTTTGATCAGGCTTTGACAGTTGCTAAGTCCAACCAGAAACTGTACCATTACATTCAGCATCAAGATAGTCTCTCGCACAATCTTTCGCCGCAGACGGCCTTTTATTTTTATCTGGCCATTATGGATGTTTTTAAATTTTGGCAACAGAATGAAGAAATAAAGAACAATCCCAAAATCACAAAAAACATCATCCGCAAACTCCTGATGGTTCTCAAGCGGATAATTAGACAGACTACAGCAGAGGAAATGAGACCGGAGAAAGAAGCGATGAGAAAGTCTTTCCAGGCCTTTCTGAAATATTCTGTATTTGAAATCGGTTTGGAATATTACTTTTATGTTCGTTTATATTACCATCAGCCCAAACTTTACACTAAAATAATTGCCGGAAAATGACATCATTCCCCCTGGTTTCAATCATTATACCGTGTTACAATGTTGAACAATATGTGGCAGCATGCGTCAATTCGGTTCTGAAGCAATCTTATAAAAATTGGGAATGCATCATCATCAATGATGGCAGCGCAGACGGGACTCTAGATGTCATTCAAACCTATCAGTCCGGCTTTCCGAAAGTTAGAATTTACAGTCAGGATAATGCCGGACTTTCTGCCACCAGGAATCGAGGAATAGATCTGGCCGAAGGCGACTTTATATTTTTTTTGGATTCCGATGATCTTCTGGACGATAATGCCCTTCAGTGGCTCGTATCGTCCTTTGATAATAACGACATCATCACCGGAATCACCGTATCCTCCACCATTTATGACAATAGGATTACGAAAATCTCACACTTGTATCCACCCAAAAAAGGCGCATGCGTGTTCAGAAATGATCATTTTGAAGTCTTAAAAACTGCGATGGAATCTGCGCTCACGCCTGTGGCTCAAAACCGTCTTTACAGGAAAGATTTCCTGACAGAGAACAATCTGCGTTTCAAAGAAGGCATCCTGCACGAAGATGAGCTCTGGTTTTTCGAAACCATGCTGGTGGCCAGAAATGTAAAATTCATTGACCAAGAAACCTATTATTACAGAACGGATAATCTAGGTTCCGTTACCAAAAATGTGAGTGATAGAAATCTGAAATCGTATGTTCTGATACTCGAAGAAATCGTTAGAAAATACAGTAATCACGGCAGATATCGCATTATTGCGATTTGGTATGCGGTTTATATCAAAAAAATATTTCTTGACTTTGCGATCAGAGAAAAATCGAAACTTAGCGCAGAAATTATTACTGCCATGGAAAATTCTTTGAAAGAAAATTATCTGCCTTTAGAAAAGACCCGGTTTTTGTCCAGGAATAATGATTGTTATTACAGGACTCTCAATAAGCTGTCTTTACAAAATTTCTCCACTATTGAAAATTATTTTTTCCAGAGCAGAATTAATAGTTTGCGAAAACTTATCCTTGTTCTGAAAATTAACTTCTTCCTGTAAATGAAAGACCGCAAAACTTTTCTTCTGATGATGCCGGAATATTCCGATTTTACCGAGCTTTTTCTGGACAATCTGGAGCAGTGTGGATTTTCTCCCTATTTAATCACGGACAATCCATCAAAATTCAGATACAAAGGTGCACAGAAAATTATCAATTTTTACCAGAAAACATTCCGTAAAAACCGGGAGTATAAAAAAGAATTGGTAGCTGCACATAAGTTGGAAGCGTACCATCACATCATTCAAACTTTACAAGTGATGGATTATGCTTTAGTCATCCGTCCCGATGTGTTCCCCATTTCCGTAATTCTGGAACTTAAAAAAAAGGCCAGGAAACTTATAGCTTATCAGTGGGATGGCATAGAAAAGTTTCCTGAGATCAAACAATACTTTCCCCTGTTTGATTCTTTTTTCTGCTTTGAAACTGAAGATCATCATAAAGATCTCAAAAGAATCACTAATTTTTATTTTGATAATCTTAAACCTTCTTACAAAGCGTTCAATAAAGAATGTCCTAAATTTTATTTTGTGGGCGTCTATTGGAACAGACGTGAAAAGCAAATCGATCAGTTTATAGAAACAATCTCGCAATATAACATTGAGCTAAATATTCTAATCCAATATTATCATAAAGACGAAATCAAAAATCCGAAAATAACTTACATCAAAGAAAGAATCAGTTTTTCCGATAATCTTAAAAATGTTCAGGAATCAGATGTGTTACTGGACTTCGTAGATCCTATTCATAATGGGTTATCGTTCAGGTTCTTTGAAGGTTTATATTACAAAAAGAAAGTTATTACCGATAATGCAATGGTCAAAGATTATGATTTTTACCATCCGGATAATATCTTTGTGATCGAAAAAGATAATTATAGCGAGATCTTTCGTTTTTTGAACACCGATTATCGTGAGATTCCATCTGAAATCGTTGAGAAATACGGATTTTCGCAATGGATTCAGCAGATCATCAACTCTTAATCACTCATTTTGGAAAAGACAATTATACTCGTGATGCCTCATCATTTTGACATTTATGAAGGCTTCAGAAAAAATTTAGAACATCTTGGATTTAAAATCGTATTGCTCTACACCAGCGGAGGAGATTTCCGCTATGATCATCCGCTGCAAAAGGTGTCTAACTTTATACATAAATTATTTGGTGATAGAAATTATAAAAATAAACTAAAGGCTGAGTTTGATGACAAGCATTTGTTGAAATCTCTATCCCAGATCAACGAGATTGCAGATTATACCTTAGTGATCCGTCCGGACTATTTTTCATCAAAAGTCTTACAGGCTCTCAAAGCAAAAACTAAGCATTTTATTGGCTATCAATGGGACGGATTAAACCGCTACCCGAAAGTGATGGAAACCATTCCCCTATTCGAACGCTTCTATGTTTTTGATTCTAATGACTACACGCAATATCATTCAACTTTTCAGAATATTCACAGCATCCAGAATTTTTATTTTGACTTTTGCCTGACAGATCAAAACGTGACTAATAAAACTAAAGATCAAAAAGTATTTTTCATCGGCAGTTTTATAGAAAACAGAATCAGCAGTATTGTCAATCTTACGGCAAGCTTTCAGAAAATGGGATTAAAAACTGATATTAATATTCTTTACTTTAATGAAACAATACCTGAAAAATACCGTGGAAGTGGGATTACCTTTATCAGAGATTCATTGACCTACCTGGAAGTTTTAGATAAAATCAGAAATACGGACATCATTGTAGATTTCGCAAATTCAATACATAATGGCTTATCATTTAGAATTTTTGAATCGATCGGGTTTTCAAAAAAAATTATCACGACCAATGCTGCAGTTAAAAATTATGATTTCTACGATCCGAATAACATTCTAATCTGGGACAGCACTATGAAAATTTCTGAACTGCAAAAATTTCTATCCGAGCCTTATCACGAACTCGATGCCGGTATAAAATTAAAATATTCATTTACGTCTTGGTTACAAGCTGTACTTCAAATGAAAAACTCCTTTGTATGAAAACTTCAGTAACAGTTTTACGTATATAGGTGACAGATTTTTGCAGAAGCAGCAAAATTCTATTCTGAGCCAAACCATTCCCGTAGATGAAATCGTAGTTTGTGATGACCAGTCTAATGAAGATACAGTAAAAATTTTATCTACTTACCGTGAACAACACCCTGAAACATTCAGGATATTTGTCAATTCCAATAAACTTGGAAGTGTGAAAAACTTCGAAAAGTGTATATCGCTTTGTCAGAATGAAATTATTTTTCTTTCTGATCAGGACGATGTTTGGGTGCCCAATAAAGTAGAGCGCATCATTCAGACTTTTCAGGGACATCCATCGATATCCGTGGTATGCACTAATGGATTTGGCATTGATGAGGAAAGCAATCTGCTCGATCTACTAAGCCGCTGGGATATGCCTGAATTTGTAAGAGCCAACGGTTACCGTTTTGACTATTATAACATTCTTAATTTGTTGGATAATTTTTGCACCGGAGCCACAATGGCATTCAGGAGAACTTTACTTCCAGACATCCTGCCTATTCCTCTTATAAAGGATCTGCATCATGATGGCTGGATGGCGAAGGTCTCAGCGCTGGACAATCAGCTTTACTTTCTGAATGAAAAATTAATTTTTTACCGGAAGCATGCGTCGCAGCAAGTTGGAAATATCTTTTTTGAAAACTCAGTGGAAAGCAAAAATGAGATTACTAATTATTTCAGTATCGAGAAAGAGATCAAAAGTTTTAAAGATTATAAAAAGTTTCTAAAACGTATTGCCAAAGCCCACTCGGAGAATAAATTTTTTCTCGAGAATTATCCCGATCAACAAAAATATTTCAGAAAAAATCTTCTGGAACTGGAAAAAAGGTTCGAGAACTATCAGGCAACAATGAGGAGCCGGTTTCCGGTACAATCTTTCTTTTTATATTTCGGCGATATATTCAGCAATAAAAGAAAAATTAAAACGTAATCCAATACAACATGAGTATATTCACGCTATCAAATACGACACTTAACGCCTGTCATACTCATCGTCCAGCCGTACAATGTCATCTTCGCCAAAGTAAGTTCCCGTCTGTACTTCTATGAAAACTACCGGCTTTTCGGAAAGATTCATCATGCGGTGCTTTGCACCAAGGGGAATGTAAATACTTTCTCCATATGTCAGAGAAATTTCTTGGCCATCCAGAACAACAGTCGCATCACCTTCGATAATGGTCCACTGTTCCTGTCTTTTATGATGATATTGGTAGGACAATTTCTGACCAGGATTGACCTCAATCCTTTTCAGTTTGTAATGTGGTTCATCTGCCAAAACATAATATTTCCCCCAAGGTCTTTCACCAATTTCTAACATAAGGATAATTTAATCTCCAAAATTACTACTTCGGGAAAGATTAACCAAATTGCAAAAAGCAAAACCATTAAAATTCCTTAATTTTGCACCACAATTTTTTAGTCATTCCGATGATTTTTAAAAATCAATAGTTAATATGAAAAAAGTAAGAGTGCGCTTTGCACCAAGTCCCACAGGAGCATTACACCTCGGAGGCGTCCGAACGGCGCTGTACGATTATCTTTTTGCCAAAAATCAAGGTGGCGAATTTGTTCTCAGAATTGAAGATACAGACACGGCAAGATATGTGGAAGGCGCAGAAGATTATATTATGAATTCTCTGGAATGGTGCGGCATTATTCCTGATGAAAGTCCGAAAGTTGGCGGACCGTATGCACCTTACAGACAGTCTGAAAGAAGAGACCTCTACGATGGATACAAAGAGCAAATCCTTAAAACAGATTACGCTTATCTGGCATTTGATACACCGGAAGAATTAGATGCCATCCGGAAAGAATTCGAGGCCAGAGGTGATGTTTTTTCTTACAATTATCAGACGAGACAGCAACTCAGAAACAGTATTTCACTTTCTACCGAGGAAGTTCAGAAATTGCTGGATGAGAATGTGCCTTACGTGGTTCGTTTTAAAATGCCCGTTGACAGAGTACTAAATCTTCAGGATATTATCCGAGGAAATTTCTCTGTGAATACCAACACTTTAGACGATAAAGTTCTCATCAAAAACGATGGAATGCCGACTTATCATTTTGCCAACGTTGTGGATGATTTTGAAATGAAAATCTCTCACGTTATCCGTGGTGAAGAATGGTTGCCATCTATGCCTTTGCACGTTTTGTTGTACGAAGCGATGGGTTGGGAAGCTCCGGAATTTGCGCATTTATCATTAATTCTGAAGCCTGAAGGCAAAGGAAAACTGAGCAAAAGAGACGGCGCCAAATTTGGTTTTCCGGTGTTTCCAATGGATTTTAAAGATCCTGAAAGTGACGAGATCTGGAAAGGTTACAAAGAATCCGGCTATTTTCCTGAGGCTTTCATTAATATGACAGCTTTGTTAGGTTGGACGCCTGCTAATGACAAGGAAATAGTGTCAATGGACGAAATGATTGCGGAGTTTGATCTTCACAAAGTTCATAAAGCCGGAGCCAGATTTGATCCGCAGAAAGCAAAATGGTTTAACCAGGAATATCTCAAATTAAAATCTGATGAAGAGGTCTTGGTTTTACTAAAAGAAATAGATGAAGTAAAAGCATTGAATATTTCCGATGACAAACTTCTGAAAATTGTTTCTTTGATGAAGGAGAGAGCCACTTTTGCCGCTGATATTTATAACGATGGCAGATTCTTTTTCGAAGCGCCAACATCCTACGATGAAAAAGCCTGGAAAAAAGCCTGGAACGATACTACTTCGGAGGTTTTAAAAGCGTTTTCGGACCAACTTGAAACCTTAAACTTCGAACCTGAAACACTTAAGGAAGCGATTCATCATTTTGCAGAAGAACATTCTCTGGGACTGGGAAAAGTGATGATGCCGCTGCGCCTGGCGTTGGTTGGTGAGCTGAAAGGCCCAGATGTTCCTGATATTATGAGCATCATTGGCACAGAGGAAACCATTGCCCGGATAGAAAGCGCAATTAATTCAAATTAATCCCGCATTCTAAAATGCATTTGTAAAAAAAAGATTATTTTTGAACGGTTTAATCCAAACAGAATATGGAATATTTAGAATTTGAGCAACCTGTAAAAGAACTGATTGAGCAATACGAGAAATGCGTACAATTGGGCTCGGAAAGCGGCATTGACGTGGATGAGTCTTGCAAGAAAATCAAAGATAAAATAGAAGACACCAAGAAAAAAATATACGGCAACCTGACGCCCTGGCAAAGGGTACAATTGTCCAGACATCCGGACAGACCTTACACGCTGGATTACATCCACGGCCTGGCGGATGAAGGGAGCTTTGTAGAGCTTCACGGCGATCGTAACTTTGGCGACGATCCGGCGATGATTGGCGGTATTGCCAGCATCAGCGGAAATACTGTAATGCTTATCGGAACCCAGAAAGGCAGAACTACCAAAGAGCGTCAGCACAGACGTTTCGGGATGTCCAATCCCGAAGGCTACAGAAAGGCTCTTAGGCTGATGAAACTTGCAGAGAAATTCAACATTCCTGTAGTCACTTTCGTGGATACGCCTGGCGCTTATCCCGGTCTGGAAGCAGAGGAACGCGGACAAGGTGAAGCCATTGCCAGAAATATCTACGAAATGTGCCAGCTAAAAACACCAATCATCACGATCATTATTGGTGAAGGTGCAAGTGGCGGCGCGTTGGGAATTGGCGTTGGAAACAAGGTTTATATGCTGGAAAACACTTGGTATTCGGTGATCTCTCCGGAAAACTGTTCTGCGATCCTCTGGAGAAGCTGGGAATTTAAAGAAACAGCTGCCAACACCATGAAACTCACCGGCGAAGATATGCTGAAACAAAAGCTGATTGACGATATCATTCCTGAGCCGCTAGGCGGCGCACATTACAACCCTGCTGCAACGTACGATAACGTGAAAAAGGTTTTATTGAAAGACATCAAAACCTTGTCTAAAATGCCGGTAGAAAAACTTGTGGCAGAAAGACAGGACAAGTTTATTGCGATGGGCGAATTCAAAGGATAAAGCGGCGAATGGCTGCTGGTGTTTTGCCAATGGCATTTATTTAAGCTTACAAAATATAAACCCTTTTACGAGTTAAGAACTCTGAAAGGGTTTTTGCATTTTAAGCCTTCAAGGTTTTAAAAACCTTGAAGTTTTCTATGTTATAAAAGTGCTTTGTACGACTACTTTTGATCAATGACCCCACTGCAGCCCGACCTGAACGGTTATCCTTTTTGCGAGAGGCCATGCCGAGCAAAAAGATAATAGTGGAGGGCGGAAAAGCTGCCCAAATATTGTCTAAAAAAAAAGCGATTCAAAAAAAATTGAACCGCTTTTATGTTTTAGAAAAATTCTAATTATTCTGCATCGAAGTCTGCGTCTGCATCAGCAGATACTTTTTCGCCTTCTTCTTTAGATTTTTCTTTATCAGCTTTTCTCTGAGAAAGACCTTCTTTAATAGAATCTGAAACGACAGAAAGGATCATATCGATCGCTTTAGAAGCATCATCGTTTCCTGGAATCACGAAATCTACTTTTCTTGGATCTGAGTTAGTATCTACGATACCGAAAACAGGAATACCCAATTTTTTAGCTTCTGTCACTGCGATGTGCTCTCTCATGATATCAACCACGAAAATAGCTGAAGGCAATCTAACCATGTCTGCGATAGAACCTAAGTTTTTCTCAAGATTGGCTCTCTGACGATCTACCTGAAGTCTTTCTTTTTTGGATAGCGTTTCGAATGTTCCGTCTTTCTTCATCTTATCGATAGCGTTCATTTTCTTAACCGCTTTTCTGATTGTTACGAAGTTGGTCAACATTCCACCTGGCCATCTTTCTGTGATGTAAGGCATGTTAAGTTCTGAAGCGTGTTTTGCCACCACTTCTTTCGCTTGCTTCTTAGTCGCTACGAAAAGAACTTTTTTACCTGCAGAAGTTAATTTTTCCAAAGCTACACAAGCCTCGTCCAATTTAACTGCTGTTTTATGTAAATCTACGATGTGAATACCGTTTTTCTCCATGAAAATGTATGGAGCCATATTTGGGTTCCACTTTCTGGTCATGTGACCGAAGTGTACGCCAGCCTCTAAAAGGTCTTTTACATTTGCTTTTGCCATGTTTTCTTGTTTTTTGTTAGTTTACTTTCCGCTTTTCTGCAATCAACTTTACTTTAGATGGGAGTAAAGTTTGGATGCTAAACGTAACGGGCAAAGTGGCTGTTGGCTTGCTGCTTTAGGCAGTTTGCTTTCCAGCTTTTGATTAAAAAAATTTTTAAGAAATAATTTAAAGCTATTTGCCAAAAGCCAATAGCCATAAGCTTTCTAACGTTTCGAGAACTGGAATCTCTTTCTTGCTTTTTTCTGACCTGGTTTCTTTCTTTCCACCATTCTTGCGTCTCTTGTAAGCAATCCGTGAGGCTTAAGCGCCAATCTGAATTCCTCGTTGATTTCGCACAATGCTCTGGAAACACCTAGTCTTACAGCTTCTGCCTGACCAGTAATCCCTCCGCCAAAAACGTTCACTGTCACGTCATACTGACCCGCAGTTTCTGTCAACAAAAATGGCTGATTTACTTTATAAACTAAAACGTCCGTACAGAAGTAAGTTTTAGCATCTTTACCGTTTATCGTGATGTTACCAGTTCCTGGCTTCACGTAAACTCTTGCAACAGAAGTTTTTCTTCTTCCGATTTTGTGTACTATAGACATACTCAATTATTTGAATTCGTTAACATTGATTACTTTTGGCTGTTGAGCTTCATGCTTGTGCTCAGTTCCTTCATACAGATAAAGGTTTTTGAAAAGCGCAGAACCCAATCTGTTTTTAGGCAACATACCTTTTACAGATTTTTCCAACACTTTTAGCGCATCTTTTTTTCTAAGCTCTTCAGCAGTCATAGACTTCTGACCACCTGGATATCCAGTGTGCCAAATGTAAGTTTTGTCTGCCCACTTGTTTCCGGAAAGCGTCACTTTCCCAGCGTTCAAAACGATTACGTTGTCTCCACAATCTACGTGCGGCGTGTAATTCGTTTTGTGCTTACCTCTCAAAATCTTTGCAACGGTAGAAGCTAGTCTTCCCAACGGTTGCTCAGCAGCGTCTACCACAACCCATTCTTTATTAGCGGTAGCTTTGTTTGCCGATACTGTTTTGTAACTTAATGTATTCACAATTTATCGTTTACGATTAAACATAATTTTCCCTCAAAGGGTGTGCAAAGGTAGGGATTTTTTTCCGGATGAAAAATTTTCCTCAGAAAAATATTTTAAAATTCTAATTATTAATGAGTTGCTCAATTGCAAATGGCGTTAGGCTTCCAGCTTCTGGCTTAGACCGACTTCAAGAATCCATTCACGAGCCAGTAATTACTTAAATAATTTATTGAGTCAAAATTTCTTGAAAAACTTCGAAGCGAAAGCAAATTGTAAAAAGCCAGAAGCTACAGGCTCAATATAACACAGCTTTTATTACTTTTGAGGAAAATTCTAGCCCATGAGCCACGGAAAACTGAGAGAAGATAAAAATTGTCTGAACTGCGGACATTTTGTAGAGGAGCAATACTGCCCGCATTGCGGCCAGCAGAACATCGAGACGCGCCAGCCTTTCCATTATCTCTTCACGCATTTTGTAGAAGATTTCACCCATTACGATGGCCAGTTCTGGGGAACAATTAAAAACCTGTTGTTCAAACCAGGGAAACTGACCAATACCTACTTGGAAGGTAAAAGGCAAAAATTCGTTCCACCGGTTAAGCTTTATATTTTTATCAGTTTTATTACGTTTTTTCTTTTTGCACTGTTTCCGCCTTTTGATATTAATTTTGAAGGTAAGGGAACATCAAAACTATTACCTGAAAAAGACAAGATCAGCGAAATCCAGAAAGCAATTAATGATGTAAAAAGTCAAAAAAACCTGGAAGAGAAAGACAGTATCTATATTGAAAAATTGAATTCAGCTCTCAGAGACTCCGCAAAAATAAATGAACTGGAAGGAACATTTGATATGAGCAAAGGAATGAGTGAGGATTCAGAATTCAATGGTTACACCAACAGAAAATCATATGATTCTGCGGTGGCGAAAAATCCGTCATTTTTTGATTTTATCAATACACCTTTTGCGCACAAATATTTTGAGCTTAAAGAACAGGGCGTCAAAAAGGGAGAGATTCTGAAAAAACTGTATGAGACCTCGTTCCATAATCTCCCGAAAGCCTTATTTATTTACCTACCGATCTTTGCCCTATTTTTATGGATTTTTCATAATAAAAAGAAATGGTGGTATTTTGAACACGGTATTTTCACACTCCACTATTTTTCCTTTTTACTTCTCAATATTCTGATATTCACATTTTTAAATAAGTCAACTGATGCGATTAACATAAGCTTTATCAACGGAATACTCTACTTTGTAATGACATTGATGATCTTTTACAGTGTGATCTATTTTTTTATTGCACATTACAAAGTTTATCACTCGCACGGTATTGTCAGCTTTATTATCGGAACTATATTATTTACGATCAATTTTTTTGCTTTCCTATTTTTGGTGGCGGGACTTGGTGTTATAAGCTTCCTCATGATTCATTAAAAACAAAGAATCCGTCTCACAACTAAAAAGTGAGGCGGATTTTTATTTGGATGGATTTTTAATTTATTACTAAAAAAGAAAAGAGTTGTCCTCTTAGGCAACTCTCTTTCTTAAATTGTGTGCTAAAGCAT
>CAJYWD010000026.1 GCA_913778505.1 uncultured Chryseobacterium sp.
CATCCAGTTTTTCCCTTACAAAACGCAGAGCGTACGGTGCCACATAAATCAGTGCTGCACCAATCAGTTTTTTCTTCCAGCTTTTATTCATCAGGTTTTTCTTGGCGTAGTTACCCACCAATGCCACAGCACCCATTCTCAGGGTATCTTCCAAAAGACCCGAACGCACGCTGTCATTGGCCAGACCCAGGACATTTTTTTTAGAAACCGTCTGCTTAAGTCCGGAAGAAATTTCCCGCATAATATTTTCAGTATTTAATGACAGACTGGTATCTCCTTCCTCATCAACGGTTTCTTTCAGATACTTATCTGTAAGCCCGTTAGTCATCACGCCAAGACTTTCTTTTTTATTTTTGAAGGTCATGAGATCTTCTATTTCGCCGATCTCCTGTTTCAGCAGTCTTTTCTGGCTGCGCAGTTCATCAAGATTTGTATAATGTGTAGCCATAGATTTATTTTTTTAAAAATTCGATTACATGGTTTGCAATACTTTTTACGATGGTTTTCTTGATCATGAACACCACTATCATCAGCACAAAATAAAATCCCGATACAATCAGGAATCCGTAGGACATATTCCCCATAGACTCACCTATCAGGAAAGCAATACCGAAGTTGAACAAAATAATAAAAAAAGAAAACGCAATGACAACAATCGAAATAAATGCGATAAGACCAGCCGATAAGGACGTTTTCTCTGTAAATTGGAGCTGGAGCAGATCCAGCCGCTTGGTAGCATAATCTTTTAAAATTTCTATCATAACAGAAGGATTTGCATAAAATTACAAAATAGTTTATAAAAAAAGGAACTTAGAAACTAAGTTCCTTTTTGGTAAAGACTGAACTGGGACTATTTTAATCCGTCCAATTCAGTTTCTACATCTTTTACGACATCAGATGTTTTAGAAACTACCTGATCTTTGTATTTATCGTAACTGTCCTTTACAGTGCTCGCAACATTTTGTGCGGTTTCCTTCAATTGAGAAGACAGTGACTGATATTTATCTTTTACGTTTGAAGAAACATCAGAATATGTATCCCTCACTTTTTCAGATGTTTTGCTATATTCGTCAACTGCTTTATCTTTCAGATCATTCGCTTTATCTCTGATCTTCTTTCTTGTTTCTTTCCCTTCTTCCGGAGCATATAATAAACCAAGAATGACACCTGTAGCCGCTCCGGCCAATAATGCAGCTAAAACTGCTGCTGAGTTTGATTTTTTTGACATTATTTATAATTTTTAAGTTTAATTCAACAATTACTTTGTTACACACTAAATTTACAACTAAAATGCCAAAGAAAAAATCATGTTCTTAAAATTTTGTTAAAACTTTTTGATGTAGGATAAAATCAGGTCGATCGTTTCCTCTTTATTAATATCAGTGTTATCGATAAGAATTGCGTCATCAGCTTTTTTTAAAGGCGATACTTCGCGCTCGCTGTCAATTTTATCACGCAGGATTAGATTTGCTTTTACAGTCTCGATATCGGTTTTTTCGCCGGAGAGTTCCAGTTCAAGAAAACGACGTTTTGCACGCTCGTCCTGGCTGGCAGTCATAAAAAATTTATAATCTGCATCCGGCAACACCACAGTTCCAATATCTCGACCGTCCATAATGATGCCGCCTTTTTTGGCAATGTCACGCTGTGTAGCAAGGAGAAACTGTCGCACCTCTGCTTCTTTAGCCACCTGGCTCACGTAGTCAGAAACCTGCGGAAAACGGATTTCCCGATCAATATTTTTACCATTAAGAAAAAGCTTCAGCTCGCCATCCACATTCTGAAATTCAAGCTGAATTTTGGGTAAACTGGCAATCAGTTCAGGAATATCAATTAAATTGTTATCATTAAGACAATGCTGGAGTGCAAAGTATGTAACACCGCGGTACAGTGCGCCTGTGTCCATGTGGATCAGTCCGAGTTTTTTCGCAATGATTTTGGAAATAGAACTTTTTCCCGTGGACGAAAATCCGTCAATGGCAATTACAGGTTTTTTTGTCATACTGCAAATGTAATGAGTATGCGAAAAAAATAAAAATTAAATTAATGAAATAAAATATCTGGGTTATCTTCTTCGTCCGCTCAGTTCAATGAGATCCATCGTAAGTCCAAGCATATTGACATTGGAGGCATTGTGATACCGCATGTGGGAATAATCAAACCTGAAAGACGAGATCTTGAGACTGAAACCTGCAGAAAGTCCCGTAAAACTGCGTTGGTCCAGCACGGCGAGCTCGCCACCTCTTTTGACATTATAGCCTACTCTGATGTTGAAAGCCTGACCCGGGAAAAGCTCTGCACCCAGGGAAATGTGATCCAATACTTTTCTGCCAAAACGCACAGGCTGCCCGTTGATATCCGTCTCTGCAGAAATATTGAATGTCTGCAGATCGTGTGCTGTAACAGTGATGGCAGCAGGAAATTCATTAAGAATCTTGGTATAACCCAAGTCTACCCGAAAAGGCAGCCGCTCCCGCACACCGTTGTAAGTCTGAATCTGATAACCGAAATTCCGGAATACCAAAGCCAGTGTTTCATTGGTTTTATCAAAGTAGTAAGTAACACCGGCACTTGCAGCGACTGCAGAGGAAGTATAAGTATCAATTTTGGAAGTCACGTAATTGACATTGGCACCAATAGTCCAGTCGTCCTCAAATTGATAGGCATAACCTAAGCCTACAGAAGCATCGATGGCAGAAAAATCGCCGTTTATAACGGAGTTTTCATCCGTTCGTGGCATTGAGCCGTAATCCATATATCTCGCGCTGAAAGATGCCAGATGTCCGTAGCCGAGATCTCGAACATAATTCACACTTCCTATTTTGGTGTCGGCCAGATAGGATGCATAATTAACGGAAAGCATATTGTCCATTTCCAGATTCATGAGCGCAGGGTTGGCCGCTGTAAAAGTGACATCATAATCCCGGACAGAAACTGCATCGCCCAGGACTGCCTGCCGGGCGGAAATCGGAATATTGAGGAACTGATAAACCGTGGTTCCCGTCTGAGAAAAAACCACGCCGGAAGTAATCATTAAAAATAGATTGTAAAACTTCTTCACACTATGCTTTAGCTTTGCAAAAATAAGCTATTTTAGAGGTTATCAAAATTTTTGGTACTCGTTCTTTTTCTTTTAACGAATTTCTATTGCTTTCATTATATTTGCACAGTCAATTTTTGAATTATTTTAAATTTTGATAATCCGGAATGTGTTAAAGTTAATTTAATTTCTACGCTGATTTCCTGATCCTATTTTTCACAAAAAAACAAAAATAAATCTATAGATGAAGTATAAAAGAATCCTCCTGAAACTAAGCGGCGAGGCGCTGATGGGAAACCGCCAGTACGGAATAGACAATGACAGACTGAAAGAGTATGCGGCTGAGATCAGAAAAGTGGTAGACAAAGGCTGTCAGGTAGCTATCGTCATCGGTGGCGGGAATATTTTCCGTGGGCTTGCCGGTGCTGCAACAGGAATGGACCGTGTACAGGGCGACTATATGGGAATGCTGGCCACGGTAATCAACGGCATGGCTCTACAGGGTGCGCTGGAGGATGCAGGCATTATGACCAGACTTCAGTCTGCAATTGAAATGGATAAAGTGGCTGAACCTTTTATCAAAAGAAAAGCAGTGCGCCATCTGGAAAAAGGTCGCGTGGTGATCTTTGGTGCCGGAACAGGCAATCCCTACTTCACGACAGATACTGCTGCCACGCTGAGAGCTATTGAAATTGATGCCGATGTTATCCTGAAAGGAACGAGAGTAGATGGTATTTACGACAGTGATCCTGAGAAAAATGCCGATGCCATCAAGTTTAACAGTCTTTCATTCGAAGAAGTTTTTGAAAAAAACCTGAAGGTAATGGATATGACGGCTTTTACATTAAGCCACGAAAATAAATTGCCGATCATCGTTTTCGATATGAATAAGGAAGGCAATCTGGAGCGATTAATCGACGGCGAAAATATCGGAACCTTAGTTAATGTATAAATGATAATCAAGCGATGATTATGGATCTCAAATGCAATCTTTGATCATCTGTAGCTTATCATCTACTAATAAATATTTGTCAACTATCAAATAATAAACATACAATGGAAGAATTAGAACTCATTGTAGCATCGGTAAAGCAAGAGATGGATGCTGCAATCAAGCATTTGGATCATGCTTTTCAGAAGATCAGAGCCGGACGTGCTTCTACATCAATGGTTCAGGACGTAATGGTAGAATATTACGGTGCGATGACGCCTATCAATCAGGTGGCCAATGTGTCCGTTCCGGATGCCATGACCATTTCGATCCAGCCATGGGACAGATCTGCCATCGGCCCGATTGAAAAGGCGATTATCAATTCCAATCTTGGATTTGCTCCTTCAAATAACGGCGATGTCATTATTCTGAACGTTCCGCCATTGACGGAAGAAAGGAGACGTGACCTTGCAAAACAGGCCAAGGCTGAAACGGAACAGACCAAAGTTGTGATCCGAAATGCAAGACAGGACGGCAACAAGGAACTGAAAAGACTGGATGGCGTGGCCGAGGATCTGATAAAGGGTGTAGAAAAGGACATCCAGGATCTTACAGACAGCTATGTGAAAACTGCAGATGAGCACCTGAAAGTGAAGGAAGCGGAAATCCTCAAAGTCTAATGATGATTCAATCAAAAACAATAAACCTCATTCTTGTCGGGATGAGGTTTTGTTTTATTCAGTAAAATCGTCATTACGCCGAATTTCTGCTGGCGTTGATATTGCCAAAAAGTGATCGCATCACCAGCTTCTCGTAGGTTTCCCGGTCGCCCTCGCCTTTTTGGATTTTAATCAAAGCATATTGCTGAATGCTGAGCAGAGGCAGAACAATTTTTTCCCTGATCCTGACAGATTTCCGGTTCAATGGTTCTTCCTGCATCAGAATTTTATAGCCTGTCAGTTCTAGCATCATCTCTTTTGATAATTCAAATTCAGCAAACAGAATATTCCAGAATTCACCAAATTTCTCATTATTCCTCATATAATAGGTCAACGGAAAATAAGTTTTATTCATACTCATCATGGAATTCAGCACGAGCGTTTTGAAAAAGTCAGATCCTCTGTAAAGCGCCTTCACCTCATCAAATCTTCCTTCCTCTTTTAGTTGTTTTAATGCAAAGCCGAACCCAAAAAACCCAGGTACATTCTGTTTGAGCTGAGACCAGGAACCCACGAACGGAATGGCTCTCAAATCTTCAAACTTCAGTTCCGACCCTGCACCACGTTTGCTGGGACGGCTTCCGATATTGGTGCGTCCGTAATATTCCAGCGTGCTCATTTCCTGAAGATAAGGAACGAACATCGGGTGCGCCTTAAGATCCGAATATTTTTTATAACTGATTTCAGCCAATTCGGAGATCAATCTTCTTTCATCATCATTCAAATCTTTTTTAATGCTTTTAAAGACATCATTCTCGATGCCCGCAGTCAGGAGCTGTTCGAAGTTAAACTTGGCTTGGTCTCTGTTTCCGAAAACGCTGGTAATAGTCTGTCCCTGTATCGTCAGTTCGATTTGATTATTGGCTATTGTATTGCCTTGAGACGCATAGAAATCATGTGTTTTCCCGCCTCCTCTCGCCGGCGGGCCACCACGGCCGTCAAAGAAAATCACTTTAACCCCATTTTCTTCTGAGATTTTAGTTAGCCTTTCCTTAGAGGTGTAGATCTGCCAGTTAGCCTTGAGATAGCCGCCATCTTTAGTGCCATCGGAAAAACCGAGCATTATGAATTGTCTGTTACCGCGCTTAGCCAAATGTTTTTGATAAACAGGATGGCTGTAGAGCGTGCGCATTACCTCTTCCGAACGGTCCAGCCCTTCCATGGTCTCGAAAAGCGGAACAATATCCAGACTGATATCATCTTCTTCATAGCCACATAATTTCATCATTACATAGACATTCATTACATCTTTCACATCATCAGAATTAGAAATAATATAACGATGCATTCCGCGTTCCCCGTTCTTCTGCTGAATCAGCCTGATATTGTAAATGCTCTTGATGGTTTCGCAAGTCATTTCGTCGGCGAAGTCCTCAGGATTCAGGACCGCGTCGGACTCTAGAAGAAAATTAATTTTTTCTTCATTAGAGAGCTGTTCGGCATCTTTGCCGGAGATATGAGTAAAAATATCATTCAATACTTTCTGATGAATTCTGCTGTCCTGACGGATATCCAGAGTGGCAAAATGGGTTCCGAAAATCTTTACACGGTCTCTGTAATCATCCAGTACATCGCGGAATAATCCGTTGTGATGCTGTACCAGAATTTGTTCTGCAGCATCCAGCTGTTCAATGATTTCTGCAGCAGAAATTGTTGCATCTTTTTGAAAAATAGAAGCGTATAATTTTTTGCTTAGATTTTCTAATATCTCTGACACGCCACGGAAACTTAGTCTTCTTCGTACATTTTTGAGATGTCCGTAATAATCTTTGAGAATTGATATTCTCAGCTCTTCGGCAACTTTCAGCGTGATTTCCGAAGTCACAAAAGGATTACCATCACGGTCTCCACCAGGCCAGAAACCTAGCTGAATAATATCCGGACTTGGCGTAAACTGTGAATTGCCAAAGACTTGTTTGATCTTTTTATAAAGCTCACCAATGCTTTGATAATAGACATACCTCAGATAGTAAATGATACTCATCGCCTCATCCAGTGGCGTTGGCCTCTCCTTGTTGACGAAAGGTGTCTTGCCCAATTGCTGAAGAAGCGTATCAATCTGCGTTACCGAATCATGGATAATCGCATCGCGAAGATCGTGGATGATCCGCTGTACCGCATTGGGATAAAACTGCGTCGGGTGCGCCGTAAAGACGATCTTAATGGCAAAGTCGTCCATCTTTTTTCGGATGGCAGCCAGATGGTGCTCCTGCGAAGCCCGTTCGTAAAGATTGACCACAGTCCCCGCATCACTTTCGGAGTGCAGCTGCTGGAATGCGGCATCTTCAATACTGTCAAAAAGCACTACCTGTCTCTCGATGTATTGAATAATTTTAAACAAAAGTTCGGTCTTTTGCTCTTCGGTTTTAAGCTCCGTATGTTTCTGAAAAAATTCTTCAACAATTTCCTCCGGCGACTTGCCCAGCTGGTAGCCTTCCCTGCTTTCTTCGTAAAGAAATGGCAGAAGCATGCCGATATTTGTCATCTTATCATAAGGCAGACTCATGAAGAGTGAATTGTAGATTTGAAACTTATTCTCTACAATCTGCCTGAACTTTTCGATTTTCTGGTCGTTTAACATCTAACAAATATAAGCGACAAACTCAAATTTTCAAAGTAGCATTATCGATTTTTCTTTTAAATCATCAATTAACATCAGATATCAAATAAAACCGGGCAGGCCAAGACCTGCCAGATTTTTACTTTGAACCCAGCAAAACGAGTTCTTCGATCCTGATTTCCGTTAACATCCTTTTGGAGCCGTCTTTATCCTCGTATGACCTGTAAACCAGCTTGCCCTCAATAGCGATTTCTTTGCCTTTATGAACATACTTTTCCAGGATATCTACAGTTTTCCCGAACGCAACCAGAGTATGCCATTGCGTTTCCTCTATTTTTTCGCCATTAGCATTTACGTAATGATCATTGGTAGCCAGCGTTACGGTTGCTTTTCTACTTCCGTTCTCGAAGGTATAGACCTCTACTTCTTTTCCTGTGTGACCAATCAGAGTCACTTTGTTTCTTAACGACATGGTATTGTAATTTTAAGTTAAACTTTTGAAATCAGGGCGTATGTGTCGTGAGTCTGATTTCCTGATGCAAATTTTCATCATTCCGACGGACAGATTCGGTAAAAAAATATTTATATCCGTTTGTAATCGTTTGTAAATGGAATAGATTTTTTAATTTTAAAAAAGATAATTTTAGTAATCTATGAAATTGATAGCTGTATTTCTTACGATCAGCGGTTTAGCTTTTGGACAGGCTAAATCAACTCAAGTGCAAATAGGCACCAAAATCACAGGTCATTTCACCAATCAAAAAATATTGATAACAGCTACTGTCGTTAAAATAAAAGAAGCAAAAGGAAATCCTGTAGAAGAAGGTACACCCGCTGAATACGAGGTACGATTCTCTGATACTTCTATTAAAGCTATTAAAGCGGGCTGCTGCGACATAACGCTCATCAATGAAGGCGACCTTAATCTGGACGGCAAAGACGAGATCTCGCTCTATCAGGCTCCTGTGAATGGATGTACATACACCATGACTACTTATGTATTAGAGCAGGGAAATTGGAAAACCATGGTGAAGCCATTCTTAATCCCAACCGGCTGTGAAGGAATTTCCGTGAAGGAACTGCAAAATCTGGTGTTCTCAAAAAACAGGAACATTTATTACCTTAGCAAAGATATGAGCAGTGAAAAAGCTGAATGGAAACAAAACAAAGTAAGTTCTCACCAAAAACATTAATAACGCTAAAAAAAACACTGATGGAAACTCCAACCTGCCCTGAATGCGGCGATAAAATCATAGGAAGATCTGACAAAAAATTCTGCTCAGATGCCTGCCGGAACGCTTATAATAATAAGCAAAACAAAGACATCAGCAATCTGATGCGCACCGTGAATAATCATCTCAGAAAAAATTACCGAATCCTGAGCGAACACAACCCCGATGGTAAAAGCAAAATCACACGCTCCAAACTGGAAACGCTGGGATTTGACTTCGATTACATCACACAGATTGTCACTTACAAGAATGGATCCCAATATTATTTTGTATATGACAAAGGCTATAAATTTTTGGAACAGGAATGGATTCTGATTGTCAATAAACATTAATTTTTTGCGGCGCTAAAGTAAAACAAAGCGTTCTGCCGTCTCATGTTAAAATTTATTCATGGTTAAATATTATGTGGCTGTGGCCATTTTAGTGATTGTTATTATCATTGTCAATCTACCGGTTTTTGGCGGAAGTTTCAAAGGCAAACGATTGAAGCGGATGAAGAAATCGCCTAAGTACAAAGATGGCGTTTTCCAGAATCTGAGTTATACGCCAAGTGTAACTGAAGGATTTGCGATGCGCCAGGTGATCTGGGATTTCCTGACCGATAAAACGCCCAATAAAGTTCCTGATCATAAAATCCCAAGCATCAAAACTGACCTCAAAAGTCAGGCTATAACGGAAAATTTTCTGGTCTGGATGGGACATTCCAGTTACTACTTCCAGCTGGATGGTTTGCGCTTTCTTGTAGATCCTGTTTTCAGCGGTAATGCATCGCCGATTCCTGGAACCACGAAAGCCTTTGCCGGAAGTGATATTTATGCTGCCGATGATTTTCCGACCATTGATTATCTCATTATCTCACATGATCATTATGACCATTTGGATTATAATACCATAAAAAGCCTTCGGATTAAGATTAAAAAAGTAATTTGCGGACTGGGTGTTGGGGCACATCTGGAGCGTTGGGGCTTTGGAGAGAATCAAATCGTGGAACTGGACTGGTACGAGAGTGCAAATCTACATCCTGCCATTACAATTACTTCTACCCCTGCGCGGCACTTCTCGGGAAGACTATTCAAAAGAAATACAACCCTTTGGTCATCATACGTTCTGCGCACCGAAAACAAAAACATCTTCATAGGTGGCGACAGCGGTTATGATTCGCATTTCAAGACCATTGGCGAAAAGTTTGGACCATTTGATTGGGCAATTCTGGAGAATGGACAGTATAATGAAAAGTGGCGATATATCCATACTTTGCCAGATGAATTTGTAAAAGTTGCAGAAGAACTTAATGTAAAAAATGTTTTGCCTGTACATTCCGGAAAATTTGCTTTGGCTCAGCATCCTTGGGACGAACCTCTGAAGAAAGTGAAAGCTTACAGCGTCGAGAAAAATTTCAGACTCTGTACGCCAATGATTGGGGAAAAGGTGAGTCTGGATAATGATTCTCAGGTTTTTTCTGAATGGTGGAAATAAAAAAGGATGAGCAGCGACTCATCCCTTTCTTTTTTATAAAAATATTAATTCGTGGTAACGACTTTATTTTTCAGCCAGTTACTGTGGAATTTACAATCCTTATATTTATTGTCTAATGAGATAAAGATAGAAGGAATTTTATTGTTGACCCACTTCTCTACGATCTCATTTTTCTTTTTGTTGAGCGCCATATCCTTGATCCTTTCGTAATCATTGGCAAGTTCCAGCTGATGGGCATCGATAATATCATTAATCTGAATCATTGCGATCATTTTTCTCTTCTGCTGATCTTCCTGCTCAAAAGGCTCGGTGATGTCGCCCTTTTTTAGTCCTGCAATCTGATAGGACACAGTGGGATCCAGACCAAGTTTTTCCAATTTGTCGGAACCGTCCTGATTGTTGGTCATTACGCCGGCACTGAACTTAGTGGCCTTATCGTCAGAATATTTATACGCTGCGTCTTTAAATGTCATTTTCTTTTCGAGAATCAATGTTCTGATGCTGTCCAGCTCTTTTTTGGTAGCAGCAATTTCCGCAGCATTCGGTGTGTTTTTGATGAGAATGTGTCTGGCATCGTACTTCTTTCCGTTACGCTTCACCAGCTGAATCAGGTGATATCCAAACTCGGATTCTACGGGGTCGGAAATCTCACCTTCCTGGAGATTAAGCGCAGCCGCCTCAAAAGGTTTCACCATCTGTCCCATATTGATGCTTTTGTAAAGCCCTCCCACCGCAGCAGAACCTTCGTCCTCGGAATAGATTCTTGCGAGATTCTCGAAGCTATCACCATTTTTAATATCCTGTTTGATCTTATTCAGCTTGTCAATAATTTCTTTTCTGTGAGCTTCGGAAAGCTTCGGATACATGCTGATTTTGGAAAGAGACACTTCGTCTTTAACATTCGGTAGCTGGTATTTGAACTGATTGTAAAAATCGGTTACTTCATTTGGTGTAACGTCCGCTTTCTCCGTAATTCTGGCATATTTCTGCTGACCGTAGTAATTATCGGAGTCAATCTTTTCTATGGCATTTTTCATTTCGTAGGATGTACGGAATTTATATGCCGCCAGCATCGCTTTTTCATCCGGGAACTGCGCAAGAATCTGATTATATTTTCCGGCTGCCATATCTTTGATGGCCGCACTTCTGTTTTCAATCAGGGTGTCTTTTTTCGCTTCGTAGATCAGCAATTTGTTATTGAGAATGCTTTCCATGAAATCGCACTTGTTATCCACATTGGTTCCCTGCTGCTTGGCATAGTTCGCCTGATCTTCAATATCCGATTCCAGAATGATCTCATCGCCCACTACAGCAGCAATTCCGTCGATCAGCTGTCCTTTTTGCAGCTGCGCAGAAATCTTACCTGTAAAAAGGACCATGACGGCCGAAAGAAGTAAAAGACTTTTTAAGTATTTTGACATTATTTTTAGAATTATTAACCTGCAAAATTAGGATTATCGCCCAATTCCGCTTTATTTATTATTATAATTATTTCTTAAAGTTTTTCTTAAGTTCTGCCATGAATGCCGGCTGGATCTCCACTTTGGTTTTGGCTCGCTGATCCGCAATGGTTTTTTGGAGTACCATTTCTGTTACGGCGTCTGTCATATCCTCTTTGGCTTCATCAAGCGTCATCTGCTGTTCAGGGAGAATATCGTCAATCGCTATGACCACGTCACGTTCGCCAATCTTGGTCAGGAAAACACCTTTCTTGAATGGCACATTATATTTTTTGAAAACGTCCGCACTTTCCTGAATTTTTCCTTGTTCAAAATGTACCAAAACCTGGTTTTTATCATTCACCTGATTTTTGAATTCTTCCTTCAATGCATCCCATTTTTTGGGATCTTTCACTTCTTTTTCCATGGTTTTCACCAACTTCGGATCAGAGATCACGGCGGCGCGCGATTCAGCACGTTTTTCCCAGACAAACTTGGCCTTGTTCTTATTATAATAATCCTGAAACAATTGTGGATTATTCTTGACCTCGTTCTTCAGATATTCGGAAAAAATGTATTCTGAATAAAGATTTTTTCTAAGTTCGTCCAGTTGCGGTTTAACTTCCGGCATGTTTTCAAAATTTTTGGCATAGACGCCAATCATGTACTGGCTGGCCTGGTAATCGAGCAATACGGCCCACTGTGACGTTGCGATCGTTTCCAGATTTTTATATTGAGCGTCCAGAGATTTCTTGAGATCTTCATAGGTGACCTTATTTTTCCCATACGAAAACAAAACAGCTTTAGGATTTTTGGGATTGAGATAGTTCTGATACGATTTTTTGATCTCCGCAAAATCATTGGTTTCTGTGAATTTATCTTTTGTCTTTAGCCAATCTACCAACTTCGCCGTAGCTTCCTCACCGTAGCTGGTGGCAAGCATTTCTTTCTGGAAAAACTTACGGTTATCATCGTTCAGTTCGTAAGGTTCCAGATTGTAAATATTGAAAATAAAATATTTATCGTTAAAAAGGATAGGCTCCTTGGTATAGAAATCTTTTTTCTGACCTTTAAGTGCGTTATAAACTTCGTCCGGCAGAATTGGTGAACCCATCACAGCGCCACCGGAATTTTTTTCCTCATCTGTTGCTGCAAACTCCTTCACCACAGCCTGAAACTTTTTGCCAGACTCCAATTCTTTGTAGATTTTAGCTTTTGTCGTTTCGTAATTAGCATCCTTCGGGATACTCAGAACGCCAAAGATCATATCACCCAAGCTCGGTCTGGTGTTGGTGACTTTTGCAAACCCCACCACATTAGGCTTGCTGATGAAGGATGTGTAGCCATTTACCGGTGTATTTTTTACCTGCTGATAAAGTTCGTAGTCCAGCATGCCTGGTTTTACGTAGAAGGCTTTGACAGCATCGGCAGAAGCATTTTTGTTTAGAAAGTCATCCATGGTCATTTTGCCAGATTTCACCTGCTCATACAAAGCTTTGTAATCTGTCTTGTCATCCGCATTTTTTTCCTTGATAAAAAGCTGTACCTGAATTTCCTTTTTGCTGGAGTTTACAAAATCCTGAAGCAAAGGATCGATGATGGTCTTCGGATAAAATTTCTGTTCTCTGATCTCAGAAAGTCTCTGACTCATCGCATTGGCAAAGAAATTCAGCGTGTCGGCTTTCTTTTCTTTTGCCAGCTGTTGCAGAAGTAAAAATTCTACTGTAGCACTCACCGATTTATCCGGACCCGAGTTTTCAAGTCCATATTTGTTATCGCGCATATAATCTTTGACAGAAATGCTATCCTTGCCAACAATCATATACTGCGAAAAAAGGCTTTGTGACGCCAGCACCATTATAATAGGAAAAAAGATCTTCTTCATTATTTTTATTGAATTTATAACACTATTTGGAGTGATAAATTATAATAAGGTTAAATTTAAATTGCTGATTCGAAGGATGTCAGTTCCTTGAACTGGTGGATTCTCCCGGTGAGCTCCTGCTTGGTTACTTCCTGAATACGTTCTGTCCCGAATTTCTCTACAGTGAAAGATGCCATGGCACTTCCGACAATGATTGCCGTTTTCATGCTTTCGAAACTGAAATCACCTTTCTTGGTAAGGTAAGAAGCAAATCCACCTGCAAAAGTATCACCGGCTCCTGTAGGATCGAATACTTCTTCCAAAGGCAGCGCAGGAATGGCAAATACTTTTCCTTCATGGAATAATAATGCGCCGTGTTCTCCTTTTTTGATGATCACATATTTCGGTCCCATTTCGTGAATCTTTTTTGCGGCTTTCACTAAAGAATATTCGCCGGAAAGTTGCCTTGCCTCTTCATCATTGATGGTAATGACATCGGTTTTGGCAATCACTTTCATCAGGTTGTCCCATGCGATATCCATCCAGAAATTCATGGTATCAAGGATCACCAATTTTGGCTGAGTTTTCATCCTTTCCAATACAGAAAGCTGAACCACAGGATCCAGATTTCCGAGAAGAAGAACATCAGCATCAGCAGCATTTTCGGGAACCTTCGGGTCAAAATCTGCCAAAACGTTAAGCTCTGTCACCAAAGTATCGCGTGAGTTAAGATCATTATGGTATTTGCCGCTCCAGAAGAAGGTTTTACCATCTTTCACGATCTCTACTCCATCAATATTAATATTTTTAGAGGTCATCATATCCAGATATTCCTGCGGAAAATCACCTCCAATGACGGAAACCAAGGTTACCTCTGTTTCTAAAGCCGATGCTGCCAGTCCAATGAATGTGGCCGCACCACCAAGAATCTTATCTGTTTTGCCAAACGGCGTTTCGATGGCATCAAATGCTACAGTTCCTACTGCTAATAATTTCATATTTATTTGTTTTTGTCCGATGTCCGATGATGGATGTCGGAAGTATTTATATTTTATTATTTTTTTTCAAATTGAAAGTCTTCTGGCCTCTGACTTCCGATTTTCAGCTATTTTTTCCATTCAAAAGAATCAATCATGTGAAGCAGATCTTTTTTCACATAATCCACCGCTGGTCCCAAAGAATCCGGCCGTGGACGCGAATTGAAATATAAATTGCCTGTTACAAAATGCCTGGTGCTATCCGTGATGAAAAACTGAATATTGGACGCCGTCTGCCCTTTCAGGCTGTAAAAATTACCGTAAACCTTTTTCTCAGGATACCGGAATACCTTAGTATCGATGGCGCTGGCACGGATGGTATGTTCGTAAACCATTTTTTCCACTTCCTTCACATGAAGCTGAAAATCGTTTTTGATGGGGAAATAAGTGATGAAAACCTTAGCTTTCATTTTGGGATAGTTGATATAATACCAACAATTTTCCTTAGCATCCTGGACTTTTGCAAAATCAGAATAATCAAAGGAGTAATTGCAGGGCGAATTGAACCTGACGTATTTGGGTTCGGGATATTCCAGACGGAGGTCACCTTTGGGCTTGGGAATCGGTTCCTTACCGCAGGAAAAAAGCGTTAATCCAATAAAAAGTCCGAACAGATTTTTTAACATCCGGCAAAAATAACAATTAGAAATGATACAGAGAATTTTGATTCCCAAATTTTTGTTAAGAATGATTGATTTACAGAGAAATGTATGGTTGAAATATCTGTTGGTTATTTATTTCTCACTGAATTTGGGAATTTTGCTTATTACTTTTGAAACACTTTGGTAAGTTTAGAGTCAATGTAGTTTTAAATCAAGTTCAATTTAGTTTTATAATCTTCTTCTTTATGACAGATCTTATTTTATGCGGAATCCGCAGCCCGGCGTGAGCGGAAATCCTTTTTACGCAGCGCAGCGGAGTGAAAAGATTGACTCTGTCACCACTTCGTTAGGTTTGGGAGCCCTTCGACAAGCTCAGGATAAACTACAGACGGATAAAGCTGCCCTAATCTTACTAAATAATTTTAAAATACGTTAAAATTGAACTTTAAGCTCATAAAATTGAAATAATTGTAACCTTTTTGATGTTCTCATCGTATAATATAATGCAACCTAACAGAATGAGGTTTTTATAATGAGACAATTAAAAATTACAAAACAGGTTACCAACAGGGAAACCGCATCACTAGACAAGTATCTGCAAGAGATTGGAAAAGTTGAATTGATCACCGCTGACGAGGAGGTAGATCTGGCTCAGAGAATCCGTGCGGGTGACAGAGCTGCATTAGAAAAACTAATCAAAGCTAACTTGCGTTTCGTGGTTTCGGTTTCTAAGCAGTATCAGAATCAGGGACTTTCTCTTCCCGATTTGATTAACGAGGGAAATCTGGGTCTGATGAAAGCGGCAAAGAGATATGATGAGACGAGAGGTTTCAAATTCATCTCTTATGCTGTTTGGTGGATTCGTCAATCTATTTTGCAGGCTTTGGCTGAGCAGTCGAGAATTGTAAGATTACCTTTGAACAAGATTGGTTCTATCAACAAGATCAACAAAGCTTATGCTCACCTGGAGCAGGAGAACGAAAGACCACCTTCACCTGAAGAGTTGGCAGAAGTTCTGGATATGAGCGAGGAAGACATCAAGGAATCGATGAAAAACAGTGGCCGTCACCTATCGATGGATGCGCCGCTTGTGGAAGGTGAAGATTCTAACCTGTATGACGTTTTGCGTTCCGGTGAATCGCCAAGTCCGGATAAAGATCTGATGCTGGAGTCTCTTCAAATCGAGATTGAAAGAGCGCTTAATACGCTGACTCCAAGAGAAGCGGATTTGGTGAGATTGTATTTCGGTCTTAACGGAAAACACCCGATGACCTTGGAAGAGATTGGTGAAACCTTCGATCTGACAAGAGAAAGAGTCCGTCAGATCAAAGAAAAGGCCATCAAAAGACTGAAACATAATTCCAGAAGTAAGATTCTGAAATCTTATCTTGGTAAATAAGATTTTTGATGATAAATTAGAAGCAGGTTTTTTAAGCCTGCTTTTTTTGCAAAATAACACTATGGATCAACAAACAATTATTTCAATTCTCATTTCAATACTAACCATATCATCAGGTATTTTTATTGTTATATTACAGAGAAAAACTGAAAAAATAAAAATAATTGAGAATCAGTTATCTGAAAAAAAATACAAAGCGTACTCTGAACTAATTGAAATCTTTTATAATATCTTCAAAGACACTAAGAATAATAGACCAATTAATAATCAAAACCTTACATTAAAACTTATTGATATAAAAAAAGATTTGTTTATATATGGTTCTGATGAAATATTCAGAAAATTTACCGATTGGTTATGTTTCAGTACTGAAAATAGTAATAATTTAAATCATATGAATTACTTTTTAGATTTGATGATTGCTATACGAAGAGATATGGGTAAAAAAGACACATCATTAACTAAACACGAAATAATGCTGAACATAATTCAAGACAAAAAAGTCTTAGATGAATTTTCGCAATATTGGAAATGACTATCTCAATCATCGGCGGCGGAATTGGCGGATTAACGTTAGGCAATTTTCTAAAGCAGCAAAACATCGATTTTAAAATCTATGAAAGTGCACCGGAAATCAAACCTGTTGGCGCAGGCATCGCTATGGCTGGAAACGCAATGCAGATTTTTGACAAACTGGGATTGAAAGAAAAAATCGAAAATGCCGGAACCAAAATGCACGCTCTGATCATTACGGACAACGAGCTGAAAACCATTTCAAAAACCGATGTTCGGAAACTCGAGAAGAAATATAATGTTTCTAATACTGCCATTCACAGAGCGGATTTACAGAGAATCTTGAGCGAAAATATCTCTGAACACATTGTTCTCAACAAACGCCTCTCAACCATTGATAAGAGAGACAATTACCGTTTAACTTTTGAGGACAAGACAGAAATTGAAAGTGAAATCGTTTTTGGAGCCGATGGCGTAAAATCTTTGGTCAGAAATCAGATTTTAAAATCTGGAGAAATCCGAAATGCCGGACAGAAATGCTGGCGCGGCGTTTTGCAAACCGAAATCCCTGAAAAATACAGTCATAATGCTTATGAAATGTGGGGAAAAGGCAAACGTTTCGGCTTTGTGAAGGTCAGAGAAAATACGCTGTATTGGTATGCTTTGGTGAACGAAAAACTATATTCGGACGACATGAATCTTATTGAAGAGTTTGCAGATTTTCATCCTGACATTCTGCAAATAATAGCTAAAACTGCCAAAACCAATTTGATTTTCAGTGACATTATTGACATCAAGCCAATGAATCAATGGTCAGCAGAAAATCTTTGCCTGATTGGCGATGCGGCGCACGCAATGACGCCTAATATGGGACAGGGCGCATGTCAGGCAGTTGAAGATGCTTATGTATTGTCCAAGCTTCTGGAAACGGAAAGAGACTGGAACAACATCTTTCATCGTTTTGAACAGCTCCGGAAAGCCAAAGTTCATCATCTTGTAAACACAAGCTGGACCATCGGAAAGATTGCGCAATGGGAGAATTTTATAAATGTCAGGAATTTTATTTTCAGAATGCTCCCGGAATCGGTTAATCAGAAACAAATGGAAAAGATTTTGAAACTGGAATTGTAAAATTATTGATCGTCTTCTTTTTTAAGGCTTTCTATTAAATTTTCTAACTCGGCAATTTTATCTTTCAGGTTTTTAATATCATTTTTATTGCTCGTGACCTTACTTTTGAGCATCACAGTTCTGGCGCGTTCGCTGTGGTCTTCCTCGTCCTCATCGTCATTAATTTCCTCTACATCCTCCTGAATCTCGTCAATATCTTCCTGAATTTCCTCTACGTCCTCCTGGATTTCTTCAATATCCTCCTGGATTTCGTCGATATCTTCCTGGATTTCATTGACATCCTCTTTCAGATCTTCGATATGTTCGGAGCTTTTATTAACAGACATCTGAATGAAAATTGCCAAATAAATCGCTTCCAGGGAAACCACGGTTGTCAATACCAATAGCATGTGCTCGAACTCTACAATCTTGAAAATCGGCAAAGCAAAGCATACAATAAAAAAAACCGTATGGAAAACCAGTGACTGTATGGATCCTACCCACCAGATGATGCCATTGGCGATTCTTTCCAGCTTAGAAAGCTTTTCTTGATTATCTTCGGTCAGTCTCATTGGAAAATTTTGATAAATTTAAGTCTTTTGGCGCTGTTTTCAAAAAATCTAATCATTAAAGAACATCTGACAATGCAGCATCCAGATTCGGAAACTGAAACCGAAAGCCCGTACTCTCAATTTTTCCGGAAGACACACGGCTTCCTTCCAGTGCAAGAGCAGACATCTCGCCCAGAATAGCTCTAATGATCCATTTCGGAATATTGGGCAGCCATATTTTTTTATGCAGATGATTGGCAATTTTGTGTGTGAGTGTCTTATTATCCACCGATTCCGGTGCTGCAGCATTACATGCGCCCGACATGGAAGCATCCTCAACGGCCTTAACATAGATGGAAATCAGATCATCAATGTGGATCCATGGAAAATATTGACGCCCGTCACCCAGAACTGCACCCATATTATAATCAATTGGTTTTCTGAGAACCGACAGTGCGCCACCACTTTTGGACAGCACTGTAGACGTCCGGATTCGCACTACTCTACTACCTAACTGCTCAAACTGAATCGCTTTTTCCTCCCAGGCTTTACAGACATTCCCCAGAAAGTCATGCGCAGGAGGACCATTTTCAGAAAATATCTCTGACGATGTATGCTGACCATAATAACCTGTGGCCGAAGATGAAATGAAGGTTTGTGGAAATACATTTCGTTTTTTCATCTCATCAAAAATAAATTGTGATGAATCGATTCTGCTACTGTAAATGTCCTGTTTATAGGATTTGGTCCAGCGGTTTCTGATGGTGGCACCGGCGAGGTGGATAAAAACCGCCGTATTTTCCAGAGCGCCATCCTCAATAAAATTATTTTGGTAATCCCAAAGATAGGATTTGAAGTCTGAATGACTTTTCCCGGATCGTACCAAGACCTCTACCTGGTAACCTTTGGATTGAAGTGCGTGGCACAGCTTTTTTCCGATAAGTCCGGAAGCACCACTAATCAATATTTTTTTCATCAAAACAAATTTGAAATCACGGATTCAAAAACAGTTCCAATGGTTAAATGTTATTGTCAATAAGAATAAAAAATTTGGTAATTACAGCAATCTGATACGATCTTCCATAATTTCAATCACCTTATCTTTATAGAGACTGCCAATGGCTTTTTTAAAATTTTTCTTGCTCATCTGCAATTGATCCTTGATCTCCTCGGGTGAAGACTTATCAGAAAGGTATAGCAATCCGTAACTGTCATTGAGTTTATCCAGGATTTTCTGCTTGAATTCATCCACATTTTCAAAGCCTTGTGGCTGAAGGGTCACATCAATTTTGCCATCCTCACGAATGGTTTTGATATAACCTGATTCTTCGGAAAGCGGATAAAGTTTTTTGAAGACATCAGATGCGTAGATCAGTCCAATGTATTTTTTGTCAATAACCACATTCCAACCCAGTTCGGATTCGTTCATCATAATGAGATCCACCTTATCGCCATTTTTGAAAGGCAGGTCGCTGTACTGCGGGTTACGTTTGAATTTGGTAGTTCCTGTGATCAGTCCGGTGGCTTCATCAATATAGACATACACCATGTAACGTTTGCCCTCCTCGATTTTGGATTTTTGTTGCTTGTATGGAACGAACAGATCTTTGATGATGCCCCAATCCATGAAGGCACCGCTTGGCAGGCTCTGAACGCAAGTCATTACGGCAAATTCGCCAATCTCAGCATTGGGCGTTTCGGTCGTGGCTTTGAGCGCTCCTTCTTCCTGATATACAAATACTTCCAATTCTTTTCCAATATCCCAGGAATCGTCGGAAAAGATCTTCTGGATGAATGCCTTTTCGCCGTCTTCATCTCGCAAGATGAAACCGGAAGATATTTTTTCGGAAATAGTAAGAAGTTGCGTTTGTCCAGGCTTCATAAAATTGAATTTCCTGCAAAAGTAGATAAAGTTTTTTTAACTGCGTTTCTCACGGAAAACTTTATCACCAAAACATTTTGTTAGAATCAGTACACATACATCAGCAATTTTGTTCACAACTATAATATTAATTCTGGACACGGTTCTTATCGTATTTTAAAGATTGATATTTCTGAAGTTAATTCCCCCGCTCCGGCGAGAGTCATGCCCTTGCCCCAAAGACCGAATACCAGCCGATCTCCCGCATTCAGATGGTAGATGTGATGGATTGCGGCACTTGGGATAATGGCAAAACCGCCTTTCCCGCTTTCAAATTTGATGCCATCAAAGTTTCTTTTGGCGAACAAATTTTGAGTTTCATGGTTATTAGTTTCTTTTATAATGACTAAGCATGGCTTATGACCAACATAAATGGTTTCCTCGATGTCAAACGCAATGCTGTAATCGATTGCATAAAGACCTGATTCTTTGACAATATACTGATCATTATCCAGGTTTTCTATACCTAAGACATTTTCGCCGGCTGATATTTTCAGAATTTCCACATCTGCTCCATGTGTTTCCAATCTTTTCGCAGACAGACTTGGCCGGCCGCTGAATGTCCATGCAAATGCATGAGGATCGCTGAACATTTTTTTCCAGGCGCCTTGCGAGCGGTCAGCATTTGCATATCTGGCATCGTAAACATAGTAGCCTTCACTAACGACGTTTTGCATTTTAGCAGACGCTCGCGTGACAGGCTTTGTGATGTAGATCAATGCGCCATGTTGCGCAGGGCCATATAGGTTTTCCTTCATCTGGAGGGAATCTGCAGAAACTCGTGGCGGAATAATACCGTCTGCAATATTAGGAAGCAAGGAACGGCGAACTTCCAGGTTGGCTAACGGATTGGGCGTATTAATTCCAACCTGACCTTTCAGGAAAGAAACTCCTACAACAATAATCAATGCGATAAAACGCTTCATAGCAACTCATTAACGAAAACAGCAAAAGTATATTTGCTTATTAGACTTATAAATACCGTTAATTCATCAGGTGCGTTTTCAGATCTGCCCCAATATAGAATCTAAATTGAGGCAGACACATTGTGTATAGAATGAATGTTTATTATCAGGATATTACCAGCTAGTACCGTCTCTTACTGGCGGATCTGGATCTACGGCAGGTTTTTGAGCTGCGCTCGCTGTTACTGAATCTGCTTTAGGAGCACTATTTTTGTTAAGAGTTGACACCTTTTCTACAGGATCTGAATCCATATCAGAAGTTACATCGTCTTGTCTGCATGATACAAAGTTGAGAGATACAACTGCAATCGCAAGGATAGAAATCAATTTTTTCATTATGTATATTATTTATTTATTTTAATTTTTTCTAATGATACAAAAACCGTTGTTTTCTGCTATCATTTTCTGTTACGAAATTATACCCTTAATTTTGACTACGAAAGAATATGTGGTCTCCATTTTGAAATATGGACGTCCTAATTCACAAATTGGCACCAAGTTAAAAACCTAATTACCAAGACATTATCCCACATTTTCTAAAATCATAAATCATAATCTATTTTGGTTGAATAATTCATAATGATAACTTAAATTTCAGTAATTTTGTGGCCACAAATGGTGAAGCTCAAAAGATTTTCGATGAAAAAATGCTGCTTTATCCTACTTGTTCTGCTCTACAATCTTGCTTTCTCCACAGGCAAGATCCCCAATTCCTATGACGGACTTAGAAAATCCTACGAAACATTTCCAGAAAATGACGCCAGAGCACTTAAGTACATCAATTCAATTATAATTAAAGCTAAGAAAGAAAAAAAATATCCCGAACTGTTTCAGGGCTACCGCGATGCGGTTTTTTATACAAAATCTATTGACAAAAAACTTAAATATTCTGACAGTTGTCTGGACGCTGCTTATAAATCTGCCAGCGACGATAGAATTTCTACAGCATACGTACTAAGAGGAAGTATTTATTATGCTAAACTGAAAAAATATAAGCCAGCTCTGGATGAATATCTGATGGCTTATAAATATTCTAAAAACACCGGAGATTATTACCTCAAAAATAAAATCAGCTATCACCTGGGCGTGGTAAAGAATTATCTTGGTTATAATGAAGAGGCTCTGGAGCTTTTTAAAGATTGTGTGACCTATTTCGAGAGCGAGGCCAATAATCGGAACGCCCACGAATCCCAGATTTTCAACAATACAAAAGGTTTTCTGAACAGTATACATCAGATGATCGTATGCTACAGCAATATGAACGATTTTCAGAAAGTAGATTCGCTCACAGAGGTCGGGTTACTGAAAACTTTTAACAACCCTGATTTTTATCAGGAGCGCAGTTATTTTCTTAAATCCAAGGGAATCTCTGAGTATCGCAATAACCGTTTTAACTCAGCAATCAGTTATTTTAATCAGTCCTTACAACTGATGAAGGACGATTTTGCCTGGGAGTCTGTCAATTATTTTTATATAGGGAAAAGCCAGATGGCCATGAATCAAGATGAGCACGCTATCGAAAACTTTAAAAAAATTGATTCTATCTTTAATAAGCAGGAATTCATTCTGCCCGAATTGCGCGAAAACTATGAACTGCTCATCAACTATTACAAGACCCGGAAGGACGCCAAACAGCAATTGTATTACACCACGCAGCTACTGAAGGCTGACAGCATTATCTCCCGCGATTTTGCATACTTGTCACCAAAAGTTCACCGAGAATATGACACCAATTCCCTTTTAGAAGAAAAGGGCAGGCTAGAAAAAGTCAATATCTGGGGCGGCGTATTTCTTTCCGCGCTGGCCATTATAGCTACCGTCCTGTTTGCCATTCTTAAAAGGAGACATCGTAATCAGAAAGATATTTTGGCCAAATACCGTGTTCTGGAAGAAAAACTGAGAACGCATAATTATGTTCCGAAGCCAGAAACGCCTGTCGCTGTGACCGCTAATACAGAGGATTCTTCGGACGAGCGCCGTACACCAATTACCAAGGCCATCAAGCTTGATCTGCTCACAAAGCTGAAAAAGTTTGAGGAAAAGAAACAGTTTACTCAAAAAGGTCTTACAATCCAGAAACTTGCCGTACAGCTGGAAACCAACTCCAACTATCTTTCGCAGGTGATCAATGATGAGAAGGGCATGAACTTTAACAAGTATCTCGGCGATCTCCGCATCCGCTACATCACGCAGCTGCTTTTTGAAAAGAATATTTACCTTAATTACACCATTGACACGCTGGCCAAAGAATGCGGCATCGCTTCCAGACAAAATTTTTCCGATCTTTTTTTCGAGATTAATGGCATCCGGCCTACGGATTTCATCAGAAAAAGAAAAAAAGAGCTGGATAATAATGGCGATTCCTCCGGCTCGGCCATGGAGCAGATCAAAAGTATTTTTGAGAATTAATGCAAACCGATAAATTCTGATATCGATAGCGTTTTCTGTTCCCCGGAAGTCAGATTTTTTACGGTTACCGACTGGTTTCTAATTTCATCGTTACCTAAGAAAACCAGATTTGCGATTCCTTTTTTTTCTGCGTAAGTGAATTGTTTTTTCAGTTTTGAAGCTTCTGGATAGAGTTCTGCTGCTACATTTCTCTGTCTGAGTTCTGCAATGAGCTTAAGAGCTTCAATGGATTCCGTTTCACCGTAGTTGGCGAAAAGGTATTTGACATTATTTTCAGAATCCTCAGGAAATATATTTAATTCTTCCATAACGAGATAGATTCTGTCCAGTCCGAAAGAAATTCCGATTCCCGGAATATCCTTCACGCCAAAAACTTCCGTCAAATTATCGTAGCGGCCGCCTCCGCCTATAGAACCCATCGCAACCTCATCAGCCTTCACCTCGAAAATGGCACCCGTATAATAATCCAAACCTCTGGCTAAAGTAATGTCAAAAATTAAATTTTGAGAATTAATGCCAAGACTCAAAGCATTCGAAATGACAAATTCCAATTCCTCCACGCCTTTCATTCCGATTGCGTTTCCAGAAAATTTTTCTTTTAGGTTGAGAAGGTTTTCCAGCGCATTATTGGTTTGATTGAAAAGGAAATCCAGTTTACCAATCGCTTCCTCAGAAATTCCTTTTTCCAGCATTTCTTTGGTCACACCATCTTTCCCGATTTTATCCAGCTTATCAAGAGCCACCGTAAAGTCTATTAACTTGTCCGCAATACCTGCATAGTCTGCGAGTCCGGAAAGGATTTTACGATTGTTGATGTGAATCGAAACCGATAATTTCAGATCCTGAAATGACTTAAAATAAAGTTGCAAAAGCTCCACTTCCTGCCAAAGGCTTGTGCTTCCCACAACGTCCGCATCACACTGATAAAACTCGCGGAACCTTCCCTTCTGAGGTCTGTCTGCTCTCCAAACCGGCTGGATCTGATAACGCTTATAAGGAAAGGCCAACTGTCCGTGATTCATTGCCACAAAACGGGCGAAGGGAACTGTTAAATCGTACCGCAGTGCCTTTTCGGAAATCTGAGAAATCAGTTTCTGTGAATTTTTGCTGGCCCAATCTTCTTCAATGGTTTTGGAAGCATAATCTCCGGAATTAAGGATCTTGAAAATCAACCTGTCACCTTCCTCGCCGTATTTTCCTGTCAGAGTTGATAGATTCTCGAAGCTTGGTGTTTCCAAAGGCTGGAATCCAAATAATTCAAAATTCTTCTGCAACGTGTTGATGATGTATTTTCTTCTGGAGACTTCTTTGGCAGTAAAATCGCGGGTTCCTTTGGCTAAGCTCGGCTTCATTATAATGATAAGTGATAGTTGATAAAATGTTAAATCGATTGCAAAAATAAGCATTCTTGGATAAAGCTTTCCAGATTCGGAAATAACTTCCGGGAAAATCAGGACAATTTTATAATTTTAGAGAATAATTAAAAAGATCAGAAACACACTTTTATAAACGATGCATACGTTATTACCTTTTTTTCTGGCAATGGTGGCCGCCATAGTTTTGCTTAACATCCTGGCCACTAAACTCAGGATTGCCTATCCCATTCTGCTGGTTTTGGCGGGCTTGATGATCAGTTTTGTTCCTGGTTTGCCGATGGTTCGGGTAGATCCGGATCTTATTTTTCTGATTTTCCTTCCGCCATTGCTTTTTGAGGCCGCCTGGAGTATCTCATTTAAAGAAATGAAAAAATGGTGGCGTATGATCGGAAGTTTTGCATTTCTGGTGGTTTTTTTCACGGCGATGTCGGTCGCTATTTTTGCCAATCATTTTATTCCCGGTTTCACCATTGGCCTTGGTTTTCTTCTCGGTGGGATTGTATCACCTCCGGATGCCGTGAGTACCGGCGCCATCACCCGATTTGTCAAAATCCCGAAATCGACTTCGGCCATTCTGGAAGGTGAAAGTTTGCTGAACGATGCTTCTTCACTTATTATTTTCAGATTTGCCTTAATCGCAGTTGGTACAGGTCAGTTTATCTGGCAGGAGGCTGCGGCAAGTTTTGTGTGGATGATTGTGGGCGGCATGGGGATAGGACTCATTCTGGCGTGGATTTTCGTACAGCTGCATAAATTTTTAGACACAGAACCAGCTTCTGATGTAGCGCTTACCCTCATAGAACCTTATTTTATGTATCTCATTGCCGAGCTTCTGGGCAGTTCCGGAGTTCTTGCAGTGGTAGCCGGCGGACTTTATATGTCATCCAAACGTCTGATCTTCCTGAACAGTGCCAGCAGAATAAAAGGCTACAGTGTGTGGGAAAGCTTCGTCTTCATTCTGAACGGCGTCGTGTTTCTTTTAATTGGTCTGGAGCTTCCGGAAATTGTAGCAGGGATCCGTTCGGAAGGTGTCCAGCTGAGAACTGCAATCGGATATGGTGTTATGGTGACCGGCGTGCTCATACTGGCGAGAATCATTAGTGCATATGCCGCCATGGTGGCCACCATTATTTTCCGGCCAAGTGTTGTACCTCAAGCGCCATCCATAAAACGTAGATTCCTTATGCCTCTTGTGCTTGGCTGGACGGGAATGCGCGGCGTGGTCTCCCTGGCTGCGGCGCTGGCAATTCCTGTCACGATGAATAGCGAAGCCTTTCCGCACCGGAATTTAATATTATTCATCACTTTTGTTGTAATTTTACTGACTTTGGTAATTCAGGGTCTTACATTGCCGTCCATTATAAAACGAAGCGGATTGTTCGAAGTATTAGGCGGAACTGATGACATGGAAGTCAGAAAGAAGATCAAGTATGGCCTTCGCGAACATATCTATGGCAAGCTGAAACATAAATCTCAACATACTTTCAAAGAAAATCCCGGACTGGAGCGCATTATGAAGCATTGGGAGGATAAAATGAACGCAAGCGATGATAGCTGGATGAGTAACGAATCAAAAGAACTATTCTACGAACTTCTGGAAAATCAAAGAGAATATCTGACCGAACTGAATAAAGATCCGAAAATTGACGAGGAGATCATCCGCCAGCAACTGTATCAGATTGATCTGGAAGAAGAAAGGATCAAAAGTATTTAAATTTAATTCTTATGAAAATTATCCAAGTCACAATGATGGCATTCCTTTCTGTTATGATGGCATGCAACAATCATGAACCGAAGGAAAACTCTGAAAATGAACAGTTTGTCAGAAAATATTTTCAAGTGTTTAATCAACATCAATGGAAAGCACTTTCTGAAATGTATTCGGAGAACGCAGAATTCAAAGATCCAAGTATGGGAAAGGGAATTGTGAAACAGAGCAGACAGGAAATTGTGAAAAAATATGCTGAACTCAGCCAAATGTTTCCTGATCTGAAAGACGGAATCAAAACCATATACATTTCTGGTAATAAGAATGTCATTGTAGAGTTTGTTTCGAGCGGAACAGCGCCGGATAACACTAAATTTGAATTGCCGATCTGCACCATTTTCACGATTGAGAACGGAGAAATCACCAAAGATTTTACGTATTACGATAACTTTGAAGAATCAAAATAATGAACCTTTTTCACGGTCAGTTAGACATCATCGAAAACATTCTGCCTTACGACGGCATTACATCCTACTACGGCAAAATATTTCCTGAGGAAGAAGCGAACGACTATTTCGAGAAACTGATGACGGAAATAGAATGGAAAAGCGATGAAGCGGTGATCTTCGGCAAAGTCATAGAAACCAGACGCAAAGTGGCATGGTACGGCAGCGAACCGTTCAGCTACACTTATTCAGGAAGGACCAAAACCGCATTGCCATGGAACAAAACGTTATTGGAAATCAAAGAAAAAATTGAGAATATCAGCGGGGAAACTTTTAATTCCTGTTTGCTCAATCTTTACCATAACGGATCAGAAGGCATGGCCTACCACAGCGACGGTGAAAAGGATCTGAAGGACAACGGCGCCATCAGTTCCGTAAGCTTCGGTGCAGGGCGTAAATTTAATTTTAAGCATAAAACAAGTAAGGAACTGGTTTCGTTGACATTGGAAAACGGCAGCCTTCTAATGATGAAAGATATCACACAGAAATTCTGGCTTCACCGGTTACCCACGACCACAAAAATCATCAGACCAAGGATCAGCCTCACATTCCGCACTATTGAAAAATCTAAATAACCGGCCGGTATTTTTTCATAAAACCCAGACAAAGCAGTAAGCCTACTCCTGCTAAACCGGCTCCAACCAAGGAAGGATAATTATAAGAAAAGCCAGATTCCAGTGGTAAACCGCCGCAGAACGCCCCAAGCGAATTTCCAACGTTGAACGCCGCCTGCATAAATGCCGCAGCCATCATTTCAGAATTTTTTGCGGAACGGAGCATGATGATATTGACCGGTGTCCCTACGGCCATAGATAGTGCGCCACAAACAAAAGTCAGGACTAGCGAAGCCGTCTGATTTTCTGAAAAAAGAAAAACCCCGATCAAGGCGACGATCATTGCGGTGAGCAGGATGGACGCTGCCAGAGCCGGCCGCATTTTATCTGCCATGATGCCACCCAGAAAATTGCCAACCACCATTCCGGCGCCCGCCAAAACCATGATGGAGGCAATAGCGCTTTCTCCGAATCCCGATACAGTGGTCATTAACGGGGTGATATAGCTGAACCAGGCAAACAATCCGCCGAATCCAATGCCTGTAATGGCGATGATATGCCAGGCTTTGGCCGATTTAAAAAATTCCAGCTCGTCTTTCAGCGTAGTGGTTCTCAAACTTTCCATGTAAGGTAGCAGGAATTTTAAACTCAGCAAAGTTAAAAGTCCGAGGACAGAAACGACGCCGAATGCGTAACGCCAACTAAGCTGATGTCCCAGCCACGTCACGAACGGTACCATGGACAGATTAGCCAGAGTAAGACCCGTGAACATCATGGCAATACTTTGCGCCTGTTTACCCGGCTTTGCCAATCTTGTGGCTACCACCGTTCCTACACCGAAGAATGCACCGTGCGGAAGTCCCGATAGAAAGCGTACCACCATCATTGTATAATAATCGTTGACCAAAGCCGATAATGCATTGAAAATGATAAAGCCCACCATGAGAAAAGCTAGAATTTTCTTCGGCGGAAATTTGGCAGCATAGGCAATCAGCACCGGCGCGCCCACTACAACGCCAAAGGCATAGGAAGAAATCAGATGTCCGGCCTTCGGAATGGAAATATTTAGAGACTTCGCAACATCCGGCAGCAAACCCATGATCACAAATTCTGTAGTTCCGATTCCTAACGCACCCAAAGCCAACGGCAAAATCCTTTTATCCATTTTGCAAAAGTCCTGATTTTGAGTTACAATTTCAAATTTTGCATTTTAACATAAGATTAAATTAAATTTCCGTTTAAAAATGATTCATATTAAACCGGAATAAAATGATGATTCCTGGTAAAATTTGGGTTGAGTTCTGATTTTTCTGCTATTTTTGTAAGACTAATATTTAAAATGCTGAACCAGATCCTGACATTTCCTTTTGTGGTACTGATCAAGCTTTATCAGTGGTTTATATCCCCGTGGCTGGGAAAAAACTGCAGATACGATCCTACCTGCTCTCACTACACGCTGGAAGCATTGAAAGTTCACGGACTCCTGAAAGGAAGCTGGCTCGCTATCAAAAGAATTGGCAGCTGCCATCCCTGGGGCGGAGAAGGCTATGATCCTGTTCCGCCAAAACAATCTTAAAATAATCGATCAATGAATAATATTTTTCTCAGATTTTTCCTCATTTTTTTTGCCGGACTTTCCCAGCTTTTTGTAGCTCAGGCTACTGCTATTGATTTTTCCGATGGCAATCTAAAAATTAACAACGGTGAAAATCTGCCGGTGAAAATCTACGCCACACAGCGAACGGACTTGCTGGCCAATCAGGCTTTCCAAAATGTTCCGAACGAACTGATCATTCTGAATGATGATAATATCAAAGCCGAATCTGCAGAACAATTGGCAAGCATCCAGAATATTATGGAAAGCTTCAAAGCCAACCGTTTCCAGTTTCTGGACAAAAACTTCAAACCTCTGGAATCTGTTTTCGAACAAAAAAACATCGAGAATTTTAAATATCTTCTAAAATCCGACAGGACACTGAAAAGCACCGACCAAGCAGAATTGGAAACGGAATTCAAAATCTGGGATCCTATGAAAGGTATTCCGCTGGGGCCAGTGACACTGCATTTTTACAGCCTGATGTTCATCTTTGCCTTTGGCTTAGGCTACGTTATTATGGCCAGAATTTTCAAAATTGACAATGTGGATGAGAAGTATCTGGAACCGTTATTTACATGGACATTGATAGGAACCATTCTTGGTGCGAGGCTGGGCCACGTGATTTTCTATCAGCCAGAATTATTCAGAGAAGATTTTCTGAGTGTTTTCCTCCCAATCAGTACCAAGGGAGGATTGCATTTTACCGGTTTTGCCGGACTTGCCAGCCATGGTGCGACCATCGCCTTGATATTCACCACACTTTATTACAGTTTCAAAATCATCAGGAAAAATCCATTCTGGGTGTATGACAGGATTGGAATCGTGGTGGCGCTGGGTGGCGCTTTTGTGAGGATGGGCAATTTTTTCAACTCTGAAATCATCGGAAAGCCTGTGGATCCAAGCTCACCATTTGCAATTCTTTTTCCACAGCAAAGTTCTGAATATGGCGTAACAATCCCAAGATATCCGAGCCAATTGTTCGAGGCTGTAGGATATTTCTGCCTGTTCATTTTATTATGGTTTCTTTACAGGAAAACCGATAAAAAATATCAGCAAGGATGGCTATTTGGCTTATTCTTCATCATACTATGGGCTATCAGATTTTTTGTAGAATTTTTGAAAGAGCCACAGGGTGATGAATTTATTCAATTTGAAGGTCTTAACACAGGACAGGTTCTGAGTATTCCATTCATGATCGCAGGATTTGTGATAATGATCTATTCCAAGAAGTTCAGACTTCCGAAAGAAGAAACAGCTGCATAAAATCAAACTCCCGAAATTGGGAGTTTTTTGATTTTACTAAACCAAACTGTAACAATAATATCTTTTCAATTGTTTTAATTAAAAAGTTTATGTCAAAAATATATTCCTTCGTCATCTTAACATTTTTGTTGGTTTCCTGCTCTGTTTCACAAGAAAATAAAAACAATCGATTGGTATTAACCAATGAAATCAATGCCATTTACCAGCAGAAAAAGTTCAATGGATTTGCAGTTTCCATTGTCGATGAGAAAGGGATACTGTATCAACATGGATTTGGATTTGCTGACATCGTAAATAATAAAAAGTACACGACGCAAACCATTCAGAATATCGGCTCTGTTTCCAAAACATTTGTTGGTATCGCATTGCTGAAAGCTCAGGAATTAGGCAAATTAAATCTTGATGAATCGATTGATAAATATTTGCCGTTCAAAGTTTTTAACCCTAATTTTCCACAAGACAAAATCACGATTCGACAGTTGGCGACGCATACTTCATCTATTACTGATAATGAATTTTATTCTTCAAAAAATTACTATTTAAAACCAAATCAAAATCTCGACGGTCTTAAGCTGACCTTTGAGGACGAGCAATCTTTTAATCCAGCTGATTCCATCATTTCACTACAATCTTATCTGGAAAATGTTATCAGTGAAAAAGGAAAATGGAACAAAGACAGTTTTACCGCTCATAAGCCCGGAACCATTTATGAATATTCTAATGTAGGAACTGCGCTTGCGGCTTTTATCGTTGAGCAGGCAAGGGGAGAACCATTTAATCAATTTACAAGAAAATACATTTTGGAACCATTGAAAATGAAAGATTCCGGCTGGAAAACGGAAGAAGTAGATGTCACGAAATATGCCATACTATACGAAAATCCAACAACACCACTTCCCTACTACGGGCTCATTACTTATCCGGACGGTGGCTTCATCACGAACATTACGGATCTTAGTAAATATCTTTCCGAACTTATCAAAGGTTATAACGGCAAAGGGACGATTTTGTCAAAGGAAAGTTATAAAGAATATTTCAGGCCGCAACTTTCCGAATCCAATTTCACGGAAAGAAATACCAAAAATCCCTACAACGAATCATACAATGTTGGGATTTTTATGGGATTTGGTTATACTGGATACATTGGACACACCGGCGGCGATCCGGGAATAATGTCCATAATGTTCTTTGACCCCAAGACCAGTTTGGGCAGAATAATGTTGTTCAACACCAATTTTTCCGACAAAGAAGGTAACAAAGCTTTCTTTGGAATTTGGAATACTTTAGAAAAATATCAGAATCAACTGAAATAAAAAACTTCCGGATATGGGAGTTTTTGGTTACAATGATTGAATTTCTTTCACAACTTCTTCTACTACCTCATCCGACGTTGCCCAAGACGTAATCAAGCGGATTGCAGAGTTTTCTTCGTCTACCTTTTTCCAGACATAGAAATCAAAATCTTTTGATAGCTTTTCGATTTGAGAATTGCTTAAAATCGGGAAAATCTGGTTGGTGTAGGTATCAGATAAAAATTCAAAACCTTTAGTCTGAAAAGCGCACTTGATTTTCATTGCCTGAACGTTGGAATGTTTTGCCAAATCGAAATACAGATCATTTTTCATCAATTCCAGGAACTGGATGCCCAACAATCTGCCTTTTGCCAGCATCGCACCTTTTTGCTTGATATGAAAACCGAATTCCTCTTTCAGTTTGTCGTTGGTGATGATAATGGCTTCGCCGAGAAGTGCTCCATTTTTGGTTCCGCCGAGATAGAAGATGTCTGTTAAGTTTGCTACATCTTCTAAAGTCAAATCATTGATTTCGGAAGTCAATGCTTGTCCCAATCTGGCACCATCCATAAAAAGATACAGGTTGTTGGCTTTGCAGAAAACAGATAACTCTTGCAATTCTTTTTTTGTATAGATGGTTCCAATTTCTGTTGAATTGGAGATGTAAACCAATTTTTGTTTGACCTGATGCGGTCTATTGGTATGCGTATCCAAAACTGACTGAATATGCTGTGGTTTCAGTTTGCCATCATCAGTCATTAGCCCATGAACCTTGTGGCCTGTAGCTTCTATCGCCCCGGTTTCGTTGGTAAAAATATGGCCGGTCTCTGCAGAGACAACACTTTCATGAGGTCTTAAAATGGAAGAAATTATTAACAGATTTGCCTGAGTTCCGCCGCTTACAAAGTGTACATCGGCATTTCCGTTATTTATTTTTTGGCGGATCAATGCTCTGGCTTCTTCAGAATATTCGTCATAACCATAGCCGTTCTGCTGCGCAAGATTGGTTTTCACTAACGCTTCTAAAATTCTGGGATGACATCCTTCTGAATAATCATTTTTAAAAGAATAGTTCTTCATAATTTCTTCTTTTTTCTAGTAAACAAATTTATCAAAATAAAAACATCTCATTTGTTAGATTATTTTATTTATTTATCTAACTTCTTTTTCATAAATTTGTTAGACTAATATAATTTTAAGTCTAACTTATAATAAATATTTAAGATATGAATTCTTTAACTGAGGAAAATTATCTGAAAGCCCTTTACCATCTTGTGAATGAGAATGATGAAGTTTCCGTCAATGATCTGAGCCGGCAACTGAATATCAAAATGCCATCTGTTAACAGTATGGTAAAGAAATTTGCGGATAAAAAATGGGTGAAATATGAATCTTACAAGCCGATTCAACTGACGGAATCCGGCAAGAAGGAAGCGTCTCTAATCGTGAGAAAACACCGGCTGACGGAGATGTTTCTGGTGGAGAAAATGGGATTTGGCTGGGAGAATGTGCATGAAATCGCTGAACAGCTGGAGCACATCCATTCGGAAGTTTTCTTTGACAAGATGGATGAAATCCTGAATTATCCGAAGATAGATCCGCACGGCGAGCCTATTCCGGACAAAGATGGCAACGTGATACAGCCCGACCTTAAAAAGCTGAGCAAATGCCGGGAAGATGAAACGGTGGAACTCGCTTCTGTGACCACGTCTTCCGAAGAATTTCTGAATTTCCTGAACAAAAGAAATCTAAGCCTGGGCACCGCTATACAGGTGTTACAGAAGGAAGATTTTGACCAATCGATGAAAGTCGTCTACAACGGCCGCGAGGAAAACTTCAGCAAAACGGTTTGCGACAGGCTTCTGGTAAAATGACCGAAAAAAAAACGCTCAATCTGTATTGAGCGCTTTGTTTTGGCTTTATCGTATTATTGAACAAAAGGCAATTTCACCACTTTTGCAGGAATATCTTTGTTTCGGATTCTGATGAAGATGTCAGAACCTAATTTGAAATGAGGCTTATCCACATAAGCCAAGCCTAAACCAATCTTTTTCATAGGCGACATGGTTCCGGACGTTACTTTTCCGATGATGTTTCCTTCTGCATCTACCACTTCATAATCGTGTCTTGGAATGGCTTTTTCCTGCATCTCGAAACCTACCAACTTTCTGGAAACGCCTTCTGCTTTTTGATTTTCCAAGAATGTTTTGTTCACAAAATCTTTGTCGAATTTGGTAATCCAGCCCAGACCAGCTTCCAGTGGCGATGTAGTATCGTTGATATCATTCCCGTAAAGACAAAAACCCTTTTCCAGCCTCAAGGTATCTCTGGCAGCCAAACCACAAGGCATCAGACCAAATTCCTCACCGGCTTCTGTCAGCGCATCCCAAATCTGAACGGCATTTTCATTATCAAAATAGATCTCGAAACCGCCGCTTCCTGTGTAACCTGTATTGGAAATGATCACGTCAGAAAAACCTGCCACAGAACCAATGGTGAAATGATAATACGGAATTGCTGACAAATCTGTCTCTGTCAATTTCTGAAGAATTTCAGTCGCTTTTGGACCTTGAATGGCAATCAATGACATTTCATCCGACGCATTCGTCATTTTTGCGCCAAACTTCTCATTGTATTTGGAAATATGATTCCAGTCTTTTTCAATATTGGAAGCATTGACTACTAAAAAATATTTTTCATCATTGATTTTGTAAACGATCAAATCATCTACAATACCGCCAGTTTCGTTTGGAAGGCAAGAATATTGTGCTTTTCCATATTGGCTAAACGCCGAATCTGCGATCTCCAAAGCATCAACATTATTAGAAGTCACAAACTGCAGCAGATCTTTCGCAGAAGAACCTTCGATGAAAAATTGTCCCATGTGGGACACATCAAAAATTCCCGCCTTTTCGCGGACAGCAAAATGTTCTTCTGTAACGCCGGAATATTGAACAGGCATTTCGAATCCTGCGAACGGAACGATCTTTGCGCCCAGAGCAAGGTGTTTATCGTATAGTGCGGTTTTTTTCATTTACAAATTTCTTTTTAGCGGTTAGACGAAACACCTCAGGTGTCTCATTTTAATTTTTTAAGATTGATTTATTTGCGCACAAATATAATCAAGATTTTACATTAAAATCATGAGAATTGAGACTTTACACTGAGCTGACAAATATTGGTTAACGCCGTCCGCTATTTTAGTTATCTTTGCAATATTAAAAATGACCAATAAAGTCAAGTTTCAAATTTCAAATTACATGAACTAAAACCATGAGCGATACCATTCTTTGCCCAAAATGCCAATCCGAATTCACCTACGAACAAGACAATCTACAGGTCTGTTCCCAATGTTTCTATGAGTGGGATCCCGCTGAAGTTTCTTCTGAAGGCAAAATTTTCGATTCTCTAGGCAAGGAGTTACAAAATGGCGATTCTGTGATTGTAATTAAAGATCTGCCTGTGAAAGGTGCGCCAAAACCTGTAAAAGCAGGTACCAAGGTCAAAAATATCCGTCTCCGTCCAGATAGCGACCATAATATCGATTGCAAAATTGATGGTTTTGGCTCTATGGCTTTGAAATCCGAGTTTGTGAAAAAAGCTTAGTTGGAGATCGGCTTTTAGCTTCTGGCAGATTGCTTTCGGAGTTATCATTATCAGCCCAAAAAAAAGGAAAAATTTGGCAGGGTAAACTTTCAAAGACTTTGATTGTTTGTCCGGAGACAAGACTAATTTCCAGTCCCTAAGGCAGAAAGAGAATTAACCAAAAATTTCCTGATGTATTTTCGAACTTCAAAATTATCAAATTTTAGCGATTGAACCAACTGGGAATGTATAAGTTATCCATATTTTATCAACAATTTCAGAATTGAATGTAGATCTGTCCCCGAAGAAATTGGTTGGAATAAACGATTATTGTTTTATTATTGACAGCAATATTGTTTCTGTAATGCGATCCTGCGAACAGACTTTCTAACACTGTGGCTTCTACTCCACTTTCTGCTACGCGGATCTGATGAGGGAAATAATGTCTTTTAGAGAGATTCAGTTGAGACCTTTCTTCGTCCGAAAAAATATTGACCTCACCCAAAAGTTTGGCAACATAATCATTGTAAGGATTTTCGTAAGTTTCTTTTGGAGAATCATCCTGGATCAGACGCCCTTGCTGTAACACAACAATTTTATCTGCCCAGGGCAAGACTTCTTCCAGATTATGCGTGGAAACGAGCAGACTCATGTTATTCTGCCGAACATAATTGAAAAGTTTCTCTCGCAACTCGAACTTTCTGGAAAAATCCAGGTTGCTGAAGGGCTCATCCAGCAAAAGCATCTTGGGAAGAATCGCCAAGGCACGGGCAATGGCGACACGCTGCTGCTGGCCGCCGCTCAGATTTTTGGGAATTACCTGCGCAAACTCAGAAAGCCCGACGATGTCCAGCAGCTCTTCAACTTTTTCTTTTTTAGCTTTTAAATGAATATTGGAAATATATTTGCCCACATTATCATACACGGTTCCATAAGGCATCAAATCATAATTCTGAGCCACAAACTTCATTTGAGACTCACCAGGAACCAGGTTTCCTTTAGGCCCCAGCAATTTCTGTCCATCGAAAATAATTTCCCCGCTCTGCCAATCCATCAGTCCATAAATAAGGCTCAGCAAAGTCGACTTACCACAGCCACTCTCGCCAGCCAGCGCAATAATCTGACCTTTGTCTACATTCAGATTAAGATTTTGAAATAAAGGTTTCTCGGCTTGATAATTGAAATACAGATTTTTGACTTCTAACAGCATTTTTGGGAAATTGTTTTTTTGAAGTGTAATAAATTTATTATTTTAGCAAAGAACGTAAAACTTAGTAACAAATTAAAATTTTCCGTCGGCATTCCTTTTAGAAGAAGCCTTACGGATTTATAAATTCCACCGATCGATATGAAAAAATCAACCATTATCGCAGCCTTTTTGATCATTTCCGCGTCTATCGTCATTATTTCCTGCGGCAAGGATAAACCCGTAACCAGCGAAGCGAACGATGTTCTCACCACCTCCAACGGACAGATTTATGTGGTAGACACTATGAACAGCCGTGCAGAGTGGAAAGGTTTTAAAGTCATCAAATCGGACAACACCAGCCACATCGGCACTCTGAAGTTTGAAAGCGGCGAAGTAACCGTGAAAGATAATAAGCTGGAAAGCGGACAGTTTGTGATCGACATGACCTCGATCGCCAATGAGGATTTGAAAAAAACGGAAGACAACACGAAACTGATTGGACATCTGAAAAGCGCCGATTTTTTTGAAACCGATAAATTCCCAACAGCGTCTTTTGAAATTACAAAAATATCGGAAGCACCGGCCGGAAGCGATTACAATACTGTTCTGGACGGAAATCTGACTCTGAAAGGCATCACAAAACCGGAAACCTTCAACGCTAATGTTAAAATAAAAGACGGTGAACTGAGCATTGCTACAGAACCAAAGGACATCAGCCGTGATGAATTCGGCATTAAGTTCCAGATGCCGGCTGCGGAAGGTCTTATCAAGAATGAAATCAACGTTCAGATGAAAGTCAAGGCCATCGAAAAGAAATAAAAAGCTTCAGTCGGTTGGTTTTTAGCCATACACTTGAAATATTTATGGATCTGCCGCTTACAAAGGCAGATTTTTTTATTTTAAAATCGTATTTTTGCACTCTATAATTTATTAGAAGCAATGCTAGAGAAAATTGATGACCTGCTGACCGAAGTACAAAATTTTCAATCGTCCTCAAAAGACGAGATTGAACAGTTCCGCATCCGATTCAACGGAAAGAAAGGAATCATGACCGATTTCTATGACTTTCTGAAGCAAGTTCCGAACGATCAGAAAAAGGTGGCAGGACAGAAAATCAACACTCTGAAAGTTGCAGTCAACGATAAGTTGGAAGCATTGAAAAGCGCCTCCGAAAGTACGCTTATCTTAGAAAAAGAAGACTTGACGAGACCTGCATTTCCTTTGGAATTAGGATCGCGGCATCCGATTAATCTGGTTAAAAATAAAATTATCGACATTTTCAAGTCCATTGGTTTTGCAGTAGCGGACGGACCGGAAATTGAAGACGACTGGCATAACTTTACTGCACTGAATCTCCCGGAATACCATCCGGCGAGAGATATGCAGGATACTTTTTTCATAGAGCAAAATCCGGATGTACTATTGAGAACGCACACCTCTTCCGTCCAAATCCGTTACATGGAGGAAAATGAACCGCCGATGAGAATATTGGCACCCGGAAGAGTTTTCCGCAACGAAGCGGTCTCCTCCCGTTCGCACTGTATTTTCCATCAGATAGAAGGACTTTACATTGATGAAAATGTGAGTTTTGCAGATTTGAAACAAACTATTCAGTTTTTTACCACGGAACTCTTCGGCAAGTCCAAGATCAGAATGAGACCGTCGTATTTTCCTTTCACCGAACCAAGCGCCGAAGTGGATGTATACTGGGGACTGAATTCGGAAACGGATTACAGAATCACGAAAGGAACAGGCTGGCTGGAGATCATGGGCTGCGGCATGGTAGATCCAGCTGTACTTAAAAATGTTAATATCGATCCGGATAAATTCTCCGGATACGCCTTTGGGATGGGAATAGAAAGAATCGTGATGCTATTGTATCAGATGAGCGATATCAGAATGTTCTTTGAAAATGATATCAGAATGTTGGAACAGTTTAAACCACTGTAAAAACATTATACAGCGCATAATAAAATTCGAATCCTGTCAGCGTTTAATGACGGGATTTTTGTTTAAATTTATATAAGTTTTGATAAATTATTAATTAAGAACAAAGCTCAATCATAAGATTATATTTTGATAAAATATGTTTATATTTCACATTATATTTGTGAAAAGTAAAATCGCTTTAAAACTAAAAACACAAACGCATGGCGAAGAACATTTCTGTTCCATTCAGAGAAAATTTCAGGAGAAGAAAGATTATCCATTATTTCCTGATCATCTGCATTCTTCTGATCCAGATCATACTGGCTGCATATTTCTATAACGAATTCCGAAGCAGGGAGAACCTGTCATTTATCGAAGGTCAGCTTAAGGACATCCATGCCGTGGAAAAGCTCACCGATGATGCCAAAGTAGAATTATTGTCTTCCCAGGATTATTTCCAGAAGTATCTCATAACCAATGACAAAAACTATCTGAATCAATATTTTTCTTCTGTTGATAAGCTTACTAAAAACCTGGACAGCATCAACACGTATAAATATCCAAGGCTGCAGATGATCACGCTTCCACTGAAGCGCGACTCATCGGAGCTTAAAAAATTTAAGATCATGGCGGATTCTGTCCACCAATATTCATCGGCTTCCACCTTTAAATTCCGGGAGGATCAGGCACCCATTTTCAAAAAATTCGATCTCAACAATTACAACTACAATAAATTCGATATAGAGACCAAAACGGTTTCTGATACGGTGAAGAAAAAAGGACTTTTCGGCAGGCTTGGTGATGCAATCTCCGGGAAAGTGGATGTGCAGAAAGAGAACACCATCGTTACTATAAAAAACGGAGCACCATCGACGTCAGATAAGATCAAGTCTGATATGGACAGCATTGTCAACACCATCAACAATCATTACACGCGCGAGGTGCAGCGCCTGCAGGTGAATGTCACTAAAAACAGAGACAACAATTCCAAATTCTACAAAAGCTTCAATAATCTGCTGATCTACAGCAATGATCTGATGAGCATCTACACTGCTGCCATCAGCGAGTCTAAAGATGAACTGGAGAAACAGTACGAAAAACAAAATTCCAAGGACAATGAAACCCGAAACCATCTGGTGTTAGGCGCTATGATCCTGATGTTTATCGTATCCGTTCTTATTATGTTCCTCACCAGAATTGCTTTTATTTATGAGAAAAGACTCAAGGAAGCTAATGTCCAGATCAGCCAGAACCTTAATTTCAAAAACAGAATCCTGGGCATGGTGAGCCATGAAATGCGATCGCCGCTTAAAATTATCGGCCTTTTCATTAACAGAATCAGCAAGAAAACTAATGATGAAAGTATCCGCGACTATCTTAAATCAATTAGTTTTACCAACAATTCCATTCTTATCCAGGCCAATCAGATTCTGGAATACACGAAAAACCAACATAAAGCGAATCAGTTGGTTCCCGTTTTTTTCAATCTGCGCCAAGAAATCGATTCTATACTGACCTCCATAGAACCCTTTATAGAAACCAGAAATAATCGATTTTTGGCCAGTACGGACATTGCTCCGAAACTTGAGGTATATTCTGACAATGCCAAGATTCATCAGATCTTTATGAATATCTTAGGAAATGCCAATAAATTTACGGAGAACGGCAGCATTACGGTAGAGTCCAAAACGGAAGAAATCAGCAGTGAAAAAGTCGCTTTGACGACATCGATCACTGATACGGGAAGCGGCATTTCCAAATCTGACCTCGAGAAAATTTTCGAGCCTTACTATCAGGGCGTTTTGTCCGAAGATGTAGAAAATCTGGGAGCCGGGCTCGGTCTGAGCCTTTGCAAAGAGATCGTAGAACTTTTCGACGGTACTATCAGTGTAGAAAGCACAGTAAACAAGGGAACAACTGTAAATTTCAGGATTCACTTAGAAATCAGAGACGATGCAAAACGATAAAACCACTACATTTTTACTGGCTGATGATCACAGTCTTATCCGTCAGGGTCTTGTCTTTATGATTGAGGAAACCGGTCTTAATTCCAGGATCCTTCAGGCTTCCACACTGGCACAGCTACTGGAAATTGCCCATTCTGAAAGCATTGACATTGCTGTGATTGACGCTCATTTTCCCGATGGCAACAGTCTGTCACTGCTCCCTGAACTCAAGATTTTGCAGCCTGACATGAAAATCCTGATTTTTACCGGTATTGATGAAGAAATTAATGCGCTGAAATTCATCCATGCCGGCGCTAACGGTTTCCTAAGTAAAATGAGTGAAGAAGATGAAATAAAGCAGGCTATTTTAAGGATGAAGACACATGGCCAGTATCTTTCGCCCGTTACGCAAAATCTTCTGATAAGCTCTCTTCATCATCCAAAAACCGCTAATCCTCTCAGCGAGCTTACGGAACGGGAACTGGAAATCGCTGACATGTATGCGCAAGGCCTTGGCAACCTGGAAATTGCAAACCGCCTTGGCATCAAGCAAAATACGGTGAGCACCATCAAGAAAAGAGTTTTCGAAAAGCTGAATATCGAGAACATTATGGAGCTTGCAATTCTGCTCCGGAACCATCGTTCCTGATAGCATCACTGGCAGTTTAACGATTCTGAAAATTTTGTAGAAAAAAATCTACAACCATATCGACATACATCTAAGTCATTTACTTGGTTGCAATATCAATATAGAGATATTTTTGTATCAGTAAAAAGTTGATAATCATAATCGGAAATATTACGAATAATATATTCTGATGATATTAGAGACCGATTCTGAAAACACACGCAATGAACTATTGTTGAAGTAAGAACTTAAACAATGATGAAAAACTTAAAACACAAATGAAGAAAATGTCTGCACAGATTCTTCAAACACAATGATGATTCCAGGTATGCATCTTACGGAGCTGAAAGGCTCTGTAAGCCATGCCGAGATTAGAAAAACAAAACACACCTTAAAAAAAACACAAGTTATTTATTTAACCCATCCTTAATCCTGCGGATCTTCTGCAGGATTTTTTTTATAATCTCCTAAGAAAATATCCTATATCAATTTTCAGATCTTTGGGTTTATCTAATTTTGAATTCGGATAATGATTAACTTTAAAACGATAAAATATGAAACCAGAATTTGAAAATATCCCACTTCTCAAAAATGAAACTAAAAAACGTTTCGAAATAGAAGTGGACGGACATTTCGCCTTTATCAATTATGGCGAAAGAGCGCATCAGATTGCACTTGTTCACACGGAAGCAGAACCAGAACTGGCAGGAACGGGAGCTGCAGCTGCTGTGGTGGAAAAGACTTTGGAATTCATTAAAGAAAGTGGCAAAAAACTGTTGCCTTTCTGTCCTTACGTTTTCGCTTATATCAAAAAACATCCGGAGTGGAAAGCCATTGTGGATGAAAAATTCGGCGGTTACGATCAGCTTTAAAATCCATCTCAAATTATAAAAAACTATGAAAATATTCGCATTTGCAGGAAGCAACTCTTCCACTTCCATTAATAAACAGTTGGTGAAATTTGTTCTGAAAAGTTTCCCAGATGATGACATTAACCTGATTGACCTCAATGATTACCTGATGCCTATTTTCTCAGTCGATCTTGAAAAAAACGGTTTCCCGGAAGAGGCGCACAGATTCCTGAAAAACATTGAAAAATCCGATGTCATCGTCTGTTCCCTGGCAGAGAACAACCGTTCTTACAGCGCAGCGTTTAAGAATATTTTTGACTGGGCTTCCAGAATCAATGTAAAGGTTTTTCAGAACAAACCCATGTTCCTGATGACCACTTCGCCCGGCGGTTATGGCGGCGGCAACGTGATGGCAGAAGCTGCAAAATTCTTCCCGGCATTTGGCGCAGATATTAAGGAGACCTTTTCCCTTCCGAAGTTCTATGAGAATTTTGATGCAGACAATGGTGTTATAGAACCCAAACTTCTGAGTGAACTGAGTTCTAAAATCGCAAACTTTAAAAATCAGATCTGATGGAAACTCATGAATACACCAACGGAGAAATCACGATTCTCTGGAAACCGAAATTATGCATCCACGCAGGCGTGTGTGTGAAAATGCTGCCACGAGTCTACAACCCCAAAGACCGGCCTTGGATAAAACCTGAAAGCGCAAAGACAGAGGAACTCAAATTACAAATCTCGAAATGTCCATCGGGCGCATTGAGCTATAAAACCAATCCGTAAAATGGGAGTAACAGTAAAAGCAAGTCTGGGAAGAGAAAAATATTATACAGAAGTAATTGCCGGAGAAAACAAGCTTATAACGGACGAACCAGTAGATAAAGGCGGCGGCAACAAAGGTCTTAACCCATTCGAGATTTTGGCAACATCATTGGCGAGCTGTACTGCGGCCACACTCAGGATGTACATTGACCGGAAAGGCTGGGAAATTCCAATGATTAATGTAGAAGTGAACCTGGAAAACTATCCTCAAACCAGAATGGCACAGTTTTGTAGAGTGATTGACTTCGGAACAACAGAAGTGAGCGACGATATCCTTGACAAACTTTTCAAAATTGCGGACGCTTGTCCGGTTCACAAAATACTGACCAACGAGATAGAAATATTAACTAAAATCAAATAAAATGCTGGAAGTAATACAACATAACAGAGACACCAAGGGTGAGTTCATCGCCAGCCTGGACGGCCAGAAAGCAGGCTTAATGACTTATTCCTGGGCAGGAGAAGACAGAATTATTATCAACCATACGGAAAAAGAGCCGGCGTACAACGGGAAAGGCGTGGGAAAAGAAATGGTTTACAAAGCCGTGGAATTTGCCAGAGAAAAAAATCTGAAAATCATTCCGCTTTGTCCGTTTGCGAAGGCAATATTCCAGAAAAATGAGGAGATTAGAGATGTTCTTTAATGTAGGATGATGGATATCGTCAATCCATATTAAATAAAAATTCCATTTCTGATTTTGAAATGGAGTTTTTGTTTTGATACACTCGCAGCCCGACTTGGGCGGTTATCCTTTTTGCGAGAGGCCATGCCGAGCAAAAAGATAATAGCGGAAGGCGGAAAAGCTGCCATAAAAAGTAAACATATTTCGACACGAACTAGGTAATAACTTGTATTTTACAAGCAATTCTACGTCCGGTTACACGCTGATCTGCGACTTATCGTTTGGAAAGCGTGAGAATCAGAATCAATTTATCAAAATTGTCCTAACCAAGACCGGTAACCATAGTCATTTTCCTGATACCGGCAGCACCATTCAAAACACCATTGTACAAAGTGTGATTCCTCTTTTGATTTTCTAAGTGATTCCAGTCTTACGTCATGTTGATTCTCTTGGCTTTTCCGAATCATATTAAGACCTAATTTGAACTGATTCTTCGTTTTTTTCTCGATATCCAACTTCTAACAACTTTTTTATTGGCGATTTCATAGTTTTCAGTTGCTGGATGGCAAGACAATATAAATTTACTTCTATAAAATCCCGATAAAAAAAATCAGCCAAATGACTGATTTTCAATTTTATATGTTATATATTTTTTGTGATTACGGCTTGTAGCCATCTTTAAGGGTCACCGTTCTATTGAACACCAATTGATCTGCCGATGAATCTCTGTCTTTAATGTAATAGCCGATTCTCTGGAACTGGAAATGGTCATCCAGAGTCGCATCTTTCAGGCTTGGTTCTGCAAAACCATAGGTTACTCTCAAAGATTGCGGGTTTACAAACTCCAGAAAATCCACTTCTTTTTCTGCGTCTGGCTGTTCTGTGGTAAACAGTCTTTCATAGGTTCTGATTTCGATTGGCAAGGCATGCTTGGCAGAAACCCAGTGCAAAGTTCCTTTCACTTTTCTAAGGCTCGCCTCGGTGCCGCTTCCCGACCTTGAATCCTCGTCATACGTTGCAAAAATTGTGGTAATTTCGCCTTTATCGTCCTTCTCTACTCTTTCAGCTTTGATGATGTAACCAGCTTTCAGACGGACTTCACCGCCTAATTTCAGTCGGAAGAATTTTTTATCTGCCTCTTCTTTGAAATCTTCTCTTTCAATATAAATTTCTCTTGAGAATGGTACTTGTCTGGTTCCTGCATTGTCGTCTTCAGGATTATTTTCAGTTTCCAGCCATTCTTCTTGATCCGGTGGATAGTTTTCAATGATGAGTTTTACCGGATTGACAACGGCCATTACTCTGGTCGCCACCTTGTTAAGGTCTTCCCGCACACAGAATTCCAGCAACTGAATGTCAATTAAGTTTTCACGTTTTGCAACCCCAACTTTTTCAATGAAATTTTTGATGGAAGCTGGCGTATAACCTTTTCTTCTCAATCCGGAAATCGTCGGCATTCTTGGGTCATCCCAGCCGGTTGTGACACCTTCCTGGACCAATCTTTGCAATTTTCTTTTAGATGTCACCATATAGGAAACATTCATCCTTGCAAATTCACGCTGTTTAGGCGCAATTCTTTGATTATCATAAACCTGTTCCAGATACCATTCATACAATGGACGGTGGTTTTCGAATTCCAGTGAACATAAAGAGTGCGAGATTTGCTCGATATAATCGGATTCTCCGTGCGCCCAGTCATACATCGGATAGATTTTCCACTGTTCTCCGGTTCTGTGATGCGGCTTTCTCAGGATTCTGTACATAACAGGATCTCTCATATTCATATTCGGAGAAGCCATATCAATTTTCGCACGAAGACTCATCGCGCCTTCTTCGAACTCGCCATTTTTCATTCTCTCGAACAAAATAAGACTTTCTTCAATAGGACGATTTCTGAAAGGAGATTCTATTCCAGCCTCAAAAGGATTTTTTCTTTGCGCCGTGATGTCTTCCGAAGGTTGTTCATCCACGTAAGCTTTTCCTTGTTTGATCAATTCTACAGCCCAGTCATACAGCTGCTGAAAATAATCAGAAGTATAAAGTTCCTGGTCATATTTGAAACCTAACCAATTGATATCTGTTTTAATTGAATCTACAAATTCCTGCTCTTCCTTGGCAGGGTTGGTATCATCAAAACGAAGGTTGACCGGCGCATTATACTTCTGTCCCAATCCGAAATTGATACAGATGGCTTTGGTGTGACCAATGTGTAGATAACCGTTGGGTTCAGGAGGAAATCTGAATCTTAGTTTATCAGTTCCTAACCCGTTTTCCAAGTCATCTTCTATAATTTGCTCAATGAAATTGAGTGATTTTTTTTCTTCTTCCATAATCTGAAACGTGAGGTGCAAATTTAATTTAATTTCCCCGAAAAATAAAACGAATCTCTTTTGATAAAATAGTCCGTTATGACTATCAAAAATCCCGCTGGAAACTGAATTAATTGTTTTGTAAATGTTAAATTTGTATGAACTTTGAACAAATGCTGATATAGAGTTCATTTTTTTTTAATTTTGGGATAATTAATAAATCGAAATGAATCGTAAAAAAATTCTCTTAATTGATGATGAGCAGGACATCCTGGAGATTTTGTCATACAATTTGGAAAAAGAAGGTTATCAGGTCTTTACCGCCGGAAATGGTAATGAAGGTATTGATAAAGCTAAAGAAATCCTGCCAGACCTGATTTTGCTGGATGTGATGATGCCGGAAAAAGACGGCATAGAAACCTGCCAGGATCTACGGAAAATTAAGGAATTACAGAAGACCTTAATTGTATTTTTATCCGCCAGAAGCGAGGAGTTTTCCCAGTTGGCAGGTTATCAGGCAGGTGCCAACGATTACATCGTAAAGCTCATCAAGCCAAAAGTTCTGGTTTCAAAAGTAGCCGCACTCCTTCAGCTAGGCGCACAGTCTCAGGAAAATTCCAATTACATCGAGCTGGGTGATCTGGTGATTGACAAAGATAATTTCAAGGTTTCCAAAGGGAAAGAAGAATTTTTATTGCCTAAAAAGGAGTTCGATCTGCTATATCTTCTGGCTTCCAACACGGACAAGGTTTTCAAGAGAGAGGAAATTCTGGAAAAAGTCTGGGGCAATGATGTGATAGTGGGCGAAAGAACCATTGACGTCCATATCCGGAGACTTAGGGAAAAGCTCGGCATCAATACCATCCAAACGCTTAAGGGAATTGGTTATAAATTAGTAGTTTAGGATTTTCTTTTAAGAAAATCTTTTTTTTGATATGAGAATAAGAAATCAGATTAAAGTCAACTGGCTGTCGGCAGCTGCATCATTTCTTCTGGTAGCAGTGATCGGCGGTGTGGTACTGCTGTTCGAGTTTTACACGGACGATGTTTATTTCAAGACCAAAGATTTTAATTATTTCCTCGTATTTACGCTCTGTCTTCTTTTTCTGATGAACTATTTTGTTCTGGAGTTTCTGTTTAATTTTTACAGCCGAAATCAGATCCGGCGAATTACCAACATCCTTCCGGAGGATATCATTCCCGATTACGACACAGATTTTGGCTTCAAGGAATTGGGCGAAAAAGTCCATGAAATGAACCAGCGGACTGCCGAAATCGACATGATGAAAGAGATGGAAAATTATCGTAAAGAATACATCGGCAACGTTTCGCACGAACTGAAGACACCACTTTTTTCAATCCAAGGTTATATTGAGACATTGCGAGAAGGCGGTGTGGAAGATCTCAGCATCAGAGACAAATATCTGCAAAGAATTGACAGTTCCGTCGAAAGGCTTCTGAACATTGTCAAGGATCTGGACATGATCAATCGCTACGAATCCGGGCAGATTGACCTTAAATTCAGTATCTTCGACATCAATCAGCTGATTCAGGAAATATTTGACCTGCTGGAAATGGAAGCCGAGAAACATCTTATGACGATGCAGCTGCAGACCACACAATCCCAGCTTTTTGTATTTGCCGACAAACAGAGAATCTCACAAGTGCTCATCAACCTAATTTCCAACTCCATCAAATATGCAAACCGCGAGGAAGCGCAGATCATCGTTTCCACACGGGAAGGGACCAAGAGCATTCACATCTCTGTGGAAGACAACGGAATGGGTATCAAACCGGAGAATCTGCCCAGAATTTTTGAGCGGTTTTTCCGCGTAGAAAGTAGCCGAAGCCGTAAGGAAGGCGGCTCTGGTCTGGGACTTGCTATCGTAAAGCATATTCTGGAAGCCCATAAACAAACCATCACTGTGGAAAGTGCCTACCTGTCCGGAACCAAGTTCAAATTCAAGCTGGGAAAACCAGTGATGAACGGCAAAAAATCAACGTAAATCTGAGGAAGAAATGCCGTCCTGAAGCGCAAAATGTATTAAAAACTTTTTTGAAAAAAAATTTCCAATAAACTTTTCCGAAAATTCATTTGTTTTATATTTGCAACATTAAGTCGTACTAATAAAGTTAAAGTAAAAGCAACAATGGTTTATAAGATAAGAGTCATTCTAGACGCCAAAGACACAATCTTCCGGGACATTGAGATCAAAGACAAACAGACACTCTGGAATCTGCACCTTGGTATCAAAAGTGCGTTCAGCCTGCCTGGCGAAGAGTTGTCTTCTTTTTATTTTTCGGACGAAGAATGGAACGAAGGTCGCTCTGTGCCTTTGGAAGATATGAGTGATGATGGCGACGGGGAAATTATGTCAGATGTTTACCTTAACGAAGGTTTTCCCGAAGTGGGCGCCAAAATGAGATTTCAATATGGTTTTATAGACCTTTGGGAGTTTTTCTGTGAATTGCTGGAAATCAATGATGAGAAGCCCGCAGTCAATTATCCGATCACTGTATACAGATTTGGAAATGTTCCTCTGAAAGCGCCTAGCAAGAATGGTTCTTCCAATGGTAAAAGCAAAAATTCTGTAATGCCTCTTCTGGATGATGACTTCGATGATTTTGATGCTGATTTCAAAGATTCAAGTTTCGATGATGAAGATGATGATTTCAATGATGATGAGGAAGAAACAGGCTACAATGATGTCTTCGAAGAAGATGATGAAGATTAAACTCAGAAATTTTATCAAGAAAGAAAGAATCCGTCTCACAACTAAAAAGTGAGGCGGATTTTTATTTGGATGGATTTTTAATTTATTACTAAAAAAGAAAAGAGTTGTCCTCTTAGGCAACTCTCTTTCTTAAATTGTGTGCTAAAGCAT
>CAJYWD010000027.1 GCA_913778505.1 uncultured Chryseobacterium sp.
CCTCGTCTTTGTGGACAAGAATCAAGGGCAGCCGATTTGCTCTTCTTGGCAAGCGTGGCTCTTCCTTTTCTTACTAATTGTTGAATAGTAGGCATTTAATTGCTTTTTATTTTAGGGTGCAAAAATATAAATAATTTTTTAATCTACAAGCAGTTAGGAAAAAATTATTAGGCATCGATTTTTTCAATCGACTTATTCCATAAAGAACATTATCAATCATGAAAACGCCTGACGTTTTGGAAAGATTATTGATACTGGTGAAAGCATTAATTAATCAATAAACTATACATTACAATGAAAAATGCAGCATTAATAGGACTACAGGAAGCCGATTGCAAAAAAATCGCGGATAAACTGAATGTTTTGTTGGCCAATTATTCGGTATTCTATCAAAACACAAGAGGCTCTCACTGGAACATTAAAGGCGAGCAGTTCTTTACCTTGCATCCGAAATTCGAGGAACTATATAATAACCTCGTGCTTAAAATTGACGAGATTGCCGAGAGAATTTTAACTTTAGGCGCAACACCTGCCCATAATTATTCCGATTATCTCGCTGTTTCAACCATCAAAGAAAGCAAAGAAGTAACCGATGGACATAAGAGTGTGGAGATTATCCTTAATTCTTTCAAAGTAGTTATCGATTTGCAGAGAGAACTTCTGGACATCACAGATGAAGCTGGCGACGAGGGTACCAATTCTCAGATGAGCGACTACATCACCGAACAGGAGAAAGAGGTCTGGATGTACAATTCGTTTCTTGGCAAATAATCTTATTCTATAATCTATTAGAGTCAGGTCTGAGGCCTGACTTTTTTATTTAAGGCTGATGAAAGGGAAAATCCATTAATTTTGCAGACAAATCAGCCCATGAAAACGAAAGTCTATCTTTGCCTGCTCACGATCTACATCGGCGTTATGAGCATTTACTTTTTTAAGAATCAATATTACAATGCAGATATAGAAGCCTACATGGGATTGGTTTACCGGACCAATGTGCCGGAAATGAGCATTGATGAAATTCACAAGAAAGTTTTTGATGAGCTTAAGCTTAAAAATCCCTCTGTTTTTGCTGAGACCGGTGAAAAATCCGACGCCACCGGCGCAGAGAATTATTATCCTATCATGTCGCGCAATGTGCAGGTTTATGAGGAAGAATTAGGCTTTTTCAGCGTGAAGCCTGTTTACAATCTTCTTAACTCGGCATTTTTTCAAATGGGTTTTCCTGCTTCCACGTCCACATTCCTCACTTCTATTTTGGCCTACATTGTTCTGATTTTTTCAATATTCTCATATCTCAGCCGACGTTTACCAAATGTAGAGTTAGCTCTCATCATCACGATTTTAATATCATTGTTCAAACCGGTTCTGGATTCTACAAGGCATGCCACACCGGATATGCTTTCCTGCGTACTTCTTTTATATGCGGTCTATTGTTTTGTCGAAAAAAAGAATCTGCTCTTATCATCCCTTTTCAGCGTTCTCACGGTGCTTACGAGACCTGAATATTTTATTTTCTTTACCTGCATAATGATAATGCTTTTGATGATCAGAAAACAATGGACGCATAAAACATGGCATCTGGCTGCAGCGTATCTCGCAGTGGCTGCGGCGTTTTTCGGAATTCAGTCTTTTTCGCAGATTCCGTGGAAGGTTCTTTTTATGAATCAGTTTACCAAAGTACAGCTTTATCCGCTCTCTCATCCGGATGTATTCAGCTATGCTGAGTATTTTAACTTTATTAAATCCAAAATATTTTTTGAGTTCAACAGTTCCTATTTTTTAATTCTGATGCTTTTCGCAGTATTGATTTTAGGAAAAACTCTATTTGAGCGCGCCAACCGACGCGCGCAGCACACAGCTTTATTCATCGGAACTATTTATATCAGCGTGTTCGTCAGGTTTTTGGCTTTTCCGATTTTGGTCAATCGGATGATAATCGGCTTTTATCTTTTGATCCTTCTTGCCCTTATCCTCTATCTCTTTCCGCGGAAGGTCACTAATTCAATTTAAAATTCTAAAACTAATTGAATTATCAATTATATTTGCGTCTTAATTTTGCACAGATTTGAAAAAATTTATATTCTTTTTACTGATTTCCAATTTTACCTTTTCGCAGTGGAGCATTTCCAATGCAGAGCGCGGCGTTTTGGTAAGTATCTACAACTCCACCAGTGGCGAGACCTGGAACCGCAACTGGAAAATGGATCAGGATCCTAAAAACTGGTTTGGTGTCGTGATTCAGAATGGAACAGTTACAGAACTGAACCTGGCGGGTAACGCACTGAAAGGAAGCTTCCCATCCACACTTTCGGGATTGACCAATCTTACCAAATTAGATCTCAGCAATAATCAGCTGGCCGGCGAAGTATCCACGGGAATTTCAACGCTGAGCTCACTAAAAAAGCTGGACATCAGCAACAACCGCCTTACCGGCAATCCAAGCAGCGCATTAGGAAGCCTGATTCAGCTGGAAGATTTGGGATTGGGAGGCAATCAGTTTGCGATTCCGGATGTCAACCCACTGCTTCAGAATTACAGCAACATCAAAACACTGAATCTTTCCGATCTCGGACTTCAGAATATTCCGTCAAGAATTACTGTCTTCTCCAATCTTGAAACGCTGGTTCTGGACAACAACCCGATTCCGTCCAACGCATTTTCAAACATCGCCAATCATCCGAAACTGACCAATCTATCGCTTTCCGGATTACAGTTAAGCCAAATCCCGACGCAGGTGACGCAACTGACGCAGTTGACAACTCTGAATCTCAGTAATAATATGCTCACGGAACAGACCGCTTCAGGAATATCAAATTTAACGAATCTTGCCTGGCTGTCGCTGGAAAACAATCGGCTCAATCAGATTCCTTCTCAGGTGGCTCAGCTCAGAAAACTTCTAACGCTCAATCTTGGAAGAAATAAAATCTCCGGCGGACTTTCCATTCTGACGGGTCTGACGAATCTTCAGCAGCTGTTCCTGAACAACAACGCACTCTCTGGCAGTTTTCCGTCCGAATTTCTCTCCATGCCGAAACTCATGATGCTGAACCTCAATAGCAATCAGCTTTCCGGCGATCTGAATGACAAAATGCCACCCATCACGCACCTCAGCAATAACAGGTTTAGCAAATCCCAACTATCCAATTATATTCTTGACTATAATTTTCAGACCGATCTGGATTATTCGCCGCAACGCTTTGATTATGAGAAGCAGGTTCTGGGTGTTTTAGGTCAGCCTGCTAAATTAGACCAGTCCTTATCCGGCACCGATTATGCATTCACCTGGTACAAAAATCTGGATCAGAAAACCAATGCCACTTCTGCAGAACTCAATTTCAACAGTGTGGAGGAATCTGATTACGCCATTTATACCGTCGAAGCTTATTCGTCGGCGATTCTGGATAACAATGCCCGTTTCGATCTGTCTTTATTCAGAGAACCGATTGCTTTGGTGAAAGTCCTGGGCACCGCAGAAACCTCGAAGTATTTCAACATATTTCCGAATCCTACCACCGATTATCTCAACATTGTCAGTTCCAAATATGACATCAAGAAAGTTTATATTTATGACCTGAGCGGCAAACAGATGCTGTCCGAATCCAAATCCAGAATTGATGTTTCCAAGCTTCCAACCGGCGTTTATATGCTGATCGTTAAAACACAGGAAGGTAATAAAAACTTCAAGTTCATCAAACAATAATTTTTAGGAGCTTAATCCCGCTTTCCGCTCATACTCCTCGCGCAGCCGCACCTTCCAAGGCTTGCTGTGGGGTAACCGCTGCAATCGCGGCTATGGATTCGTGTCTCCAATCACCACGCAGAAAAATTTTCGATCCCTCAAACCCACCAACTCACAAACCCACCAACTCCACTCTTCTCTCCTCTTTCCCATTTACCAAAAAATGTTATCTTTGGAAACTATCGATATTTAAGAATGGAAACCCAAAAATATACTCCAAACAATAAAGTAAGAATTGTGACGGCAGCGTCGTTGTTCGACGGTCACGATGCGGCGATCAACATCATGCGCCGTGTGATCCAGGGAACAGGATGTGAAGTGATCCACCTCGGCCACGACAAATCGGCTGAGGAAGTGGTGAACACCGCTATTCAGGAAGATGCCAATGCGATTGCCTTAACGTCTTATCAGGGCGGGCATAACGAATATTTCAAATACATTTACGATCTTTTAAGAGAAAAAAACTCCCCGCAGATCAAGATTTTCGGCGGCGGCGGCGGGGTGATCCTGCCGGAAGAGATCAAAGAATTAATGGATTACGGTATCGACCGTATTTATTCTCCGGACGACGGTCGTGAACTTGGCCTGCAGGGAATGATCGATGACCTGGTGAAGAAATCGGATTTTGCTACAGGAAAGGAAGTGACAGCACAGGATCTGGATGCCATCAGCTTTGAAAACCCGACCAGCATCGCCAAAATCATTTCAGCGGTTGAAAACTTCTCGGAAGAAAAGCCTGAACTGGTTGCTGCCATCGACGAAAAATCAAAAGACTTACACATTCCGATTATCGGGATCACAGGAACCGGAGGAGCGGGAAAATCTTCATTAACAGACGAATTGGTAAGACGTTTCTTACGTTCCAACACCGATAAAAAAATCGCCATCATTTCCATCGACCCTTCCAAAAAGAAAACGGGGGGCGCATTATTAGGCGACAGGATCCGAATGAATGCGATCAATGACCCGAGGGTTTATATGCGTTCGATGGCAACAAGAGAAAACAACGTTTCCGTTTCGCCATTCATTCAGTCGGCTTTAAATGTGCTGAAGCTGGCACATCCGGATGTGATTATCCTGGAAACTTCAGGAATCGGACAATCCGGATCGGAAGTTTCAGATTTTGCTGACGTGTCAATGTACGTGATGACCCCGGAATACGGAGCTTCTACACAGTTGGAAAAAATCGATATGCTGGATTATGCGGATTTGGTGGCTTTAAATAAATCTGACAAAAGAGGAGCTCTTGATGCGCTTCAGGCCGTAAGAAAACAGTTCCAGAGAAACCACTTATTATGGGAACAGCCGCTGGATGAAATGCCGGTTTATGCCACAAAAGCATCGCAGTTCAACGATCACGGAACAACCGAATTGTACAACAGATTGGTTTCTAAAGTAAACGATACCCTCCGACAAGCTCAGGGTGACAATGCTCCACAATTTCAAAGTTTTGTTGAACAGGAAATTACAGACGAGGTAACCATCATTCCTCCGAAAAGGGTACGTTACCTTTCCGAAATTGTTGAAAACAACAGACAGTATGATGCCAATGTTGAGAAACAGGCTGAACTGGCAAGGACCATGTACCATATTGAGGGCGTTAAAAAAATCCTTTCCAATGAAACTTTGGATGCTGAATACCAGAAGGCGGAAAAAGAACTGCAGCAGGAAAATATCGATTTCCTTAAAACCTGGGATGATACTAAAAAGGCCTTCCACGAAGAGTTTTACTCCTATTTTGTAAGAGGAAAAGAAATTAAAATTGAAACCTCAACAGAATCTTTGTCTCATCTTAGAATTCCGAAAATCGCTTTACCAAAATATACGGACTGGGGCGATCTGATCAAATGGAAAGGCCAGGAAAATCTTCCGGGAAGTTTCCCTTATACTGCAGGAATTTATCCTTTTAAAAGAACCGGAGAAGATCCAACTCGGATGTTTGCCGGAGAAGGCGGTCCGGAGCGGACGAACCGAAGATTTCATTATGTCTCTGCAGAAATGCCGGCCAAACGTCTGTCTACTGCTTTCGACTCGGTAACACTGTATGGACAGGATCCTGCTTTACCGCCGGATATTTACGGTAAGATCGGAAATGCCGGAGTTTCCATTGCGACGCTGGATGATGCTAAAAAATTATATTCCGGATTCGATCTGGTAAATGCATTAACTTCCGTTTCGATGACGATTAACGGACCTGCGCCGATGTTGCTGGCTTTCTTTATGAACGCAGCGATCGATCAGAACGTAGAGAAATATATTGTTGAAAACGGCTTGGAATCTAAAGTTGAGGAAGTTTTAAAAGCTAAATTCGACGATAAAGGGTTGGCAAGACCGAAATATAACGGCGAATTGCCTCCTTCTAACAATGGTTTAGGGTTGAAATTACTGGGAATTACCGGTGATGAAATTATTCCTGCCGATGTATATGCGGAAATCAAGGCGAAAACCATCGCAACCGTCCGTGGAACGGTTCAGGCTGATATTCTAAAAGAAGACCAGGCACAGAATACCTGTATTTTCTCTACGGAATTTGCCTTAAGATTAATGGGTGACGTTCAGGAATATTTCATCAAAGAAAAAGTAAGAAACTTCTACTCTGTTTCTATTTCCGGGTATCATATTGCCGAAGCGGGAGCCAATCCGGTTTCCCAACTGGCCTTTACCTTAGCGAACGGTTTCACGTATGTGGAATATTACCTTTCCAGAGGAATGGATATCAATGATTTTGCACCGAATTTATCTTTCTTTTTCTCCAACGGTATCGACCCTGAATATTCCGTCATCGGACGTGTAGCAAGAAGAATATGGGCAAAAGCGATGAAACTGAAATACGGAGCTGACGAAAGAAGCCAGATGCTGAAATACCACATCCAGACTTCCGGACGTTCGCTTCACGCCCAGGAAATTGATTTTAACGATATCAGAACGACCTTACAGGCACTTTATGCGATCTATGATAACTGTAATTCTCTTCACACCAATGCTTATGACGAGGCTATTACGACTCCGACCGAGCAGTCCGTAAGAAGAGCCATGGCAATTCAGTTGATTATCAATAAAGAACTGGGCTTAGCGAAAAACGAAAACCCGCTTCAGGGTTCATTTATAATTGAAGAATTAACAGATTTGGTGGAAGAAGCCGTTTATGCCGAATTTGACCGGATTACCGAAAGAGGTGGTGTTCTCGGAGCAATGGAAACCATGTACCAGCGTTCAAAAATCCAGGAAGAATCGATGCATTACGAATGGCTGAAACATACCGGCGAATATCCGATCATCGGGGTGAATACGTTTTTAGGAAAAGACGGTTCGCCAACCGTTCGCCCGGGAGAAGTCATCCGTTCGACGGAAGAAGAAAAACAATTCCAGATCCAAATGCTTCATAATTTCCAGAAATCGAATGGAGATAAATCCGAAGAAGTCCTCAAGACGCTACAACACGCTGCCATCAATCAGCAAAACTTATTTGAGGTCATGATGGATGCCGTAAAATACTGCTCGCTTGGGCAGATTACCAATGCACTGTTTGAAGTGGGTGGTAAATATAGAAGGAATATGTAGTAACATTACTTATATTTAAATATGAAAAAAACATTAATCACATTTTTTTGTTGTTTAGCTATTGGCATTTTTGCCCAACAAAATAAAAAAGAAAAAATTGGAGTAATTTTCAACATAAACGGTCCGCACAAAATTTATAAAAATGCCGGAACAAGCAATACTTGGGATGATAAAAATTTATCGCCAGATGACCCATTTTATGAGCTTATACAATTCTTAGGTACCGAAAAAGCAGATATGCTCCGGCCAGTTAAAGAAAATTTTCTTCAGGAATTTAAAAATAAAGGATATGAACCTAAATATTTGAATGAAGATATAAATGAGAAAAACTTTTCCAAATTTAAGGGTGGAGGTTTTCGGTTTGATGTAAGAAATTTGAAAGAGAAATATGGTGTCGACAAAGTCCTAATCGCAATGGGAGAATATGGTTTAGAGATTGAAAAGTTTTTTGGTGCAAATGCTGATAAAAGAACTAATATAAGCTTTACGACTTATCTTATTGATTTAAAATCAAATAAAATAGAAAACTATTTTAGTATATTTAAATATCAAAATATTCGCAAAAAAGATTTAATGAATCCTCCTAATTATCCCAATGTTGTAGAAAGTATTCAAAAACTTAATAATGATAAGGTCTTACCTACATTGAATAAAAAAATTAAGGAGCTAGAAATGTCTTCTGATAGGTAATTTCATTACTAATAGAATTATGTGAAAATAATGTTTTTTTAAAAATGAGTGAAAAATATGTAGTTTTATCAACCAGATAAATTATTCATAGAGTCTAGATAAATTGAAAAACGGACGAAAAAGTAATTTTCAATCCTTAATAAATTTTAAAATCTGGTAGTAGCTTGGGAGTTTTTTTTCACAACTTTTAAAAAGATACTCTATTTTGGATTTATTTTTTAACTAATTTTGAAAATGACCAAAGTCAATTTCCAATGACAACTTATAAAACCTTTGATGATTATTTTCCCAGTTTGATGAAGGACTCAGAAATAAATTGGAAATCAAAAGATCGGAAAAAAAAAAATTATGCAGGCTGAAGAATGCATCAAATATGCAATGCCGACTTTTGCTTTAAGAATAAAAACTTAATTCATTTTGCGGCTTAAAAAAACCATATCGGAATCTATCCTGGTTCAGAAGCAATTTTTGTTTTGGAAAAAAGAACTGGAAAACGACAAGACTTCAAAAGGTGCGATTCAGATTCCACTGTCTTAAGGAAATCCGTTAGAGTTAATTAAAAAAAATTGCGAATTATAGACAAATCCAAGATTCTCCAACGCACAAAAACCACTATAAAATAGTGGTTAATTGAAAAATTTAGTTTCTATGAATTTTGATTTGATTTTTCTCTGTAGCGTTAATGATTTTTGAGATATCATCCGGCGTAAATTTTCCTTTCACATCTACGAAAACACTTTCGTCATTGTCATCATTCACCGAAATAATCATTCTTTTGATAAGATCATCAGATTGCTGTGCATTGATGCTCACTACTTGGCCTTGCTGTTTCACAGACATCCATTCCTGATAATTATTTTTGGTCAGGTATTTTTGGAATTCAGCTTTGATAGGAGTTTTGGATTTTTCAACGATCAGAACTTTCACATCGCTGATTTTCTTGATCAGATCAATCACTTCCTGGCTTTCACCGTCTTCTTTCAAAGCTTGTTTCACATAAGATTTGGCAAGAAAAGTCGGGACATTGATACTTACAAAAGTCGAGTTGTCCTTGAATCCGGGATTGTCAAAAAAGTCGGTGTGAACTTTATTTTGGGAGACCATACACGACTGTAGAAAGAAACCGACAATCGTCAAAATAATGAGGTATAAGAATCGTAGCATAATAATTTAGTTTACTGAGGTGATACTGGCGCCCGTTACTTCCTGGGCAGATTTACTAACTTTAGACGGATTGCCTCTGTACTGGACAGATGCTGCCGAACTTGCACTGGCTGTGATGCTTTGCGTGGTATTGATTTTCACACTCGCTCCTGAAGAAGCATCCACCACAGCTGATTTTGTCACAAAATCACTGGCTGAGACAGAACTTCCGCTGCTGGCGCTTACCGTGCTGGAGTCCGCTTTTCCTGACAGCTTGAGAGAGCTTCCGCTACTAGCTTCCACAGCAAGAGATTTGGTTTCAAGATTCATCTTCACACTCACGCCGGAAGACACTTCCAAAGCGGTGTTGGTCGAGATTCGGAAATCTCCGGAAACCTGTGAGCCTGATGTACAGCTGGCCGAAAAAGTCGATTCGCTGACTGGCGTTACTGCTTTAAATGATGAACCCGATTTGGTAACCAGTTTTGACAGATTAGGTCCCGCAACCAATACTTTAAGGTTATTGAAGTTCAGGTTTCTCACGCCTTTATTTCTGATGAAAATTTTCAGTACGCCGTTTTCCACTTCGGTAATCACATATTGCTGTTTTTCCGGTTCGGTTTTCACAGTTACGCTTTGGGTAGGGTTTTGGCTGAATTCCACATCTACGCCCGAAGACGTTTCAATACCCGTGAATGCCGGAACATTCCTCACACTTCCTACATTGACATTGTCAGATTTAATTGTGGAAACCGGATTCAGTGACGTCACATTTTTAGTTTCCTGCATCAGATTATTCACATCGTCCATTGAGATTTTGCCATCCAACATCATCAGAACAGAACTGTCATCGGACATAATGTTCAGAATCAAATTGTCCATCACATTGGCTGTGATATCCTGCGCCATAAATTTGATCTTGGCGTCGCGGTTATTCACGGTTACCAATTCCTCATACTTCATATTTTTGAGTGAATTCGCAATGTCCTTCTCAATTTTTCCTTCGCTAAGATTAGGATTTTTTGATGTTCCGGACTTTTCAAGAACCAACATTTTCAGGCCATTCACTTTTCCGAGAAGCGGCTGGATTTTTCCCAATTCTTCATTATCGATTTTAAGATTGTTCAGCAGTTTGAACATTGGTTTTGCAATCTTGATAGAGGTCACACCTTCCGTGTCCTGGTATTTGTCGAAGAGTTTATTGAGTTCCTCCGTCTGTCCGAAAATATTGGTGGACAGGAGGAATAATACGATTAATAATGCTATTTTTTTCATAAGTAATTTATAATTTTGTTTGAGGTCTTATGCCATCGCAGCAGCGATTTCATACAATTTTAGTTGATGTTAAGATTTATTATAATCGCAATTTACTGTAGTACTACTTTCAGAATGTTCATTCGAAGCGATTTTTTTCATATTAGAAATTCAGAATTCTGTAAAAATCAACCTGACTCTGTGCAGATTCTGCGTGATTTATGGTTTGGGTAACGTTACTTGCAAAATAATTAAAAGTATCCTCAGTCACGGCAATGGCTTCCTGCTCGCTGTAGATCGGTTTTCCATTGATGATAACATAATTCGGGTTATATTCCGTATCTGAATTCACCTGATTCTGAACGGGATTCGATGGCGTTTTTTTGGGTTGATGACTCGCATATTGTGCTTTTGTTGGTTTTGATTCAATATTTTGAGTGTCTTTCACAGTTTTAGGCTCCTCTTGTTGCTGAGCTAAAACAGGTTGCTGATTCTCAACAGTTTCAATTACAGGCATTGAAGGAGTTGCAATGGGTGCAGTTGCTTCGATGTGTTTTGCAATCTGCGGCTCTATCTGTTCATGATTATCAAGCATCCAGAATCCGGTGATTCCCATCAGCATTACCAGACTTGCTGCCATCCAATATTGTGTATAAGATTTCTTCTTCGCAGCAGGAAGAGCAACTACTTTTGGTGCTTCTGCTTTCTTCAAGAAATCCTGGAAGCTTATATTTAGTTTTTCCTTTTTCTCTTCCTTAAGAAAAGAAAAATAAGGATTGTCGCTTTCGTTCTTGAGAAACAAATCTTCTTCCGGCGTCAGCTCCTCGCCATCGAAAAATTTAGATTCCCAATCCTTGTATCTGTCTGTTTTCATTTGTTGCTTTATGTTGTTTTAACCCTCAAATGTACCTGCAATGTTCCTGTTTATTGTCTATAATTCTGAATCATTGCGGTTTCATACGCATTAAGTTTGTTAATTGATTCTTTCACTTTTTGTCTGGCTCTCATCAGATTGACGCGAACGGCATTTTCTTCCATCTCCATCATTTCGGAAATCTCCGAAATCTCATATTCCTCGACATCTTTTAAGTGAATGACCATTTTCTGTTTCTCCGGCAGTTGATCGATAAATCCCAAAATCTGCTCTCTCATATTATTCGTTTCTATCTGATAAAGCTCTGACTGATGTCTCGTCTGACTTGCAAACCCTAGTTTTACTTCGTGATGTTTCAGGCGGTTCAGACATTCGTTTTTGACACTTCGCATGGCAAAACTTTTGAGATTTTCTACAACTAATAATTCGTCTTTCTTCTGCCAGAATCTCATCATCAGATCCATCACCACATCTTCGGCTTCATCGGCGCTCATCAAGAATTTCTTCGCAAAACGATACATCTCATCCTTGAGAATATATACCGAATTCTGAAAGTAGTCTTGAGTCATAGATTCTGGTTTAATGATTAAGGTTTAATGTTTTTTTATTTTTAAAAACCTTCTGTTTCTTGGTCGTTTAAAAGTAAGACATTTCGGATTTACAAATCATTACATCAAAAATAAAAAAAGAACCTTAATATTATTTAAGGTCCTGATAATCAATTCACTAAATTTCAATATTTATGAAAAGGCTGCAAACAATCTAGATAACGTTGCCAGATCCTTAGTGTCAATTTTATTGGATTTTAAATTTAATTCTATTGCGTCCTTCTTATCAGGAAACATCTCCAGTAGCTTTTTCTTGGTATTTGGCAGTTCTACCAGCTCATTTTCTCCTTTCTGTATAAAGAAGACTTCTGGCATATCGGTATAAGACTCCGGCTGATTTTTATCGAAGGAACTATCTGCATATTTCCCCTTATTGTACTCTTTCGCAACACGCATATAAAAAGTATAATCTTTAAGTCTTTTAGCTTGAAAAAGATAACCCTTTACTTTTTGGCCTTTAAGAACAAAATCTTTCAATACAATAGTTTCATCAGGATCTAAAATCACTATGGGTGAATAATCAGAATTTTTAAAAATCGTCATAACCTTTCCATTATTAATGATCTCAACTTCATCTTTATACGCATTGTACCGCATATCATAGATTTTGCTATTGTTGGCAATCTTAGCCTTCTTAAATTCGGAATACAAATAAGGAGAGCCTTCGGTTTCTAACTTCACCCGATAACCGTCTCTCATGAATAGACTTTCTTTGTTCGTAGTAGTATTGGTTAAATTTGTGTTTCCTTGCTGACTGTACGCTTTAGCTGCAATTAAAACAGATAGATATAATATTTTTTTCATGGTTGAATTATTTATTATCAAATATAGGTATTTTTATAAATTGTTTTGCAATTTATTCACCAGCCAAAGCATTAACTGAATCTTTTTCGCTGGTGCCTTTCGGGTTCATTGTTTTGTTGAATTTATCCATCTCGAAAGGAAAATTTTCAAATAATCCTGACAATGATAATGCGGAATAAACTCTGCCTGAGTATTTGTTGCCAATCGCAATAATCGTCACTTTGGATTTCAGAAGGTGTGCAAACACAGAATTGGTGCCGTGCCACCAGCCATTATGATAGGTGAGTTTTTCGCCATTATCAAATTCCTTCATCCGGAAACCAAGACCATAATTATTGATGCCTTTTTTCTCGTTGCTGTACGGTTCGAAAATTTTACCCGCCAATTCAGGCTTCAGGAAGTCTTTGGAAAAAAGTGCTATTGAAAAATTAAGCAAGTCCTTTGGTGTCGTGTAGACATTTTTATCGCCGTAAATCAAGTCCAGATTGCTGAGCGGATAGAGTTTGTAACCACTGAGAAATGACTGTGAGGCTGTGGGAATATCCTTTTGCTGAAAGATAAACGTGTGTTTCATTTTTAAGGGTTTGAAAACAATCTCCTGCATCGCTTCCGGGAATGGTGTTGCAGTCACTTTTTCTACAATCAGCGCCAGCAAAGCAAAATTGGTGTTACAATACATAAATCCTGTGTTGGACATCCTCGCCAAAGCCGGTTTATATTTTATGAGCATATCCAGAACATCCTGATTAGTCAAAAATTCTTTCCTGAGTTCTTCCGGAGCCGGCTTGATACCCTGGTCAAAATGCTCGTACTTCGGAAGTCCGCTTCTTTGTGACAAGAGACTCAAAACGGTAATATCTTTATAAGGAAATTGCGGAAAAAATTTGGTCAAGTCATCTTCCAACTTCAATTTTCCCGCTTCTACTAATTTCAGGACAGCCATCGCGGTCATGGTTTTGCTTACGGACGCCACGTGAAGCGGAGTATTTTCATCAATCGGCATTTGCTTGCCTTCCCTGCCAAAACCTCTGTATTTTTCGAAGATGATTTTATTGCCTTTCGCAATGAGAATGCCGCCACTCAGGTCGCCCTGTTCCCAGACTTTGTGGTAATAATTGTTGATGAGCGGAACAATTTTCGATTCGTTCTCCAAGGCAGATTCTTCCGGCGTAAAAACTTTGGAAAGATCGACATTGCCATAATTGGGAAGTTTGGATTGGTAGATTTCTGCAGGCTGTTCTTTTTCTTTTTTACTGCACGAATAACTGCATAAAACGGCCATAACAACCGCAACTAATTTTCTAAAATTCATTTTTACCAACTTCTAAGGAAGCGCAATTTAACATAAAATGATTCCTCAGCCGAGCGCAATTTTCTTAAGAAATGTTAAATGTGGAAAAGTTGCGAAAATATTACTTGACAAAATCTGCAAGAATCTTGTCAACAATCACCTGCGCCAATTTTTTCTTGCTTTGATGCGTCCAGCCTGCAATGTGCGGGGTGACGATCACTTTATCTGAATTTAAAAGAAACTGCAAGTCGGCATTTTCAACTTCAAGGTTTTCGAAAGATGACTTCTCATATTCCAAAACATCCAGACAGGCGCCTAAAACTTTTCCTGAACAAATAGCCTCTACTAAAGCTTTAGTTTTGACATTTTTTCCTCTGGCAGTATTGACTAAGTAAAAATCCTTTTTCATTTTCGAAATGAATTCTTCATCGATCAAATAATGAGTTTCCTGAGTCAAAGGAATGTGAAGACTCAGAATATCGGCTCTTTTCTGTAGCTCTTCAAGTGAAACCTGCGTGGCAAATCCATCGGAGAGATTAGGCAAAATATCGTGAAAAATAACCTCAACACCAAAGCCCGAAAGTCTTTTTGCCGTGGCTTTTCCCATATTGCCGTAACCAATAATTCCAAAGGTTTTTCCCAACAGTTCATCACCGCGGTTTTCCTCACGCCTCCAGATCCCGTTTTTCACTTCATTCGATGCAATGAATAATCGGTTCATCAAAATCAACAACATCCCGACAACGTGTTCTGCAACAGAATCCCGGTTTCCTTCCGGCGAATTAATCAATTTAATTCCGAGATTCTCTGCCGTTTCAACATCAATATTTTCCATTCCCGCGCCTACTCTCGCAATGAATTTGAGATGAGAAGCTTTGGTCAAAAAATCTTTGTCTAAAGGAATCCGGCTTCGGATGATAATGCCTTCATAACTATGGATTTTCTTCAAAACCTCATCATAACCGGAGGTATAATCGGCCTCCAGCAAAAAACCTTTTTTAGATAGTTGTTCTTCTATCAAAGGGTGATTGGTGTCTAACAGCAGGATTCTCATAGAAAAAAATAATTGTTAATTGTTAATTGTTAATTGTTAATTGTTAATTGATAAAAAAAGAAACGGAAGAAAAATCTCCCGTTATGTATTATATTTCGATTTCTCCTGCAAACAATTTTTTAAGTTCTACAGAATCCGTTGGTTTCATTCTTCCCGAAAGGATCAATGACAGTTCTTTTCTTCTGAGCGCTGCATCAAAACGTTTGATTTCCTCCGGGGTTTCCGGCTCGATGGCAGGAATCGGAATCGGGCGATTGAACTCATCTACCGCTACAAAGGTGTAGATGCCTTCATTCGTGTGCGTTTTGGTCTGATTGATAGGGTCATCCAGCCACACGTCCACATAAACTTCCATTGATGTAGAGAATGCTCTGGAGACTTTGGATTCTAAAACTACGATTCCGCCTTCAGGAATCGGGTGATTAAAAGAAACGTGATTGACAGACGCCGTCACTACTCTTCTTTCGCAATGTCTGGTCGCTGAAATGGAAGCGGCTCTATCCATTCTGGACAAGAGCTCGCCGCCGAAAAGATTTCTTAATGAATTGGTTTCGTTTGGCAAGACGATGTTCGTCATTACCGTAAGGCTATCGTCCGGCTTTTTGGATTTTTGCATTGTTTGTAGATTTTAAACTGTCAGTTTTTATAGAGTCTTGAATGGGTGCAGCCACAGATACTGGCTTTTCCACTTTCTTGGAAACTTTTTTAGGCGGAATATTGGATGCTTTCCCGAACAGCAACTCGTGATCTCCAAAGAAATAAAAAATGACACTGCCAATGACAATCAGGCTCAGAAAAGTCCAGATCACATTTTTTTTTTGTGAATATCCGGTGTCTGGCCGACTATTTATTTTTTTGGTTTTCAGCTGATTAAGATTAACTTCTTCAAACCCGAAAACATCAGTCTCACTTGAGATTTTGATGACCTTCCCGTCAGTATCCAACTGGAACTTTCCAATATCCGTAAGCTCCAGATGATTTTCTTTTTTGAGCTGATCCAGCCACTGCATCACTTCTATCTCCATTTGCTTTTTCGCCATCGCCAGATCCTTGCCTGCATGATCGGCAAAATAATGGGCCAGCGCCTCGCTGCTGCTGAGTTCGGGATTGTACTTAAAATGTATGGATTCTCTAGGCGGTATGATTAAAGAATTTTCAGCATCAATTTTCGCTGACTCTCTCGTGAACGAAAAAACGCCAAAATCAGGAACTTCCGCGCTCTGATATTTCAGGAGATATTGGTATAAAAAGTACTCAAAATTCATTTGCACAAAACTACGTAATTTTTAATATTATGAAAAATATAAAAGGTTGCTTTTGCAAGCAACCTTTTGATTTGATTTGAATTAATAAAAACTAGTTGGAAAACTTCACCGTCTCAGCGATGTTGGCACCGGAAATTGTCATCAGGTACATTCCTTTTTGAGAAAGTCCCAGATCAATCGGCGTTCCGCTGGCATTCACTTTCATGTTCTTGATCATTTTTCCACTGAAATCATAAATAGCCACATCCAGATTACCTTTTGCAGTGGTAAATAATTTCCCTGCAGCCACCTGAGATTTAGCTTTTGAAGCTGCTTCGGAAACTGCCATCATTGCGATCGTTACCGGAGACCATCCTGTTGCATTCGCAGATGCCTTGAGATCTGCTGTCTGCGTGCCGCTTCCATTGTTGTAGATGAAGTTGATTTCATTAACCTTAGTTCCTGCGGCATACAAAGTGGAAAGATCAACGCTTGCCGTATAGTTGCCGCCAGCATCCGGACCGGTCATCAATTTGCCTGGCCAGCCGCCGAAAAGTTCTTTGAAGGTTCCTGCCGTATTATCGCCGGTATTGCTCCAGGAATACAAGTTAACAGGTGTAGAACTAAAACCGTCCGTTGGAAATTTGGTAGTAAATGTTACGGTGTTTCCACTGACCGCAATGCTCGTCTGAGCAGACATACTGATAACAGCCGTGGCTGCTAACAGCAAAGAATAGATTTTTTTCATAGATGTAAATTTTTAAGGTCTATATTTGATTTGAATTAATTTTTTCGGAACTAACTAAATCTCTGTAAATCTAATATTAATTTCCTGTTAACAATAAAAAAGTTTACGAATAGACCTTAAAAAATTACAAGTAATTGATTTTCAATAATAAAAATTTTATTTCAGATTCAAAGAAACACCAAAAAGGAAGTTAATTCCGGCCTGAGCGAAGTAATATGGTCCACTAAAACCGTTGTTGACATACTTGGTATTGGTGAAATTATTTAACAAGAACCTCAAAGTGACATCCTGTTTTTGAAAAGGTAACTTGTAAGAAACATTGAAGTCCGGAACGAAATAGGAATCCAGCTGATTCTCAAGGTTTCCTGTATTATCTAGGAATTGCTTCCCCACAAATTGCCCGGTAACTCCTAAATTCAAATCCTTAGCAGGCGAATACTGAATATTGGCATTAGTTATGATATTGGGCGAAAATGAAATATCGGTATTGCCATAGCTTCTCAAACCATCTTCTGTTTCCGAGTAAAAGTCTTTGTTTTTATTCTCACTAAAAGTTGCATTGGCCGAAACTTGAAGTTGGTCAGTAATCTTGGACAAAATTCCCAACTCCAATCCAAGCCGGTAACTTTTCCCGCTGTTTGTTCTAATGAATTCTCCCACGTTATTGATTTGACCATTCAGAACCAACTGATTTTTATAATACATATAATATGCGTTTGCGGTCAAAGCTACTTTTCCAATTTGCTTTTCCCAGCCAGCTTCGAAATCGTGAAGCGTTTCCGGCTTGACATCTGGATTTGCGAAGAGGTCATCCCTGTTGGGTTCCCGATGCGCGTTGGCGTAAGACACAAACACCTTTCCGTTTTCAAAATTGAAATTGACACCAGCTTTGGGATTGAAGAAAGTCCATTTTCTGTAAAGGTCTGCACCTTCGCCATCGCCTTGCTGGACAATTTTTGTATCGTAATTGATATTTCTCAGCTGCAAGTCTGCGAAGAATTCGAATTGATTCAATTTATAAATAGCTTTTGCAAAACCAGACACTTCATTCTTCACCGAATTATTTCGGTAATATTCGTGTTCATCAATCTGTGGCAGAAAAACGCCGGTCACATTACCGAAATGCCTGCCATAATACTGGTTGGCAACTGCGCCAAAGTTCAGGTCAAGATTCCCCAACTTGCCGTACAATGTGGAAATCACACCATAAAAATCATTGTCCAGCCATTTTTTTCTGATAAAATCTGACGTTTTGATTTCTGTTCCGTTTTCTAAAATATTCGGGAGATTATATTTAGAGAATTTTGCACCTTGCTTATAGTTCTCATAATAGCCTTTTCCTTTGGTGTAATGTGCTGTAGTCTCGAGTTTCCATTGGTCGGAAAATCTTTGGTTCCATAGTAATTGATAATGATTCTGACGGTAGTTGTCAGTTTCATTATCATAAAACCCAACGATATTTTCCCAGTTGGCATCGTAAATTGCTCCGGAATAATTAAATCTCGGATTGGTTTCCCAAGTGGCTTTGTCCACCCCATTCCACGCCTGATAGGTTTTTTCTTTCCCGCCAAAAGCCAAAAACCTCAACTCTGTATTTTTCTCCTGAAACAAAGCGGAAAAATTGTAAGATTGAAGTTTTGAAAACGCACGGTCTATATAACCATCGGAATTGATGTAGGTATAGCGTCCCATCAAGGACATTCGGTCTTTCCAAAATTTGCCGGAATTGACCTCAGCGGAATATTTATAGGTATTGAATGACCCATAAGAATCATCCGACCTTACCGAAAAGGTTTCCGCCGGGTCTCTGGAAATGACATTGACACTGGCACCAAAAGCCGAAACGCCGTTAGATGAAGTTCCCACGCCACGCTGAATCACAATTTGCGAAGCTGAACTTGTCAGATCCGGAACGTTGACAAAAAATGTTCCCTGCGATTCGGAATCATTGTACGGAACACCATTTAGCATCACGTTAACACTTGTCCCTGCCGTTCCACGGATGCGGAATCCTGTGTAGCCAATTCCATTCCCTGCATCTGAAGTGGAAACTACGGACATCTGGTTTTTGAGAAGAATCGGTAAATCCTGTCCCAGATTTTTGTCGGCAAGCTCTTTGTCAACATTGATGATGGTCTTGGCCACCGGTGTTCTTTTGGTAAATTCTACGGCAGGAATGGATGTGATGTTTGTAGAATCCTGCACGGTCTGCGAAAGATAGAAAGGAGCAACCAATACTCCTAAAAAAATAAATCCTTTCATTCTCTTAAATTTTTGTTGTTAAAATTTATTGGAATAAAAGGGGCGACTATGTTTATAATTGATAAATCATGATTGATAAGTGATTTTTTATAACGTTATTATGAATCAATTATCGGTTATCATTCATCAATTATAAAAATGAATGTTTCCCTAAACTCGTTACAAGTTCCAGGTTCATTGGGTATAATCTCAGCTTTTTACAGCACCCCTTAAATTTCTGATCGCGAAATTACAATATTATTTCTTTGTGTACGTATTATAGGCATGATTATTTTGATTAATGTAAAAATAATCGCTACCGTTCATAGAAACTTCGAACAGTCCGGCCGTCTTCCAGCTCAGATTGCATTTGATATCTTCGTAAATAAAAGGTATGATGACTTCGTTATTTTTATTGATCACTCCAAATTTATCTCCCTGTACCGCAATGATCATCGGATCTTCCGGGTTACCATCTAAAATACTGAGTTGCTGGTACTGTGGCGTGATAACAAAATCATCGAAAACCTTCGACTCAACATTTTTTTTACTGATAATGCCATACCGGCCATCTAAAACATACGCATTATACTTTGGAGCCTGATACTCGTAAAAACAGCGTCCCAGATCTTTCTTCTGATACGCATACACGCGGCGTCCTTTTTTATCAATGCGGTACGATTTTTCATTCTTTTCCACCGTGGCGTAATCTGCTGAACCGTAATTTCTTACAGCTTCGTTCGGGGAATTAAGGAGATTGCAATCTTCCGCAAAAAACATAGCAATGTGATACTCAGGTAAAATCACTGTTTTTCCGGACTGGTCTATATAACCACTTTTTTCGTTGATCTTTATGGGAATAAGTGCCGGAATATGATCAGCCATCTGCGAAGAGGCCAAGAGTCCGAAGCTTACAGTAAATAAGCTCAGTAGTTTTTTCATCGTGTAATGTGTTTAACTTTCTCAGAAAATGGCATGGTATGCAGCCGTATTTCTAAAAAGCGAAAATACTAAAATTATTACGATTAATACAAATAAAGCTTTACGACCAAAAAAGATGCCATAGAGATGATTCACCAAAGGATGACTCCTGAAAAAAGATGTAAGAATAAAAAGTATCAATACCGGCAGCAAGAGTATAAACAAGGGATTGAGAAGGAATGCAGAGCGCCAGTTTCCATGCAGCAGTTCATGAAAGGCACGCTGGACGCCACAGCCTGCACATTCCAAACCTGTTAAACTTTTGAGAGGGCAGCCAATGAAAAAGAATTCTTTGGATGGATCAAACCAGTAATACACCGCAATAAGAATGGAAAAGATCACCAGAACAGCAATCGGCTTCCAACTTATCTTATATAATGATTTGATATTCTTCATAATAACAATCTTACCAGCGTGCCACAAAATAAAAATTATTTTGACAAAACACCTGTAAATAGAAAAAAGAAATACAATTTATTTTAAATCTAAATTATTCTATTCTTATGAAAGTTTTGAATTTCGTAAATTTGGGCGAATTTAACAAGATTAAAATGACTATATGCAAGAAGTTGATATGATCTGTTGAATTTTAAAAGGTCACACCTTGGGTTGACCTTCATTTAAAACAAGAAAGAAAAGAGTTCTAATATTATGAGTATTTATCAGGATTACATCCAAGAAATCGAAGAAAGAAAAACACAGGGACTTCACCCAAAACCAATTGACAGTGCAGAATTACTAAGCGCAATCATTGATCAGATCAAGGATCCGGCCAATGACCACAGAGCCGATTCACTTCATTTTTTTATTTACAATACTTTGCCAGGTACAACAAGTGCCGCTGGTGTAAAGGCTAAATTCCTAAAAGAAATCATCTTAGGTGAATCCGAGTTACTGGAAATTTCTCCAGCCTATGCATTTGAATTATTGTCTCACATGAAAGGCGGACCTTCGATCGAAGTTCTTCTCGATCTGGCTTTAGGAAATGATGAAACTGTTGCAAAACAGGCTGCTGAAGTTCTTAAAACACAGGTTTTCTTGTATGATGCCGATACTGCCCGTTTGAAAGAAGCTTACGAATTAGGTAGCCCAATTGCTAAAGATATTTTGGAAAGCTATGCGAAAGCAGAGTTTTTCACCAAACTTCCGGAAGTGCCGGAAGAAATCAAAGTGGTGACTTACATCGCTGCGGAAGGTGATATTTCTACCGACTTATTATCTCCGGGAAATCAGGCGCACTCCCGTTCTGACCGTGAATTGCACGGACAATGCATGATGTCTCCTGCTCAACAGGAAGAAATCAAAGCACTCCAGACTCAACATCCTGGTGCAAGTGTAATGCTGATCGCAGAAAAAGGAACAATGGGCGTTGGTTCTTCCCGTATGTCGGGCGTAAACAATGTGGCGCTTTGGACTGGTAAACAGGCAAGTCCGTATGTACCTTTCGTTAACATCGCTCCGATTGTAGCTGGAACCAACGGTATTTCTCCGATCTTCTTAACAACTGTGGATGTAACCGGAGGTATCGGAATCGACCTTCAGAACTGGGTAAAGAAAACGGACGAAAACGGAAATCCTGTCCGTAACGAAAACGGCGATATCGTTTTGGAAGAAAAATATTCAGTTGCGACTGGAACGGTTTTGACCATCAATACCAAAGAAAAGAAATTATACAACGGAGATGTTGAACTGAAAGATATTTCAAAATCTTTCACGCCTCAGAAATTAGAATTTATCAGAGCGGGCGGTTCTTACGCTATCGTTTTTGGTAAAAAAATCCAGACGTTTGCGGCGAAAACATTAGGAATTACAGCTCCTGCAGTTTTCGCTCCTTCAAAAGAAATTTCTATTGAAGGACAAGGTTTGACTGCTGTTGAAAAAATCTTCAACAGAAATGCAGTGGGTGTAACGGAAGGTAAATTATTGCACGCTGGTTCTGATGTTAGAGTTGAAGTTAATATCGTTGGATCTCAGGATACTACTGGTTTAATGACTGCTCAGGAATTGGAATCTATGGCTGCAACGGTAATTTCTCCAATCGTAGACGGAGCTTACCAATCGGGATGTCATACGGCTTCAGTTTGGGATAAAAAAGCACAGGCTAATATTCCCAAATTAATGAAATTTATGAACGATTTCGGAGTTATCACAGCCCGTGACCCGAAGGGCGAATACCACGCAATGACAGACGTTATTCACAAAGTTCTTAACGATATTACGGTGGACGAATGGGCAATCATCATCGGAGGTGACTCTCACACAAGAATGTCTAAAGGTGTTGCTTTCGGAGCTGACTCCGGAACTGTAGCTTTGGCTTTAGCAACTGGTGAAGCATCAATGCCTATTCCTGAATCGGTGAAAGTGACTTTCAAAGGTCAGATGAAGGAGCATATGGATTTCCGTGATGTGGTTCACGCAACGCAGGCTCAGATGTTGAAGCAATTTGATGGAGAAAATGTGTTCCAAGGTAGAATTATCGAGGTTCACATCGGAACACTTCCTGCCGACCAGGCGTTTACATTCACAGACTGGACTGCAGAAATGAAAGCCAAAGCTTCTATCTGTATCTCGGAAGACGATACTTTGATTCAATCCTTGGAAATTGCGAAAAGCAGAATCCAGATTATGATCGACAAAGGAATGGATAATCATAATCACGTTCTTCAAGGCTTAATCAATAAAGCCAACAAGAGAATCGAGGAAATCAGAACGGGCGACAAACCGGCTTTAACTCCTGATGCCAATGCAAAATATTACGCCGAAGTTGTAGTTGACCTTGACCAAATTGTTGAGCCAATGATCGCCGACCCGGATGTTAACAACGAAGATGTTTCGAAGAGATATACGCACGACACCATCAGAGACCTTACGTTCTACGGCGGTGAAAAAAAAGTGGATCTTGGTTTCGTAGGTTCTTGTATGGTTCACAAAGGCGACCTTAAAATCGTTTCTCAGATGTTGAGAAATCTTGAAAAGCAAAATGGTAAAGTAGAATTCCAGGCTCCATTAGTCGTTGCAGCTCCAACTTATAATATCATTGATGAATTAAAGGCTGAAGGCGACTGGGAATTATTAGAGAAATATTCAGGTTTCGAATTCAACGATGCAGCTCCGAAAGGCGAAGCAAGAACTCAATATGAAAATATGATGTACTTGGAACGTCCCGGTTGTAATCTTTGTATGGGTAACCAGGAAAAAGCGGAGAAAGGAGATACGGTTTTAGCAACTTCTACCCGTCTTTTCCAAGGAAGAGTGGTTGAAGATTCTGAACGTAAAAAAGGAGAATCTTTATTGGCTTCTACTCCGGTGGTTGTATTATCAGCCATTAAAGGGAGAATCCCAAGCATCGAAGAATACAAAGAAGCGGTTGAAGGAATTGATTTGACGACTTTTGTACCATCGATTAAAGAATTGGTAACGGTTGGTCATTAATTTTCAGGCTAACCTTTAAATATAAAAGGAAGATTTCGAGAGAAGTCTTCTTTTTTTATTTAGAATCTTTCCAATTTTTAGGATACTCCATTATTTTATCATACATCAATCTTATAAAATTCATTTTTTTCTTAAATTGTTAAGCGTAAACGATTTAATGATAAAACCTCTGTTAATCTTCGCCTTTATACCAATAGGAACAGAATTTGATTAAATTGTGGAACAAAATTTTTAGCTCATACAGCTGAAAAGGTATTAATTTGAAATAAAACAAATTGAGATATGACTTTTGACTTGGATATGATCAAAAAAGTTTATTCTGATTTCGAAAGCAGAGTAAACGAAGCAAGAGCTTTTATGGGAAGACCTCTTACTTATTCAGAAAAAATTCTTTGTGCCCATCTTTTTCCTTCGCAGGCAAAAGAAACATTTAAGCGAGGAGAATCTTATGTGGATTTTGCACCAGACAGAGTGGCAATGCAGGATGCGACAGCCCAGATGGCGCTTTTACAATTTATGCAGGCCGGAAAGAAAAAAGTAGCCGTTCCATCAACCGTTCACGCAGACCACCTCATCCAGGCAAGAGTAGGCGCAGCCAAAGATTTGATTGAAGCTGAAAATAAAAATAATGAGGTTTATCAATTCCTGCAATCGGTTTCCAATAAATATGGAATTGGTTTCTGGAAAGCCGGAGCCGGAATCATCCACCAAGTCGTTTTAGAAAACTACGCTTTCCCTGGCGGAATGATGATCGGAACCGATTCTCACACTGTGAATGCTGGTGGACTTGGAATGGTTGCCATCGGAGTTGGTGGTGCTGATGCCGTAGATGTAATGGCGGGAATGGCCTGGGAGCTTAAATTCCCTAAAATGATTGGCGTTAAATTAACAGGAAGACTGAATGGCTGGACGGCTCCAAAAGATATCATCCTTAAAGTTGCCGGAATTCTTACTGTAAAAGGAGGAACTGGTGCTATCGTAGAATATTTTGGTGAAGGTGCCAATTCATTGTCTTGTACAGGAAAAGGTACGATTTGTAATATGGGAGCGGAAATCGGAGCAACAACTTCCATTTTTGAATATGATCAAAATATGAGCAAATATCTCCGCTCGACAGACAGAGAGGACTTGGCTGATGCAGCTGACGCCATTGCCCACGTTTTGAAGGCCGACCTGGAAGTACACGCTAATCCGGAGAAATATTATGATGAAGTGATTGAAATCAATCTTGACACTTTAGAGCCTTATCTCAATGGCCCTTTCACGCCGGATTTGGCAACGCCTATTTCACAGATGAAAGAAATTGCTGAGAAGAACGGTTGGCCAACGAAAATCGAAGTAGGATTGATTGGTTCTTGTACTAACTCATCTTACGAGGATATTGCCAGAGCTGCTTCTGTCGCCAAACAAGCCAAGGAAAAAAATCTTGAAGTGAAAGCCGAATATACCATCACACCAGGTTCTGAACAGGTAAGATTTACGGTAGAAAGAGACGGTTTCTTGAAAACGTTTGATGAAATCGGTGGTAAAGTCTTTGCCAATGCCTGCGGACCTTGCATCGGACAATGGGCTCGTGAAGGTGCTGAGAAACAAGAAAAAAACACAATTGTTCATTCCTTCAACCGAAATTTTTCCAAGAGAGCAGACGGCAATCCGAATACTTACGCTTTTGTAGGTTCACCGGAATTGGTAACCGCAATGGCAATTGCAGGAGATCTACGATTCAATCCTTTGACGGATAAGCTTAAAAATAAAGATGGTGTAGAAGTAATGCTGGACGAACCAAGCGGCGACGATTTGCCAAGACTTGGTTTTGACGTGGAAGACCCGGGTTACATTGCACCTGCGGAAGATGGTTCTGATGTCGAAGTCATTGTATCTCCAACTTCTGAGAGACTTCAGTTATTAGAAGAATTCCCGGCCTGGGACGGACTCAATATTACCGGTGCAAGATTACTCATCAAAGCTTATGGAAAATGTACGACTGACCACATTTCTATGGCCGGACCTTGGCTGAAGTACAGAGGTCATCTTGACAATATTTCCAACAATATGTTAATTGGAGCTGTGAACGCCTTCAATATGGAAACCAATAAGGTCAAAAACGAACTGGACGGTCAGTACAAACCGGTTCCGGATTCTGCAAGACAATACAAAGCGGCAGAAATCCCAACAATTGTTGTCGGAGATGAGAATTATGGTGAAGGTTCATCAAGAGAACACGCCGCAATGGAGCCAAGACATCTTGGTGTGAGAGCGGTTTTGGTTAAGTCTTTTGCCAGAATCCACGAAACCAATCTTAAAAAACAGGGGATGCTTGCTTTGACCTTTGATGACAAAGAAGACTATGACAAAATCCAGGAAGATGACACCATTAATTTCTTGGATCTCGACCAGTTTGCACCAGGAAAACAGCTTGCACTCGAATTTGTTCACGCTGATGGAACCAAAGATATCATTAAAGCTAATCATACGTATAACGCCGGACAAATTGCCTGGTTCAAGGCTGGTTCTGCGCTCAATATGATTAAGAAAATGGAGAAATAAAGTTAGAAATAGCTATTTAATACCATACAAAAACTTCTTGCAATACTGTGAGAAGTTTTTATTTTAAAAGTTAAATACTTCAAAAATTATATTTAACTTTGTTTAAAATTTCACTTATAAGTGAAATTAAATTTGTTAATTAATTAAATAGTGAGTAGATTTGCACACTTGGTTGAGGTAGAACAATTTGAAAATGTAAAATATTTTTCGATTGTAATTGCAGACGACCCTTTGGAAGAAGGCGACTCGTTATTTGATCTATTTATTGATAAACAAACCATAGAAAACAAAGAAAAGCTCCAACACATATTGGATTGGATTAAACTTATTGGAAACTATAAACACGGAGCAGATGAAAACTTTTTTAGATTTGAAAATGATGCTTCTGCATTGCCACCAAAAGGCAAAGATAGAGAGCCAAGTTATTTGGAAAACGACCAAAATACACCAAATGATTTAAGACTGTATTGCTTCCGAGCAAATGAGCATGTTGTTTTTCTTTTTAATGGCGACATAAAAACAACCGCTGTTCCGCAAGATTGCCCCAATGTAAAATCACATTTTGATTTGGCCAACAAACTATCCAAAAAAATTAATGAACTCTTCGGAAAAGAAATATTATGGAATAATGATTGTTCCGATATTATCGTAGAAGAAGATTTCTTTTTTAATTTATGAAAAAATCCAAACACAACATCTCTAGCTGGTTAAGAGAAAATGCCAATCTAGAAAACACAAGAAGAACAGAAAAAATGTTTGCTCTTGCTTCCCGAATTATTGAAATGATGAAGGAACAAGGAATGAACAGAGTTCAACTTGCAGAAAAAATGGGAAAGCAACCTTCAGAAATCAGCAAAATTCTATCTGGTTCGCACAATATTACCACCTCTTCTATTTTCGCTATTGAAGAAGCATTAGGAGGAAAAGACGTTTTTGTGGTTTCTGGAAAAAAACAAGATTCAAAAGAAAAAACTAAATATGTTTATCTAGAAGTTTATCATTTTGAAAAAACTTCAGAAACAAATTATCAAAAAACAAAAATCCCGAATCTTCCCGATACAATGCAAATAAAAGTGAGCTAAAAATGGCTACAAAAGATTTTAATATTAATATTGTCGATTTACAACTTTTTGAAATTGAAGTCGATTCAAATATTTCAATAAATAATTGGAAGCAGGAAACTCTACTTTTAAAAATAGGACAAAATATTGCACACAATATAGAAGAAGCGAAAATTAAAATAGAACTTCATATTCGATTAGAATCCAATGAAAGTGTAGACTTTGCCGAATTCAATATTACATGTTTCTTTACTATTGAGAACTCTAAAAATTATTTAATGGACTTTGAAAACGAAAAAGTTTTCCATCCACAATTAATTACTACGCTTTTAAGTATTTCATTTTCTACTTCACGCGGAATTGTTTTTGAAAAACTTAGAAATACAGAATGGAAAGAAACAATTTTGCCAATTATTTCTCCAGTAAAATTACTTTCAGACGAAGATTAAAAAAAATTAAAAAGTCTCACAAAATGTGAGACTTTTTTTACGCTTTATTTTCTTCAGTTTGAGGATTTTCTGGTTTGCAGAACTTCGATTCAAACCTCTGTTTCCACATCTCTTTGAACTTTTCACGTTCTTCTTCGCTACCACAGAATTGGGTTTCGAATTTCTGCTTCCAGCTTTCCTTCATATTGTGGTCGTCAAAATGGTGTTGTCTTCCAAATTTCTTTTTACCGCCAAAGCCACCGAATAAAATCTTTGACAATACCAAAATCCCCAGGGATTGCCAATAATTAATAGCCTTAACGCCTAAAATATCCGGCAAAAGCATATTCCAAAGCCATTGGAAAAACCATACAAATAGGCCTACCGCCGCAATAATGCAGGGAATAGCCAACCAAAATTTCTTTTTATTTCTGTTCATCTATTGTCAATTAATCGTTGAGGTCATTATAAAGATTTTGCAATCTCTTTCGCAAATGTTTCACAGCGTAGGATTTCCTGCTAATGATTGTCTTGATGTTTTCGCCTTCTTCATTTGCAATTTCCTGCAAGGTTTTATCTTCTAACTCGTTTTGGATATAAACTTTTTTTTGCTTTTCCGGCAATTCGTCCAAGGCTTTCATGAGCTCATTCCAGAACATCTCTTTGAAAACCGCGATTTCCGGATTGTTGGTATCATCGGCCAGGAGAATATCCTTCACATTCAGCTCGCCGTCCTCATCCTGAAACACAAAATCTTCCAGAGATTCCGTTTTCTTTTTCCGGTAGCTGTCGATGATTTTGTTTCTGGTCACTGAATAAAGCCATGCACCAACATTCTCCAGTTCATTCAGGTTGGTCAGCCGGCTGGTCTGGTACCAGACTTCCTGCAGAATATCTTCCGCATCTTCTGTTTTTGCCACTTTGGAATTGATAAAGCGCAAAAGCTGGCCGCCATAATTTTTGACGACTTCCGTAATCGATGCAGATTTTTTTTCGGTCATTGACTGTAAAGATAGCGACTCCATATGAATAGGACGCAGAGGATTTGCTTTTACCTTAAAATTTCAGAAAAACCTTATTTCTTCAATTTCAGAAAGAATTCGGACTTATAAGTTTCGCCAATTGGAATTTTTATTTCCTGATTCAGTGAGACATTTTTGATGTCCATTTTTTCAATTCTATCAATATTGATGATGAACGACTTGTGCACTCTTGCAAAGTTCTCTGGCAGCTGATGTTCTAGAGATTTTAAAGTATCCAGAACAATAAACTCCTGATTTTCAGTTTTGATATTGACATAATCTTTGATGCTTTCAATAAAAAGAATATCACTGAAATTAATCCGATGTTGTTGACCGGAAGATTTTATAAAAAAATAAGAATTCTGAGAATCTTGATTAATGGCAAAACGTTCCTGAGCTTTCAACGCACTTTTTTCAAAACGAGAAAAAGAAATTGGTTTCAGGAGATAATCGATGACATTGTGTTCATAACCTTCCAAAGCATATTCGGCATAAGCTGTTGTGAGAATATATTTCAATTTGTCGCCTACGATTTTCATAAAATTGATTCCCGTGAGTTCCGGCATCTGAATGTCCAGGAAAATTAAATCCGCTTCTTTTGTCTGGATAAATTCCATCGCTTCAATCGGATTTTCTGTGGAGAATACCAAGTCCAGAAAAGACATTTTTTCTACGTAACTGCTCAGAAGGGAAACTGCGAGCGGCTCGTCATCAACGACGATACATTTAATTTTAGTCATAACATTTACAAATATGTCGCTCCTACGGAGCTCTGCTGATTTTGAAAACAAATTTCTACAAACATTTCGCTCTTAGGGAGCGGCAGAAAATCAGAACTATGAAGCTGATTAATTTCTCAAATCAATTTTCAAATCTACAGAATATTCCGTTTCAGTTTCAGTAATATTCAGTTCGTGTTTTTTTGGGTAAAGGATTTCCAGTCGTTTTTTAACATTGTTAATTCCAATTCCTGAAAGCGAATCTTTGGAACGTTGCTTTTTAAAATTATGAAGATGAAAATTCAGTTTTTGGTTCTCATCAGAAATCTTCAGCGTGAATCCTTTTTCTGAGAAATCGCCGTGTTTGAAAGCGTTTTCTACAAACGGAACCAGCAACATCGGAGAAATATTAAGGCTCGGGAAGTTGATTTTTTTATTAACTATTAATAATTCGGGATTTTTAATCCTAAGTTTTTCCAGTTCTATCAGACTTTCAAGATAGCCAACTTCCTTTTCCAAAGAAATAAAATCTCTTTCCAAATCTTTTGTACTGTATCTTAACAATTGACTCAGTTCTTCAATCGCGGGCAATGCTTTTTCGGAGTTTTGGTAAACCAAAGAGTAAATATTGTTCAGTGTATTAAAGATGAAATGCGGATTGATTTGGGTTTTCAAAGCTTGAAGTTCCGAATTCTTTTTTTCTTCTATCAATTGTCTCTTCTCAATTTCTGCTTCGGACATTAATTTAAAAAAACAGAAAACGGTACTTATAAAAATCGTAGTACTGCTATAATAGATATTATCGTAAAAATAAAATCCAAAACTGGTTCCTTCGGCATAATTCCGTATTCCAAAAAAATAAGGCGAAAAAATCTCTTCTACAAAGTAGCGAATCAAAACAAAACAAAAAACACTTAACAGAAAAGCAAGTAATGTCTCAGAAAGGTTTTGAAGATTAAAGAACTTCGGAATTACAAAAAAATAGTTAACGTAAAAACATATAAAACTTGTAATAGCAAAGGTTATTTTGAAATAATCAACTTTTGTCCCGAATATCAGATAAGGAAATATAAAAGTTCCGAGTATGTATATACTCCAATAAAATAGATGCAGAAATAAAAGCTGTTGTTTTTTCATTTTAGTTCTTTGTTATTAATGATGATAGGTCTTGACGAAGAATAATGCAAATGTATAGAAACCGGGTCAGGATTTTGGTTTTCCAATATCAATCTGCTCTTTTTTGGCAATCTGTAATTCAACTTAGAATTAGCCGCTATACTTTTCTGCATATTAAGTTCAGAAACCAATTCCACTTCTTTATCTGAAAGATTTTTAATTTCTAAAGTCACCGGAGCTTTTACTTTTTGCACCACAATACTGTCTCCCGGAGCAATTGCGATTGTTTTCCAAACATCTACACGATGTGTTCTGATGCAGGAAACAACTAATGCCAAACTTAGAATATTATCGATTTTTTCATATTCCAAAAATAATGACACCAACAATATCCGGACTACCCAATTCTATGAACGCCCTTTTTTTATCGATGAAAATAGTTTGGTCGGATTAAAGCCGCGTCAAATCTAAACGCTATTTCACAAGGAAAGCTTGGAAAATATCTTTGTCTCAACAAAATCAACAATTATGAAACTGAAATATCTATTCATCGCCACTCTGCTTTCAACCGTAACTTTTGCGCAGATTCAGAAAGACAGCTTAAAAGAAATCGAACAGGTCAACATTTTGGTTAAGAAAAAACTATTGGAAAGAAAAGCCGACCGATTGGTCTTCAATGTAGATGCATCCATCGCTTCACAGGGAATGGATGCCAGCGAAACGCTCGCCAATGTGCCCATGCTGAAAGTGGATGAAAATATGGGAACCATCTCCATCCAAGGAAAAAGTTCCGTGAATGTAATGGTCAATGGAAGAATGCTGAATCTCTCGGGCGCACAGCTTTTGGATTACCTGAAATCGATTCGGTCAGAAAACATCTCGAAAATCGAAGTGATTACAACGCCGCCTTCTAAATATGAAGCGCAGGGAAACAGCGGACTCATCAACATCATATTGAAAAAGAACCCTAATTTGGGATTCAGCGGAAATATCAGCACAGGTTGGACACAGCGAACATATTTTAACGGATACACAAACGGAAATCTGAATTACCAAACCGAAAAATTTAGTCTAAGCCTGAAAACCAACTATATCAAAGGTGCCAAACGCTCCAGCGAACGCTATAATATCCTGGGAGAATCTAAGAATTTCAGCGAATCTACACGGAAAGATGTGTGGGAAGATTTGACACCAAGTCTGAATGCTTCTTATAAAATCAACAAGAACTCAGAAGTGGGGATAGAATATATTTTCGATAACGGCAAAAACGGAATGGACATCCTGAATACCACAAGAAATATCAATCCGGAACTGGAAGAAACCAACTTAATGACCAAAACCTTTCACAGGGAACAATCGCCAACGCATACTCTGAGCACATATTATGATTTGAAGCTGGATTCTCTTGGAAAAAAATTGAGTCTGGCCGGAAATTTCTATCGCAATGATAATCCTACCGAAGTAAATTTTTCCACTTTAACTTTACCCAAAAACACCATTCAGAATGTGAGAACTTTATCAAAAATCAAACCTCAGATTTTTTCTGTTCAAGGGGATCTGGAACTTCCATTTTCATTTGGAACCATTGAAACCGGCGTGAAATTCAATCAATTCAGAAATTCTGCAGATTTGAAATATCTTGATTTAGAGAATAATCAATTCGTCATTGATAATATTAAAAGCAGCACATTCCACTACCGAGAAGAAAACTATGCGGCCTACGGGAGCTTCTCTAAAAATTTCGGTGAACATTGGGAAACCAGAGCCGGATTGCGATACGAAAATACGATAGTGAAAAGTTCTGTCAGAGATTTCAATTATGGGCAATGGTTTCCTTCGGCTTATGTTTCTTATAAAGAAGATAAAAACGTTTTCAGTTTGTCCTATTCCAGAAGAATCAACAGACCAAGCATGAGCAATCTGAATCCGTTCCGCTGGTATGAAAATCCTTATTCTTATTCCACAGGAAACCCTTTGCTCACGCCTTCTTACATCAATAATTATGAACTATCTTACACTTATAACAACAAACTTACTACAAGCATCTATTATCTGAGACTGAAAAATGCTTTCGGACAGGTTTCCAGCCTGGACGGACTTTCTCAAAACAGCATTTATCTTAATTTTTACAATAATAGTTTTTACGGCGCCAATTTTTCCTACACGGATAGCTTTTTCAAAATTTGGGAAACAACATTTTCAATGAATGCAAGCTACCAGACTTCTGAAGTCTTTAATATCAACGCTGATACTTCCAACGGTTATTCTGTAAGCTATTCCTGGAACAATACGCTTTTCCTTGATCAAAATAAAACGGTAGCTTTTTTTCTTAACTATGAACACCAGTTGCCTTACAGAAATGTAGCGTATCACTTCAAAAGTTTTATGGAGATGAGTTCGGGAATCAAGATTTCTCTGATGGAAAAGCAACTGCAAATCAATGCAACTGTAAATAATATTTTTGCAATGCGTTACAAGGCTGATATTGATTTCCGTGACAGCCAGCAAAGCTTCAATAATTATTGGGACGGTCGCGCTTTCCGACTTAGTGTAAATTACACATTTGGCAACAAGAAAAAGCAAATCCAGAAAAAGAATATCAGCTTCGAGGAAGTCAATCGAGCCAATTAAAAAAATTACAAAAGCAGATTTGATGTAACAAATCTGCTTTTCAATTGTCTAATAAAGGACAAACTAAACTATGAAGTTAAAATCTATTCTTCCAATCTCGGCTCTATTTCTAAGTCACATCTACTTTGCTCAGGAAACTGAGAAAAAGGAAACTGACAACAAGGAAAAACAGATTGAAGCGGTAACGATTACCAAAACTAAAAAAGCTGTTGAACAAAAAGCAGACAGAACCATCTATGATTTTTCCGAGCAACCACATCTTAACTCCGGAAACACATTAGAAGGTTTACAAAAAATCCCTGGATTGGTAGTTTCCGAGATGGCGGGAATGATTTATCAGGGAAAATCGCTGGACGTTTATATGGACGGTCGTCCGCTGAATATCTACAGCACACAACTAACCGCATATCTGGAAGGACTTCCGGCCAACAGCATCGAGAGAATCGAAATCATTACACAACCTGGGGCAGAATTTCCTGCGACTTCCGGTGGCGCGATTATCAATATTATCACGAGCAGAAATGCAAAATCGTATTTGTCTGCAACTTATGCAGGAGGTTATCGTTTCAGTAATTATGACCATTATAGAAGCAAATTCAATAATAGTTTAACGCTCAACTCAAAAAATAAATGGTTTGGATGGCAGCTGAATGTCGGACAAAATTATAATGAAAGCGAAACAAAATCCACCATTGACGAAATCTCACGACTTTACAATGATAACGTCAACAGAAATCAATATTTGCGAAGTGTTTTCACATTTGATATCGGACAAGACCGACTGCTTTTGAATTATAATCTTTCGCTAGGTTCTTCTGACCGTTATGTGGACAAGTATTCTCTATTCAACGGAACAGAATCTACTGGCCGAGATATCATTGACCAAAGCAATACAAGAAATGAGGTGACGGCGACGTATCAGAAAAAGTTTGACGATAAGAACAAAAAACTGGAGTTCAAAGGTTCTTATACCAATTTCGGCAATGATTTTGGTCAAACCGGAAGAAATATCTTGCCAACACCTTCTACGAGTGATAAGGTTTTAAACAATGGCTCCAACCAAAATATTTACAATTTCAGAGTGGATTATGCTCAGCCAATCAAGGTTTTAGATGAAGGAAAATTGAGCTTAGGCGCTTTCTATGACCAATTGGAATTTTCAGCGGATAATTTTGGCGTAGAAAACTTGGATTATAAGAGTAAAACGACGGCTTTCTATTCCGAAGCGAGTGCGACCAAAGGCAAAATGGATTTTGTTTTGGGACTTCGTGGAGAGTATTACAACATCAATGGGACGAGTCTCAATTTTGATAGTGGAAATTATGACAACCTGAGACCGTTTGAAAAATTCAAAGTGTTCCCCAATGCGAGTATTCAGTACAACATTATTCCAAAAATGGCTTTCTTTAATATTAATTATAACAAGAAAATCACATTACCGAATGTTGCCAATCTGAATCCAAACAACACAAGATACGGAAATGAAAACATCGATTTCTCCGGAAACCCAAATCTTCAACCTACGATTTTCGACAATTTCGAAGTAAAATTAAGTGCTTTGAACTATGCATTCATTGGTTATAATTTCACCAATGCAAAAAATCAAGTAGTTCAAATCGTGGAGAGAAAAGGCGATGTGATTATTCAAACAAGCGACAATCTTGACCGTTTGAAAACGCATAATTTCAATATCGGATTCCCAATTCCTTTGGCCATTTTCAATACACCATTCAAAGACATTATGAAAATGGATATGAATCCTGACCAAGTGAGTTTTATTTTCCTGTATGGTTCTTACCAGTTGCAACAAATGGATCAGATTATCAATCCGAAAGGTTACTGGACATATAATGTTTCCGGACAGTTTATTTTGCCATACAAAGTTAAGTTCAATGCCAATTACACATATCTTACCAAAGGAAATGAGTTCTTTTATTATCCAAACAAATCATTCTACAACACATTGAATTTATCATTATCCAGAAAATTCAATAAAGACAGAATGACGTTAACCTTGTTTGCAAATGATGTTTTCAATACCAACGAAACGAACCTGAGAACAACTAACGCACTTCCAAATGTGTACATCAGAAATAAAAATGACACCAGAAACTTTGGGCTTTCTTTCAATTATAAAATCCCGACGAAAAATAAGTTGGCGAAAGAATCTCCAAACCTGCTTAATCAGGAGAAAAAAGAAGAAACCTCTACTTTATAAAAAACAAAAACCGAAAGATTCCTTTCGGTTTTTTTATTAATTTATTCTTCACACGCTCTCCAAATCACATCGCTTTGCGGAACAGGAGCCAAGATTTCAATATTTTCTTTCGTCACAGGATGAATAAATTTCAGTTTCCTGGCATGAAGTGATATTCCTCCATCGGAGTTGGAACGTGCCGAGCCGTATTTCAAATCTCCCTTAATCGGCACTCCGATTTTGGAAAGCTGCGCGCGGATCTGATGATGTCTTCCTGTTTCCAAATCGACTTCCAATAGAAGATAATTGTCTAAAGTCTTAATCAAATTATAAGTCAATATCGCTTCTTTGGCAGTAGCAGTCGGTTTGGTGTAAACAATCGCTTTGTTATTCTTCTCATTTTTCTGGAGATAATGAACTAATCTCTGTGAACTCGGAATCATCTCTTTTCCGACAATTGCCCAATACGTTTTTTTGACTTCACGGTTTTTTACCATTTGAGTCAGTCGGGAAAGTGCTTTGGATGTTTTGGCGTAAATGACCAATCCGGAGGTCGGCCTGTCAATTCTATGAACCAAACCAAGAAAAACATTGCCCGGTTTTTCATCTCTTTTTTTGATGAAATCTTTGATCAATTCCAGCAGAGATAAGTCACCGGTTTTATCGCCCTGAACCAATTGTCCGGCTTTTTTGTTGATGACAAGAATATGATTGTCTTCGTAAATGATTTGGGATTCTGAAAATTCCTGAGACATTATTGATGTTGTTTTAATAGCCATTTCGGGATTTTGTCCACGAGTTCCGAAGAGAGAATATTGTTGTGATATTTGTCTTTGTATTCCCAAAGAAACACTTGGCCTCTGGCTTTCATTTCATCAAAAAATCGGAAATTACTCTGAGGGAAATTATCCGTATCCAGACTTCCGTGAATGATCCAAATCGGCATTTTGAGAAGGTCATCCATTTTATCAAACTGAGGAATTCCGGAAATATTAATGGCTGCAGCAAATAAATCCGGTCTTTTGGAAATAGCATTCATCGTTGTTCCACCTCCCATAGAGAATCCCATTACGTAGATTCTGTCCCGGTCAATGTTTTCTTTAATGATTAAAGAATCGATTGATTTTAAAACCAAATCCAGATGTTCATTAGATTCAGAAACTTTGATAGTTCTGCTTTCATCGAGATGATAATTGGAGGAGCGAACCGGAAATTGCGGAGACAAAACATAAACAGGATATTTTTCTCTATTTTCCGGGAGCAACCACATTTTGGACAAAACGCCCATTTGAGAAGTGTTGTTTGTTCCAATGGCGCCGGAACCGTGAAAAACTAAAACTAAAGGATATTTTTTATTCTTTTCAATTGCTTTGGGTTTCAGGAAACGGTAATTCACCGCTACTTTTCCATTATTAAATTTCCCAGGTTTGAAATCAGAATAATCCAGACTTTTGATGTGTTTGATTCTGGCTAAAGCTTGTAACGAATCCGCTTTGTCGTGAATTTCGATTTTGGTTCCATATTTCATTTTCCGAGATGTGCAGGAAAATAGAAACAGAGCAGAGAATAGAATTGTAAGAATTTTAGAAAACATTCTTTATTACTTTAACCACAAAAGTCACATAATAATTAATTTCATTATGTGACTTTTGCAGTCGATTTTACATTTTAATAACTTTCCTTATCATTCGGGAAATCAGAACTTTTCACATCTTTTACATATTGGGAAACTGCACCGGTGATTTCGGAATACAAGTCCAAATATCTTCTCAAAAATTTTGGAGAAAAACCTTGATTCATTCCTACCATATCATGATAGACCAAAACCTGCCCGTCGCAATCCGGTCCGGCTCCAATTCCAATCGTTGGAATCGAAATACTTTCCGAAGCTTTTTTAGCCAAAGCTGCAGGAATTTTTTCCAAAACCACAGCAAAACAGCCTAATTCTTCTAATAATTTACAATCAGCAATCAATTTTTCCGCTTCAGCATCTTCTTTCGCTCTTACTTTATAAGTCCCGAACTGATAAATACTTTGAGGTGTTAATCCAAGATGTCCGCAAACCGGAATACCCGCATTCACGATTTTCCTGATTGATTCTTCAATCTCTTTACCACCTTCGATTTTGATGGCGTGCGCACCACCTTCCTTCATCATTCTCACGGCCGAATCCAAAGCTTTCTCAGGGTTACTTTGATACGTTCCGAACGGCAAATCTGCCACCACCAAAGCTCTTTCCACACCGCGCACAACACATTGGGTATGATAAATCATCTGATCCAGTGTAATCGGTAAAGTCGTTTCGTGACCCGCCATAACGTTCGCTGCAGAATCTCCGATTAATATAGAATCGACACCGCCTGCGTCCACCATTTTGGCTGTTGTAAAATCGTAAGCCGTCAGCATGGTGATCTTTTCCTTATCGAATTTCATTTTTCGTAAGGTTTCCGTTGTGATTTTTTTTATTTCAGAATGTACAGACATTGTTTTAATTATAGATGATGAATTATTAATTATAAATGATTGAAAATTAAGCTGATAATAAATTTATTGCAGAGCATTTATCGCTTATCAATTATCATTTACACCACCACGTGGCCGAGTTTGATTAATTTTTCTCTGTTGAGGATCTTGATATTCCGGCCTTCCACCATAATCAGATCATCCTGCTTGAACTCGGAAATCAATCGGATTGCGCTTTCCGTAGCAGTTCCGATAAGGTTGGCAATTTCTTCCCTGGTCAGGGATATTTTGATGAAACCTTCTGGATCGGTTCCGAGTTTTTGTTCCAGCAAAACCAATATTTCTGCCAGTCGCTCTCTCACCGTTTTCTGCGCCAGGAAAGTCACCGTATTGGCAGACTCGCCCAATTCATAGGCGATTTTTTGGAGCATTGCGTAGGAAAGTTTTGGGTCAAGTTCCAATAACTTAAGGAAAATATCAGCCGGTAAAAACTGAACGGTCATTGGTGTCATCGCTTCGGCCTTGGCCTGGAAATTCTCACCACACAGCAAGGAGCGGTAACCAATCAAATCGTTTTCTTTACAGAATCTCAGAATCTGATCTTTACCATAAACCCCTGATTTGGATAATTTTGCGGTTCCTTTCTCGATAAAATAAACACCTTTCGGAGATTCGCCATCGTCGAAAACGACGTCACCTTTAGAGAATTCCAGAACTTTGAGGGCATTGTTATAAACTTCAAAATCCTCCGGAGACAGGCTGGCGCGGAGCGATTCTTTGTTAAATGCTTTCGAGAAGTTTTCTTCGATAACCAATTGTTGTTCAAGAGACATACCTATGACATTTGTCAGCAAAAATACGACTTTTTAACGCCATTAGCCAAGATTTTTGGCGTAATTTTGTCTTCCAAATATCTGAGAGTTTTTTAATGGCAGAACAATGCTTTCACTGCGGTCAGAACATCGACAAGGAAAGGCTTCTTTTCGATCAGAAAATCTTTTGCTGCAACGGGTGTCAATCGGTTTACGAAATCCTGAACGTTCATAATCTCAACAATTTTTATAGCATCAATAAAAATTCCGGTATCCGGCCGAGCAATGAAAATAACGCGCAGTTTGATTACCTGGATACACCCGAAATATTTGACAGAGTTGTAGATTTTTCCGAAGGCGGCACAACACTGGTGACTTTCAAAATTCCCGTCATCCATTGTTCTTCCTGCATCTGGCTGTTGGAAAGCCTTCATACCATTAATCAAAAAATCAAATATTCCCAGGTCAATTTTACACGAAAAACAGTCCAGATTTCTTTCAAGGAAGAGGAAATAAAACTGAGTGAAGTGGCGAAGTTCCTGACCAATCTTGGTTACAAACCGGTCATCAACCTGGAAACTTCAGAAAAAAAACACGAAAAGCTGGATAAAAGCCTGCTGACAAAACTAGCTGTAGCAGGATTTGCCTTTGGAAACGGAATGTTTTTTAGCTTTCCGGAATATGTTTCGGGCGATGATATCTGGTTTCATTCTTTCAAGCATCTGTTCCGAATTATTTTATTTCTGCTGGCCACTGCAGTTGTATTTTATTCTGCTTCAGATTATTACAAATCTGCCTGGTACGGCTTGAAAAACAAAATCATTAATATTGATGTCCCTATTGTATTGGGAATCTTCGTTCTTTATGGCAGAAGTATTTACGAAGCCGTAACTGATTATGGACCAGGCTATTTCGATACACTTTGCGGACTATTGTTCTTTATGTTGCTTGGAAAGACCTTCCAGAAGAGAACTTATAATTCATTATCCTACGACAGGGATTACAAATCATTCTATCCGATTGCCGTGACCAAAGTTGATTTCGATGGAAAGCAGGAGAATATTTTATTATCAGATTTGGCTGTTGGCGACAGGATTATGGTCAGAAATCAGGAAATTATCCCCGTGGATTCCATTTTGATTAAAGGCGAAGGCAATATTGACAACAGTTTTATAACCGGAGAATCTGCACATATTTCCAAAAAACCTGGAGATAAGATTTTTGCAGGCGGAAAACAATCAGGTTCGATTTTAGAATTAGAAGTGATTAAAAGTGTGGATCAAAGTTACCTCACTCAGCTTTGGAATAAAGAAGCTTTTAAAAAATTCGAAACAGGTCTCGACACGATGACTAATACCATCAGCAAATATTTCACAATCATCATATTAGCAATTACTTTGATTGCCGGAATTTACTGGTCAACGGTGGATTTTGAAAAAATGTTTCAGGTGGTTTCAGCGATTTTGATTGTCGCCTGTCCCTGCGCGTTGGCCTTGTCTGCGCCATTCACTTTCGGACATATAATGAGAATTCTTGGAAGGAATAAATTTTATGTAAAGGACACTTTGACGATTGAAAGACTGGCAAAAGTGGACACTTTGGTTTTTGACAAAACCGGAACCATCACCGAAAACAAGAGGACCAATATTAATTTTATCGGTAACAAAATTGACGATTTTGACTTGAAAAATATCAAGTCTCTGCTTAAAAACTCTAATCATCCGCTGTCCAAATCGCTCTACGACTACATTAAAGTTAATGATGATTATTTCGAAATTGAAGATTTTGAGGAAATCTCCGGAAAAGGTTATCAAGCCCACGTAAGAGGAAATCTTTATAAAATCGGGTCCGCAACTTTTACGGGACAGACATCGCAGAATCTTGAAACCGCGGTTTACATCAGCAAAAACAATGAATTTTTAGGCAAATTTATTTTCAAAAATGAATACCGGAACAATCTGTCGAAGCTGTTTCAGCATCTGAAAAATTACAGAATCAATATTCTGAGTGGTGACAACGCATCGGAACAACCAATTCTAGAGAAACTCATTCCATCGATCTCCGAAATGAAATTCAATCAAAACCCTGAGAACAAGTTAGATTTCATCAAGGAATTGCAGGAAAAAGGACAAAAAGTAGCAATGTTGGGCGACGGTCTGAATGACGCAGGCGCACTGAAACAGAGCCATGTTGGCATCGCAATTTCGGATGACAGCAACTCCTTTACACCAGCTTCTGATGTGATTATGAACGGTGAAAAGATCAGCGAGCTGGATAAATTCCTTCACCTTTCCAAAGACGCCATCAGAATTGTAAAATTCACATTCATAATCAGTTTATGCTATAATGTCATCGGAGTTGGCTTTGCAGTTTCGGGAAAGATGCATCCGCTTTTTGCCGCGATTTTTATGCCGCTGAGTTCTGTGACGGTCGTAACATTCACAACGCTTTCAACCTGGCTGAGGAGTATGAAATATTTCAAAATACGCTTTTAGAAGGCGCTTATTTAGAGTTATTATAAATTATCCCAATTTCCCGGGTTGTGACCAAAGTCAGTAATTTTAACTAAATTTGGCGACTGTTTTATTGTAAATTTGTAGCTGATATGGAGATTCTCTATTTGATGATTATCTGCAGCGTCTCGTTAGCTGTCATTTTTCTGATTATTTTCATAATCGGTGCCAGAAAAGGTCAGTTTGAGGATGATGAATCACCAGCCGTGAGGATTCTTTTTGATGACGAGGTTAAAACAGAAGAGGAGACAGAAACTCCTGAAAAAAATGATAAAGAATAATTGCTATTTGTAGATATGGAAACACAAAAGTTTAGTTACGACAACGGGATCGTACGCGCTTTTCTAATCGCGACGGTCGTTTTCGGCTTAGTAGGTTTTTTATTGGGACTTACGGCTGCGTTGTTGCTTTTTTACCCAGAATTACCGGAATTTTTCCTCGGAACCGATGACCCTACGATCCGTACATTAAGAGACGGCGGACTGCAAGGTCTGGTTAATTCCCAGGGAGCATTCGGCTTCGGACGTCTGAGAATGATGCACACCAGCATGGTGATTTTTGCGTTCGTAGGAAACAGTTTCTTCTCCGGGTTCTATTACTCCGTGCAGAGATTACTTAAAACAAGAATGTGGAGCGACACGCTTTCCTGGATGCACTTCTGGGGCTGGCAGCTGGTACTTGTGAGCACCATCATTACATTCTTTATGGGTCTTAACACTTCCAAAGAATACGCAGAACATGAGTGGCCGATCGATATTTTGATTACGGTGGTTTGGGTGTTGTTCGGGATCAACATGTTTGCAACGGTAGCAATTAGACGTGTGAGACACCTTTACGTGGCAATCTGGTTCTACATCGGGACTTGGGTGGCTGTAGCAATGCTTCACATTTTCAACAACTTAGAAATTCCATTATCATTCACTACCTGGAAGTCTTACTCTGCTTATGCAGGTGTTAAAGATGCCTTGGTTCAGTGGTGGTACGGTCATAATGCAGTAGCATTTTTCCTTACGACTCCGGTTCTTGGGATGATGTATTACTTTGTACCAAAAGCTGCGGACAGACCGGTGTTTTCCTATAAATTATCCATTATCCACTTCTGGTCATTGATTTTCGTTTACATCTGGGCTGGACCTCACCACTTGCAGTACACCGCATTGCCGGCTTGGGCTCAGGCTGTAGGGACAGGTTTCTCGATTATGTTGATTGCTCCATCTTGGGGAGGTATGCTTAACGGACTTCTGACATTGAGAGGTGCTTGGGATAAAGTAAGAGAAAATCCGGTTCTGAAATTCTTTGTAGTCGCTGTAACTTGTTATGGTATGGCAACTTTCGAAGGTCCTTTATTGGCAACTAAAACAGTTAATAAAGTTGGTCACTTTACGGATTGGGTTATTGGTCACGTTCACTTAGGTGCATTAGGCTGGAACGGTTTTATGGCATTTGGTGTGATTTATTATATGGTGCCAATCCTTTGGAGAACCAAATTATGGTCTGTAAAATTGGCTAACTGGCACTTCTGGCTGGGAACAATGGGTATTATTTTCTACGCTGTTCCGATGTATATCTCCGGATTTACTCAAGGTTTGATGTGGAAGCAATTCAACCCGGATGGAACTTTGGTTTACAAAAACTGGCTGGATACTGTAACTGCCATTCTTCCTTACTTCAAAATGAGATTCGTAGGTGGACTATTCTATTTCTCTGGAGCAATTCTGATGGTAGTAAACCTGGTGGCAACTGCAAGAAAAGGGTCTTTCCAAAAAGAAGTTCCTGCAGAAGCTCCAGCTTTGGCTAACGTCAAAAAAGGAAGAAAAGAAGGTGAAACATTTCACCTTTGGTTAGAAAGAACACCGCTTTATTTGTCCATTTTATCATTCGTGGTAATTGCGATTGGTGGTTCACTGGAAATTCTTCCAACGATATTTATTAAAGAAAACGTTCCTACGATTTCCGCGGTCAAGCCTTATTCTCCGCTGGAACTGGAAGGTAGAGATATTTATATACGTGAGGGCTGTAACGCTTGTCACTCGCAAATGATCAGGCCTTTCCGTGATGAGGTTGTGAGATTCAACGGTAAAAACGGACAGTATTCCAAAGCTGGTGAGTTTATCTATGACAGACCATTTCTTTGGGGTTCTAAAAGAACCGGTCCGGATTTGCAGAGAGAAGGTGGCGCAAGACCAGATTCTTGGCACTTCAAGCACATGTACAATCCGCGTTCTACATCTGCAGGTTCTATCATGCCAAGATATCCTTGGTTAGTGGAAAACACTCTGGACAGAAGCAAGACTAAAGCGAAATTGGAGCTCATGAGAAACTCTTTCGATGTCCCTTACACTAAGGCTCAGATTGACAGCATCGATTCCTGGATGAACAATCAGGCGAACGGAATTGTGAAAAACGTTTTTTCAGAAGCCGCCGACGTTAAACAGTCTTTCGACGAATCCAAGGCTGCAAAAGCCAAAGCTGGCGAGCAATTTGTACCGTTACAGAAAAGAGAAATTGTAGCTTTGATTTCCTACCTTCAAAGGTTGGGAACTGACATCAAAACTACCGAAATCAAAACGGCTAGTAATTAAAATAAAAAATAAATGATACCGCAAAGTTTCAAACACATCGTCTCCAATGTGGAAAACGCAGGCTTCTTCCAGACTTTGGCAATGATTATCTTTATCCTGTTCTTTATTGTGATGGTCTATGTAGTCATCAACAGACCGAAGAAATATTACAGCGAAGAAGAAAATGCGCCACTGGAGAAAGATGATGATGAGAATGAAATTTTGTAATTTAAAAGATAACTAACTATGAGAAGAAGAACGCCCGCGTACATTAATATTCTGATTGTATTGGGATTATTACTGGTCGTGTTTTACATGTTTGCTCAGAGCTCTGATTTCCTCACGTCCAAGTATTTTCTTGGCACCGCAGTCATCAGTATCATTGTCGTTTTCATCCAGTCCGCTATTGGTGATTTGATTGAAAACGAGAAATTCAAAAAGATGACCGACGAGGAAAAAGCGGCTTATCTCAAGGCTACAAAAGTTCCTTATTTCCAATACCTTTGGAATGGTGCTTTCAAGAGCCAGTCTGAGAAAGAAGAAAAAGATATGCTTATCGATCATGGATTCGACGGTATTATGGAGCTTGACAATCAGCTTCCGAAATGGTGGCTGGGTCTATTCTACTTCGGAGTAGCGTACTGTGTTCTTTACGTATCATCTTACTTCTTGACGGATTTCGCACATCCATATAAAGAGTACGATCAGGAATATAAAGAACAGATTGCTGCTGTGGAAGAGTACATGAAAAATGTACCACAGGCAACGATCGAAACAGCAAAATTCTCTGAAGACAATGTGGAGGACGGAAAAGTGATTTTCGAAACCAACTGTGTAACATGTCACGGTGCCGGAGGTAAAGGTGGTATCGGACCTAACTTAACTGATAATTTCTGGATCAATCAGCCTGAAAAAACATTGTACAAAAATGTTTTCTATATGGTGGAAAATGGTAGTAAGAATAACCCGACAATGCAGGCCTGGGGTAAAAACGGAATCCTGACTGGTAATGATATTGAGAAAGTAGCCGCATACGTCTACCATATCAACCAGGAGCAGGCACCAATTACACCGGCTCAGGGTGGAGCTGCTCCTCAGGGAACAGAAGCGCATTGGGAGAAATCTAACTAATTTACATACAAAAGAGATTGTCAAAAATATCGTTCCGCATGGAACGGTGTTTGAAAATTGAATCAAAACTGGTTTACTTTTCGGGCAATCTCTTTTTTTATCTGATAATATATGAGTACAACAGAAAAAAAATACAACGAGGCAGAAAGCTGGGTGGTAGAAGCTGAAACTTTCAGGGACTCTGTTGGAACAATGGATAACACCGGAAAGCGACGCTGGGTCTATCCAAGAAAACCGAAAGGAAAATATACCAATTATAGGGTGTTGGTCAGCATTCTACTGCTATTCATTTACTTTACGATCCCTTTTTTAAAAATCAACGGCAATCCGGTATTACTGGTCAACATCATTGAGCGGCAGTTTTTCATATTGGGTCAGCCTTTTTACCCTCAGGACTTTTTTATTCTGGCTTTAGGAGCCATCACTTCCCTGGTTTGTATTATTTTGTTTACGGTAGCCTTCGGAAGGATATTTTGTGGATGGATTTGTCCGCAGACCATCTTTCTCGAAATGATTTTCCGTAAGGTAGAATATGCCATAGAAGGCGACAGAAACAAACAGATAAGACTTGATAACCAGCCATGGGATTCCGAGAAAATCTGGAAACGATCCTTAAAATGGTCTGTTTTTGTTCTGATTTCACTAATCATCACACACATCATGTTTATGTATGTGGTGGGCTATGAGGAAGTTTTCAGAATCATGCAGGAAGGTCCGTTTGCGAAACCTACCAATTTTCTGGTGATGATTCTCTTTACCGCTGCCTTTTACTTTGTATTCGCTTGGTTCAGAGAGCAGGTTTGTACAATGGTTTGTCCATACGGAAGACTGCAGGGTGTTTTAATTGACAAAGAAACTATCAACGTTTTTTACGATTACAAGCGTGGTGAGAACCGTTCTAAATGGAAAAAAGGTGAAGACCGCAGAGCTCAGGGAAAAGGAGACTGCATAGACTGTAAACAATGCGTGGTAGTTTGCCCTACAGGTATTGACATCCGGGACGGACTCCAAATGGAATGTGTAAACTGCACGGCTTGTATTGACGCCTGTGATGAAGTAATGGTGAAAGTAGGACTGCCAACCGGACTGATCCGTTATGCTTCCGAAAAGGAAATCGAAGAACAGTCAACATTCAAATTCACCACAAAAATGAAAATCTATGCGGTAGTCCTTGCATTGCTGACAGGATTTCTGGGATTTTTATTGTATAACCGTGGAGAAATGGAGGCCAAGTTCCTCAAACCTCCTGGATCTACATTCTTCATTCGGGATGGGAAAATCACCAATACTTACAATTATACCTTCCTCAATAAATCTAACGAAACCAAAGCGGTGATCATCAAAATTATCGAACCTGCCAACGGGGAAATTTCCTCCAGTGCTTCCGGTAAAATTATTATGAAGCGTGACGCAATGATAAAGGGAACAATCAATGTAAGCTTTCCGCAGAGCCAGATGAAACTGTCTAAACAGAATCTGACGCTGGGTGTGTACGACATGAACGGTGAGCTTCTGGACTCATACACCACTTACTTCGAAGGTCCTTTTAAATTTCAATTTTAACAGCTAATGAAGAACTTAAACTGGGGACATGGGCTGATGATTGCACTGGGCTGTTTCATCCTCTTCATCCTCACCATGATTTTTACATTTCCTACAGGAAGTGAAAATTCGGATCTGGTTTCGGACAATTATTACGAAGAGGAACTGGAATATCAGAAAATCATCGATGCCAAAGAAAATGCGGCAGCCCTTACGCAGGTTCCAACATACAAAGCTAGTGTCAACGGAATTAACATCACATTTCCGGAAGCTGTGCAGCCGGACGATAACAAAGTTAACTTTGTGCTGTTCCGGACAGAAGATTCTAATCTGGATGTGAAGAAGGAAGTGAGCTTACATAATCATCAGTTCAATATTCCGAAACAGGTCATCTCGAAGGGTTCATATACTCTAAAACTGAGATGGAACGAAAATAAAAAACCTTATCAGGTAGACTACGACATCGTATGGAAATGACTTTCGTAATATCGGCAATCGGATTGGGATTTGCGTCCGGATTCCATTGTATCGGTATGTGCGGACCTATTGCGCTGTCAATGGGATTAACTAAAAATCAGAAAACCAATTTCTACCTTCAGAACCTCACCTATCAGTTTGGCAGGATCCTGACTTACGGCTTGTTGGGCGCTGTCCTCGGCATAGTGGGCGAGAGCTTCGAGCTGGTCGGGTTTCAGAATTATCTCACCATCATCGTCGGCATATTACTGATCGTGATGGCTCTCTTTTCTTTTGGAGGAAAAGACTTCGCAACGCGGATTCCCTGGATCTCGAAAGGTTTGCTCCGGGTCAAAATGCAGCTTGGTAAGATTCTTCAAAGACCGGATTACAAATCCAGGTTTGCAACCGGAATCCTGAACGGGTTTCTACCTTGTGGCATGGTCTATATGGCGCTCACGGCATCGCTGGCAGCCGGCGGAATATGGCAAAGTTCTCTTTTTATGCTTCTCTTTGGACTGGGCACTTTCCCCTTTATGTTCGCTGTGGTTTTCCTCGGGAATTTTATGACCAATGCGCTGCGCACCAGGATCCTGAAAATCATTCCGGTGCTGATGATCGTTCTTGGCGGACTGTTTATCATGCGAGGTCTGGAACTGGGCATTCCGTATATTTCTCCCAATGCCGATTCGCTGAAAGTCAATCATTCTACGGACGGCTTTCACATGGATCATACCAATTGTCATTGATCCAAACCGATCCTGATTTTTTTGTTAATTTTAACGGCAGAATAATAATGGCAATTAACATGAAAAAATCCAACATTCTTAAAACATTCCTCCTATTCCTCGCAGGAATCTTTGCGCTGCAATCCTGCTCCATTGCCACCACCAATCATTACTACTCAGACAAGAAGATGAGTTTTGCGGCGGACATGGATATGTCCCAAGCGCTGGAAATGATGAAGGGTATGATGCCCGACTCCCTGAAGCAGGAGGCGACTTTATGAAGATGCAGAACTACCCGCGCAAATGGCGGACGCTGTACGACATCCAGAGAGAGGAAGGAAAATCCATTACGAATCCGGACAGCATCAGGCTGATGAAAAAGGTTCAGATGAAAGGTAATTTTAAGGCGGATCAATTCTCGGGATTCTCTGTAAAGTCCGAACCACTGAGCAGGACAGAACTGGGCTCACTGGGTACACTGATGGGTAAGGATGCCGCCATGATGAACAATACGGCTTATAATGACTGGGACGGGAAAACTTTAAAAATCGACACAGGAAAACTCATGATGTCTGAGGAAGATCTCCAGAACATCTTCAAAACCGGCGACAGAGCGGAAGGCGCAGATAAAGAACAGATACAATCCATGCTCGGGATGATCCAGATTGACTTCGATAACCAATTAACTTTCGACAAAAAAATAAAGTCCATCAAAGGTCAACACGACTGGGTGACGAAGGTGGATGATAGGACAGTCAACGTTAAGATCAACCTGCAGGAGATGCTGGACAAAAATCACCAATTCAAACATCAGGATAAGGAGATTATCATCGAAACAGAATAGATGAACGAGATTCCGATGACCCTTTGATCCATAAAATACAGGGCGTGGAAACGCTCTCTGGCAAAGGTTTTCCGGAAGCCTTCCACGGGAGCGCTCCCGTGACTTCACGGGAGCGGTCTCGTCTGATCGCGGGAGCGCTCCCGTGGCATCGCCGGAGCGGACGCGTATTACGACACAAGCAATCTTCCCGGAAAATTGGGGCATACCCATCATGGAGATAACCGACCTGATTCTACACATCAACAGTCCCGGACTACAACCCATAAAAAAGCCTGCGAAATTGCAGGCCTGATTGTTTAATTGGCGATGATCAAAACATCCCGATGGCAGATTCAATAGTTTAAAAACTAATCTCCGCACTTTCCTTACCTTTCTGGAAATTCACCGTTTTGAGAGTGCCTTTGTACGTCACATTCATAATGTTGACCTGTCTTGGAAACTGTCCGATGAGGATACTGTTTCTCACGTTAAGACTCGAAATATCCGAAACATTTGAGATTTCATAATACACCCAGACAGATTCACCGTTCACCTGGCTTCCTGTGAAAGTGAGCGCCTTAGGACTTCCATTCACAGCCACATCCATATTGTTATTCACATACTTTTTAACCTCTGCCTCAAAGCCTGCCGTGTTGGGATCAATCTTTATGGCTTGGGAAATATGGGAAGTATTCAGTTTGGTGGTAAATTTCAGGGTCTTGCTTCCGTCGATATAGTCCACTTTGGTCATGGACGAGAAGAAATCAAAAGCCTGGAAGCTCAGGAGGCTTATCAGCATCATGCCGAGGCTTAAGATCATTATTGATTTTTTCATTTTTTCAATGTTTAATAACTTTTAATGTCAATATGAGGTCAAATTATATGCCATGGCTTAGAAATTCACACTCACGGAATATTTGTCATAGAATGCCTTAATGTGCGCCACAGCATCCTCTGCAGTATCTACCACCCGGAACATGGAAAGATCCTGCTCGGCAATGAGACCTTCCTTCAGCAATGTTCCTTTGAACCAGTCCAGCAGGCCGCTCCAGAATTCGCTACCGACCAGGACAATCGGGAACTTCCCTATTTTATTGGTCTGAATCAGGGTTAAGGCTTCTGACAGTTCGTCCAGTGTTCCGAAACCGCCCGGCATCACTACAAAACCTTGGGAATACTTCACAAACATTACTTTCCTAACGAAAAAATAATCAAAATTGATATTGTAGCCCTTGTCGATGTAAGGATTAAAATGCTGCTCGAATGGCAATTCGATATTCAGGCCGATGGATTTCCCGCTGCCGCTGGCGCCCTTGTTACCGGCTTCCATAATGCCCGGACCGCCGCCTGTGATAACGCCGAATCCTATTTCTGTAATTTTTTTCGCAATGTCCGATGCCATTTTATAATAATAACTTTCCGGCTTCAGCCTGGCAGAACCGAATATGGAAACACACGGTCCTATGCGCGCCATTTTCTCGTAGCCGTCTACAAATTCGGACATGATCCGGAAAACCATCCAGCTGTCTTTGGTAATGGTTTCGTCCCAGGTTTTCTGCCGCAGACTGTCATGCAGTCTCAGTTCATCGTCTTGATTCATCATTTGAATAATTTTTCTGCTTCGGAGATAGATTCGGGTTTACCTACATCTATCAGGTTGGAGGTATGCTGGTAGCCGATGATGATGTCCTCCTTCATCATATCCAGATACTCGTCCATAATGGAGAACTTTCCGGTTCTTGTGATTTTAGTGAATATTTCAGAATTCACGCAATGAACGCCGCTAAACGCCAATTCCCTCAGCTTGAAGATGCCTCCGACCACGGTCTTCTTATTGGTAGTCAGATTTCTCCAGCCCTTGAGATACATCTTGTCATTGAACATCAGTTTCCGGGAGCTGTCTCTGTCCGAAACCGCCAGAGTTACCATTCCGCCCTTCAGTTCATGTATTTTGATGAAATTGCTGATGTTAAGATCTGTGAGGATATCGACATTCATGATAAGGAACGTCTTCTCGTTTTCCAGGAATCTCTTGGCAAACAAAAGTCCGCCGCCGGTTTCCAGAAGTTCTTCGGATTCGTTGGAGATTTCGATATTCGCTCCAAAGTGGTCATGCTCCGCCAGGAATGCCAGAATCTGACCACCGAAATGGTGAATGTTAATGACAAAATCATTGATGCCATAACTCTGGAGATATTTGATATTTCTTTCCAAAAGTGCCACACCGTTGACCTGTGCCAGCGCTTTCGGATGATCGTCCGTAAAAGGTTTCAGCCGCGTTCCCATGCCCGCCGCAAATAATAATGCCTTCATGTTTTATAAATGATGATTGATCAGTGATTGAGCTACAATTAATGATGATTCCCCGATGCCGGATTGAGGTGCAACTGCTCATCGTGATGGATCCTCACCTCTGCATCAGGAAAATTTTCTTTGATAAATTCTGCGGTCTTTATTGCGGAATATACAGAGCGGTGTTGGCCGCCGGTACATCCAAAGTTGACCTGCAGATTTTCGAACCCCCGTTCAAGATAATTTTTGATGCTGATGGACAGCAGCGCCTGAACAGATTTAAGAAACTCAGGCATCTCGGTTTTAGTTTCCAGGTATTCCTGAACGCCAATATCATTACCCGTCTGCGCCTTGTATTCCTCGATTCGTCCCGGATTCAGGATACCTCTGCAATCGAAAACAAAGCCGCCGCCGTTTCCGGACAGATCTTGGGGAATGCCTTTCTTTTTGTAAGAAAAACTGTGAATATCAATCACCAATTGATTCTGCATTAACTTTAATTTTCTGTAAAGTTACTTTATTTAATTTTCTTTGAAAAATTGAATTGATGAATGCCCGACTTCCAATAGAAAATCAAACTGGATCTAAGTGTAAATTTTTCACTCGCCTTTGTTCGAGCTTTCTATATCCTATATTCGTCCTTCGTTCGTCCAATGTATATTCGGAAACAATTCGCCATTTAACTACGAATCATAAAAAAAAACCACACTCCTTTATATTTTAATTAATATTTTACAAAAGGCAGTCCAGCGCGTAAACATTTTTGACATAATCAAAATATATAAGCCAGGATGGAGATGATATGAATTTAAAATTTAATTTTGCATCTCAGGAATCGGGTTAAGAAGATTTCAAACTATTTTCTTACTTTTAAACATAAATCTAACTGACAATGAAGTACATCAAATATGCCTTTTTAGCAATCCTGCTGACGCTGAGCGTAAGCTGCAAAAAAACCAGCGTGGACGGCAGCAGCCGTAAAAACTTCCAGGAAAGTATCAATGATATGGCTTCCAAACTGCCGACACTGAAGCAGGTCAAATTCAACGAAGCGCTATACATTCTTAAGACGTTTGGTGTAGAAGCAGAGGGCGATGTGGCAGAAATTGCAGCGCTGGGAAAACTTCTGAACGGCAAAAACACAAGTGAAATCTTTTCCATGGCAGACGAGGTGGCTAAGAAAAACGGCATTGCCTGGAGCAGCACCGCACCACCTAGCCTTGGTGAGATGAACATCTTCGGCAACGAGGTAGCCTCCGAAAAAGATCCTAATGATATAGATGCCGCCAGCCTTGGCGTAGTGGTGAGAAACATTGCAGGCGACAGCCTCACAGGTTCCAAAGGTCTGGTGATTATTCCCCAGCTGTTGGATAGCAGAGGCAACAAAGTAGAATTTGAAGGTGCGGCTCTGGAAACCATTATGGAAATCTCCAGCGGTGGCAATAAAATCTCAACCTCCAAAAACCTGATGCAGGATCCGGCTTTCCGCGGTTTTACCATTATGTACTCCAAACTGCCGAAAGAAAAAATATTTGAAGATAAGATCGACATCAAGCTGAGCGTTAAAACCACGAAAAAACTGCTGCAGATGATCAAAACCGGCGTGCCTGTAAACGGCGATGCACTCTACACACCGCCACCAGCGGTGGTTTCGGACTCACTCCAAACGCCTCCTCCAACAGTGGATCCTCAGACCGGTGAAACCCTAGCAACGCCTGCAGCGCCGAAAGCGGCTACCGCAGATCCAAAGGCGACCGTGACCAAATTCCTTGGCAATCTGTCTTCGCAGAATTTTAAAGCCGCATACGAATCTGCAGAAAACCCAAACTGGGGCTCCTATGAAAAATTCTCCAACCCCAATTCCGGATTCGGATCTGTGAAGAACATCAATGTTAAAAGCATTTCCGTACCATACAATAAAGATAATTCTGCCAACGTGAATGTGACCTATGACGTGACCGACAAAAACGGTAAAACGACTTCACTCAGCGTGACATACGGACTGAAGGCTATTAATAACAACTGGAAAATCACCACCTACAAAATTAATCCGTAACGCATGGCATCAGCAGAATTGATCAGAAAACTTGAGGCAACGATAGAGAATATACCGGATTTTCCGATTCCCGGGATTCAGTTCAAGGACATCTGCCCGATTTTTCTTCAGCCAAAATTATATGAAGAAGTGATTGCAGATCTTGCAGATTTTAGTCGGGGAAAAGTGGATGCGGTCTGCGGTATCGAAAGCAGAGGGTATCTTTTCGGAATAGCGATCGCCGTGGCTCTGGATGTTCCGTTTGTACTCATTCGGAAAGCCGGGAAACTGCCGCCGCCATTCATCAGCGAGAGCTACGATCTGGAGTATGGTTCTGCCACCATTGAGATGAAAACCGGTCATCTGCAGGAAGGGCAACGGGTTTTGATCCATGACGATCTTCTGGCGACTGGCGGCACCACGGAAGCAGCGGCCAAACTGGTGGCAAAGCAAGGCGCTATACCCAAGCAGTTCAGTTTCCTGATTGATCTCAAAGATTTGAACGGACAGGATCGACTGAAAAAATTTGACGCAGACATCTACGCTGTACTGAAATATTGAATTATTTTAATCAACAGGTTAAGAACTTTTTGCATATCAGCAGGAAAACATTAAATTTGCACTCTATTTATTAAAAAAATTATGGCAAACCAGCATAACAAAAACCACGACCAGGAAGGAAAAGAAACTGTAGAATTCTTCAAAGACCTTGATAAAGAAGCCCTTAACATAGAATCCTTTTTGGAAAAAAATGCAAGAACGCTAAGCATCGGTTTTGCAGTTCTTATCCTTGCTGTTTTAGGATGGTTTGGATATCAGCAATTTATCCTTGGCCCTAAAAACGAAGAAGCTACAACAAGCTATCTTGCAGCACAGAAAAATCTGGCTGATGGAAAAGAGGATATTGCTCTGGGCGGTAAATCTGTAGCCAATCCGGGTTTTATGGGTACGTATGAAGAGTACGGCAGTACCAAAGTAGGAAAACTTTCTGCTTACAACGCCGGACTTATTGAGTTTAAAAAAGGAAACTACCAGAAAGCTTACGATTTGCTGGATAAGTTCAGCTCTGCCAATAAAGTTTTGGTTGCCCTTAAATATGGCGCCATGGCAGATTGCCTTTCTAACCTGAACAAGGCAGATGACGCGCTTTCCATGGCAGACAAAGCTTCTTCTGCATCGGATGATCCTTACACTTCTTATTATTTCACCAAAAAAGCAGGTATGCTTGCTTTGGCACTTAAGAGAAATGCCGATGCTAAAAAATATTTCTCTACAATTGACGAAAAATACCAGGACTATGATAACGGACAATCCGATGCGTTCATAGAAATGACTAAATATTACTAAACAATGGCAACCACTAATCTATCCGATTATAAGCCACTTAATATAACCAATGCCGATGAATATTCTATCGGCATTGTTGTTTCTGAGTGGAACGATTTTGTAACTTATAACCTGCGTAATGGCGCTGTCGAAACACTGAAGGCAGAGGGCATCAAAGAAGAGAATATTCACATTTACTATGTTCCGGGCGCATTCGAACTGAGTTTCGCTGCAATGAAACTTTGCCGCTCCAACAAGTTTGCGGCCGTCATTGCCATCGGCAACGTTATCCGCGGCGAGACACCGCATTTTGATTACGTTTGTTCCGGCGTCACCCAAGGCATCAAAGATTGCAACATTTTGACAGACACACCAGCTATTTTCTGTGTCCTGACAGACGACACCAAAGAACAATCTATCGCCAGAAGTGGCGGAAATCTAGGTAACAAAGGCGTGGAAGCTGCCGTCACAGCGCTCAAAATGATTGACTTTAATACCAAGTTTACATTCTAATTATAAATTACAGGAGCTTATTGACTCCGTCGTTTGCTTTGGAGCTATTCCCGCTATCCGCTGTATCTTTTTTCCCAGGCTAATGATCCACCGCAAAAAAAAGGATGCCGCTGCTATGGTAAGTTTGCATTAAGCAGAACATATTGATAACTTAGTTAAAAATATAAACCCTAAGAGTAAAAGCAGCAGGATAAAGGCAGACGTTTCGTTGATACTTAGATATCGCCCCCGATTTTATTCCC
>CAJYWD010000028.1 GCA_913778505.1 uncultured Chryseobacterium sp.
GTCACCGATGCGCATCCGTCAATCGTCGGGTGCGCATCCGTTAAGTAGTCTGTGCGCAGAGATCAAACAAGACATTAAACGTCGGAGGAGAAGATTATTAAAAACCACCCCGCTGCCGCACGAATCCCTTCGTGTGGCTTCCATGATTGAATTGTGGAGCAGCTATACAGTAATCGACCAAAAGATTGATGACGTCCATCAATACTCTGTAGAAGCAGGCTTGATTTTCCGTGCAGGGGACCACAGGCACAGCAATGTTGTAGATGATGCTGATAAAACATTTTGCTAAACGATCTTATTGTCTTTAGGATGTTTGATCTGTAGAAATACTACACGAAAGGATTCGTGCGGCAGCGGGGTATTATGTGAAATCTATCGATTAACAAGCTCTGGAAAGTATGAAATAGAACAATAATATTCTGGAACTTGAGCTTATAAAAAAAGAAAATGCCACTTGAAAAAGGGGCATTTTAATGTCAAGGTTTTTTCTTTAATTCATCACGGATTTCCATCAGCAGCTGGTCGGTAGAAGAAGGCCCGGCTGGTGCTGGTTCTTCTTTTTTGTTGAATCTGTTAGCGATTTTTATCAGCCAGAAAAGTACCATTGCGATTACGAGGAAACTGATCACTGACGATAGAAAATTACCATAAGTAACACCATTCCAGGCAAGCTGTTTGATATTTTCCGCCCCGGCAGCTTTTAATGCCGGCGTTAGCAATAGTGGTGTAATAACGTCATCTACCAAAGATTTTACGATAGCTCCAAAAGCCCCGCCAATGATCACCCCCACAGCAAGATCCACCACATTGCCTTTGAATGCAAATTGTTTAAATTCTTGTACAAATCCCATAGTTGTATTTTTTTTGTTATGTAACAAAAATATAATTTTTTTGATTAAATGAATTTATTTTTTCATTTTTAATAAAAATTTTAATGGAATGTCCGTAATGAGCAACAGATCCCTTTCTTAAGGTTTTTTGTCATTGACCGCGTAGAGCCGTCGATTTCAGAAGGAATCTCAATTTTCTGAAATAAAGTAGTTTAGACTCCTGCTTTAAACGTTATGATAAAAAACGGACATACACAAAATTTTATTAATAAATTTGATAAGAATTTTAAAATCGATAAAGATGAAGATCTTCTCTTCTGCACAGCTAAAGGCCTGCGATCTGGCCACCATTCAATCCGGTACCGCATCAATCCATCTGATGGAGCGTGCCGCTGCTGCGTGTTTCAATTGGATTAAAAATGAATTCCGCAGCATCAGTCGGTTTTACATTTTCTGCGGTACAGGCAATAATGGCGGTGATGGTTTTGCGATCGCAAGGATGCTGGAGGAATGCGGTTTTCAGGTCGATGTTTTTATTGATAAGGAAAATCAGAATTTTTCGGAAGATGCTCAGCTCAATTTTAAGAGGATCAAGAAAATCAATACAATCCGTATCAGGGATTTTTTCGAAATTAATCACATCAATCTGGAGAATGCCGTGATTATAGACTCCGTCTTTGGATATGGACTAAACAGACCACTGAATGGCAGAGCGGCGGCGATGATCAATCATTTAAATCAGTTGGATGTTCCTAAAATTGCGATTGACGTACCTTCGGGATTGTACGTGGATGGGATCTCTGAAAAAGACTCGCCGGTTTTCGGTGCAGATGTCACGCTGACTTTCCAGTTCTGTAAACGCAGTTTTCTTCATCCCGAAACCGGCCGGCACTGTGGGAAAATTGTGATCTTGGATATCGGTCTGGATGAAACATTGATCAGAAGGACACAGACTTTTTATAATACCATTGACGAGGAACTGATCCGCTTGATTTATAAGCCGCGCAATGACTACGGTCACAAGGGTACTTACGGAAAAAGTATTTTGGTGGGCGGAAGCTACGGTAAAGCGGGCGCCATAATGATGGCGACTGACGCTGCTATGCGTGCGGGCAGCGGACTTACCTTTACCATAGCTCCCGACTGTGCCAATCTGATCCTGCAGTCCCGTATCCCGGAGGCGATGTTCATAGGCGCAGGTGAGCAATATATAAATAAGATCGAACTTCAGAACAACGCTGTTTATGGCATCGGTCCCGGATTAGGTAAACACAGGTACACCGTAGATGCACTGTCTGAATTTCTGGAAAACCATGCTGCACCTGTGGTTTTGGATGCTGATGCACTTAATATTCTGGCAGAACATCAGAAACTGGATAAAATTCCAGGATTTTCAGTCATTACACCGCATCCTCTGGAATTTGAAAGGCTCTTTGGAAAAACCAATAATTCTTTTGATCGCGTGGAGCTGGCCCGCAAGAAAGCTGCGGAGTTGGAAATTTTTATTGTTCTGAAAGATCACCACACAGCCGTAATAACGCCGGATCAAAAGGTGTTCTACAATACCACCGGCAATTCCGGCATGGCCAAAGGTGGGAGCGGCGATGTGCTGACGGGAATTTTAACGTCATTGATTGCTCAAAACTATGACATAGAAAAGGCCTGCTTATTCGGAGTTTGGCTTCACGGAAAAGCAGGCGATTTTGCAGCCTCCAGATATTCCAAAGAAGCCATGCTGCCGACAGATCTGATTTCCAGTATCGGAAACGTATTCACCTATCTCAATGATTAATTCAATTTAGATTTAAGCATATATAAAACGCCCACTTCGGTCTCGGAAAGATTTTCATTTTTTCTAAGGAGTTTTTTGATCTCTTTTCGGAAATACTGTATGGTCTGTCCATTTTTATAATGCTCAAATATTCTGGGATCGATGTAAGAATCTCTTGCGACAGAAGGCGTGTTACCCAGTTTTTCCGATACCGCAACAATGGCATTCCGGATTCGTTTTTTGAGTTCTTTCTGTTGCTTTTCTTCGCAAATGCCCAGCTCGTCCAGTATGCCTGCAGCAATCATCGTTCCTGCCCATGTCCGGAAATCTTTGGCAGAAAACTCTTCACCCATCACTTCTTTGATATAATGGTTGAGATCCTGACTCTCCACGGTTACCAGCTCGCCATGCTCGTTATAATATTTAAAAAGTCTGTAGCCCGGAAGTTCTTCCAGATCAGAGATCACTTTGGAAAGCTTGGCATTAACGATATGTTTCTCCTGAAATTTACCGGACTTACCTTTATAAGAAAAAATCATTTCATCGCCTTCGATGTTCAAGTGTTTTTTGCGAATGGTGGTGAGTCCGTAACTCTGATTTTCCTGCGTGTACTTAGGGCTTCCAGGGCGGAAGTATGCAGAATCCAGCAGCCTCACCATGGCGGCCATCACCTTCTCCCGGCACATCTTTTTCTTGCGCAGGTGCTGTCCCGTCACTCTGCGCATGTGTTCCAGGTTTTCTGCAAAATGCAGGATCCTGTCGAATTTGTCGGCATCCTTTTTAGCACGGAATTTCGGATTGTAAATGTATTGTTTCCGACCTTTCTGATCCCGTCCCACGGCCAGGATTTTAGCGCGTTTGTTGGTGGTGATCTCCACATCGGTCCAGGCCGGCGGAATCACCAGAGATTTCACATACTCGATCTTGTCCTTATCTTTTACTTTGGTTTTATCCGGCGTGGTGTAGAAAAAATTCTTTCCTGTAGATTGTCGAAGAAGTTTCATAAAAATTGTCGTGTTTTGGTAACTTATCCTTAACAATAAAAATGCCGATTTCTATGGTATGTATTTTCCTTTCAGAATCAGCATCAATCCATGTTTTTATGATTTTATTAACAATGATTAGGAAGCGTTTTTGCGTATAAATCTCTATTTTAGCAAAAATTTTTCGATGCCAAAGACCGTTGACGACTTTAATAAAAGCAGATTAAGATCCAGTAATATCACTGTAGTCATCAGTATTTCGCTGGTTTTGTTTCTTGTAGGATTATTTGGGTTGATTTTGATCAATGCTCAGAAATATTCCGATTATATCAAGGAACAGTTGGTCGTAGAAGCTTATTTTGATGAGTATCTTGACCCTCGCGATTCTGCAAAAACACTTAAATTTCAGGAAGAAACCTTCAATACCATCAAGCAGCAGAATTATGTAAAGCAGGCACGTTATATTTCCAAACAGGAAGCTTCGGTATTAGCCAAAAAACAATTGGGGATTGATTCGGATGCGTTATTCGAAGAAGATATTTTTCCCGCTTCTGTAGAAGTGACGCTGAAACCGGAATTTGTGGATCCTGCCAAGATTGATGGTGTGGTCACGCAGCTGAAAGCCATCAAAGGTGTGAAAGACGTGGCGAATGACAATCAGCTTACCATCGATGTTTACAATAATCTTAACAGGATTCTTACATGGATTCTCGCCTTTTCAATACTATTTCTCATTGTTGCTATTGTATTGATTAACAACTCAATCCGTTTAAAAATATTCTCGAAGCGATTTATTATCAAGACCATGCAGCTGGTGGGTGCCAAACGCAGATTTATCCTGATGCCTTTCATCAAGGAAGCTTTGGTTCTGGGACTGATTGGCGCATTGATCGGTCTCCTGGCTCTGGGCGGCGTCTGGTATTATTTTACCAATCAGATAGGCACGCCTTTCGTGCAGGACAGTAATCAGTATGTGCTTCTGGTAATCATAATTTTGCTGGTAGGTGTATTTATAACGATTGCAAGTACTATCTTTGCAACCTGGAGATTCCTCAGAAGTAATGTGGATGATCTTTATTACTCTTAAATCATGGCAAAAAAAGCAAACCACAAATTTTCTGCAGAGGAGTTGGGAAAATCCAGCGATTCCGAGCAAAAGAACTTCTACTTCGGCAATAAAAATTTTCAGCTGATGCTTATAGGCCTTGGAATGATTTTTCTGGGCTTTGTCCTGATGCTGGGTGCAGATGCCAACACAACACCGGACGGAAAGTTTGACCCTAATTACTGGAACGAGGGTATTTTCTCTTTCCGTAGAATCAGGCTGGCGCCTTTGCTGGTTATCGGCGGTTTTGTGCTGCAGGTCATTTCTATCCTCAAGCGTAATAAATAAGCGTTTTAAAATTCAATATATGCTTTGTCAGAGTCTGGAACTTTGACAAAGTTTTTTTTAAATATCAGTAAATTATGGATTTAGTCAAAGCGATAATCATCGCCATCATCGAAGGTTTAACAGAATATCTTCCCATTTCTTCTACAGCACACATGGGCTTCACGGCAAGTCTTATGGGATTGGAGGAAACAGAGTTTCTGAAGATGTTCCAGGTATCCATTCAGTTCGGAGCCATTCTGGCCGTGGTGGTGGCATACTGGAAAAAATTCTTTGACTTCAGCAATCTTCAGTTTTATTACAAGCTCGCCGTTGCGGTGATGCCCGCTTTGGTGCTGGGCTTTTTTCTTGATGATGCCATTGAAGCTGTACTTGGAAATCAGATAGCGATTTCTACGGTTTTGGTTTTAGGTGGCGTTGTATTGCTGTTTGCGGACAGCTGGTTCAGAAATCCTGTAATCCATAATGAGAAAGGACTTACCATCAAAAAAGCCGTGACCATCGGGTTCTGGCAATGTCTGGCGATGATGCCCGGTACCAGCAGAAGTGCCGCCTCCATCATTGGAGGAATGACGCAAGGGCTGTCCAGAAAAGCAGCCGCCGAATTCTCTTTTTTTCTTGCAGTTCCCACAATGCTTGCTGTTACGGTGTACTCTGTTTTTGTAAAGACCTGGGGAAAGGACACAGCAATGCCGCGGAAAGGCTATGAGATGATAATGGAATCTCAGGATCATATTTTAGTTTTTGCGGTAGGAAATATTGTGGCTTTTATTGTAGCATTGATCGCAATTAAGTCGTTCATCAGCTTGCTGAACAGGTATGGTTTCCGGCCATGGGGTTGGTATAGGATTTTCGTAGGTGTCGCTTTGTTGATTTATTTTTATTATTTCAAATAGATCGTTTTGGCTCAAATCGTTATATCACCTATTCACCACTTGCAATGACTGCAGAAGAATTACAATCCGGACAGATTTTTTTATTGGACAAACCACTGGACTGGACCAGTTTTCAGGCTGTCAACAAATTGAAATATAAGCTCAAAAGGCAATTCAAAGAATTACCGAAAAAGTTTAAGATTGGTCATGCAGGTACGTTGGACCCGCGGGCTACAGGCTTACTGATCGTGTGTACGGGGAAATTCACCAAAAAAATTCCCGAAATTCAGGATGCACCAAAAGAGTATTGGGCAGAAATTAAGATTGGCGTACAAACTGAATCTTACGATACCGAAAAACCTGAGATACTGCACGCCGATTACAGTCATATAACCGGAGATGATGTCCATCAGGCACTAGAAAAATTTGTTGGAGTGATTGATCAGACACCGCCCATATTTTCTGCCATCAAAATAGATGGCAACCGTGCTTACGATCTGGCAAGGAAAGGCGAAGAGGTTGTCATAAAATCAAGGAAAACTACAATCCATTACATCAATGATATACATATCGATTTTCCTTTCATCTCTTTCACAGTAGGCTGCAGTAAAGGAACTTACATCCGCAGCCTGGCGCACGATATCGGTCAGGAACTGTCTGTTGGCGCATACCTCACCCAGCTCAGAAGGACCAAAATTGGCGATTATTCTGTAATTGATGCAAAGGCCTCGTATCTCAGCGATGAAATTCTGTAGCACAGTTTTCTTAAATTGTTGCTGTTTAATTTACTTGTTTTAAAAAAAATCTAATTTTTCCGCATTAAAAGGGTTTTATGTTTTGATGTCAATTAATTTTGTCATACTTTCGCCATATTGTTTAAAACAAATGTTTAATTTTTAAATTTTAAGTATGCAAAAATTTCTATTATCTTTAGTCGCTACGTCGGCGATTTTTTATTCGGTCGATGCGCAGACCTCTTATTCCTTTGAAGCTTCTGAAGGCTTTGTTGTCGGAAATATTGTTGGTCAGAAGGCCAACATCAATTCATTCAGAGATGAGTCGGTATCTGTGGCAAATACAGCTGTTGTAACCAGCGAGCGTGCTTCAACAGGTGTTAACTCTCTACAGCTGCTCAATGATGATGAGATGGGTGATAGCGGCGTTTATATTTATAATTTTCCTTCGTATAGCAAACCATCAGTTTCTTTTGATTTCTATGTTCCTGAGCTTGGAGGGTCTGATACTTTCCTTTACGCATTCACCGCAGGAGGTGCGCTCATCAATATTGATTTCAATTATCAAGGTGATGTAAGAATTGCCAACTTTGCAACGCAGCAATACGAAACGGCTGGTTCCTATGTCGAGGGCGCCTGGAATAATTTAAGAGCCGATATTGATTTTTCTGCAAGAGAAATAAAATATTATCTTAATGGAGTGCTTGTCAAAACTGGTGCAGCAACAGGTACAGATACATCTCTAGTAGAGATTGATTTTGCCATTGATAACTTTGGATCTGACACTTTCATCGATAATGTTCAGATTAAAGATGCTAATCTGGCGGTACAGGAATCGGGTGCAGATAAAGCATTCCGAATATATCCAAATCCTGCTGTAGATGTTATTAATTTCGAACTGAATTCTAAAGTGATTTCAACTGAAGTTTATGATGCTGCCGGAAAATCAGTTAAGACGATCAACGGTGATGTGAAATCTGTAGACGTCTCTGGACTTCCAAAAGGTGTTTACGTGGTGAAAGTGAAAACTGCCGCCGAAACCTTCAGCAAGAAAGTCATTAAAAAATAGTTACTGTAAAGTAAGAATAAAAACCGTCGTGTTCCAGTAGCATGACGGTTTTCTATTTTTAATAGCTATAACATACCTGGATATAAGGAGATAATCGTATTGAAAAGATAGAATTATTCAGGATATCAACAGCCTTTTTTGGAGTTGAATGGAAATATTGTTTGATTTCATACAGCGATGTGTTATTTTCGCCAAAGTGTTTAAAACTAACGTTTAATTTTATACTTTACAATGCGAAAATTTTTATTATCTCTCGTGGCGTCATCAGCTTTAATGATTTCTATTCCCGCACAGACTACTATTTCATTCGAAGCTTCCGAAGGATTTACAGTCGGAGACATTACGGGGCAGAAGGCTAATATCAACACTTTTAAAGGTAGTACGGTTTCCACGCCCAATACTGCTTTTGTTACGTCGCAGCGCGCCTCCTCGGGAACTAATTCTGTACGGTTAATTAATGATTTTCAGGGGATAAACAGTGGTATTTATATTTTTGACTTCCCTTCGTACAGCAAAACCTCTCTGTCTTACGACGTTTTTGTTCCGCAGCTAGGCGGCTCTAATGCTCTATTCATTGCTTTTACAAATAACAGTCAGCTGATTAATATCAATTTTAATTATCAGGGCGAGATCAGGATTGCAGATCTGGTTTTGGGCATCTACCAGACCGTAGGAACTTTTTCGGCGGGAAACTGGTACAACGTGCGGGCTGAGGTGGATTTTACACAGAGAGAAATTTCTTATTACATCAATAATCAACTGGTGATGACGGGTCCTGCAGTTGGACAGGGCACTAGCCTAGATGAGATTGATTTCAGAATTGACAATTTTGGTTCTGATGCTTACTTCGATAATCTTCAGGTTAAGGATGCTGCGCTTGCTGTATCAGAATCTCATGCAGCCAGAACATTCCGTGTCTATCCCAATCCGGCAGTGGATCTTATCAACATGGATATAAAAACTCAAATAATTTCGACTGAGATTTACGATGCTGCGGGAAAAAAAGTAAAAACGATCGACAGTGACATAAAATCTGTAGACGTTTCTGCGCTTCCAAAAGGTGCGTATGTACTTAAAGTGATAACCGCAGGTGAAATCCTGACCAATAAATTTATCAAAAAATAAATAACTTTGATTTCGAAAACAGCCGTCATTTGATTACAAATGACGGTTTTTTAATTCTGGAAAAACCGTTAGCTTTGCCAAAAAAATCACAGGCCAAAGAATGTCATTAAAAATACTAATAACTATCTCTACCATTTTCGCTTCATTCATGGGCTGGTCTCAAGCGACAGTTGCATCAAAAAATATGGGTTTCTATTTCAGTCCAAGTCTCCAGGCAGGCTATAATCTCGGAAATTCTATCAGGAATAATCAGAACAGAGATTCGGCATACTATCAGGAATTTGTAAAACCTTATTTGGCCAACGATTTTACTTATGGTATTGCTGCAACAGTAGGCTGGCAGGCGTTTTCTTTTTTCGGCATCGGAACGGGAATTGGGTACAATTATATTGCGTATAGTCTTCATCTGCTGAGCTGGACAGTGCAGCCCAGGTTTTTTATTGGCAAGGATAATGATGGCAAAGCTATAGTGGAGTTAGAATTTGGAAAACAATTCAATCAAGCTAACGTTAGTGATTCGAAACATTATGCGATCAAACTTGGTTATCAGGAATCCTTTTCGAAAAGGCTGAATCAGGAGTATGGCTTGTTTCTAAGATCCAACCAGTTTCAAAGTTCGAATGCGGTTTTCATTGGTGCTTACCTTAGCGCCATTATTTTCACTCATAAAAATTACACGGTTTACGGTAAAGACTAATGGAAAAAATCAGAATTAACAAATATCTATCAGAAGTGGGCTATTGCTCCCGGAGAGCGGCAGATCAACTTTTGGAAGAGGGCAGAATTACTGTCAATGGAAAAATTCCGGAATTGGGAACCAAAGTGTCCGAAGAAGACGAAATTTTTGTTGACGGAAAATCAATTAAAAAAACCGAAGATGAATTTGTTTATATCGCTTTTAACAAGCCTGTAGGCATTGTTTGTACCACAGACACCAGACGCGAAAAGAACAATATTGTAGATTACATCAATCATCCGAAAAGAATTTTCCCTATCGGACGATTGGATAAACCCAGCGAAGGTCTGATTTTGCTGACTTCCGACGGTGATATTGTAAATAAAATCCTGAGGGCGAGAAATAATCATGAGAAGGAGTATATCGTTCGTGTAGATAAACCCATTACAGAAAAGTTCCTTGACAAAATGCGCAACGGAGTTCCGATCCTTGACACTGTAACCAAAAAATGCGAGGTCGAAAAGATTGATACCATGAATTTCAGAATCGTATTGACTCAGGGTCTCAATCGCCAGATTAGGAGAATGTGTGAGCATCTGGGCTACGAAGTTAAGAAACTCAAGCGCATCCGCATTATGAATATTAAACTGGATCTGCCCGTGGGAAAATGGCGGGATCTTGCGCCGGAAGAATTGAAAACTCTGAATCTTTTGTTGGAAGACTCCAGCAAAACCATCGACTAAAAACAGAAAAGACCTGACAGTATCTGCCGGGTCTTTTCATTTATTAAAGTGAATGTTAGTTGATTACGGTAGTAAAACCTGATCAATGACGTGAACGACACCATTTGTCGCAAGCATATCGGTCATGGTAATATTGGAAGCAGTGGCGTTACTTTTACCTTTTACTTTAGCACCGCCGGAAAGCGTGATAGTAACTTTTCCTCCATTAGCAGTCGTTGGTGTAGCGCCTTCGGTAAGATCTGAAGAAAAAACTCTTGCCGGAATAACGTGGTAAGTCAAAATATTTGCTAAGTCATTAGGATTAGCAGCCATAATTGCGGCCGTTGTTGTAAAGCCGGCGTTGATAAAAGCCTGGTTCGTTGGTGCAAAAACAGTCATGCCGGCAGCCGTGTTAGCAGAAAGTGTTGCAGCAACATTCGTATTTCCCTGGCTGGCTCTTGTTACAGCTGCTACGAGAAAACTTAGACTTGTATTATTTTGTGCCATTTGTACAATGTTTTCAGACGGCGGCATCAATACTTTGTTGATCACATGTACGACACCATTGCTTGCTTTAACATCTGCAGTGGTTACTTTGGCAGATCCGTTGACGAAAACGCCGTTAGCATTTTTAGTCACGTACGCTTTGGAATTGCTTGCTGTTGTCAGTTCCGTAGTTCCTGTCGGAATGTTAGCAGCAGCATATTGCTGTGTGAAAACGTGGTACATCAGGATGCTTTTCAAAGTCTCTACAGGTACGGCATTGATCGCTGTTTCTGTACCCAATCCTGCCGCGGCAAACGCTTCGTTAGTTGGTGCAAATACAGTCATGGTTCCGTTGGCAGAAAGTGTGCCGGATAATCCAGCTCGTACCACAGCGGCGCGCAGCAGTGAGAGGTTAGAGTTTTCGCTTACCAGAGTGGTAATGTTTTTGTCGCTTTGCATCATTCCGTCATCATCATTGTCATCGCAGGAGAAAGTGATGAAAGAGAATGCCAATAATCCGAAGATCAGTTTTAGATAATTTTTCATAAAAAGTAAATTTAATGGTTTATATTTGGTGTATTTATATATTATAATGTGATATCATTAGAATATTCGTACACTATCAAAGTTTTTGCCACTGTAATTACATTTCTATAAAATTTATTCTATCATACTTTAATAATTTGATTATCAGTTGATTATTTTAAGTATAATTTCATTTTTTCTTCGTATTCCGGTTTAAGTTTCAGAAACTTAAAGATCTTCTTATCATCTGGATAAGTTGTGCGGTAATAGATAATTTTGTCGGCATTGTAGCGGAAGTATGGATGTATTTTCAGCCAATCTTCCGGAGCATCGGCCAGCTTATACTTTGCCACATTGGAGTTATCTAATTTGGTAATGTAAATGAGCTTCTCACCAAGCGCTCTGTCGATGTCATAGGTCTCCAGCAATTGATTTTTTATGAGGAAGCCGCCCAGTTTTTTCCTGAATGCCAGAATGCCTGAAGCATCTTTATCACTAAATCCAAATTCCTGTAACTGCTTAAAGCTAATCTGATTAAGATTGATTTTTGAAAAATCTGTTTTTTCGGTGGCTGTTATTTTTTCTTGGGCTGATTTTGGTTGTTCCGGCACAGAAAGTTTTATCCACGGTTTCATTTCCTCGAATTTCTCCGGTGAAATCATAAAACATTTTTGGATGTCTTCTAACGATCGGAAAGAACCTCTCAGAACCTTGTTGCGGTATTTTAAAATGGATGCGGCTTGCTTCTCCGAAAATCCCAAGGCTTGCCATTGCTCCTGATCCAAGGCATTGGGATCAAAGTAACGGTTAATTTTCACCGCTTCTTTTTCTTTCTTTTTCTCAAATTTCTGAGTCAGGTTTTCAGGTGCTTTATCCGGTAAAATCAGGTAAGGCGACATTTGTGCGAATTGTTCATCACTGATGATAAAACATGCTTTCAACTTTTCTTTACTGATGAAACTTCCGCCGAGATAATTTCTGTATTTCAAAATTGCCGCTGACTGTTTCTCAGAAAAGCCAAGATTTTCCCAATCTTTTTGAAAATATAAATCGGGATTGAATTTCCCTTTAATATGGAGTTCTTTCTTGTCGTAAGGTTTATAAAAGGTTTGATGATTTTTAATGCCGGAATTCTGTTCGGGAAGTAAAATGTAGTCTTTCAGTTCATTATATTTTTCCGGCGTCAGAGCGTAGCATTTCCGGAACTGTTCTTTCGATCCGAAATTTCCGCCCACCATTTCCTTGTATTTTAGGATTGTTTTCACCTGCTTTTCACTGAAACCAAGATTTTTCCATTGCTTTTCATCCAGATCGTTAGGATTGAATTCCGAGAGAATGATTTCCGGCTTAGAAGCGGTAACAAATGTGATTTGCGGCGCTTCTGTGTGCTGATTCTTTTTGTAATAGAACAAAGCAAGCTGCCCAAGAATAATGATAATTCCGAAAATTGTAAGGCTTAAAATCTGCCTTTTCCGGATCTGAAAAGGTAATTTTGGATTCATTTTCTGTGTTTTAACCAAAGTTAAATAAAAAATGAATAGAAAGTCAAGTTTTTTTTGAAAATTAATTTTAATTAGTCGTTCAGAGAATTCTTCAACTTCAAAAGTTCGGCTTTGACGAATTCTAACCGGTCGATGATTGTGATGGTTTCCGAAAGCTTCGTATTGGTAGTCAGGGCAATTCGCGCGCCGTCCAGCGTATAGCCCTTTTCTTTAACAAGATGATAGATGATTTTAAGATTCTCGATGTCCGAAGGCGTAAAGTAACGATTTCCCTTTTTATTCTTTTTTGGTTTGATGATAGGAAATTCCTGCTCCCAATAGCGGATCAGGGAAGTATTGACATCAAAAGCCTTGGCAACTTCGCCAATGGAATAATAAAGTTTGTCCGGAAGATTGAGTTTCATTGATTAAAATCGAATTCTCAAAGATAATTATTTTTAATTCGTTTATACAAATCGTAAATTGCGCTCCTATAATTTTTACTATGCGACGTTTTTGGAAGTTGGGCTACCTGGCCGTTATGATGATTTTGATGAATTGCAAAGTTCAGAATAGCAATCAAAAATTGTTTGAAGTTCCGCCGACAGTACTTTCCAGCCAGTTTTCATTTACAGAAGGTCCGGCTTCTGACAAAGAAGGGAATATCTATTTCACCGATCAGCCGAATGACAAGATCTACTTTTGGAACTGGAAAACCAACAAAATAGAATTGTTTCTGGACAAAACCGGCCGCGCCAACGGAACTTATTTCGACAAACACGACAATCTAATCACTTGCTCCGACGACAATGGCGAAATTTGGAAAATCTCAAAAGATAAAACAATACAGATCCTGTCAAAAGGATTTGAAGGCAAAAGGCTGAACGGTCCCAACGATCTTTGGATTGACGAGGCCGGCGGAATGTACTTCACCGATCCGCTTTACAAACGGGATTACTGGAAAAATTTCAAAGTCGAAATTCCTCAGCGTAACCTTTACTATCGGGACAAAAAGGGCGAGATCATTAAGCTGGAGACCTTTGTGCAGCCTAACGGTATCATTGGCAGCCAGAAACTTAAAAAACTTTATGTGTCGGATATCGACGCAGGCAAAACTTACGTTTACCAAATTGTGGGAAATGGCAAATTATCCGGAAAGAAACTGTTTTGCGAAATGGGTTCGGACGGAATGACGCTCGACGGTCAAGGCAATCTTTACCTCACCGGAAAAGGCGTAACGATTTTCAACAGCAAAGGCGAAAAATTAACCAACATTCCGATTGACGAAGATTGGACTTCCAACGTGACTTTTGGCGGGAAAAATAACTCAACTTTGTTCATCACAGCATCGCATTCCGTTTATGCTTTGCCAATGAATGTTTCCGGAATCCGATAAAATCCATCAACAGACATTCATCAACCATCAACCATCAACCATCAACCATCAACTCATTTAATAAGCGATTTCTATTTTTACCTTCTTGCCTTTGAGTTTTTCATTGGCCAATTGTTTCAGCAGTTCAATGGTCTTTTTTCGGTTCACGGCAACATAAGAAGTCGTGTCTTTGACTTCAATCAAGCCGATGTCGTCCTTTCCGAGACCACCTTTTTTAATCAGGTAGCCTACAATATCTACCTTGTTGACCTTATCTTTTTTTCCGGCGCTGATGTAAATGGTCTGATTTGGTGTTCTTTCCGGAACACGGTGGCTTTCCGAAACGTTTTCTTCAGGTGTATTGCTTTTGATGAAAGGGAAAATTTCCTCTTCCGTCATAATGAGATAAGCAAAACCTTTGGCATTCATTCTTGCGGTTCTTCCGTTTCTATGTATGAAAGCGTCTTCTTTCGGAGGTAATTGATAATGCACGATGGATTCCACTTCCGGAATGTCCAAACCTCTAGATGCTAAATCTGTCGTAATCAGAATTCTCGCAGAATCATTCCTGAATTTCAGAAGTGCGCGTTCTCTTTCATCTTGTTCCATTCCGCCGTGGAACGTTTCTCTTTGGATTCCTTTTTCTCTTAATAGTTGGGAAATTCTGTCCACAGCGTCTCTGTGATTGCAGAAGATCAAAGTTCTTTTGTTTCCGATTTTGCAGATCAGTTGGAAAAGAGTGTTCAATTTTTCTTCCGGCGTAGTCATTACCTTTTTCAGCTGAATGTTCGGTTTTGATTCATTCTCTTTGAGGAAATTGATTGTCTTTTCATTGTTAAGTTCTACAAACTTCGGAATGTTGTCCATCACGGTTGCAGAAGTCAGTATTCGTTGAGAAAGACCCGTTAATGAACCAATAATATATTCCATATCTTCCTGGAAACCAAGTTCCAGAGCTTTGTCGAACTCGTCCAAAACCAAAGTCCTGATCGTTTCCGGATCGAAATTTTCGTTCTTTAAATGGTAAGCAATTCTTCCGGGTGTTCCGATTAGGACTGCAGGTGCTTCGATTAAGTTATTAATTTCAATCTTTTTATCGTGTCCGCCGTATGCGACAGAAACTTTGAAATCAGTTCCCATCGATTTGAAAACCTGCTCGATCTGCAAAGCCAATTCTCTTGCCGGAACAAGGATTAAAGCCTGAATTCCTTTCACATCAGATTTCAAATTTCTAAGAACAGGAAACAAAAATCCCAGTGTTTTTCCTGAACCTGTTGGTGAAAGCAAAACAATATCTGTTTCGTTCTCGGAGGCTTTGTATATAGATTTCTGCATCTGATTCATATCAGTGATCTGCAGTTTTTGAAAGATAGATTCTAATTCCATTTTGCAAAGGTAATTCTTTTTCTTTCGAGGTGCGAGGTGTGAGGTTGGAAGGGTCACGTGGCGAGGTGCGAGGTTGCAAGGTGCGAGGTTCAAGGTTCAAAGTTAAAGGTGCCAGATTAAAGGTTTAAGGTTCACAGTTCTATATTTATAATTAAAGATTCGATTGTTTGAGCTCCATAGGAGCTGAATGTTTGTTAATTTTGTATGTTTTACTGCTCAGAGCTCCGTAGGAGCGAAACGTTTGTAGTAACTGGAAATTTGTTCGTCTTTATCGAGCTCCGTAGGAGCGAAATGTTTGTGAAGAAGAATATTTTTTAAACTTTGTCAAAGATTTTGGAACTTTGACAAAGTGTTATTGAAATACTTTAAGTTTTAAATTGTTCGATGACATGTTTTAATCTGAATGCGTGGTGATTTTCGGAGAATTCAGATTTGGAGACCGAACCCATAGCCCCGATGTTCTATGTTAATATGCAAATTCTTCAAGTTAAAATTCTATAGTTTTTTTGATAATCTGATTGATAAGGAATTTTATTTTTTACCACACTGAAGCAAATCCTCAAAAGTTTGTT
>CAJYWD010000029.1 GCA_913778505.1 uncultured Chryseobacterium sp.
GGGGGCGATATCTAAGTATCAACGAAACGTCTGCCTTTATCCTGCTGCTTTTACTCTTAGGGTTTATATTTTTAACTAAGTTATCAATATGTTCTGCTTAATGCAAACTTACCATAGTAGCGGCATCCTTTTTTGTTTTTGGTTCTCCCTTTAGGGAGTTAGAGGGTAAAAAAACAAAAAAGATATAGCGAATAGCGGGATAAAGCTCCTAAAAGAATAAAATATTTAGTAAAAAATAAATATGAGAAAAGTATTAGTGATTGGTTTGGTAAGTGTTTTAGGCTTTTTGAAAGCGCAAACGTGGAAAACGGAAGACCAATACATCCAGAAATTTGCACCCTATGCGGTGGAAGAAATGGAGAAATATAAAATTCCTGCGAGTATCACACTAGCTCAGGGACTTTTGGAAACCGGTGGCGGACAAAGCCGGCTGGCGCTGGAAGGGAAAAACCATTTCGGAATCAAATGCAAGGAAGACTGGACAGGCAAAACGATGAAGCACACAGACGATGCTCCCAACGAATGCTTCCGTGTTTATGAAGATCCGAAGCAGTCTTATGAAGACCATTCGGTTTTTCTGGCAACAAGAAAATATTACACCAAATTATTTGACCTCGACCCAAAAGATTACAAAGCTTGGGCGCACGGTCTTAAAAAAGCCGGCTATGCGACCAATCCGAGATATGCCTATATTCTGATTGACAAAATCGAGCGATACAAATTGTATGAATTCGATAACACTACTAAAAATGAGGTTTATTATGCAATCCTGAAACTCTATCCAAGCCTGAATAACGATGCCGTATTCATGGCGCAACTAAGCCAGGGCAAACAGAACGAAAAAGTGGCGCCGCCGACTGTAAAAGTTGATTATGCTCAGGAGTCATTTGCCAGGCAGCAGCGTAAAGTGTCTGAAATTGTAGATTCCAGATCCAAAGCAGAATTGCTGAAAAATATTCTGGTGAAAAACCATCCGAACGGAGATCTGAAATTCTTTGTAATGCCTGTAGATGCGGATATGTCGGACATTGCGAAGAAGTTCGGGATTAGTGAGAAACGCCTCATGAAGTACAATGAACTGGCGGATTCTAAACTGGCCAAGAATGACATCATCTTCCTGGAAGGCAAGAATTCGTCCGGAAACAAAGAAACTTACAAAGCCGCGCCGGGCGAAACGATGCATGATATTGCTCAGAAATTCGGCATCAAACTGAAAAAACTCTATGCTAAAAACCGTATGAATCCGGACGAGGAGCCAAGAGCGGGCCAAACGATTTATCTGCAAAGTAAAAAGCCAAGGGCTTAGAAATCAGAAGTCACAATCCAGACCATCAACCAACAATCATCAACCATCAACCAACAACCAACAACAAAAAAAATGTTATACCAAAGAAGTTCAGCGCTTTTTGAAGAAGCGTACCAATATATTCCGGGCGGCGTTAATTCGCCGGTCCGTGCCTTCAAATCTGTGGGCGGTGTCCCGATTTTTATGAAATCTGCAAAAGGGGCTTATCTTACGGATGAGGACGACAGAACCTACATCGATTATATCAATTCCTGGGGACCGGCAATTCTCGGTCACACGCATCCCGAAGTTTTGGAAGCTCTGAAACTGCAGGCTGAGAAAGGATTTTCTTTTGGAGCGCCGACGGAACTGGAAACGGAGATTGCCAAATTCATTGTAGAAAATGTGCCGAATGTGGACCAGATCAGAATGGTATCGTCCGGGACAGAAGCTTGTATGAGTGCCATTCGTCTGGCGAGAGGCTATACGGAAAGAGAAAAAATCATCAAGTTCGAAGGTTGTTATCACGGCCATTCGGATTCGTTTCTGATTCAGGCGGGAAGTGGAATGGCGACTTTTGGAAGTCCTAATTCTCCGGGCGTGACGCAAGGCACGGCGAAAGATACTTTGCTGGCCGAATACAATAACATCGAACAGGTAGAAGACCTTTTCAAGAATAATCCGGGGCAGATTGCAGCGATTATCGTAGAACCGGTTGCCGGAAATATGGGTTGTATTCTGCCGGAAAATCAGTTCCTTCAGAACCTTAGAAAATTGTGTGACGAGAACGGAACCTTATTGATTTTTGATGAGGTAATGACCGGATTCCGTTTGGCATTTGGCGGAGCTCAGGAAGCTTTGGGTGTGAAAGCAGATTTGGTGACTTACGGAAAAGTGATTGGCGGCGGTTTGCCGGTTGGCGCTTTTGCCGGACCGAATGAAATTATGAACTGGCTGTCGCCAAGAGGGCGCGTTTACCAAGCCGGAACGTTGAGTGGAAATCCTCTCGCCATGAGAGCCGGACTTACAACGCTGCAACTCATCAAGCAAGATGCAGATTTCTATAAAAAACTGGACAAAACCACCGAAACGTTGGATTTCGAAATCGGGAAAATATTGAATGAGAAAGGCATCCGACACCGCATCAATCGCAAGGGAAGTATGATGTCGATTTTCTTTGATGTGACGTCTGCGAGTAATTTTAATGAAGTCAATAACTCCAACATCGGGCTGTTCAACAACCTGTTTCATCAGGTTCTGGAACAGGGCATTTATCTGCCGCCAAGTGGCTATGAAACATGGTTTATCTCGTCCGCGATTGGTAATACAGAGATTGATAAAACGCTGGAAGCTTTCAGGAAGTTTCAGTATTAGAGAAAAGAAAAACCTTTCCGATTTGGAGAGGTTTTTTTAAATGTAATACTTTTTTGTAGAGGTCACTGATTGCAAATTCCACGACATCTGTTTTAAACAATAAATACCCAATACATTTTTAAACTGGCATTGCGCCAAACCCTTGTTAGCCTTAAATCTATTTACTATCTCTATCAATAATGCCCTTAACTTTATCACTCGGTAAGCTATTATATATACCGCTTACTTTTTTGGGTAAAGCAATCATATATTCAACAATTATATTTATTAAATCAAATAATTGACTTACTGTTTCAGGACTATCTGTATCAATTTGTCCAGGATGAACAGCATCATTACCAGTTACGCGTACAATATCTAAGGATTGCTGAACAATTAAGGGAAGACCCTTTTTTACCAAATTTCCTATATCATTATTTATATTTTTTCCAGATTCTCCTAATTCTTGACATAAAATTTGAATTGATAATCTTAATAGTCCTGCTGCTCCACGTGGCGATTTAGAACTAATTGAAGATGCTTCCAAGTATAATTTTAAAACAGATTCTGGCATCTCAACGTTTGGAAATGGTGCATTTCCAGTATCTGGATAATACATTTTATCGACTATCCATAAAGTCGGTGTTTGACAATGGTCGCAAATTCCAACTCTCAATGGATTTTCATCGTGAAATTGATACTCTCGATTGTTCCAATTTCGTAACCACCATTCTTGTTTTGAAATAGTTCCGCAGTGCGGACAGGTAAAGGAACTTGCGAGAACTTTAGGTTGAATATATTTCATTTGGACGTTACAGTTTTAAAATTACGATTGAGATTTTTTGTACGCATTGCACAAATCCAGATTATTATTCCCTAAAAATAATCAAATAAAAACACAAAACAAAACTATAATTCTCACCAAAAACCTACCGGGACACATCCATCATCCCTCCCGACACGTCACCCCACGTGTACCGCCACGTTCCACATACCTCCGCATACGTGCCACCACCATTCCTCACCTTTCCCGGACGTATCCGGAGCGGTCTGCAACCTCGCCAGACCCTTGCGCAACGTATGCGGATAGGTTAGGTGACGTGTCCGCACCCTTCCTGGACGTGTCCATATACGTCACATAACCCCGACAGACCATTGCAGAACGTGTCCGGATTGGTCAAAGCAAAAAAAAGCCCCTCCAAATGATAGAGGGGCGATTGATGATTTCTGTTTTACGGTTTGTTTTCCGTTGGCGGCGCAGTGGATGTCGAGTTTTTCACAAAGAATTGCTTCAGCTCCTTGTACTTATCCTCGAATCCCGGTGCAGACGTGCCCGCTTTGTACGTGGTGTACGAATAATCTACGAGGGCAGCCTGGTAATTGTCATAGTCGTGCAGGGTTTTGGCATTGTTCAGCCTGGTGATGATGCTTTCCAGCCTGCTGATCAATGCCTCCATAGTCTTCCGTGAGCTATGATCTTTCGTAAACTCTTCCCAGTCCACTTCGGGTGAGCTAAGCGCGGGCTGGCTCTGGTAGAAGTCATTGACCTTATTCACAAAAAGCTTGTTCTGCTCATTGATGCTGCCGTAGCGTTTGCGGTCTTCGGTAGAAAGGTTGACTGTGATGTCTTTGATAGCTGTTTCGAGAGACGAAATGGCATCGTTGGCGGCAGTAATCTGGGTGCTGCTCAAATGGAAGGCGTTCAAATTGGTTAATCCCATCATTTTGATTTTTAAAAAATTAATAGTATATATGTAAAATCGCGTGTTTTTATTTGATGAGAGCTAAGTTAGAAAAAAAACCAATACAACAATATATTTTTAATCAAACATGATAGATGAATAGAAAAAAATGTTTAATACCAACCCTTAAATGATTTTTAATACCATTAAAAAAGCATCCTGACACAATAGATCATAATGCTTGATATTATTTTCCCATCGTCAAAAACCACGACTGTCTCTGCAAAGCATTTTATAACAATTGAATGGGAACAGTGAAAATAAAAATTACGTTTTTATCTTAGTGATTCGCTACCAGATAAAAACGCAAATTCAATATTATGGAGTCAAAGTTTTATTTCGTGGGTTTGGCTCTAAGATATTGATGCGGGTAAAAACAATCGTCGCCGCTTTCCCAGGAAGCTTGTACAGCGAAATAGGGATTTCTCAAAATTTCCCTGGCCAGGAAAATCAAATCGCCTTGTCCTTTTTCAAGGATTTCTTCTGCCTGTCCGGCAGTCGTGATAAGGCCGACCGCACCTGTCTCGATTCCTGCACTATTCTTCACATCATCTGCCAGGGGAACCTGATAACCTGGTCTCAAAGGAATGGTGACGCCATTGATATTGCCACCGCTGGAAACATCTACCAAATCTACATTGTTGGCTTTTAAAGCTTTTGAAAGTTCTACACTGTCGGATATTTCCCAGCCATTTTCTGCATATTCAGTTCCCGATATTCTTACGAAAAGCGCTTGATTTTCTGTGATTTCAGAATTCACGGCATTTACAATTTCCATCAGGAATCTTGCTCTGTTTTCAAAACTTCCGCCATATTCATCGGTTCTGGTGTTGGATAGTGGCGATAAGAATTGATGAATCAAATAACCGTGCGCGGCGTGAATTTCCAAAACATCAAATCCGGCATCAACGGCTCTTCTGGCTGCTTTTCGGAAATCTTCTACCAGAGTTTTGATTTCCTGAACTGATAATACGTGAGGAATTCTCTCGGAAGGATGAAAAGGAATCGGGCTTGGCGCAATGGTTTCCCAGCCTTCTTCGATACTTACCTGGCGTCCGGTCTCCGCCGATGCAGAGCCTTTCCGTCCGGCGTGTGCCAATTGGATCCCGATTTTACTTTCCGAATGCTGATGTACAAAATCCACGATTTTTTTTAATGCCGCAGCCTGCTCATCATTCCAGATGCCAAGACATTTGTTGGTGATTCTTCCGCGAGGCTCTACGCCGGTAGCTTCCAGGATAATCAGGCCTGCGCCGCCCTGGGCACGGCTGCCGTAATGGACAAAATGGAAATCGTTAGGCATGCCGTCTTCTGATGAATACATGCACATCGGCGACATGACGATCCTGTTTTTCAGTTCTACATTTCTGAATGTTATGGGTGTGAATAATTTCATTGTTATAATTTATAAATAGTTTGGAAACGTGCTAGCAGATTCCAATGAGATACCAAAGCAGCTGATGGTAATGTTATTTATTGTTAAATATTCGAAGGAGACGATCAAACACCAAATTGTGTCAAATGATGATCCAGATGCTTGGCCATCATATTGTTCCATTCTTTGGCAGTCAGTTTCCCGAAGTTGAAGCTTTCCTTGCCTTCAAAAGCCTCAGGGCCCAGCTGTTGTGTTTTCTGGATGAATCCGATGATTCGTTTTTTCTCTTCCTCAAAGCTTTTATCATCTGTGATGACGAACATTGCAGCTGTCGGCAGGTTCGGTTTGTACGGGATTTCGTTGGTCACTTTGGATTTCACAAAAGTTTTCATCAGCCATTTACTGATGAATGTTGGTTTTCTGTGCTTTTCCTGCTCATAGATCAGTTCATAGGTCACGTTGCAGTGGGCAAGCATCTTGTCCACAGACATGGTTCCCCATTTCGGAAACGAATCTTCCGTGAGTGCATTGATCCTTTTGATGAAGTGATTGGTGTCGTTTTGGTCAAAAATGTTTTTCATTCTCAGGGCGTGATTTTGTTAATTTGATTCAGCTCTTCTGTTAAGACGTTGTTGCGCTTCTTTTGCTTCAAAAATTGAATGAGAAATACGATAAAAAGGATAGAAGCGACCGCAATAATCAAAAACAGGGTAATGGTTAATCTGTTATTCTGTTCCTTAATCCTCTGATTGTTTTCCGCATTCAGCACATCGATACTTTTGTTCAGCGACGCCAGTTCGCTTTGTTCCCTGGCAAATTTGGTCTCGGTGTACAGCTTGTTGTACACTTCATAATTGTTCCAATCTTGCAGAGCGAGATAATTGTCAGAAAAACCCTTGTAAATTCCTTCACTCAGCACAAGGTCCCCGACTTTTCTGGATAGATTGACCGATTTTTTCAGCAGTGCAATGGCCTCCTGATGTTTTCCTGATATCGTATAATTTTCGGACAAGCCTTTGTAGGCGAATGCTTCCAGACTCTCGGCCCCGGCAGATTTTGCTACCTCGGCAGATTTTAGAAAATAGGTTTCGGCGTCCTGATATCTTTTGAGATAGAAATAGCAGTATCCGATATTGTAGAGGAAAACACTGGAGTTGGCCACGGCATTATCATAGTTGCCTACTTTCTTCAGATAATCCAAGCCTGTCAGCAGTTTTTCCAGCGCCAGTTCATTATTGTCCTGAGATTTATAGACCAGGCCACGCAACGCTGAATTGAGCCCCAGATAATACAGTTTAAAATCTCCTTGCGGCAGCTGGCCGCAGATCTGATACCATTCATCCAGGATTTCCATTGTTTTGCTATTGAGTCCCATTTGCTGATACTGGATGGCGGTGGCGTTCAGGATTTTGACCTTCTGTTCCGGATTGGTTACGTTTTTACTGAGTTCTTTCATCTTCAGAATCCAGTCCAGCGATTTGTCAAATTCCCGTTTGGAAATGTAAGAATGCGACATCAGTTTATAAAGTTTGATGAGATGATCCGCATTTTTCTCATTCTGTAGCATCCGGTGAGCCAGCTTTTGCGCATTGTCGGGATTTTGATAAATGTCGGACAGCGCCTGTTTATACAGTGTCTCACGATACTGGGATTGTAACATTGCCGGCAGTGTAGCGGCCAATAATATCAGGAGTAAACGCTTCATGATGGATTCTGATTCAGTTGCTGGATGTAAGTGTTGGGCGACATTCCGGTTACGGATTTGAAAACCGTGGTAAAGGCACTGTGCGATGAGAATCCTGCCTTCTCTGCCAGATAGCTCACTTTGTAGTTGAGATAGGCAGGGTCGGTTTTCAGCAGATAGGCAATGTAATTGATCCTTAGTTCATTGATGTAATGGTTGTAATTCTTTTGCTTGTACTTCTTGATAATCTCCGAGAGGTATTTGGTATTCGTCTCCAGTAGACCGGCCAGTACAGCGAGTGACATATCTCGGTTCAGGAATTTTTCAGATTTCTCGAAGTCCTCCAGTCTTGCAAGGATGTCTGTTTCTTTTTCCTTGGATATGGACAGAGGTTTCTTAGTAGTTTCCAATGCGGTTATTTCCGGTTTAATGGTGCTGGTGATGAAGCCCTGCTGTCTTGTGTAGAAATCGATTTGTTTCTGCAGTGATTGATTCTTGCGCTGTTCGGCAAAAGTCAGCAAAGCGATGGTCAGTATTGCGCAAAGGCTTGCTACCGATGCTCTGGAAATCTTCCGCACCATCTTCTGGTTCGATTCTTCCAGCCGCTGGTTCTCGTACTGTTCATTAAGCTTTACAAGGTTTCGGAGGGCGTCTTTCCTGCTTTTGTCGAGCTGGTCTGTCTGTTCTTTATAAACGGAATAGTACTTCTGATACAGGTCTTCGTTCTTCAGCGCCAGATAATTCTTAGAAAGATCTTCGTCAATTCTGTATCGCAGGGCATTGTACGGTTTGTTTTGGATCAATCCGAGAGCCTTTTTCAGCTTGTCTACAGACTGCATGTAGTCCTTTTTGAGGAAGAGGATTCTTCCATAATTATCCAGATTAAAAGCACTCAGAAAAACATATTGAGGTCTTTTTTCCAGTTTTTTCTGAATGGCCTCAACCAAGAGTTCTGCCCGATCAATATAGTGCTGATTCATCAGAATAAACGTCCTGTAAATATCGTTTTCTATGGAGATAATGAAGTCTTCTTCCGTGTTTTTAAGCTGTGCATTGCTGAGGTCCAGATTCTCCAGCGCTTTTTTCCATTGTCTATCCACCATAAGGTTGGAGGCATTCAGCTGATAGATGTACGCCACCAGATTCTCCGGATAAGTTTGGGATTTGATCTTGGAGATGTTCTCACTCAGTGTTCTGGAAATTCTGGCAGATTGCTTATACAGCCGTAGCGCCTGATATTGCTGCGCCAGTGCATAATCCGAGTAAGGGTTGTTATTTCTGCTGAGTTTATCCAGGGATTGGTCAATGGACTTGGCATATTCACCCTTGAAATTATAAGCTCTGGACAGGATGACCTGGACGCGCTGTCTGATGGGTTCCGGCTCTTTAATGAGGTTAATGTTCTGGAGGATCTGGAACGCCTGATCGGGATTTTCATAAAGGCTTTCATAGGCTTTATCCAGCAGCTGTGGCGTTTCAGGATTACGTTGCGCCGGTGCCATCACAACGCCGGAAATTACCATTAGCCACAATAAAATCACCCTGAACATAGTACAAATGTAAAGCATTTATTTAATAACCGTAAGTATTATGCTGATTGTTTAAAGAAAAACTATTGAAATGCTAATTTTTTTAAAGTTTTGATTTTTAGTGTTTTGAAAAGCAGATGTTTTATAGATTCACGAATTATGTAAATCAAAATGTTGGTTTTGATGAGAGAATGATATAACATTGTATGAAAGTTAGCCGCCAAGGTGGCACTTCTTTGATAACAAGTATATAATCAATTTAATAATCAACGTATGAAAAAAGTTTACGTACTTTTATTGGGTGTGATCGCAATGTCCGAATTGAATGCCCAGCAGATAGAGCTCAAGATTCTGGATGATATGGGCTCCCGTCTGTACGACATCAATGATAATGGTAAAGCCATCCACTCCGGTGCCTATTATGATTTTGCAACCGGCGTCACCACACCTACAGAAGATGGTGAGAGCACCAACCGCATCAATAATGCCGGGGACGTGGCCGGTGAAATGGCCTATACTACCTCCGATGGCGAGTCCATTGGCCAGGCAGGCTACAGAAAAAACGGCATCTGGACTGCGATCGGTTATTTTCCTGGCGATGTGCCGAGTAACAGCTGGTTTAGCTCTGCCAAAGCCATTTCTGCAAACAGCAGATACGTAACAGGACAGATCTCGACCAGTGTGGAGAATAGCTACGCCTTCATCTATGATACAGAAACAGGCACCCTTAAAAAACTGGATGGTGATGGCTCGTTCGAATACGGAAGAGGAGAGGGTATCAACAGCTCCGGGATTGTGTCGGGCTTTGTCAATAAATATTCCATTAACGGAAGCACCTACTGGATTCCGGTATATTATACACCTGATGGCGCGGTTCATTATATCGGTGATCTAGGCTCCGGTGAAGCGTCGGATATCAATGATGCGGGACAGGTGGTAGGATCCAAAGACGGGAAGCCATTTATTTACGATATCAATACCAATATTTATAAAGCGTTCAATGTTCCTGCAGGATTTACATCAGCAACGTTTACTTCTATCTCAGAAAATGGCATCGCAGTCGGGTACGCAGGGAACGCAGGTAATAGAGAGACGATTGTCTACCACCCGTCGCTAAGCTCCAATCCTGTATTTCTGAAAGATATCCTTACAAGTCAGAATGTGGCTGTCAATACCTTCGACGGTAAGTTGGGTACGGCTATGGGAATCTCAGCAAATGGCAATTTTATCGCAGGATTCGATAACTCTATTCCGCCGTTTTTCGCCGCAGGCTGGGCTGTTAATATGAACAACCTGCTTTTCAATGACAATGACTGCTCTATCACATGCCCGGATAACATGGAAATAGTACTAGCCAGTCCGTCAGAAAGCACAGCGACGGTAACTTATTCTTTACCGGTTACCTGCGGCTCCTCATCTTCAGCTGGCCTGCAGATGGTCCTGGTGTCCGGGTATGAATCCGGATCGCAGTTCCCGGTGGGTATCACGACCGTGGTGCACAACCTTGTGGATGCCGATGGTAAGATTGTTTACGTCTGCTCTTTCCAGGTAACCGTGAAAGATATTTATTGTACAATGACACCTGAAGCCGGGGTGGATGCTATTACCAAAGTTCAGGTTGCAGGTATTAATAATACCTCCGACCCTTATTCCACGCAGGCCAATGAATATTTTCTCAGTCAGTCAGGTGAGGTAAACCAGGGAAGTGAGTATCCTATTGCCATAGAAGCCAATACCAATGGTGGCTACGATTATGCTACGGTATTCGTGGACTGGAACCAGAACGGAAGCTTTACGGATGTCGGCGAGATGTACGAAATAGGTGCGGTAACCTCGGACGGTGCCGATGGCCAGCAGATTACGGGCAATATTACCGTTCCTGCAGATGCTGCGGTAGGCAAAGCCAGAATGCGTGTGATGCTGAACTGGGACAGCTCTCTTACAACGCCATGTAACAATACGAACTATGCCTACGGACAGGCGGAAGATTATATGCTGGATGTTAAGGAATCTTTGAGCGTCAGCGATATCAGTTCCAAAGCAATCCGCTACTATCCGAACCCTGTGAAGGATGTTCTGAATCTTGTGACGGAGAAGAATATAAGCAACGTTTCACTATACAGCATCGAGGGCAAGCTGATAAGAACGTTCTCCAGCCTGGATGAGTCAAAAGTTCAGTTGGATCTCTCAGCCTTAGTTTCCGGAACATATGTGGTGAAAGCGACAATCAACGATGGACAAACGAAAACATTTAAGGTGATTAAGAAATAAATCTTCATCATAATTACTAGAAAACCTGTATCACTATGATTGCAGGTTTTCTTTTTTTTTTAAGATTGTCGTCAGGCTTGTTTTAGCCAATAATCTAAAAAGGAATTGATCTAATATCTGGATACGCAGTACTCTTATGCTTCAATGAGCCTTATTGTTCTGCTTCGATAAGTCTACAGGAATTGCTTTACATATTGATGATTGAAAATATTTCTAAGTCTCCTCGTTAACAAAACCCTAATTCTTTCCCGAAAATTGTTTTTTAGACCGAGATGCTTTAACTTTGCACAAACCTAATCTAATGAGTAAAAAAGAAACGAAATACATCTTTGTAACAGGAGGTGTAACATCGTCACTTGGTAAAGGTATTGTCTCCGCTTCTTTGGGACTTCTTCTTAAATCCTGCGGCTTCAGAGTTACCATCCAGAAACTGGACCCTTATATCAACATCGACCCCGGAACACTTAATCCCTATGAACATGGTGAATGTTATGTAACCGAAGACGGCGCAGAGACGGATCTGGACCTCGGGCATTACGAGAGATTCCTGGATTCTCCCACCTCACAGAATAATAATGTGACCACCGGCAAGATCTACCAGACCGTGATCGAGAAAGAGCGTAAAGGTGACTTCCTGGGAAAAACGGTGCAGGTCATTCCGCATATTACTAATGAGATCAAGCGCCGCATCAAGATGCTTTCCAAAAAAGATTATGATATCATCATCACGGAAATTGGTGGTACTGTAGGGGATATTGAATCTCTTCCTTATATAGAGAGTGTGCGCCAGCTGCAGTGGGAACTGGGCAAAAACAATTCCATGGTTATCCATCTGACTTTATTACCGTATTTATCCTCCAGTGGTGAGCTTAAAACAAAACCATCGCAGCATTCTGTTCGTCAGCTGATGGAAAGCGGGATTCAGGCCGATGTTCTGGTGTGCAGAACAGAGCACACCATTCCAAAAGATCAGCGTTCCAAACTTGCGCAGTTCTGTAATGTAGGTCTGGAAAACGTGATCGAGTGTATTGATATGGATACGATTTATGAGGTGCCGTTGTATCTTCAGAAGCAGAACTTCGATGAGGTGGTTCTTAAAGAACTGAATCTTCCTGTTGGGAAAGATGTCAACCTGAAAGACTGGAAAACTTTCCTCAAAAAATATAAAAACCCAAAACGCAGTGTAGAGATTGCTCTGGTGGGGAAATATGTATCGCTTCAGGATTCTTATAAATCCATTGCCGAAGCCTTCATCCACGCCGGTGCGGATATGGAAACCGAAGTCAAGGTACGCTGGGTGTACAGTGGCGATATAGAAGAACAAGGTGCGGAAAAATTGCTGAAAGGGGCAGACGGTATACTCATTGCTCCGGGTTTCGGCGACAGAGGTATTGAGGGGAAAATTCAGGCAGCAAGATTTGCCAGAGAAAACAAATTACCGCTGTTAGGCATCTGTCTCGGTATGCAGATCATGACCATAGAGTTCGCAAGAAATGTCCTCGGACTTGCCAAAGCCAACAGTATGGAGTTCGATACTTCCACACCTGAACCTGTAATATCACTAATGGAAGAGCAGAAAAATGTGGTGGAAAAGGGTGGCACCATGCGTCTCGGCGCCTGGAAATGTAATTTGAAACAAGGCTCAAAACTGGCAGAAGTTTACGGCGCTAAAATCATTTCGGAACGTCATCGCCACCGGTACGAGTTCAATAGCGAATACAAAAAAGACTTTGAAGACAAAGGACTGGTTCCTACAGGACTGAATCCGGAAACAGGTTTGGTGGAAACCCTGGAGCTGAAGGATCATCCGTTCTATGTCGGTGTACAATACCATCCGGAATACAAAAGTACCGTGGCCACGCCGCATCCGCTGTTTAAAGCGTTCATTTCGGCGGCAGTTAAGAAATCGTGAAAAGTAAAAAGTGAGAAGCAAAACATGAAAAGTTAGATGGGAGACAATCAATGATTTTCTCGGTGTTTTTAATTCCATTTCCTGATACTTCTTACTTCCAACTTTTAACTTCTGCCAAAAGAAAAAGTATTTCTCTGACCCAGCCGTCTACATAATGGATTCTGGAAAATAAATCTTATTTTTGCAGACCAAAATCAAAGATCTGAAGTTTATAATCTGACACGGACTGTCTCTTTCAAACCTCAGACTTTAAACCTAAACTCAATTCTATAATGCAACAGAATAACGGATTAGACAGAAACCAGCTGATGAGCTTCGCTTTTTTATCGATAGTTCTTATCGGTTTTATGTTTTATTTCCAAAACCGGAATGCCAAAGCAGAGCAGGAAAAACTAGCTGCCGAAGCCAAGAAAACCGAACAGGTGACCAAGGCAAAACCCGCAGCCACCAGCCTCAATGCCGATACCGTAACACCAACCTCCGTACAGAAAGTCAACCTGCAGAATGATGAGCTGACGCTCCAGTTTTCCAGCGTGGGCGGACAACTCAGCACTGTTAAGCTGAACAAGTATGAAGCGTTTGGTGGTAAGCCGCTTTACCTTTTCAATAATAACAATGCCAGCTATGGTTTCCAGTTTACTGATAAGGCCGGCAAAGTTTTCAACACGAAGGATCTGGTCTTCACCCCACAGGTCGCTGGAAACTCGGTAACATTGAGTTCTAAGGTTGGGAATGCCGTGATCCAGTTTGTTTATACCCTTAAAGCAAAATATACCTTAGATTTTCAGGTGAAAACACAAGGTCTGGCAGGCCTGGTGAATGACGGCAAAGCCAACTTTGTCTGGAATTATAATGTGCGGAGTGCCGAAAAAGGTCGCTCTCAGGAAGAAACGCACACCGAGTTCGCTTACGCTTTCAACAATTATAAAGACTACGATTACGATGCCCGTTCTGATATGAATGAGCCGGATGAAACCCTGAACTGGATTGGTGTAAAGCAGCAGTTCTTCGCCGCAGTTCTGGAAGCCAAAAACGGATTCACCAAATCTAAAGGGTATCAGGAAGCAATTCCGGAAGGAGAATATCTGAAGAAATTCAATTACGACGGTCAGGTCAATTTGGCTGGCAATGAGCTGAATCAGGACTTTACATGGTATTTCATGCCATTGGATATGGATCTTCTGAAATCTTATGACAAAAACTTTGACGAGATTCTGCCATTAGGCTGGTCCTTCATCGGTTCGCTGAACCGTCATGTGTTTATGCCGATGTACAATCTGCTATCTTCCTGGGGACTGGCAGCAGGCTGGGCAATATTCTGGATGACGATTATCGTTAAGTTGGTATTGTCGCCCGTAATGTTCAAGCAGCATAAACTGAGTGCGATGATGAAGGTAATCCGTCCGGAAATTGATGAGGTGAATGCCAAATTCAAGGATGCGGATCCGATGAAAAGACAGCAGGAAACAATGGCCGTGTACCGAAAGGCCGGCGTCAATCAGATGGCAGGATGTCTTCCGGCGCTGGTTCAGATTCCGCTCTTCTACGCGCTCTTCCGCTTCTTCCCGAATATGATCGATCTGCGAGGCAAGAGCTTCTGGTTCGTTCCGGATTTGACGGCTTACGATGATGTCATTCATTGGGGAACCAATATTCCATTGCTGGGTAATCACCTGAGTATTTTTGCCTTAGCGTGTACTATTGTGATTTTGATCTATACGATCATGACGTCCGGCAACATCCAGCAGCCGCAGCAGGAAGGGATGCCGAATATGAAAGTGCTGATGTACATCTTCCCGGTAACGTTCCTTTTCTTCCTGAACAGCTCTGCGTCAGGTTTGTCCTGGTATTATTTTGTGTCCAATGCCATTAACATTGTCATCATCCTTGTGATTAAATATTTTATTCTGGATGAGAAAAAGATCCATGCAATGATTCAGGAAAACAAAAAGAAAGAGCCGAAAAAAGAAGGAACTTTCCAGAAACGGATGAGAGAAATGATGGAGAAAGCTCAGGAGCAGCAGAAGTTGCAGGAGCAGACCAGAAACAAAAAGAAATAAACATTTGAAGCGGTAATTATTACCGCTTTTTTTAGCAAAAGACCACTGAATCAAAAAGGTTTCGTATCATTAACTTTAAACATAAAACTGTGAACCTTCAATCTACTTACGACTATCTCCAGCAATTTCTGACTCCGGAACGCTTTCAGAAAATAGAACATTATTCCAAAGAAAGTTCAGATTTTGTCCTGCCGGTAATGGAAGATATTTACCAGTTCAGAAATGCTGCGGCCATTGTCCGCTCGGTAGAAGCTTGTGGATTTCATAAAGTGGTGGCGATGGAAAAAGAAAACTACTTCGAGCCCAATCTGAGAGTGACCAAAGGCGCGGATACCTGGGTTGAAGTAGAGAAAATGCCGAGGACGATTGAGTCGCTTCAAAACATCAAAAACCGTGGTTATAAAATTGTGGCTGTCTCTGCAGAAAACAATGCAAAAATGCTTCCTGACTATAAAATTGAAGAACCATTGGCTTTAGTTTTCGGGACAGAGTGGGAGGGAACGACGGATGAATTATTGGATTTTGCAGATGAAACTTTGGCTATTCCGATGTACGGATTTACGAAAAGTTTCAATGTTTCTGTTGCCGCTGCTATTTGTATGTATGAACTCAAACAAAAGCTCATCAAGTCTAACATTGATTATAAATTATCCGAAGAAAAGCTGCTCCAGATGAAAATCCGCTGGGCTAAGAATTCCATTCCTAGTGGTGATATGATTTTGGAGAAATATTTGAGGGAGAATTCTGATTCTTAAAACATCTTCTCATAATTCCAAGCTGCAACAAATATTCCCGCCGTTTCTGTCCTCAGTCTCTGATTGCCAAGCGAAACAGCCTTAATCCCTATATCCGCCAAAAGCTGAATTTCTCTGTCCGAAAAATCGCCTTCCGGGCCAATCAGGAAAGTAATGGGATTGATGGTTGATGGTTGGTGGTTGTCAGAATCTTGAATTTTGACCTTTGAATTTTGAATGTCAATAGCATTCAGATTAATTCTTTCTAAACTCTCATTACAGTGTGCCACAAAAGTATGTTCCGAATCCAGGTTTTTCATAAAGTCAGAAAACTTGGTCAAATCGTTAACTACCGGGAAATGAAATCTAAGACTTTGCTTCGAGGCAGAAATCGCCTGTTTTCTGAGTTTTTCGATGCTGATATTTTTGCGTTCGGTCTTTTCTGTCAGGATAAAACTGACTTCTGAAATGCCCATTTCCACGGCTTTTTCCAGAAAAAATTCGATACGGTCAATATTTTTTGTTGGCGCAATAGCAATGTGAAGCTTTGGGGAAAAATCAGGAAGGTTTTCTTTGATTTCGATAACGTCTAAAGAAGCTTTTTTCCCTTCAAAAACCAAATTCCCTTTCGCCAGATTCCCTTTTCCGTCGGTCACGGAAATCTCTTCGCCCTCGCGCATTCTTAGAACTTTTGTGATGTGCTGCTGCTCGTCAGAATCAATTATTAAATCGGGGAAAATCTGTCCGAAGAAAAGTTTCATATTTTGTTAAATCTTTATTTGTTGAATCGTAAAATCGTAAAATCGTTGAATCGATGAATTGTTGAATCGTTGAATTGTTGAATTGATGAATTGTTGAATCGTAAACTTGTTTATTTGTTGATGGATTTGTTTAAGGAATTGATTTGGTTAGTTATAAATTCTGATTTTTCCCGCAATTGTCTATAATTTTCATCATTTAAAAACCCTAAGTCGTTTGCTAAAATTAAAAAATTGATTACCTCGATTGTTGAACCGAATGCAATGCTCAAAAATCTGGATTTTTCCTTGTTAGATTGTCTGGAAAACCCCTCTGCAATATTAGCCGAGATGCTTGTTGAAGCGCGTCTCAGTCGATTGGTAATTCCAAATTTTTCGTTTTCTGGAAAAACAGTTGTTTCTCTGTAGATGTCTTTTACAATCTTCTTGAGTTTTGCCAAACTTCTAATTTCTCAGAATAGAACTGATACATATTTAATACAATTATTTCAACAACGTTTAAACGGTTTAACTGCCTTAAAAATTAGCAATTTAACAAATCAAAAAATCAACAATTTCACAATCTCAAAAATGAGCGATTTAATAAATCAACAAATGGTCGATTTCAAAATCTCAAAAATGAACGATTTAACAATTCAACAATTCTACGATTTTACTAATTTGAATACCTTCTTCCCAATCGTAGCCAATAAAACCGCAGCCAATCCGAAAACGATTCCCAATCCAAACTGAGGAATTTGCTCAGGCCAGCTGGCCGGAACGTTGTCCGAAACCCAATGGTGAACTGCATCAATATTATGATGAAAAATACCGCCGGAAACCAATATCAAAGCAACGGTTCCTACAACGCCAAGAATTTTAATGACGATAGGCAAGGCCTTCACCAGAATCTGTCCAAGACCGGAAAAGAAACCTTTGTTCCCGGATTTTTTCATCAGGAAAAAACCGGCATCGTCCATTCTTACAATCAGCGCTACAATCCCGTAAACGCCAATTGTCGCTATGATGGCAACCAGGGATACAACGATAATCTGCGTCAGAAGCGGATGTTCTTTTTCGATGACGGTTCCCAGAGCAATGATCACGATTTCCAGGGAAAGGATAAAATCGGTTTTGATGGCCGAACTGATTTTTGATTTTTCGGAATTGACCTCTTCCTCTTCCAAGGTGCTTTCCTCTATCACCTCGCCACTGGTCTTTTTCCTGTGAAAAAGGTATTCAATGATTTTTTCTACGCCTTCGTAAGCCAGATAAACGCCGCCAATCACCAGAAGAATTTTGATGGCAATCGGGAAAAAGAAATTCAGCAGAAAAACGATGGGAAGAATGATCAACTTATTGAGGAAAGATCCTTTCGTAATAGCCCACAGAACAGGGATTTCGCGCGACGAGAGAAAACCTGTAGCTTTTTCCGCATTCACGGCAAGGTCATCGCCCAGGATGCCGGCAGTTTTTTTGGTTGCGATTTTACTGGTCACTGCAATGTCGTCCATCAGCGCACCAATATCGTCTAAGATTGCAAAGAATCCTGAAGCCATAACTTTTTATTTTGATACAAAAATAAGTTTTAAACTTTAAAGTTCAATGCTTAAAAGTTGATGAATTGAAACGCTTTGCAAAGACTTTCGGGAAAATGAAATGGGAATTGACGGTTAGAGGTAATGAATCCTGTAAGTTGTTGATTGATAGTGAATTTACCTCAACTAAATGCTTCAATGGCTCAACTAAGTGAATCAACGCTTCAACTAAGTGAATCAACGCCTCAACTAAGTGAATCAACGCCTCAACTAAATGCTTCAACGCCTTAACTAACTGCTTCAACGCCTCAACTAAAAGCTTCAACGTATTAACTAATCAAAACACCGCATTAACAAAGTATTGCACGGCTTCAACTTAATACATCGGCGTCTCATCTGAATGGATTGATGATTTAAGTGGGAGGTTTTTGTTCAGTCAGAAAGGTTATGAAACTTTGAAAAGGCCGAATTAAAAATAAATTTCGTTCTCACTGATGAAAGCCACGCCGGTTTTGATGGTGGTATAAATGTCGGTGTCACATTCGCGCAAGGAACACATATAGATTTCCTCTACCCAGATGTTATTAAGGTAAATTAAATTAAGATATTCCTGTTTTCTCAGGTTGTTTTTGATTGAAAGATAGTCGCCTTCTTTAGGTTCATATTGAAAGCTGAAAATGTTTTCGGAGTTGATGGTTTCCAAAATTTCTTCTTTGATGGTTTGCAGATAACCCGTCTCAGAGCCAATGAGGTCAAAATCCTCCGGAGCATCAGAAGCTTCTGTTTTGCCGGTAATCGTTTCCAGAATCCAATAAAACTTAGACTTATTTTTGGACTGTTTTTCAAGGATTTTTTCTTCGAGGAGGATTTTCATAGGTTATTTAATTTTACAGTACTCAAGAATCATTTTTTTATCTTCAAAAGTGGTCTCTATAGTTGCGCAACTATTCTGAATTTTAACAATTCTATTTTTTAAACCTCCTTTTGAATTAATGTATTTTTCAATATTATTAGCTTTAGTTTTAACAGTGTCGACTAGTAATTTATATTCGCAATCACTTATCCAAATGATTTTCGATACTTTGGCTTCTACAATTATTTTATTTTTTTTTAAATCAACGGCTTTTTCTATTTGTTGATCATTGTCACGTTCTATTAAAAACTTTAAATTATTTTCTTTGTTTATACTTTCGTAAGTTCCTGATTTAAAATCTTTACAATCAATTTTTTTTTGAAAACAACTCAAAAATGTATAACTAATAAGTATTAAATAAAATATATTTTTCATAACCTTAGTAAAATGGTAAATCTACAAATCATACTTCGCCGTAGCCGTTGTTCTGATATCCGTAAACTCGCCGCGTTCGTATTTCAGTTTCGCCACCATTGCAATCATCGCTGCATTATCTGTCGTGTATTCGAATTTCGGGATAAAGATGTTCCAGCCGAGTTTCTCACGATTGGCTTCCATTGCTTTCCGAAGACCGGAATTGGCAGAAACACCGCCGGCAATGGCAATATCATTGATGTTAAGCTCTTTTGCCGCTTTTTCCAGTTTGTCCATCAGGATTTCGATGATTGATTTCTGGACAGAGGCGCAAAGGTCATTCAGATGGTTCTTAATAAAATCCGGATTTTTCCGCACTTCTTTCTGGATAAAATACAGCACGGACGTTTTAATCCCGCTGAAAGAGTAGTCAAAACCTTCCATCTTCGGCTTGTTGAATTGGAAAGCGTCGGGATTTCCTTCTTTCGCAAGTCGGTCTACAATGGGGCCGGCAGGATAATCGAGGTCAAAGATTTTCCCGATTTTGTCGAAGGCTTCACCCGCAGCATCGTCGATGGTTTTTCCGATAATTTCCATATCAAAATAATCCTTCACGAGAACAATCATCGTGTGACCACCGGAAACGGTGAGGCACAGAAACGGAAACGTGGGCGGCTTAGGATTGGCATCGTCAATAAAATGCGCCAGAATATGAGCCTGAAGATGGTTGACCTCTATCAGCGGAACGTCCAGACTCATCGCCAGAGACTTGGCAAAAGACGTCCCTACCAGCAGCGAGCCGAGCAATCCCGGACCTCTGGTGAAACCAATCGCGCAAATATCATTTTGTTGTATATTTGCTTTCGAGAATGCTTTTTCCACCACGGGGATGATGTTCTGCTGATGCGCTCTGGAAGCCAGCTCGGGAACCACACCACCATATTCGTTATGGATTTCCTGATTGGCAGCCACGTTGGAGAGGATTTTGCTACCGCTGATGACGGCTGCGGAAGTGTCGTCACAAGAAGATTCTATACCTAAAATAATTGATGCACTCATAATAGATGGCAAAGTTAGAAAATAAAAGTACAAATAACGAAGAACCAGAAATCGGCAAGCCTGCCAGCCAGAAGAAGCGTCCGCTTTTTTTCCGTATTCTCAGTACCATTTCTTATGCCTTTATTGCGCTGGTGGCTTTGCTTCTCATCGTCATCAATCTTCCTGTTACCAAAAGTTACATTGCCGGCCAGGCGATCGATTTCCTGAACAAAGATCTGAAAATGAGGATGACGATTGAGGATATTGATGTCAATTTCTTCGGCGATGTGACGATAAAAGGGCTTAAACTCAAGGATTACCGGGACCAGGATTTTGTACAGGCCAAAGAACTGCGCGTGGCGTCCGATTGGGTAGCCTTGGCTTTCAATACAAGAGATATAAAATTCAATCAGGCTACAATCATTGAACCTACGATCCGTGTGGTAACTTACAAAGGCGACAGCATCAGTAATTTTATCCGCTATGTTGATAATTTTGATGACGGAAAACCGCGTGACCCGAAGAAGAAACCGTTTCAGATGGCATTGAAATTTGACATCATCAACGGCAAGGCTACTATCGTTAATGAAAACAGTCCGGGTGAGGCCGGGAGATGGCTGGATGCACGCAATGTTAATCTGAATGTTACTAACCTGAAAGTGGAAGGCGCCAATGTTTTTGCCGATATCAGGAATTTTAATTTCATCACTAAACGGTATGGCAAGGAGCATATTGTTGATGCATTTTCCACCAATTTTGAGCTCACCAAGAAGCATCTGAAACTGGGAAATCTGACCTTCAATACCAATTATTCTCTTTTACAAGGTGAAGCGATCCTAAATCTGGACCCGAAAACCAAATTTGCAGATTTTGGGAATAAGGTCAATTGGGACCTGAGGATCACCCCGGGCAGCCAGATGAGCGGTTACGATCTGAGTTATTTTGTTCCCGACTGGGATAATTATACGCCCATCAACGTGTCCGGAACCATGACCGGACCGCTGAATAATTTTAAACTGAACAATTTCCTGATCCGCTCGCAGGAGATCAACCTGAATACGAAGAAGATGTCCATCTCCAGCGTGCTGGACAAGAAGTTTTTCATAGAAAGTCAGAACGTCTCCGCTGATTTTACCTACAAAGGCCTGAAAGCGACACTGCCGGATTTCATCTCTTCCAAAATGGGAAATTTTGCAGATGACTTCGGCAGGCTGAAATACAATGGTTCCGTAAAGGTCAATCCCAAACAGGTTTTTGCCACAGGGAGTTTGCTGACAGGCATTGGTCAGGCCAAGTTCAAGGATTTCAACCTGGTGGATTACAGTACCAAACGGCCCAAATACCGGGGTTATGCCGATGTCAAAGACCTTAACGTAAGTGTTCTGACCAAGAATAAGCAGGTAGGTCTGATCTCTGGCAGATTCAACATTCAGGGTGAAGGTTTCGATGTCAATACGATGTATGTCAAAACGTCTTCCGATGTTGCTCATATTGATCTGATGGGCAAAAGCCTTAACAATATTGCTATTGATGGCGTGCTGAATAAGAAAAGATTTACGGGAAATATCAATGCCAATGATACTCACGCCAAAGGTAGTTTCCGTGGTATGGTAGATTTCAGCTCGAAAAGACTTTTGGCGGATTTTGTGGCCGATATCAAATACCTTGATCTTAAATATTTCGGCGTTTCCGCAGGCACTACCAATTCTGTGAGCGGTCTGGTGGACGGAAAACTGGCGATGACCACTCTGAATGATCTGAACATGGATGCCACTATCAATAATCTTGTACTTAATTCACCTGCTCAGAAACTTCACATTCCTGATTCCAAACTCAGAGCTTATTTTGAGGATGGTAATAGAATCGTTTCCGTAGATGCACCCGGCGCTGTGACTGGAAAAATCTCAGGCCGTTTCCAACTGGAAAATATCGGGCTGATGGTGCAGAACAGCCTTAACAAAATCCTGGTCGGTAATCCGCCGAAAAAAACCTTCGCCGGCCAGAATTTCGATTTTGATTTCGATGTGAAGCAAGGTTTGGTGTCCTTCTTTATGCCGGATCTTCAGCTGGAAGACGGTGCGCAGGTAGCCGGAAATTACGTGGGTGCGACGAATGATCTGGTGCTGAATGCCGATGCCGCGAAAATAAAATATGTGATGACAGGCCAGCGCGAACTGACCGAAGCCGAAAAGTTCCTCGCCGAAACAGATGCCACATTCCAGCCGGATATGAACAAAGGCCGGGACAGCGCAATGGTGGACAGCCTGAAGCTGAGAGTCAATACTGCAGATCTCAGTCAGCAACTCCTGGCCACGGTAAAGCGAGCGCAGTATGGCAATAAGGTTTTGCAGGATGTGAGACTATCGGCTAATAATCAGGACGGACAGCTTCTGAAAATTGGAACCGATTTTAAATTGGGCAATCCGGATGACGAAGCATCTAATCAGATGAAAGAATATGCCGTCAGTATCAACCAGACGACTAACGCAATCGGCGATTATGTGTTCCGGTTTGAACCGACAAGTATCAAATTCAATAACATAGAGTGGAGCGTGGATACAAGTCCGGAGCTGAACCATTCCATCACTTACCGTAAGAAAGAAAAGGATTTTATCGTAGAAAATCTCCGCATCTATTCAGACGAAAGTGAATTGCTGGTCAGAAATGCAGACTTCAAATCCGGAAAGGAATTTACAGCTGATGCCGAGGTAAAAAATCTCGATATTTCTAAACTATTGGCACTGGGTAAAGATAATAATGAGCTGGATATCAAGGGAACTGCCAATGGAACCATTCAGATCAAGAAATCCGGCGACAATCTGGAGCCGCTGGTAGATCTGGATGTTACTAATATTTTCATGAATGGCAGAGCAATGGGAAATATTGAAACAAGAATCACCAAGAGCGAAAAGCCGAACGTGTTTGATGTCAATATCCAGGCAATGTCATCAGAATTGCTGGGCCAGAATACCCTGGACGTTACTGGAACCATCGATAATAACCATCCGTCACCGGTTCTGAATCTGGACACCAAAATGAATGGTTTTGATCTTGGTTTTGCGCAGCAGTTCGTGAAGGATATTTTCGGAAACATCCGTGGAAAAGCGACTGGCGACCTGATGATTTCCGGTTCTGTGAATGATATTGATTATAGCGGTGATATTGCTCTGAACGGTTTTGGACTGAAACTCCTCTTCACCGGAGTAGATTATTCCTTTGATGATACGGTTATCAATCTATCGCGCGGTCTGGCGATTCTCAACAACATTGGCATCAAAGACGGCCGGGAAAATTCCAAAGGAAGTATTTCCGGTTCCATCCAGTTCGAAACCTTATCATCATTGGGTGTCAACTTGATTATGCGTGCCGATAATCTTCTGGTTCTCAACTCTACTCAGGAAGATAATGACCTGTTCTGGGGAAGAGTGACTGCGGAAGGCGACCTTTACGTAGATGGTCCTGTTACCGGGCTTTCTATCGGGACTTCCAATGACGGACTGCGTGTACTGAATAACAGTACCTTCACCTTCAACAGTGCTTCTACTGCGAATGTGGAAGAATTCAAAGTTCTGCGTTTTCTGAAAAGGGATGATGAAGGTGTGGTGAGTGTGGAAACCAAAAAGAAATCGGGTCCCAATATGCTGATTGACTTTGATGTGACCATTGATAAAGGCTCGTTGGTTAATGTTCTTGTCGGGGACGATGTGGGGAATATTTCAGTAAGAGGTGATGCCCGTCATCTTAAATTCAGGATGGAAAGAAGTGGTAATATAGCCATGAATGGTACTTATACCGTGGACAATGGAACGTACGTATCAAAAGCTATTCTTAACCGAACCTTTCAAATTGCCAGAGGCAGTAATATCCAGTGGAGCGGCAATGCGATGACGCCGGATCTTTCCATTACCGCAAATTATACCAGAACGGTGACCAATGCAGGAGAATACCTCGGAATGTCTCTCAGCCAGCCTGTTAATGTGGTGCTGACGACCAATATTACCGGGACACTGACGAAACCGGATATCAAATTCGGAGTTTCTGCACCGGATGCGCCGTCTCAGGTGAGGGAAACGCTGGCCACCAAGATGAGTACGGAAGGTGAGGACGTGATTCAGTTTGGGTCTGTCTTGGTGCTTAATAATTTTAACGTGACCAATACAGGACTTAATATTAATGTAGGGAATGCGGCACTGGATCAGGGTGTTAACATGGCCTTCAAACAGCTGGGATCTGTACTTAACAATATCAGCCAGGTCTTTCAGGTGGATTTGGACTATATCACTGCGAATCCGGGTTCCAATTCTTCCGACCGTGCGAATACGAATGTAAGCCTCGCATTGTCACCACGTTTTACGCTAAAAACAGCTTTCGGAGTTCCGATTACAAGGACTGAGGCGACGACCAATAACAATTATCTCTCTGCAGAAGGCACGATAGAGTATGACTGGAGTAAAACCAATAATGGAAGCAGGCTCTTCCGTGCGTATTCCAAACCATCGAATATCGGTATGGGAATCACTCCCAGCGCAGGAGCCAATCAAATCTATGGTGCTGGTGTTGTGTACAGTAGAAGTTTCAATTCTTTCCGAGACTTCTTCAAAAGAAGAGATAATATAAAAATGGATAGTATAGAGGCTGCTGAGAATAAAGTAGATTCCACAAGAAATAAGCCTAAAAAATGACAATTATCAGGTTGATTGTTATGTTTTGTTAAAACTTGTTAATCTTTTAATAAGTAATATTATTTAAAATATTTTTTTTAAATTTGCAATAAAATTAGTTATATTTTAAATAAATAATAAAATCATACAATGAACTATCAACTAGATGATATCGATAAAAAGATTCTTGATTTCTTGGTAGAAAATACAAGAATGCCTTTTACGGAGATCGCAAAGCAAATGGACGTTTCTGCGGGAACTATTCACGTGAGAGTAAAGAAAATGGAAGATGCAGGCATCATTCTCGGTTCCTCTCTCAACATTGACTACAGCAAACTCGATTACAACTTTACTGCCTTTATCGGTATTTTATTGACCAAATCTAATCATACTCAGGAAGTCCTGAAGCAGCTTGCACAGATTCCTAATGTGGTGGAAGCCAGTGTGACATCCGGCAAATACAATATTTTCTGCAAAATGAAAGCGAAAAATACGGAAGATGCCAAAAGAATCATCTATCAGATCGATGATATTCAGGATGTGATGAGAACTGAGAGTATGATCTCTATGGAAGAATACATCAGCGATAAGAATCGTCTTATCAACGCTGTTAGTATATAGTTAGTTAGTAGAAATTTTTTTTCTATTGAAAAGAGCTTATTTCGGATAAGCTCTTTTTTTTGTATTTTTATCCCATGGAAACCGTAGACAGAGGTTATAAAAACAACAAGGATTACTATATTATTTTCGGATTGATTTTGCTCGTTTATCTGCTAAGTATCAATACGGATGCACAGCAGTTTGCCCAGCATGATCTTATCAATATTCCGGAAGGCTTTTTCTATTTCACGTTTGGTACAGATATTCTGGTTCTGCTGAGCTGGCTGCTGATCCTACTCTTCAGGAAATTGGGCGTTATACTTTTCCCGTTGATGGTTCTGGTGCATTTTGGACTCCACAACTATTTTCTGAGCACCTATCTCTACTCCGATATTACCGTCCTGTTTTTATACATTGGTCTGGGACTTCTGGCCATTATCCCGCGCTGGAGTAGCCTTAGATAAGGTTGCACTATACATCAAAAAAAATACTCCAGCAACACTCCGAAGTATTTTTTCTAGTCAGTTTCAGCTGATGAAATTAATCAATAAGAAAAACCTGAAAGGTGTGATGGAGATCTTTAAACAATCATGACCTCATCTTTTTTGTGAATTTAGAATCTTCCGCAAAACAGCGGCAGGAAGCCTGTTTTGTTGATGCGTCAAATGTATCGGTTTGTTGCGCAATGTTGCAAAGAATGGCATACGACATATCTACAACATCGTTGTAAATTACTGAATTTCAAATGTTAAAATTGTAAGGTAAGATTATTCTAGAAGCTCATCATCCATTGATTCAGATCCACATCAGACGGAATGTTGAGTTGCTTCCGGAGTCGATTTTTCTTCATTTCCACGCTCCGAACCGAAATATGACTGATATGCGCAATCTCTTTTGTGGAGAAATTAAGCTTTAGCAATGCACAGAATTTTTGCTGGCCGGCCGTCATCGTAGGATATTCTTCAATAAGTCTGTTATAAAAAACCGGATACATGTCGGTGAATCGGCTCAGAAATGAGGAGTCATTATTATTGGCCAATTCCATCAGCTCAGCGAACGCATCATTGACCTTAGATTCCAGATGATTCAGTTCGCTTTCTTTTTCGATAAGGTCAAACTCCGTCTGTTCTTTCTGCATTTTTTCGGTGCGGTAACGTTTGAAATAGTTGACCGCCAGAAAAATAGTTAAAACTACAAGTACCACGATACAGCAAATCATCACAAAAAAATTGTCATACCACTGATTCTTTTCCTGCTCCAGAATGTTTTTAGAGATCTTGTCGGTTTCTATCTTCTCTTTTTTACGGATTTCTTCGGACAGTTCACGTGCCTTTTTGGAATAATAGGCGTACACTCGGTCATCGCCCAGCTTTTCGTAAATTGTGGAAAGATCCTCGTAAATATATTGCTGGCGGTAGATGTCCTGAGATTTTTCGAAAATCGGGAGTGCCTGTTTATAGTAGAAGATGGAACTGTCGCTTTGGTTCATCTCCATGTAAGCACTACCTAAGCCATAGAGTCCGAATGCCTGATTAATGGAATCTCTTTCCTGCCGGGCGAGTTCGTAGGATTTTCGGCTGTAGTACAGCGCCGGCTGATAGTCGTCCAGATCAATGTAAGTGTAGCCCACGCTGGAATACTGAATGGCCAGCCATCCGTTTCTTTTTTTTGCGTCTTTGATTTTTTTGTAGTATTCTACGCTGGCGAGATCATATTTCAACGTGACTTGTGGCGATTCGTATCTGAGATTGTTGATTTCACCTCTTGCAGCATATACCTGTCCCAGAGAGCTGTACAGATCATCATTATCTTTGATTTCTTTGCAGTATTGTTCTGCTTCGTCAATTGTTTTCAGAGCCTTATCGAAAAATCCGATGTATGCGCAGGCCAGAGATTTGGCAATCAGCGCCTGGCCACAGTGGTAATCATCGTCATGTTTCTTGGCAATTTTGTAAAGCTTTTCTGCGGACAACAGCGCTTTTTCCTGTTCACCAAGACCCAGATAAGTGTTGATGTCAGCCTTCAGCGATTTTGCCATTCCCGGATAATAATCCAAGTCCTCGGAAATTCTGTACGCTTCGTTACTGATGGCAAGCGCCTGAATCCGGTCTGCAATGCGAAAGGTTTTGGAAATCATTGCGTCTATATCTTTTGGTGTCTTTTTCTGAGCTCCGGCTTCAGCAAAAAGCAGGAACAGCAAAACAACCGATATGACTTTAGTATAAAACATGATGATAGAGAAGCGCAAAAATATTAAAAAATCCTATACATCAGCGTTTTCCGAAGTAATTAACGTTATTTTAAGCGAAAAAAGGACGATATATGATTTAATTGTCAGCTTATCCGAAATTGATACGGGTCGTCTTTTGAATATCGGGAAAAAACTGATCAAAACGATGCTGCAGCAAATCTTTATTTTGTAGGAAAATATCGAAAACAGGAATCTCCTTTTCCAGATATTTAGCTTTGTTAAGGACATTCTGCATGCTGAATTGGATGCCCTTATCCGTTCTGTAGTTCGAAAGCCAGTCGCCTTCTTCCATTCTTATGAGCATCATTTTAAAATTTTTCGGCAGCCATCGTTCATGCTTCCATAAAATTTTATAGGTTCTCAATGCGTGCGCCAGCAGTTGATCTGCAGAATGATTATGTGCCACAAAATAATCCAAAGCCACATCCACAAAAGCGCCGGAATATAGCCTCACCAGCGGACTAAAGATCTTCTTGGCTTCCGATATGGCAGGATGCGTGTCGGTAAATGTATCGATGAAGCGATGAAGCCTGATGCCTTCCTGAATTTCAACAGGAAAATTCCCGCGCTCATTATTTTTAATAAAATCTGCAATCATATTGCCCACGAGTTGGCCGTCGGTATAAGAAAGAACAGAATGCGCAAGATAGTTCATTTACAGAGGATTTTTTGTGAATTTGCTGATGGCTAAAATGGAAATAAGGCCGAAGCTAATCACGTTATAATAACCCGTGCCAAAATCTGTTTTGATTCCCTCGAGAATGTTTAGGATAAGTCCGCCAACGGCAATTACGAGGAATAAAATATTCTTCCAATTTTTCATAGGTGTTTTTTATAAAGTTAAAATTGAATTGTCCGTTTTCGCTCATAACGCTAAATCCAAAGTCAAAATCGGCTTAAAACGAAACAATTATAGATTACGGATATTCAAATTTAAAATAATAATTCTACAAAGTCCTCAATCTTGCTGATTTCCTCAATTTTGATCCCGAATTTCCGTTTTGGTAACTTATTGAGATTGGACACAAATATTTTTTCATAGCCGAGTTTTTCCGCCTCGGTAATGCGCTGTTCCGCCTGAGCCACAGGACGGATTTCGCCACTCAAACCAATTTCCCCGGCAAAGCAGTAATGTTCCGAGATGGCAATGTCCTCATTACTGGATAAAATGGACGCCACTACCGCCAGATCCAGCGCAGGATCATCCGTTTTGATGCCACCGGTAATGTTCAGAAAAACGTCCTTGGCGCCCAGCTGGAAACCTGCACGCTTTTCCAAAACCGCCAGAAGCATGTTCAGTCTCTTGGCATCAAAACCTGTAGAACTTCTTTGTGGTGTTCCGTAAACGGCTGTGGAAACCAGGGCCTGGATCTCCAGAAGCATCGGCCGGTTGCCTTCCAGCGTTACGGCCACGGAATTGCCGGAAAGTTCTTCCGATTTTTTGGTGATCAGGATTTCCGACGGGTTTTTAATTTCCTTCAGACCCTGTGAGATCATTTCATAAATCCCGATTTCCGAGGTAGAACCAAAACGGTTTTTGTTGGCGCGCAACAGCCGGAACAGGTGATTTCTGTCGCCATCGAAGTTCAGCACCACATCTACCATGTGTTCCAGAACTTTCGGACCGGCAATCTGTCCGTCTTTGGTAATATGACCTACCAGAAATACCGGAATATTATTCTCTTTGGCAAATTTGATAATCTCATTAGAACACTCCCGAATCTGCGACACTGTTCCCGGCGAGCTCTCTATCAGCTGGGATTGCAAGGTCTGGATGGAGTCGATAATCACGAAATCCGGCAGCAATTTTGTGGCTTCATGCAGGATCTTTTCCACATTGGTTTCAGTGAAAAGAAAACAGTTCGGGTTTTTAACTTCGGCTAATCGGTCTGCTCTCATTTTGATCTGAGAGGCACTTTCTTCTCCCGAAACGTAGAGGATTTTTTTCTTCATTTTCAGAGCCAGCTGAAGCAAAAGTGTCGATTTTCCAATGCCTGGCTCGCCACCAATTAAAGTGACAGAACCAAGCACAATACCACCACCCAAGACGCGGTTCAGTTCTTCGGAAGGTGTCGTGATTCTCGGTTCTTCATTGGTTTCCACCTCAATGATATTGATGATGGAAGATTTGGATTTAGTAACTACAGATTTGGACGGTTTTTCTACAATTTCCTCCACCAGCGTGTTCCATTCGCCGCAGGTTTTGCATTGGCCGTGCCATTGGGAATATTGTGCGCCACAGTTCTGACAGAAATATAGAGTTTTGAGTTTTGCCATTCTGCTAAGTTCCAGAATTTTTTTTGAAATAGAAAAATTTTGAGACTGTTGCCGAGATTATTTTGCAATCTTCTTTCATTAAATTTCAAAACCTTACATTTGTTCATTATCGGTACCGGTAATTTTCAATTTTAAATTAAAATAATTGCACATGGCATTAGAAAAAAATGATGTAGTAACGCTGAAATATGTTCTGCATACCAACGATGAAAATGGAGAAAGAGTTTTCGTAGAGGAAACTTCCAATGATAATCCAATGACTTTCCTATACGGCATAGGAATGATGATTCCTAAGTTTGAGCAGGAGATTCAAAGCTTGAACACAGGTGAGAAAACGTCTTTCGAAATTTCTCCTAGTGAAGGTTACGGTGAGCGTAATCCGGAGGCTACTACACAATTGCCTGTGGACATGTTCCAGGGACAGGAATTGCCGCCTGTAGGTGCTGTACTTCCATTGTCGGACAATCAGGGTAATAACTTTCAGGCAATGGTTTTGGAAGTGACGCCGGAAGCTGTAGTGGTAGATCTTAACCATCCGATGGCGGGCAGAAGCCTGTTTTTTGATGTTGAGATCATTGGAAGCCGTCCTGCAACGGAAGAAGAGTTGGCACATGGCCATGCCCACGGACCGGACGGTCATTCGGGTCATTAAAATTAAGAATATTAAGAATCTGTCAAAGCAAAAAACTCCCAATCATCTGGGAGTTTTTTTGTTAATGATGTGAAACTTTTTATTTTTTGATAAATTTCTGAACGGATTTATCCCCGTTCTTATCCGTCAGTTCAATGATGTAGTTTCCGGTCGAAAGCTGATTCACATTGATCTGATGCGAAGCAGATTTACCGCTGGAAATCATCTGTCCTGCCGAATTGATGATTCTGAAGGTCAATTCTCCGGATTCTTTGGAACGGATATTCAAAACATCTTTTACAGGGTTGGGATAGATTGTATTCTGGTTTTTTCCAGACAGATCGGTCACTGCTAATACTTTTTTCTTCGCAATCACCGTGTAGTCTTCTACCTGACCGTAGGTGAAAGATTCACAGCTGGTAGGCACACTATTGTATTTCATAGAAACACGCATTACGACAGGATTATCAAAGCTGGCAGTAGCTGGAACGGTAATACTTCTGGTGATAGGCGTTGTGGTAGTAGCTGCCACGGTCACTGGTTTTTCATTCGCATCATCGAAATCGCCATCGCCATTCCAGTCGATAAACACTGCGTAACCCTCACTATAGGCGGTTGAAGTCCAAGCAGGTGTGATGCTAATAGTGTAAGTCTCGCCTTCTGATACTTCCGTGGAAATGTTTGTGAAATCTTCATAACCTGCAGTTCCGGTACTTGGGTTGTCGATAGTTCCGAAAACCACTCTCTTGATTTTTTCATCCGTAGTATTGCTGCTCTGCGAATTACAGTATTCCACCTGATTGGTAGTCGTGACATTCAGGATATTGCTTTCTCCCGAAATATTTCCATAGACATCAATGGCCTTCACGGAGAATTTGTAGGTGGTCATTCTCGTCAGTCCTGTCACCTTATAAGTGAGATTGGCTGTTCTTGCAATTTCAACGCCGCCTTTGTACACAATGTAACCTTCCACACCTTCTGCATCGGTGGATGCATTCCAGATCAGATTCACACTAGTACCTTTGGTATTGTTCGAAGCCAGGTTGGTAGGCACTGTAGGCGGCGTGGTATCCGGTGTGGTGAGATATTTTAAGCCTACACCTACGGCATAGAAAGCATCCTGAACAGCAATCATTTCAGGAGAATTTTCCCCATATAGGTCTTTGGCTACCTGTATTCCGAAATCTCTCGCATTTTTATAGGTAGAATTTGCTGTCAGGTAAGTACTTTCCAGTCGGTACACGATTTTTTCCGCTTTTTCCCAACCAATTCCTGTTACATTATAGGATCTTCCGAGATCATTAGTTCCTTCTTTACCCATCACCAGAATGTAGAACCAATGGTTAAGAACACCACTGTTGGTGTGTACGCCACAGTAATCGTTGCCAAAACTTCCTCCAATCGGCGTTGCGCAGCCTTCTTCCACAGTTGCAGGTTTCCAGTTGATACCGCGATAAGTATCCGGCTGGGCAGAAAGCGCCACTTTAGGATTACTCATGGATCTTAGATAGCCTGGCGAAGCTTTGGTGATATCTTCACCAATTAGGAAGGCCTGCTTTTCCGGAGCATATTTGTGCTCTACGATAGCGCCCCAGATGTCGGAAAAACCTTCGTTCATTGCGCCGGATTCTCTTTCGTAAGCCAGATCTGCAGTATATTCACAGACGGCATGGCCCAGTTCGTGAGCTGTAACGTCAAAAGCTGTCAAAGGTTTGAAACGTGTGGCACCGTCCCCGTAAATCATCTCGGAACCCGTCCAGCCGGCATTTTCGTAGCTGCTTCCATAATGAACGTAGCTTTTGAGAAGAGCTCCATTGTTATCATAGCTATTGCGGTTGAAAGTATCCTTGAAATAATCATAAGTTTTCTCTACACCCCAATGCGCATCCAGTGCGGCATTATCAAAAGTGGCATTGTCATATTCGGCGGCAGTCCAGTTGTTATCCGCATCTTTGAAATCTACGGCGGATCCTACGGTGGTAGATTTTTTGAGATTGTAAGTTCTCACGCCATTGCCACGGGTAATATCCTGCAAAATATAAGACCCTGAAACCAAATTAGTCTCTATAGATTTAGTTCCGCTGTAACGGGTGTCCGCAGTTCCTGTCGCCAGAAGCACAGGCTCACTTTTCTTGTAAGCCTTGATTCGGATGGGTTCCTGTTTTTTGATAGTTACCGGAATAAGGTTTTCCTCACCATGATGTTTCAGGACAGCATTGGAAAAAACGATTCTGCCTTCCAGCGCATCAACATAAATAATGGCTCTGCTGAGAGGCTTTGCAGCATAGATATCGAATTTATAAACCAGCTGGAGGCTGTATTCTGCCTCACCAGTCTGTACAGGAAGCAGAACGAGTTCGCCCTGAGGTTTCCTGTAACTGTTTTGTGCTACATAATCTGCGTCTTCCCACATGTATTTCTCAGCATTCACATATCTTAAAGCGTTCGAAAAAGCATCGCTGGCGGATATTCTGGCTGTTGTAACAGCATTTTGAGTGGAGAATACATTACCGTTCATGCTCATCAGATTTCCATTTTTATAATGGAGATTGTATCGCCCGAATTCCACTTTCAGATTGTTATAAAACATCTGATAATTCTCGTCCACAAAAGCACCGTTGGTTTCGGATTTTTGGCGTCGCATCTCGGTACCCGGTGAAAGCTTCAGCACGGATGTGAATAGGTCTGAGGGATTTGAAACGGTTAAATTTTTACCGTTTTTGAAGGTCACCATGTGAATGTTCCCTTTGCTGTCGGTGATTTTTTTGTCAATGTATTCCTGTGCGTGGCCGGAAAATGTGAATCCCACCACACTACACAAAATACCAATTCGTAAAAGTTCTTTCTTCATATAAATTATTTAACGGATTGGCAATTTATTAATAATTAATTTATTTTTTTAATAATCAATGTATTTTTTTTGTTAATTTTCGACAATTTTACCCATTAAAAAGCCGGCACTGCTGCCGGCTCATTGAGGTATATTGTAAGATTATCCTTTAACAGGAATGTTTCCGAGGATGTCCTGTGTATACTTCCAGAACTTCTGAACCGAGCTGATGCTGGCCCTCTCGTCCGGTGAGTGTGCGCCTTTAATGGTCGGGCCAAAAGAAACCATTTCCATTCTTGGATAGTTGGCACCGATGATACCACACTCTAATCCTGCGTGACAAGCCACAACCAAAGGTTTTTCTCCGAAATTATTTTCATAAAGTTTGGTCATTACTTTGATAATTTCTGCATCGGGTTTTGGTTTCCAGCCGGGATAGGAACCGCCAAATTCGGTTGAGAGCCCATTACTTTCGAAAGCTGATTTTAATTGATTGGCCACTTCCCATTTGCTAGATTCTACGGAAGATCGGGTCAGATTTAAAATACTGATTGCTCCATTTTTCAATTCAACTCTTGCAACGTTATTGGATGCTTCTACCAAACCTTCTACATCCGGACTCATCCGGAAAACACCATTATGAGCCGCATTGATGGAAAAGATTATTTTCTTCGAATTTTCAATAGAAATGGCGTTTTCTGATGAATCTGTTTTTTCAATATTGATTACCAGATCTTTTTCTAAGGAAGCAAATTCCTCCAAAATATCAGACTTCAGTTGCTCAATATTTTTTAAAAATCGTGATGACGTTTCTACAGAAAAAATTGCTTTGGCTTCTCTTGGAATGGCGTTTCTCAAACTTCCACCATCAATAGAAATTAACTGAATTTGATTATCCAATCCTAAGAATAAAAATCTTCCCAATAATTTGTTTGAGTTTCCAAGCCCTTTGTGGATGTCCATCCCGGAATGTCCGCCTTGCAGACCTTTGATTTCGATTTTGAAAATTTCGCCTTTTGCTTCTTCCAGGTCGAATTTTGCAGAAGCCGTCACATCCACACCACCGGCACAGCCGATGTCGATTTCGTCATCTTCTTCCGTGTCAAGATTGAGCAGGATTTCGCCTTTCAATTGTCCGGGTTTCAAAGCCAATGCGCCTGTCATTCCCGTTTCTTCGTCAATCGTGAAGAGTGCTTCTAATTCCGGATGTGCAATGTCGTTGCTTTCTAAGATGGACATAATCGTGGCGACGCCCAAGCCGTTGTCTGCGCCCAAAGTGGTTCCCTTAGCTCTAACCCAATCGCCGTCTACATACATTTGGATGCCTTGGGTTTCGAAGTCAAAATCGACGTCATTGTTTTTTTGGCAAACCATATCCAGGTGCGATTGCATCACGATGGGTGTTCGGTTTTCCATTCCCGGCGTTGCAGGTTTTGTGATGATGACATTCCCAACTTCGTCAACCGTAGTTGGTAGTCCCAACTTTTCGCCAAATTCTTTTATGAATTGTATAACTTTTTCTTCTTTTTTTGATGGTCTTGGAACCGAGTTCAGTGCTTCGAAATTTTTCCAGATCTCTTTTGGCTCCAGTTGTGAATATTCCATTTTTTTTGAAATTTTTTTTGAACTGCAATTTACAGAAAGGAAAACGAAGAACAAAGGAATAAAGATAATTTGGTGTCAAAGCCCCTAGCCCATAGTAGCGGTTACCCCACAGCAAGCCCTTCGAAAGGCTCAGGACAGGCTGGCTTGCGAGGAGTAATAGCGGATAGCGGGAAATAGCTCCTGATTGAGTTTGAGAGTTTGAGAGTTTTTATAAAAAAAAACGCTCCAGAATTCTGAAGCGTTTATTATGCTGTAAGCTAAAAGCCATTGGCTAGTAACGGTAATATTCCGGTTTGAATGGACCTTCTACTTTTACACCGATATAATCTGCCTGTTCCGGGGAAAGTGTTTCCAACTCAACGCTTAATTTCTTAAGGTGAAGCGCAGCAACTTTTTCGTCCAAGTGTTTTGGTAGCATATAAACCTCGTTTCCGTAAGCTTCAGAGTTGGTCCAAAGTTCGATTTGAGCCAATGTCTGGTTAGAGAATGAGTTAGACATTACGAAAGATGGATGTCCGGTTGCGCATCCAAGGTTTACCAAACGGCCTTCTGCAAGGATGATCACTTCCTTACCTTCGATGGTGTAGATATCAACCTGAGGCTTCACTTCAGATTTGGTGTGACCATAGTTTTTGTTTAGCCAAGCCATATCGATTTCGTTATCGAAGTGACCGATGTTACAAACAATCGCTTTATCTTTTAATTTCAAGAAATGCTCAGCTCTTACGATATTGAAATTACCGGTAGTCGTGATGACGATGTCAGCGTTATCCACCACGGTATCCAATCTTTTCACTTCGTAACCGTCCATCGCCGCCTGAAGCGCACAGATTGGATCGATTTCAGTTACCGTAACGATAGAACCGGCACCTCTGAAAGATGCTGCTGTCCCTTTTCCAACGTCTCCGTATCCGCAAACGACCACTCTTTTTCCGGCAAGCATCACATCAGTCGCTCTTCTCACCGCATCTACTGCAGATTCTTTACAACCGTATTTGTTATCGAATTTTGATTTGGTAACAGAATCATTGACGTTGATGGCTGGCATTACCAAAGTTCCGTTCTTCATTCTTTCGTACAATCTGTGAACTCCGGTCGTTGTTTCTTCGGAAAGACCTTTGATTCCGGCAGTCAGTTCAGGATATTTGTCGAAAACCATATTGGTCAAATCGCCACCGTCATCCAAAATCATATTCAATGGCTTTCTGTCTTCGCCAAAGAAAATGGTTTGCTCGATACACCAATCAAATTCTTCCTCGTTAAGACCTTTCCATGCATAAACCGGAATTCCGGCAGCAGCAATGGCAGCAGCAGCGTGATCCTGGGTAGAGAAAATATTACAAGAAGACCAAGTAACATCAGCTCCCAATGCTACAAGAGTTTCAATCAAAACTGCAGTCTGGATGGTCATGTGCAGACATCCTGCGATTCTGGCACCTTTAAGTGGCTGAGACGGTCCGAATTCTTCACGAATGGCCATCAGACCAGGCATTTCAGCTTCGGCCAAAGTGATTTCTTTTCTTCCCCATTCTGCAAGGGAAATGTCCTTAACTTTATAAGGAATGTATTGTGTTGTTGTACTCATATTAATACGGATAATATTTTAAAATCAAAGTGCAAAAATACAACATATAATTAAGAAACAAAAATGGTGAATTCAAAATGAAAAGCCGTAAAAATTATGTTAGCCTGAAGAATCTGATGTTCGAGGTGATTTTAAAGAATCGTGTAGGGTTAAAAATTTTCACTTTGATAAGGTCTTGTACTTCTCTAAGCTCCCTCCAGGCTTTCTCTAAGCTTTTGCTATCGTGTTTGTCTAATTTATTTTATTTATAAATTTAATTATAATTAAAAATTTACTAAATTTAATGATTATTAGTAAATGTTTTTTTAAGATTAAAATTCTTACTATTGTTCGCACCGCTTTAACCTTTCAGGATATATTGCCAAAAAGTGTGAACATCGTTTACGAATGGCGTTACTGAGCCATTTCATTGATTATGAATTGTATCATAATTCCTTTTATTTGTCAGTAACATCGGATAAAGACATACCGGAATAATCTTTTTGCTAAAGATTTCTTGGTTTTATTGGATGATGGACTGTCTGGTTTCTTTGCTTCTGACCTATTTAGCCTTGAGGACTTTGCGGGGATAAATAATTAATATCCCAACAGGTATTTTTTCTTAAAGTAAAAAACCCGGAAACATAACCCTCCGGATTACCGTAACAATTAAAATTACTTTTTGATGATTTTGTAGCTGCTGTTTTTATGATCAGAGCTGATCTTTACCACGTAATTACCCTTCGGTAAAGAAGAAAGATTGATTTGTGATTTTCGGGATTGAGGCATTTCTGCAAGCCACAATTTCCCGGAATAATCGTAAACCTGAACGGAAGATATCTCTGCATCTCCGGAGATATTGATGATATCAGTAACCGGATTTGGATACACCGAAAACTTGTTTTGACGGACATCGGCAACAGCCATGGCGTCGTCTGCTGCCACTGTCCAAAGCTCGTAGCCACTTTCGTTATACTTTGCTGTGTGTTTCCGTGTCACGGCTGTTTTGAGCCAAGCCAAAACTGCATAAGAAGACAAAAATTATTGGTATAAATTTCAAAACAAAAACGAGTGATCTATTAAAAATTCGTAAATTTATGTAAATATTATGTTTGAAAATATATCAGCAATGGATTATCCTTGAATCATTTGCATTTATAAAGTTAATCCTCAGAAAAGATAATCCTTCATTCTGGACACGGCCAGTTCGTTTTCGTCAATAAACTGCAGAAGTTGCTCCAGCCTGTCCTCAAACTTTCTTCCTGTGTTCATCCTTTTATAAAATGGTAGTTCAAAAGGGGATTCGTCATTGGCGAAAAACTGCCAGCTGTTGGCATAAATCATCACATATTCATTGTTCTTCAGGCTTTCCAGCAACATATTTTCGTAGTATTTCATCGGCGTCATCTGCAGCACGTAATCATTAAAAGGAAGCTGAGAGTACGGTGACTGACTTTCCGGAACAATGGTCAGATCATCTTGCTCGTAGATATCAGTTTTGGTCGTCAGTTTGCGCCAGAGAAAATTAATTTTAGAACTTTCAATATTCGATACGTAGCTGAATTCCAGATTTTTAATTTCAGGATAAGTCAATCGGCGGAGCTTCTGCCTCATGCCTCGAATGGGTTTTTCCAGCAGCTGCTCCAGATTTTTTTTAGTGTTTTCAATGCGTACGATGTCGGAATTGACATTATATAGCGCAATTTCATGACCGGCAAATGCCATATTTCTGATCAGTTTCTGCAGCTGTTCGGCAATGCCGGCTTCAATAAAAAACGTGGCCTTGTACTCATGAAGTTCCAGTAGGAGCATGATACTTTCTGCCTTGTTTTCCAAAGCCGCCAGCTGTTGCTCATGATCTTTTTCCCTCGCTTTGAAAGGCTGATCAGAGAGTGCGATATTGAAGGTGAGAAGTATCACGCCAATTATTTAGAGATGACCCAGTTTTTTTCTGAGGTTCCGGATCATATCCACCGACATTGATGAGATATCAAATTTGTAATCCAGGCCCCAATCCTGTTTGGCAGCAGAATCATCGATGCTGGCCGGCCAGGAATCCGCAATGGCCTGACGAAAATCCGGCTCATATTTAATTTCAAAATCGGGCATAGTCTTTTGGATTTCTACAGCCAATTCTTTTGGGGTAAAGCTCATGCCGCCCAGATTGTAGGAATAGCGGATTTTTACCTGCTCTTTCGGTGCTGTCATCAGCTTAATGGTCGCATCGATGGCATCATCCATGTAAAGCATTGGCATGGCGGTGTTTTCGCTAATGAAACTTGTGTATTTTCCTTTTTCTACCGCTTCGTAAAAGATTTCAACCGCATAGTCTGTGGTACCACCGCCCGCCGGAGCTTTCCACGAAATCAGACCGGGATAGCGGATGCTGCGGATATCAACACCATATTTTTCAAAGTAGTATTCGCACCATTTTTCGCCTGCCATTTTGGAAATGCCATAGACTGTTGTTGGGTTCAGAACCACTTCCTGGCTTACGTCTTCTTTAGGAATTCCCTTCCCGAAAACGGCTATGGAACTTGGCCAGAATATCTTTTGGATCAGTCCTTCTTTTGCCAGTTCGCAAAGGTGGATCAGCGGTTCCAGATTAAGTTTCCATGCAAAAAGCGGTTGTTTTTCGGACGTTCCGGAGAGGAGTGAAGCGAGATGATAAACCGTGGTGATATTATGCTGTTTGATGACATCTGTAACGGCTTGGAAATTAGTAACATCCAATCTCTCGTAGTGGCCGGCTTCCGTGATGCCTTCCTTCCATTTATCCAGACCGGAAGCGATGACGTTTTCTCTGCCATACATTTCTGATAATCTGGATGTTAGTTCCGTTCCGATCTGGCCCAGCGCACCGGTGATGAGGATTTTTTCTTTCATAGTTTCATTTTTACTTTTCCTGATTCGCAAATCTAATTAAATTTGGGTTTGGGAATCAAAAAGAGTTCCATAAAATTTATATAAAAATCTCTGTCATGAAGAATCTATCGCCTATTCTAGAAGTTACTGAACTCCGAGATATGTCCGGGAAACAAAATCTAAGGATTTATGATGTACGCACAGGTCCGGAAGCCTGGCAAGAATATCTCAACAAGCATCTGGAAAATGCTGTTTTCACAAACCTTAATAGAGATCTGGCAAAAATTGACGATCCTAAATTCGGCGGCCGGCATCCTTTACCTCAGTTTGACAGTTTTATAAAAACATTGGGGAAATTAGGAATTGATGCTGATTCTCACGTCGTGATTTATGATGACAAAAATGGTGCGAATGCAGCAGCACGTTTCTGGTGGATGCTTCGTGCTGTGGGTCACCGGAATGTTCAGGTTCTGAATGGCGGATTACAATGGGCAGAAAATCGAAATTACCCTTTGAGTTCTGGTGAAGATTCTTATCTCGAAACTGAATATATTTCTGAATACAAAGATTGGCAATGGCCACAGGTTTGGATTGATGATGTGAGGAAAGCAACGCAGGATTCGGAATCCGCAATTGTAGACGTGCGAGAATCCCAGCGGTATGAAGGCATCAGCGAGCCTATTGATTTAGTTGCCGGACATATTCCGAATGCTAAGAATTTCCCTTTTGCTGATAACTTAGATGAAAATGGTTTGTTTAAATCTCCAAAAGAACTTAGAGCATTGTATTCAGAATTATTTGAGAATTATGATAAGAATAGAATCATCTTCCATTGCGGAAGCGGTGTGACGGCTTGTCATTCGCTTTTAGCTTTGGATTATGCCGGTTTCGAAATTCCGAATCTGTACGTGGGAAGCTGGAGTGAGTGGAGCAGGAATTGAGTTGGAGAGTTTTAGGGTGGGAGAGTGTGAGGGTGGGAGAGTGTGAGGGTTGGAGAGTGTGAGGGTTAGAGAGTTTGAGGGTTGGAGGGTTGGAGAATGTGTGGGATTGGAGAATGCGAAGTTTGCTAGTACATGAGGTCGCTCGCAAGTGCTTGATTTTATGTGTTAGTGAATCAAATAAAGGTTAATTTTGAGTTAAGCTAAAGGTAAAATAGCTCTTTTTTTTGCTTTTACATATCGATTCCAAAACTCCAACACTCAAACCCTCACACCCTCCAACCCTCGAACTCAAAAACTCGCTCTCACCTGCATACTTCCGATGTGAATCGTTCTGTCGCCGGAGTTCCGGCCTTCATAGTTGACATTTAGTTGAATAAACGAATTAATCGCTTGTTGGATGTACAAGGTCCACACCTGATTTTTTCCGGCTTTCAGGCCTTCCAGCATTTGATTGCCTACGATGCTATAGCTGTTGCCCGTAAAATCATTATTGATGAAAGAGAAATTGGCTCTGACGGATGTTTTCGCTTTTTCCCATTGCAGCGTTCCGGAGATTTCATAGGTTTTCAGAAGTTCCTCTCCATCCGTTCTTTTCTTTTGCCGAAGTGCGCCGAATAATTCGGTCTGGAGTGTCTCGGTGAGTTTGTATGTTGCCTTGGGTTTCGTTTCCCAGTTCTGAAGCAGATAATTTCTGGAGCTGTAAACCTGTGAGCTGTTGGATGCGTTTTGCAGGGTATTTTCCCAATCGGTACGGAATGCTTTTGTAAATGAATAACCTAGATTTACGAAATGTGATTTTTGAGAATGTTCCTCATTACTGAAGTTGGCATTCACCAGATTATCATTGTCGGTATAGCGGTAGCTACCGTTCCACCCGGATTTTTCATTGGAATTAAAAAGAGCCGAAGCCAAAATATTCTGAGTCCGCAGCAGTTGGTCGCTCTGGCGGGCAAACGGATTCCAGACAAGCACTTTGCTGCCTTTCAGGTAAGAATTTTGCGATAGTAACGAGAGGTTAAAATTCCAGCGTTTCAGGAAGGCGTTTTCTGAACTGATGATAGCGGAAGGATTGACAAATAAGGCCAGTTGCAATTTGTTTTTGTTGGAGGCCAGGTAGTTCACGCTGTTCGTGTAAACCCGGATGTATTGTGCCAAGTCTGCATATTCCGCAACTTCAAATTCATCCAGCTGCTGAATGCCGTCATTATTATAATCCGTCCATTTGTAAACGCCCTGTCCATCCGTCACCTTGATGTACTGAAATTCGCGCTGGGCTTCCTGACCGTTTCCAAGTTCGTAGAAAAGTTGCAAACGCATACCATTTCTGAACAGCTGCTGATTGTAAAGGATATTTCCTACGACAAAATCCTGATTCTGTTCGTTCGCAAAAGTCTTATTTTCATAGAAGAACTTGCGATAATGCACCAGTGTCGATAATTGTGTTTTTTCTGTTTTGATGATTTGACTTTCGGCCATAATTCCAAGAATATTATTCATCCTGCTGAGACGATTGTCCTGCACAGAATCGTTGCTTCGGAAATACAGTTTGGTCATCAGCTTTGTTCTTGCCGAATCTGCAATTTTTTTCTGAACAAACGCCTCGCGCCAGCTAAAACTTGTGAGGTCCAGGGTCTGAGCGGCATTATAGGTTTTTTCGTTATGCTCCATTGCTCCGCCCAGCATCCAGCTGCCTTTCTTTCCGCCCAGTTCGGTAGAAACAGCGCCGCGGATAAAAGTGGTATTCAGGTTATTGGACTTAGTGTCAAGATAAGAGATTGCCAGAATGTTGGTCATTTTTCCGATTTTCCAGGCGGCATCCAAATCATTTTTAATCCCTCTGTAGGTGTTTGTCTCCTCGAGGTAATTGATTTTATAATTGACTTTTGAGGTTTTATTAAAATCATTGAGGAACGAGAAAATAAAACGGTTCTGAGTAATCTGGCTGAATTCATTGACGAGGTTGAAATCCCGCCAGAAATCGACATTGTTGATCCGGTCCAAAATGTGAAAATTCTTCTGGATGACCTGATATTCTACCATTGGTGTTCCTGTCCAGGCGTTTTTCCGAAAGGTTTTATTGGCATAGATTCTCGCAGCATAACCGATGTTCTGCTGATTGTCTTTGGAAGAGTAAAGATTCACATCATAATCGCTCACGGAAACATCTGTCCCGATAACGCCTTCATTGAGTGCATACTCTACATTGGCAGAGAAAACCTGGGATTTCTCCGGTGCCGGCAGTTTGCGCACCGCTCTGTAATCTCCCAATCCGGTTCCGACATATTGAAAAACACGGCCATTGTTGGTGGACTGCTGCAATTGATAATCACCTTGTCCGCTGCCAAAGTAGGTAAATGCCGCCTGGTAGAGCACCTGAGTCTGGTCGGTAGAAAATTCGTAATGGAAGGTATCTCCTGTGAAGACTTTGCGATACAGGATTTTATTGACATCGTATTCTGTTTCCACGCCGGAAGGTGCGAACATTGCGTTTGGATCATTGCCGGCATTTACCAATGTTTGTTTGTCTTGATCACTCAGGTTCAAGGATAATGGTGCGTTCTTATTGTCATTCTCCATAAACCAGCTGAATCCTGCCTTCAATTTTTCGCGCTGATGATTAATGCTTCCCGTGATGAGAAAACGGGTGTAATTCCGGTTGGTGTAATTATAGGAAACGTTGATAAAATTCTGTTTGTAGATTGGGCGGAAACTGGTGAAGGTAATTTCGCCGGTGTTATAATTGATGGTGTAATCCTGATTCTCGCCACGCTTCATCAGAATCCCGTCTATGTAAACCTGCTCGGAGCCGGAAATAATGGTGATGAACAATTCGCCGTTTCTCCCAGTCAGCCGGTAAGGTCCCTGATTGCCCTCGATACCTTGAAAGCGCATCCGGAAAAACTCACTTCTTGCCACGCCGCCGGAGACATCCACGGAAGTCCTGTTACCATTCTTTTCCCAATTTGTAAGAAATTGTAATCCCATGCTCCTCCTTTGATAGCGTCCGAAATAGGTGGTTTCGTCGTTCAGATCCAGATGGCCTGCGCGGATGATGCTATGATTTTTGATATTAAGTTGAAGGTATATTTTATCGAATTCCTGCAACGTCTGCGTGTAACCGTCTGCCTGAACCGGGAGATTGTGGTCGGAAATCGATGCTAAAATTGAGACATCCGGACTCAGTTTACCCGAGATCTGCATATCCATAGAACTCTGCACAGAAGAACCCTGATTGTTCCCAAAGGTAATTCCGCGGATGAGGGAACCTTTGGAGCTGAGCTCCCCGAGGATTCTTTTACGGTCATTTTTTACCAAAACTTCCTCGTCATAAATGATCCGATTTTGCTTCCTGATAAAATCGAGGGTGTCCTTGGTAAAGAAATCTTTATTAATTTTTGAAATAATAACGCTGTCTTTCTTGAGAGAATCTTTCGGAAGATTTGGGTTTTTCCAACTGAAAACCTGTGCATTAATAGACATTAAGGCAAAAAGAAGCAGTATGAGCGGGAAAAATTTATTTTTCTTTGGCACCCTTTATGATAATGCGAATGTACTAAAAATGGCTTCAATAATAAGTTAACAATTATTTAAAACGAAAAAGAACGCTTTAAAATTGTAGTAAATAATTAAATATTATTTTTGCCAGCTTAAATTCAAACAACAATTTAAATATTTTATAAAATGAAAAAATTCTATTCATTATTGGCTATCGCCGCTCTGTCTACATCTGTAAATGCACAAACTACTGTAGAATCTACGATCACAGGATTCAGTGGCGGTGTAGTATCTACAACCAACTCTCCTGCGGACAATAATCTGACTTACATTGCAAGTTCAGGATCTGGAACTGCCAATGCTCCGGCATTTTTCGCTGCTTCCGGTACTGTACCGGCACATTTAAGATTGTACTCTGTGAGAGCAACAGGAGAAGGTAATACGTTCACCATTACTCCGGCATTAGGTTTTGTAATTACTTCCGTAAGCTTTACTTCATTGACAGATACACCAAATGTAACTTATAAAGTAGCTGATGGTTCTATTCAGACAGCGGCTAGAACCGGCTCTACATACACTTTGACCAATACGGCTGAAACTCCGGGGATTTTAACTTTCACCAATGCTCATACCGGAGGAAGCAATAACCTTCAATTGAGAATTCCATCCATCACTGTTACTTATAAAGTTGCAGAGACAATGGCTGTAGTAGACGCTTCTAAAGCCAAAGTAAATTTGGTAAAAAACACCGTGGTTTCCAACGAACTTATCTTTGGTTCTAGTGCAAAAGTATCTGTTTACAGTATTGCAGGTCAGCTTGTAAAAACGGCTGAGGTATCAGAAAATTCAAGAGTAGACGTTTCTGCTTTGCCGAAAGGAACTTATGTGGTGACAGGTTTTGTAAACGGACAGGCTGTTTCTCAAAAAATTATCAAAAAATAATTTCTGAAAGCTTCAGAAAATTAACGCTGCCATTTTTGGCGGCGTTTTTTTATGTTTGGGATTAACTGATAAAAATGTAATTCCAATGTGAATATTCGTTTCAATATGATTTAAAACAGATTTAACATAACATGAGATGATTAAAGTTATCTTTGCCGCAGTAAAGTGTTAAATGATGGTGATGGGGATATTTGAAATTTAGGAAATAGAGTCTAAGCTTAATCTGTTCTAAATCACATATAATCAGCATCGAATGTTAAAAATTAAATTAAATTTTGCCAGATTTATTTTTTTATTAACTTAGCAACCCTTTATATTGAATTATAAAACAACAATTTTTTAAACTTTAATATTATGAAAAAAATCTTTACAATTTTAAGTGTTGCAGCTATAGCAGCAGTTTCAGCTCAAAACACTGTACCTAACAGCAGCTTTGAAACGTGGGCTGACGGAAAACCAACAGATTGGTTCATTCCTACTGGAGCGGTAATGGTGCAGTCTACAGTTGCTCATAGCGGAACTTATTCTGCAGGTTTGCCTTCTCCTTCTACTGGTAACAGAACAATGAGCCCTACAGCAGATACTCCTGTAAGTCAAGGTACTACTTATGTTTTTTCCGGATGGTATTTGGATAATACTTCTACTGCAAGATTCAGATATTGGAACCAGTTTAGAACAGCGTCAGGCGATACAGGTGCTAACAATATGCAGGCAGCAGACTATTCTGTTGACTCTCCAGAGTGGAAATTTTTCACGGTTGAAGCTCAGCCAAATGCAGGTGCTACGCTCGCAAGACCAGGTTTGAGAGTCTACCCAGAAAACAATACAGGTGACGGTGTAATCTTGTTCGATGATATTATGTTCTACGCAAAAGGTTCTATGGCAGTTTCTGATGCAACAGGTTTCGATAAAGCGGTCAAATTCAACACTGTTGTTAATGATAAAATCGTTTTCACATTGCCAGTTAAATCTACTGTAAATATTTATTCTGTAGATGGCAAATTTATCTCTTCAAACAGAGTTGAGAATGGTGGTTCAATTAATACACAGTCTTTAGTTAAAGGTGCTTACATCGTAACTGTTGACAACGGTGCTAATAAAATCAGCAGAAAAGTGATCAAAAACTAATTATAGTTTTTAGTAAAAAAAGGCTTCCAATTTTGGAAGCCTTTTTTATTAGAATACGCCACGTCTAAGGTTATTGATCAGTGCCCCAAGATTCAGCACCAATGTATAGCGGATCCTGTAACCATAATCTTTGAATCCGGGCTCAAATCCCAATGTTGATGCCACAGGAAAGTAAACTTCCAGAAAATCAGGAATCACTTTTACCTTGATCCCGGAATCCCAGATAAACTGTGCAGCCCGGTTTTTATTTTTGTACACGCCGGCATCAGCATAAATGTTAAACCACTTCCAGATGTGGGAATCTACGTTGACACTTGTGATGAACTGATTAACCGAGGTATTGAACATAGATTTGAAACCACCTTCCGCCAAAATAAACTGCTGCGAGAGGATCCCAGATGTAGCACTCTGTCCAAGCAAGCCGTATGAAAAGGAGTAATTGGAAACTCTGGAAATCCCGTAATTGAACAGTGCATTTTTAGTTTCGTTTTTTACAAAATAACCGGCAAACCATCGGAAACTGATTTTTCTGTCCTTTGCATATTCCCAGCGGTAGAATGCTTCTGCCGAAATTTTCTGAAAATCTTCCATCCACTGGAAATTGGTTCCAATGTACTTTTCGTGAATCAGCTGATTGTCGGAATAGGAATAGCCAACATTCCAAAGGTTATATTTGGAGTATTGATTGTTCAGGATCATCTCTGGCGTCAGCTCCCGCTCATAATAATTATAAGAGAAATAGAGACTTCGGCCAATGGCACTGCGCGGATTTTTTTGAAAATTAAATGACGTGGATGCTCCAAAACGTTTGTAGGCCAGATCATTGTCATAATGAAAATATGATCCTGAAATTCCAAAATTCCAGCTTCTGAAAAAACTATTCGGCGGCAAGATGGAATAACCTAAAGCACCAGAACCTGTGATTTTTCCTGTTCCGGTACTGTAATACGGCGTGACAGAATAGTCAAATTTCTGATCAAAAATTCCCTGATTCTTAAAGTTCATGCCCACCAAAATCTTGTCATAGGCATTAAAGGTCAGCCTTGGTGTCAGAAAAATCTCATTATATTCCGGATTCTGAATATCTTTTATCAACTTCAGTCTGATTTTCTTGGCGTTTGAAAAAAGACCTTTCGTGTAGATGTAATTGTCTCTGTAATTGGTTTCCGGAAAAATATAATCATCGTTCAGCACAATTTTATAGGTGTTCTGTTTAGGAACAGTGAGTGAATCTTTTCTCAGTGTGCTTCCATCTTTCCAGAAAGTCGCTCTTTCAGTTTCACGGGTTTCGGTCTCCACCTTCAGCGGGACGTTTTCTGCATTTTTATTCCTGATATCAACCAGATAATTCCTGGTTTCGGAGTCAATATTTTTAAGATTAAAGTTAATACGGTGCTTCTCATCCATCATTTTGCCAAGAAACAAGGACTTTCCGTTGCTGTAAGTTTCAAGGTCATTTAAGAAATCTGCACCATGTGTTTTTTTGCCATAAGACTGCTCAAAATAGTTTTTGATGAAGTTGTCAAATGAATCCTGACCCATGTATTCCGCGAAGTAATTTAGTAAACTGCCCATCTCGAACTGGCTGATGGCTGTCGTATTAAAATTACTGAGCTTGTAAAACGGCGTTTTGATCTTCTGATCCAGATTCTGAGTGTAAATATAATGATAAGCCAGTCCATAACGCTCCGTCAGTTTCAGTTTTGAGGCATGAAACAGTTTAAGCGGCTTGATGCCAAAAAGACTGGCGTTGTCTGGAAGTGCGCCCAGAAGTCTGTGATTAGGATAATTGGTTTTTAAATATTGGATCTCGAGATAAGATTTAAGTCCATTTTTCAGCCAATGATCTTCGGTCTTATCCGAAACAAAACTTTCATCAACGACCTTCTTGGAGATCACGCTGAAGTAATCCAGATCGGTCTTTTCGTAATCGGTGAAGAGCTGAAACTTGAATTTCCAGAACTTAATGTCATCTATACCGATGAATTCTTCTTTGTTGAAGAATTTTTTGCTGATAAACAATTGAGGCGGCAGATTGCCGGTATGCGATTTAATGAATTGAAGCTGATTTTTCAGCACTGTACCCAAAATCTGCCGCTGATATTCATTAACCTGATAGCCAAGCTGGACTTTTACGGATTGACCATCGATATCAATGGGAAATTCAGGATACAATTCTTTAGAAATCAGAAATTCCGGATCGTTGATGGAAGTGCCTATGAAACTGTCTTCATCAGACTGCCGCAGGTTAGAATAGATTTTGTAAAACTTTGGCACTTCAAAGTTGACATCCCAGAAAGTGTCAGCACTCGCAGTCTCTTCTGTGTCCCGGTAAAAGCTGTTTGCCTGATCATGCAGAAAAGTCTCCGGTACCAGGAAAAAATATTTCAGCAGAATATGATTGGCATCTACGCCGTAACCAGTAAATCTGGCGTCGGGTAGTTGAATGTCGTATGTCACATTCAGTTCTATACTTTGTCCTGCTTGCAGAGGGCTGCTCAGCGGAATCAGAATGTTTTCCTGGTTGCGGTTCAGGATTTCCGAGGCCGTATTTCCGATGGCATACTGAAGTCTGTTCAGTTTTCCAAGTTGCTTGTCCTCGGCAAAATAAAGATCTTTCTTACGGTCTTCAACTTTTCTTTTCAGAAGCGGCGTTTTGCGTTTCTGGTACGCGGCCACCCAATTCAGCAATTTGATCTGAGAGATAGATTTTCCCTCCTTGTTGTGATAGATCAGCTTTTGCTCTACATTGAGAGATCTCTGATCATCATTCAGTTTCACTTTCAGAAAAATACTGTCCTGCTGCGCGTGCAGACCGCAATAAAAGGAAAATACAGCAAGGCTGAAAAACAATCGCTTCATCAAAAAAATAACAATACCTAAAACTAACACTTTTTTCTGATGAATATTAATATTTAGCTGTTAAAGTTTTTCAATCAGTCTGACAGGGAAACAAAAAACTCTCGCCAAAATTTTGATGAGAGTCTCTATATTTTTTATTGTTAATTTTACAATGAATCCTGATACGCTTTCCAGCCTTCGCTTTTGTAGCGTAAAGCTTCCAGTTCCGGATCGTCGGCCTTGTAAATGCCTCTTCCCACGATGATGAAATCTGTGCCGTAATTTTTAATCACGTGTTCCGGCGAATTGTATTGTTGCCCTTTGTCATCGCCGATTGCAGCTAAATTTACACCCGGCGTGAATAATAATAGCTGGTCAGAAACTTCATTCTGAGCCACGCAGCCAATCACAGCAGAGTGATTTTCGATAACTTTCAAAGCTTCTTCACGATAATGAGAATCCGTCAAAGTGCCTTCAGAAGACATGCCGACGATTGCGATCACGCCTACATTCATAAAGCAATCTAAACTTTTGCTGCCACCGATGATGTGGGAAGTCACCAAATCTGCCCAGTTGGAAATCTTATAAGTGCCGTAAGAAAACTGTAATTCCTGCGTGTTTCCAATGTCCGCAAATTTTCGGTCTTCCATCAGAAGGAAATTATGTTTCGTTGCCAGATCTTTGAGCGGAAGAATGGTTTCATCGGCATCAAAATCGTTAAGAATATCGATGTGAGTTTTGAGAACCACAATGTGCGGACCCACAATATCAGCAAAATCTAACAATTCTTTAGTTGTGATAAAATCTGCAGAAGCAATCAGGTTTGACCTTTTTTCAATGGCTATTTCAAGGATTTTCTTAGCAAAAGAATTTTCCGCCGCTTCAAGTTTCTGCTCGTACGACAAACGTTTTTTTTCTTCAAAAACAACCTGATTTCCATTGACAAAGTCCTGAATTCTGGCAACCTCTGCTTCATCGATATAGTTGACTTCTCTCAGGATTTCCACAACCTCAGAAATATTAAAAAGCGAATGGACTTTGTAACCCTTTTCCTCTAGTTTCTCTTTTCCACCTTGCTGTCTGTCTAGAACAACAACGATGTCAGAAACCTTGATTCCTTCATTTTCAACTTCATCAATCGTCTCAACCAAAGATTTTCCGGATGTGATGACATCTTCTACCAAAAGACAGTTCTGTCCTTTTTCATAAATGCCTTCAATCAGTTTTTTTGTGCCGTAAGCTTTGGCTTCTTTTCTTTTGATAATCAACGGAAGATAACTTTCCAGAGACATCGCCGTTGCCATTGGAAGAGCTGCATAAGGAACGCCGCAGATGATATCAAAATTATCCAAAGGAAGCATTTCCAAAAGATAATTAGCGAGTTTTTTCAGGATTTTCGGTTCAGAAGCGAGTGGACGCAAATCCACATAAAATGGACTTTCTATCCCGCTTTTCAGTGTGAAACGCCCAAACTTGATAATCCCGAGTTTGTAGCACTCGAGGAAGAATTCTTTTTTACTTTCCATTGATTTTTATTAGATACTTACAAATTTAGGGCTAATTTTTCTTAATCACAAAAGGCAGAAAATTTTAAAATCGAAAACGCAAATCTGTCATTCCGTAGGAATCTAAGCAAACTCTGTAGAGATTCCTACGGAATGAAAACTAAATGCTCAAAAATATTCCATTTAATTTTCCACCACTTTCTTTTCTGACTTTTGTGGTTTATTCCTCTCTCCACTTCGGATTCGCAGCAAAAATTTTCTCATTGATTTTGCAATCGTCGGAATGCGCACCTTTAAGAAATCCAATGCTCATCAGAAACTCACCGACAATCTCTCCACCTGTGAAACGGAATGTTTTCTTGAACAGTTTCACCCATTCTTCCTTCGTTTTCGGATGATGATGTTCCAGCCATTTTTCGAATGACCCCAATTCCTTTTTGAGTTCCAAAATGGTTTTTGCATTTTCAATCGCTGCATTGACTTTGAGTTTATTTCTGATAATTCCCGGGTCAGCCAATAATCTTTCCCTGTCTTTTTCAGTATAAGCGGCAATTTTTTCGATACTGAAATTACTGTACGCTTTTCGGAAAGACTCTTCTTTTTTCAGAATCGTTTCCCAGCTCAGGCCTGCTTGATTGATTTCCATAATTAATCTTCCGAACAGTTCATCATCATTATGAATCGGGAAACCGTAATGATTATCGTGATACTTTTTGTGCAATGCTTTCCGTTCTTCGGGTAGCATTGATTCTATGACCTGGCAATATGACATTTTATAATGTAATTAAATTTGAAATGTAAAGATAATTAACCCTTAATCATTGACAATTAAAAATTACAAATTCCTATCTTAGCCTAAATTCTAATTTAAAAATGAAAAGAAATATATCTTTATTCTTTGTTCTATTGTCTTTCGTTATTTCCAACGCTCAGATTGCGGAAAGAAAGCTCGATGAACTGATTCAGAACGCTCTTAAAACCTTTGATGTTCCAGGAATGTCTGTTGGAATTGTGAAAGACGGAAAGGTGGTTTATGCCAAAGGTTTCGGTGTCCGTTCACTTAAAAATAACCAGCCAATGGATGAGAATACTTTGGTGGGAATTGCCTCGAACAGCAAAGGTTTTACGTGTACGGCTTTGGCAATGCTGGCTGATGAAGGCAAAATCAACTGGGATGATAAGGTGACCAAATATATTCCAGAATTCCAAATGGCAGACGCTTACGTTTCTCAGAATGTGACGATTAAAGACTTAATTACGCACAGAGCCGGATTAGGATTGGGTCAAGGCGACTTGATGTTTTTTCCTGAAGGCGGAAACTTGACGGTGAATGATATTATTCACAATGTGAGATACCTGAAGCCGGAAAATCCGTTCCGTACGACGTTGGATTATAACAATATTATGTTCATTGTGGCTGGGGAAGTTATTCACAGAGTTTCAGGATTGCAATGGGCCGATTTTATTGAGCAAAGAATTATGAAACCTGTCGGGATGACGGCGAGTTTCGGTTCATACAACAGAGCAAAAAATTCACAAAATATCATCGATGCGCACGCTCCTGTAGATGGCAAGGCGATAGCTGTTCCTCACGACTGGAATGAAACTGCGAATGCTGCGGGCGGTATTATGAGCAATATTCAGGATATGACAACCTGGGCGAATTTCCTTTTGAATGGATTTGTGACCAAAGACGGAAAACGTCTGGTTTCTGAGAAAAACGCCCACGAACTTTGGAGTCTTCAGATTCCGGATAAAGTTGGATTGACTTCGCCTTACGATACTCATTTTTACGGTTACGGATTAGGCTGGTTTTTGAGTGATGTGAAAGGTCACTTGCAGGTTCAGCATTCCGGAGGTTTGATTGGAACAGTGACGCATTTTACTTTGATTCCGGATATGAAACTGGGAATCGTGGTTTTGACGAACCAACAGTCTGGTGCCGCTTTCTCAACGATTACCAACTCTGTGAAAGATGCTTATTTGGGCGTTGAAAACCGCGACTGGCTGAAGCTTTATGGCGACAGAAATAAAAAGAATGAAGAAACCTTCGCCAAACAAAAGAAAGAAGTTTATGATAAAGCAGCGAAATATAGACTGGAACTGAAAGATGAGCAATTCATCGGCTGGTACAGAGATGCATGGTTCGGAATTGTGGAAGTGACAAAGGTGGGGAAAACTTACCGCATTGCCTGCAAATCTTCCCCAAGACTAAAAGGAGATTTGATTCCGTATTCTGCGAATTCTTTTGTGGTGAAATGGGACGACAGAAGCTATGATGCCGATGTATTTTTTACCTTGAATTTTGATGAAAACGGAAAAGCGATTTCGGCGACGATGAAACCTATTTCTGATGTGACGGATTTCAGTTTTGATTTTGAGGATTTGGATTTGAAGAAGGTGAATTAATGATGCTTTTAGAACAACATAAAACCGAAATCTCCGACAAAGGATTTACAATCATCAATAATGTTTTTTCTGATGAAGAAATCAATCAAATCATTAATTTGATTGAATCCATTGATACTTCTAAAGAAGCATTCAGGAATTCGGAAGACCTTTTTGCAATTCGACAATTTTTGAAAGAAGTTCCGGAAAGTCAGCAATTCATTTTTAATGACTACATCAGGAAAATCATTAATGAAGTTTTTGGAAACGATTATTTCGTCGTGAAAAGTATCTATTTTGACAAACCTGAGAAATCCAACTGGTATGTTTCCTACCATCAGGATTTAACGATTTCTGTTGATAAGAAAATAGATTTGGCAGGTTTTGGACCTTGGACAACAAAGCAAAATCAATTTGCGGTTCAGCCACCAATTGATTATTTGAAAAATATATTCACGATTAGAATTCATCTCGATGACACAGATGAAAATAATGGCGCTTTGAAAGTGGTTCCGAATTCTCACAGCAAAGAAATTTATCGACCCGAAACCATCGATTGGAATGTTGAAACTGAAGAAATTTGTTTTGTGAACAAAGATGGAATAATGATTATGAAACCGCTGCTTTTACACGGTTCCAACAGAACGGTCAATAACAAAAAGCGGAGAGTCATTCACATAGAATTTTCTAATCTCGAATTGCCTAAAGAACTTGAATGGTCTGAAAGACTGAATTAATCCTATTTCCTGACAATGCGAATTTCCCTTAAAACAATAACATTAATCACCGCTTTCGCAATTAACTTTTCAGCCTTTTCTCAAAGCATTGAAAACGCAGAAAGCCTAAAACCACTGACCGAAAAATTAAAATCCAATCAATCGGTGACGCATATTTTATTTCTTGGCGACTCGCATATCCAATCGGGATGGTTGACAGATGTTTTGAGAAAGAAATTTCAAACCCGATATGGCAATGCAGGACGCGGTTTGGTCTTTCCGTATTCTATCGCCAATTCCAATGGAGAGGTAGATTATGCTTCAGTTTCCAACCAGGCTTGGGTGACTTTCCGCTCGGTTTATGACCAGGATGTGTTTCCGGAAATGGGTGCTCTGGGTTTCGTGATGGGCAATCAGAAAGATTCTTTTGTAGAGATTGATTTTAATAAAGATTCGTCGGCCTTCAATCAGGTAAAAATTTATGGAAATGCTTCATTGAATGGTGAATCATTCAGCATTTACGAATCCGCAAAACCACTGAGTCAATTTGTGAAAAAGAAGAAAGAAATTGTCAATTATGTGGTAGAGGAAGGCGAAACATATCCGGAGCTGGCGGCCAAATTCAATACTATTACCACCAGATTATTACAATTGAATGGCGAATCAGTAAAAAATCCAAAAGCCGGAATGAAAATCAGAGCAGAGCAGGTGACGCCGGAATATAGTCCCGATTTTGAATCACAACTGCGATTGATTGGCGAAGGTCGTTACACAGGAGACGAAACTGTTTTCGATTTTCCGAAACCGACCAGACAATTCATTCTAAAAACCAACGCTGCGAAAGGTAATATACTCTACGGATTCCAGTTTCTGAATAGTCAGGCAAAACGTGGCGTGGTGCTGAATAGCGTAGGTATTAACGGAGCTACGTATGCGGATTATTTAAAATATCCGATTCAGGTCCGAGAACTCAGGAATACAAGTCCTGATTTGCTGATAATCTCATTGGGAACGAATGAAGCGCTGAGTGCCATCACCAAGGAAACTTTTCAGGCTAATATTGGGAATCTGATTGATGCGTTCCGAAATGCGAATCCGCAGTTACCGGTGTTACTGATTGCACCCACGGATAATAACCTAAAACCTGATAAAACCAAAACCATTGTCAGCTGGATTCAGGAAGCAGCGAAACTGAACAATGTTGCATTTCTCAATCAGTATGATGCCACCGGAGGCCAGGGTTATTTCCAGAAAGCTCTTAAAAGGAAAGTCGCCAGTGGTGATGGCGTGCACTTTCAGAAAGATGGCTATGTAGAACAGGGCGGACTAATCTGGAAAGCTCTCGAAAATTCTAAAATTGTAGATAGATAGGCATCACCTGTTCCGAAGATTTGAAGAAGCCGTAAAGAATTAAAAATCCGAAGAAAATCAGGATGTAATAAACCAGAGAAACGTTCCCGAAGCGGCTTATTAATTTATCTGCAAAATCATCCGGAATGAAGTGAATGACCATTGCAAAAGCGATCATCCAAATCACTTCTTTGTAGTTGTCATAAAACGGAAGCCAGGCATTGGCATCAAAATTATAAGCAATCTGATGTATCATTGCCATTGCAGTTTCGAAGTCCTGTGCTTTGAAGAAAATCCACGCAAAACAGACAAAATGGAAGGTAACCAAAACCATTAATCCATTATAAATCTTAGAATTATTAAAAGCTGCCAATGCTTTACCTGTGAGCATTGTCCAGATTTTATGAATTCCCAACGCCACGCCGTGCATCGCGCCCCAGATGATGAAATTCCAGCTGGCACCGTGCCAGAAACCGCCCAGTAACATCGTGGTCAGCAGGTTAAAATTGGCAGCAACACCCTTAGAATTTTTGGTGATGATTGAAGGCAGAAGAAAAATCATCAGAATCGTGGCCGCCACAATACCCGACCATAGGTAGGACAACTGAAAAAGCTGATGTGACGAAAAGAAAACGCCTGCCAGAAAAAGAATTACGAAAATGTAAGACGCCACCGTTGCATTCCTGTTACCACCCAGCGGAATATAAAGATAATCCCGGAGCCATGAGGATAGCGAAATATGCCAGCGTCTCCAGAACATCGTGATACTGGTACTCTGATAAGGCGACAGAAAGTTAGTCGGAATCTTAAATCCTAACCAAAGTGCAATCCCGATCGTTACATCACTGTAACCACTGAAATCGCAATAAATTACCATAGCATAACCATATATAGCCATCAGGTTTTCAACTCCGACGTGAAGTGAAGGATTGTCAAAAATATAGTTGACCAGATTTAATGTGATATAGTCTGAAATCACGAGTTTCTTGATCAGTCCGGAAATAATCAGATAAAATCCTTTGGCAAAATCCTGATTGCTAATGACATAAGGTTGATTGATCTGAGGTACAAAATCGTGCGCTCTTACGATGGGTCCCATTACCAATTTAGGGAAAAATGAAAGGAACAAAAGATAGTCGGAAAATTTGGTGGCCGGTTTAAAGTCACCACGGTAAACATCGATCGTATAGCTCAGATTTTCAAAAGTGAAAAATGAAATCCCGACCGGCAGAAGAATATTGAGCGGATTGAAATGCGTGGCGAACAAATCATTAGACACCGAAATGAAAAAGTTGGTGTACTTGAAAAAAATCAAGATCCCAAGATTGAAGATAATGCTGAAAATCAGCAGAATCTTCTTATTGATCTTACTTTTGGTCCTGTATATGGCATTAGAAAGGACAAAATCGATAATGGCTGCAGTAATTACCAATAGTACAAAAGCACCGCTGGCCTTATAAAAAAAGTACAGCGAGAAAAGGCAGAACATGTAGCGTCTGGCAGCAGGCCTGTTGCGAAGCAGGTAGAATAGGACGATAAACAGAAAGAAAAAATAGACAAAAAAACCATTGTTGAACAGTAATGGATTTTTGCTGTCGTATAAAAACTGATGGAAGAAACTGTTCCAATCAAAGCTTGATAAAAAATCCTGTAACATGGCTACTGTTTCTTCTGGTTAAATTTCCGGTATTCTTTCTGGATAGCCTCAAAAAGCTTTTCTCCCAATATGTCTGCGCCTTTGGCGTTCGGATGGATGTAATCTTTATTGGCCAGCGGCGGATTTTCCGTGGCCCATTTCACAATAGAATTGGTTCCACCCATGGTCGCAAACTGATTATAAAATGCAAAGCCATTGTCCAGAGCCAGCTTCGCCTGGGTTTCCAGAAGATTAGGAAGCCCGATGGCAGATTTGTACTCATCATTATAGCGGAAAGCGCGATCTGCTGAGCTTACAATCAGGAATTCGGCATCCGGAAGACTTGTTTTGAATTTTTTGAGCACAGGTGTCATCATTTTCACATAATAACTGTAATCCGTATCATTAGGGCGGAAAAGAAGATTAACTCCATATTGAAATACGATCAGATCATAATGATTTGCGCTCTGCACAGACCGAATAAATTCTTCGTCCAGTTTTTTCAGCTCAACGCCGGTAATGCCGCGGAACGAAAAATTATCAACAAAAATTCCGCTCTCACTCTCGAAACTGATGCCGTAAAGATTCTTGGCCGATCTGGCTTTCAGGCTAATGCTGTGCGAACGGTCATTTGCCAAAATCTGTCGGTTCACCGGATCATTTCCTTCTAATGTTATTGAAGTTCCGTTGACATCAATAGAATTGCCGGAGCTCTGCCCAAAGATGAGGGCTTTCTGGATTTTTACCAGTGAATCCTGAATGGTACGGTCTGTATAAGTTCCTGAGCCACTCCCGGAAAAGCGGTGGCCGGAAAAATAGAGGTTTGTAGCACCTTTGGTTTTGAAACTGACATCCTCCCAACCCGAAGCTTTGCAGCTGGCAGTCTGGCGGAAGCTTGCAACACTTGAGAAAATCGGAATGTATCCCACACCTGAGCCTCCGTACTCGTTCTGAAGTGCCTTTCTGAGTGTTTGCGTCAGCAAGTCACCTTCTATCATACTATCGCCAAAATACGCAATTCTGATTTTGATTTTTTCGCCGTTCTTCAACTTCTGGAGTTTCTCCAGAAAATTAGGAAGCACTGCTGAATCATTTTTATAAAAGTTGGTGATGAGATTGGGCTGCCTGTACAATTCGAAATCCTGCTGTGGCTTTACCTTTACAACAATGGTCTTCTGCACATTCTCCGGATCTTTTGTAGGGTCTTGGCGAGGGAAGATTTCTGCAACAAGATTTATACGGTCAAAAGGTTTCCAGCTGAAGCCGAAAACCTGAAATATGATGCTCGTAAAAAAATACAGAAGGAAACAAAAAAGGGTCATTAAAAACACCCTTTTATTCTTATTCTCCAAGGCTAATATCTAATTGTGCGTTTATTCCGCAAAGATATTATAAAAATCGATTAGAGATTAAATTTATTGATGATAAGATTAATTCTTCGCATCCACTCTTTGGGTTGTGTAGAATAGCCTGCTCTGGCAATAGCGCTGATCCAGTCGCTGTGATTGTCTGTACCTTTCAGTCTGGAATAATACTTTTTAGAAGAGAGCAGTTCGCAGAAAGCTCTGTAGCTGGCCTGGACGGATTCAAAATATTTGTATTTGGAAGTGGTGACAGGATTTTTCCCTACGATTCCGAAATGATTATTAAGTGTTTTGCTGTTTTTGCTGGTTCCTGCGCCCGATTCTACCACCGCCACGGCAAGAATGATTGAGCTTGGGATTCCGTATTCCTTTGATAAATGGTCTGCAATTTGTTTATTTTGCGAAATATAGCTTTTTTGTGCACTTAAATTGGCAGAAATTAAAATCAAAACTACACTTATGACGGCCAATTTTAAAGACTTAAAATGTTTCATAAATATTAAATTTGACGCAAAACTATAGGTTAATATCCACGCTATCAAAAAATTAATACTAATTAACTGCCTGATAACGCTGTCGCCTAGTTTTAACTCGAAATTATGTTAAATTTCTTTAACATTTTACGTTGAAAATTATTTAAAATATTGATAATCAATATTTAAATAATTATCTAATTTGTAAATTATTTCTATAAGTTTATCTAAGTGTTAAAAACTTTAACATTTAGTTTATCTCAATGTCATGCTATCACCTTCTGACAAGTCAATTACGAAATTCGAAAAAAATGTCGATATTTTAATTTTAACAAAAAAAATATGGTTTAAGTTGTAAATTATCCTTAAATGAATGATAATCAATACTATAATTCAAATTATTGTAATGTTAAAATTGTTAAAATTTAAGACATGATATTTAATTAAGTTGAAGTAAGCTGAATTTTTAAATTTCTAATTTTGCTAATCCAATAAAAAAACTCCTCAAAAATATTGAGGAGTTTCTAATGAAATTTGAATTTTTTATCAAATTGGTTTGAATTCAAGATTTTGCTCTTTCAGAAGTCTTGCTTCAGCCTCTTTGTAGTAGCCGCTGGAGAGTTTGTTATAAATGGATTCGAATGCGGCAAGGGTCTCATCAATTTCAGCATCGGTGTGTGAGGCTGTCGGAATTAATCGTAAAAGAATCATACCCTTAGGAATAACCGGATAAACGACCACAGAAGTGAAAATTCCGTAATCTTCTCTCAATTCCTTAACCAATAAAGTCGCTTCCACTGGTGTTCCCTGGATGAAAACCGGCGTTACACAAGTGTTGGTGTCGCCAAGGTTATAACCGATTTTTTTCAGTCCACCCTGTAGTTTTTCAACATTCTCCCAAAGTTTGGCCTTGATTTCCGGTCTTGTTCTCAATAGTTCCAATCTTTTCAAACCTCCGATTACCATTGGCATGGTCAAAGACTTTGCAAAGATCTGGGACCTTAGGTTGAATTTTAGATAACGGATGATTTCTCTATCTCCGGCCAAGAAAGCACCGAAACCGGCCATAGATTTAGCAAACGTAGAGAAATAAACATCAATCTGGTCCTGGCAACCTTGCTCTTCACCAGCTCCGGCACCAGTTGCTCCCAATGTCCCGAATCCGTGCGCATCGTCTACCAGGATTCTGAATTTATATTTGTCTTTAAGAGCGCAGATTTCTTTAAGTTTACCCTGTTGTCCTCTCATCCCGAAAACGCCTTCAGTAATTACCAAAATTCCGCCGCCTGTCTCTTCAGTCACTTTTTGAGCTCTGATCAAGTTTTTTTCAAAACTTTCGATATCATTATGTTTATAGGTAAATCGTTTTCCGGCGTGCAGTCTCACACCATCCACGATACAAGCGTGAGAATCTACATCGTAAACAATCACATCATTTCTTGAAACCAAAGCGTCTATGCAAGAAACCATGCCCTGGTAACCAAAATTAAGCAAATAAGCAGATTCCTTCTGAACGAACTCTGCTAATTCTTTTTCCAGTTGCTGATGCTGTTCAGTCTCGCCGGACATTGCTCTGGCGCCCATCGGATAAAACATGCCGTACTCCGCAGCAGCCTTGGCATCAGCTTCCAGCACTTCAGGATGGTTGCACAATCCCAAATAGTCATTAGCACTCCAAAAGATAACTTCTTTTCCCTGGAACTTCATTCTCGGGCCAATCGGTCCTTCTAATCTTGGGAAAATATAATAGCCTTCACCATAATCTGCAAACTGACCCAGAGGTCCGGGATTTTGTTTTATTCTTTCAAAAATGTCCATTTTTTTAACTGATATTTTTTGATTTATTAAAAAAACCTTTTGTATTTACAAAAGGCTTATAAATATTAAGATAAAAATTTATTCAATGATTTCTGTTTTGAAAACTTCGTCGTAGTTATGGAAACAGTTGTTGATGAAGCCTTGCTCTTCCATCCATTTGTCGCTGTACACTTTTGTAATATACCTGGAGCCGTGATCGGGATAAATTAAAACTACCAAATCGTCGGCTTTGAATTCATGAGAATTAGCATATTGTATCAAGGCCTGAGTAACGGCGCCTGTGGTATAGCCGCCCATAATGGCTTCCTTCAATGCGATTTCGCGGGTTCTGTAAGCAGACATCTCGTCATTCACTCTTACATATTCATCGATGGTGTCAAATAGAAGTGCGCCCGGAATTAGATTTTTTCCAAGTCCTTCGATCTGATATGGGTGGATTTCGGTTTTGTTGATTTTTCCTGTTTCATGGAAGGTTTTCAGAATAGATCCGTCTGCATCTACACCGATGATCTTGATGTCAGGATTTTGTTCTTTCAGATATTTTGCTGAGCCGGAAAGTGTGCCACCAGTTCCTGTGCATGCGAACAGATGTGTAATTTTTCCTTCTGTCTGTTTCCAGATTTCGGGACCTGTAGTCTGATAATGCGCATCGATATTCAGCGCATTAAAATATTGGTTGATGTACACGGAATTAGGTGTCTCACGTGCAATTCGCTTGGCCACTTCATAGTAAGATCTGGGATCGTCTGCCGGCACGGATGCAGGACAAACATACACCGTGGCGCCCAGTGCCTTAAGGTAGGCTATTTTTTCAGCTTTTGTTTTATCACTTACAGCCAGGATGCATTTATAACCTTTCACGATGCATACCATCGCAATGGAAAATCCTGTGTTGCCAGATGTGGTTTCTACAATCACAGAATCCGGCTTCAGGATGCCCTGCTTTTCTGCATTTTCTATGATGTGCAGTGCAATTCTGTCTTTCGTAGAATGTCCCGGATTATAAGACTCCAGCTTAGCATATACTGTCGCAGGAATGTCCTTTGTTACTTGGTTTAGCCTGACTAACGGTGAGTTGCCAATCAAACCAAGAATATTATCGTGTACATTCGTCATTTTATAATCATTTTTCTCTCAAAAACTGTCTGCAAAAATAAAAAAAAAATTGCAATGTTTTTACTTTTGGGCGCCGAATCTGATTTTGAGATTAAATTTCCTGTTAATAATTCAATCGATTTCCTGCTATTTTCAAAATATATACCACACTTAATTTATGTTAAAAGCATCATTAAATGAATGAAAAACGTTAATTTCGCCGATATTTCATTTTCCTTATGAAGAATTGGACTTTCAAACAGTGGAACACCATCTTGGGATGGGTTGTTTTCGTTATTGCCCTTATCACTTATCTATCGACCATAGAGCCCAACTTCAGTTTCTGGGACTGCGGAGAGTATATTTCCTCGGCGGTGAAACTGGAAGTGACGCACGCACCTGGTGCTGCTTTGTTTCAGCTGGTGGGCGCTGTAGTGGCATTGTTCGCATTTGGAGATGGTCAGCACTATTCCCTGGTGATTAATGCGATGTCTGCATTGTTCAGCGCATTTACGATCTTATTTTTGTTCTGGACCATCACACATCTTGTCCGTAGGTTGCTCAATAAGGAATTCGAAAATATCACGGTGGGTGAAGAAATAGCGGCATTTTTCGCCGGTGGAGTCGGAGCGCTGTGTTTCACGTTTTCGGATACATTCTGGTTTTCTGCGGTAGAAGGAGAGGTTTATGCCATGGCCAGTATGTTCATTGCGCTGATTGTCTGGCTCATCACCAAGTGGGAAAATGAATATCTGGAAAGCGATAATGAACGGTGGATCATTTTGTTATTCTTCGTTATTGGTCTTTCTGTGGGTGTGCACATGATGTGTATGCTGGCACTTCCTGCGGTATGTCTGATTTATTATACCAGAAAATACACGTTCACGTGGAAATCTTTTCTTTGGGCCAATGCGATTACGTTAGTGATTCTTGCGATTGTCTTTAAGTTTATTTTCCCGTTGGTCATGTGGTTTTTCTTCAAATGTGAATTGATTTTTGTCAATGGCATCGGGCTGCCGTTCCATTCAGGAACCATCATCGCATTTGTCCTGTTTACCACATTGTGCTATCTGTTCATTACTTACACCAGAAAAACGGGCAAGTCCCTTTATCAGTCCATTGCGCTGTCTGTGGTTTATATGATTATAGGGTTTTCCTGCTGGCTTGTAATTCCTATCCGTGCCAATGCCAATCCGCCAATGAATCTTAACGATCCGGACAATGCCATTGGTATGCTGGATTACTATAACCGTGAGCAATATGGCGACTGGCCAACGTTCTACGGACAGAATTATACCGCTTACCTGGACCCGAACGGCATCGAAAAAAATGAAGATGGCAGCTATAAAACGGTAAAAACAGGAGACACTTACGAGCGCGATCCGCAGACAGGTAGATACCGCGTGGTGGGTGAAAAGTTCAATTATGTTTACAGTAAAGAGCATGTTGGGTTTTTCCCAAGAATGTTCAGCGAAGATAAGTCAGTGATGCCCAATTACATTTCTATGTACGGCGCACCGGATTTTACTTTTAATTATGGCAATGAGCAGGTCTCGGAAAGTCCGGAAGCCAAGCAGTTCTTCGACGAACTCCGCCAGAAATACGAGAACGGAACCATCAAGATGGATGATTACCTGAAGGCCAAGCAGTTCGGAATTATCAATGTGCAGAAGCCTACGCTGGCGCAGAATCTGGATTACTTTATCACCTTTCAGAACTATTTCTACTTTGCACGATACCTTCTGTGGAACTATTCTGGAAGGCAGAATGACCTGGAAGGACACATGGAAAATACCAATGGTAACTTCATTACCGGGATTCCGTTCATCGACAATAATCTATGGGGCGATCAGAATGCAATGCCGTCCAAGTTTCAGAATACCAGCAGGGTTAAGTTTTTCCTGCTTCCGCTGATTCTAGGCCTTATAGGCTTCTTTTTCCAGTTGAACAGAGATTTTGGAAGGTTTTACGCAATATTATCACTTTTTATTCTGACCAGTGTCGGGATTGTATTTTACACCGGCGTGAAGCCATTCGAGCCGCGCGAGCGGGATTATGCAATGGTAGGCTCCTTTTACGCATTTGCCATTTGGATCGGTCTGGGTGTGGCGGCCATCTACTGGCTGCTTCAGAAAAAGGTGAAAACCAAATCGGTGCAGATTGTCACAGGGGTGATTTTGCTGGCAATTCCTTTGATGATGGGCTTTCAGAATTACAATGTGCATGACAGAAGCGGGCGCTACACGGCTTACGACTATGCGTACTCCAGCCTCAAATCTCTTCCGAAAGACGGCATTATGTTCGTGTACGGAGATAACGATACTTATCCGGTGTGGGCCATTCAGGAGACGGAGGAATTCCGCTCGGATGTGAAGGTGGTCAACTTTACATTATTATCTACACCTTGGAATATAGACCAGGTGAAGAGAAGAACCTACAATTCGATGCCGGTACCTTCCACCTTAACCCACGAGGATTACCGCGAAGGTTCCAATGATCAGGTTTATATGATGAGTAAGGATGACTGGTCCAATATTTTTGCGAATCTGAAAGATCAGGGCGCTCCGGATACGGAATTTGCTGCGTTTAGAAAATACCTCACGCAGGATTCCATGACCATGAAAGATGCTGTGAACTTTCTTAAAATGAAATCCCCGGAGAAGGACGAAATTGTAAAGATGATTTTTGGCGAAGAGCGCTATCAGAAGTTCAACTTCCTGCCGGTTTCCAAGTTTGTGCTTCCGGTGAATGTAAGCAATGCCGTGAAATCCGGAATCATCACGCCGGCTGAAGCGCAGAAAGCCGAAAAACAGATTGTTATCAACTATAAAGGTAGCAGCATGTTCAAGAACAATATGATGATGCTGGATATCCTTGCCAATTTCGATTGGAAGCGTCCTATCAGTTTCTCCAGCGGCGGGATCTATGACTCCAGCAACCTGTTTTTCCTTTCCAATTATCTTAAATTCGACGGTTTCAGCTACAGACTGGTGCCTATCAAGACAGAAGAATCTCCGGATGGCGAGCTGGGAATGGTGAATGCCGACGAGCTATACAACACTGTCAAGAATTTCAGATGGGGTAATTTCAAGGATCTGAATGTTCACTTTGATGAGACCTGTACCCAAAACATCATCGGCTATCGCTCGTCTGCAAGCCGTGCTGCCGAAGCGTTGGCAATGAAAGGCGAAAAGAAAAAAGCTGTTGAAATATTGGATTTGGCAAGCAAAGAAATCCCGGTTTCCAAATATAACGATCCACGATCCCTGAGTTCCATCGTCTATGCCTACATTGTGGCAGGGCAGGAGCAGAAGGGTCTGAAGCTGGCCGAGGAGCTCAAGAAAGGCATCTTCGAAGAGTATGATTACTACACCAGACTGTCGCCGCAGTTCCAGGTCTACGCGTCCCGACAGATGCGGACCAAGCCTATGGAATATTCACTCGTGGTGGGCGCCGTGTCCGATGCCTACAATAAAATCGGGCAGAAGGAAAAAGGATATGAATATCTGGTGAACTCCCTCAATGTGATTGATAAACGTTTTAACCAGTTTATCAAAGACCTTCAGGAAATGGGCAAGGAGAAAGCTTTCAAAAAAGCAGATGATGTCCAGAAAGTGACATCGTTCTACTCCTATCTTTTCGATATTATGAAAGATTATGACACCACTTATGAAGCTGAAAAGATGGACAACATCACCAAGCAACTGATGAAGGTCACACAATAAACCCAAACGCGTTTCAGATTCTGAAGCGCGTTTTTTTATGCGCTGTGAGGGGGAAGGTTGTAGGTTTTGGGTTGCAGGTTGCAGTTTGAAGGTTGCAGGTTGCAGGGGGAAGGTTACAGGATGCAGGGTGCAGGATGGAGGGTGAAGGGTGAAGGTTGCAGGGTGAAGGTTGCAGGATGCTAAGTGAGAGGGCTTTTGGATCCGAGTTTTTAAATTCAAGATTCAAGATTTGAGATTCGAGATTTGAGATTCGAGATTCAAGATTTGAGATTCGAGATTTGAGATTCGAGATTTGAGATTCGAGATTTGAGATTTAAGATTTGAGATTTGAGATTTGAGATTTGAGATTTGAAATTTAAGATTCGAGATTTAAGATTCAAGATTCAAGATTTGAGATTCGAGATTTAAGATTTGAGATTTAAGATTTGAGATTTGAAATTTGAGATTTGAAATTTAAGATTCGAGATTTAAGATTCAAGATTTAAGATTCAAGATTTAAGATTCGAGAATTTTAAATTCAACTTTCCATCAAAATTTTTAACTTGCAGCCATCGAGCAGTAACTTGCATCTTGCACCTTACATCCTGCAACCTTCACCCTCCATCCTGCAACCTGTAAACTGCAACCTTCACCCTATAACCCAAAACCTACAACCAAAACCCATCATCATGACCAACTTCTGTGCTTTCCTCCGCGGTGTAAATGTCAAAGGAACCAATATGAAAATGGCCGAAGTTGGCGCGGTGTTTTCAAAGGCTGGAATGCAGAATGTGTCGTCGGTTTTGGCGAGTGGTAATATATTATTTCAATCTGACAAAGATTCGGTGGAGCTGAAGAAGGTTCTTGAAGAGGCCATGTCACAGCATTTCAATTATCAGGCATTTCTTTTCATTAAAAATCAAAAAGAAATCAATGATATTCTGAAGAATAACCCATTTCCGCCAATTGAAAATTTTCACAATTATATTTTCATCGGCTTAGAAAAAGTTGAAGAAATGTTATTGGAAGAATTTGAGAAATCAAGCAAAGCAGAGGGTGAAGAAGGGAAGATTGCCAATGGTATATTCTACTGGCAAATTCCCAAAGGACAGACTCTGGATTCCGATTTTGGAAAAATTCTCGGCAAGAAAAGCATAAAAGATAAAATGACCAGCCGGAATGTGAATACATTCGAAAAGATCATCAAGAAGTTTTCATAAAACACAATTTGTCATTCCTGAGGAATCTCGACACTTAGGTTTAGATTCTTACGGAAAGACAAAATAATGCTTAAGAATTGATATAATTTTACTTCCTGATCCCCAAAGCATTCTTGTAGATCTCAATTTCCTTCTCCAGATCTGCAATTTTCGCTTTCTTTTCTTCTAATTCCTTGATTATTTTCGCATTCGCATTCATGGGAAAACCTTCCGGATAATTGTTCGCAATTTCCATTAAGAAGTCGTGTTTCAATTCGATGCCGATATCCCATAAAATCCCGAATTGCAGCGAGTGACGATTCAGATAAACGCCAACGCCCGTTGGACTTATTCCCAGACGGCGGGACAATTCTACGGAAGAGATATTTTTTGCAACCATCACTTTTCGAACCAATTCACCGATGTGCGGATGAGGATACTCTTTATTTTCCTGATACTTTCTGATACTCATTTTTGTGTTTTATAATTACAAATATATTCTTTAAATCTAAATTCTGATTTTTAAATATTACTTTTTAGTCTTTAAGGCTGTAATTATAATGTTAAAGCATGGACTTATTATGATAAAGCGTAAAATTATAATGTTAAAGCATGGACTTCCTATGATAAAGCGTGAAAGTATAGTGCTAAAGCATGCATATCTTATGACAAAGCGTGAAAATATAATTGTAAAGCATGGGCTTATTATGATAAAGCGTGAAAATATAATGTTAAAGTAAGTAGGGATAATTCTAAAGTTTAATTATCGAGTGTTAATGATTATCATGCGAGTTTTAAAAACTGCATAGATATATTTAAAGTTTGTTATCAGACGTTTTATGATTATTCGTCAATACTTAATAGTTATTTTAATAATGTTAAATAGAATTGGAAGATCATATTTCATGGATATTTCAAATCGCACCCATCAATTTCGTAAAGAGAAAGTTCTTTCTTTAATGCTTATATTTGTGTTCAGATTTTAGCGATAATGATTCAATCTAAAATCTAACGTCTGACATCTGAAAATCTTAAAAATAAATGATACAATACCTCGATAACATCCATCACAAGGATTCCAAAAATTTTTTCCTGATTGCAGGACCATGCGCTATAGAAGATGAAACGATGGCTTTGCAGATTGCTGAACAGATCGTCAAGCTTTCGGACCAGTATAACATTCCGTACATCTTCAAAGGCTCGTTCAGAAAAGCCAACAGAAGCCGGGTGGATTCTTTTACAGGCATTGGGGATGAAAAAGCTTTGAAGATTCTCAGAAAAGTAGGAGAGACCTTCAATATCCCGACCACTACGGACATTCATGAAAACGGACATGCCGCAATGGCAGCAGAATATGTGGATGTGTTGCAGATTCCGGCTTTCCTGGTGAGACAAACAGATTTGCTCATTGCCGCAGCCGAGACCGGAAAGGCAGTTACGCTTAAGAAAGGCCAGTTCCTTTCGCCGGAGGCTATGAAATTTGCCGTTCAGAAAGTGAAAGATTCCGGCAATGACAAGACGGCGATCATCGAAAGAGGAAACTCTTTTGGCTATACCGATCTGGTGGTAGACTTCCGTGGCATCCCTACAATGAGAGAATATTCTCCGGTGATTCTGGACGTGACGCACTCGCTTCAGCAGCCCAACCAAAATTCTGGTGTCACTGGCGGAAGACCAGAATTAATCGAAACGATTGCCAAAGCAGGAATTGCCGTGGGCGCAGACGGGCTGTTCATCGAGACCCATCCTGACCCTTCAGTAGCCAAGTCTGACGGTGCCAATATGCTTAGATTGGATCTGCTTGATGATTTGCTGGGGAAACTCACCAGAATCAGAGAAGCGATATTATAAAGCTGAAAGTCCGGAATTGCCGGACTTTCTTATTAAATTCAGTTTTTCGTATAAGATTTACAAATATTCTTTCGTTCTTTGTATTAATTGTTATTTTTGTTGATTCAAGATTGCAAAACAAATCAACATCAGATAAAAAACTACAGCTTTGAAAAATTTTATTCTTTTCATTCTCTTCTTTCTGCCGGTTTTGGCTTTTTCTCAGATCAATCTCAAAGTACTGGACGAAGATGGCAAATCCGTGGCCAATGCGGAGGTCATCTATAATAATCAAACTTATCAGACCGACGGTAATGGCGTTGTGAAAATTCCATTAGCTACCACAGAGCAGGAACTGAAGGTGCAAAAAGAAAATTTCAAAGGCTTTTCAAAAGTTATCAAAACTTCGCCAAGGTCACAGTCCATCAATGTTTTGTTTTTGCCCGTTGCCAGGGAAAACGAAATTCAGGAAGTGGTGTTCCGGAAAAGAGCCAAACAGACCACCAATGATTTGACATCCGTAGAGATCTCTGCGAAGGAAGCACAGACGGTCATTTCGCTTGGAGGCGGTGTGGAGAGTTTGATTAAAAGCTTACCTTCCGTCAACTCCAATGCAGAGCTAAGTTCGCAATACATGGTACGCGGCGGAAATTACGATGAGAATTTGATTTATATTAATGATATCGAGCTTTACAGACCATTCCTGGTGCGTAACTCGCTGCAGGAAGGGATGAGTATCATCAATCCCGATATGGTTTCTACCATTAACTTTTCCCCTGGCGGTTTTGAGCCGAGGTACGGCGATAAGATGTCCTCTGCGCTTAATATTTATTACAGACAGCCTGAGAAATTCGAACTTTCCGGCGAGGCCAGTTTAATAGGCGGCAGGCTGACGACAGGTTTTGCATCCAAGGATAAAAAATTCACAGGACTTATTTCCGGCCGCTACAGAAATACCAATCTGGTGCTCAATACCCTGAATGAAGACACGGACTTTAATCCGCAGTACTACGATCTGCAATCCTACCTCAATTATCAGTTTAATGATAAATGGTCTCTATCTTTCCTGGGTTACTTTGCTAAAAATGATTATCAAATGGTTCCCAAACAGAAGGAAGTGGATTTCGGAAGTCTGCTGAGACCCATGAGGCTTACCGTATTCTACAACGGTCAGGAAGATGACGAGTACAAAAATATGATGGGAACGGTGAGTGTGAACTTCAAACCAAGCAAAAAATGGCAGTTCACTTTGGATAATTTTGCTTACCAGAACCGTGAGAGGGAGTATTATTCCCTGGCTTCCGGCTATATTCTGGAAGCATTTGACGAAGAGGGAAATCCGGTTGCAGGTTATGATGCTGGTGGACAGATAGATCACGCCAGAAATGACTTATTAGTTAGAGTAGTGGGATCTCAGTTCAGAACCAAATTTTCTCCGGATGTGAATACGGATATTGAAGTCGGTGCTAAGTTTGAGCGCGAAACCATCAAGGATTTTACCAATGAATGGCAGTTCGTGGATTCTATCGGTTACAGCAATCCTCGGGATTTCGTGATTCCGGGACAGCTGGATACATCGGATCTGAACTTAAAATATCATATCGCAGGACAGAATAACATCACTCCGACAAGAATCTCGGCATACGCCCAGTTTTCGAAAAAGTTTTACTGGGGAAATAACCGGGTTTTTGTAAACGGTGGTGCGAGGATTCAGAACTGGAGTTTCAACAGCCAGACGCTCTTCAGCCCACGGGCGCAGATTGCCATCAAACCAAACTGGGATATGGATATGCTGTTCCGTGTTTCCGGCGGCGTCTATTACCAGGCACCTTTTTACAAGGAAATCAAAGATCTCACAGGCGCATTCAATTCTAATATTGAAGCTCAGAAATCCTATCAGATCATTGTTGCTAATGATTACGAATTTCAGATTGGCAGCAGCAAAGATAGAAAGCCATTCAAGCTGACTACAGAAGCTTATTACAAAAAAATGGAAAACCTGATTCCGTATTATCTGGACAATGTAAGAATCCGATATGCCGGAAAGAACAATGCCGAAGGCTATGCCTATGGTTTGGATGCCAGATTATTCGGGCAGTTTGTTCCGGGCGTAGATTCCTGGGTTTCCGCAAGCTATGCCAGAGTTTATGAAAACATCGATGGCCGTGGCTATATCCCGAGACCGACCGATCAGCGCTTCCGTTTCTCCATGTTCTACCAGGATTATATGCCGAAGTTTCCGAGCATGCGTGTGAACCTTACCTTGACATTTGCCAGCGGTATCAATTCCGGGACACCCGTTTCCTTTGACAGCGCAGGACTTCCGGACTATTACGCAGCTTACCGTTATCAGAAAACATTGCCGTCATACAAAAGAGTGGATATCGGTCTGACGAAAGTTTTTATTGATCAAAAAGATAACAAGGCGAGCGGAACATTCTGGAGAAATTTTAAGGAATTGACCTTAGGTGTTCAGATCTTTAACGCATTCAATATCAACAATACGATTGCCAACCAATGGATCAGTGATGTTAATTCTTCACCGAGTGTTTACTATCCTGTGCCCGTGAGGCTGACCGGAAGATTCTTCAACGTAACCCTTGGCTTCAAACTTTAATAGTATGAAAAACACCGACAAACTTTCCGATCTGAGCAATGAAGAATTGATGAAGAAACTCAAAGTTGCCAAAACGATATATGTCGTGTTTTTTGCCGTATTTATCATCATGCTGGCGACCTGCCTGTATCTCACTTACAGCCAGGGTTTCAGTGTTTTCACCATGCTGCCGATCTGTTTTATCCCGATCATGATTGCCAACATCATGAGTTACGGCAAGGTGAGAGAAGAAGCCAGGTCCAGAAAACTGATGTGAATAATAACGAAAAAAAACTTCCGGGAGCGGAATTTTTTTTTGTTTAGAAATAAGATCTGATAAAACGGAGCTTATGTGTATGCCTGTTCTGATCTTTATTAAATATGCCGGAAGAATCCAGACTGTCGATGCGGACTTTGCCATGAGCGTGGATGATTTTCTGATCAGCCAGAATAAAACCAACGTGGATGATTCGGCCTTCTGCATTCTCGAAAAAAGCCAGATCTCCGGGTTTCGCTTCTGCGATGAAGGTTAACGCTTCTCCCAGTTCAGCCTGCTGGTAAGTGTCCCGTGGGATTTTAATGCCATGAATTTTATAGACCATCTGCGTAAAGCCGCTGCAGTCTATGCCGAAAAAGCTTTTGCCGCCCCAGAGATAAGGCACATTCAGGAATTCCCTGGCACAGTTAACGATACTATCGCTCAGGTCATGCCCTCGCGTGGGAGATGTGGTTTCAAAATTCACTTCGGAACCCATAGAGAGAAGCACTTTTCCGCTTTCCGTCATGGTGGACTGAAAAGGTTCTTTCACAAGGTTTATTTTTCTTGAACTTAAAAAGTCTTCGGAGACCGCCGAGATCTGTTTGGTGTCCATCCATGCTTCATAATTGTCGTAGTGCGTAACGATTTTGGTCCAGTTATCTCTCACCTCAATGATATCCGCAGATTCTCCGTAAAGAAGTTGTGATACGATTTCGCTTTTGTCGGAACTGTCTGCTCTTAGCGGGGCGATGGAAACATTGCAAATACCTTTTGTCATAGCTTAATTGAGGATTTAATGGATTGGAAATCGAGAAATTAATCACTTGTTTTTGGAACGTTTTTAATCATTTCCCTGTGGTTTATTTCTTTCTGATAAGGTGCAATCCGTCCCGCAAAGGTAAGATTAGATTTTCAAAATCAGGATCTTCGGCGATGATTTTATTCACAAGTTTGATCTGTTCTGTCTGTTTGTCTTTTGGGTTGTTTTCAAGGACTTTGCCGTACCAAAGCACGTTATCGATCAGAATGATACTTCCGGAACGGAGATTAGGCTTGATGAGTTTCAGATATTCTGCGTAACTTTCTTTGTCTGCATCAATGAAAATCAGATCCCAGACTTTATCCAGTTTTTGGATTTCTTCTTTCGCATCACCAATGATGAATTCGATTTGGTCCCTGTAATCGCTTTCGGCAAAGTATTTTTTCGGAATATAAGCGAGATCCTCATTTTTATCGATAGTATAAATTTTACCGTCTTTTGGCAAACCTTCTGCGATGCTCAGGGCGGCATAACCGGTAAAGGTTCCGATTTCCAGAACATTTTTCGGCTGGACAATGTGCGATAAAATGCTCAGAAGACGGCCTTGCAGGTAACCGGAGATCATGTGTGGCTGCGTGGTTTTCCGGTAGGTTTCCTTTCTTAATTTTCTGAGAATGACAGGTTCTTCGGAAGCGGTTTCTTCCAGATAGCGGTCCATTTCTTTATCTAATTCTTCGAAATAACTCATGAGGAGTTCAGGATTTAAAATTCAATATTCAAAGTTAATGTAATTTGAATTGATAACCGAATCTGGTTTCGATGACCAATCCGCAGCCCGACTTGAGCGGTTATCCTTTTTGCGAGAGGCCATGCCGAGCAAAAAGATAATAGCGGAAGGCGGAAATTGCTGCCATAATCAAAAATATTAAAATGCACTGCGACGAAGTCAATAGCTGCCAAAAAAAAACCTCGCCATTTCTGACAAGGTTTAGTTTCTAAATTCTGAATGAATATTAATTATCATTCATATTTTATCATTTATTTTTTAACCGGAGCGATGTCCATGAGCTTCATAAATTCATCAAGCTTCGGCATAATGATGATTTCCGTTCTACGGTTTTCGCTACGTCCGGAAACTGATGCGTTGGTCGTTTTAGGATTGTATTCGCCTCTACCACCTGCGGTAATTCTGTTAGGATTTACACCAAACTGGTTCTGAAGAACCTTCGCAACGGCTGTAGCTCTCAATGCGGAAAGATCCCAGTTATCTCTTGGTGCGTTGGCGCTGCTCAATGGTGTATTATCCGTGTTACCTTCAATTAAGACGCTGTACGTATCATAATCGTTGATCACTTTCGCAACTTTTGCCAAGACGTCTGCTGCAGCCGGCTGGATGTCATATTTCCCAACCTGGTAAAGCATCTTGTCGGATAATGAAATCAGTACGACACCTTTCAGAACTTTGACGTCTACATCCTGATCTGCGACATTGTCCAGTGAACGTTTCAGTTTGTTAGACAAAGCCAAATTCAAACTGTCGTTTCTGCTTTTACCGGAAATCAGCTGCTTGATGTAAGCATTGGAAGCGTTGATCTCGCCTACCAATTTGTCAATATTGGCAGAACCTTTTCCTGCATTGGAAAGACAGGCATCCAGGCTGGATTTCAGCGCATTGTTTTGTCCTAGTAGTAAGTCGTTCTGACCTTTCAGAGAAGAATTTTCACCTTTCAAATCCTGGATTTGGCGCATTCTTTCGCCGGCATCCTCCACACATTGTTTGTAGTTTAGATTCAGGGCGTCGAATTGCTTTTTGCTGACACACGATGCAAGGGATAGTCCCACAGCGGCCATTGTCAAAATTTTAAATAATCTCATAGTAAAATATTTAATTTGTTCTTTATTGCGTTGGAAGTGTACATTCAAAAATCGTTTCAAAAGTAAGGATTATTGCTGTACCTTTGTGTTTATAACCCGTTATGACATTATAAAATTGTGTTAACTGTCTTAAAATTTCAGAATATTCTGAAGCGATTTCTGCCTCTACCGCATCAAAAAACATACCTTTTGGCTGTGAGCGGTGGTGTGGATTCCATGGTTCTTGCCGAGCTTTTCAGGTTTTCTGATCTCAAATTTCAGGTGGCGCACATGAATTATCATCTTAGAAATGAGGATTCTAACCTGGATCAGAAACTGGTGGCGGACTTTTGTAAGCGGCATCAGATTCCCTTCCATTTGTATGACGTCTCGGAGAAAGACCAGCGACCTGAAAATTCTATTCAGAATTGGGCGAGAGATCTGAGGTATCAATTTTTCAGGCAAGTGCAGGAAAAGGAAAATCTTGATTTTCTAGTTACAGCGCATCACCTAAACGACCAGTTGGAAACGTTTATCATTAACCTTTCCAAAGCATCCGGCGTCAGAGGTTTGAGCGGCATCCCGCAAAACGGAAACGAAATTATTCGTCCGCTTCTGGACTTTTCTAAGGAAGAAATTTATGATTTTGCTAAAGAACATCAAATCGATTTCCGGGAAGACCAGTCCAATCAGAAAACCGATTATCTGAGGAATAAAATCCGACACCATATTGTTCCTGAATTGGAAAAAATCAATCCGGATTTTCTGACGAATTTTTCAAGAAGTATCCAATTTATTCAGCAAGCAAAAGATTTTATCAGTGATTCGGTTGATGGAAAGATTGAGCTGCTCAAAACAAATTCCAACGACACTCCGATCATTATAGATAAACAAAAATTCTCCGAAGAATCTGAATTGATCCGGTATGAAATTTTGAGAAGATTTGGGTTTCATGATGAAAGAGAAATGCAGAAAATTTTTACTGCACAAACTGGAGGTTCATTCTTCAATTCTGAGTTTCAGTTGATCATTAATAGAAATGAGTTGATTTTTAGTGAGAAGTTACAAGTCAGAAATGAGCAGTTAAAGGAAATAACACTTCAGATTGTTGAAAATGAAATCGTGATTCCTGATGGTATTAAAATGGAAATCCAGGAATTTGGAAACTGTTTTTGGAAAATTGATCAACATAAAATTCAGTTGCCTATTAAATTGAGAAAAAAGAAAGAAGGCGATTTGTTTTTCCCTATCGGAATGATTGGGAAAAAGAAAATTTCAAAGTTTTTTAAGGATGAAAAATTGTCTATTTTAGCCAAGCAAAAAATCTGGCTTCTTTGTGATGCTGATGATCAGATCCTGGGCGTTTTGCCTTTCCGTCAGGACGGGAGATCTGCGTCAGAAAATTTAGAAACAGAATTAATTTTAGATATATAATTATTAAACCATAATTTTGCGTTTCCGGAGGCCTCTCAGTAATATTTTGATTCCTGCGGAATGACAAACCCTCTGAATGATTGTGGTTAAAACTAAATAAAAATGAAAGATCTAAAACTGGTGTTGTCGACACTTTTTATATTAATAATTACCCTTTACAACGCACAGATTACGACGCCGGTCAAGTTTAAGTTGGATGTCAATCCGGTTGGTAAAGAGGAATACGAAGCGGTGTTGACCGGAACTATCAAGGATACGTGGCATGTCTATTCGAAAGATTTGCCCCCAGATTCCGGAATTCCGACAGAATTTAAAATTTCATCCGAAGATGGAATCCAGCTGATTGGAAAAGTCCAGGAAATCGGGAAAAAGCATGATGAATTTTCGGAAGCTTTCGGCGCTCAGATCGTTTATTATTCCAATAAAGTGGTTTTCAAGCAGAAATTCAAGCCGAAAGATCCTTCGAAACCGGTGAGCATTACGGCGGAAATAATGTTTCAAACTTGTAATGACCGCGTTTGTCTGGCTCCGGAAACACTGGAGTTCGAAAAGCGTATTGAAGGCACTAAAACGTCCGCAACCGAGAAAATCCCAGAATCTGAGAAAGACTCTGTTTATGAAGTGGCTCCGGCAGGAGAAGTGGGAACAGTTCTCAAACCTACAACCGTTGCGACACCAGATCTGCCTAAACAGGACGGATTGAAAATCAATTCTTTAGACTTCAAAAATCCTTTGACGAATTGCGGAACTGAGCAACAGAAACCGGCTAATGATAATTGGCTTGTTTTAGGTTTAGGGTTTTTGGGCGGACTAATTGCGTTATTAACGCCCTGCGTTTTTCCGATGATCCCGTTGACGGTTTCATTCTTTACAAAAGGCAATAAAGACAAGGCTAAAGGCAAGCGGGATGCGTTTATTTATGGGTTTTTCATTTTGCTGATTTTCGTATTGTTAAGTATTCCGTTCCATATTATTGACGGGATTTCGGGAAATATTTTCAATCAGATTTCTACCAATATCTGGCTAAATCTATTTTTCTTTGCGATATTCTTATTCTTTGCCCTGAGTTTTTTCGGGTATTACGAAATTACTTTGCCAAGTTCCATTGCCAATAAATCTTCCAAGGCGGAAGAAGCGGGCGGCATCATTGGCATTTTCTTTATGGCATTGACTTTAGTCATCGTTTCATTCTCTTGTACAGGGCCAATTTTAGGAAGTCTGCTCGGTGGCGTGGTAGCGGGAGCAACCAATGTTCCAACCTTACTGACATTTGCTTTGGCAGGATTCGGATTAGCCTGGGCATTGGTTTTCGGGTTGTTGGCGTTGTTTCCGCAGGCATTGCAGAGTTTACCGAAATCCGGAGGCTGGATGAACACGGTAAAAGTCGTTTTAGGATTTATAGAACTGGCTTTAGCTTTAAAATTCCTGTCCAAAGCCGACTTGGTTTCCAAAACGTTCTTTTTAAAGAGAGAATTGTTTATTGTGCTTTGGATCATCATTGCGATTGGGTTGGTGGTTTATTTATTCGGGAAAATACGCTTTCCGCACGATGACAAGAATCCGAAAATCAGTTTGGGAAGAAGAATTCTGGGCGTATTCGGGATCGTGTTTATCGCCTATCTGATTCAGGGATTGATACCTTCCGAGAAACCAAAATTGCAGATGCTGAGCGGTATCCTTCCGCCGCTGAACGTGAGCTATCTTCATAAAGAAGAAGACGGCATTCTCGGATTGAAGCCGTATCACAACTATTTCGAGGCGATTGAAGTTGCAAAAAAAGAAAACAAACCCGTGTTGATAGATTTCACAGGTTACGGCTGCGAAAACTGCCGTAAGATGGAAGAATTTGTATGGAGCCAGGATGATGTTCTGCCGATGCTTCAGAATGATGTAATCATCGCTTCCGTTTATGTGGATGACAAAGAGGAATTACCGGAAAATGAACAAATCAAAATCGACATGGGCGATGGACAGAAGAAGAAAGTCAAAACGATTGGCGATAAGTGGAGTCTGTTCCAGCAAGTCAATTTTAACAATAATTCCCAGCCTCACTATGTTCTGGTAACGCCGGATCAGCAAGTCATTAATTCTCCGGTTTCAGGATATATGCCAAAAGAGGATTTTAAAAAGTTCCTTAAATGTGGTATTGAATATTTTAAAACTAAAAATTAGTATGCTGTAGATAGTTGTTTTGATAATTAGATAATGATTATTGTAAACAGGAATAAAATTTGCATTCCAATATCCATAATGATAACGAATCGTTATGGATTTTTATTTTATATTATCAACTACTAAAACTTAAAGCTATGGCAGAGGTGCAAATTAAAGAACAGGCTAATGGGAAACGTACACATCGTAAATTAATTAGAGTCGATATGACGCCAATGGTGGATCTTGGATTTTTATTGATCACATTTTTTATGTTCACCACCAATTTCTCAAAACCCAACGTGATGGATGTCGGCATGCCGGCTAAAGGTCCGCACAAGCCGACCGAGATGGACATCAAAAATTCGATTACATTTATTCTCGGTAAAGAAGGGCAGGTTTTTTATTACCAGGAAGAAAAGAAAAATCTGAATGATAAGAGTCTGAAGCCGGTCTCCTTCGATAAATTTCAGGTGACGAAAACTATAGAAACGGCTAAGGCAAACGCCAAAAATAAAGATATTTTCACAGTCATCATAAAGCCCACAGACGATTCCCAGTATAAAACAATGGTCGATATGCTGGACGAACTCGCCATCACAAAGTCCGAACGCTACGGTATTGCTGAACTTAATGATCGTGAAAAGGAACTGTACGAAAAGAAAGTTAAGGAATGATCCAGGCTCAGTAGGAGCAAAACGTTTGTATAGGATTTATAATTCCAACATTGTTAAAACTCCGTGGGAGCATAATCTACCTTTCTGGATTTATTTTCAGAAAGGTTTTTTCATTTAATTTATTTATTTTCGTGAGGAAAATTAAAACTATGAGAAACCTGATTCCGGTAATTCTTCTTTTGTCACTCTCTTCCTGTAAAAAATCGGAAGACAATACTGCTCCAGAAGTGGACAGTATTAAAATCATCGATTCCATCAATGCTGCCAGAACCAAGATTAATGACAGCATCCGTGCCAGCCAGGGTTACAAAGATCTCTCCGGCGTTCACACCCTTACACACGATATGGTAGAAGGACAAGGTAGTGTGACATTTACAAAAATCGGTCAGGATGAATATAAGTTAAAAGGCTCCAATGCCATGGGAAAGAATTTTGTTGATATTGAAGGTACTGCGAGAATGACTTCGCCAAAAAATCTTAAATTCGAGGGGGCGATCACACAAAGTATCTTGGATTATGACCACGGGAAACTGGATGTCCGAACGGGAAAGAGAAATTTCTCTACTGAGGACGGCGGGAAAACTTTCAGACTTTATGAGTCGGTGAATAATGCGGGATTCGCAGATAAAATAATCATAAAATTCTAGACATGCTGCATTACGAAATACAAGGTGAGGGAAAGGAAAATCTGGTACTGCTTCATGGTTTTATGGAAAATCTCTCGATTTGGGATGACATGATTCCGTCTCTGTCAGAAATGTTTCGGTTAATCAAAATAGATTTGCCGGGTTTCGGAAAATCTGAAGTTGTGGCGGAAATACAAACTTCCGAAATTATGGCCGATGAAGTCAAAAAAGTAACGGATGAGTTAGATTTACAAGAATTTCATTTGCTCGGACATTCAATGGGCGGTTATATTGCATTGGCTTTTGCAGAAAAATATCCCGCAAATCTGAAATCATTAACCTTGTTTTTCTCTACTTATTTTGCGGATGATGCTGCTAAGAAAGAAACGAGGAGAAAAGGTCTGCGGATCATTGAAGAAAATCTTCGGGCTTTCGTCAACGCAGGTGTCCCGAATCTTTTTAATCCCAACGAGCACGATATTCTGGAATCTAAAATAAAATTAGCCAAGGAAACCGCTTATACATCAGCTGTTGAAGGGGTTCTGGCTTCTCAGAAAGGAATGATCGAGCGTGCGGACAGGCTATCGGTTCTAGAAAACTTCGGAGGTAGAATCCTGATACTCTCCGGCAAGCATGATACGGCCGTCAATTCCGAGAAGACTATTCAAAATCTTCCTGACAGAACCAATATCAAATCCTACATTTTGGACTGCGGACATAATGGACATTGGGAAAAACCCGGGATCTGTGCTGCCATTATCAATACGGAACTGCTGCATCATTTACCCAAAAATCTGTTGTTCTAGATGCGGAATAATTTACCCAACATTACCGCCTTAAGATTTTTCATGGCTTTACTGGTGATCCTGTATCATGTTCCTCAATTTATGAGTAACAGAGGTTTTGCGTCCTACAATTCGGCAGCAGTCTCAAACCGTGGCACTGAAGCTGTCTATTTTTTCTTTTCTCTAAGCGGATTTTTAATCATCAGAAATCTTTTCCTGGAAAAAAGACACACAGGATCAATTGATATCAGAACTTTCTACAGACGCAGGATTTTGCGTATTTTTCCACTTTATTACGCTGTTTTAATTTTCGGAATATTGTATTATAACTGGATTCTTCCGTCACTCGGTTTTCCAATGCCAGCTACGCAGACTTATCTTTCACAAGAAATTCTTCTGGGCGGAACTTTTTTTTCTAACATTCTCGCTAAACAAAATCCAGGAGGAATACTGGAGATTCTATGGTCCATTGGGATAGAAGAGCAGTTTTACCTTCTCGTTGCGCCTCTGTTCCTGCTCTTGCCGGTGCGAAGGGTAGTGCTGTTTCTGCTTTGCTTTACAGTTTTGTACTTTATTCTTTTTCACACCGAAACGTTTACCATTCTAAATTACTACAGGATGTACTTTTATTATTTCTCAGCGAGCGGATTAGTGGCAATTTTTACAGTTCTAAAGCCGGATTTCAAACCTCATTGGATGGTTCGATTCCTTGTTGCGGTTGCCATCTTGGTCTATTTCTTAACCGATTTTTTCGTGCTGCACCTTTCTGAGATCAGTTATCAACTCCTGAGTACCATATTATTTCCACTATTTATTTTTATCATGATTCAGAAGCCTAATCCAGTTTTGGAGAACCGTCTTCTAAAATATTTCGGTAAAATATCCTACGGAATTTATATGCTTCATTCCATTGTAATGCAAGGTGTCGGATTTCTGTTTCTTAAAGCATCTTCACAAAGTTTTATGCATAATTCAGTAGTGCAAATCGTGCTTTTCAACATCATGACCATTGGACTGACATTGCTGGCATCACACTATTCTTATAAGTATTTTGAAAGTTATTTTATCAAATTAAAACAAAAAACCGCTTAATGGACATCATCTCAAAAATTCTCATCGCCACCGGTGCGCTGGAGCACCTTTACATCCTTTATATGGAAATGTTTGCCTGGGAAACTCTGGGCAGGAAAACTTTTAAAAGCCTGCCGGCAGAACTTTTCAAACCTACAAAAGGATTGGCTGCCAATCAGGGGTTGTACAACGGATTTCTCTCCGCCGGACTCATTTGGAGTTTGCTTATTTCTGACCAGCTTTGGGCGAAAAATATCTCGGTTTTCTTTTTGGCATGTGTGGTTGTAGCAGGCGTTTTTGGGGCGCTCACAGCCTCAAGAAAATTTTTTTTCGTTCAGGCTTTACCGGCAATTATTGCATTGATTTCAGTTCTAATACTTTAATGAATTAAAAAAGCCTCCTTAGGTAAGGAGGCCGATTATCATTCTTCAAGTTTTATTATTTCTTTACTGCTGCTGCCAGATCTTCTGGTTTTGCTGCCACAGCAATGCCGGGAAGTTTTACAGGCGCTCCGATTTGTGCTAAGAAGCTTCCTTCCACTTCACCTGTTTTGTATGTGGTGAATCCTACTCTGTATAATCCCATCACCAGAGATTTTTCCGGATCAGAGATGTTACTTGTGATTCTCATCAAGGAATTGTACTTGTTTCCGGATGGCTGGGCAGGAAGTTCGCTGGAGTCATCATTGCTTTCTATGGTGACCCATTTTGCGGTTTTTGCCTTGGATGCAATATCGCTCATGCTCATTATGCCTGCGGCTCTCTCTAAAGTGACCCAAGTGTCGAAATAGCTTTTTGTGTCACCGCTATTGGCTGTATAGTCTGCCGAGACAAAATCCTTTTCCGAAGGCTTCACGCTATCCGGAACCGGAGAGATCATTCTTATTCCGATTTCTGGTGCAGCGACAGGGATCCACACATAGAGATAGTACATTTTCTTTCCGTTCTTGATCTCGTCCGGTTGTGAGCCTGGCTTTACAAAACCATAATAACTGATCATGTCTGTGTATGGGATTCGAATCTCTTTGCCCATAATTGATTTCTTGGCAAGGTCTGCTCCAAATTTCTCTAATTTTTGTCCAGAAACGGCAACTGAAATGCTGGCGCAAATAAAAATGCTAACAATTTTTTTTCTCATAGTTTAATTGAATTTGATTTTTATATTACTAATAATCGTCTTTTTGCTATTTGCTTATAATCTAACAGGGGACTGATTATTTTTTTACTAATATAAAATTTTTATCAATATAAAATGAAAAATATGTTAAAATAATATAAATATAGATGAATTTGCAATTGTGTTTTTTGACGGTTTTATATAAATTATCAAATTAAAAATCTTCCGCTTCCACTTTTTCTTTGAAATCCTCAATCGTGTCTTCAATCGATTTGAAATACTTTCCTCCCGAAGCGTTGATATGTCCGCCACCGTTGAAGTATTGTCTCGCAAACTGATTCGTGTCCACGGAATCTTTGGACCGGAAGGAAATTTTTATAAAATCCTCATAAAGATCTTCCATGAAAAATACCGCCATTTTAGTTCCCAGCACGCTCAGCCCATAATTCACAAAACCTTCCGTATCGCCTTTGTCAAAACCGTACTCTTTCAGTTCGGAACGTTTCAGCCAGAGAATAGCCACTTTACCTTCTTTCGTCAACTCAATTCGGCTCAGTACCAGAGAAAGTAAATGCAGTCTGGAGATCGTATTCGTGTCCCACGTATTGGAAGTGATAACGGCTGGGTCTGCACCTTTTTCAATCAGGTCGGCTACAATTCTATGTGTGGTTGCACTGGTAGACCGGAATCGGAATCCGCCGGTATCGGTCATGATTCCCGTATAAAGACATTGTGCAATATCCATATTGACCAGCTTTTCATCATGATTGGCCTGGATGAAATGATAGACCATCTGGCAAGTCGCTGGAACCGATGTGTCGGAATAGACAAAGTCAAATTGCTCGGGCATCTGGTGATGGTCAATCAGAACTTTTTTGGCTCTGGATTTGCTGACCCAGTCGCCCAGAATTCCAATTCTGGAGGAGGAATTAAAATCAAGGCAGAAAATGACATCGGCGTTATAAATCGCTTCGCCTGCCACTTTCCGTTTATATTCACCAATGACGATTTTTTTAGCCTCGGGCATCCATTTCAGGAATTTTGGAAAGTCATTCGGCGTAATCACCATCGCATCAATTCCTTTTGTTTTCAGATAATGTTTAAGTCCAAGTGAGGAACCAATAGCGTCGCCGTCCGGATTATGATGCGTTACGATAACGATATTATTTTCCGGAACGAGAAGCCGATTGATATCTGAAATTTCTTTGTCTGTAAACATAAAGGTTGCGTTGAAAAAGTGAATTGGCAAAGGTAGAACTTTAAAATAAAAAAATCGGCTCTAACTTGAACCGATTTTTTACTGATTTTTAATTGTTTATTTTAAGACGTAACATTGGAAGCCAAAAGCTGCTGCCATCATCCAATTACTTCTTTATGATCTTCTGAAGAGGTTGTCCATCGACTTTTAAATAGTAGATCCCTGGATTGAGATTCTTGATGTCAATTTCTTCTCCAGAATATTTGACAGAAATTGTCTTTATTGATTTTCCAGAACTATCAAGTAACTCAATAGCAGAATTGGTCTTCAGGTTTTCAATAACGATACTTTCACTTGCCGGATTCGGAAAAACTCGTGGTTTGTTTGCTACTTCATCTTTCACGGAAAGTTGGGCGGATTTGAAATGAATTTCCCCGAATGTGCTGTTGCTTACCGTCAAGATTTTTTCGTTACCGTTATTTGTTATGAAATAAAAATAGGTATTGTTACTTTGGTTATCAAAGAAGTTGCATAATCTGCCAAAAAATTGGTTAACCTGGCCGTTGTCACCCATATAATCTGCGAGAGTACAAGCTTTACTATTGACCTTAAAGGTATGATCACCGGTATAATCGATATCGGCAATCATGGAATTGAAAAATGATAAATTAAGTCTTGGAGGATCATTGCTAAACTGAGTCATCTGCTGATGTGGCATTGCAGGAGGCAATTGTACAGGGAATGTTTCTCCGACTATTTTTGTGATTTCCCATTTGGTGTTCAGAAGGTCTGAACTCTGTGCAAAGCATAAATTGGCTGCGAAAATTAAGATGTAAAGTTTTTTCATAGATAATTAAATTTTATTTAGGTTATAAAGTTAAATAAAAATAGTTTGTAACTTGAATTCTTATGAAATTTTATAAGTATGATTTAAAAAGACCTACTCTAAAAATTCCGTAACTTTGTAGGCAATTATCAAGGTCAATATTCCTTTTTAATTTCCAAACAATTAATTTTTAAAAATGCACAAAGCAGGATTTGTCAATATCGTCGGGAAACCCAATGCCGGAAAATCAACACTTCTGAACCAGCTGATGGGAGAGAAGTTGGCCATTGTCACTCAAAAAGCTCAAACTACCCGACACCGTATTTTCGGGATTTATAATGAAGAGGATTTGCAGATTGTTTTCTCCGATACGCCGGGCGTGCTGGATCCGAAATATGGTCTCCAGGAAAAAATGATGGACTTTGTGAAAGATTCTTTACAAGATGCGGATGTTTTCTTATTTATTGTAGATGTGACAGATAAATCTGAACAGTCAGAATTTTTGATCGATAAACTGAACAAAATTCCGGTTCCGGTGTTATTGTTACTGAATAAAATTGACCAGACCAACCAGGAAGATCTGGAAAAAATCGCGACAGAATGGCATGAGCGTATTCCAAAAGCCGAGATTCTCCCGATATCCGCACTGAACAATTTTAACACAGAAGTCATCCTTCCCAAGCTGAAATCCATGTTGCCGGAAAATCCGCCTTACTATGACAAGGACCAGTTTACCGACAAGTCTGAACGTTTTTTTGTGAACGAAACCATTCGCGAAAAAATCCTCCTTAACTATGAAAAAGAAATTCCTTATTCGGTAGAAGTGGTCACCGAAATGTTTAAGGAAAAGGAAGGCATCATCTTCGTAGATTCTATCATCTACGTGGAGCGCGATACGCAGAAAGGCATCATCATCGGTCATAAAGGTGAGGCCATAAAAAAAGTCGGAACCGAGGCGCGCGTGGATCTGGAAAAATTCTTTAATAAGAAAATGCATCTCAATCTTTTTGTCAAAGTCAAAAAAGACTGGAGAAAAAATGACCGCGACCTGAAAAACTTTGGCTACCGCTAATTAGACATTCAAATCCTTTCCTGTAAAGGATTTTTTTGTAGCTTTGAGTGAACAACAAAAAAACGCAATGAAAAATATTAATTCGGTTAGACCCAATTCCACCCTACTCAATCTTTCCATTCTCATTTTCAGATTATTTGTCGGCATTTCGATGTTAACTCATGGAATTCCTAAGTTGAAGATTTTGGTCGGAAGCAACACCATTGAGTTTATGAACTTTTTAGGAATGGGCTCAATTTTTTCGATGTTTTTAGTCGTTTTTGCAGAATTTCTATGTTCTATTTTCCTTATCGCCGGACTTTTTACCAGGCTTGCTTGCGTGCCGCTGATCATAACAATGCTTGTGGCTTGTTTTAATGCCCACGCAGGAGATCCTTATGCGGAAAGGGAGCTCAGTGTACTGTATCTATCTATTTATTTTATGATCATTGTCTTAGGCTCTGGCAGATATTCATTAGATCAGCTCATGACCAAAAAAACTGAAACCTATTAGTCAAACCATTGGGCGAAGTAATCCCGGATCACCATCCAGAAGTTTTTCCCGAGAAAATAAATCAAAGTAGAAGTGATGATCCCTTTCACCGTAAAAAAAATAATTCCGCCAATCCCAAACTTTTTCAGCAGACTTTTCCACCGCGGCAACTTTTTATCTTCCGTTTTTTGCAGTTGGTCTTCCATTTTGATTTTTTTCAAAAATAGGAAAATTTCTGTAATTTAGACTCATTCAAAATTATAAATTGTCCTTAATTAATAAACGTTGATTGGTCTTATCTCAAATTAAATTTATGGATAAGCGCCCATTTTTCAAATGAATTATCTTTTTAATCGATTTAATGATATCGTTAAATGCGTAGAATGCTAACGATTGTTAGTTTCGGATTTTGCTGGTCAGAAAATAATTTTATCTTAGAGACTCTAAAAAAATTAAAATTATATGTCCAATATTTCAATAGCGGAAAGCCTTAAAAGATTAGGAATTGCAAGTGATAATTACGGTACCTCCACCGGAGCAGACTTCTTTTCTTCGGGATCCAAAATAAGCAGTTACTCGCCGGTAGACGGCCATCATATTGCTTCCATCACTTCTTCGGACCATCAGGATTATGACAAAGTGCTGGGCAAGGCGCAGGAAGCCTATCAGGAATTCCGGAAAATGCCGTCTCCCAAGCGCGGCGATCTGGTTCGTCAGTTTGGGAATAAACTGAGAGAATACAAAGAAGATCTGGGAAAACTGGTTTCTTATGAGATGGGAAAATCTCTTCAGGAAGGTCTTGGCGAGGTTCAGGAGATGATAGATATCTGCGACTTTGCGGTAGGACTTTCGCGCCAGCTTCACGGTTTTACGATGCATTCCGAAAGGCCTGGCCACAGAATGTACGAGCAATACCATCCGCTGGGAATTGTTGGTGTGATTTCGGCATTTAACTTTCCGGTAGCGGTCTGGAGCTGGAATGCCGCATTGGCGTGGATTTGTGGGAATGTAGTCATCTGGAAACCATCCGAGAAAACGCCACTATGCGCTATTGCCTGCCAGAATATCTTTAATGAGGTAGCTAAAGAGAATAATCTTCCGGAAGGTATTTCCAACCTTCTTATTGCAGATCATGAGATCGGCGACAGATTGGTTAAAGATAAAAAAGTAGCTTTGGTTTCATTCACCGGTTCTACAAGGGTCGGAAGAATTGTTGGAAAAAACGTAGCAGAACGTTTCGGAAAATCCATTCTGGAATTAGGTGGAAACAATGCGATTATCATCACCGAAAATGCAGATCTCAATATGTCCATCATTGGTGCGGTTTTCGGTGCCGTGGGAACGGCCGGACAAAGATGTACTTCCACAAGAAGATTAATCATCCACGAATCGGTTTATGATGATGTAAAAAACCGTCTGGTAAAAGCTTATGGTCAATTGAAAATCGGAAATCCGCTGGATGAGACCAATCACGTTGGACCTTTGATCGATAAAGATGCTGTAAAGCAATATTTGGATTCCATTGAGAAATGTAAAGCCGAAGGTGGGAGATTTGTAGTAGAAGGCGGCGTTTTGCAAGGTGATGATTACAATTCCGGCTGTTACGTAAGACCTTGTATTGCCGAGGTGGAAAACAGTTACGAAATTGTTCAGCACGAGACCTTTGCGCCCATTCTTTATCTTATTAAATATAAAACTCTTGACGAGGCGATTGCCATTCAGAATGATGTTCCTCAAGGTTTGTCCTCTGCTATTATGACTCAGGATTTGAGAGAGGCAGAATTATTCCTTTCAAATGGAGGCTCAGATTGCGGGATTGCAAATGTCAATATTGGAACTTCCGGAGCCGAAATCGGAGGTGCGTTCGGTGGTGAAAAAGAAACAGGTGGCGGAAGAGAATCTGGTTCCGATGTCTGGAAATATTATATGAGAAGGCAGACCAATACGATTAATTATACCACCAGCCTGCCTCTGGCGCAGGGAATTAAATTCGATTTGGATTAGGATGCTGGAAGTTTGATACCGGAATTTTTTTAAAAAATTAAAACGGATATCAATAAGTCATGGTCCCGGAGCTAATCATTATTTATCAATCATCATTTATCACTTATTAAAATGAGCACAATTATCAATCAAAATAAAGTAAAAGAAACCTTAGGAAAACATATCCTTGCCGATGGTTTCGATTTCGTAATGGATTTTGAAAAGTCACACGGTTCTTACATTGTAGACCGTTTGACTGGCAAGGAATATCTGGATATGTTTTCGATGTTTGCCTCGGCATCCATTGGATATAATCATCCGTATCTTCTGGAAAGATCGGCGTGGCTGGGAAGAATGGCGATCTACAAGCCCACGCTTAGTGATGTCTACCTTCAGGAATATGCAGATTTTATGGAAGTTTTTTCCCGGGTGGCCATTCCGAAAGAGCTGCCGTACTGTTTCTTTATAGAAGGTGGTGCTCTGGCTGTTGAAAACGCATTAAAGACAGCCTTCGACTGGAAAACCAGAAAGAACTGGCAGAAAGATGTGGAGAAGGAAGGTTCTATTGCCATCCATTTTAAGCAGGCTTTCCACGGCAGAAGCGGCTATACACTGTCCATGACCAACACTGCCGATCCAAGGAAATACCAGTATTTCCCAAAATTCAACTGGCCAAGAATCACGAATCCAAAACTAAACTTCCCGATTACGGAGGAAAATCTCGAAGAAACCATCAAGCATGAGCAGTTAGCATTATTGCATATTCAGGAAGCAATACTGGCAAATCCTGATGAAGTGGCATGTGTTATTATAGAACCTATTCAGGCCGAAGGTGGTGATAATCATTTCAGAAAGGAGTTTTTTACGGAGCTGAGAAGAGTATGTGACGAGAACGAAGTGTTGTTTATTCTGGACGAAGTACAGACCGGCATCGGGATGACAGGGAAAATGTGGGCGTATGAGCATCTGGATATCATTCCGGACGTGATTACATTCGGTAAAAAAACCCAGGTCTGCGGTATCCTTGCCAACAAAGAAAAGTTGGATCAGGTGGAGCATCACGTTTTCCGGGAAAGCTCCAGAATCAATTCTACTTTTGGAGGTAACTTTATGGATATGCTCCGGTTTCAGCTGGTTTTGGAAGTGATTGAAAAGGAGAATCTGGTTGAAAACTCCAGGCTGACAGGCGAGTTTTTGCTGGAGGGTCTTTTGGTATTAGAACAAAAATACCCACAGCATATTTTCGCAGCACGAGGTAAAGGTCTGATGTGCGCATTTGATCTGAAAGATCATGAGGCCAGAAACTGGCTCTACAAAAGGCTTTATGAAGAAGATGTGCTAGTGCTGACCTGTGGTGAAAAATCCATTAGGTTCCGCCCACATCTGAATGTAACGAAAGCTGAAATCCAGATTGTTTTAGATAAGCTTAATGCGATATTAGATAATTTAAATTAAAGAATTTTAGATTATGATATTTTTTTCGTAAATTGCTTTGCTTAAAAAAAATCAAAATCTGAATTTTATGGATGCAACAACACGAGTGGCTGTCTATGAGAGCAGCAGCCCACAGGAGATTCAGCTGGTGAAATCCAAGCTGGAAGATGCAGGAATCAAATGCGATGTTGAGAATTCTTATCTTAGTTTTCTCTCGACTCCCACTGCAACCAACACTTTTGTAAAAGTGGACTTAAAAGACGAAAAAAAGGCTTTTGAGATCATCGACGAATATTTAAAATCAAACCAAAATTGATTTCATATTTTTAAATTTTATGTTTTACAGAAATCGGATTTATTTTTAGTCCGATTTTTTTTGTGAGTTAAAAAAAATCCTTATCATTGCAAAACAAAACGGGGGATTAGCTCATTTGGCTAGAGCGCAACACTGGCAGTGTTGAGGCGACCGGTTCGAATCCGGTATTCTCCACTTGTATTTTTTTTGATCAATCTTCTGGACCTCAGAAGATTGATTTTTTATTTTGGCAAAAAAATTGTAATTACTACGTACGGTAATCGAGTTCATAGAAAACCCGATTATTGATTAAAGGGGGCACTAGTTGCCCTCTTATCTTTTCTGATATATTAGAGTTGGAGCTATTTCTTCCTGGCTTATTAGATTGTTCTTATTCTAAATAAAAATCTCTTGCAGGATAAAAAGTATTCGGAATTTGTTAGTAATTTTCACCAATTTATTATCCTTATTCTATGAATTCCAAAAAGGTTTCTGATACTACTGTTGGCCGCTTTTTCTCCGGGCGACTTGCCGTCCTTTTTTCCGCCCTTTGTCTTTATATCATACTTTCATCACTGATTCGGGTGATTTTTTTGATTTGGTCAGCTGCGAATGTTGATTTCAACCTTGTGGCAATTTTACGCGCTTTCGGAACGGGATTTCTTTATGATCTCACGATGGGACTGATGTTTCTGTTGCTGTATCAGATTTACCTGCTGCTGGTTCCCAAAAAATGGATTGGCTCTTTAGCAGACAGAATAATTACCTATGTTTATCTGGCGCTTATTTTTATCATCATTTATTTTAGTTTACTGGCGGAAATTCCGTTCTGGGATGAATTTGGTATCCGCTTTAATTTCATCGCAGTAGATTATCTGATCTACACTTACGAAGTGGTGGAAAATATTAACCAATCTTATCCATTGCCATTCATCATCGGCGTGCTGGTAGCCTTGATTATAGGGACGTTTGTGCTTCTCATTAAAACAAATAAGTTCAAGAATACGTTTACAGATAAAATACCGCTAAAAAAACGTGCCGCTTATTTGCTTCCTACGCTGATGGTGACTGTAGTTCTTGGTATCACAATGAAAAACAAGTTCGCAGATTTCAGCAATAATAAGGTAGTGAATGAACTCGGAAAGAATGGCGCATTCTCCTTCATCGCTGCATTTCAGGCCAATGAACTGGATTATATGACTTTTTATCCGTCATTACCAGAGAAAAAAGCGTATTCGGTTCTAAAGCAGCATCTTTTGCAGAATAATCAAAGCTACACCAGCAAACAGTGGGACGATATCTCCAGAAACACTACCGGAAGTACTGAGCAACGGCCTAACATCGTTCTTGTAACAATAGAAAGTTTCAGTGGAGAGTTTCTGAAGGCTTTTGGTAATAAGGATAACATCACACCCAATTATGATAGACTTGCCACAGAAGGCATTTTCTTTACTCAGCTTTACGCCACAGGAACCCGAACGGTTCGCGGGATGGAAGCCTTAACTTTATCAGTCCCGCCGACTCCCGGCAACAGTATCGTAAGAAGGCCGGACAATGGCAATCTATTTTCGATTGCTACCGTTTTAAGAACAAAAAATTACCATCCTTATTTTATCTACGGCGGCGATGGTTACTTCGATAATATGAATAATTTTTTTGGCGGTCAGGGTTTTGATATCGTGGACAGAGACCGTGGAAATCCTCTTTCGGACGAAATTAAAACGAAAAGGTTCTCCATTGAGGACAGTGAAGTGACGTTTGAAAATGCTTGGGGAATCTGTGATGAGGATATCTACAGGCAGTCAATAAAATATGCTGACGAAAGCAGCAGGCAGAAGAAGCCTTTTTTTCAGTTTATCATGACCACTTCTAATCATAAACCTTACACTTTCCCCGCAGGAAAAATCGATTTGCCTCAGGGCGACCGTAATGCTGCCGTAAAATACACGGATTATGCACTTGGAAAATACCTTGCCGAAGCGCGGCAGAAGCCTTGGTTCAAAAATACGGTGTTTGTGATTGTGGCAGACCATTGCGCTAGCAGTGCCGGAAAATGGGAGATCAACATTGAGAAGCACCACATTCCGGCTGTGATTTATAACCTTGGAAAAGCAGAAAAAATAGACAGGCTCGCATCTCAAATTGATGTAATGCCAACGCTGTTCGGATATCTGGGCTGGAATTATGATTCAAATTTTTACGGTAAAGATATCAACCAGACTAAGCCTGGCGATGAGCGCGCATTTCTAGGCAATTACAGAACTTTAGGTTTGTTAAAAAATAATCAGTTCACGCAAATTGATGACCGCAAGAAAATTAAGCAGTTCCAAGTAGCTGCTGATCAGCAGTCTCTCAATGAAATCAGAACAAAAAATAATGCGCTTGTAGATGAAACCATAGCCTATTATCAGACAGCAAGCGTACGCTTCAGAAATGGAAAAATGAAAGAAAAACATTAACCGCTTTACCTTAAAATCCCTGTCAGAAGGGATTTTTTTTCGAATTACTTGTTTAAGTTAATTAACTGTGCTACTTTTGTTAGGTCATCAAAAAATCAGAGCTATCGGGGAAACGCTATTTTTTTAACTTATACAATGAAAAAAATTGTCCTGCTTCTGTTTTTATCTTTATTTCTGGCGTCTTGCGGTTCCTCCAGTTCGGCGAGAAAATATACTTACAAGAAAAAACCTTCCAGCAGTAAACCTGCGAATATTAAAAAACTAAGTTCTTCCAACTCCGGAAAGGTCTCCGGCACCAGAGCTTTTGTACTGGATAATGCAGAAAATTATCTTGGAACCCCGTACAAATATGCCGGGAACACGCCCGCAGGCTTCGACTGTTCCGGATTGGTCTGTAAAGTTTTTGATGAAGAAAAAATCCAGATGCCAAGGCGTTCCTCAGATCAGGCTAAGCAGGGAAGGAGCATCAGCATTTCGGAAGCCAGACCCGGAGATCTGCTGTTTTTTGCAACGTCGGGCGGCGCAGCGGTCACGCATGTCGGCATCGTCCATGACATTAAAACTAATGGAGAGATTACTTTCATTCACGCATCTACTTCCAAAGGCGTTATCATTTCATCACTTAACGAAGCGTATTGGAACAAAGCTTTTCTTTTTGCCAGAAGTGTGCTTTAGATTTTTTATTTTTGCATCTACATTTAAAAGGCTACTAGCAAAAAGCCAATAGCCATCAGCAATTTATCATTTATATAATTATGTCTTTACAGGAAAAAATCGAAAAAGCTTGGGATAACCGCGAGCTTTTAAAAGAAGAAGAATACCAGAATGCAGTAAGGGAAGTGGTTGCGAAACTGGACGCTGGCGAATTGCGCACAGCAGAACCTACTGGAAGTGGCTGGCAAATCAACGAGTGGGTGAAGAAAGGTGTGGTGATGTATTTCCCAATTCAGACCATGGAAACCATAGAAGTTGGCCCATTCGAATTTCACGATAAAATTCCTTTAAAGAAAAATTACGCTGAAAAAGGTGTTAGAGTAGTGCCTCACGCGATCGCAAGACACGGAAGTTTCCTAGCCAGCGGCGTAATTATGATGCCTTCTTATGTGAATATCGGTGCTTATGTAGATTCCGGAACGATGGTAGATACCTGGGCAACGGTAGGAAGCTGCGCACAGATTGGTAAAAACGTTCACCTGAGCGGAGGTGTAGGCATTGGTGGCGTTTTAGAACCATTGCAGGCGGCACCGGTCATTATCGAAGATGATGCGTTCATCGGTTCACGTTGCATCGTGGTAGAAGGCGTGCGCGTGGGTAAAGAAGCGGTTTTGGGAGCCAATGTATGCTTGACAATGTCCACTAAAATTATTGATGTTACAGGATCTGAGCCAGTGGAAATGAAAGGTTATGTGCCGGAACGTTCTGTGGTGATTCCGGGAAGTTATACCAAGCAATTTCCGGCGGGAGAATATCAGGTTCCTTGCGCATTAATTATCGGGAAAAGAAAAGAATCTACGGACAAAAAAACCTCTCTCAATGATGCTTTGAGAGAGAATAATGTAGCAGTTTAAGGCATTTTGCAAACAGTAATTGGTTAAGAGTTAAAGGCTGATTACAAAAAGCTATTTGCCATTCGCCAATTATTGATTTTAAACTTATATTTGTCATTCTAATGAGAATTTACTTCTTGCTAGGATGACATTTTTAATTAATGACCATAAAACTGTGAAAGAGAAGTTCTTAAAATTCATTTCGGATTACCGGATTATATTTGTGATTTATGTGATTGTTTCAGCAATTACTGCATACAGCAAATATAAAAGAGGCACTGGTGGTTATAACAACTATCTGATTTTTAAAGGTGTATTTTATAATACGTTGCAGGAAAGAAATATTTTCGCTCAATATCCCGATCTGTTTTTTGACAGCAATCATTACGGCATTTTTTTCAGTCTTCTTATTGCACCGTTTGCAATGCTGCCAGATGGTCTTGGTGCGGTTTTATGGAATGTGGCAGGTACTTTGGTTTTCCTTTTTGCGATTTATAAACTTCCTTTTTCGGACAAGAAGAAATCCTTTTTTGCGTGGCTTTGTCTTCAGGAATTTATTACTGCGGCAACGTATTTTCAGTTCAATATTATTCTCACAGGATTATTGCTGTTGTCGGCAATCTATATTTACGAACGAAAAGAAACCCAATCTGCATTTGCAATTCTTATCGGGTTTTTTGTGAAAATATACGGCATCGTAGGACTTTCGGCTTTTTTCTTTGTTAAGAATAAAGCGAAATTCATTTTATCGTTAATTATCATTTCATTACTGTTTTTTGTTTTGCCGATGTTGATTTCCGGTCCTAAGTTTGGTGTCCAGTCCTACTTTGATTGGTATACTTCTCTCTCAGGAAAAAATCTGGAAAATCAGGCTTTGGGAACACGTCAGGATTATTCTCTAATGGGCGTGGTGAGGAGAGTTTTAGGTGATGCAAGTATTTCCAATCTCATTTTTTTAATTCCGGGATTTATTTTGTTTATGCTGCCTTACATGAGAACAAAGCAGTTCAGATTTTTACCATTCCAAATGATGATTCTGGCTTCTACGTTACTTTTTGTAGTGCTTTTCAGTTCAGGTTCAGAAAGTCCGACTTACATCATCGCCATTGCCGGTGTGATGATTTGGTTTCTGATGCAGAAAAAATTAACCAAAATTGATTTTGGTCTGTTGATTTTTGTAATGATTTTCACGTGTTTTGCATTTTCGGATTTATTTCCGAAATCAATCAAAAATGATGTCTTTATAAAATATTCTACCAAAGCCATTCCGTGTATATTGATTTGGTTTAGAGTGATGTACGAATTAATGACGAAGGATTTTGAGAAAGATTATGAATTAAACTAATGAAAAAGATTTCCATCGTTATTCCCGTTCACAACGAAGAAGGCAATATCTATTTGATGTATCAAAGAATCCAGGCCGTCTTTTCAAAACTCGAAAATTATTCTTTTGAGACGATTTTCGTTAATGATGGAAGCCGGGATAGCTCTCAAATAATTTTGGAACAGCTCAGTCAGGATTTTGATAATGTCAAATTCATAGAGTTTTCAAGAAATTTTGGTCATCAGCCAGCTGTAAAGGCCGGTCTGGATTTTGCCGATGGAAATGCTGTCATCTCGATGGACGCAGATTTGCAACATCCGCCAGAACTCATTCCGGAACTCATCCAGAATTGGGAAGAAGGCTTTGACGTGGTTTTGACCAACCGGAAATATCCCAAAGAAATATCTTATTTTAAGAAAAAAACCTCGGAAATATTTTACAAATTTCTTTCCAGAATCTCCGATGTCGATTTGAAAAGCGGCGGCGGTTCCGATTTCAGATTGATGGACGCAAATGTTGTGCAGTCTTTCAGAAATTTCACCGAAGATGATTTGTTCCTCAGAGGACTGACAAGTTGGATGGGCTACAGACAGACGACCGTCAATTTTGTGGCAGGCGCCAGAAATGCAGGAGAAAGCAGTTATAATCTCAAAAAAATGATGAAATTCGCTTTTACGGGAATTACCGCTTTCAGCGTAAAACCGTTGTACCTTGCGGCATATCTGGGTTTTATGTTTTCAGCGCTTTCTGTGGTCGGTTACGGGATTTATGTCATTGAATCTTTCGTTTCCGGAACAGAAATCTCGGGTTGGGCCTCGCTGATTATGACCATCGTTTTCTTTGGCGGTTTGCAGTTGATTATTTTAGGAATATTCGGAATTTATCTGGGCAAGATTTTTAAACAGGTCAAAGAACGCCCTAATTATATCATTCGTTCAAAAAAATTATAAATGATTTTACTAAGTTTCGACATCGAAGAATTTGATATGCCGCTAGAGTATAATGGCGAGATTCCCTTTACGGAACAATTGTCGATTTCAAGAACAGGTCTGCAGAATATTCTCAGGATTTTGAAAGACAATCAAATCAAAGCCACTTTTTTTTCAACGCTTGTATTTGCAGAAAATAACCAGGATTTAGTCCGTCAATTGCTTTCAGAAGGTCACGAATTGGCATCTCACACGTGGTTTCATTCGGAGTTTGAAGAAAAACATCTGCTGGAATCAAGATTGGAATTAGAAAAATTATTTGACACCAAAGTGGTTGGACTCAGAATGCCGAGGATGAGTCCTGTTTCCGAAGATGCTGTTTCCGAAGCTGGATATTTCTACAATTCTTCCATCAACCCAACTTATTTGCCCGGACGGTATAACAACTTCAATATCAGCAGAAAACCATTTTGTCAAAAGAGAGTTTGGCAATTTCCCGCGTCGGTTTCTACCATGTTGAGAGTTCCTTTGTTTTGGTTAAGTTTTCATAACTTTCCGGTTTGGATTTACAAACTGTTGTCCAAAATTTCATTGAAGGAAACCGGATTTCTGAACATCTATTTTCATCCCTGGGAATTTGCAGACATTTCGAATCCAAAATACAAATTGCCAGCCTTCACTTTCAAAAATACAAGTGAAGAAATGATACATCGTTTTGATGACTTTATCAAATGGGCAAAAAAAAATAATTACCAGTTTTCCACCACCCGTGATTTTTTGGAAGCCTGGACTCAAAAAAGTATGAATTAATGAAGATCGCTTACGACGCCAAACGTATTTTTTCCAGCTGGTCTGGTTTAGGAAACTATTCCCGCGATTTGGTTCGGGTTTTAGCAACGTATTTTCCTGATAATCAATATTTATTGTTCAATAAAAAAAAGTCGGAACGTGGCGAAGCGGTTTTAAAATTGCGCAATGTCACTTTCGTTCAAACAACCAAAGGCACGCTCTCCCGACAGCTCAAAACCGGAATTGACGCACAAAATAACAATGCGGACATTTTCCACGGTTTGTCCGGCGAATTGCCTCTGCGATGGAACTCAAAACCCATCAAAAAAATTGTAACCATACATGATTTGATTTTTGAAAGATATCCGGAATATTACACGTGGATTGACCGGAAAATTCATTTCTGGAAATTCAAGAAAGCAGCGCAATCTGCGGATAAAATTATTGCAATTTCTGAACAGACCAAAGATGATATCATTCATTATCTGAAAGTTCCAGAAAGTAAGATTGAAGTCGTTTACCAAGGTTGTCATGCGAGTTTTAAAGAAAAACAATCGCAGGAAATCCTCAGTGAAATCAAAGAAAAGTTCAATCTTCCTGATAAATTTCTTTTGAATGTCGGAACGATTGAGCCTCGGAAAAACTTATTGAATATTGTAAAAGCTTTAAAAGATTCCAAAATTCCTTTAGTTGTTGTCGGAAGTCGAAAAAATAAAAAATATGTGCGCAAAATTGACAAGCTTGTGAGACAGAGCGGAGTCGAAGTCTCTTTTCTAAGTGATGTTTCGATGGAGGAATTAGCAGGGATTTATAAGCTTGCAGACATTTTTATTTATCCAAGTTTTTTCGAAGGTTTCGGGATTCCTGTCATCGAAGCTTTGTTTTCGGAAACTGTTGTGATTACGAGTAACACCAGTTGTCTGCCTGAAGCTGGCGGACCGGATTCCGTCTATGTCAATCCTGAAAATGTGGAAGACATTCGTGCCAAAATCAATTTCCTTTGGGAGAACGAATCTGAAAGAAAACGCCGTGGAGAAAAAGGTTTGCAATTCGTTCAGAAATTCAATGATGAGGTGATTGCTAAGAAAGTGATGAAGGTTTACAAAAGTTTGGTTTAATTGAATGCTTCGAGAGCCTCAGCCTGACAATAACTAACTACCACCAACTGACAACCATAAACCAACAACTAATAATTCCTTTCTCCAAAAATAGCAGAACCAACTCGCACAGAATTAGAGCCACATTCGATGGCTAAAGGAAAGTCGCCACTCATTCCCATTGAAAGAGTTTCTAAAGGTTTGAGTTCGGATAATTTATCAAAAAGTTGTTTTAATACGTTAAATTCCTCACGGATTTGCGTTTCGTCATCCACAAAACTCGCCATTCCCATTAGTCCTTTGATTTCTATATTCGGATAATTTCCATTAAGGTACTTGTTGAAAATGTCTGTGGCTTCATCGGTTGTTAATCCAAACTTAGTATCTTCTTTTGCGATTTTCACTTGCAGCAGAACATTGATTTTCCGGTCATTTTTCAAAGCTTCTTTATCAATTTCTCTCAAAAGTTTTTCGCTGTCGATACTTTCTATCATCGCAATGAAACCGGCGATGTATTTTACTTTATTGGTTTGAAGATGCCCAATCAAATGCCATTCGACATCATTGGGAAGAACAGGTTGCTTTTCCAACAATTCCTGAACTTTATTCTCTCCGAAAGCCCGCTGTCCCAAATCATAAACTTCCTTGATTTTCTTGGCAGGATTCGTTTTGGAAACTGCAACGAGTTTTACATTTTGAGGAAGCTGTGAAAGAATATACTGATAATTGTTTTCGATTGACATTTTAATGGAATTTTAAAAATCTAGAGCAAAAGTAGAGATTAATTATCTAATATAAATCACTTCCTGAATTGCTCTAAAATTCGTAAATTTGAGGAAATTTTTATCAGAATTAAAGTACAAAATATATGAGTCAATTTGATGTAACCGTTATCGGTTCCGGTCCTGGCGGATATGTTGCAGCCATCAGAGCTGCGCAATTGGGTTTCAAAACTGCAATTATCGAGAAATATCCTACCCTGGGCGGAACTTGTCTTAATGTGGGTTGTATCCCTTCCAAAGCTTTGCTGGACAGTTCCGAACATTTCGAAAAAGCAAAACACGAGTTTGCCGATTACGGAATCGTTATCAATGAGCCGAAAGTGGATTTGGCAAAAATGATTGAACGCAAAAATGGAGTAGTAGAGCAAACCACAAAAGGAATCAACTTCCTGATGGACAAGAATAAAATCACCGTTTTCGAAGGTGTCGGAAGTTTCGAATCTGCAACTCAAATCAAAGTGACGAAAAACGACGGCTCATCAGAAACCATCGAATCCAAATATACCATTATTGCGACAGGCTCCAAACCTTCATCTTTACCGTTTATTACATTAGATAAAGAAAGAATCATCACTTCTACCGAAGCTCTTAATTTGAAAGAAGTTCCGAAGCATTTAGTTGTTATTGGAGGTGGCGTTATCGGATTAGAACTTGGTTCAGTTTATTTGAGATTAGGTTCTCAGGTGACTGTGGTTGAGTTTATGGACAAGATCATCCCTGGAATGGACGGAAGTTTGTCCAAAGAATTACAAAAAGTTCTCAGAAAACAAGGCATGAAATTCGAGCTTTCCACAGCCGTTTCTGCAGTTGAGAGAAATGGAGATTCTGTAAAAGTGACAGCTAAGAATAAAAAAGGCGAAGAAGTCACTTATGAAAGTGATTACGTTTTGGTTTCTGTGGGCAGAAGACCTTACACAGATGGACTTGGGCTGGAAAAAGCTGGTGTGGAACTAGATGAAAGAGGGCGCGTAAAAACCAATGAACATCTTCAGACGAATGTGGCTAATATATATGCTATTGGAGATGTAGTTGCCGGTGCAATGTTGGCACACAAGGCCGAGGAAGAAGGAACAATGGTCGCAGAAATATTAGCTGGACAGAAGCCTCACATTAACTATAACCTCATTCCTGGCGTAGTTTATACCTGGCCGGAAGTGGCTGGTGTTGGTAAAACTGAAGAACAACTGAAGGCAGAAGGCGTGGCTTATAAAGTCGGCAGTTTCCCGATGAGAGCTTTGGGTAGAAGCCGTGCCAGTGGTGATACGGACGGATTTGTAAAAATCATCGCTGACGAAAAGACGGACGAAGTTTTAGGTTTCCACATGATTGGGGCAAGAGCTGCGGATTTGGTTGCAGAAGGTGTTATCGCAATGGAATTCCGTGCCAGTGCAGAAGACATTGCAAGAAGTTCCCACGCGCACCCGACTTATGCAGAAGCTGTAAAAGAAGCAGCATTGGATGCGACAGGAAAGCGTTCAATTCACATGTAACCATTATTTTTACATCAAACATACAAAGAGAAGCAAAAACCGCTTCTCTTTTTTTGTGATCATAATTCGCCTGCTAATCATTTTGTGCTTAACTTTGTTAAAAATTGTGTCATGATCAAAGAACTGGACAAGGATTTCACAAGTCTTAATGACTACATTCAGCAACTGAAACCAAGCAAAATTTTCATTCTGGTGGATGAAAATACGCACGACAAATGCCTTCCTGTCATGCTTCCACATCTGGAGTTGGAAGCACCTTTTGAAGTCATAGAAATAGAAGCAGGAGAGGAGCATAAAACCATTGAGACCGCCACACAGCTCTGGGAGATCTTTTCCGAGATGGAAGCAGACCGGAAGTCGCTTTTGATCAATCTGGGTGGTGGTGTGATCACAGATCTTGGAGGTTTCGTGGCGTCCACTTATAAGAGAGGTTTTAAGTTCGTGAATGTGCCGACCACCCTGCTCGGTATGTGCGATGCATCTATTGGCGGAAAAACCGGTATAGATCATCAGTATCTCAAAAACATTATCGGAACTTTTGCGCTGCCGGAAGGTGTTTTCTTCTATCCCGATTTTCTCCACACCCTGAAGTTTGAAGAATTGCGCAGTGGATTCGCCGAAATGCTGAAGCATGGTCTCATAGCCGATCAAAAACACTGGAACGATTTGATCAGTATCGACAGTATTGCGGTAGAATTTATAAAGCCGCACATCCGCCGAAGTATGGAGATCAAGAATGAAGTGGTGATGCAGGATTTCAAGGAACAGCATGTCCGCAAGACACTCAACTTTGGTCATACCATCGGTCATGCGGTGGAGAGTCTTTTTATGAAAAAAGGTCAGTTGATTCCTCATGGTGAGGCGGTTGCGCTGGGTATGATCTGCGAGGCACATCTGGCATTACTCTGCGGTCTGATTGACGTGGATGATTCCTCGGTCATCATCAGCAAGATCAAAAGACTTTTTCCATATATTGATATTTCCGAATTCAAAAACGGCGCTATCATGGATTTGATGTTTAATGACAAAAAAAATCAGGATGGAAACATCCATTTTAGCCTGATCAATGGTATCGGCAGCTGTCTTTTTGATCAGAAAGTGAATGCAGAACAGATTATTCTGACCCTCGAATTCTATAAAAATCTGGAGAAAATATGATGCTTATTATTCATTGAATAATATTTTTAAGTCATTGATAGTAAATAATTTATTTTACCTTTAATCCGGTCGTACAGTGATATTCACTACTATGAATTAAATTTTGGCAAAGAATTTGAAATTATCCAAATCGTAAAAACAAAATTTAAAATTTGAAATTATGAAAAAGTTATTTTTAGGATTAGGTTTAGTAGCTGGAACTTTTGCATTTGCACAAACTACTTTTGGTCTAAAAGGAGGAATGAATGTTTCTTCTTTATCAAAAGATGGAGGCTTAGAAGATCAATCATCAAAGATTGGTTTTAACGGTGGTGTTTTTTTAAATGCACCATTATCAGAACAGTTCAGTATACAACCCGAGGTACTTTATAACAATCTGGGCTCAAAAGTTACAATTACTGAGGCTAATATTGGCAACAATAATTATACTGCGGAGTATGCAAGGCATTTAGATTACATTTCAGTTCCAGTTATGGCGCAATTCAATGCCACACCAAATTTTTACATTGAGGCAGGCCCACAATTTAGCTTTCTTGTTGATGCCAGAGACAAATATAAAAATACTAAGAACGGATCAACACAAAACGCAGAATCCTATTCATTGAATAAGGATAACTTTAATAACTTTGATTTTGCATTAGGATTGGGAATAGGTTATTATTTTACACCTCAGTTAGGAATTAATGCTAGATATACTGCTGGACTGACAGATATATATAAAAGTAATTCTAACAGCACTGACAATGTGAAGAATAATGTCTTTCAAGTAGGACTCAATTTCCGATTCAAGAACTAAAACGTTAATAAAAAAAGGCCGATTTTATCGGTCTTTTTTATTTGCTAATGGTTATTTTTGCTGAGAAATCAATAGAAATAAAGTTTTATGAATAAAATGTTTGGTGTTTTAGGATTGGTGTGTGCTTCTCTGTGTTATGGTCAGACTTTTGGCTTGAAGGGTGGATTGAATATCAGCACTGTAAGTAAGGAAAATGGATGGACAGATACCAACTCCAAGATTGGATATTATGCAGGACTTTACATGCACGCGCCGGTGAATTCGGTTTTCAGCATCCAGCCCGAGCTGATCTACAACAATATGGGTGTAAAGTATGATAATGGAAATACTTCACATACCCTAAACCTGGATTACATTGCAATGCCGATTATGTTTCAGTTCGAGCCTATTCCCAGATTTTATGTGGAGGCAGGACCACAGCTTGGTTTTTTGGTCAGTAATAAGAATAAGTATGAGAGTAATAACAAGACGATTATCGAAAAGGACAAAGATGCCTACAATCCGTTTGACCTGAATGGAGCGCTGGGCTTGGGATTCAAGTTTAATAATATGGTCATTGGCGCCCGATATCTGGCAGGATTTACGGATATCAAAAAAAATGGTTCTACCACTTGGAAAAACAGTGACAAGCAACTTCGCAACAATGGCTTCCAGATCGGATTACAATACGGCTTCTAACATAAAAACCAGCTTCATCTGAAGCTGGTTCTTTGTATCAATGCTAATCTTCTTAGTCTTTCTATTTGACAATAAGATTTTTACTGGTCATCTCACCTTGATTTGAAATAACAAGTCTGTAAGTTCCTGTAGTCAGCTTTGAAATATTGATTTTAGATGTCTGCTGATCCAGGCTGCCTGTTCCCACTAATTTTCCGGCTAAATCAATAATTTGATAAGTAGCAGATTTTGCGGATTTGCTTAAGCTAACATTCACTTCGCCCTTTGCCGGGTTCGGATAGATAGCGAAACCTTTTTCGAATGCAGCGTCACTAACAGCAAGTACTTCATTAATATTAAATCTTTCAGAATTGACTGCAAAATAGATATTATTGACCGCTTTTACCATAATTCTTGCGTTGGGATTATTTATATTAGGTAATCTTACACTTGCGCTACCTGTATTGGGAACGCTTTCTGCGAGAATGGTATTGAACGTCAATCCATTATCGGAAGATAAAAGTATCTGAACGTTTTGAGTGTTGATAGGCGCTGCGTTAGTTCCAGCTACATCCCATGTTACCGTAAGATCTGTGTCGCCGTTGTAATTAGCCGGAATATTCTGTGATGTCACTTTGAAAGGACCAGTATTAGCCACAGTCACGACCATATTAGCTCTTGCAGCCTGATTTCCAGTGGCTTTGTTGTCATTGACAAATAAAGCAAAATTCATGTTTCTTGCCACTGTCGGAATCACTTCCCACGTTGGTGCTAGATTGTTGGCCGCAACATCTTCCATTCTTGGAAAGTATCGCTGAGGCGTAACTGTAGGGAAGTACGAACGGAAAATTGCGCCACTTGTCTGCGTAGGACTTGGTGCTGTAGATGTAGTTTGCCCACGTACATCTGTCTGCTCCCAAAGATAAGTAACTGCATCACCATCCGGATCAGTAGCTGAACCTGTCAGCACAAAAGCGGTTCCATTAGGAATTGAATAATTGGTTAGTGGTTCAATGACTGGTACCTGATTATTGTTTGGGGTTTTAACACCGCAGGTTGCACCTATCTGTGCCGTGATATTGGTATACATTTGATTAACACTTACCACATGAAAATAAGCATCACTCCTGTTTTGTACATTGGGGGCACAGATACCAGCATACGCCATAATGGTGCTTCCACTGCCTGGTTCTACAGAGGTTGTAGCAGTTCTGTTGCCGTCGCAAGAATTATCAAAGGTATGTTGTGCTCCCCACTGGTGGCCCATTTCGTGAGCTACATAGTCAATATCAAAGGCATCAGCACGTGGTGCAGGGCTTCCTGTAACACCGCGTGCTTTGCTTCCTGTGCTGCAGGGAGAACGAAGCTGGGCAATCCCTCCGCCACCGGTACTGAAAATATGACCAATGTCATAAGCGGCATTGCCTATGGTCTGATCTATAAATGCTTGATTTTCATTAAGTAATGTTGATCCGCTATTATTTGTAAAGCCTGGACCGTATGCATCTACATCAATGGATAACAAAACATCATTGTTAGGGATCATGGTCATCGTGAGAGAGATGGTTTTTTCATACACGCCATTCACTCTTGTCATCGTTGTATTCATTGCTGCCATTACGGCTGCTTTTTTCTCAGCCATAGTTCCTGTCGCTAATCCTGCTCTGTTGATATGATACCTGGAATACTCCATCGTGGTAGAAATCGCAAGTCTGTAGTTTCTCCATTGGCCATCCTGAACCAATTTCTGACTGTCAGCTACCAAAGCAGCATCCTGTCCGGGTGCATCTTCGTATCCGCAAATAAATTTTTCGCTTGGTGCCGGAAGCGCATCACGGTCAAAGACCATGTAAGTCGATTTGTCTTGGGAATAAACATCCATATAAGAAGTTTTTCCCTCACTAAAATACATAACATTCACGCCATCATACGGCGAAACACTGAAACGGATCGAATTGCTTTTGTTGCCTTTCTGATATCCAACATAAGATCTGATTTCAGGAAACTTTGCCTGCAATATCGGATCCATCGTAGAAGCCTCCTGAATCACATAATCCACGAGTTTTCCTTCGGCAGTTGGAAACTTAAGAACTAGCGATTCGTTATTCGAAAAGCGTTGAGGAGCAGTCGCTAAATCGGCGACAATCCCATCAAAATTAACTTTAAAAAGTTTATATTGAGTTGGAGTCGCTGTCTTGTCGTAGGTTGCGACGCGGCTATCTACAACGGAAACTTTCTGCCAATAATTTTTCTGCGCGAACACCAGTCCGGAGAACATTACTGCAGCTGAAAAAAGTAGTTTTTTGTTCATTGCTTAATATTATTTTAAGTTAGTTCTAATGTAATGTGTGCTATCAGCGCTAAGAATCTATAATGTTTTGCGATTTTCTTTATTTGAGAATTTGTAATAAAATAGAATAGATTATCAGTGATTATGAATTGCGCTCTAAAAATAAAAAAAAACAACCAAATAATTGCATTTGGTTGTCTTTTTAACAGTCATAATTTATAATTATTCCTCTATTTCAATTTTTGTTCCTTGCGTATGCGCATTCATCTGCGGTGCATAATAGTTTTGTAGCGTTGTAATTCCATTGGAGAAGGTTCCGCTGGCATTGGCTACATAATCGTACTCGAAAACATATTTTCCTTTCGGCATCCGCTCAATGTAGAAATTGGTGGAAGCGTCTTTGGTCGATTGATAATAACCCAAATTATTTTTCCACTCGTAGCCGGAAATTACATCCAAAGGTTCAAATCCTGCAGCACGCATATCTTTCAGATGGACAAATTCCATATTTCGGTCGGTATTCAGAATCATCCTTACCGTCACCTTATCTCCAACTTCGATGGGCGACTTTTCATTGATTTTCATTAATTGTTCGCCATTTTCAGTCTTCACTTTTTTGTACAATTCTTTAGTAATGGAAATATAGCTTTCCGAAGATTTGATTTTGTCAAGATCTTCATAGTACTGCCAGAATAATCCACCCTGAACAATTCCCGGACTATCTTTCTTAATAGTAACTGCTGAAAGATTTTTATCGAGATTATCAGAAGTAACCGTTTGTTTCACATATCCTGTTGCTTGTGTTTGAGGATTCAGTGGTTTTCCGCCCCAAATGATTTCAGCTTTGTCACTTTCATTAGAAGTCCAGGATTTCCCTGAATTCAGAATCGTAAAAATCACTTCTGCCGTTCCACGAGAACTTCCCCAGGAATTTACTTCTTTCTGCGTCACCAGCCAGATTTTCATTTTTTCGATGAAGTTCTGATCATTAGGCGTTAGTTTTTGGAACGCTTCAATAGCTCCGGCGTGATTCACGGTTTTGGAAGAATACCAACCCCAATCGTTCAAATTTTGTTTCCAATAAACGCCTTGAGTTTCTGTTTCTGTCGAAGTTTCTTTCAGATAGTTGAGGAATTTTTTGGAAACATCTTTCAATCCGTAATCATTAAATAATATTGCCAATCGATGCAATCCGAAAAATTTAAAATCTGTGATTTTTTCGGTTTTAGCTTTTGAGATGACTGCAGATTTTAATTTGACAGCTTCGTCTTTCAAAGGATATTCTTTTTCCCAGTAATTTCTGGTGTCCAGGTAATCCAAAACAAAATTATTGACCACATTTTCTTTGGTTTTATTTGTAGAGGAAGACCAAAATTGGTTCACTTCATTGTCCACAAAAGCCACCAGTTTTTTGACCATTTCTTTCTGCTCAGAACTTTGATAATCGGCAAGATTTCCTTTCAGCCACTCATTGATTCTACCAAGATTTTTCAAAATATAAAGCGAAGTATAATAGGAACTCGGATAACCTTGATACCAACTAAACCCACCATCGGGATTTTGCAGTTTTACCAATTCCGACCAATCATTTTGGATGGAATTTCTCATCGTATTCGCATCGAATAATCTTGCTAATTTCTGCATTTGTTCCGTTTCATTTTTACTTTCCAAAACCCAAGGCGTTTCATTTAATAACAATTGTTTCAGTTCCTGATTTTTTTCAAGATTTGAGGTCAACAGACCTTTGGACTGGTATTCATCGAAAACGGTTTTCATTTTCGGATTCGCTTTGAAAATCTCCGAAGCCAAAACATCCGCAAACCATTTATTGAAAACGACATCCGCAGAATTATTGGCATCATCTTTTAGGCTTGGCAGCGCAAACATAATGTCCCAAATCGGATTCGTAGTCAGTTCCAAAGTATTGGAAACATTGGTCAAGGTTTTAGAATCAGAATTTTTCAGGTTTTCTAAAGTGAAGGTTTTCGTTTGTCCTTCTTTAACAAAAATCGGAAGCGCATCGGTCACCAACATTCTGTTTGGAAGAACGGCGATGGCTTTTTGTTCGCCGTCGGAGAAATTACCGGCTTTTGCAACGATTTTAATAATAATTGAATACACATTATTCGGAACTTTCAGTTTCCAGGTCGCAGATGTGTTTCCATTTTCAGCCAATGAAAAAGCTTGCTCCTTATTAAATCCGGAAACTGCTGTCAATTGACTGATTCCGAATTTCTCAGTGATATCTTCATTCGTAAAGGCATCCAAAATCTGCAATTCTGCAACACCATTCAATTTTTGACTGACCAGACTTGAGATTTTAGTTTGAAGATTCAGCTCATCACCTTCACGCAAGAATCTTGGATAATTAGGCGTAATAGAAAATTCTTTCTGTGTTACGACCGTTTTTTCTAAAACCGCAGCTCTTGCATCTTTGGTATGAGCCAAAAACATGACTTTCCATTGTGTCAAAGCTTCCGGAGAAGTGAATTCAAATGAAACATTTCCGTCTTTGTCTGTTAGAAGATTTGGATAGAAAAAAGCAGTTTCGTTGAGGTTTTGACGGACTGGGATTTTGTCTAAGTTTTCTGCTTTTTTATTTTTAATTTCATTTGGTGCTGGTGGGCTATTTTCCATCTGTTTTCCTATTGGTGGTGGTGGAGTTTCCACTTTTGCCATTTTTACTGGAGCAGGTAATGCCATATCCATCATTCTAGATTCAGCGTAAACTTTATTTGAAGCTAAACCTCTAATTCTAATAGTTGTTCCAGCTCCGTAAATACTTCCATCAAACCAATTGAATTGAGGATTACTAATATTATAATCTTTTAAATATTTAAAATTTTTATTATAATTTTCTTGAGACAAACCTTCATTCAAATCATAAGAACTCTGGAAAAATTGAGAATAAAATCCCTGCCAATTCCAGCTGTTCGAAGCAAACTGGTCAAGCGATTTATCATACATATTCGCTAAAACTTCCGCTGTCACTCTGAGCGGTGTCGAAGAGTTTTCTTTATCAGCGCCAGAAATTTTGATGGTCCATTTTTCTTTTTGTCCTGGTTGTAATTTGTCCCGGAACGTAATGGTTTCAATTTTCAAATCATCCTCGCTGTCCGCAATTTTCAAGTCAACCGATTCAGTTTTTACATCATTAAATGCAACTAATTGAAATTGTAAATTAATTCTGGAAATCGTTTCATCTTTCGGAATCAAAGTTTCGTATTCCAGAATTCCGTTTTTGAACGATTTGGTTTCTGTCACGGTTTCGCCTTTTCCATTTTGAATGAAAATATTGACCAAAGCATCCGGAACCGCCGAATAAACAAAGACTTTTGCTTTTTCTCCTCGCTTGAAATCTTGTGTAGGCTGAATCACTTCCAAAAACGGATTTTGATTTTGCCCCAACGATTTTTTATCCCAAACTTTGAAGAATTGCTCCGTTTTTATCGTGTCTTTTCCTTCAATATTATACAATTGAAGTTTGTAAGTTCCGGCGTCCAGTTTACCTAAATCTAAATTAGTTGTCGGTAGTTGGTTGTTGGTTGTCGGTTTCTTCGCACTGTCAGGCTGAGGCTCTCGAAGCCCTTCAGTAATCAATTTTTCAGTTTTCCAATTCTTGACATCATCATTCTTATCAAATCTGTCGTGAGGAAATTTCTGTACAAATTCCGTTTTTGAAAATTTTGGCAAATCCTGAACAACCGATGCAAAATTCTCCCTGAAAATGCGTTTCGGTTCTTCCAGTTTTTCCAATTTTACATTGTAGGATTTCTTAAGAATTTGGTCGTTGTAATTTTTAGTGTCAACATTCAGTTTCACAGCTTGGTCTGAAAACGTATTTCCGATGTCATTGGCAGTGATGTAATGAGAAACGGAAGCGACTTTCACGTTGGTATTCGCAGATTGTGTTTCGCCGTTGATGTCCGTCACAGAAGCATTGATGGCGTAATTATCAATCTGGATGCCTTGCAGCGTTTCATCTTTTTTCAAATCCACTTTGATGGTAAATTCGCCTTTTTCGTTGGTTTTGACATCGCCAAGAACCGAATTTTCGTTATCGTTTCCACGCGGATACCACCAGAAATACCGCCAACGGATATTCTGTTTTTTGATTTCGTAATTCACGGTCGAATTGCTCAGTGGAACGCCTGAGAACATCATCGCTTTTCCTTTCAGCTCAATGGTTTCGCCGTATTTGTATTCGCCTTTGATGGGCTCAAAAGTCACTTCAAATTTCGGACGTTTGTATTCTTCCACCTGGAAATCCATATAGCCGGAAATATTATAATCGGAAGTATCATCATTTTCTTCCACTCTAATGCTAAAAGTTCCATTCAATTTGTTCTTAGGAAGTGTAAAACTCCCGTTGACAGAACCAAATTCATTAGTTGTCAATTTCAAAGTTTGTAATTCTTCACCGTTGGCATCGTTCAAAATAATATTTAACGGAACTTTTTCTAATGTTTTTACTTTTTGAGTTTCGCCATTAATTCCAGTTGCAATTGCTTTAAAATAAACGATTTGTCCTGGTCTGTAAATTTTTCGGTCGAGGAAAATCTGAGCGGTTTCCTGGTTTTGAGATTTGTTTTGATTATTGTAATTATCATAACCATAGACATTGATCATTGAATAATTGTTCCCACTCTTCACAAGAAAATTTCTGTAATATTCTTTGTTTTCAGAATTTGGAATCTGGAAATTTCCGGAAGCATCGGTTTTTACTGAATATTTTACGATTGGTTTTCCTCTTACATATTCAACAATCTCAAGATTTTCATTGGCAAAAGCTTTACCGTTTTCGTTGTTTACCAGTTTAAGAATATTTCCAGTGTCATTCTGAGCCTGTCGAAGAATCTCATTTTTTTTGGAATAAATGATCTTAGAATCCGAAACAATGAAATAAAAATTTCCCTGAACCGAATTTTCCACGACATACTCCGCCAAATAAATTCCTGATGGAAGAGATTTAACTTCCAAAGATGTTTTATGCGTTTTAAAATCAAAAGATTCAGAAAGCGTAAATTGTTCTTTTCTTACCAATGATTTTTTAACTTTGCTGAATGGATTTTTGTAAGCATCGAACGCATAATTCAAGAAACCTGAAGTGTCATTAGCTTGATAAATGTTCAGTGAAAAATCCTGAACATTTTTACCTTCTGCAACAATGTGAATCGGTTTGTTGCTCTGCATTTCATTCTCATAAAAAAGAATCAGCTGAGGATTTTTGATGTCGTTTTCTTTATTGATAACATTGTTAAGGAACTTCGATTTTGGATAAAGTTTCTTTGCATCATTAATCCAGACCAAAGCCGTTTTGTAATCCTGTTTTTGATCCAGGATTTCAATCATATCATCTATAATCAAGACTTTGTAGTCGCCTTTTACAGATTCATCTCCGACCAGTTTTTCAAGTTGTTCGAATTTGTCTTTACAATTATTGAATTCACAGTTATAATTGATTTTCTGATGTTTGAAATACAATTGAGAATTCCCGGAAAGCGATGCAATTTCCGAGTCGTAGATGTCGTTAATTTTCTTTGAATTGACCTTCAATTCATTCGGCGTGAAGAGGTTCTGATTGCTTAGAAAATCGATGTAATTGTAACTGAACCAATCGGAGAGCGTCGGGAAATATTCGAAATTGTCGGTTGCATCAAAGATTTCGCTGTACTTTTTCATCGGAATCTTTCTCAGCTCAGCATTGTTTTGTTCTAATTCCGAATAATTTTTGGATAAATAATTTTTGAAATCCAGCTTGCTCCAGGTCTCGATTTGCGATAAATCTGCGTTGTCAATATTGGTTTTCTGATTGATTTTCCATGAATTATTTTGATAATAATCTTTGATAAATTCCAAAGTCAGAAGACGGAACAATTGTTTTTCGTCACCTTTCAGTTTGCTTTCCGTGCTTTGAAGTTTCGCAAAGAATTTAGAATTTTCATCATTCTTCGTGTCATCATAAGTCTGCTTTGTAATACTGAATTCAGCTTTCAGAGACTTGATGATTTGAATGGCATTGTTGTCTTTCAGAGCTTGATTTTGGATTTCCAGAATCATCGGAAGATTGGACTTATAAGTACCTTTTTTATAATTGTCTTCGATTTTTTTCCATTGCTGGTCGTAATAATTTTGAGCAGAAAAATTCATAGTGATAAGCATCAGCAGAACTACTGAAACTGATTTTATAAAGTTCATAAGTTTATTTTTTCTATTGTGTAAGATAGTTTTTTCCGACCTTTGTTAAAGTAAAATGTCGATTTTAAAGTTAGCAAAAAAATATGTCATTGACAGTCAGGTCTATGTTTCTTTGATGGGAACATCGATGGCTGCCTATTTTATGCTGGAACAAAATATATTCCGCTGGCCCAGTTTGCTGTTGATTTTCATGACTTATTTCAGCGGTTATCTCTACACCAAATATCAATACGATAAGAAAATCTTCTTCAAGATTCTGTGTTTCAATTCCATTTGCGGGATTTTAAGTTTTTTTCTGATTGTATTTAATCATAACGAAATCAGGTTGTTGAAATGGGCTGTGATTGTCATCATCGGTTTGCTCTACAATTCGTTTTTTCTGGATAGATTCGTTCGGAAAATTCCTTTATTTAAAATATTTTATGTTGGACTGACCTGGGCTTTGATTAATTCCTGGCTCATCCTTCCGGAATTCGATATGGAGATTTTTATGATTAGTTGGTTATGCATCTCAGCTTTGGTCTTGCCTTTTGATATTCGGGATATGAAAAGTGATGACGTGGTAACTTTCCCGATTCTGATTGGTGTTCGGAAGACCAAATTTCTGGCTTATTCATTGGTTTTTATTTCTGGTTTGTTGAGTATTTTCTACTTAGATTTAATTTTTTCAATGTGTTTTTTCCTGACTGTAATTATCACATTTTTCTTCATTTATTTTTCAGAAAATAATAATCCGGAAGCTTATTTCAGTTTTTGGGTAGAAAGCTGTAGTGGACTTCCTTTGTTGTTCTTTTTGGCGTATAAATTGATATTGCAGTTTTGTTAAAATCTCCCAATGTTCAGTAATAAATCTACTCTCCTGATTATCGCCTTTTTAAGTTTCTTTTCCGTTGCTAAGGCGCAGGAGAAAAAAGATTCTATATATTATAAAATTGAGAAATTCTCGGACAGGAGAAAATTTACCAAATTCATTCATCGTTTTATATTTCGGCGGGAAGCAGATTCTGCTTCTGTAAAATCAAGAACAGAAAAGCAAGCTCAGGAATCTTACGATGGCAAATACATCCGCAACATTAAAATTGAAACCATTGACCCGTTTGGTTACAATACAAAAGAGAAAAAGGAAAAATCAAAATGGTATGACTGGTTCACCAATCATCTTCATTCCAACACCCGGATTTCTGTGGTCAATAATTACCTGCTTTTCAAAAAAGGGGAAGAGTATAACGCACAAAAACTCTATGAATCCGAACGTCTTCTGCGCCAAATGAATTTTGTGAACCGTGTCAATATCGCTGTAGAAAACACTTCCAGTGATTCTATTGATGTGGTGGTCAAAGTTCTGGATTCGTGGAGTCTCAAACCAAGATTAAGCTATTCCGGAAGCAAAATTGGACTCGGTTTTACCGAAGAAAACCTGCTCGGTCTTGGCCACGAAGTTGATTTTCTTTACCGTAATGATTCTAAGCAGAAACAGGATTATTTCTACGGAAGTTATCTGGCGAATAATCTCTTCGGAAGTTATATCAATGCGCAGATTTTGGGAGAACGTGATTTTTGGAAAAATGAAAGAATCAATGTCAGTGCAAGACGTGATTTTTTCTCACCGCTTACACAATGGGCTGGCGGTTTTAGCTTCGAATATTTTATGCGGAATGTCCTTTTGCCAATGGAAAATATGGATAGTTTCCCGGAAGTTCAAATCAAGGTTTACAGCCAGGATTTATGGGGCGGTTATCAGATTCCGGTTTCGAAGAATAATGAAGAACGGGTTTCCAGCAATATTGCTTTGATAGGGCGATTTACCAATTATCAGTATAAAGACAGTCCCGGAATTGACCAGTATAAATATTTCCGGTCTTACAATAGTTTTCTGGCTTCAGCGGGATTTATCCAGCGAAAATTCTCAGTTGAGAAGCAGGTTTTTCAGTACGATTTGCCGGAAGATATTCCTTACGGTAATGCGTTCATCGTTACAGCCGGCGCGCTGTCACGAAGTCAGAACGTGGTGCCATATGCAGGACTTTCCGCAGCTTACGGCGATTTTACAAGAATCGGATATTTCAATGTCAAAGCGCAGTTCGGAAGGTTTTTTAATGAAGAAAGAATCAACCGTGATGCTTTTCGGCTAGACGGAACTTATTTCACCAATCTGATGGATTGGAAATTTGCGAAAGTCCGGCATTTCTTTTCCCCGACTTTGGCTTTGGGAAATCCTCAGAATAATTATTCTTACAAAGACCGGATCAACCTTTCTGCTCAGGACGAATTTCCGGTTTATAATTATGATTATATTGGTACCAAAAAATTGATTCTTCGTTATCAGATTCAGTTTTTCATTAACAAAACCTGGAAAAACTTCCATTTCAGTCCATATCTTACAACGGCTGTTGGCTGGCTGGGAATGCCGGATGAAAAATTATTGAAAACCAGTATGAATACGAAAATCGGACTTGGTGTTCTGATTAACAATCCTTATCTGGTTTTTAACAGGATTCAGATTTCGTTTATGTATTATCCGAAAGTGCCGTTTGACAATAACTCAGTTTTCGATTTCAACAGCTACCGGAATGATATGATGCCGATGAATACTTTTGCGGCGGACGTTCCGCACTTTGTAAACTTCGGCAATTGATTTTCTTGCTGAGAAGTTTTATCTTTACATAAATTTTTGAGTGATGGAAAATATCAATGACATAAAAATAAAGCTGATTCAGAATATCTGTGCGTCCGAAAATTCTTATCTTCTCTCCTCACTTCTGAAAAATTTTGAATCCAAATCTCCGAACATCGTTGCCGAGCCAGATTTTATCTACGAATCTGAAAAACCAATGACTGAGGAAGAAGTGGATGAGTATTTTAAAGAAGAGAAAATTATACTTCCTGATTATGTAATGAAAATGATTGAAATTGGAATGGACGATGTGAGAAATGGGAGAGTTTATACTGAAGAAGAAATGGATAAAATGGATGAGGAATGGCTGAAATAAAAGTCGAATGGACTCATTTTGCAAAGAAACAAAGAGATCACGTTTTTAAATATTGGAATAATAGAAATAAAAGTAAAAGCTATTCTAAAAAACTCAGAATTGCAATTAACGAGAAAATAAATCAGTTAAAATTACAACCATTTTCTGGCGTACAGCTCGTTGATAAAAATACTAGAATTCTTTTTCTTAAAAATTACAGTTTGATTTATTACATCAATAAAGATAGTATCTCCGTTATTTCATTTTGGGAAAACCATCAAAATCCTGAAACGCTAAAAACTCTTTTGGGATTATGATCATCAAAAAACTTTCACTCATCAATTTCAAGAACCATTCGGAGCAACAATTTGAATTTTCTCCTCAAATCAATTGTTTTGTTGGTAATAACGGCGTGGGGAAGACCAATGTGCTGGATGCGCTTCATTATCTGTCTGTCGGGAAAAGTTTTTTGGGAAATTCTGACCTTAACAATGTGAAGTCTGATGAAGATTTTTTTGTGATTGAATCCGAAATTCAGAATGAGGAAAAGGACGATTTGATTAAGATTCTGATGCCGAAAGAAGCCAAAAAAGTTATTAAAAAGAATGACAAATCTTACGAAAGATTGGCTGACCATATCGGATATCTGCCAAGTGTGATGATTTCGCCTTACGATTCCAATTTGATTTCGGATTCCGGGGAAAGCCGGAGAAAATTTCTGGATGCGATGATTTCGCAGACCGATTCTTCGTATCTTTTTGATTTGATTCAGTATCAGAAAACCATTCAGCAGCGGAATGCTTTGCTTAAATATTTTGCTAAGAACAGGACGTTTGATAAAGATTCTTTGGAAATTTACAATGATCCGATTTCCAGCTTCGGAACCAGGATTTTCGAGAAGAGAAAAGAGTTCGTAGAAAAACTGAGTCCAATCGTTCAGCATTTTTACGAAATCATTTCCGGTGGTAAGGAAATCGTGAATGTCATCTATGAATCGCATCTTTTGACCGAAGATTTTAATAGTCTCCTATCTAGTTCCATTGACAAAGACAGGGCTTTGACCTACACGTCGAAAGGAACGCACAAAGACGATTTGTTGTTTGAAATGAATGGTACTTCTATCAAAAAGATTGGTTCACAAGGTCAGCAGAAGTCCTTTTTAATTTCTTTAAAGTTGGCTCAAATCAACCGAATCAAGGAATTGACGGGCAAATCTCCGATTCTTTTGCTTGATGATATTTTTGATAAATTGGATGATACCAGGGTTTCCCAATTGATAGAACTGGTAAATAAGGAAAGTTTCGGACAGATTTTCATTACGGACACGCACAAAGAGCGGACGGAAAATGTGGTGCGAAGAATCAATGAGGAAAGCAGGATTTTTGAAATTTAAAATAATGAAAAAAATTTCAGTTTTAATAATTATTTTTTGCTCAATTTTTATTTTTGGACAGAAGAAGAAAAGTGATTTTAATAAAAATCCTATTGTTGAATTAAATGATTATACTTCATCTGAAGGAAAAGTTAATAAGGACTATAAACCTTTATCATTAGGACTTAGAATCAAAAATTATCCTTTTAATAAAGCTTCAAAGATAAAAATCGTTTCATACAATCTGAAATTTGCGAAACAAACTTCGTTTGAACTGATTCCCATTCCTAGAACAAAAGAAGATTCCATAAAAGTTCGTGAACTTGTAAATCGTCCAAAATCGATAGATTTTAGAGATATTCTTGAAGCGCAGTCTGAAAATGTAGTAGAGCAATCAAAGACGCTTAATCTAAATGAAATTTCTAAATTAACTCATATTCTTTTTAATACTTGTAATAAATATCATATTATTGAGCGTTCTCAATCGGGTTGTTTCTTTCCACGAAATGCTATCATTTTTTATGATGAGAATGATAAAATATTTGAAATTATGGAAATATGCTTTCAATGTGGAGGAATAGAAACTTTTCCGAGTCATTTTTTTGACTGGAAAGATGCCTGTGCATATATGTATCCTGACTTGGAAAAATTTTTTAATGATAACGGATTGAATACCCAATATCATAAAAAATAATAAATCCTCAACATAGCCCTGATGGGAACGGCATCCTTTTTTGTCATTGCGATTCTTGTATAGTTTAAGGATGACTTTACGTTGTTCGCAATGAAAAAAAAGATATAGTGGACAGCAGGCTGGCATGTTCTGCCGAAGCTGTATCGTGTTGCTCCTAAAAATTACAAAAAGCTGGCGTCGAAGGAAAATGGAAGCAAATCCCGTATCGATTTCGTTTTCAGAATTTCTCCGTCTAGTGATGCAAAATAAATTTCGATAGGTTTTTTTTGTTTGGCCTCGTACTCCAGAATCGACTGTCTGCAGCTGCCACAAGGTGGAATTGCTGTAGAGCTGAGTGCATCTTTTGGCGCTCCGATGACGAATAATTTTTTGATTTTTACGTCTGGATAATTCGCCGACGTCCAGAAAATGGTCGTTCTCTCCGCGCACAAACCGGAAGGATATGCTGCGTTTTCCTGATTGCTTCCTGTAACGATTTCGCCATTTTCCAGCAATACCGCACAGCCAACCCAAAAATTGGAGTAAGGCGCGTAAGCTTGTTCTCGTATGGTTTTAGCTTTATCAAAAAGTGTTTTTTCTATATCGTTGAGTTCATCGTAACTCGGGATCACTTCGAAGTTGATTTTTATCTCTTTTTCCATTTTTTAAAATGAGGGAGGTAAAAATACATTTTTTGTGGAAATAAATGGAAATTATTATGAAAATATTCTCTAGAAACGGAATTTTCGGTTGTCTTTCTTCTCGGACAATTTCTTTTTGTTGTCAATACGTTTCTGGATTTGACTTCTGGAGGGTTTCGTTGCAAGACGTTTCTTGGGAACAAACAGAGATTTTTCTACCAGCTCCAGCATCCTTTCGGTTACGATTTTTTTATTCTGAAACTGCGTTCTGCTTTCCGATGAAGTCATTTGCAGAAGACCTTCGGAATTGATTTTGTTCTTTAGCTTTTCCGAGATTCTGAGCTTTTCATCGAAGGAAAAAAGTTGACTTTCCATGATGTTCCAGATGGCTGTGACAGCTGTTTCTACCTTGTTGACATTCTGTCCGCCGGCTCCGGAAGAGCGGGACGTTTTGTAGCTGATTTCGGTAGAAAAATTTTTCATTTAGCTGTTAATTAATTTTTTTAATTCAAGACGATTCACTTTTCCATTGGGCGTTCTGGGAATCTGTTTTACAAAAATAATCTCTTTTGGTTTATGAAAGTTTTTTTTGTAGTTGATGGTTGATAGTTTTTGGTTGATAGATTGTGATTCCTGACCTTCGACTGCGAGAATTAATTTTTGTCCGAGTTTTTCGTCTTTTATTCCAAGAAATACCACTTCATTTGGGATTTCTTTTTTAACGAGTTTTTCTAATTCTTCCGGAAAAATCTTTGCACCGCCGGAATTAATGACATTATCGATTCTCCCGAGAAATCTGAATTGTTTCTTATCCTTAATTTCCACCAAATCGTTCGTTTGTAAAATTTCTGAATTTAGTTTTGGGGCAAATATCGTTAAACAACCTCTCTCGTCCAAAGAAATATCCACGCCGTCAAAAACCGTAAACCAATCTTCCGGATTTGGATAAATCTGTTTTAATGCAATATGAGACAATGTTTCGCTCATCCCGTAGGTCTCGAATATTTGGGTTGGAGAGTTGGAGGATTGGAGCGTTTGAGAGATTTTTTGTTTAAGAGTTTCCGAAACGGATGCGCCACCGATGATTAATTTTTTTATTAAATGTAGTTTATCCAGAGAATTCTCAACCTGTAACGGTGTCATGGCGCAAAAATCGATTTCTTTACCGATATTTTCTAACGGATTAAGAGAAGTTGCAGCGATTTCTAGTTTTAATTGTCTCGAAATGCTTCTTACGACCATCATTTTTCCGGAAATATATTCAATTGGGAGACAGATCAGAGCGAGATTTCCTTGTTTCAGACCCAGAAAATCACATGTCATCTCCGCAGAGTTCAACATTTTTGATTTTTCCATGTCGAAAACCTTAGGAATTCCGGTAGAGCCAGAGCTCTGAACTCTTACTGTTTTTGCCTCAGAAAACCATTCTTTTATGAAGTCTAAAACTTTGGTTTCAAATTCGTTAGAAGGCGTTGCATTCATTGAGGATGCTTTGGAAAGGTCGATGAACATTAGGATGAGTGAAAATTTATTTTATAAAATTATCGATTTTTTTTCAGAAAAAGTTTGGAAGTTTAAAAAAAAGCTATAAATTTGCATCACAATAAACGACAGACCCATGGTGTAACGGTAGCACTTCGGTTTTTGGTACCGCCTGTCGGGGTTCGAATCCCTGTGGGTCTACAAAGTTTAGCTTTAAACGCTTTGATTTTTCAGAGCGTTTTTGTTTTTTATAGCATTGTGAAATTCTAAAAATTAGCTAAAAAAAACTCTGCCCAAAAGCAGAGTCTAAACTTGTATAAAAAAGTGATATTTTACATTCTATTTACTACACTGATGCCCAACATCGATAACGATTTTTTAATCGTTTTTCCGGCCAGTTCTGAGAGCTGAAGACGGAATTGCTTAGCATTTTCGTTATCCTGGTTCAGGATCGGATTATTTTGATAAAATGAGTTGTATGTTTTTACCAATTCATAAACGTAATTCGCAACCAATGCCGGACTTAGAGAGTCTGCCGCTCTGCTGATCACATCTTTAAATTCGGATAAAAGCATGATCAAATCTTTCTCACTTTCATTCGGAAGATAGATTCCCAAGTTTTCTTTTTCAGAGTAATCAGCCCTAGCCAAAAGCGACTGAATTCTCGCATACGTATATTGAATGAACGGTCCAGTATTGCCATTGAAATCGATACTTTCCGCAGGATTGAAGAGCATTTTCTTCTTCGGGTCCACTTTCAGGATAAAATATTTTAAAGCACCCAATCCAACGGTTTCATAAGAGCTTTCTTTTTCCTTGTCGCTCAGGCTCTCCAGTTTGCCCAATTCCTGGGATTTTTCCTTCGCTGTTTTGTACATTTCTTCCACCAAATCGTCGGCATCTACCACGGTTCCTTCACGTGATTTCATTTTTCCTTCCGGCAATTCTACCATTCCGTACGACAAATGATAAAGCTGATCAGCCCATTCATAGCCTAATTTTTTCAATATTTTGAATAAAACCTGGAAGTGATAATCCTGCTCATTTCCGACGGTATAAATTAGTTTTTGGATGTCATTATCCTTGAAACGCTCTACAGCTGTTCCCAAATCCTGAGTCATATAAACTGAAGTTCCGTCCGAACGAAGCAATAATTTTTGGTCAAGACCTTCGTCTGTCAAATCACACCAGACAGAACCATCGTCTTTTTTGTAAAGAATCCCGTCTTCCAAGCCTTTCTGAATCAAATCTTTACCCAAAATATAAGTGTTGCTCTCATACTGGACCTGGTCAAAATTTACACCCAATCTTGAGTAAGTCTGATTAAATCCGGTATAAACCCAAGAATTCATCATTTCCCAAAGTTTTCGGACTTCCGGATCGTTTTGTTCCCATTTCAAAAGCATTTCCTGAGCTTCGACGATGGCAGGTGCTTGCTTTTTCGCAGTTTCCTCATCGATGCCATCAGCAATCATTGCCTTGATTTCGGATTTATATACTTTATCGAATTCCACATAGTAGTTTCCTACCAATTTATCGCCTTTCAAACCAGTAGATTCAGGCGTTGCTCCGTTCCCAAATTTCTCCCAGGCCAGCATCGACTTGCAGATGTGGATTCCACGGTCGTTAATGATTTGAGTTTTGATGACATTGTAGCCGTCCGCCTTCAGGATTTCAGCCACAGAAAAACCGAGAAGATTATTTCTGATATGTCCCAAATGCAGCGGTTTATTGGTGTTCGGCGAAGAGTATTCTATCATCACCGTTTCGTTCTTCGGCGTTATATTATCAAAATCGTTGTTAATTTCTGATAACTGTCCAGCAAACAATTGATCTTTGATTTTGAGGTTGAGAAATCCCTTTACCACATTAAAATTCTCAACAAAGTCAATTTGATTTTTCACTTCTTCGCCCAATTCTGTTCCGATAACATCCGGACTTTTTTTCGCCTGTTTTACCAAAGGAAAAATGACGATAGTGAAATCACCTTCAAACTCAGTTTTGTTTTTTTGGACTTCCAGCGTCACGCCTTCTATTCCGTAGAGTTGAGCGATGATTTCGGTGATTTTGGACTGTATATTTTGTTTAATATTCATTTCGGAATTTTGTGTTGCAAATTTAAAAATTTAAAATAGGTTTTTCACGCAAAGTCACAAATTATAATCAGTTTAATAATTTACTTTGGTAAAAGTAGTCTCGCAGATTAGGCAGATGTTTAAAGAGAAGTTGCAAAATTTGCTAAATCTGCGAGGGATTAGTGAAGAATCATTTAGCAATTAATTCCCCACTATTAGCCAATGCTTTCCTCTTACTCAACCTCAAAAATCGAATGACCAAAAGAATGGCAGAAATCGTTAACCCGATTCCCAGCGCAATCCACATCCCGAAAGCGCCCATTTTCAAAGTCACACATAGAAAATAACCAGCCGGAATGGTGAACACCCAATAAGCTAAAAATGTTATCACACTCGGGATTTTCACATCCTGGATTCCTCTCAGGCAACCTAAAGCTGTAACCTGGATTCCGTCTGACAATTGGAACAATGCAGCAATAATCATGAGTTTCGATGCTAAATTGATCACCAAAACATCGCTTTCTTTTGTGAAAAAGTGAGGCAGAACATTTCTGAAAAGTATAAACATCAAGCCGCAGAAACCCATATAAATCAAGGTTAATTTGAAATTATTGATACCGATTTTTCTCAATCCGTCAAAATCTTTTACACCCATTTTATTGCCAATCATTACCGTAGAAGCCACACTGAATCCAATGCAGAGATTGAAGGTGAATGAAGCCATAGAAAGTGCGATCTGATGCGAAGCAATGTCCGTTGAACTGATGAGTCCGCAGATGAATGCTGCGGCAGCAAATGCTGTGACTTCGAAGAACATCTGCAATGCGGTAGGCAGTCCGAGCTTAAACATTTTGCTGAACATCTCTTTAGTGAAGAGATTGATTTTCACTGAGAACTCTTTGATGTAACGTCTTGTTTTGGGCTCTTTTACCAAAACATAATACAGGAAAGCCACCATAAAGATTCTCGCAAGAAGTGTTGCTAAAGCTGAACCCTGAACGCCCATTGCAGGCAATCCGAAAAGGCCTTTGATAAAGACATAATTCAGAATGATGTTAATGACATTCGCTATGATCGTAGCTTTCGTTACGCCAATGGTGAATGACAAACCTTCGGAAACTTCCCGTAATGTCTGGAACATCATGAACGGAATCATTGTAAAAGCCATGATGCTGAGAAAACTGATCGTATTCGGGATAATTTCTTTCGGTTGATCCATGTGATAAATCAAAGGAAGTCCTGCTAATAAAAGGATCATCAGCAATGTTCCGATTCCAAGGTTAATGACAAATCCATGTCGGAAAACCGAATTAATAACATCGTGTTTCTTTTGAGAATTAGCTTCCGAAACCAATGGCGGAATTGCAAAAGAAAATCCCAACGCTAGTACGAAAATGGAAAAGAACAACGCATTTCCCAATGACACAGATGCCAGAGCCTGAGCGCCTAAAAGTTTGCCCACAATTATGTTATCGAACAGGTTTACAGAGACTTGTCCCACCTGGGTGAGCATAACGGGAAGTGCCAGCTTCAGGCCTTCCCGGGTATATTGTTTATTTAAAAAGTTCATTTTGTTTCATGTATTATTTTTATTAAAAGAAAGTTGTCTGCTTCAACTCTTCAGCTTAATTCATAAAAAACCGCCTCGCTGCAAAGAACGAGACGGCTAAATATTTTATGTATTTAATCTCATTTCCTCACAAAATTAGCCACGTCATCTGCAGTCACAGGCTCTGCACCCAGGATGATAAGCCTTTCCACAACGTTTCTAAGTTCCCTGATGTTTCCGGTCCAGTCAAATTGCTGTAAAGCCTTAATGGCTTTTTCGTCAAATTTTTTAGCCGAAGAGCCGGCCTCGTTTGCAATCTGCTGCGTGAAATATTCTACAAGCAAAGGGATATCTTCCTTTCTGTCGTTCAGGGACGGTACATTGATTTCAATCACTGAAAGCCTGTGGAAAAGGTCTTCGCGGAATTTTCCTGCTTCAATTTCTTTAGTCAGATTCTTATTGGTGGCTGCAATAACACGCACGTCCACTTTGATCTCTTTATCACTTCCCACTGGAGACACTTTGCTTTCCTGCAGAGCTCTCAAAACTTTGGCCTGAGCCACCAGACTCATATCTCCAATTTCATCGAGGAAGATAGTTCCGCCATTGGCCTGCTCAAATTTCCCGGATTTATCTTTGATTGCGCCTGTAAAAGAACCTTTTACATGGCCAAATAATTCACTTTCAATAAGTTCTGAAGGAATTGCTGCGCAGTTTACTTCAACCATTGGTCCTCTGGAGCGCTCACTTTGAGAATGGATTGCATGTGCCACCAATTCTTTCCCCGCACCGTTTGGTCCCGTAATCATCACTCTGGCATCGGATGGAGCCACTTTATCGATGATTTCTTGGATTCTTTTTAATGCAGAAGATTCACCCACCATCTGGTATTTTTTGTTGACCTTCTTTTTCAGCTGAGAATTCTCCTGCTTCAGGTGTTTATTATCTTTGGCCAGGTTACCTTTATCCAACGCATTTTTAACGCTGGTAATCAGTCTGTTGATGTCAATTGGTTTTGAGATGAAGTCATAAGCGCCTTCTTTCAGACAGCTGACCGCAGTGTCGATATCGGCGTGGCCGGAAATCATCACAAATGTGGTGTCTGGCTTCAATTGCAAAGTCTGTTTCAGCAATTCTGTCCCGGACAGTTTCGGCATTTTGATGTCAGAAATAACCAAAGAAAAATCTTCTTTTTCAATGAATTTATAACCTTCAAGGCCGTCTTCCGCGATCTCGAAATGGTAATCTGGTAACTCGTCGGATAAAATACTGTGTAGAACTCCGGAAATGGCTTTTTCGTCTTCTACGATTAAGATTTTCTGCATAGGTTGCAAAGATAAGGATTTTAGATTTCGTAATATTAATTAATTACGATTGTTTGTTTTAAAGATTGAAAATTGGACAACTTCTAAACAAAAATCGTACTAAGAATGCGGGAAACCTGTTTGGCCCTGGTCACTGGAAAGAGATGTGTGGCATTGGCAATAATAAAATCAGGTGCGGAATTTTTTACCGGGAATACAATATCTTTATCAGCAAGAATCTGAATGACATCGGGAAGCTTCTCAAATTTCCACCGGGTGATCTGATTCATGGACCATTTTAGGTAGTAAGGATCTTTGACCCGGAAATACTGCATAAGATTGGCATTTTTGCTGTCCAATATTTTTTTGAGAAATGCATACATAATGGTGCTCGATTCTCCAAAAAACCGCTGTGGGATATACCGGATGGCATTGGTTGTAGCACCTGCGCGGATAAGTCTGGATTTTTCACTATCGCTGCGGATGCTGCCCAGGATCACTATTTTTTTTGCGGGTTTTATTTTATGAATTTCCTGAACGATAAATCCTCCGAATGAATAACCCATGAGATAAAAATCTTCTGAGGTATCAATCTTTGCAGCCATTCTCAAAACGTAGTGCCGGAAATCCTCATCTTTCTCCGGCATCAGCCAGGGCAGATGAATCGGGTCGATATTTGGATTGTATGTGAGTTTTTCAAGAACTTTTTCGTCGCCGCCTAATCCGCTTATGATGTATAATTTCATGTCGTAAAAATTTCAAGTGTGCTTTTTTGTCAAAATTAGCAACAAAAAAAAGAGCAGAAAAAATTCTGCTCTCAAAAAATTGTTCGATGCCCGAAAATTATTTAGCGCTGATCTTTACTTTCAAATCCACATCGTCTTTTACCAAAACATCCTGCATTGTAGATTTGTAAGCTATATCAAATTTCTGTCTGTCGAAAGAGAATTTGTCGGATTCCAACGTCACTACGCCATTATTGGCTGTGATTTTGGCTGGAAAAGAGACAGGATTGGTTTTTCCTTTTACCGTCAGGTTTCCGCTAACCACGAAGTTGTAATCTTTATTGGAATTCTTCTTTACAGAAGTGATTTTGTACGTTGCTGTAGGGTATTTCTCTACCTCGAAGAAATCTCCGTTTTTAAGGTGTCCGTTCAGCTTTCCTTGGTACTCGCCGGAAAGATCAGTGGAGTTGATGGACGTCATATCCAAAACAAAATCTCCGTCTACCACGGCACCATTCTTAAGGATCAGATTACCAGACTTTACATTGACAGTACCGTCATGGGAAGACGCTTCTGTTTTTGCGATTTTATAACCCCACCAGTGCACATCGGAACTGATTACTTTTTTTGTTTGTCCGAAAGCAAGTCCGCTTGCCAAAACTGCCAGTAATAATACTTTTTTCATTGTTTTAAAAATTAGTGATGCAAATCTAATTAGAATGGTTTAAAATTAAAATTGATGTATGATAAGTTTTTTATACAACATGCAACATTTATTTTTTTCTGAAGAAATTACTTTTATTTTTTGGTTTTTTGTAACCGATGTTTTCTTTGGCCTGAGGCTTTGGTCTTGGCGTGAATGGCTTATTATTACTATCACGTTTCTGCTCCACAAGATTTTCTGTATGGAACGGATGATCCTTGACGACAGGGATTTTTTTGCCGATAAGTTTTTCTGTGCTTCTGAGGTTTGCCAGATCCAGACCGTCTACGAAGGAGAAGGAAGTGCCCTCTGAACCTGCTCTTCCTGTCCGGCCAATGCGGTGGACGTACGTTTCGGAAACATCAGACAGCTCATAATTTACCACATATTTCAATTCGTCTATATCAATTCCTCTGGCGGCAATATCGGTGGCTACCAGGACCCTTGTTTTTTTAGATTTAAAATTGCTGAGCGCATTTTGTCTCGCATTCTGCGATTTGTTTCCATGAATGGCTTCGGCTGAAATTTTTGAGGCATTCAGCTTCCTGGCGATCTTATCCGCGCCATGTTTGGTTCTGGAAAACACAAGAACCTGATCCAGCTTCTGATTCTGTAGCAGGTGAATCAAAAGATCATTCTTATCATCTTTCTCCACAAAATATATACTTTGCTGGATGGTATCTGCAGTGGAAGAAACAGGCGCAACTTCCACTTTAACTGGATTTACCAAAATTTCTGAAGCCAGTTTGGCAATTTCGGTCGGCATGGTGGCAGAGAAAAACAGGTTCTGTCTTTTGGCGGGCAAGAGTTTCAGAATTTTCTTCACATCATGGACAAAGCCCATGTCCAGCATACGGTCTGCCTCGTCCAGAACAAAAATTTCAAGTTGATTGATCTTGATGATGCCTTGGGCGATAAAATCCAGCAGCCTGCCCGGTGTTGCGATCAGAATGTCAACACCCTTTTTGATCTGCTGCTCTTGCTGATGCTGTTTCACGCCACCAAAAATGACCAGTGATTTCAGTTTCAGATGCTGTCCGTATGCCTGAAAATTTTCCTCGATCTGAATTGCCAACTCTCTTGTAGGCGTCAGGATCAGCGCTTTGATATGCCTGGAAGCCTGATTTTTTTCGGCAAGATTCTGTAGGATAGGAATAGCAAAAGCGGCTGTTTTTCCGGTGCCTGTCTGCGCACTGCCTAGAAGATCTTTTTTCTGCAGAATAGATGGAATTGCTTTTTGCTGTATTGGAGTTGGCTGCTCATAGCCTTGTTTTTTTAGAGCGTCTAATATTGGCTTGATTAAGCCTAATTCTTCGAATTTCAAATGAAAATGTTTTAAATTAAAATAAAAAAATTCCTTCCGTCAAGAAGGAATTTGATTTTGCAAAGGTAACCTATTTATAATAAAGTTGTTAATTAACTTTTTTCCAGCTCTGTTTTTCCTTCAGCTCCGTGATAAATTTCTGAAGATCTGTCAGTTTTTGAGGCTTTTCTCCTGCGGACATAGCAATGTCTTTCATTGTTCCATTTGCGTATTTAATTCTCAGATTATTTTTGGAAGCATCCATAATTCTCTCATCTATGTAGCTATCCTTCAAAGTTTTGATATCTGCTGCGTCTACCATTGCCACCAGTTGATCGTAGTCTGCTTTTGACAGTGTAGTCTGGAAAGTACCTTCTCTTGGTTTATTAAAATCATCTTTGGTCCCACCTTCTGTAAAATTAAAATGTTCGGCTTCCAGAACTGCTTTACGATCCGGACTTACTGTAAATTTATATATAGGACAAAACCCGAAGCATGGACCTGCTTGATATTCGATCATAGAATATTGGGCATTTTGAGATGTTGCACAAGACATCAGACCAAGAATTGCCAGAAGGCTGAACAGATATTTCATTTTAAATTTTTCTCAGATCTCTTCAATTATTATTCCGTAATAAAATCTTAGCCGTGCAATTTTTTCCAGATGGCATCTTTCAGTTCCTGCAGACCTTCGCCTGTAACGCCTGAGAAGAATAGTGGTTGACGGTTTTCCGGGAACTCAGCTGCAATTTCTTTTTTAAGTTCATCATCCAGAAGATCCGATTTGGATACAGAAAGAATGAAATCCTTATCTACCAATTCCGGATTATATTCTTTCAGCTCATTTTCCAGAATTTTGAACTCTTGAAAATGATCTTCGGAATCGGCCGGAATCAAAAATAATAAAATGGAATTTCTCTCGATATGTCTTAGAAAACGGTGACCAAGACCTTTTCCTTCTGCTGCGCCTTCGATGATTCCGGGAATATCAGCCATGACAAAAGATTTGTAATTTCGCCATTCCACGATTCCAAGATTGGGGGTCAGTGTGGTGAAAGCGTAGTCCGCAATTTTAGGTTTGGCGGCAGAAACCGAAGAAAGTAATGTCGATTTTCCGGCGTTCGGAAAGCCTACCAGACCTACATCCGCCAGGATTTTCAGCTCAAATATCACGTAACCTTCCTGTCCGTCCATGCCCGGCTGCGCGTATCTGGGAGTCTGATTGGTAGAGGACTTGAAATGCTCGTTGCCCAATCCGCCTTTACCGCCTTCCATCAGAATGATTTCCTGGCCGTCTTCCATGATTTCGCCGATGATTTCGCCGTCTTCATTTTTCGCAATGGTGCCCAGAGGTACATTGATATAAACATCTGCACCATAAGCGCCGGTTAATTGATTCTTGCCACCATTTTCACCCCGTTCTGCCTTCACATGGCGTGTGTAGCGCAGCGGAAGAAGTGTCCACTCATTGGCATTGCCCTTCATGATGACATGGCCGCCACGGCCACCATCGCCACCATCGGGACCACCTTTTGGAATATATTTTTCCCTGCGGAGATGCGCAGAGCCGGCACCACCGTGGCCACTTTTACAATGAATCTTTACGTAATCTACGAAATTGGACATAATCTTATTCAAAATTCAAGGTTTAAAATTACGATTCAAAGTTCTAACCTTGAATTTTGAACTTTGAATACGGAGACAAAAAATTATTTTTGAATCTTATCAACCTCAGCAAATAATTTTTCCGAGATTTCTTCTATGCTTCCTACGCCGTTAACTTCCACGTATTTTCCCTGCTGTTTATATAGTTCCGCCACTTCAGCTGTCTTGGCATAGTATTCCTTGATGCGGTTTCGGATAATTTCTTCATTGGAATCATCTGTTCTGCCGCTGGTTTCGCCTCTTTTCAGAAGTCTCTGCACCAATGCTTCATCTTCTACCACCAGGGAAAGGCAGATGCTGATGGGTGCGCCCAAAACTTCGTTTACGATCTGCTCCAATGCTTCTGTCTGTCCGGCTGTTCTTGGAAAACCATCGAAAATAAATCCTGCAGTGTCGGTCGGTTTTTTGACCTCGTGAACCAACATGTCAATGGTCACCTGATCCGGAACCAGTTCGCCCTTGTCTATATAGGATTTTGCCAATTGTCCAAGTGGCGTGTCATTCTTCATATTAAACCGGAAAAGGTCGCCTGTGGAGATCTGTTTCAGGTTGTACTTCTCGATGAGGTGCTGCGCCTGGGTTCCTTTTCCACTTCCCGGTGGACCAAAGAGAACTATGTTGATCATGATTTTTTATTGATTGATTAGAATATTTATTTCCTGATGATGTTAGTGGTTGATTCTCCCTTCTTCTAACTGGTAAAGATCCGGCAGGTTTCTCCCGAGTTCATCATAATCCAGCCCGTAGCCTAAAACAAACTTGTTAGGGATTTCTTTGGCAACGTAATCTATGGTGAAATCTTTTTGGAAAACGTCTGGCTTTAGAAGCAGCGAAGCCACCTTGAGAGACTTTGGACGCTGTGTGTTTTTAAAATATTCAAAGAGATTCTCCAAGGTATTTCCAGTGTCTACAATATCTTCCATCAGTACGATATGTCTGTCAACTACGTCCTTAGTAAGGTCCATTTTCTTATAAACAATGCCTGTAGACTGCGTGCCGGAATAAGAACTGACCTGTAGAAATGCAATCTCACATTTACCTTTGTAATATTTCAGAAAATCGGAGAAGAACATGATGACGCCGTTCAGCACACCCACAAATATAGGCGTTTCATCTTTATAATCTTCATAAACTTTTTCTGCTAAATTCTTTATAAGTTCCTGAATTTCATCGTGCTTAAGATAAGGGACAAAATTTTTGTCGTGAATTGTAATAGACTCCATAAATATTTCAAAGCACAAAAATAAGGTTTTTATGCCAAATGGGCGATTTTCTTTTTTTGGGCTCACCGGAAATGCCAATACAATTTTATTATCTATCTTTGCGTTACTATTTCTGAAAAAGATCATTATGTTCAAATCACTTTTCCACTGGAAAGTATTACTCAATATCGCTTTGGCAATGGCAATTTTCGCCGGTATGGTCTGGCTCACGTTTAGATGGCTGGAGTTTCACACCAATCATGGAGAGGAAGTTCCCGTGCCTAATGTGATGAATATGAGCGTGCACGATGCTATCAAAATCCTTGATGATTCCGGGCTGGAATATGAAGTGGACAGTTTTAAATATGATCCCAAATTCAGACCTTTCCAGGTGCTGGCCGTCAACCCCAATCCGGGTGCCAATGTCAAGAACGGCCGGATCATTACCCTAAAAGTCAATCCGAAAACCTGGGCAAAAGTGGCTATTCCCGATATCATTGACCGTTATAAAGGCCTGGCATTTAATCAGCTGAATCTTGTTGGCCTCAAGGTAGGTGATACCTTATATGAGCCCAGTATTCAGCGTGATGCGGTGTTAAGGATTCTTTACAATGGTACCAGTGTGAAGCCGGGAACACAGATTCCAAGGTTTTCTGCTGTAGATCTGGTAATTGGTTCAGGACCACTAAGAAACGTATCCATCCCGAATGTAGTAGGCAGGACAGTTCAGGAAGCCAAGAAAATTATCGCTCAGGCGCTCTTTGAAGTGGGCATTGTGGAGCATGAGGATGGCGGAAGAGATGATTCCGATATTGTTTATTATCAGGATCCGGAATTCGGCGCTTTACGAGATCAGGGTATGCAGATCGACCTTTGGGCCAGCAAAAAAACGCCGGCTGAACTTCAGAATAAGATCAAGCAATTGGATGATATGTATCGACCAAAAATCGATACCACGCTGGCACCTATTGAATACCGCGAAATACCTTCCGTAGAATCTACACCGCCTGCTCCGAAAACGACGACGCCGCCGCCGGCAAGTACGGGAAGTGCCAATGCTGAGCGTACAAAAAGCAGCAATGCCACGCGTACCGCGGCAGTCACCAGCCAGAAGCCTGCATCTGCAGCAGCAAAGCCTGTAAGTGCGACTGCAAAACCTGCGGACAAGCCTAAGCCTAAAAAAGTAGTAATAGAGTAATCAATACCAAAAGGCTTCAACAACTGTTGAAGCCTTTTTAAAATTAAATATGTCAGAAGATAACGAAGATTTCCTGGAAAACGATTTTTCAATCGGTGACGTTGCCATTGAAGATGAAAACAGCGGGCTTTATGAACATGTGAACATCGTTGCAGACAAAGGTCAGGAACCCTTGCGCATCGATAAATTTCTGCTGATCCATCGCCAGAATTCTTCAAGGAATAAAATTTCTCAGACTTGCAGGGCAGGCAATGTAACCGTAAACGGTGCACCTGTGAAACAAAATTACCGGGTGAAGCCTGGTGATGTCATCAGTGTTTTGCTTGCGCACCCGCCGCGTGAAAATGTGATTATCCCGCAGGATATCCCTATCAATATTGTCTATGAAGATGATGATCTGGTGGTAGTGGACAAAGATGCTGGCATGGTGGTGCATCCGGGATTTGGTAACTGGGATGGTACACTGGTCAATGCGCTTGCGTTTCATTTTGCCAAAGATCCCAAATATAATTCTGATCTGGACAGGGTAGGATTGGTTCATCGCATTGACAAAGATACTTCCGGCCTGCTGGTGATTGCAAAAAATGAATATGCGCTAAGCCATCTTGCCAAGCAGTTTTTTGACCGAAAGACGCAGCGATTGTACTGGGCTTTTGTCTGGGGAAATGTGAAGGATGATGAAGGAACGGTTACCGGACATATCGGCCGGCATCCCAAAAACAGAATGCAAATGTACACGTATGTGGATGGAAGCCACGGTAAGCATGCGGTGACGCATTACAAAGTTCTGGAACGGTTCCGCTACATGACCTGGGTAGAGTGCAAGCTGGAGACTGGCCGCACACACCAGATCCGCGCTCATATGAAACACATTGGGCACACTTTGTTCAATGACGAGCGTTATGAAGGCAATATCATCATGCGCGGCGTCAATCTTCCAAAATATAAACAGTTTGTTCAGAATATTTTTGAAGTACTTCCAAGGCATGCTTTGCATGCTCACACCCTGGGATTTATTCATCCTGTAACTAAAAAGGGTATGTATTTTGAAAGTCCTATGCCAAAGGATATGCTGGAGGCATCAGAACGTTGGAGAAAATATCTTGAAAATCATTAAGTTTTATTCTACCTTTGCAGCAATGACCATTAGCAAAATTAAAAAAACGATCACATTCCTCACCTTGGTGGCTCTCGGAACCGTCAGGGCGCAGGAGACCTTGCCTTTTTATCAGCAATACCTTGTCGACGGCGATTTTCTTTTTAATCCGGCATTGCTCGGGCAGACGGACGATGTGGTGCTGAATCTCAATTATCAGAAGCAATTTTCGCAGTTGTCTGAATCGCCCAACACGCAATCGATTGGTTTACATGCCAATGTTTTTGACAGAGTAGGCGCAGGGGTTTCTTTTTTCAGGGATCAGAACGGACCGATTTCCTCCAACGGATTAACACTTGGCGCTTCCTATTTCATACCGCTTTCAGATGAGGAAGACCGACAAGATCAGTTTTCATTCGGTATCGGCACCAGTCTTTATAATATGAATATCGACTATACGCAGCTCAATCCGGAGCAGCCTTTCGATCCTGTTCTGGGAGAGAATACCAACGATATTTTCCTGGCGTATGCCAATGTGGGAACCGCTGTCAAGTACCGCAAATTTTTTGCGGGAGTTTCGGTGGTAGATATTCCCATCAGTAATGATTTGCCAATCGTTAACGGTATTGAACCATTACCGACAAAATTTTATCTCAACGCCGGGTACGACTGGCATTTTGCAGATGGTCTTTACGTGACGCCTTCCATGATGCTGAACCTTAATACCAATTCCGCCAGACTCATCGATTATAACCTGATGGCGACCTTGTTTGGTGAGGAAAATAAACTATCAGCCGGCATCAGTTTCAGAAGTGCTAAAAGTGCTGTAGGCAGTAAGAATCTGGGACTTTCTCCTGTGATTAAGGGGCGCATTAAAAATATAACTTTCGGAGCTGTTTACAATTTTGGCGTCTCGGAACTTACGGAAAATTTTGGTAACAGTTTTATGTTATCTCTAGGATTTAATGTCGAGAATTTCATTAATTCCAGAGGTTTCCGCTACAGATAGATTAATATTAATTTGAATAACTTTGAGCTCTGATTTTTCGGAGCTTTTTCATGATTTACATTCACATCCCTTTCTGCAAACAAAAATGCAGTTACTGTAATTTTCATTTTTCCACTTCTTTGAATTTGAAAGATGAGATGCTTAATGCCATCAGAAAAGAAATCGGATTAAGGAAAAACGAACTCGAAAGTAAAACACTTAAATCGCTTTATTTCGGTGGAGGAACACCTTCGGTTTTGAGTGTTGATGAAATCAAATCTCTGATGGACGAAATTCAAAAATATTTCGGTTTTGATGAAAATATCGAAATCACTTTAGAGTCCAATCCGGATGATTTAAATAAAAATTTCCTCAAAGAACTATCTCGAACAGAAATCAATCGCTTATCCATCGGAACGCAAAGTTTTTTTGATGAGGATTTAAAACTGATGAATCGTGCGCACAATGCTTCTGAAGCTGAAAGTTCGATTAAAAGAGCGCAGGATTTTGGATTGGAAAATATCAGCATCGATTTGATCTACGGTTCGCCAACTTCAAACTTCGAAATCTGGAAGCAAAATCTAAACAAAACCATTGAGTTACAAGTTCCACACGTTTCGTCTTATGCTCTAACTGTTGAGCCAAAAACGGCTTTGGAAAAATGGATTGAAAATGGAAAAGTGAATTCTCCCGAAGAAGCGGAACAGAATCAGGAATTCTATTATATGAAGAATTTTCTGAAAGATAATGGATTTGACCACTATGAGATTTCGAATTTCGGGAAGCCTGGATTTCATTCCAAACATAATTCTGCCTATTGGAAATCTGAACCTTATTTAGGAATTGGTCCTTCCGCGCATTCTTATAACGGCAGTCTGGAAAGAAGCTGGAATATTTCTAACAATTCAATTTATATCAAAAATTTGAACCAAAATATTCTTCCCAAAGAAACCGAAATCCTTTCCGAAAAAGACCGATTCAATGAGATGTTGATGATTGGACTCAGAACCATTTGGGGCGTTGATTTAGATAAAATCAATCAGGATTTTTCATCAGAAATCATTGATTATATGAATGAGGAAATCAAACCAAAACTAGAATCCGGAATTCTTAGAATAGAAAATAATTACCTCAAAATTCCCGAAAAACACTGGTTTTTAGCAGACGGCATTGCGAGCGATTTATTCATTGTTTAAATTTTTTGTTTGAGCAAAAAAATCCGTTTGTGATTCCGTAGAAATCTCAGAGGTTTAGATTCCTACGGAATGACAAAAATTATGATTTTAAATGTTAATTTTCTTATTTTTGTAAAGCTAAATCTTTGCTGAGTTTTACGCCCTTGCGAACTTAAAAACATTCTAATGGTCAAAAAAAACTTGCGGATTTTGAGTTCAAAATAACAGATAAAACGATTATCTCTTGAAAAAGAAAAAAGCCGACTACACGCATCTTTCAGCCAATCAACCCATCGGGATTTTTGATTCCGGAGTTGGTGGATTAACGGTAGCGAAGGAAATCAAAAGATTGTTGCCGAACGAAAATTTGATTTATTTTGGTGACACCAAACATCTTCCGTACGGCGAAAAATCCCGTGAAGCCATAGTCGGTTATTCTACGAAAATCACACAGTTTTTATTAGAAAAAAATTGCAAAGCGATTGTCATTGCCTGCAATTCTGCAACAGCCAATGCACTTCACGAAGTTCAGGAATTAGTTGCAGAAACAGTTCCGGTCATTGACGTGATCAATCCGGTTGCAGAAAAAGTGTCGTATGAAATTCACAACAATGTTGGCGTAATTGCGACCAAAGCCACCGTTAATTCCGGGCTTTATAAAAGATCAATCCGAAAGCATAACAAATTCATCAAAGTTGATGAATTGGCAACGCCACTATTGGTGCCGGCTATTGAAGAAGGTTTTAAAAATCACCCGATTACCCATTCGATTATTTATAATTATTTGAGTAATAGTAAGTTGAAAAATATCGAAACGTTGATTCTGGGTTGTACACATTATCCGCTTCTGATTGACGAAATCAAGCAATATTATGGCAACCGTGTTCGCGTCATTGATTCTCCGAACATCGTGGCCAGTCAGTTGAAAATGATTTTGGATAAACATAACCTTCTGAACGAGGAAAATCATCAGCCAACATATCAATTTTTCTTGTCGGATATTACCAAGAATTTCGAAAAAATCTCTAAAAAATTCTTTGGAAAATCGATTGATTTGGAATTGAAAGTTTTATAAAGTTTGTCGCCGATTTACAGATTAAGCAGATTAAAAATCTGCAAAATTAGCAGAATCAGCGAGCTTTTAATTTTACGAAATGGTAAATAATTGCAGAAAAAATTAACTAAAAATTCTCATTCCTAAAAATCTCTTTGATTCTGTCAATCTCATTTTGAACATTATTTTTTACCCGTTCTCCGAAATAGAGTGTATTCTCAATTTTATTATGACCTTCCCAAGCCACCTCGATTCCGCCGTTTGCAATTTCCTTTTTGCAGAGGAAATCCGGAACTACTGAAAATCCCGAATTGCCGCTTAGACATCGGACAATCGAGCAGATATTCGGAACAATATAATTGGGTTTAAAGTCAGGATGTCGGTTAAAATTCGCTTTCCAGAAATTATTCAGATGTTCCATATCCGCCGCTGTACTGTACCAGATTTGTTGTTTCAGCCAGTTTTCAGCTTCTTCGATTTTATTTTTTTTAATCAGATTTTTGAATTCAGAAGTATCGGTTGCGGTTCCGTTGATCAAAACGATTTTTTCTTTGGAAAATGCCTCGAAATTCAGGTTTTTAAGGTTGGTCTTTCTTGGTGTGATAATCAAATCCAACAATCCGTTATCCAAATCCGAAAGCATCTGTTCATACAATCCGAACCGAATAATCACATTAAAATCAAATGTCGGAATATGCTTTTCCAGCGTGAATTGAAAGGTCTCAAAACACATCCCGATGCTCACAGTCGGACGCTCGGTTTTCGTGGTTTTATGGAACGTTTGTTCGGCAGTTTCTAACTTCAGAAGCGGTTCCAAAGTAAAATTATAAAGAATCTTTGCTTTCTCTGTCGGGATCAGTTTTTTCGAAATCCTTTCAAATAAGGTATAACCAACATAAGCCTCCAAAGAACTGATATGAAGACTTACGCCAGGCTGAGAAATGAACAGTTCCCGAGCTGCTTTTGTAAAAGATTGCGTTTCATACACACTTTTAAACGTTCTGAGCCATTCCAGATTTATCATTTGGTATTATATTTATAATGCAAATATATAATTTATATTATTTTTATAATTGATTTTTCTGTCGGAAATTTGCATTGTCAAAAAATAATTTATTAACAAATGAAAAATATATTCATAATCAATGGCGGTCAAAAGTTCGCACATTCTGGCGGAAGTTTTAATAATACAATCACCAATTGGAGCGAAGAAACGCTAAAAGAATTGGGATTTGAAGTTAAGATAACCAATATCAATGATGAATTTGATGCAATGGAGGAAGCCGAAAATTTCAAATGGGCGGATGTTGTGATCTATCATTTCCCGGTTTGGTGGTTTCAGGTTCCGAATCGTCTGAAATTTTATATCGATGAAGTTTTTACGGCGGGTCATGATAACGGAATTTACAAGAATGATGGACGTTCCAGAGTAAACCCAGCCATCAATTACGGAACTGGCGGTCTGATGCATGGAAAACATTATTTTGTAACCACAAGCTGGAACGCACCAGAAACGGCTTTCACTTTAGAGGGCGAATTTTTTAGTCAGCATTCTGTGGATGAAGGCGTCTTGTTTGGTTTTCACAGAATGAATGCTTTCACGGGAATGAAAAATCTGGGAAGCCTCCATTTTCACGATATGGAAAAACAGGCAACACAGGAACGAATTGATAATTATGAAATCGAATATAAGAATTGTCTTAAAAGTGTTTTAATGAATGTTGAATCTGAAATTCTTAATTAATGATGTCCATCTGCTTAACCGCAATTTTAAAATCAAAAAAAGAATCAGTACAGGATTTGAAATCAATTCTTGACAATATGGTTCTCAATACGAGAAAAGAAGAAGCTTGTGAAAAGTATGATCTACAACAAAGCCTCGATGACGAAACGATATTTATTTTCCACGAGATTTGGAAAAGCAAAGATGGTCTGGATGCTCATAATCAGAAACTCTACACTCAGGAATTTGTTGGAAAAGTTCCTGATCTATTGGAAAAACCTGCTGAGATTTATCTTTCAAAATTAATTTAAAACAGAATGCGCCTCGATTAATCGAGGCGTTTTTATAATCCGATTTTTTTCATAACAGTATTAAGTTTCTGCTTCCATTCTGACGGTTTTGATGAATATCCGGAAGATGCAATCGCCATAAACCAATGATTATGGTCTTGCGAGCCTCTCAGTTTTTCATAGAATTTCCTTTTTGAAACCCATTCACAAAAAGCGCGGTAAGATGCTTTGGAATCGGTAAAGCTCTTAAATCTGGAACTGTTGACGTCGTTTTTTCCGGTCATTCCAAAATGGTTGTTCAGCACTTTGCAGGCTGAACTTGTACCGCCGCCGGTTTCCATGTAAGCAATGGAAAGTATAACCGAAATTGGAATTCCAAATTCCTGAGAAAGCTCCGTAGCAAATGGTTTGTATTGATTGATGTAAGAATTCTGCGCAGAGATTTTCAAGCTGAAAACCAGAACGAAAATCGTTAGTAACCTGATTTGGAAATTCCTCATAGCATTATAGTTTTATTCAGAAATCGGCTGACTCTGGAAGAAGGAAAAGCTCACGTTTCCATATTTTCTAGTGTCTTTCAGATTCGGATGAGTAAATTTTAATCTGCTCTGATGTTCCAGAATAAAAACGCCATTAGGTTTCAGTAATTCGTTATTCAGAACCAAATCGATCATTTCGTGGTATTTCTTTTCTTCCGTTTCGAAAGGTGCATCAGCAAAGATAATTTCGTACTTCTTCTCGTGGTTCCTTTTCTTTTTCAGCCATTCAAAAACATCGGCGCGCTGAACATTGACTTGCAATCCCATGTCCAGTTCGTTCGCTGTAGAATTGATAAATCCGGCGTGTTTCGGATTCAGTTCCACAGCTGTGATGTCTTTGCAATCGCGGGATGCAAACTCCAAAGTGATAGAACCAATGCCTGCAAACAAGTCTAATACCGAGCAGAACTCCAGGTCATATTTGTTGTCAATGATGCTGAATAGAGCTTCTTTGGCAAAGTCAGTTGTAGGTCTTACATCGAAATTTTTGGGTGCCGCAATTTTCTTGGCCTTCCATTTTCCGGATATGATTCTGAACATTATATTATTTTTTAAGTTTCATTTTGAGAATCGGATAAGGTCTTCCCATATCGTCTTTCTCGGTTCTGTCAAAGGTTTCGAATCCAATTTTCTCGTAGAATTCCGTTGCCTTTGGATTTTGTTCGTTGACATCTACATAATTGATGTCAAAACTCGTAAATGCAAAATCGGTTAATTGTCTGCCTAAGCCTTTCCCGATGTAATCAGGACTCAGAAAAAGCATTTCTATTTTTTCTGAATGAATGCCAATAAAACCTACAATTTTTTCATTCTTTTCCAAACAAAAAACATCAAGGTCATTGAAATCAAAATTCCGCAGAATCTTTTTGTATTCTTCAAAGTCGGACTCCAGTAAAAAATGATGCGTTGCCTTTACAGATTGTTCCCAGACAGCAAGGATGTCATCTTTGTGATAATCTTTGTATCTAACAATATTGAAGCTCATTTTAATTTAAAACAAAATTCCTTTTGTGAAGATTATCAAAAACGATTTTCAGATTTGGAACAAATTTCTGCATTTCTGAGATGAACGTTTCATTTTCAGTCGTTTCTCCGTAAATGTAAAAATACGTTTCAGAAATCCCAAAATCGATTTTACTCAATGTAAACATAATGAAATACAGAAAATCCACTTCCGAAGCCGCATCAAGATTATTATAAAGAATCACTTTTTTATTCTCAATCGCAAAAAATTCAGCCTGCTGATGGTATAGATTCACGTGGATTTCTTTCCTGTTTTTCACATTCAGGGAATTCAAAAACTTTTCGCCTGAAAAATTAAAATTCGTTGGAACGTCCAATTGCTTGATTTTCTGATAATAATCTTTCGGAAAACTATAATAAAACTGAACTCCAAATTTCTTGTTCACAGACAGCATCAGTTCTTCGGAATCTCTCTTGACACCGGCATTGTAGGAAATCAAGTCATAGCCCAAATCGTGCTGGTCAAAGCCTTCTTCGACCATTGAAAAATGATTGATGGCCGAAATCACAGAAATTTCTGAGAACTTTTCCGAAGCCAAAATTTCATTCAGTTTTTCCTCCACCAGATATTCAGGCGTTTCTTCATCTTTCAGAAATGTTTTTTCCTCCAGCACCTTTCTGGACTTAGAAATCTGCCACTGCAAACCATCTTTCGTAAAAAGCAAGGATAATTTCCTCATATTTTAATGTCAATAAAATTAATTTTTTGGGCAGCTAATCCGCCTTCCACTCCCGCTTTTTTGCTCGTCGTTCCTCCTTACAAAAAGAGCTCCGTTCAAGTCGGGCTGCGCTTCGCAGAGTAGAACTGTTTGACAATTTCTATACATTTTGTCATTCCGTAGGAATCTCAACCGCTGTGTTTTCTACCGAATAACCAACTAATATTGAGAATTGTAACCGAAATATTAAACCTAATTTAAAGTCTATTCTCTATCAGTCTATCATCTATCAGTCTCCTCAGAGATTTGCAAAGTTAAAAAATTAAAACTTTCAGCCTGTATTTCGGTCAATTTCTATATTATGGTTATCTTCGCAAGATAATTCATTTTCAACTCAGGATGAACAAAATATCATTTTTCCTACTCATTATCGTTTCCCAGCTGGCATTCTCGCAGCAGTCCATCAAGTTCGAAGAATCCGGTTTTGCGGCCATTCTTGCAAAAGCCAAAGCCGAGAAAAAGCTTGTATTTATGGATGCGTACGCCTCTTGGTGCGGACCATGCAAACTCATGGAAAAAAATGTTTTCACTGACAAAAGCGTTGCGGATTTTTATAATACCAACTTCATCAATGCCAGAGTCGATATGGAAAAAGGCGAGGGAAGGGAACTCGCAATGAAATATGGCGTGAGAAGCTACCCGACATTTCTGTTCCTGAATGGTGAAGGCGAAATTGTAGGCAAAGAATTGGGTTATATCCAGTCTAAAGAATTTTTAGCCTTGGGACAGAGAAATAACAATCCGCAATTGGTCAATACCAATCTCAAAGATGAATTTCTGAAGGGGAAATTAGACCAGCCGGGCTTACTTAATTTTATTAATCTCTACGCCAGCAAAGATCCGATTTTGGCCAAACAAGCCTCTGAAAAATATTTTGCCAACAAAAAAGACAAGGCCTTTACCGGCGAAGAAGTCAATGCACTTCTGAACTTCACGCAATCTGTAGATGATGCCAATTATAAAGTTTTTGTTGCCAATAAATCAGCCATTACAGAACTTCTACCGGAGAACAATTACAAACAGTTTGACAATTATCTCAAACTTATGAAACTGGTAACATCTGCTACGGACGAGAAAACCAAAACCATCGACGATGCCAAAATTCTGAAGGACGGACAAGCCCTATTCCCGAAAGATGAGCTGATAAAAAGTCTTAATATTTACAAGCTCAACTATTACTCATCGCACGATAATTTCCCGGCATACGAAAAAACCGCTATGGAATATTATAAAAATCCCGACGGTTTCAATGCTACGGAATTGCTGGCTGCTGCAGGAACTTTTGCAGAAAAATCAACGGACAAAGCGGCGCTGCAGGCTGCGGCACGATGGACGGAAAAAGTAGTAATGTCTTCAGAAAACTTTGATTCTACAAGTATTCTTGCCAATTTATACGACAAGCTGGGCAAAAAGGAAGAAGCCAGGATGTTCGCAGGAATGGCAGCTAACTTTGCCAAGGAAGAAAACAGAGATGCTTCAAAAATGCTTGAAATCCTGAACCGCAAATGATGTTGAAGCGACTGTTATTCTTAATTTTCATGAGCATGAGTTTTTTTAGCTCAGCTCAGAATAATGAAACCTATCTAAAAGCGAACACGCTTTTTTTGCCATTAGCTATGCTGAATGTAGGCGTGGAACACGGCATTACAGAACACATCACTGCGCAGGCAGATTTGTTTGTGTCGCCATGGAAGTCCTTTGCCGGGAAACATGCGCAGGTTTATATGCTGGGCATTAACGGAAGATATTATTTTAACGAGGCTTTCAGAAAGTTCTATGTTGGTCTGGATGTTTCCGCTGCCCGATTTGATATCCAGAAATGGGGTTATTGGAATGATAATTTTTATGCTCATAAAAATGGTGAGGTTACGCCCTATATCAACTCCAATCTCTACCAAAGAGGCTACTCCTTCATGATTGGAGGTCTTGCAGGATATCAGTTTACCTTGGGAGAACGTTGGAATCTGGATTTGTATCTCGGTTTTGGTACCATGCAGAGTTTCTATAAAGGTTATGATAAAATCAGCGGTGACCGCTATGATACCGAAGGCGATTCCATGGGTAGAGAAAATAACAGGAGCGGCGAGTTTCTCCCGTACAAGGGCGGCTTAATGATTTCTTATAAACTGTAAGCACATGACATTCAAACCAAAATATATTGTATTCGGGATCATTACTTTTATCATTATTTTTCTGATGAATTACCTGGGGAATGATGCGCCAGATAAGCTCTACAGAGCATTGCTGACAGCTTTTGGAGCTGTTGTCGGGCTTGGAATCGGGATGTGGTTTTATACCAGAAACAAAGACGATAATCATCCCGATTTTGATTAATTCAGAATGATATTATGAAGATTAAGCTAAATCCCGGAAAGAAAATCTATTTTGCCTCCGATCAGCATTTCGGTGTTCCAAATCCTACCGAAAGCAGAATCAGGGAAGAAAAATTTATTCGCTGGCTGGATGAGATCAAAAAAGATGCTCAGGTTCTTTTCCTGATGGGCGACCTTTTCGATTTCTGGCACGAGTGGAAATACGTAGTTCCGAAAGGCTACATCCGCATCCTGGGAAAAATTGCCGAGCTGAAAGATTCCGGAATTGACATTTACTTCTTCGTTGGAAACCACGATCTTTGGATGAAAAACTATTTCGAGGAAGAATTAGGAATTCCTGTTTTCTTTGACAAAAAGTATTACGAGATTAATGATAAAAAATTTCTCTTGGCGCATGGCGACGGTCTGGGACCTGGTGACAAAGGTTACAAGAGAATGAAAAAAGTGTTCACCAATCCATTGGCTCAATGGGCTTTCCGCTGGCTGCATCCGGATATTGCAATGCGAATTGCCAATTATATGTCTCAGAAGAACAAGTTGATTTCCGGCGATGAAGACAAAGAATTTTTAGGCGAGGACAAAGAGTTTTTGATTCAGTATGCCAAAATGAAACTGAAAACTGAGGAAATTGATTATTTCGTTTTCGGACATCGTCATTTACCTTTGATTTTCGAGTTGGAAAAGGGTGCAAAATATATCAATTTGGGCGACTGGATTTCCTATTTTACCTATGGTGTTTTTGATGGAGAAGGATTTGATTTAAAAGTTTTTGAAAAATAAGCGCAATAGATTTATTGAGCAACGATGTTGCGAAATGTTGGTAGGTAATAAACAATAATTATTAAAAAGAAGAGCGACGAAGTCGTGACATATTGGTACAATGAAGCAAAATATTTTTGACATGAAAACAGAAGAAAACTTCCGATTGGCTTGTCTGGAAACTTTTCATTATCAATATGAGAACGTAGAAATTTACAGAAAGTTCGTTGACTATTTGAATATCAATCCATCATCGATTAATCAGGTTTCGGATATTCCTTTTTTACCGATAGAAATGTTCAAAAATCATTTGGTTTTAGATAAGAATTCTGTCGCAGAGAATTATTTTCAAAGTTCCGGAACCACACAGATGAACCGTTCCAAGCATTACATCGCAGATTTTTCTTTGTATGAAGAAAGTATTTACCGGAGTTTCGAACAGTTCATAGGGCAGCCGGAAGATTATATTTTTTTAGGATTGCTTCCCAACTATTCCGAAAATCCGCACTCTTCTTTGATCTATATGATTGACTTTCTGATGAGAAAATCAGGTAGAAAAGAAAACGGTTATTATCTGTACAATCATCAGGATCTTTTGGATTTGCTGAATGTTTTGAAGGATCGAAATGTTTTGCTTTTTGGCGTATCATTTGCTCTGTTGGATTTTTTGGATTTTTGCAGCGTGCACTCGCATACACTACAGCCCTCCAACACGTTAACGATTATTGAAACTGGTGGCATGAAGGGCAGAAAAGAGGAAATGACAAAAGATGAGCTGCTGAAAATCTTCAAACAAGGTTTCGGGACGGATAAGATTTTTTCAGAATATTCAATGACGGAATTATTGTCTCAGGCTTATTCGCTGGGAGAAAATATTTATAAAAGTCCCAATTGGATGCGCATTCTTATCAGGAACACGGAAGATCCGTTTTCTTATGTGGATGATGGTATCACAGGAGCTATTAACATCATAGACCTTGCAAACCGCCATTCCTGCGCATTCATTGCGACGCAGGATCTTGGAAAAGCCAAAGATAGAACGTTCCAGGTTTTAGGAAGGATTGACCATTCCGATATCCGCGGATGCAGTCTTCTGGTTTCCTGAAACAATTAAAACACTTCACATGATGATTATTTTAATGACGTAAATCGATGTAATGAAACTGTTGTTGCTGTTTTTTCTGTCCGTATCTGCGGTGGTAAAATCCCAGAAATGTTATGATCTCAAAACCGTTCTGAAAGTAGAACCCAGCGAACTTTACAAGCCTCATCTTCTGGCCTCCCAGAATTTTGGAGTCAATATTCTGGAATCTGCCAAAATATTCAATCATTACATTGCCAAGGGAAAGCTGGTGGCAGTAAAGAAAAAGTCCCGCGGTTATCGCATGCAGGCCTTGGAATACAGCAGACCATATCTCGTAAAAAAAGCAAGAACTACTTTGGAACGCATGGCCAGCCAATTTGCATCCAAAACCAAAAGTTTTTTTGTGGTTTCTTCCGTCACCAGAACTCTGGAAGATCAATGCCGATTAAGAAAAGTCAATTCCAATGCATCTTTAGGCATCAGCTCACACAATTATGGCGCTGCCTTCGATATTTCTTACGTCCGTTTTGACAACCAGCTGAAAGTTAATACCAAACTGGAGAAAGAACTGGAAAAAGTCCTGCTGGAATTTAAGAATGCCGGGAAAATTTTTTATATCAAAGAAAGACAGCAGAGCTGTTATCATATTACCGTCCGTAATTATTAAGTCCGTTTCAAATGCTGAAAATAGAGGAGCTCGTTCATAATTTTATCAATGTCAATTGTAATTTTGACAAAGAAATTGTGCTGACCAATTTCTTTCATTCCGATTGGGAAGCCGATATTTTGTTGATCAGCAATGATGGTTTCAGCCACGAGATTGAAATCAAGTTATCCAAATCCGATTTTAAAAACGATTTCAAAAAATTCTATACCAATCAGAAATCCGGGGAAAAGTTCCTGAAACATGATAAAATTGGATGCGGCGATTATATCTGCAATGCATTCAGTTTTCTCCTGCCGATGGGAATGATCGACCATGATAATATTCCTGCGCACTGCGGTATCATCGAGTTTTATCACGATGAAGACAATTGGGAAACGAAATTCTATAAGGTTCGCAAACCCAAAATCATCCACCAAGATTCCTACTGGAAGCTCTGCGATAAGGATCACTTCCTGAGAAGCCTTGCCCGGAATCTCCTTATCAAAAAGTTTGAGCTGAAGGGTAAAAAAGAAGAACTGATCTTTAAAAGTCCATTTGAAATAAGAAATAAAAAATAAATCCTGCCGCTACAGCAGGATTTACTTTTGGAAAAGATTCTATGTTATGGTCTTTCTGGTTTTTCGATTAAAAGATTGTAGGTGAACGCTGCGAAAATCCCACCTAATACCGGAGCCACAATAAAGAGCCAAAGTTGTGACAGCGCTTGTCCGCCAGCAAAAATTGCAGGTCCGATACTTCTTGCCGGATTCACGGAAACACCTGTAATTTTGATCCCGACAATATGAATCAAAACCAGCGAAAGTCCGATGGCCAAACCGGCAAAACCACCGTGAATATTTTTTGTAGAAGTGGAGCCCAAAATCACCATCAAAAAGATAAAAGTGAAAACAAATTCCGCAATTAGGGCTGCTATGGTTGTATATTCCCCGAGGTAGCCAGTTCCCCAGCCGTTAGAGCCCAAAGCCCAGGGTCCCATTTCTGCGCCCGGATGATTAGTGAAAATAACGTACAGGATTCCAGCGCCCAGGATCGCGCCCAAAACCTGCGCTACCACATAATAAAGTGCTTCCGATAGTTTCATTCTGCCCGCTGCTACCATTGCCAGAGAGATGGCAGGGTTGATATGACATCCGGAGATATGTCCGATGGCGTATGCCATTGCGACTACACTGAGACCAAATGCGAAAGAAATCCCTAGAAGTCCGACACCCGTTGTGCCATCTGCGCCCGCAATGACTGCGCTGCCGCAACCCATTAATACAAGAACCATTGTGCCAATCATTTCGGCTACAAATTTTGAAGTTGTTGATACCATTTGTTTATTGTTTTTAATATTTTATTAAAACAAATCTAATAAAATTTTTGATTAGTTGCGAAAAATTCAAAAAATAAATATTCGCTGACAATATTTCCAGTTATTTTTACATTTCTGATAATGGTTTGTTTTTTGAGCTGTACAATCTTATAAATTTTTGAATTATGGCTTTGAAATATTCAATATTGGATTTGGCAACCATTGTCAAAGGAGACGATATTCACATCACTTTCGATAAATCTGTAAAGTCTGCACAACTGGCCGAAAAATTGGGTTACACCAGATATTGGTTCTCGGAACATCATAATTTCCCGAATGTGGCAAGTGCTGCAACCTCCATTTTAATTGGTCACATTGCTTCGCAAACGACAACTTTGCGAGTCGGCTCAGGAGGAATTATGCTTCCCAATCATGCTACACTATCGGTTGCAGAGCAGTTTGGAACCTTAGACGGACTATTTCCCGGCAGAATTGATATGGGTTTAGGAAGAGCGCCCGGAACGGACATGCTCACGGCAACTGCTTTGAGAGGTAATAACTTTACCCCAAACTATAATTTTGAATTTCACATCCGCGAGTTGCAGAAATATATGTCGGGAGAAAACTCACATTCTAAGGTGAGAGCCATTCCAGGTGAAGGTGCAGACATTCCGGTTTATATCCTGGGAAGTTCTACAGATTCTGCTTTCCTGGCGGCCAAGTTAGGTTTGCCTTATGCTTTTGCAGCACATTTTGCGCCATCGCAGCTGGAAGTCGCTGTAGAAATTTACCGGCAGCAATTTCAGCCTTCCGAGTTTTTGGACGAGCCTTATGTAATGGTTTGTATCAATATTATTGCTGCGGATTCTGTAGATGAGGCACACTATCTATCAACGTCCCATTTCCAGGCATTTGTCAATATTCTCACAGACCAGAGGCAGCCGCTTTTGCCACCGGAAGAAACGCAGCTGGGAGACATTTCCGATGAGGTTGCGATTCATCTTAACAGGATGGCTGCGAAGACCTTTGTAGGAGATAGAGAAACTCTGAAAGAGAAATTAGGTCAATTTGTTAAGGATTACCAACCTGACGAAATTATCGTTTCTGGAAATATCTACGACTTTGATAAGAAGTTGAAATCTTACCAAATAGCTTCCGAAGTGATTCAATCCCTTTAATCAAAAAGCACAAACCGCGGTTTGTGCTTTTTGATTCTATTTCAAAATATCAAATTCTATCGTGCTTCCACTGGAGATTCTGATTTCTGCCTTTTCATAATCATCTTTGGTAGCCAGATAAGGATTATCCAGGAACTTCTGAGGATTGATGGCAATCAGCGGAAACCAGGTGCTCTGAACCTGGATTTGGATTTTATGTCCTTTTTTGAAGGTATGCAAAACGTCCTGTAGTTTTACATTCACGCTGGTTTCCTGGTTTGGAATTAAGGGTTCCGGTTTCTCAAAACTATTGCGGAATCTCGCCGGCATTATTTCGCTTCTCACCATTTGATGATAGTTGGCATAGACTACACCAGGTTTGTCCGGGTTAGATTTTTCATCAGCAGGGTAGATGTCAATGATCTTCACAATGAAATCGCCATCTGTTTTGGAAGAAACTACTTTTAGCTTGGCCAATATTTCTCCGGCCAAAGTCACGTCATTATCCAGAACATCTGTTGTAAAGGTCACCACATCTGGCCTGTAAGCTGCAAATCTCTGGTCTTCGCTCATATAATTTCTTGGCGTGAAGCCATTCATATCTTTATAGTTCTCACTGCTCAAGACAGGTTTGTTCGGGTCGGAAACATAGTGAGAATAGGTTTTCGGATTATCACCATTCTGAGACAGAACGCCGGATGCATTAAGGAAATAAGATTGCTTCTGCGACTGTTTAGGCGGCCAGGTCCCGAATTGCTGCCACTCTTTTTTACCGGTATCGAACATATACGCTTCCGGAAGTTTTGCTGCAGTTTTGGAATCTTCCTTCAGATAATGATGGAAGAAAGGCTGCTCGATGTTTCTTTGGTAGAATGTCGCAATGCTGTCCCCAAAATAGATGTCATTATGAAAATGTTTTCCGCTGTCATAGTTCCAACCGCCGTGGGAGAAAGGTCCCATCACAATCGTATTCTTGGCCTTCGGATTGTTTTTTTCAATGGTTTTATAAATGTTGAGCGGACCGGCCAAATCTTCGGCATCAAACCATCCGCCCACGGTCATCACCGCGTGATTGATATTTTTTAGATGAGGCAACAGATTTCTTTTCTGCCAGAACTCATCATAATTAGGATGATTCACTACTTCCTGCATAAAAAAGTTGTCTTTATAATACTGGTCCACACCATCTTTCAGTGTTCCCATATTTTTATAAAATAGATAGCCATCTTCAGAAGTCGGTTTTATCATTTTGTCTGCAAACCAGGATTCTTTTTCCGGCTTAGTTTTCTGCACACCGAAGACTGGAAAAGTCTTGAAGTAGCCCATTAAGAATGCTCCGTTATGATGAAAATCGTCAAACCAAAAATCAGAAATCGGTGCCTGCGGAGAGGATGCGACCAATGCCGGATGGTTGGCCAGCGTTCCTACAGCGGTATAGAATCCTGGATAAGAAGTGCCGTACTGACCGACTTTCCCATTGTTATTCTGAACATTTTTCACCAGCCAGTCCACGGTGTCGTAAGTGTCGGTACTTTCGTCCACATCTTTTTTTGTTTTGTGGTCCACCTGCGGCGTCATATTCGTGAAAGTGCCTTCGCTCATATATCGCCCACGCACGTCCTGGAAAACGAAGATGTATTTTTCTTTTTCGATGAATTTATTGGGACTTAATTTTTTCCTGAAGTTGTTCTCGCCATAAGGCGCAATACTGTAGCACGTCCTGTTCATAATGAACGGATATTTGTTGCTTTTCGAAATATCTTTTGGCGTGTAGATGATGGTAAACAATTTGGTGCCATCCCGCATCGGGATGTACACTTCTTTTTTCGTGTAATTGTCTTCTACGGCAGTAGATTGTGAAAATCCGAGTATCGATGTGCAGATACACAAAAACAGAACTAATCTTTTCATTGATATATTTTTTATAGAGATTGTATTTAATTTAATCGGGCTTTAATTTTTGCCATATTCATTAATCCAGTCGGCGGCGGCAGAGAATTTCTTCAGCTGATTTCCCGGCAAGGCATCTAATGAATGGTCAGCGCCGGGGAAAACAATCATTTCATAGGGATAATGATTTTCCTTAAGTTTCTGGATGAGGTTGTAAGATTGCCTGATAGGAACTACATCGTCCTTGTCACCGTGTATGATGAGAATCGGGATTTTCTTTACAAAGTTGACAGGACTTGCTTTCTTGTAGGCTTCAGGAACAGGATTTCCCTTTTTCCACGGCATTTTATTTCCAGACATTTTATTGACGGCACCAATGAGATGGGCATTGTTGCTGAGTTGTGACAATGTTTGTAAATCCGTCAAATCCGTAGGACCACATCGCTCTACAATCGCTTTGATATATTTTTTGCCGGTGTAGGCATACATCATCGCCATATGAGCGCCGGAACTCTCGCCACCAACAGAAAATCCGGTATCTCTGGTGTTCCACTCTTTGGAATGTTCTATGAGATAATTGAAAACCGCGTCAATGTCATTCAATAATTCGGGAAGGTGAGTGTCATTGTCATTAGCATAACGGTAACTGATGTTGGCCACTGCAATGCCTTTTGAAAAAAGATATTCTGATAATTTGGTGTCGAAGTTTTTATCGCCGAGCGTCCAGGCACCGCCGTGGATATTGACCACAAAAGGCGTGTTGATATTTCTGTTCTCAGGCAGATAGATGTCCATCACGTTTCTCTCATCCTTGCCATATTTCACATTATAAAGAATCTGTTTTTCTTTTTTGATGGACGATAGAGAAGTGCCATCCGCATTATTTTTCTGATGAGAGGAGCAGCCCGCAAACAAAACAAGCCACAGCAATAAAATCATATTTTTCATTGGCCAAAATATCTTTACACGAATTTAGGCTTTTTATGAATAATGACAAGAATTTTTAGCGAGAGCGCTTGGGACAATTAACGGGAGCGGACCGGTCGAGTCACGGGGGCGGTCTGAATGAGTCACGGGAGCGCTCCGGTTGACTCACGGGGGCGCTTCGGTTCAGTCACGGGGGCGGTCTGATTGAGATAGCTTGGGAATGGGCTTCAATAGGGCATCCGCATATTGACCCTAATCCATTAAAAAAGCCTGACTCGGATGAATCAGGCCAGATATTTTTTAAAGTTTAAATTTATAATCCAAGAATCTTGGCAAACAAATCCGGAACTATTCCCATAGAAACCAATGCCACGATAATGACAATGGAAACAATGTTATAGGTGATGCTTGCTTTTTCCGTATTGTGGAACTCGTCTTCTTTATAAAAGAACATTGCTATAATCAGTCTCAGATAATAAGCAATACTTAAAGCTGAACCCAAAACTGCAACTAAAACCAAGAAACTTGAACCTCCTGCAATCGCCTGATTGAAGATGCCTAACTTCCCGATGAAACCGGCAGTCAAAGGAATACCTGCCATTGACAACATCGAAACCGTGGCAACAATAGCTAATAGCGGCTCTTTTTTTCCCAATCCGTTGAAGGCTGCAAAAGAAGTTTCTTTTTTGATTTTCTCTACATAAATTAAACTGATGAAAACACCAACGGTTGCCAATGAGTAAGCAAACAGGTAAAACCCTAGAATAGATATTGAGAAATTATTGAGTCCGAAAAATATCAGTGAAATATATCCGGCGTGCGATACGGAAGAGTAGGCCAGCATTCTTTTGGCATTGGTCTGAACCAGTCCCATCACATTGGCAAGCAATAACGTGATGATGACGAATACGCCTAAAATATTAATCCATTCACCCGCAATTCCTCCAAATCCTAAACTCATCAATTTGAACAGTGCGAAGAAACCGGAAATCTTAACCACGGATGCCATAAATCCGGTAATAAGCGATGGTGAACCTTGATACACATCAGGACTCCACATGTGGAATGGTGCCAATGATACTTTGAAAGCGAGTGCAGACAGCATCAAAATCGACCCCATTATCAGCATCAGGTTTTTTGGATTGTTCACAGCAAAATCGTGAATAGCATACATGTCAAAACTGCCCACGCTGCCATACACCAAAGCCACTCCGAACATCAGGAAACCAGTAGCGAAAGCACCCATCAGGAAGTATTTCATAGACGCTTCCGTAGAACGAAGGTCTGTTTTGTTGGAGCCTGCCATCACATATAATGGAATAGACAGAATCTCAATCCCGATGAAGAGCGTCACCAGATTCTGGAATCCGAAAAGAACCAATCCGCCACTCAATGCAAAAAGCATCAAAGCGTAAAGCTCTGACTGATGGCTTCTGTGATTGCTGAATGAAAATCCTCCCAGGAAGAACAAGAGTAATGTGATGATAATGGAAATTTTCGTAAACATTACGGCATTCCCACTGAACTCATACATGGTTTTGTATTGAGCAAAGAAATCACCTTCCGGAAGGAAGCTGACATACAGACCTATGATTAATCCTAAAATCCCAATGTATCTTGCGTATTTTCCCTTTTCCAAAACACCGGAAAAAAGTACAAGCACTGCCGTGAGGAATAAAATTATAAAAACACTCATTTCTTTATTTGTTTCGTCGGAAGCCGGAAGAACCGATATCCGTTTTGAATTTTATTTTAATTTCTCTTTATCTTATTTCAAGATTAATTTAACATCGATGCATAGATGAACTGTACAGAACTGGTCACCATCTCGATTACCGGCTGAGGATAAACCCCAAGCACGATAACAAAAACAGATAAACTGGCTAATACAGAAAACTCAACCGAGCTGATATCCTTTGTTGTGGCCAGAACGGCATCGTCACCTTTCCCGAACATGGTCTTTCCGTAGAATCTCAGCATATAAGCTGCAGCAAGAATCAATGTTAGCCCAGCCATCACCGTCATAATGAAGTTGTAGCTGTAAACGGATTTCAGCAAGATAAATTCACCAATGAATCCGTTGGTCAAAGGAACACCTGTTGCGCCCAAAAGGATAATCATAAAAAGTATTGCGAATTTAGGAGCTACTTTTGCCAGTCCGCCCATCTGACGGATATCTCTCGTTTTAAATCGCTTGTAAAGAATATCGGCACAATAGAACAATCCAACGACATTAATACCGTGCGCAAAACTCTGAATCATTGCGCCCTGTCCGCCTTCAAAGGTCAGTCCAGTTCTCATCGTCACCACTGCGGAAGAGAAAATCCCGGCTACAATCAGTCCAACGTGAGAAAGAGAAGAGTAAGCAATTAATCTCTTGCTATCTGTGGAAATCATCGCAATGATAGCACCGTAAATGATACCAATTACAGAAAGAATGATTACAATCTCTCCGGAAATTCCGCCAATGGCCTGAGGTGTAATTGGCAATAAATAACGCATCACACCATAAACTGCCATTTTCAGCATAATCCCTGAAAGCAACATTGATCCTTGTGTTGGTGAATAAGTATAAGTGTCAGGTTGCCAAGTGTGGAAAGGAAAAACCGGTAATTTCACTGCAAATGCAAAGAAGATGAACCAGAACACAAAGTTCTGTTCTGTTACACTAAGCTGAGCATTGTAAAGGTCTGTCAAAGCAAAAGAAGCTGCTTGTCCCTGGTTATAAACATAAATTAACCCAAATAGCATAAACAAAGACCCTACAAATGTATAAACAAAGAACTTAGTTGTAAACTTGATTCTTTTGTCTTCCTGTCCCCAGATGCCGGCGATGAACCATATCGGAATCAACGTTACTTCCCAGAAGATGTAGAACAACAGTCCGTCCAATGAGGTGAAAACGCCTAACAACCCAAACTGCATCAACAGAATCAAAGCATAGAATGAATTCGGGAAGCCTTTTTTATCATTTAATGACGATAATATAATCAGAGGAACTAAGATGTTGGTCAATAAAACCATCAGCATACTCATTCCGTCAACGCCGAAATTAAGGCTGCTTTTGATATAATTGGACCAAGGATAAGAGATTTCGTATTGCAAAGGTGCATCTACAGTTGGTGCGAAATCGAAATTTCCCAACATATAAAATGCAATCAGCATCTGTGCGAAGCCAAAAACCAACGCTATATATTTACTGGACTTATTTTTCCAGAAAAAAAGTAAACCCGAACCTGCGAGAGGTAATAGTAATAATGTTAATAGTAAATACGACATTATCTATTTCAATAAAAAGTTAACAATCAATACAATTCCTATAGCTAACGACATAATCAGCACATAGTTTTCCACATTTCCATTCTGCAGACGTTTCGCTGCTCTTCCGGAATCCTGAGCACCCAATCCAATGAAATTTACAATAGGGTCCAGAACAGCTTTGTCAAACATTGCTGCAGCTTTACCGGCTTCTTCAAAAGGTCTTACGATACAGGCATTATAGATCTCATCCACAAACAATTTTTTCGCAGATAGTTTTTCCCAGCCTGTATATTGTTCTTCCGGAAGCGCTTTTTTCTGTTTCTTAACGTAAGTGTTTCTAACCAAAAACCAGACAGTAAAGAACATTAGGACAGTTGCTCCAAGAAGAATCATTTCTGTATTGAAATTAACACCCGAAAGTGTGTTTTCCAATTGGTCAAAGCTTTCCTGTGTCAGAACAGGTTTCAGCCATTCCATCAATTTAGCATAATGACCGTGACCGATGAAATGAGGAAGATTGATAAATCCTCCAACTACGGAAAGAACAGCCAAAACGATTAAAGGTAAAGTCATATTGGCAGGACTTTCGTGCAAGTGGTGTTTTTGCTCTTCTGTTCCTCTGAACTGTCCGTGGAATGTCAGGTAATACAATCTGAACATATATGTTGCTGTGATAGCAGCCAAAATGAATAGCATCACCCAATAAATCGGATTTTTAGCAAATGCTGCAACCAAGATTTCGTCTTTGGAAATCATTCCGGATAATAAAGGGAATCCCGAGATTGCCAATGTTCCAATAAGGAAAGTAGCGTGGGTAATCGGAATGTATTTTTTCAATCCGCCCATAAAACGCATATCCTGCTCGTTGCTCATTGCGTGGATCACAGAACCAGCGCCCAAGAATAACAAAGCTTTGAAGAAAGCGTGTGTCATAACGTGGAACATAGCTGTCGTGTAAGCACCTAACCCTAAAGCAATGAACATAAATCCAAGTTGTGAAACTGTGGAGTATGCCAATACTTTTTTGATGTCGTTCTGTCTGAGTGCGTAGAATCCGGCTAATGCTGCAGTCAGGAATCCTATGAATAAAATACCGTCCTGTACTGTTGGTGCTAATGTGAATAAGAAATTAGATCTCACCACCAGATAAACCCCAGCGGTAACCATTGTTGCGGCGTGAATCAATGCAGAAACCGGCGTAGGTCCTGCCATTGCATCCGGCAACCAAGTATATAATGGAACCTGTGCAGATTTACCTGTTGCTCCAATAAATAAAGCGGAAGTGATAAAAATAATCGTAGTTCCATCCAATTCAAAAATAGAAGCGTTTTGGGCAACCGACATATAATCAATAGCGTTGACGTTCGCAGCGATAGCGAAAATCCCAATCAGCAAACCAAGGTCACCGATACGGTTCATAATGAAAGCCTTTCTTGCTGCTTTACCATATTCTTCATTGGTGAACCAAAATCCAATCAATAGATAAGAACAAAGTCCTACACCTTCCCATCCAATGAACAAAATCAGATAATTGCTTCCTAAAACCAAAAGCAACATCGAGAAGATAAATAGATTAAGGTAAGTGAAAAACTTGTAGAAACCCTTGTCGTGGCTCATATAACCAATCGAGTAGAGGTGAATCAACGAACCTATTCCGGTAATAATCATCACCATCATCAATGACAGTTGATCGATCTGGAAACCAAAATTAACCTGAATCCCGGCAACTCTGAACCACTCAAATGCTTTTACGATTACAGGACTACTCTCACTGTTAAAGCCCAGAAATATACTTGTTGTGATAACAAACGAAGCGAAAACTACCAAAGTTGCCAATCCGCCTACGAGCACTTTCGGAAGATGTTTTCCAAAAAGTCCGTTGATCAGAAATCCTACCAATGGTAAAAGTACAATTGCGTAAACTAAATTCTCCATCCTTTATTATCCTCTTAATTTATTAAAAATACTGACATCCACTGACCTTGTATTTCTATACATCATTGCAATAATTGCCAATCCTACAGCCACTTCCGCAGCAGCAACCACCATTATGAAAAATACCAAAAGCTGTCCGTGACCATCACCTTTGTAAGCCGAAAATGCAGCAAGCAAAAGATTTACGGAATTAAGCATCAATTCTACACAGCCCAAAATCACGATAGCGTTTTTGCGCACCAAAACTCCTAAAACTCCGAAGCAGAAAAGAATCGTGCTCAGAATGATAAAGTATTCCAAAGGAACTTGTTGTATAAATGTATTCATATCCTATAAATCTTTTTTACCAATCAGAACAGCTCCTACAATACCCGCAAGGATAAGCACAGATGCCAGCTCAAACGGCAATACATATTCGTTAAACAATAATCTTCCCAGGTTCTTGGTAAGACCTACTGACTGGTCTATATTGTTGGCAACCGTTGTGTTCCCAGTTAGACCTTTATAAGCGCCCAACATCCCGATGAAAAGAATACTTGCAGAAAAAACCCCGATAAATTTCGGAAGGCTAGCCTTCTTGCTTTCGTCTTCTTTATTAAGGTTAAGCATCATCAAAATGTAAAGGAAAAGAACCATAATAGCACCAGCGTAAACAATGATCTGTACAATTCCTAAAAACTGTGCATTCAGAAGAATGTACATTCCGGCAATTGAGAACATCGTCACAATCAGTGATAAGATGGCATATAGTGGATTTTTTGCAAAAACAAAATAAACAGCACTTGCAATAGCTAAAAATGCGACAAAGAAAAATAAAATCTGATCCATTACTTCACTGCATTTTTTTGTTTATCGGACTGTCTTGGTGTGATGTCAATCCTTTCATTTATTTTCTCTACTAACTTATCTTTTCCGTAGATAAAAGAACCTCTGTTGGTTTCTACATCTACCAAACGGTCTGTAAGATAAATAGCAGATTTAGGACAGGCTTCTTCACACATTCCACAGAAAATACATCTCAGCATATTGATTTCGTAGCTCTCAGCGTATTTTTCTTCGCGATAAAGGTGTTTTTCCTCTTTGGTTCTTTCAGCAGCAACCATAGTAATCGCTTCGGCAGGACAAGCCACTGCGCAAAGTCCACAAGCAGTGCATCTTTCTCGGCCTTCTTCGTCTCTTTTCAAGACGTGCTGACCTCTCCAAATTTCTGCCCTGGGTTTATCTACTTCAGGATAAGGATAAATTGGCGGACCTTTTACAATATTTCTCACAGCGTGCTTGAGGGTAATCCCCATTCCTTTGAATACCGCCGGAAGGTAGATTTTCTCTGCAAGGGTCATTTCCTTGTTCGAAACAACTTTTGATCTGTTAGTAAGTTTCATTTAATTATAGATGTTAGATGTTAGACATTAGATTTTAGACTAATCTTGTCTTTATCTTAAATTTTATATTCAATATTAATTTCCGAATGCTAAAATCAATGAGCCCGTTATCATCAAATTAACCAAAGCTAGAGGAATCAATGTTTTCCATCCAAGGTGCATCAACTGGTCATATCTGAATCTTGGCAATGTCCATCTGATCCACATAAAAATCAGAATTCCGATAATTGTTTTTGTCAGGAATGCAAAGATGCTCAATATTCCAGCAGCATTTTCTCCCCAGTTTTGTGTAACCCATTCAATTCCAGGATAGTTATAACCTCCGAAAAATAATGCTACCATAAATGCGTTGGAGATAAACATATTAACATATTCTCCAAACATATAAAGTCCTAATTTCATAGAAGAATATTCTGTGGAATATCCAGTTACAAGTTCGGATTCACATTCTGGCAAGTCAAAAGGATGTCTGTTGGTTTCTGCCAATGCCGCAATGATGAAGATCAAAAATGCCAATGGCTGATAGAATATGTTCCAGTTCATTCCGTCTAGGGAAAATAAACCCCAAAGTTTTCCAGTTGCTTGTGTTTCTGTAATCACTTTCAGGTCAAGACTTCCGTTCATCATAATGATAGAGAGAAGTGCCAATCCCATTGCTAACTCGTAGGAAATCATCTGAGAAGAAGCACGAATGGCACCTAATAATGAATATTTATTGTTGGATGCCCAGCCACCGATCATAATTCCATAAACTCCGATGGAAGCCATTCCGATAATATAAAGAACACCAACATCAATATTCGCAACCTGAAGGTCGAACGAGGTTCCGCCAATATTTAAGCTTTTTCCCCAAGGAATTACAGCGCCGGTAATCAGAGAAATGAACATTACCAAAGAAGGTCCCAGGATAAAAAGAAACTTTTCAGCATTTGCTGGTGTAAAATCTTCCTTAAAGAAAAACTTACCACCATCAGCGAGCGGCTGCAGTAATCCGAAAGGTCCTGCTTTGCTTGGTCCGATTCTGTCCTGCATCACAGCAGCAACTTTTCTTTCTGCCCAAGTGGAGTAGGCGGCAATGGTCAATGCCAGTAAAAAAAGGGCAAGTACCAATATTAATTTGAAAGTAATCAATTCCATAATCGTTATTTGAATTTAATCAGATAATTTAAATTGTTTCGTTATCCAATTTTTCAATTTCTTTTTCGTCTCTCAGACCAATTTCCTTAGCTTCAGGATTTTCAAGAACATTGTAGCTGTCTGTTTTTTTCTCGTAATGATTTAGGGAAATCACAGAATGTCTGTCGATATGTCTTGGTCCTTCGATGTTCCAGAGCGCAGTGTCTTTTCTGTGGAAACGGCATTCATCACAAATCCAATCTTCCACTTCTCCATATTGGTCTTTTCTCGCCGTTACTCTTATGACTTCTTCGCCTTTCATCCAAAGCACCGCTTTGCCGCTGCATTTGGTACAGGAGCAAGTGGCGTTGTATGGTTTAGTAAACCAAACCCGGCTTTCGAATCTTGCGGTTCTGTCGGTCAAAGCTCCAACCGGACAGACATCAATCACGTTACCGATGAAATCATTGTCCAAAGCTTTGTTGAGCATCGTTGAAATTTCTGCGTGGTCTCCTCTGTAAAGGATGCCGTGCTCTCTTTTTTCTGTCAACTGATTCGCTGCCAATACGCATCTTGCGCAAAGGATGCAACGGTTCATGTTCAGTTTGATGTTCGGACCAATGTCGTCTGCATCGTGAGTATTTCTTTCGAACTCTGTTCTGGTTTCCAAATTTCCGTGCTCGTAACCCAAATCCTGAAGATGACATTCTCCGGCCTGGTCACAAATTGGACAGTCTAACGGATGATTTAAAAGTAAAAATTCTGTAACCGCTTTTCTACCTTCCTGTGCTTTCTCGGAAGTTAAGTTTTTCACTTCCATTCCATCCATCACACCGGTTCTGCAGCTTGCCACCAATTTCGGCATTGGTCTTGGGTCAGCTTCAGAACCTTTTGAAACTTCCACGAGACACGTTCTGCAACGTCCGCCACTGGTTTCCAACTTGCTGTAGTAGCACATTGCCGGCGGAACAGATTTGCCTCCGATTTGTCTGGCGGCTTCCAAAATAGAAGTTCCGGGCAGGACTTCGGTAGTCTGTCCGTCTATGGTAATTTTAAATTTTTTGACTTCTTCGCTCATAATATTGCTTTTAGCAGCTTGCTTTTGGCAATTAGCTTAATTTTTATTAAATTTTCTATTAAAAATGTATCCTACACCAAAGTTCACCTGGTAGAATACAAAGTCCTGACTGGCTTTATCAGGTTTGTTATTTAGAGTGGTTTTGATATCCGGCATATTAATGTAGCCAAATTTTCCTTCCACTCTTGCCATTATATGATTCCAAAAAACAAAATTGATGTTGGTTCTTGCGTCCAATCCAAATCCTGCAAAATGGTATCTGTCACTTCTCTCATTCCCAAAAAGTTTGACATTGCTCTTAGGCATCAGCGCGCCAGCACCGCCACCATAAGACCAAAAGATATCAAAATTCTTTTTAGATAAGATGTTTTTGTATTTTTCTAATCCAATGTTGATATAATTCAAACCATCGGTATGCTCGAAGGTTAAGAATTGCTCATCCGTCAAATCGACTTGTTCGTTCTTAATCATCGCTGCATAAGTAGGGTCAGAAATCTGGCCATTAAATTTTGCAGTTTGATTTTGGTCCATCACATATTTCATATGGTCTTGCGAAAAGACTAATGCCAAATTATCCTTTATAAAATAGGCATACCTGAAATTAAATTGAGGCGCTGATAATTCTCCCGGGTTGATATAGTCCCAGCTCAAGGCAGATGGTCTATCGTGTGCTACGACATTATTCAGCGTAAAATCATAACCATTCCCTTTGAAACGGATATCAGACTTGCTAAAAGCTGCTCTGTTCCAGCCCCAAAAGATAAACATCGAACCTTTTTTAATTATTTTCGATGCGTTGTCCGTTGTGGGATTAAATTCCGTGGTTTCTACGACAACGGCTGAATCTTTTATTTTTTTCTGACCAAATATATGGGTGCCGATAAAAAATACAAAAACTAATTCAAAGAACTTCTTCATTATTATCTTGAATTCGAAAAAATCAAATTCTCTTCTTAATTGTTAGCCACTGCCGGTATTGGGTCAGCATAATGGGCGATTCCGTAATTCTGGGTCAGGCACAGTTCAGGATTGTTGACGTGCCACTCGAACTCGTCTCTGAAGTGTCTGATAGCTGCTGCAACCGGCCAGGCCGCCGCATCTCCCAAAGGACAAATGGTATTCCCTTCGATTTTTCTCTGGATGTCCCAAAGCAAATCGATGTCTTCCATTTTACCTTGTCCGTTTTCTATTTTTTTCAAGATTTTGTACATCCAGCCCGTTCCTTCACGGCAAGGCGTACATTGCCCACAACTCTCATGGTTGTAGAATCTTGCTAATGTCATTGTATGATTGACCACACATTGGTCTTCATCCAAAACGATAAATCCACCTGAGCCCATCATGGTTCCGGTAGCAAAACCACCGTCAGCAAGGGATTCATAATTCATATATCTTGGTTCACCGTTGATGGTTTTCAGTAAAAGATTGGCTGGAACAATCGGCACAGAACTTCCGCCTGGGATACAAGCTTTCAGTTTTTTATTATTGGGGATTCCACCACAATATTCATCAGAATAAATGAATTCCTCTACCGTAATCGTCATATCGATTTCGTAAACGCCTGGTTTATTGATGTTACCACAAGCTGAAATCAATTTGGTTCCCGTTGACCTTCCTACACCAATTTTAGCATATTCAGCGCCAGTAATGTCAATGATTGGAACAACCGCTGCAATGGATTCAACATTATTCACAACTGTTGGTCTTTCCCAAAGTCCTTTTACAGCTGGGAAAGGTGGTTTCAGTCTTGGGTTTCCTCTTCTGCCTTCAAGAGATTCAAGCAATGCCGTTTCTTCTCCACAGATATAAGCTCCAGCACCTCTCTGAACATAAATCTCCAGATCGAAGCCGGTTCCTAAGATGTTTTTACCAAGAAATCCCGCAGCTTTAGCTTCCTCGATGGCTTCTTCCAGAATATCGGGAATCCAGGAATATTCTCCACGGATGTAGATGTAGGAAACATTGGAACCTAAACAGTACGATGAAATCAACATTCCTTCAATCAGAAGATGAGGAAGAAACTCCATCAGATATCTGTCCTTGAAAGTTCCAGGCTCGGATTCGTCGGCGTTTACTACCAGGTGTCTGGGAACACCTTCCGGTTTTGCCAGGAAACTCCATTTCATTCCAGTTGGGAAACCGGCGCCGCCACGTCCTCTGAGTCCGGAAGCTTTAACTTCTTCCAGAACTTGATCAGTCGTCATCTTCAGCGCTTTCTCTGCCGCTTCGTAACCACCATGTTTGCGGTAAGTTTCGAAGTAACGGATTCCGTCTATATGTGCGTTTTTAAGTAAAAGTTTTTTACTCATTGTTTATAAAAGCTTATTGCAATTAGCTTTTGGCTTTTTGCTTAATTATTATCTCAATTAATGATTAACCTAAATCTATCGCACCTTGTCTGCAAAGCTCGATGATTTCGTCCACTTTTTCTATGGTCAGATTTTCGTGGAAATATTTTCCTAGTTGCATCATCGGCGCATAACCGCATGCACCCAGACATTCAGCAGGCTTAAGCGTGAATAAACCGTCTTCAGAAGTTCCACCGTCTTTGATATTCAGTTTTGTGCGGATGTGGTTTAGGATGTTATCGCTTCCGTTCAGCATACAAGGTCCGGTTCTGCAAACTTCCAAAACATATTTGCCAACTGGCTTCATATTAAACATTGTGTAGAAGGTTGCCACTTCATAAACTTCAATCGGCGTAATGCTCAATAATTCCGCTACATAATCCATAACCGGAACAGATAACCAACCGTCAAATTCTTTCTGTGCAATATGCAAAACCGGAATCAAAGCAGATTTTTGTCTGCCTTCCGGATATCTTGCGATTATTTTATGAACCTGCGCCAGGCTTTCAGGTTTAAAAGCAATTGTTTCGCTCATTTTATTTAAGATTAAAGAACCAAGAATAAAGAGTCAAGACTCGCAATTCTGAATTCTAAATTCAATTTTTATTTTGAAATGAAAGTCTTTTATCTTTCATCTTTTTTCTTAATGTCTTTCTATGCGTCTAATTCTCCAGCAATGATATTCATACTACACATCGTTACGATTGCGTCAGAAATTACAGAGCCTGTAATCATTTCAGGATAGGCCTGGTAATAAATAAAACAAGGTCTTCTGAAATGCAGTCTGTAAGGACTTCTCCCACCATCACTTACCAAATAGAATCCTAACTCTCCGTTTCCGCCTTCCACAGCGTGGTAAACTTCGCCTTTAGGAACATCCGTTTCTCCCATCACGATTTTGAAATGGTAAATCAATGCTTCCATTTTCTGATAAACATCTGCTTTCTCAGGAAGATAAAATTCCGGAACGTCTGCGTGGAATGGTCCTTCAGGCAAATTTTCGTAAGCTTGTTTGATGATTTTGATAGATTCCCAGATTTCCTGCTGACGAACCATGAAACGGTCGTAAGTATCACCGGCAGTTCCTACAGGAATGATGAAATCAAAATCCTGATAAGAAGAATAAGGTTGCGCTACTCTCACATCGTAATCGACACCAGCAGCACGTAAATTAGGACCTGTAAAACCATAGCTTAAAGCACGCTCCGCAGAAATTGCACCTGTACCAATGGTTCTGTCCATAAAAATTCTGTTTCTTTCCAAAAGATTACAGAACTCCTGAAATCTTGGCGGGAAAGTTTTAAGAAAATCTTTTATCAATTCGTGGAACTTCGGGGTCAGGTCTCTTTCAAAACCACCGATTCTTCCCATATTGGTCGTCATCCTCGCACCACAGATTTGCTCATACATATCATAGATACGTTCTCTTTCGATGAACATGTATGTAAGACCTGTAATAGCACCGGAGTCCATTCCCGTTACACCATTACAAATCAAATGGTCACCGATTCTGGCTAATTCCATCAAAATAACACGCATATAATCTACACGTTTGGGAACTTCTACACCAATCAGTTTTTCCACCGTCATATGCCAGCCGAGATTATTAATAGGCGCAGAACAATAATTCATACGGTCTGTCAGTGTCGTAATCTGAGCAAAGTTTCTTCTTTCGGAAATCTTTTCGAATGCTCTGTGGATGTAACCAACTGTCTGCTCCGAGTGCAGGATTCTCTCGCCGTCCATCGTCAGGACATTCTGGAAAATCCCGTGCGTCGCTGGGTGCGTAGGACCAAGATTCAACGTGTACAATTGTCCGTCGATTTGCTCCTTGCTTTCGTATTGGTTAAGTATATTAGATAATGAGTTATCTTTCATAATAAATTTTATTTGAGGTTTGAAATTTGAGGTTTGAGATTTTTGACGAATTTCAAATTTCAAATTTCCGATTTCAAATTTGTCCTATCTTCCGAACATTGCGTCGTTCTTGTCCGTCCTTGTTCCATCTTCCAGCTTGTATTCTTTCAGCATCGGGTGATAGCCAAGATCATCCATGTTAAGGATTGGTCTCAGATCAGGATGTCCCTTGAATTGGATTCCATAGAAATCATAAGTTTCTCTTTCCATCCAGTTAGCTCCTGCATACAAATCCACCATAGAATCTACTTCGATATTTTCTCTGGTCATAAACACTTTGAGACGAATTCTGAAATTCGCCATCATATTATGAAGATGATAGATTACACCAATTTCTTTCTCCGGAGTCTCAGGATAATGAATTCCGCAGATATCCGTCAGGAAATTAAATTCCAGTGTAGAATCTCTAAGATAATGAATCACCTTTTTGATGTCATCCTTTTTGATTTCCACCGTCAGCATTCCATAAGGCTCTGAACTGTGAAGTACGGAATCCGGAAATTCTCTTGTCAGCGCTTCTAATACAAATTCGTTCGTCATAATTAAATTCAAAATTTAAAATCCTGAAATTAGATTTTAATAACTGATATCATAAGAATCCAAGAGCGCACGGTATTCCGGTGTGTCTCTTCTTCTGATACTTTCACTTTCGGCAAGTGCCTGTACCTGCATCACACCTTCGATGATCTGCTCTGGTCTTGGCGGACATCCCGGAACATATACGTCTACAGGAATTATTTTGTCAATTCCTTGAAGAACCGAATAAGTATCGAAAATACCACCGCTGGAAGCACAAGCGCCAACGGCAACTACCCATTTTGGCTCAGCCATTTGGGTATAAACTTCTTTAAGAACCGGACCTAACTTCTTGGAAATTGTTCCGCAAACCATCAGCATATCTGCCTGTCTTGGTGAGAAGGAGTTTCTTTCCATCCCGAATCTGGAGGCATCGTAGGTTGGGTTCAATGTTGCCATAAACTCGATCCCGCAGCACGAAGTCGCAAATGGTAAGGGCCACAAAGAATATTTTCTCGCCATTCCGATGACGCTGCTGAGTTTGGTTGCGAAAAAACCTTCTCCTTCATAACCATCGGGAGCCGGTGCGTCTGTAATTATTACTGGTTTTTTGTCTGACATTTTGTTGGATTTTAGATTAAATATTTGATTTTAAACCGATTCAAATTCAAAACCAAGCTCTAAAATTTCTGATTTATTATTTCGATACGGCTTATTTGTCCCAGTCCAGCGCACCTCTTTTCCAAACATAGAAAAAAGCCACAAAGAAAATGGCAACAAAAGTGAGAACTGCCAGGAATCCCTGCATTCCAAATTCTCTGAAATTTACTGCATAAGGGTAGAAGAATACAATTTCGATATCGAATAGTACGAACAATACCGCAGTTAGGAAATATTTGATGGAGAATGGCGTTCTGGCATTTCCCTCCACAGGAATACCGCATTCCCAGCTGGAGTTTTTAACGGAATTTCCTTTCTTCTGTTTAGGTCCCAGGTAATGAGCGCCCAAGAGAGAAATGGCTACGAATCCAAGACCAACGGCAGCCTGGATCAGTATCGGAATATAATTTTCAGGTAAATTCATAAAGTCTAAATTTAACTATGCAAAAATACTAAATAAAGATTTAATATATTAAATTATCGGCCTTGCGAAAAGAAGAGAAGAGTCTGTTTTGCTAAATTTAGAATAATTATAAATAAGTCATTGCTTCTGTTTCTTTCCGGTTTTTCTGAGAACCAGATACGCAATGTACGCAATGTAGAGAAATAAGACGCTGGCAAACAAGATGTTGATTAAAGTGTCTGTTCGTTCATCCTTAATAGGATTGATAAAATTGTACAGCACAAAGATGATGATCAGAATGCCGTAGATGATTAATTGCTTTTTCACTTCTGCTCGATTGATTGTTGATTTAATAAATCAGGTGTTAAAATTAGTTAAACGAATGTTTAAAAATCAATCCCTGATTTCCATGGCGTAAGTTCTTCTTCTCTTATGATTCACGGGATTATAATCCTGCCACAGCACCTGTACGCTTTTGTTTTCTTCCAGTTCCGGATTGGTTTCTGTAAACTTAATTCCCATTTTGCGGAAACGTTCAAAAATTTCTTTGAATATAATTGCTGTAACGCCTCGCCGCTGATATTCCGGGTGAATCCCTATCAGATAAAAATTGGCGCGGTCATTTTTCTTCCCGGCCTGTAGAAAATGCCACCAGCCAAAAGGGAAAAGCTTGCCCTTCGACTTCTGAAGTGCCTTAGAATAGGAAGGCATCGTGATGGCAAACGAAATTAATTCATCGTTATCGTCAGTGATGCAGATGATGTAATTTTTGTCAATAAAGGGAAAGTATTTTTCCTTGTATGTTTTGATCTGTTCCCCGGAAATTGGCGTGTAAGTGGAGAGGTGTTTGTAGGTCTCATCCAGAAGCTTGAACATGGGCTCTACCAAAGGCAGAATTTCCTGTTTTGATTTAAAATTGAGAACTTTAAGCTTATACTTTTCGGCAATCAAAGAACTGAACTTGACCACCTTTTCCGGCAATACTTCCGGGAAATTGATTTCAAATTCTACCCATTCTTTTTCTTTGGTCAGGCCAAGATTTTCAATATGTCTGGGATAATACTCGAAATTATACAGTCCGATCATCGTTGCCAGCTTGTCAAATCCCATGGTAAGCATCCCTGCTTTATCCAGATTGGTAAATCCCATCGGACCTTCAATTTTATGAATCTGATGCTCCCTGGCAAATTTTATGGCCTGATCTATCAGCGCCTTTGATACGCTCTCGTCATCAATAAAATCGAGCCATCCAAATCTCACTTTGCTGATTCCCAATTCTTTTTCTTCTTTGTGGTTGATCATTAACGCAATTCTTCCGGCGATCTTATTGTTTTTGTAAGCCAGAAATTGTTGCGTTTCTGAGTAGGAAAGAGCGGGATTCTGTTCTTTCTTCCAGATATTTTTTTCTTCGTTGATTAATGGCGGAACGTAATTGGGATTGTCCCGGTATAATTCCATGGGAAACCTGATGAAGTCGTTGAGTTCCGATTCTGTCGAGACTTGCTTTATAATGACATTTTCCATAATCTTGCGTATCAAAAAGCAAAGATAAGTTATAGGTGAAAAATACCAATGCTTTGGCATGCTTTTTACAACTATTTTCGCAAAACGCAATCAAAAACTATATGTATTATCTAATTATTGGAGCTATCTTTCTGATCAGTATGTTTGTCCAGAGCAGGCTCCGTTCCAAGTTCGAATATTATTCCAATGTTCATCTCCGCAACGGCATGTCCGGGAAAGAGGTGGCAGAAAAAATGTTGCGGGATAATGGGATAAGTGATGTTCAGGTGATTTCCGTACCAGGTCAGCTGACCGATCATTATAATCCTGAAAATAAAACCGTCAATCTGTCAGAAGCGGTTTATATGCAGAGAAATGCGGCAGCGGCAGCAGTTGCGGCGCATGAATGTGGTCATGCTGTGCAGCATGCCGTAGGCTATTCTATGCTGAAATTCCGGTCCACAATGGTTCCGATTGTCAATATAAGTTCCCGTTTACTGCAATTCGTGCTGATGGGAGGGATTCTTGTAATGGCAATGAGCGGAAATAAGACGATTCTTGCACTAGGTGTTGTTCTATTTGCGATTACGACGCTGTTTGCACTTATCACATTACCTGTAGAATACGATGCCAGCAACCGTGCATTGAAATGGCTGAAATCCACGCGTACAGTTACAGCGGAAGAATATGAAGGCGCAGAAGATTCCCTGAAATGGGCAGCAAGAACTTATGTGGTAGCAGCTTTGGGCTCACTGGCACAATTGATTTACTTCGCCTCACTACTATCAGGGAACAGAAGAGATTAGATTCAATCGATATGATATTCCAAAGGCATCTCAGACAATTCGTTTGAGATGTTTTCTTTTTGAGACATTTTAATATTTGCGGAGATGATGCAATTTTCCTGAGCATCGAAGCTGAGGATTTTTGCATCATATTTATTAAGAATTGTGAAAATAATGTTTTGTTGAGAAAATTTAAACCTGATTTCGATTTCGCTTTCCAGTTCTTTTGTGATAATTTCTGCATCGGCGAGGGTGAGCTTTGCAGATTCTTTGTAGGCTTTCACCAGTCCTCCAACTCCCAGCTTGGTGCCGCCATAATACCTCACAACGATTAGTAAAACATTGGAGATGTCATGCGCCAGAAGCTGATTGTAAATTGGCAGTCCCGCGCTTCCCGATGGTTCGCCATCGTCATTGGCTCTGTAGTTTTCGCCGTTAATGCCAAGCCGGTAAGCGTAACAGTGGTGTGTGGCCTTAGGATGGATTTCCCGTAAAAGATGCAACTGATTCTTAACCTCAGACTCAGAATTTACAGGATAAGCGAAACCGATAAATTTGCTGCCTTTTTCTTTAAGCAACACATCCTCGATTTTATTTTTTAAAGTTTGGAATTCAAACATCCTGCAAAAATAAAGAATCTACATTTAACATTTATGAGCATACGTATAGTAGTTTTACTTAAGTTAATCAATTTTTATAAAGTTGATATTCGATGATTTTAACAGAAAATCAGAAAGAAATAAAATCTCAACAATTAATTTTTACGTAATTTTGCATTTAAAATTTTTTAAAATCAATGCCTAATACAGTAATCATTGGCTCCGGAAGTTATGTTCCGGAAAACGAAATAGACGGTTCTCACTTTTCAGAGGCTGTTTTCTATGACGATAACAATCAATTGATTGAAAAACCAACTGGGGAAATCATTCAGAAGTTTGTAGACATTACGGAAATTGAAAAAAGACGGTATGCAAGTCCCGAGGATTTTAATTCGGATCTGGGTTACCGTGCGGCTCTGGAAGCTATTGAGGATGCCGGCATTGATAAAGAAGATATTGATTACATCATTTATGCTACCAACTTTGGAGAGGTGGATGTGAATGGAATTCCGAATTTTATGCCATCTCTGTCAGCAAGATTGAAAGGAAAACTTGGTATCAAAAGAAGAGACTGTATCAATTATGATATGATTTTCGGATGTCCGGGTTGGGTGGAATCATTGATTCTAGCAGACACCATGATCAAGGCAGGTAAAGCTAAAACCATTTTGGTAGTGGGTGGTGAGACGCTGAGCAGAGTGACAGATCCTTACGACAGAAATAAAATGATTTTTGCCGATGGTGCAGGCGCCGTAGTCGTTACAGCGACTGAAGATTCTACAGTTGGCGTTTTGGCAGATAGAACGCTCTGCGACAATGGTGAGGAACTTTGCTATCTGGAAAACGGACCATCACTGAACCTGGACCACGATCAAAGTCAGCTCTTTATCCGCATGCGTGGAAGAAAAATTTACGAATATGCCCTTAAAAATGTGCCGGATTCCATCAAAGCAACCATAGAGAAGGCAAATCTGGACATTGCTGATATCAGTAAAGTGCTGATTCATCAGGCTAATGCTAAGATGGATTACGCAATGATCGGAAGACTCTTCAAGCTTTATGGACAGAAAGAGTATGACCACGCCATTTCCCCGATGACCATTCAGCAGTTTGGAAATTCATCCGTGGCCACGGTTCCGACTTTATTTGATTTAATCCGTAAAGGTAAAATGGAAGGCCAGTCATTCACCCCGGGTTCACATATTTTGTTCACCTCAGTAGGAGCGGGGATGAATATCAATTGCGTGGTCTACAAATTTCCGGAGGGGAAAATATAGCCCATTAAAAGTAAAATTAATTTAAGAACGTTGATATGACAGAAGGAATAAATTCATTTGTTCCTTTTGTTATTTTATAAGACTATGCAAAAAACGATAATTTTTCTACTCGGTGTTTTTTTGGTTTTGGAAGTGTATGTTTATCAGGCTTTTAAAACGGTTTTTACCAGTCAAAACGGAAAGTTGGTTTATTGGATTCCTACGGTGCTGGTATATGCCTTTCTTTTTTACTCCATTCTGACATTTGACCGCGGATCACATAAATATCTGAATCTGCAGATCGTATTTTCGGTAATCCTTATTTTTGTTTTGCCCAAATTACTCGTGGCAGTTTTTCTGCTCATTGAGGATGTGGCGAGATTACTCAATTTTGGATTTAATTATGTCACCAAGGAAAATACTGATTATCCTTCCAGAAGAAAATTTATCAGCTTAGTAGGCTTGGGCTCCGGCGCTATTCTGGCCGCTGCCGTTCTGGATGGAATTATTTTCGGGAAGTACCGGCACAGAGCCAGGATTGTCAAGTTAAAACTCAAAAATCTTCCTGAAAGTTTTAAAGGTTATAAAATTGTCCAGATATCGGACGTACACAGCGGTAGTTTTCAGAATCCTAAGAATCTTCAGCACGCTATTGATCTGATGAATGAGCAGGATGTAGATTTGGTTCTTTTTACTGGTGATATGGTGAATAATTATGCCGATGAATTCTTGCCATTCATCGATTTGTTTTCCCAGATCAGGAGTAAGGACGGAAAATTTGCCGTTCTCGGAAATCACGATTACGGAGAGTATGGTGTATGGAAAAGCATTGAGGAAAGAAAAAATAATATTCCGAAACTCATAGAACACGAAAAGAAGGCAGGCTTCGAAATGCTTCGAAATGAGCATCGCGTGATAGAAAAAAATGGTGAAAAACTTTACATTCTTGGCGTGGAAAACTGGGGGATTCCGCCATTTCCTCAGTTCGGAGATTTGGACAAGGCCGCTAAAGGTGTTCCCGCAGAAGCTGCAAAGATCCTCATGTCGCACGATCCGTCTCACTTTGATGCGGTGGTAAAGAAACACCCCAAAAACGTACAGCTCACGCTCTCCGGCCACACGCACGGCATGCAGTTCGGTATCGATCTTAAAAATTTCCGCTGGTCTCCTGTGAAATACAAGTACCCAAAATGGGCGGATCTTTACGAAAGTGAAGGAAAATATCTTTATGTCAACCGCGGATTTGGTGTCATTGGCTATCCAGGCAGAGTCGGTATTTTGCCGGAAATCACCGTGTTTGAATTAATTTAATCTCGTTTGTTATTGAAATTTTTCGGATCAATAATCGTATTTCGTCTGAACTAGCCTAATACAATATGAACTTAAGTTCGTTTTTTTATTAGATGTGATTGTATTTACATTTCCTGATAAGCACTTGGTCCGGACTTTTTTTGAAAAATTTGGGAGTTTTTAAGAATAGAAACTAAAGCTTTATTAAAACGTAAAAAGACGGTTACTAAGCGTCTTTTGTTTTATTAGGATCTATATAACCTCACACTCTCACAGCATCCGGAACCATGATCTCATAATTCCCGCCATAGGAAATGATTTCTCTGACGATACTACTGCTGATGTAAGATTTCCCGGACGACGTCAAAAGGAAAATAGTTTCAACGGTGTTATCCCTGGTCAAAGCTCTGTTGGTCTGTGCAATTGACTTTTCAAATTCGAAATCGGCTGGATTTCTGAGTCCTCTCAAAATGAAATTCACATTTTTGCTTTTACAATAATCGATGGTCAGACCTTCGAAATCATCCACTTCAACGTTCGGGAATTTTTCAAAAGTTTTTTTGATGAACTCTTTTCGTTGTTCAAGTGAGAACATGTATTTTTTCTGAGAATTCTTTCCGATGGCGATGATGATCTTGTCAAATAACGGCACTGCGCGTTCCACAATATCATAATGACCAAGCGTTATCGGATCAAATGATCCCGGAAAAACAGCAATCTTCATAGAATGTTACAATTTTAGATTATGAATTTTAGATTTGTCAGATCAATCTAAAATCTATCATTTATAATTATTTTTTAAGTGCTTTTTCCACTTCGTTACCGCACAGGTCCCTGATCGAAATGCCGTATATCTTTGCCTGCTGGGGCAGAATGCTGGCCGGCGAAAATCCCGGATTGGTATTCATTTCCAGCAAGTGAGGAATACCATTCACGATAATAAATTCCGAGCGTGAAAAACCGCTCATCCCCAGGGATTTATAAGCTTTTATGGATATTTCTTCCACTTTCTTTCTGGTTTCTTCATCAATTCTGGCCGGTGTGATTTCCTGGGAGGCTCCTTCATACTTTGCCTCGTAATCAAAAAATTCTTTGTCGGGCACAATTTCCGTAATTCCCAAAACGATCACTTCATTGCGATAGTCCAGTACACCTACGGAAACTTCCATGCCATTCAGCGCACTTTCGATCAGTATTTCATCATCTTCCCGGTAAGCGATCCGGATGGCGGCCTCCAGCTCGCTTTTATCTTTAACTTTAGTAATTCCAAGGGAAGATCCGCTTTGATTAGGCTTAACAAAAACCGGAAGACCTAATTTTTCAACGATATCATCATCCGAAATTTCCTCACCTTTCCTTAAATAAATGCTTTTTGCTGATGGAATTCCATATTTGGACAAAACCGCTAATGTATCTTTTTTATTGAATGTTAGCGCACTCTGGTAAAAATCGCAGCCTGTGTATTGTTGGCCTACAGCGTCCCAGTAAGCCTGCATCATTCCGTTTTCGCCCGGTGTTCCGTGGATGATGTTAAAGCAGATATCGAAGTAGAGCATATCGCCATCGCCTAAATTCACTGAGAAATCAGCTTTATTGATAAATTTCTTTTTATCATTTTTGTCAAGGAGATACCATTCGTCTTTCAGGATAATAACTTTGTAAACTTCATAAAGATCACAATCCAGTGAATCGAAAATCAGTTGTCCGCTTTTTAAAGAAACCTTGTATTCATCAGAATAACCGCCCATTACAACGGCCACGTTTTTTTTGCTCATTTCAGAAAAATATTGAAAACAAATGTAGAGATTTTATAAAAAAATAAGATGTTAATTTCTGAAAATTTTGAAAACGGAATTTATGAGTGAATTACCGATACAAAGGCACAAAATTGTTTAGGTCTGTTGTACAGTGTTCTATGCACGAACTTAAATTAACGTGAGTTCGATGTAATCAATTTACAAATTGACTGATAATCAATTTATTGTATTTTATAAATTGCGTCGGGCTTCAGCCCGATGTATAAATTTAGAGGTTAAAGTAGGCTTTAGCCAAAATTTAAGCTAGGTTTTTTCTGGTGCCTTAAAACGTTGCAGTAAGTAAAAAAATCTAGTGTTTTTGTGTTTAACGGTTTTGTAATTAATAAAAAAACAATTTCAAATAAGGCCAATAGATCAAGGTGCCAACGCAAATCGAAGAAATGGTCGCCAACATCACAGCACCACCAGCCAAATCCTTAATAATCCCGATTCCAGGATCAAACTCAGGCTGAATGTAATCGCATATTTTCTCAACACAAGTGTTCAAAGCTTCTGTTGTCAAAACAAAAAAGCAACAAAGAAGAATCAAAGCTGTTTCTATACTGGAAAGTCCAAAAAAAGCGATCAGAAAAAGATTAATTATCAATCCTGAAATATGAAACTGAAAATTTCTTTCGTTTCTCAAAATCCAAATAATTCCTCGGAAAGTAAACTGAACACTTTTATGAAATGGCGGTTTTTTCATTGTAATAATAACAACAAAGATAGATTATTATCATAATTGTTAATAACTAAATAAAATCAACTTTTCCAATCGAATCGGAATCATTATATTTGTGGAATTGAAATAAATACACTTTATGAGATTTATTGTTGCCAGTGGCGATTTGCAGAAAGGTTTACAGACGGTGAGTGGCGTGATTTCCGGATCACAATCCAGACCAATTTTGGAAAATTTTCTTTTCGAGCTAGACCAGAATTTATTAACCGTGACAGCTTCCGATGGAGAAACGACTTTGATTACTTCGCTTGAAGTGAAGTCTGATGATAAGGGAAAAATAGCAGTTCCGGGAAAGATTTTCCAGGACTTCCTGAAAACTTATGGCGAGCAGCCGCTGACACTGGTAGTGAAGGATTCTGAGGACGGCAACGGCAGCGTTTTGGAAATCTTGGATGAGAAAGACAACTTTGCTGTCGCACTTGACAATGCGGACGATTATCCGGAGTTGCCCGAGTTTGATGCATCTCAGAAGGTAACCATTGGCGGTGGCGTGTTGGCAGAAGCTTTGGCTAACACTTTGTTTGCGACTAGTAATGATTCTCTGCGTCCTGTGATGACGGGTGTTTTGTTTCAGTTTAAGGAAGATGAGACCAATTTTGTATCCACAGATTCTCACAGATTGGTGGTTTATAAAAGAACAGATATCGTGCATCCGGAGACTCTGGAGTTCATTATGCCAAAGAAACCATTGTCAATTTTCAAAAATATTCTGAACAATTCCAATGAAGATGTGGTAATTGAATTCAGTGATAATATGGCAAAATTCACATTCGGAAATAACATCTGGATTTGTCGTTTGATTGACGGAAAATATCCTAATTACAACGCTGTAATCCCGAAAGAAAATCCTAATGTATTGACCATCAACAGAGGCCTGCTTTTGAGTTCTATCAGAAGAGCTTCCATTATGTCAAACAAATCTACGAATCAGGTAAGATTTAAATTGTCCGGTAACGTTCTTCACCTTCATGCAGAAGATACAGAATATGCTAACAAAGCGGATATGCAGATTCCTTGCGACTACAATGGTGATGATATCAATATCGGTTTCAGTTCAAAATTCCTGACAGAAATGTTATCCGTTTTGGCTTCCGATGATATCACGATGAAGATGTCTCAGCCCAACAGACCGGGAATTGTAGAACCGGTGGACGGACTAGAGGAGAATGAAAGTATTCTGATGCTGTCAATGCCTGTGATAGGTTTATAATTTTAAAATTAATCATATTTAAAATTTGAGATTTGAAATTCAGGTCTCAAATTTTAGTTTAAATTAATAACTATTTTTTAACATAAAAACAACGGAATATGACAACGTTCACATTTGAAGCGGACAAATCCGAAGTTGAGAAAATCCGCACAATTTTAAAAGCACTTGGTGTCAAAAAGCTCAAGGTAAAAGAAGATGTTTCTGAATCAGCTGAAAAAATAAAATATTCTCGCAAAGAATTTGGCGAAATGCTTGATGAATCAAAGAAAAGCAAAAGTGATAAATTGCTGAACTCAAAAGATGATGTCAAAAATCTTTTTGATTCTTTAAGTTTAAAATAAATAAAAATGCGATTTGAAGATTCAAGTCGCATTTTTATTTTTCGATTCACTTAAAGTTATATTTGTCATTCTGGAGGAATCTAAATCTAGTGATTCGTAATTTTAAAAAGGATTGAATTCTAAATATAATTTTTCATCCTTGTCCTTAAAGAGAATTGAAAATCTAGGATTTAAATGGTAATTATCATAAATGTTTAGTTGTGTATAATCATCATAATAACCCCAATCTTGCTTTTCGAATTTGATTTCTTTAAATCCCTCCTTCATCTCCAAATTTAAAATTTCATTTTTAAAGACTTGATAGAATTTTGTTTTATTCCAATAATCAACTAAAACGTTTTTTGAAAGTAGAAATGGAATAAAATATTTTGGGTCTTTTTCTATGAAGGATTTGATAATTGCATTTTTAATTTCTTTGCTATTATATTCTTGAATTCTTATCACCATTGAAAATCTAAAATTTTATATCCTAACAACTTTTCATAATTTAATATTTCATCAACGTCAATATCATTATTGAATCTTATGTCAAATTTTTTTAAATTTTTAAGCGGTGTTAATGTCGTTAATTTACATTCGTAACAAATTAGTGTTTCTAGATTATTATTTGCATACAAAGGGAGAATTGATTTGATTTGTGTTTTACCAATATTAAGATAAACTAATTCGTTAAAATTATTAAGTCCTTCCGTATTTGTAATTTCAGTAGCATATAAGTCAAGCCTTTTTAGTTTTAAAGAGTTTTTAATAAAATTAAAGTTTTTAAATGTGGTAAATGAAATATCTAGTTGTTCCAATTCATCAAAATTTAACAGTAAATCAAAATCTTTGAAATTAGATTTAGAAATTTTTAAAACTTTCAAATTTTTAAAATTCTCTAAGAATTTGTAGGAATCAAAAAAACAATTACAAATATCTAAATACTCAACTTTATCCAAAGCAAAATCTGTGTCATTAAAAGTATTTTGGTTTTTAATTATTGCACCAGATAAATCGATTTTTTTTAAATTTTTGAGATTTTTTAAAAAGGAAATATCATCAATAGTAGAGCAGGATAAATTTATTGTTTCTAAATTTTCTAAATGGTCAATAAAACGAGAGTTAACAATATTCTTTCTTGCTATAAGTAAATTTTTAAGGTTACTGAAAAATTTAATATAAGTTATGTCTAATTCTGAATTATAAATTATTTCGAGTTTTTCAAAATCTAAAATATCAGTTTGGAAAATAGACTTTGTTAATTCTTTAGTTGTTTGATAATTATTAAATATACCTTCCAAAGAACTCATAATAAGTTTTTTCCAATTTATGGGTAACTCTTCCCATAGATTACTTAAATAAATATCATCTTCAGAAAAATTAAATTTACTTTCATTTTTATCAAGCCAAACCCCATTAAAAATTAATGAATTTATATCTAGATTTTCTTCATCTTCACAATCTCCTAAGAATGAAAGTATTTCTTGAGTATTTAAACTTGCAATGGAATAATTTCCAATTACAATTTGATTAATTGCTTGAATGATAAATCTTGAATATTTAGAATTGAAATTCGTTCGTTGATAATAAAATGGTCTATGTTCTGAGTTATCAATTACTAATCCACAATAAATTGTAAGTTCGTTCAAATCAAACGCATTTCTATATAGGAGGCTTAACGTTAAGTCATTTGTTATAATAGTTGGTTCAAGATGATAGGGAATTGAAAAAGAAATATTGTTGCAAAATGCAGGAGAATTATTTTGGATTAGTTCAACAGCTCCTCATAATCTACATTTCTTAACCAAATTATTGATTCGTTAAAATCATTAATAGTTTCTTGAATGTGTATGTAATAAAGCATTTGTGTTATGGTTTTAAATAGTTTTGTAATTTATAAAACATTCTTGAAATAATAAAATTAAATCATTTTTCAGTATAGTATTTGTGGAAATTTTAACTTCTCTGTTTCTCAAAAAATCACGATATTTGCAAACTTAGACTTTGTTAAGTTTTACGCCTTTGTGAACTTAAAAGCAGTTTAAATTTAAAAAATCTTTGTGCACTCTGTGTTCACAAAATTCAAATATAAAAAAGAATGAAAATTTCTAATAATTGGCTTAAAGATTATATCAAAACAGACCTTAACTCTGAGAAAATCAGCGCATATTTGACTGATATCGGTTTGGAAGTAGAAGGTGTTGATCAATTCGAAAGCGTAAAAGGAAGTCTGGAAGGGATCGTTGTAGGTAAAGTTTTGACTTGCGAAAAACACCCGAATGCTGATAAATTAAGCAAGACAACAGTAGATGTTGGCAACGGAAAAGTCTTGGAAATTGTTTGTGGCGCACCGAATGTAGCTGCAGGACAGACTGTTCCTGTTGCTTTGGTTGGAACAAAAATCTACGCCAAAGACGGCAGTGCTTTCGAGATCAAAAAAGCTAAAATCCGTGGCGAGGTTTCCGAAGGGATGATCTGTGCAGAGGATGAATTAGGCTTGAGCGATGACCATGCCGGAATTATGATTTTGGACGAAACTAAATACGAAGTGGGAAAACCTTTCGCAGATTATTTTGAACTGACAAATGATGAGGTTTATGAAATTGGGTTAACACCTAACAGGACTGACGCCATGTCGCACTACGGTGTTGCAAGGGATTTGCAGGCCTTTGTTTCATCCAATAATCTGAAATCAGAATTTACGAAATTAGAATCTAAGGTTCTGAATTCCGAAGGTTCTCACGATTTCAAACTTGAAATTGAAGACTCCGAACTGACGCCAAGATACCTGGGCGCAGTGATTGAAAATGTTGAGGTCAAAGAGTCTCCGGATTGGCTGAAAAGCAGATTGAAAGCCATCGGATTGTCACCAATTAATAATGTCGTAGATATCACCAATTATATTCTCCACGGCCTCGGGCAGCCGCTTCACGCTTTTGATGCAGACAAAATTGTAGACAAAACGGTGAAAGTGGGAACGGTGGCAGCCGGAACAAAATTCAAAACTTTGGATAATGTGGAAAGAACTCTGAATGGTTCCGAAATCATTATCAAAGACGGAAACAATAATCCGCTTTGCATCGCCGGAGTTTTCGGAGGAAGTGAAAGTGGTGTTTCATCCGAGACCAAAACCATTTTCCTGGAAAGTGCTTACTTTAATCCGGTGGCGATCAGAAAAGCGTCTAAACTTCATGGGCTCAATACCGATGCGTCTTTCCGTTTTGAAAGAGGTGTAGATCCTAATAATGCCAGAACTGCACTTACCCACGCTGTTTGTCTGATTGAAGAGCTGGCGGGTGGAAAACTGGTAGGAGAAATTCTGGAACATTATCCCGAAAAAATCAAAGATCATTATGTGGTCTTCCGATATTCTCAGCTGGATCAGATTTTGGGAACTAAAATACACCGGGAAAAGGTGAAGGAAATTCTAAAATCTCTCGATATCGTGATTCTTAACGAAATTCAGAATGGGTTGGAATTATCGGTTCCTGTTTACAGAGCGGATGTGACAAGAGAGATTGATGTCATCGAGGAAATCCTGAGAATCTACGGTTACAACAAAATCGATGCGCCTAAGAAAATCTCATTTACACCTGTGAAATTGAGTTTCGACGATCAGGATGCACTGGAAAATTCCTGGGCCAGAACACTGCAATCCAACGGTTTTCACGAGGTCATGAACAATTCGCTACGTTCGGTGAAAGATGAAACGAATGCTGTAAAATTGCTGAATCCTCTGAGTAATGATTTGGCATTTATGAGAAAGTCTTTGTTAGAAGGGCTTTTGGAAAATGCCGTTTATAATATCAACAGAAAATCTTCGGATATCAAGTTTTTTGAGTTAGGTAAAATTTATCACAAAAAAGAGCGATACAAAGAAAGAAAACAACTGGCGATTTTGACATCGGGAAGAGAAGTAGCGGAAAACTGGCGGCAGCCTAAAAGTGCAACAGACTTCTATTATCTGAAAGCTTACGTCAAAGTTCTTCTGGAGAAACTGAATCTTGATTTGCACGAGTCTGCTTTGGAAGACGATCGTTTTTCTGACGCTTTGGAAATCAAATCCGGCGATAAAACGTTGGCAAGATTAGGAAAAGTAGCTCCTCAATTGCTTAAAGATTTCGACATTAGTCAGGACGTTTTTTATGCAGAAATTGAACTGGAAAACTGTCAGGCATTGAGACCGAAAGGCAATTTGAAATTTGTTGATATACCGAAATTCAATAAAATCAGAAGAGACTTGGCCTTGTTGGTTGAAAAGACGATAACCTACGCAGAACTGTACGAGTTGGCGAAGAAAAACAAATCACCTTTCCTGAAGAACATTAATCTTTTTGATGTATACGAAGGTAAAAACCTTCCGGAAGGCAAAAAATCTTATGCTATGAGTTTCGAACTTCTCAACGGAGAAAAAACCTTGGAAGACAAAGATATTACGGAAGTTATGAACGCTCTGATCAAGTCTTTCACCAAAGAATTTAATGCGGAATTGAGGTAATTCATATAAAATTAAGCAAATAAAATCGGGAAAAGCTCCCGGTTTTTTTGTGTAGTTACATCATATTTTCTAGGAGCTATTTCCTGCTTTCCGTTGCAAACCTAATGAAATGTTCGACGAAGTCAATCTTTTTTGCTCGACGATTTGTCATTAAGTAGAGCTTTGCAAAAAGCAAAAAAGGATTTCCACTGCAATCGCGGCTTTGGGTTTTGTTATCCAAATTGCCATTTGTCAAAATTTACAACCAAGAAAATAACCATCCAATTTGTCATTCCGTAGGAATCTAAACTTAGCTGTCGGTTTTCTTACGGAATAGCAACTGTTTTTTTTAAATGACTTTTGTTCTTTTATGACTTTTGTGGTTTTTGAATATCCGTCATAGATAAAAATCATCCCTAATTCAAAATCATTCCACACATAGTTTTTGTAACTTTGCCCTAATGAATTCTTTAGTTGATAAATACAATATTCCAGGCCCGCGTTACACGTCGTATCCTACTGTTCCTTACTGGAACGAAGCTGATTTTACGGCAGACCGATGGAAAAAATCCGTAATAAAATCTTTTTCCGAAAGCAATGCAGAAGAAGGGATTTCCATTTATATTCACCTGCCTTTTTGCGAAGCGCTTTGCACATTCTGTGCCTGTCATAAAAGGATTACCAAGCAGCATTCTGTAGAAATTCCTTATCTGGAAAGTGTTCTGAAAGAATGGAAATTGTATCTCGAATTATTCGATCAAAAACCAAAACTAAAAGAACTTCATTTGGGTGGAGGAACGCCAACTTTTTTCTCTCCCGAAAATCTGAAAACCCTTTTGCAAGGGATTTTTGACACCGTCGAAATTGCTAATGAACAGGAATTCAGCTTTGAAGGTCATCCGAATAATACAACCCGGGAACATCTTCAGACTTTGTTTGATTTAGGGTTTAACAGAGTGAGTTTTGGTGTTCAGGATTATGATCCGAAAGTTCAGAAAGCCATCAACAGGATTCAGCCTTTCGAGAATGTGAAAAACGTGACAGAATGGGCCAGAGAAATTGGCTACAAGGGCATCAGCCACGATTTAGTTTTCGGATTGCCACATCAGACCTGGGAAGCGACAGAATACACCATCAGAAAAACATTGGAGCTGAAACCAGACCGATTGGCTTTCTATTCTTATGCTCACGTTCCGTGGGTGAAAGGCGTAGGACAGAGAGGTTTCGACGAGAATGATCTGCCAAGTGGCGATGAGAAAAGAAGATTATATGAAGATGGCAAAAAACTGTTGGAAGAATTAGGATATATTGAAATCGGGATGGATCATTTTGCATTGGAGCATGATGACCTTTATCAATCCTTGATTCAGAAAAAACTGCATCGTAATTTTATGGGTTATACATCCAGCAAAACACAATTAATGGTTGGCTTGGGAATGTCCGCTATATCGGATTCCTGGTACGCATTTGCACAAAATGCAAAAACAGTAGAAGAATATCAGAAAATCGTGGAAGAAGGTGAGATTCCGGTTTTCCGAGGACATATTTTGGATGGTGAAGATTTAACGATCAGAAAACATATTCTGAATCTGATGTGCCAGTTGGAAACAAGTTGGGATTTGCAAACCTCTTTTCCGGAAATTGAAAATGCGATTGAGAAATTAAAAGAAATGGAAACGGACGGCTTGGTAGAAATCTCTGATAACCAAATAAAAATTACTGAAAAAGGACGAGCTTTCACCAGAAATGTAGCAATGGTTTTCGACCTCAGAATGATGCGTAACAAACCGGAAACCCGGATTTTTTCGATGACGATTTAATTAGATATTGAGATAATAGAGAAGAGATAAAAGACAGTAATTCTTCGCTTATAATTGGTAAATAACGCAATGTTTGTCATTGGCTTCGCCGAACTGCGTTTCCGGAGGAATCTAAATTGTTAGAATTTTTTCAGAAAAGCAGTTCGGCGAAGCCAATGACGAAATTATTTTAAAATCTTCCGGTTATGAATTTAATCAAACAAAAAAATATCATTCTCAAAAGTTCCAGAGAGTTTTTAGCTGATGCTTTTTTTCCTGCTTCAGATGAGAAATTGCCACTAATCATTTTTGTCCACGGTTACAAAGGTTATAAAGACTGGGGCGCTTGGGAACTGATGGGAGAGATGTTCGCAAAAGCAGGCTTTTATTTTGTTAAATTCAATTTCTCACATAACGGAACAACGCTTAATAATCCTCTTGAGTTTGCGGATTTGGAAGCTTTCGGACAAAATAATTACTCCAAAGAATTGCATGATTTAGAAGTTGTTATCAATTATTTTAGAAATCAAAAAGGCGTTAATACTGACAATATAGCATTATTAGGACACAGCAGAGGCGGAGCTATCTCTGTCATTGAAGCTGCTGAAAATCACGATATTTCAAAGTTAATAACATTGGCCAGCGTTTCATCTCTTAACCGTTTTCCAAAAGATGAAGCTTTTGAAAACTGGAAAAGAAATGGCGTTTATTTCGTGGAAAATGCGCGTACCAAACAAAAAATGCCGCATTATCTTCAGTTCTATCAAGACTTCGAAAATAATGAACAAAGGTTTGATGTAGAAAAAGCTTGTGAAAAACTAACAATTCCAAGTTTATATATTCACGGTACTGCAGACGAATCTGTTCCTTTGAACCATTCCGAAAATCTTCAAAGGTGGACAAAGGATTCTCAACTCAAAATCATAGAAGATGCGAACCATACTTTTGGCGCGAGAGAGCCTTGGCAGGACACAGAACTTCCACGCGGGCTGCAGGAAGCTGTCCGCGTTAGCATTGATTTTCTGAAAAAATAACAGATTAATTTTTCTTGTTTAAGCTGCTGTTTTCGATCCAGCGCTTGTTACTATTGATGTCCTTCAGGTACCAGATATTGTTGGCATTCATTACGTAAAGGTTATGCGTAATCGGGACAGAGATCTTCTTGCCTTCCAGTTTATCCGCCCGTACGGACACGGCATTGCGTTTTTTCACATAATCGCCGCTGAAAATATTGGAAAAACTTTTGTTGTCAGCTTTATCATCAATAACCTCGATCAGCATCACACTATTGTCGTTATTGAACTGAAGGATGTGGCGCTCGCTGTGATCATCAAAATCCTCCACCAGAACAAATTTTTTGTTGCGAAGATCATAGTCACCAGCTTCTTTGCCTTTTTTGGTTCTGCTCTCCAGCTTGTCCAGAGCTTTGTCCAGAGCAGTATAGTTTTGCGCGTAAAATGTTAATGAGGAAACAAGGGAGAGAAGAAATAGTACTTTTTTCATGTAATACTGTGTTTGAAACAAATTTAAGCTTTGAAACCATGCCAAGCAAATCTTTGACCAAAATATTCAAAATGAATTTAATTATCTTTGCACCATGATACGCATTACCAAAATTTTTACTTTCGAAACCGCTCATGTTCTCTATAACTATGATGGCAAGTGCAAAAATATGCATGGACATTCTTACAAACTGTTTGTGACTGTAAAGGGAAATCCTATTGACGATCTGGATCATCCGAAAAACGGAATGGTGGTAGATTTTGGAGATATCAAAAAAATTGTAAAGCAAGAAATCGTTGATGTTTGGGATCACGCTGTTCTGGTGAACGGTGCGTCCCCTCACCAATCCTTGGGAGAAGGATTGCAGAACCAAGGTCATAAAGTGATTTTTTGTGATTACCAGCCGACTTGCGAAAACATGCTTTATGATATTGCAGATAAAATCAAATCCAAACTACCGGCTAATATCCAATTAGCTTATCTCAAACTTCATGAAACCGAAAACTCGTACGGCGAGTGGCTGGCAGAAGAAAACTGATTTCGGATTCGGTAAAAATAATAGCTTTTATTTGTTGATTATTTGGGGCTTTGTAAAATTTTAATATTTTTGCGCCCTAAATTCAATAACATGAAAAAGCTATTATTAGTAGGTGCAGTAGCACTTTTCGGAACCGTGAATGCTCAGACGGAAAAAGGATCTTGGGTTGTTGGCGGATCAACGACAATTGGTTTTAACAGTACTTCTTCTACTGTTAAATATAATGGTCAATCTACTGACGGACCAAAATCTACAACCTTTAGCGTAACGCCATCTGCCGGATACTTTGTGGCTGATAAGATAGCTGTCGGGATTGATGTAGGTTTCAAATCTGTAAAGAATGAAAGTACAGATTATATATTTGATCAGGCCTACACATTCGAAAGTAAGCAAAATACTTTAGTCATTATGCCAACTGCTTCTTATTATTTTAAATCCAATTCTAAGGTAATGCCATATTTGGGTGCTGGTATTGGATACTTTTCCACAACTACCAAATTTCCAGGATCTCCTTTCAGTAGCGATGGAGAAATTAAGGTAACAACAGACGGTCTTGCCTGGGGTGCGAAAGGTGGTATTGTCTTCCTTTTAACACCATCCATCGGAATAGATTTAGGTCTTGCTTATGTTAATACTTCCAATAAAGAAAATGAAGTGAAAAATGTGACCAATAGTTTTGGCGTGAATGCAGGTTTCTCTTTCTTCTTTAAATAATATTTCAATTTATATATAAAAAACCTCGAAACTGCGGGGTTTTTTTAGTTGGGGTAGATGAGATATTTCTGTCTTATTTTTTCAAATTGGTCAAGGTCTTTTCTCCAGCTCTTTCTGATTTCTTTCTCGGATTTTCCGGCGATAATTTGTTTTCTGAGTTCATCGCTTCCGGCCAGTTTGTCGAAGAAAAGGTTTCTCAAAAAGAAATCCTGTTCCGGATTTTTATAATCTTTGTAAGCTTTCAGAAGCCATCCGAGATTCAGTTCTCGTAGATCTTCAGAATAATTGCTGAGGTTTTCTCCGTAACATAATTTTCCGTTCAGGAAAGGATCTTTGGCGCCTTCTGTTGGTTTTGGGGTGAATTGATACGGTAAATTTTTAGTCCAAGGCGACCCGTAGATCTGAAACGGTAAATCCGTTCCTCTTCCCACAGAAACCTGTGTGCCTTCAAAAAAGCAAAGACTCGGATAGAGATTGATGGATTTATCATTGGGCAAATTGGGTGATGGTTTGTCAGAAATGCCGTAACGTTGCTGCTTGTGATAATTGGCCATAGGAATCAAAGTGTATTTTGCAGTCACTCCATTTTTTAACCATTTTTCACCATTGACCATTTTGCCATATTCCCCGATGGTCAGTCCGTAAACAACGGGAACATTATGCAATCCTACGAAACTTTTCCATTGGTTTTTCATCATTGGGCCATCTGTATAACCATCGTGAGGATTGGGTCGGTCAAGAACGATAACTTCCAAATTATTTTCAGCAGCAGCTTCCATGATGTAAGATAATGTTGAAATATAGGTATAAAATCTGACGCCAACATCCTGAATATCAAACAAAATAATATCAGCGCCTTTCAGGTATTCGGCTTTCGGCTTTTTGTTGTCGCCGTAAAGTGAAACAATCGGTAAACCTGTTTTTTTGTCAACACCACTTTTTACGTGTTCGCCCGCGTCGGCAGTTCCCCGGAAGCCATGCTCCGGAGCAAAAATCGATTGAATACTGATGTGGTTTTCCACCAGAAAATCCACCAGATGCTTTTTATTGTTAAGCAAACTGGTTTGATTGGCCGCAACGATAACCTTCTTGTTCTTAAGCAGCGGAAGATAAAGTTCCGGCTGGTCTGCTGCTGTTGTAAAGCTGGTTTTGGATTGATTTTGAGACTTGATGAGGAGTATTGTACCAAAATAAATTAGCAGGATAAAAACTAAAGTTTTATTTTTGAAGCTTAAAATCATTGATTTGAATTTTCCGTTATATTTCTCGAAAAAGATAGCGTTTTCCAAAGATAACAAAAATAATCTCTCCAAGGTGATTGTCTACATCGGTAGGCTTTCTGTGGCGCTGGGTATCATTGTTTCGCTCATCACCATCTCTACGGGACTCGGTTCCAAAAGGGCGATTGAAAACCGGATTTCCAATTTCAGCGGCGATATTTCCGTGAAATCGACACGTTCCAATTCTTCTTATAATTCTTCGGTTCTGGACACTAAAGGCCTGGATGAGAAAGCAATCAGAGCTGTGCCAGGCGTTGCCGGACTGCAGTCCTATGCCACGGTCAGCGGGATTTTACGCACGGAAAGTAATTTCGCCGGCGTGATTCTGAAAGGCGTTGGAAAGGATTTTGATAAACAGAGATTTCAACCTTTCATGATTTCGGGTTCTGTTCCGGATTATAATGAAGATGGTTATAATAATGAGGTGATTCTCTCAGAAAAAATGGCCAATGACCTGGCGCTGAAAACCAATGACAGCATTGTAGCGATATTTTCCAAGGAAGACCAGAAACCGATTTACAGAAAATTCCACATCAAAGGCATTTACAAGACCGACATCAAACTGGTGGACGACCTTTATATGATTGGCGATATCAATCACGTTCGCAAAGTTCAGAATATGAGCGAGAAAGAAGTGGGTGGTCTGGATATTTTCCTGAACAGTACGGACGATATGAACGCTGCTTTTCCGGAAGTCGAAAAATTCATCGGGTATAAAAATTATGCCGAGAAAGTGACGGAGAAGTATCCGCAAATATTGGATTGGGTCAATATCTTCAATCAGAATATCTCTTTGATTATTACGATAATGCTGATTGTAGTAGTCATCAACATCATTATGGTCTTGCTGATTCTGATTATCGAAAGAACCAATTCTATTGGATTACTCAAAACATTTGGTGCCACCAATGCGCAGATTCGTTCCATTTTTATCAATTATACTTTGATGATTATGATTCCGGGATTATTGGCGGGAAATATCATTGGCATCGGTCTGTTGCTGATTCAGAAATACACAGGAATTATCAAGCTCGACCCGGAAAATTATTTTATCAGCACCGTTCCGGTCGATTTGAATCCGCTTTACATTTTGTCGGTTTCCGTGGGAATATTTATCGTCTCTGGCATCGCAATGATTTTGCCGAGTTATCTTATCAGTAGAATTTCGCCATTGAAAGCGATAAAATACAGTTAATTAATTTTCATATTTTAACAGCTTCAAAAAACAGTTCAATGATACTAAAAAATCTCAATTATCCGCTGGATTTCAAATTCAAGATTACCACATTAGCGAGTGATTTCAACATCACGGACAGAAACGGAAATTATGTGGCTTATGTCCGTCAGAAAATGTTTAAGCTGAAGGAAGATGTCATCGTTTTCAATGACGAAAGCAAATCGAAAGAATTGTTTAATATCAAGGCTAATCAATGGATTGACTTCAATGCATCTTATACGATGACGGATTTGGTGAATGGCAAAAGATTCGGGAGGTTGGCAAGGAAAGGGATGCGTTCCATCTGGAAATCCCGTTACGATATCGTGGATGAAAATGACCAGCCGAAATATCAAATCAATGAAGATAACGGCTGGATTAAGGTTTTTGACAGTTTCGTGGGCGAGATTCCGATTTTAGGATTGTTCACCGGTTATTTCCTGAATCCTTCTTATACTGTAAAAGATACTGCGGGAAAAGAATACTTCCGACTGAAAAAGATGCCGTCTTTAGTGGGACGACGATTTCAATTAGAAAGATTAATTGACATTGATGATGAAGACGAATCTCTGGTAGTTTTGAGCTTCCTCATGATGGTGCTTCTGGAAAGAGCAAGAGGATAATCTTGTTAAAAACAATTAAAGGTTTAATTAATAAATTTATCAATAGAAATTCAACACTCGAGTTTTAAGATTATGATGAAGAAAAGTTACATTTGGAACAATTAAGTTTTAAAATCTTTAGATTTTCTACTTAACTGAACTTTAAATCATAGCTTTTATTCTGTTCTTAAATGACTGAAGTGTTATTAATTAAGCTCTAAAACAGCTTAATTATAAAAGTTAAGAAGATGAAATATTACAATAATATAGTAGAAACGATTGGTAATACACCGCTGGTCAAAATCAATAAAGTTTTGGGAGAAGATTTTCCTGCGTTGGTTTTGGCAAAAGTAGAAACCACGAATCCCGGAAATTCTGTAAAGGACAGAATGGCGCTGAAAATGATTGAAGATGCGGAAAAAGACGGACGTCTGAAACCAGGCGGAACCATCATCGAAGGAACTTCCGGAAACACGGGAATGGGCCTGGCTTTGGTGGCAATCCAGAAAGGTTACAAATGTATTTTTGTGACCAATTCCAAACAATCCAAAGAAAAATGCGACATCCTGCGTGCAGTTGGTGCAGAAGTTATCGTTTGTCCAACGGACGTAAAACCTACAGATCCGCGTTCTTACTATTCCACAGCCAAAAGATTAACCCAGGAAACGGAAAATGCATGGTATGTGAATCAGTATGATAATTTGTCCAACAGACAAGCGCATTATGAAAGCACCGCACCTGAAATTTGGGAACAGACGGAAGGGCAATTAACGCATTTCGTAGTGGGTGCCGGAACTGGAGGTACGATTACGGGTTGTGGGAGATTCTTCAAAGAGAAAAATCAAAATATTAAAGTGATCGGTGTGGATACTTACGGATCTATTCTGAAAGAAATCCACGAGACGGGAGAGATTCATCTGGATCACGCCTACACCTACATCACAGAAGGTATTGGCGAAGATATTCTTCCAGAGAATTATGATATGAGCGTGATTGATCATTTTGAAAAAGTGACCGACAAAGACGGTGCTATCTACGCCAGAAAACTGGCCAAGGAGGAAGGGATTTTCTGTGGTTATTCCGCCGGAAGTGCGATGTCTGCCTTGGTTCAGATGAAAGACCAGTTTACAAAAGACGATGTGATTGTTGTCCTGCTTCACGACCACGGAAGCCGTTATGTAGGAAAAATCTACAATGATGAGTGGATGAAGGAAATGGGCTGGCTGGATTAAGTATAGATGATAAATTATCGATGATAAATGAAAAAACCGCTGTCGGGAGATAGCGGTTTTTTGTTATTTATAGAATAGTTTGAACATTAAGAATTGCGGCTGTTCAGGTATTTTAGCTAAGACCCAAAAGTAGTCTTTTTCTTTGCTAACAACTTCATAAAAATACTTGTCGCCAGGTTTACTGAAATTTCTACGGCCATTATTATTACTTTCGATAAATTCCAGTTGAAAACTACTAGCTGTTGACCATATTAGTTTTGATTTGGAATAAGTTCCATCAGAGAATTGCTCAATCCAGTATTTGTCGGTCGTTGTTACTTTTGTTTTCTCACCTTCCCATTCATAGTAATAAAAATTTTTATTCCGCTTCAGAAATGTAAGTTGCTTATCTGTAATTTTAATTTCTGGACGGCTGTCGAGTTTTACCCAATCGTCTTTTTTCGGAGGGTCAATTTTATACAGATAATCTACAAATTCTTTACAGTTTTTTTGGAATCTGAAATACAATTGGTCTGCTAAAGATTCTTTTTCTGATTCATCAAATTGATTCAAATAAGGTAAGATAAACTTTTCATTTAAAACTAAAAGTCTTAAAGAATCGCTTAAATTTTTATTGATGTTAAAGCTCACGCACATTTCGTCTGTCAATTCGTCAACGCTTTTATTCTGTGAAAAAGAAAAAGTTCCAACAAATAACAGCAGGATTGTAAGAATTTTATTCATATTGTTTTAATCAAAAACCTCAAAATCAATTCCGTCAAAGCTTGCAAAAACCATCGTTGGATAAGAATCCTGATGAAAAATATTACCTTCGGAATCAATCCCAATCGCGCCCGCAAAACCATCGATTTCTTTTAGTTCTTCAAAAGTTCTGTCAAAAGCATTTTCAATAGTTAATCCATCAGTTACTCGGGTCACGATTTTTGCTGCAGTTGCATTGCTTACAATATCTTCTCCAACACCTGTACAGCTTACCGCACAGAATTGGTTGGCAAAATTGCCTGCAACCGTTGCAGAATCGGAGATTCTTCCAGGGATTTCAAAACCTTTTCCACCGGTAGAAGTACCTACAGCTAGTTTTCCGTGTTTGTCAATCGCAACAGCACCAACAGTTCCTTTGCCTCCATTTTTCAATTTATCTTCGTATTCTTTTCTTCGCTGAGGAATTTCAGTAGAGAAATCATCAAAACCATTTTCAGTTGCATAAATTTTCGCACCATTTCCGCCTATAACACGGTCGTCTTCTTTCATCAATTCTTTAGCAACAAAAATCGGATTTTTTACATTTTCAATATTAATCACGCCGCTCATTTTCTGAGTTTCGCCATCCATTAAAGCTGCGCTCATCCGGATGATTCCATCGCTCTGGATCTGAGAACCGATGCCGGCGTTATACAATTCGTCATCTTCCAAAAGCGAAACTGCGTAAGCCACGGTTTCCAAAGCAGAATTGTTTTGAAGGAATTCGTAAGATTTTTTCGCAATGTCTTTCAGTGAATTTTGTTTTGCCAGCTTCACTTCATGGCTTTGGCTGCTTTCGGAGAAGAATCCGCCGTGGATGATTATTTTCATTGGATTGTTGAATTGGATTTGATGAGTCTTGGAGCGTTTCAGATCGGTATATTTTAAGGATTTACGATGTCGTACCAGGCTTCGTCCAAGTGTTTTGGTTCTTTAGTTGTCAGAGCTCACTTGCGGAATGGGGTTGTACTGAGAATTAACGATGGTCATTTCACGTGATTTCAGGTCAAAGGTGTCATTCATAGAAAGCACATCCACCATCAGGTTTTTGATTGAAATAGGCTGACCCAATTCTACATTCGTCAGATTGGTATCTTTGATTTGAAGACCATCCACGATAATCACCAGACCAGAGCCAATTGCCGTCATGGTATCGTTTTCAATGAACAATCCTGTATCTTCACCGAGGCCAATACCCAAAGTTCTTGGATTGCTTACAACAGCCTGAAACAGCCTTCCGATTCTGCCACGTTGTACAAAATGCGTGTCTATCACCACATTTTCAATGAATCCGAGACCTTGAGTGGTTTTGATTTCGCCTTTCAGAAGTGCTTCGGAACTGGAACCTTGATAAATCATATTTTCAGATGCGGCCGCTGCTCCTGCAGAAGTTCCGGCGTAGATAAAATCTTCCGTCTGATACTTGGTCAATATGGCATCGTGAAAACGTGTGCCGCCAAGAATGGATGTCAGTCTCAGCTGGTCTCCGCCGGTGAACATGACCACGTCGGCTGCATTTGCTCTCGCAACAATTGCGTCGCTATTCGCCTGTTCACGGTTTTGGATGTCCAGAATATTGCAGTTTTTCAGGCCTAAATATTCGAAAGCCTTTTTGTATTCCGGTCCCACAATGTCCGGGATTTGGGAAGCTGTCGTAATGACTTCGATTACAGAATTCTCCCTGTGCTTGGACTCATCGATGATTTTTCTGAGGATTCCTCGTTCAAAAAAATTGAGGTTTTTCTCAACATTTTGGTCAAAACTGAGCTCCGTAAAACTACCTTTGTTTACAGCGCCACCAATGATGACTAGTTTTCCTTTTGATTTCATAGTAAACAAAAATAATAAATCAGAACAGAATATCAGGCATCTGGAGCCGGTAAAAATCGATTAGTGGGATTTAAAGTTTTAATAATCCTGTGTATAATCCATTAAAATAAACTTTTAAAATTACAGAATCCATATCATTTGCCGGATGTTTTTTCAATATTATTCAGGCATTAAAATAATTAGTTGAGATTGTATTTTATTTTCGCGCTTTTGGATTATCTTTGATAAAAGAGACTATTGGTCTAATGCCTTAGAATGAAAAACCTGTCAGATCATATTGGTTCTGGCATCAGATTTGGCAGTTGTCCGTCATTCTCAATTTGAACTTTTATTTATAGAAAAACATCTACTGACTTATATATGAAAATCGAAAAAATACAGGTCCTGCGCGGTCCCAATATCTGGAGCATCACACGCAAAAAACTGATTCTGATGAGGCTCAATCTGGAAGAGGTGGAGCATCAGCCTACCAATAAGATTGACGGATTTCGCGAGAGAATCGAGGCGCTTCTGCCGTCACTTTATTCCCACCGCTGTTCGGAAGGTACGGAAGGTGGGTTTTTCAAGCGCATCGAAATGGGAACTTGGATGGGACACGTCATCGAACATATCGCACTGGAGATCCAGACTCTGGCAGGCATGGATGTGGGATTTGGCCGCACACGCGAAACCAAGACCCCGGGAACTTACAATGTTGTTTTCAATTACATTGAGGAAAAGGCCGGGATTTTTGCAGCGGAAGAATCGGTGAAAATCGCAGAACATCTGATTGCAGGAACACCTTATGATTTGGATTCCTGCATCCGGACGCTGAAGGAAATCCGCGAGCGGGAAAGACTTGGTCCGTCTACCGGAAGTATTGTGGAAGAAGCGGCATCCCGGAAAATTCCGTGGATCAGGTTAGGCAAAAATTCTTTGGTCCAGCTGGGTTACGGGATCAATCAGCAACGTTTCCAGGCCACAATTACCGGCAATACCAGCAGCATAGCGGTAGATATTGCGTGCAATAAGGAACTTACCAAGAAGATGCTGGAAGATGCTGCGATTCCTGTTCCCTCCGGCGATCTGGTTATAGACGAGGACGGATTACAGAGTGTCATCAAAAAAATCGGCTATCCGCTGGTTCTTAAACCTCTGGACGGTAATCATGGAAAGGGAGCTTCTATCAATGTCAAGGATTATGAGACGGCAATTATTGGTCTGGAGCACGCGCAACAGTATTCTAAAAAAGTCATTGTCGAAAAATATATTACCGGTTTTGATTTTCGGGTTTTGGTGATTGACCATAAAATGGTAGCCGCAGCAAGGAGAGTTCCTGCCCACGTGGTAGGTGATGGTGAACTGAATCTTCAGCAGCTCATTGACAAGGAAAATCTGGATCCGCGAAGAGGCTATGGTCATGAAAATGTTCTCACGGAAATCACGGTGGATAAGGATACGAATGAGCTTCTCGAAAAGCTGAGCTATACGCTGCATACCATCCCGCAGAAGGGAGAAATCGTCTACCTGAAATCTACCGCAAACCTTTCTACTGGCGGAACATCTATTGACGTTACAGATATGATTCACCCGGAAAATATTCAGATGGCAGAAAGGATTTCCAGAATCATTGGACTAGATGTCTGCGGCATCGATATAATGGCAGAAAATCTGACGCAGCCACTGAAAGAAAGCGGAGGTGCCATCCTGGAAGTGAATGCAGCACCTGGTTTCAGAATGCACCTCGCTCCGAGTGAAGGCTTACCAAGAAACGTAGCTGCTCCGGTGGTAGATATGCTTTATCCGACGGGCAAGGAATTCAGGATTCCGATTATCGCCTTGACTGGAACCAACGGAAAAACAACGACCACGAGACTGCTGGCGCACATCGTTAAAAATAACGGGAAAAGAGTAGGGTTTACCACTTCCGATGGGATTTATATTCAAAATACGCTGCTCGAAAAAGGTGACACCACCGGACCGATGTCTGCAGAATTTATCCTGAAAGATCCCACCGTGGAGTTTGCAGTGCTGGAAACTGCGCGTGGTGGAATTCTCCGTTCGGGTTTAGGTTTTGGAACCTGCGATATCGGTGTACTGACGAATATTAAGGAAGATCATCTCGGGATGAATGATATCCATAATCTTAAAGATTTGACACGTGTGAAACGTGTGGTGCTGGACAGCGTGAAAAAAGACGGCTGGTGCATCCTGAATGCCGATGATGAGTATTCCATGAGAATTAAGGATGATCTGCGCTCCAAGGTGGCACTCTTCAGCCTGGACGAAAATAATCCTCACATCAAAAAATTCGCAAGGGAAGGGCGTGTGACCTGCGTGTATGAAGAAGGTTTTGTAACCATTAAGAAAGGCGAATGGAAAATCAGAATTGAAAAAGTCAAAAATATTCCGATAACGATGGAAGGCAAGGCCAGGTTTATGATCGCCAATGTTCTGGCGGCATCGCTGGCGGCGTATGTTTACGGCTTCGAAATTCCTAATATTGCTCTGGCACTCACCACATTTATTCCAAGCGCTCAGCTTACGCCCGGAAGATTGAATGTCTTCAACTTCAAAAACTTCAAAGTCATGATTGATTTTGCACACAATCCTGCAGGATACGAAGCGATTGAAGATTATCTCAAAAACGTGGATTCGAACAAGAAAATCGGGATCATTTCCGGCGTAGGAGATCGCAGGGACAATGATATCCGGGAATGTGGAAAGATTGCAGCCAGGATGTTTGACCATATTATCATCCGGAATGAGAAACACTTACGCGGCAGAACCGAGGATGAGATCAATGGGTTAATCATAGAAGGCATCCACAGCGTCGACAAAAATGTAAGTTATGAAATAATTCCGAAGGAGATTGACGCACTGAAGCATGCGATGAGCCTCGCTGAAGAAGGAACCTTCATTACTGCCCTGAGTGACGTCATACACAATGCGATAGAAATCGTCCAGGAATATCAGGCGAGGGAATTGCAGGATGAGTAAAACTAAAAAGCGATGCCTGCTTGGGCATCGCTTTTACGGAAAGTACTTTAGCAGCAAGTGCCATATTGTCTTTATTACTCCTGTAAGAGATATAAGCTGTTATCACAGCGCTTTGCGCATTATCAATTACTCTACAATAACCTTAAAACTGCTATTCAGATTTTCTCCCAGGACATTTAGGATATAAGTTCCTGCTAATTTTCTATTCTCAATCTTAAGGATAAAATTGCCTTTGTAATTGAAGTCCAGTTTTTTACGAAGAATGATTTTTCCTGACATATCCCTTAAAATTGCGGTCAAACCGGATTTTTTATAGCCGGGCAGCTTTATGAAGATCTGGTCTTTTACAGGATTAGGATAGATAGTTCCTTTATTAGATAGAAATTGGTCTGTACTCAGAGTCGCTTGGCTGTATAAAGCTTGTACCTCTGACTGGGTTAATGCATAATTGAACATCTTTAGTTCATCAAATGCACCTTTATACGGTGCCGGAACTGTGGTCGACAACAATTCCAGTTCGCCAATGTTGCCAATAATCAGATCGCTTGCTTCCCCGATTCCTGTAACTGCTGTTTCATCGCCTTCTGAACTTAAAACACCATTGGTGTAGATCCTCATCTTATGGGTTACAATATCTCTCATGATCACAACATTCACCCAATCTCCTGTGAAATAATTAGCAATAGGAGAGACAATTTCCTTTTTGGTTTTATCATCATCGATCGCAAAACGTAGCTGACCGCCTTTTATTTCAACATTGTAACGTTTTCCGGTAGCTCCCGTTGTCGTGTTTTTCGTAAATGAACCTTTACATAAAACATACAGACTTGTAGAAGATGAAGAAGGTATCATACTTGCCGGAGCTTTCATCCAAAATGAAACGGTGAAAGAATTTTTGTCAAAAAAGATATGATTTTGATTTGGAACGCTTGCAATATAAGTGTTGCTTGGTGAAGTAGCTAAGTCGAGTGCATAATTCTCTTTTCCTTGAATTCTTACATTGGAATTGTCATAAGCAATATCCAGCATTCCATCGTTTTGATAATCGGTCATATCGGCAATTTTTTCCCCTTCAAAAGGCGCTTCTCTGAAAGGCCAATGTCCCACGATTCCTGGATTTAATGTACGGAAATTCCAAACATCACCGCTCGCAGTTCCTTTTTCGTTCGATGCATCGATTTTCCAATAATATGTTGTTGCGGGACTCAATCCTGTCAGCTGATAGGATGGCGAAGTTGAATAAGGGATATCTGCGACTTTACTTAGACCTGATGGATCAGTTCCTAGATAAACCGAATATTTCGTGGTATTTGTACTTCCTGCCCATTTTAATGTCAGATTTCCGCCGGACAATTCTACATTGGTATTTCCAGTTGCAGGAATAGGAGTGTTAGCCTTAGACGGTGCTGACGGAATAGGAGGAGTGGTTATAGAAGCAACAGATGTGTAAACTGAAGAATCTGTTGCATTGATGGCTTTGACTCTGTAGTAGTATTGTGTATTGGGGCTCAATCCCGTTTCCTTATAACTGATCATGTCAGCAGCTAATGTTGCAATTTCTGAAAAAGTACTTCCATCAGTAGAACGTTCCAAAATATAGTTGGTTTCGTTTGTTGAATTGTCGCTCCAGTTAACAGTGAATGAACTTGATGGAGGCACTTCAGTAGTAGACACATCCGTGAAATTGATATCTGTTGGCGGAATAATAAATTCCGGCGGCGTTTGATTGGGTAAGCTGTTGATATAAACTTCAATGTTAAGATACGGAGCATTAGTGGTACTTACATTTAGGGCATCGGGTGTAAATTTGTCTAAACCGTTCGCATCTTCCCAAGCATCAGGCATTCCGTCATTATCTGTATCCACAGGAGCTGGTGCACCATAAACGTCTCCTGCGCCACCATTGTTAAATCCAAATTGAGAGGTGAGATCAGACTGAACATACACGTAGGTCGCTTTTGTTCCTTTGGATTGTAAATCAGAGATCATCAGATTTTCAACCTGATCCCGTCTCGGGTAGGACGCACCGACGTCCAGGAGAGCCTTTTCATAAGCTTGCTGTGCTGTCAATGCAGGATTTTTCATCGGATAATCATAAGGCTCTGATTTGATGGAATTAATGTCACCTGTCGGATATCCTGTTAAATCAGAAGGTACCAGAGTTCCGTTCAGGATTCCGTCTTTGTTGTTATCAAAATAATTACCGGAACCATAAAGAGAAAAATTATCATTACCTCGGTTGAAAGGTGTTGTAACTGTATTGCTGGTATTCGGCCCGCCGATGAAATAATTATTCAAAATATTTACATCCGAAGTTCCGGCAGAATCTCCGCCCATAATGTAGGCATCACCAGACTCTGTATGTCCGTAGGAATTGCCATAATTGCCCCAGTTATAAACGATGTTATTTACAAATTCGTTGATTCCTTTTACTTTGTTATTCCGCGTTTTGTTGCAGATGTATAAGTTGCCGATTAAACTGATTTTCCCGCCGGAAGGTTGCATCAATCCTCCGGCAGAGTGATTGTGCCTGTGTAAACCCTGACCGATAATCGAGTTCTGAATCGTTATATTATCAGGGCTATCTCCCTTATTATCCCAGTTGATGGAAAAAACTTCATCTGTTCCCCAGGTAAAAGACATGTGGTCGAAAATCATATTTGCACCATTAGCAAGACCTGACGTATCCTGACCCTGAGCTGTGCTTCCGAAACGGATCCGTATGTACCGTGAAATGGTATTGCCTGCTCCTGTAAAAGTAACTCTGGAACCGAGGAGAACAATGCCTTCTCCCGGAGCCGTTTGTCCGGCAATGGTCGTGTTTTTTGGAATTGAGATTTGAGACTGAGTATTGATAATCCCTCCAACTTTGAATATAACAAATCTCCCTTCTTTACTTACCGCATCGCGAAATGAGCCGGGTCCGCTGTCATTAAGGTTGGTTACGAAGTAGATCTCAGGATTGGCAGCGCCTCTGGCACCTGTTGTATATCTGCCAAAGCCGGTAGCTTCGGGAAAGGCTAATGTTTGAGCACTGAGAACGGTATTTACAGCAATAGCTCCACAAAATATAAATAGTTTCAGCACTTGCTTAGTGGGTAGAATTTTTTCTTTCATGATAAATCTGATTGATTAGAATATAACTTTTGATGTGATGGGAAATTAGAAACAACCATCAAGATGACTGTCCTGTCCAATCCTGTTAATTATCAGATTGTTATGATTAGTTGTGAACTGTGCATTAATTATTGAGGACTAGAGTCGAGATTTAAAAAAAGGATTTCAAGACTATGTTTTGATTTTTAAAAAGAGTTTCTGAGGTTGGATTTAGCATTGTGACCAAAAATGAATCTGGATTATAAATGCTTTCATATTTACAGGAACGGTGAGGCAAGGTTGCTCAATCTTAACACAAAGCAAATCTTCATTTTTAGCGATTTAAAAATCTACATTAATTTACGACATTTCAAACTGAGTCCAATAAAATCTTACTTTTTAGGTCAGACACTTAGTGACTATCCAGACATATATTCCATTTATTGGATTAGCAATAAATAAAGGAAATCATTCCAATGATGTCTATTCCGTGAGGATTCTCTGATTTTCTATAGCAAATCTATTCCGTTGTTTCTGCAAAAAAAAATCTCTTTGGGTATCCGTGATCGGAGATCCCGGAGCCTCCACGAGAACATTTTAAGCCTCCATCAATGTTCTTTCTTAATGTTTTTTTGGAATTGATTCCAGTTTTCCTTGCGCCTGCCTGAATGATGTATCTGCATAGAAATGTCAGAAACTTCACAAGATGCAAAGCAGTTCATTGAAATTTTGATATTTATTATTCTCTCAGTATCAATCACTAAATATGATCTTATCAGAAGTTAATTCCCTTGAGTACAATCTTTACAGATCTACTTATCAAAATCAAATTGAGCTATTCGAAAAAGGGAAATGTGAAAGATCGATATCGTCATCATGCGATGCGGTGGAGGTTTTCAGGAAACATTTTGATGCGGATGAAATGGATTATCTGGAAACGTTCTTTGCGCTATATCTGAATCAGGCGAACAGGCTGCCGGGCATTAAAAAATATCGGAATGCGGTATTTCTTCCACACTGGTGGATACAAGGATTGTAATGCACGCAGGGCTGCTTAGTAAATGCCACGCCATCCTTCGGGGAATTTAAATCCTTCGGGATGTGATATCAAAATGACCACACAAATTAAGGAAGCCGCCCAGATTCTCGATATTTACCTGTTAGACCACGTCGTCCTGACGTAGGATTCTTAACATAAATTTAAAAATTATTAAAGCAGACAAAACAAATCATCTGTTCAAAGAATTTCAAGAATTTACTTACTAAATTGTCTTCAAATACAATTCCTGCAGCTCTTCTGCTGAAAAGGCCTTGGAGGGAAGGTTTTGCACCAGTTCGCCCTGTTTCATAATTCCGATGTTTGTCGCAACACTCACCGCATTGAAAATATCGTGGGTTGCCATGAGAACGGTACTGCCTTCATTTCCTAACTGTCTGATGATTTCTGTAAATTCTGCCGTCGCAATAGGGTCTAGTCCGCTCGTAGGTTCATCAAGGAGTAGAACTTTTGCGTCTTTGGCAAGAGCAATGGCGATTCCTACTTTCTGCCGCATTCCTTTAGAGTAGCCGCCCAACGGTTTTTCATGAGCAATTTCCTGCAATCCGGTACGTTTCAATAATGCGGAAAGTTCATTTTTATCATAATTAAATCCGGCAATCTTCGAGAAAAAATCAAGGTTTTCAATTCCTGTGAGATTGGGATACAGCAATACCGTTTCCGGGATGTAAGCCAGGTGTTTTTTTATCTTTTCAGGATGATCTTTTACCGAAATATTATGGATGAATGCATCTCCCGAAGTGGCTTTAATTAAACCCAACAGGATATTGATGGTAGTGCTTTTTCCTGCGCCGTTCTGCCCCAGAAGAGCGAAGATTTCGCCTTCCTGAATTTCGAGGTCAAGAGATTTTAAGGCTGTAAAATCGTTGTATTTTTTATGGAGATTGATGGTTTTTAACATAGCTTTCTGAATTTGATTTGTGAAAGAATTAACAAAAAAGAAATAATAATAAAATAGGGAAGAAATACACCTAAAAGATTTACTTTCCCTGAGTCTGCGAACGTTTTTACAGTTTGTTTAGTCCAGTCAATAGTATTTCCGTTAACATTTTTAAAAATGGACGGATAGAAATACAGCCTTTGTTTTTCGTGAAATTTTTTCAGACCTTCGGCGTAATTCAACTGGTTATCCATTCCCGTTTTAGCAGCTTTACTCTGAACCAACTGCGTTTGAATGTTCGGTAAAATATAGCCTAAATAAACCGCAGCATTGTTTCTGTACAGCATTTTTTTGTGATATTGTTTAGCTGATTGTTCCGATTCCACATCTGCCATATGCTGCATTGCATAATACCACGTATAGGAAAAGCTGCTGTTTTCAGCAATGTTATATTGGCGGAACTGCGGATAGATCTTATGGAATTTCTGCATCGTGGGAACTTTCGCTTCGTCCCATTTGTTATGATAGCCTTCACGCTGTTCAATTTGTGCCTGTAAACCTTCCTTTACCGGAATAAGTTTCTGAATCAGCATATTTCCCGTCATTGGAATAATAAAATTCATTCCCATCCAGAAAATGACTAAAGCCAAAGCATTATAGGAAGAAGATTTCTGATAACCAATGATCCAGCGACAAAGTGCAAACCAGAAAACCAAATAAAGTAAACCGGAAAAAGCGAAAATAATAAAAGCTGAGTCTACCGGGATCTTAATATAAATTAGCGCAACGATCAACAATAAAAGGTAAACCGAACTTACCCCCATCAGACGAATCAGGATTTTAGCATCAATCAGTTTTCTAAGATTTTGACTTTGAACGGAAAGCAGTTTCCAGGTCCCTTTTTCCTGATCTTCGGAAATAATGTTGTAGCAAAACGCAATAATCACGAGGGGAAAAAGAAAAACAAGCACAAAAGAAAAATCGAAATTTCCCACTGCCGCATTGGCGGGATTAAAAAAATCTGAGTTGTTTTTTTGCTCCTCCAGATTTCTTATCGTTACCCCTTGAACGGAAGGCTTCAAATCTCTTAAGCCAATATTTAAAGCGGCTAATTTGGGCATTTCATTCACCAGATTGAATTTGACGTAGTACAGCAACAGACCGATATCGTCGTTGTGCAATGCCACATTTTTTTCAATGCTGTTTTTTTGATACGCCGCACTTTTTGCGATAATATCTTCATTCCTGTTGAGAAATTTTTTACCGGTGTACAAAGAACTCAAACCTGCAAAAAATAGAATCAGCAAAGAGATCACGTAGGCTTTGTTGCGGTAAAACTGTTTGTATAAATAATGATTCATTAGAGTAATTTTAAATTTTTAGCGCTCAGTCCAACTGCAAAAACACAGGCTAAAAGCCAGAAAATAATTGCTGCAAGAGAAAGAAACTGATGGGTTAAACTTTTTTTCAGTGAAGCAAATTCATACTGGAAATCCGGAAACTTCCGCCAGTTTTCGTGACCCACCATCGCAGGTTTTTCGCCTTCTTTGGGTTTGATATTGCTGATGTGTTCAATCTGCAGGTCATTCATTCTCTGTGCAAGTTTGTAACGGTATTCTTCCGCCTGGTTCTGAAATTGCTGATACGCAAAATAATCGGTTCCGGAAGCGGTCATAGAAAGGTTTTTAATCGCCATCACTGGATTAATAAACCCGAAAATTTCATTCAGTTTCTGCTGTTGATTGTATTGATTCTGAAGTTTTTTCAAATGCTCAACATAGAGTTTTGCGCTAATTCTTTCACCTTCTTTCATCACAATTCCACCGTAATTCACAGGAAGTTCGTCGGTGGTTTTTACGTTGTATTTTATTAGTAAAGAATCTTTAATATGTTTAAAGTGCGGGTCGTCGGGATTATGACTGTCGCCAACTTTCAGAACATCTTCTTCCACCTGCGTTTCAAAAGCGATTCTTGACGGCGTAGGATAGAGATTCTGTGCTGCAAACTGAACTCCTTTTGGCAGAAAAACTACCAAGATGAGCCAGGAACCGATCAAACTTACCAAAGCAGTTGACGAAGCTTTGCTTTGGGCAGAAATCAAAACCGTGAGTGTACAGAAAAAGAAATAATACAGCATATACGCCGGGAAAATCACCAATAATCTTGATACAATATCAGCAAAATCACTGGCTTCCGCCCAGACTCCTATCAATAAAACCACGGGAATCACCGGAATCAAAAACACCAGAGAAAACTGGCACAGCCCGAGGATCTTTCCCCACAAAATAGCTTTTGGAGAAGCACCCTGAATGGTCAGAATTTTCAGCGTCGCATCTTCTCTTTCGCGGGAAATGAGTCCGAAACCGAGAAATAATATGATCAACGGAACAATCACCTGAAGGATAAATGCCGAACTGAAAGTACCGAAACGGACTAGTATTCCTGAACTTCCGGCTTCAGAAAGATTGGCCGTATTCTGTTTGTGCGCTTCAAGGAAAATAACATTTCCCAGATAATCATCCAGGCCATTATCAAAAATGCTCAGCGGATGCCCGATCCTGAAAACCAGATAGCCGTAATGTGCCATTCTGTGCGGATGTTTGTCGGGTCTGTGTTCCCAGTTGTCACGGGTTTCTTTGCGGTATTCTTTTACCTTAGAATAGTTTTCGCCGTAATTCATAAAACCGATTCCGATGCTCAGAAAGCAAAACAGGATAACGGTGGCGGCGATGAGCAGATTTTGTTTACTTTTAAACAAATCCTCCCGGGTTTTTCTTATTATTAGTTTCAGGTGTGAAAAAGCCATTGTTTAAATTTTGTAAGTTGCTGTGAATAGGTAATTTCTTGGTGCTCCTGGAAAAAGTCTCAGGTAATTCTGAGCGCCTACCCAATACGTTCTGTTCATGATATTATTTAGATTAAGGGAAAGTTGAATTTTGCTTTGAGGTACAGAATAATAAAGTGCAACATCCAGTGCAGTGTAAGCGGGAAGTTCAAAGCTTCTTGTGAACCACGGGATTTTTTTACTTTGATACAGCATTCCCGCACCAATTCCGAAGTCTTTTAATGCCTGAATATTCGTAAAATTGTATCTCGTCCATAGATTAACAGAATTTTTTGACGTATTTTCTTTAGCCAAACCAATCAATGCAGGATTGGAATCATCCAGAACTTTAGCATCAATATAGCTGTAACCTGCATAAATGTGCCATTGCGGAAGAATATATCCGGTAAATTCTGCCTCAAAACCACGGCTTCTGTCCGCGCCACGCTGAATCAGTTGGTCGGGTTCTGCAGGATTATTGGCATTCACCAGAATATTTTTCTGATTGATTTCATAGACTGAAAAACTTGCATCAATCTTTTTGAGAAATTTTGTTTTAACCCCAAGTTCCTTTAAATCAGATAACAAAGGTTTATATAATGAAGCGGAAATTGCTCCTGTGAAATTGGCTGTCTGAGGCATCAGTGAGATCGTATTAGATTGGGGCTGATATCCGGTAAGATAGGTTCCGTAGATATTAGTGCTTTCGGTGATGCTGTAAGTAAGACCGACTCTGTAGAGCAATTTCTGATTTTTGAATGAGCTTTCTTGGGCTTTTTTGTAATTGGTAATATCCTGAAACCATTCTTGTCTCAATCCTGCTAAAAGTTTGAATTTTTTCCAGGTTAATAAATGCTGAATGTAGGCTGCGTGAGTGATTGTTAATGCCGGTGTTAAAGGATTGATAACATTTAAAACTGCGTAATCTTTTCCCTGATGATTTAACGCTCCTGGTGTCAAATCAAAGGGATTGACGTTTGGTTTCGGAAGGGTAATTCCGTTGTAAATCATCGTTTGGTACAAAGCAGCATTGGACGGGTTATAAGATGAATTTACTGTTCCGTCTTTCATCAGAAAGCCTCTTGCCGCATCCTGTTTTCCTCCACTTTTTTTCTCCCAGATATGACTGTCATAACCAATTAGGGTTTGATGGTCAAAAGCTCCTGTTTTGTACGTGAAATTAAAATATGCATTAATGTTATCCACTGACCAGTGCTGGATTCTTTCCAGATACTGCATCATCGCCAGACTGGAAATCGGTTGGTTGTTAACGTCCGGAACAAAAGAATTTGTGGTTCTGGTTTCGTGTGTGTCTTCATCCCAAAATTGCTTCATATAAGAAGCATTAAAACTGATGTTTTTATTGAAATGATGCGCCAGACTTCCCATTAAAGTTAAGTCTTTTGTTTTAAAATAATCTCCTGGTGCGCCTAGATTGAGACTAATCGGCGTGCTGTTGAGATCGGTTTTTCCTGCAACGGCGCCGAAGATAGGTTGCCCGCGGTCGAGATTTCCGTTCATTTCATTGTAGATCATCTCTATATTTACAGAAGTTTTATCATTCGGAATAAATGATAGGGAAGGTGCAATCAGAAGTCCGTTGTTTTTCACATGATCACGGAAAGATCTGGCATCCTGATGTGCTCCGTTGAATCGATACAAAAGTGTTTTGCCTTTATTCAAAGGACCAGTCAAATCTGTCGATAGTCGGTAGGTTTCAAAACTTCCACCTGACAAACTGATTTCATAACGAGGATTTGCCAAAGGTTTTTTGGTCACCATATTAATTGTACCGCCGGGATCTACACTGGACATAGTAATGCTTGCAGGACCTTTAAAAACTTCTACACGCTCGATATGCGGCGTCATTGGCTGAAGAAAATAATATTGCCTGGTACGCATACCATTAATGATTTGCCCTTCTTCGTTCTGACTGATTCCACGGATGCTGTATTGATTATAAAAACTGGCATTGGAAACACCTGCAATATTTTTAAGGACATCGCCCAGTCTGAAGGCTTGTCTGTCGGTGATGAGTTCTTTGGTAACGGTATTGAGTGTAAGAGGAATATCTTTATTTTTCATTGCAATCTTTGTGGCTGCAAATGAATAATCAGAAGTGTAATCTTTCGATTTTCTACCAATGATTTCTACTGTTTGAATGGTTGTATCAATAGAATCTTTCTCTATTTCCTGAGCATGAAAAGATGTTGAAAATAAGAAAAGACTAAAGCATCCTACCTTAAAAGGTCTGGAGGAAATAAAATGGATCATTCCCGGTTTATAAGATTTAAATGATATAAAATAGATGAATAGGTATTCTGAAATACCTTTTTGAACAAAGAATATTTTAAACTGGATTAATAAAATATTCCAAAATACGATCATCACAGATTTCAAAAATCTGCAATAAAAAAGTTCTGGTTTAAAAGAAAAACTAAAATTATGAAAACGCAGGTGGTGCTCTCGAAGAAAAATAATCGAGGAGGCAACGATAGGTTTTTACCTTTGGCTGAGGTAGTTCGCCGGTTGGCTCTTCAAAAATAGGAAAATCCAGCAAAGCTAATTCAGGAAGCAAAATATGATTCATCTGAAAATGAAGTGCACATTGG
>CAJYWD010000030.1 GCA_913778505.1 uncultured Chryseobacterium sp.
CTTTCCCTACACGACGCTCTTCCGATCTCTGCAAATCGCACAGCAATATCTTAATGTGATGCTGAACAGGGAAATCAAAAAAATCTCTGAAAGTGCGATGGACAATGCACAAAGGTTGTACGACCGTGCGAAAATAACCACTGACGTGGGAACTACAGCGCAGACTGTTTTGGCCGAAGCAACGGCTTCTCTCGCCAGGGAAAAGCAGAATGTAAAAACGGCGCAAATCAATGTGGACAAAGCATTGTTTGCAATGGCTCAGCTTCTTCAATTACCGGATTACAGGACCTTTGATGTGGTTGACATTCCAGTTCCGGATGAGCTGACGCCACAAACTGAATCTGTGGAAGAAGTTCTGAACATCGCCTATCAAAACCAGCCTGTGGTGAAAGCGGCTGAAACCAGAATAAAAGCAGCTGAAGCCCAAACCGAGGTGGTAAAGACCAACTTCTGGCCAACAGTCACTGCGACTGCGGGAGTTGGAAGTTTTTATAATAATCTTTTGAATAAAAATACAATTGGCTACAGTCTGGATGCATTTGGAAATTCTGTGGCAATCACCGAAAGGAATTTCACGCAGCAATATAGCGATAACTTTGGACAGCAATTAAGTTTATCTGCCAATATTCCGATTTTCAATAAAGGGATTACTAAACTACAGGTGGAACAAACGAAAATCAATGAAACGATTGCTAAGAATAATCTGGAGCAACAGAAATTCCAGCTAAAGCAGGACATCCAGCAGGCGCAGTTCAATGCCGATTCTAATTATGAGGTTTACCTGGCTGCAATGGAAGCGGAAAGAAGCACCAAACTCGCTCTGGATTTTGCGGAGAAAAGTTACGCTGCCGGACGCTCTACCATCTATGACGTGACGATTGCCCGAAATAATTATGTGAATGCCCAGGGTTCTGTGGCGCAGGCGAAATATAATTATTTGTTTAGTGTGAAGGTTTTGGATTTTTATGCGGGAAGAGGGATTAATCTTTAAGTTTAATAAACATCAAATTTTAATATTATGAAAGTCGTAAAGTCCATCTTTGCGACTTTTTTCATTGTTCAATCAAAAATTTGCTTTGTAGTAAGGCATCAATTTCCTTATCTTTGAGATATGCAGATTTTTGGAAAAGATTTACTGAGAGACATTAAAAATGCTGAATTGCTGGGTGAGAATGCGCATAAAATTTATTCTCCGCCTTATCGTCCGCTGTTCAAATATGAAGAAATTCTGACCCGAAATCCGAAGTTTGCAGCGGTCAATATTCTACTTTACCTTAAGAATAATGAATGGCATTTTCCTCTGATTGTGAGGAGCGTGAATGAAAATGACCGTCACAGCGGACAAATCTCTTTGCCTGGAGGAAAAAGAGAAAAAGAAGACCCGGATTTTGCGTACACTGCGAAACGGGAAACGTCTGAAGAACTTGGAATTGATGAGCATTACGTAAGAATTATCCGTGAAATGTCGCCGATTTATATTCCGCCAAGTAATTTCTATGTTCATTCATTTGTATCATACACCAAGAAAAATCCGGAATTCTTTTTGCAGGAAACCGAAGCGGTAGAACTGATTGAATTCCCCATTTCATCCTTGCTCAATCTACCAGACCAACCTAAAATGATGACCTTGCCTTCTACAAAGGGTTATGAAGTTCCGGTAATTGATTTCAATGGTTATATTATTTGGGGCGCTACTTCGATGATTTTGAGCGAGTTCAGTAACTTGTTAAAAAATGTTTAATTTTGCAATAATTTCAAGACCTTAGAAGTTATAATTAAATATCAATGGCAAAAAAAAATATTTTCACCGATTCTTTTGGAAATATCTACATTCTGAAGAGGATAATTATTTTTATTCTGGGATTAGTGTCTTACAGAAGATTCAACGGTTTTAATAAACTGAAGATTACCGGCACCGAAAATCTTTCTGATTTGCCAGACAGCAATGTTCTTTTCGTGTCTAATCATCAGACTTATTTTGCCGATGTTGCAGCGATGTATCACGCATTTTGTGCCGTAAATAATGGTTACCACAACACGATAAAAAACCCGGTTTACCTTCTCAATCCAAAGGTAGATTTTTATTATGTAGCCGCTGAAGAGACAATGAATAAAGGCATCTTGGCGAGAATCTTTAAAATTGCAGGCGCAGTTACTGTGAAAAGAACCTGGAGAGCTGAAGGTCAAAATGTAAACCGAATGGTAGACCTTACGGAAGTCGAAAATATAATGAAAGCGCTTGATAATGGCTGGGTCATTACTTTTCCGCAAGGAACCACTTCTGCCTATGCACAAGGCAGAAAAGGAACGGCTAAACTCATCAAAAATCAAAGACCTATTGTTATCCCGATTAAAATCAACGGATTTCGCAGAGCCTTTGATAAAAAAGGACTGAAAATCAAGGTCACCGGTGTGAAGCCTACGATGGAGTTTAAACCCGCTTTAGACATTGATTATGACAATGAATCAGCGAATCAGATCCTGGATAAGATCATGCACGCCATCGAGCAGACACCGGAGCACAATCTCCTCCACGAATATGATGTTAAACAAAAAGAGATAAAATCTCAGACTCAACAATAATAATTTAGCTACTACTCAGTAGCTTTTTTTTACAGATGAAAAAGGGTTTTCAGTCCGCTGGTCGCAATTTCCAGGCCGACACAAAAAATCAGGAAAGCAAAAATCCTGTTGGCAATATTCTGCCCGTTATTGCCCAGCTTGTCTACCATTTTTTTGGTGTTGTTGTAGAAGAAAAAGACCATCGCACACATCACGATAATGGCGAGCAGAATGGCGCTGGTGTTAATGAGATAATTTTCCCAATTGCTGTCCGCACTATGCGCACTCAGCGTAAATAGTACGGAAATCGTTCCGGCTCCTGTTGTAATGGGAAATGTCAGCGGATAAAATAACTGATTATTTATGGACGACGAAGCTACATTATTACTGGCATCAATTTCTTTGTCCGGGTTTTCCTGCTGATCGGCAGAAAGGGATTCCCAACCCATTTTACAAATCAGAATTCCTCCTGCCAGCTGAATCACCGGTATCGAAATCCCAAAAAGTTCCAGAACCCAATGTCCGGCAAAGAGCGAGACGATACAGATCGAAAAAGCATAAATGGTAATCTTATTCACCGCATTCTTACGATCCTTTCCGGAAAGTTTTGCGAGATAAGGATTGATAATCAGCGCAGAACCAATGGGATTAACGACCGGAAACAGTGCAATCAAACCGATAAACAGGAGGTGAAAGAAATTATGAAGATGTTCCAAAATCAATTGTGTTTTAAAGTTTAAAAATAAATGTTTTTTTTGTAAATCCTGAAATATAAAACCAAAAAAACGGACCGTAGTCCGCTTTTAAATATGGTCTGAATGCAATCTAAGAAATGCTCGGAACTTTTACGTTCTCATTCGCATCTTTCTCGTAGTCAATTTCGTCAAAATGGAAACCAAAAAGATTGAAGAATTCTTTCCTATAGCCTTCTATATCACTGATTTCAGAAAGGTTTTCAGTCGTAGTCTGTTCCCAAAGTTTTGCAACTTCTGCCTGAACATCGTCTGCCATTTCCCAATCATCTACACGGATTCTGCCTGCTTCGTCCAGCGCCACTTCTCCATTTTCAGCATATAATCTGTCCGCAAACAATCTCTGCATTTGTTCGATCGTTCCTTCGTGCGTTCCTTTCTCCTTCATCACTTTATAAAGTAAGGAAATGTACAATGGAACCACAGGAATCGCCGAACTGGATTGCGTTACCAACGCTTTGTTCACAGAAACATAGGATGTTCCGTCAAGGTCTTTCAATAAGTCATTCAGAACCGGAACTGTGGCTTCCAAATCATTTTTAGCCTGTCCGATGGTTCCGTTTCGGTAGATTGGGAACGTCAGTTCCGGGCCAATGTAAGAATAAGCAACAGTCTTGACACCTTCTGCCAAAACGCCTGCAGCTTTCAAATCTTCGATCCAGAATTTCCAGTCTTCACCGCCCATGACGGCAATCGTATTGGCAATATCTTCCTCATTTTCAACCGGATTAATGGTGATATCAGACACGACTCCTGTATGGAAATCAACGGTTTTATTGGTAAAAGGCTGACCAATCGGCTTCAGAACTGAAGCGTAAGCCACGCCCGTTTTCGGATGTGTTCTTCTAGGAGAAGCCAAACTGTACACGACCAAATCTACCTCACCAAGGTCTTTTTTGATCAGCTCAATGGTTTCTTTTTTTACTTCGTCCGAGAATGCATCGCCGTTGATACTTTTGGCATAAAGTCCCGCTGCGTGCGCTTCATTTTCGAAAGCTGCAGAATTGTACCAACCTGCAGTTCCCATTTTTCCTTCAGAAGCCGGTTTTTCGAAGAATACTCCGATGGTGGATGCGCCAGATCCGAAAGCTGCAGCAATTCTGGAAGATAATCCAAAACCGGTGGAAGCTCCTATGACCAAAACTTTCTTCGGTCCGTTTTTGATTTCGCCTTTCGACTTTACATATTCTATCTGGTTTTTTACAGCCTGATGCGCACCGTCCGGATGAGCAGTCAAACAAATAAATCCTCTTGTTCTTGGTTGAATAATCATTGTTGAAATTATTTTTAGCATTGCAAATTAAAGAAATTTGAGTCAATAATTAAGAATTATATCGTAAAAACCGAACTGTCCATTTGAGTTTTTCAAGTATTGATAATGCTTTCCCCGGGTTTTAGTTTTTATTTTGCGCAATCGATTGCGCACATCAATATTTTATTTAATTTTATCCGAAATCTTTCAATTATTATGAAAGACACTTCGACTCCGCTCAGTGTGACAAACCTTACTAACTGTAATAACATAACATTATCAGTCTGAGCGGAGCCGAAGACTTTAATTTGAAATAATAGATTAACTTAGAATCGCTTGCAGCCCGACTTGAGCGCAAATCCTTTTTACGCAAAGAAGTGAAGTGAAAAGATTGACTTCGTCGAACATTCGTAAGGTTTGGGAGCCCTTCGACAAGCTCAGGATAAACTGCAGGCGGATACAGCGGCCCAAACTAAAATTTAGAATAGAATAAATTACTTAGATAAACAATGAAAAAACTTTTAACAGGTCTTGCTTTTTCGCTTGCAGCAATGATTACTGCGCAGAAAAATGATATTCAATACTACATTGACAAAGCACCTTTCAAATTTGGGGAAATGGTGTTGCCGACGATTCCGCAAAAGGATTATAACTTCCGGGATTTTGGAGGCGTTGGCGATGGAAAAACATTGAACACCAAAGCTTTCGAAAAAGCGATTTCCACGATTGCTCAGAACGGTGGCGGAAGACTGATTGTTCCAGCCGGAACGTGGCTAACGGGACCAATCGAACTGAAAAGTAAAATTGATTTTCACGTTGAGGAAGGTGCAATTGTGCAGTTCAGTTCTGATATTAAACAATTTCCTTTGAGAGAAACTTCTGCAGGAAAATTTGAAGTGACAGCTCCGATTTGGGGAAATAATCTAAAAGACGTTTCCTTTACCGGAAAAGGTATTTTCGACGGAGCCGGAGAAGCGTGGCGACCTGTGAAAAAATTCAAAACAACTACTGGACAATGGCAGGAATTGGTTGCTAAATCCGGAAGTGTCTTGAGCGATGACGGGAAAATCTGGTACCCAAGTGAAGCGGCAAAACGCGGTGAAGAGCTTGCTAAAGTGATTACCAAAATGCCGAATGCCACTCTCGATATGTATGAACAACTTCATCAATATCTAAGGCCGATGATGTTCACCTTGTCAAAAGTGACGAATCTTTTGATCGACGGACCAACGTTCCGTAACTCGCCGAAGTTTGTGATTAATCCAAAACAAATTACCAATCTTGTGATTAGAAACACCACTGTTTATAATCCTAAATGGGCTCAAAATGGTGATGGCATCGATATCAGTGCTTCTAAAAACGTGATTATCTACAACACAAATGTTAACGCAGGCGATGACGGCATCTGTATGAAATCCAGCGGAACGCCGAAGAACGGAGAAGCTAACCTGCAAAATGTCATCATCGCAGAATGTACGGTGAATGAAGGTCACGGTGGCTTCGTTATCGGCAGTAATACGGACGGCGGAATGAAAAATATCTACGTTACGAACTGTATTTTTGACGGAACTGATATCGGAATTCGTGTGAAAAGTAACTCCGGAAGAGGCGGCGATGTGAGCCAGATTTTCATTGATAATATTGAGATGAAAAACATCATCAAGGAAGCGATTTTATTCGATACGTTCTATGCGGATGCGCCGGTTGGAAGCACCAAAGAAAGCGAAGCGGCGCAGCATACCGGTGAAAAAGTGCCTTATTTCCATGATTTCTATGTAACCAATGTGCATTGTTCTTCGTCTGAGACGGCTTTCAGTTTTAACGGACTTCCTGAGAAACTGATTGAGAATCTTTATTTCAAGAACGTGAATATCACGAGCAAGAAAGGAATTGTCGGCAAGAATGCGCAAAATATCATTTTCGACAATGTGAAAATCAATAACTCGACGGATTATAAAATCGATAGTGGTCTGAAAAAGGCGATTGTTGTGAAATAATTATTTCCCGCTGATTTAGCGAATTTTGCAGATTCATCATTCTAATCTGTAAAATCGGCGAGATAAAAATATTATAAAACCCTTTTGGATAGTAAAAATCTGAAAGGGTTTTTATTTTATACTAATTGAAAAATCTTCGTTTAAGATTAGAATTCCTTCTTCCTGCTCGCCGGTAAAGCCTTTCAGTTTGGAAGTTTTGCTTTTCAGAATCAAATCCTGAAGTTGTTTTTCTGATAATTTTTTTCCGAATATCTCGAATGCCACTTTGAAGCCACAGCCTTTATAATCGGAACAGCCAACGGCAGTTTTGCCTTTCATCAGCTGCTTCGATTTACACTTTGGGCATTGGGTTTCTTCCCAGATAATCTCGGTTTTTGCTCTTGGTTTTTTTTCTTTCGGAGTTACTTTTTTCTCCTCGTGGAAAGCGATGACTTTGGACTTTCCGTTCACGACTTTATTCGTCAAATCCGTCACCATTTCTATCAATTCTTCTTTGAACTGATTGGCTTCATATTCGCCTTTTTCGATTCTGCGAAGTTTTGATTCCCATTCTCCGGTGAGTTCCGGACTTTTGAGAAGTTCGTCTTCAATGGTGTCAATCAATTCGATTCCGGTGGGTGTCGCGATGAGATTTTTACGTTTCTTCTCGATGTATTTTCGTTTGAAAAGCGTTTCGATGATGTTGGCTCGTGTCGAAGGTCTTCCGATGCCGTTATTCTTCAGCATTTCACGCAACTCTTCATCTTCCACTTGTTTACCCGCAGTTTCCATTGCTCGGAGCAAAGTGGCTTCCGTATAAGGTTTTGGCGGCGAGGTTTTTCCCTGATGGATCAAAGGTTCGTGGTCTCCTTTTTCTCCGGCAACAAACTCGGGAATCGTCTGTTCCTCGTCTTTATCTTTTTCTTCCTTTTCTTCTTTTTTGTCTTTGGCGTAAACGATTCGCCAGCCCGGTTCCAAAATCTGTTTTCCCGAAGCTTTGAAGGGAATCGTTCCCACCTGACCTTCCACCAACGTATTGGAAATCTTACATTCCGGATAAAACACAGCGATAAATCGTCTCGCTACCAAATCATAGACCAACTTCTCTTCTCTGCTAAGGTTAGATGAGGGCGGAATTTCGGTTGGGATAATCGCATGGTGATCGGTCACTTTGCTATCATCAAAAACAGCTTTGGTTTTCGGAATCGGTTGAGAAAGTAATGGCGAAATTAAGTCTGAATAAATCGTCATACTTTTCAGAATTCCACCGATTTTCGGATAAAGATTCTCAGATAAATAAGTGGTGTCAACTCTCGGGTAAGTCGTGTATTTTTTTTCGTAAAGACTTTGGATATAATTTAAAGTCTGTTCTGCCGAGAAACCGTATTTTTTGTTGGCCTCCACCTGAAGTCCCGTCAAATCGAACAATCGTGGATTTTTTTCTTTTCCTTCTTTGATTTCGAAAGAGACAATCTCAAACTGATTCTGTTTGAGGTAAGCCAAACCTTTTTCCGCTTTTTCCAACGATTTCAACCGGTCAATGGATGCACTGAAAAGCACATCCCTATATTTTGTTTTGAGTTCCCAATAGTCTTCCTGTGCGAAGGCATCAATCTCTTTCTGACGCTGAACCAACATCGCCAAAGTTGGTGTCTGAACGCGGCCAATCGACAAAACACCTTTGTTTCCACCAAATCTTTTCGTGAATAATCTGGTGGCGTTGATTCCCAAAAGCCAATCGCCGATCGCTCTCGCATTGCCTGCCAGATAAAGATTTTTGTAGTCATCAGCCGGTTTCAGATTTTCAAAACCTTCTTTGATGGCATCTTCTGTCAAAGACGAAATCCATAAACGTTTCATTGGTTTATCACATTTCGCTTTCTGCAAAACCCAACGCTGAATGAGTTCTCCTTCCTGCCCGGCATCCCCACAATTAATGACCTCATCGCATTCCTGAACCAGTTTTGCTATGGTATTGAACTGTTTCTCAACACCATTATTGGGAATTAATTTGATGCCGAAGTTTTTGGGAATAATCGGCAGGAAAATCAAGTCCCAGGATTTGTAATGCTCGGCGTAATCATGCGGTTCTTTGAGCGTGCAAAGATGCCCGAAAGTCCAGGTCACGCAGTAACCATTGCCTTCCATGTAACCGCTTTTGGGCATTGTGGCACCCAAAACTTTGGCTATATCGCGGGCTACGCTGGGTTTTTCAGCAATACAAAGTTTCATCTGTCAATTAATATTTTACTAAGGTCAAGACGGAACGTTAAAAACGTTTCATTGAAAAATCCTCTGGATTAAGGTTTGCAAAAATGCGATTTTCAAATTGAAAAAGCGAGGTATTTTGAACACAAATTGAAAATTCGACGTATGGTTTTTTGATTTCATTGAAAATGTTTTTAAGACGCACAAAGACGCTTTGCTCACGAAATAGCTAAAGTTGTAATATCCAATTTGGGGTTCCTTCTACAGGATAATATTATTATAAAATTTATAAAAGAAGAGTATTTGCAATCATTTAAAATAGTAATGTTGCCAGTGACAGAGGTCGGCGAAGCGGCGTGAAGACTCGGCGAAGCGGCGTGAAGACTCAGCGAAGCGGTGTGAAGACTCAGCGAAGCGGCGTGAAGACTCAGCGAAGCGGTGTGAAGACTCGGCGAAGCGGTAATAATCATTAACGCAACGATGACCATGACCAACCAATCGGTGACATTCCTTTAAGATTAGATGACAATCGTCTTTCTAAATGAAAAAAATCCCTCCGAAGTGTGAGTCTTCGGAAGGATTCATAAGAAAATAATAATAAGAATTTTTTGATGAAAGTCTTCGACGTAGTTTATATTGAGCGTAGTCGAAATACTCAGACTGACATTGTGAATCTAAATGTTATAAGCCGGCTTCAAAAACTTTGAGCAGTTCTGTTTGCTGGATGACGTCGTTTTTACTGTTAATCAAGTTATAATTTGCCTGTAGCCAGTTGTTCCGGACCACGAAAAATGTGTAGGCATCCATCAGCCCTTCTTTGTATTTTTCTTCGGATTTCTGGAATGACAGTCTTTGGTTTTCGAAATTGGTTTCCAAAAGATTGTATTTTTCCCGGGCATTCAGGAACTGGGCTTTGATGGAATTGATGCTTTGCGTCAGATTATTAATCACAATATCTTTATCATAATTGGAATTGATGACATTCAGTTTGGCAATCTCGACATTGTTTTTCACCTGCAGTTTGTTGAAAACCGGAATATTGAGACCAAATCCCAATTGCTGGTTTTTGTTGGTCTTGATTTGGTCTGAGAAATTGGCCGAAGCCGGCTGTCCCAAGACTTTGTTATAAAAACTAGACCAGGTGTAAGAACCGTTCAAGGTTGGCAAATAAGCAGATTTTGCAACTTCAACGCTTTTCTGTTGCGCTTTGATTTCTGCGAGAGTCATTTGATACGCCGGATTTTTTTCCAGAAGATTTTGGATAAAATTAGCATCGTTGAAATTAGAATCAACTAAAATTTCTTCATTCATTTTGAAATCCAAAGTGTCTTTTGTAATGGCCAAGGCATTGAGCAAATTGATCTTTGAAAGGTCACGTTGGTTTTTTGCGGAAACCCACTGTTCCTGCATCGTTCCAAGATTGGCTTTGATATCGTAAATATCACTTTTTGGGCGGTTCCCGATTTCTACTTCTTTCTCGGTACGTTTGATTTGGTCTTCGATTCCGGAAAGCTGTGTTTCCAAAACCTCCAGCCAGCTTTTGCTATTCTGATACGTGAAAAACATCTGGATGACATTGAGCTTAACTTCATTCTGAGCTTGTTTCATTTTGAAAGTCGAACTTTCTTTATTGATTTTGGACAACGAAATATTGAGGTAATTTCGCCAGTTCATCAGCTCCCAATTCGCCTGAGCATAGAGATTATCGGTTTGTGTATTGATGGCTTCACGCTGGTTATTCTGCTGATTGATCCCGTTTCCGAAATTATAATTATGATTGACTCCCGCATCCACGGAAGGCAGCAACATTCCTTTTGCAGCAGAAATCTGTCTTTCGTTTTTCTGGATATTCACCACAGATTGTTTCACCAAGGGATGATTGGCAGCAGCATAATCCAGGCACTGTTTGAGCGACCAGCTCTGCTGAGCGGGAAGAAGATTGATTAATAATATGAAGAAGAGTTTTTTCATGTGTAGATGTATAGTTTTTTTAATGGTTACATGTTATCGCCATATCTTCGTTGGTGTTTTTGTCCAACTTTGGTCACGGCGATTTTCATAATAGCCTATTATTAACGATTTTAATTTTTAGGATATGGAATCGCTTTGTCCAGTTCTATCGGATTGTAGTAATTTTTGATGCTCTGCTGGATGAATTTTCTCTTTTGATCCAGCTGTTCCTGTGTCTTAATTTTTTCGCCGCCAATGATGACTGTGCCACCCGTTTTCAGATTATTTCTCATCTCAGCAACCGGATCATTATAATAATCAAGTTTAACTTTCCGGAATTGTTTAAGAGTCACTTTTACAGGCTGATTACCGTAATGCGTTTCCAGAAAATTGGTGGTTACAAAAGTCTCGGGAAGATTGATACTTTTTGATAATGTATAATTGTAATCGCCTTTGTCATCCTGCAATTCGAAAATCAATCCCGGCAGACCTCTGAATTTGTAAGGTCCTTCCTGGAAAGGAATTGCAGGGCAAAACCAAGCCGTCCAATGTCTGCCACCGAAATCCGTGGTGGCTTTCTGTAAAGAATATTCAGCGCTTTTCTTCGTTTCTTTTTCGATTTTCCAGTTCATCTCGTCTTTGGAATCGATGACGAAATAATCGAACATATTGTCGTGAAACGCTTTGTTATCGTTGGAATTTGCTTTTCTTAGAATCAGTTGGTCAGATTGTGTATTGGTCTGCCAATTTTCTCCGGTTTTCTTGCTGATAGAATCTTGACGCAGAAATTCATAGTCGTAGAATTTGGTATAATCCTTATCGATGTCCAAGACCATATTCATTTTTATTGGTTTCTCAGGAAACTTAACTTCCATTTCGTAAATGAATCTGTTGGTCTGTGCGGAGCAGAGACTGATTATCAGGAGAAAGAATAGTTTTTTCATTGTTCTATTGTTAGATGATGGACGATGGATGATGGTTGGACAGTATTTTGAAAAACATCCTGCATCCATCACCCAACTCCTGTATTATTCGTATTTCAGATATTTCACAAGATTGATTTTTGTGGCGCGATATGCTTTAAAACTTACAACCACGAATGTTAGAATCAACAATAAAAATAAACTCAAAACGTAAGGCCAAACCGGCATTTCGATTCGGTAAGCGAAATCCTTGAGCCATTCGTTCATTGCATAGTATCCGAAAGGCATACTGATGAGAACAGCAATAACACAAATCAGTAAAAATCTTTTGGTAAGATCCCAGACAATCGTTTTTTCGTCTGCGCCTAAGGTTTTTTTGATGGCAACGTCTTTTAGTTTTTGTTCGATTAATAATGATGACAAGGCGAATAGTCCCAACAATGCAATCAAAAGAACAACAATGTTTAAGATTGTAAACAAAGTCTGCTGTTTCTGAAATTTGTCAAACGTTTTGGCGAATTGTTTATCTACAAACTCGTAATCATAAGGATAGCCCGGTTCCGCTTTTGTTATCCAGAATTCTTTGATGCGTTCCAAAGTTCCGTTAATATCATTCTCTGAAACTTTGATTTGAAGATTACCCATATTATTTTTGACCCAGTTTCTGTCGTAATTGAAATAGACAATCGGCATCACGGTTTGCTCCACACCTGAATAATTAACATCAGCGACAACACCCAAAATTTTATATTTTTTCTTGCCGTCCCAACCTGTGAAAAATTCTTTGTCCAAAGCAGTTTTAGGATTATAACCCAATTTTCCGGCAAAAGTTTCATTGACTACGGCTCCGTTGATTGTATCGGACGCTTTTTTCCAATCCAAGTCTCGCCCGGAAAGGAACTTAACTTTATAGAATTTCAGAAAATTTTCATCAATACCGCCCAACATCGTCTGAACCGTTTTGGTAGTATCTGTTGATAATTTCACTTCCGAAACATTAGCACTACCATTTCCTATAGAATTGACAGAACCTGTAACATCTGTCACGCCAGGAATTCTTGCCAGTTCAGTTTTCAGCCTTTTGTATTTTTTGAAATTAAATCCATTCTCCCAATTCGCCTTTTTAAAATTAATTTGAATCGCTTGGTCACCTTTGAAGCCCAAATCCTTATTCATCATATATTTGACCTGCGAATGGATAATTAATGAACAGATGATGAAAAACGAAGAGATAATCAGTTGCAGGGTCAGAATAGAATTTCTCAGCCAAACGCCACTTTTGCTTCTTGCGAAATTGCCTTTCAGTGTATTGATGGGTTTGAAATTCGAAAGATAAAGTGCCGGAATCAATCCCGAAATCACGGAAAAAACAATTAACAATAATCCTGTGTAGAGGAATAATCTAAAGTCGTTCAACCTGATTTCTTTGTTAAGAAATTGATTATAAGATGGTAATAGTAATTCGACCATTGCAAAAGCTACAACATAAGCTAAGAAACAAATGATAAACGTCTCCAGCAAAAACTGTAAAACCAATTTTGATTTGGAACTTCCTACGACTTTTCTCACGCCCACTTCTTTTGCTCTTTGCGATGCCTGTGCGGTTTTCAGATTAATCAGATTAATCCCGGACAACAACAGAATCAAAGCAGATAGACCCAAGAGAATCATAATGGATTTTTTGTCGCCTTTGTTGATGCCGTCACTCTTAGCATCCAGTTTCATTTTGCTGACTGGGGTCAGATAAACCGTTGTGGAATTTTTCTTGTCAAGGGTATAGCCATATTTTTTCGAGGAAATTTCTTCCTGTTCCTGCATCTCTTTTGACAATTTGTTTTCCAGTGCTTTGATGTCTGTCCCCTGTTTTACTTTGAAAAAACCATTGTAGCTGTAGCTTGTCCATTGGTCTTTGGATTCTTCCAGGTATGGATTTCTGTAAATAAAACCTGGCCTGAAAACCGTATTTCCCTGAGGAAGTTTATAAATCGCTGTCACTACATAAACCTTATCATTAGAATCGTTTTTAATAGACTTTCCAATGGCATCAAGATAATCATCGCCAAAAATCAAACGAGCTGTTTCCAACGACAAAGCAATTTTCCCGTTATCCGACAAAGCATTCTGAAAATTTCCTGCGACTTTTTCGAAAGGCAACAACCTGAAAAAAGAATCTACAGAAGCCGTCCCCGAAACATAAGCCGCATTCCCGCCAAAACTGAGTTTCTGCTTTCCCCAATCGTTGAGAATCGTAGCATCTTCTATTTCGGAAAACTTTTCTTTGGAGACAAAAATCTCCGGATAGCTGGAGCTGGACATTATCCCAAAAGATGCGCTTCCATTTTCCACGAAATAGATATTCTCCTTATCCGGAATCCATTGTTCATAAGATTTCTCATCCTGCCAATGGATGAATATCAACAGGAAAACACACAGCCCAACACTCAATCCCAAAATATTGATAATGGTGGAAAGCCAGTTTTTTCTATAGTTGATGAATGCTATTTTGAGCCAGTTTTTCAGCATAATCGTGTTATTATTAGTTTACTTTTTTGACTGAATATTGAGGTTTAGATTTGATGCTCAAATCCAATACAATATCATAAAACCCATCCTCTTTAATAATGATATTGTACCCGTCGTAACACATACTTTTATTATCACTGTTGAGTCCCAAACTATTCGCCCAGTCATTATTTGAACGAAATCTTAATTCACCAGCCTTCAATTTATAGTTCTTGAGATAGTAAAAATCAGGATTGCTTTTTTGAGTTTCTAAAACAATATCTTTCCCTTCCCAACCACTTGGCGTTGCCGTTCCTATGATTCCCCAGGAAAAAATATCCGCTATTTTTTTAGCCGTTTTTGTTCCTTGCGTATTAGTTATAGTAACCGATTCTATTTTTCCTGTATTGTCTGCATTGAATTTTAAGTCAAAATTTTCGAAAAGTTTGTAATCGATTTTAGTAATTGGAGCCAAAGGCATTCTTGGAATTCCACCTCCGTTTAAAACCACTGTCCCATTAATGATATTGATATAATAGTTTTCCGAATTGAAAGAATAGATACCTTGCAATTTTTGCAGATCTTTCGCATCAATTCTGCTCTTGCTCATCGCAGTATAAGGTCTATTGTAAATAATATCCGTGATATTATCTGCTGCTTTTGCTGATATCATCTCGGAATTGATCAATATAATAATGGTAATATCATTTTTCAAATCCTTAACAAATCTACACTTGTAACCTGGACCGCCGCCGCCGTGCCCAACTTGAATGATATCAGAATTCGGAGTTTTGTAGATTTCCTGTGCAAAACCATAATGGTCATTAAGATATGGCGTGTACATTGTCTCCACCATTTGTTTGCTGATAATTTTACCACCATATAAAGCTTCGCTGAATTTGTATAAGTCTCCAACCGTAGAATAGATGGCTCCCGCTGCAAAAGGATGGTCTGTTTTGAAAAGTAACGCTCTGTTGGAGTTCTTTCCATCAATAAACTCATATCCTACAGCCTTATTCTCACTTTTCAGTTGATTAAAGTGAAATCCACTTGCTGTCATTTTCAAAGGTTTTAGTATAAATTTTTCAATGGCTTTGTCATATTCCAATCCCGTTACTTTTTTGATTATATAACCTAATAAATAATAGTTGGAATTGGAATATCCCCAATTTTTTCCAGGTGAGAAATCCAATTTTTTCGAAGTAATATATTTTAAAAATGTTTCTTCGTTTTTGGTATTGTCTGAGTCTTCTGCTTCTGGTATTCCCGAGGTATGGGAAAGCATATTTTTTATAGTAATGCTATCTGCTTTTGGAAAATCCGGATAATATTTTGATAATTTATTATCCAAAGAAAGTTTTCCCTGTTCCGCTAGTTTTAGAATTACAGTTGCAGTAAACATTTTTGTGGTAGAAAAAATTTTGTATTGGCTGTCGTTTGTATTCTTTTCTCCGTTTTCCGCATTTCTGTAGCCATAGCTTTTCTCAAAAATAACTTTTCCTTTTTTTGCAACCAAGACAGAACCACTAAACTGATTGGCTTTTTCGTATGCTGAAAGTAATTCGTCTATTTCCTTAGTATTTTGAGAATAGCCAAGACCAATTCCTAACATTAAAAATACCGCTGTTAAAATATATTTCATAAAAGAAGATTCTAAAATTTTATTCATACTTCAGATATTTCACAAGATTCACTTTCGTCGCCTGATAAGCTTTGATGCTCACCACTGCGAATGTGAGAATCAGTAATAAAACTAAACTTAGTACGAATGGAAACACTGGCATATCGATTCGGTAGGCGAAATCTTTCAGCCATTCGTTCATCAGGTAATAACTGATCGGGATGCTAATCAAAACTGCAATAAACGTTATCCATAAGAATTGTTTCGTCAACCCAAAAATCAATGTTCCGTCTGATGCGCCCAAGGTTTTTCTAATGGCTACGTCTTTCAGTTTTTGCTCAATCATTAAGGATGACAAAGCGAATAATCCTAATAAAGCTACCATCAAAACCATTGCATTAAGAATGGTGAAAAGGGTTTGTTGTTTCTGATACCTTTCAAAAGTTTTGGCGAATTGTTTGTCAATAAAATAACCAGAAAACGGGTAGCCCGGTTCTACGTTTTTAGTCCAGTAAGTTCTAAGCCTTTTTACTGTTGCATCCAGATCGTCTGCTTTTAATTTGAATTGGATATTATTCATATTAAACCGTTTCCATTCGGTCTCGCGATAGTGAAAAAACACCATTGGCTCCACTTCAGATTTTAAACTTCTAACGTTGAAATCCTTAACAATTCCTACAATTTTATATGGTTTGTAATCAAATCCCGGTCTGATGTCGCGCTTCATTGCCTGATCATCGTTCCAGCCAAATTTTCTCAGGAACGCCTCGTTTACCAACATCGTGTTGATGGTGTCAGAAGCCAGTTTTGGATTCAGCCATCGTCCTTTCAGGAGTTTAACACCCATAAACTGAAGATAATTGTAGTCCATAGACCCGTGACGCGCCTGGATACTGGCATTCATATAATCAACATTCGAACTGCTCTCGCTTCCGTTTCCGGGTGCTGCTTCAAAAAATGAAATACTTTCTACACCGGGAATTTTTGCCATTTCAACTTTCAGCCTTTCATACTTCAACCAAGGTTTTCCGTTTTTGTAATCATTAAAATTAACCTGAAAAATCTGGTCGCCTTTAAATCCTAAATCTTTATTCATCATAAACTTAACCTGCTGACTGACAATCAATCCGCCGATGATGAAGAATGAAGAAATAATCAGTTGCAAGGTCAGAATTCCGTTTCGGAGCCACACGCCGTGTTTGCTTCTTGAGAAATTGCCTTTCAGGGTTTCTATCGCTTTGAAATTAGCCAGATAAGTGGCCGGAATCAAGCCTGAAACAAGCGTTACGACCATCACCATCAGAAAGGAATAGAAGTAAATATGCCAGTCATTCATCACGATATCCTTATCAAAAAATTGATTGAAACTCGGCAATAATAATTCTGTCAGTGCCAGAGAAAGCAAATAGGACAGTACGCAAATGATAAAGGTTTCCAACAGGAATTGTAATACCAAAGCACTTCTGGTGCTTCCAATGGCTTTTCTTACACCGACTTCTTTTGCACGCTGGGAAGACTGAGCGGTTTTCAGGTTGATAAAATTGATGGCTGATAAGATGACAATAAGCACTGCCAGCGAAAAAAGAATGAGAATGGTTTTGAAATCCGGTTTCCCGAACCAGGTAGATTCTGCGTGTAATTTTATTTTGTCCAAGCGGGTCAGCAAAGAGTCATTAGGACCATACAGATCAATAAACTGCTGTGGCGATACGCCCATATCTTTAGAATTGATCTTTGCCCGAAGCATAATGATGTCTTGGAATTTTCTTTCAAATTCTCTTGGGTCTGAACCTTTTTTCAGAAGAAAAAATCCGGCATAATTGAAATTTCCCCAAGATTCTTTATCATTTTTAAGCTGTTCCGCAGGTTTGAAAACAAATTCGGGTTTCATCTGGCTGTTTCCTTCCGGAAGCTCATAAACAGCGGTCACCACAAAAGTTTTGGAGTTAATTTTAATCGTTTCTCCCGCAACATCTGTCTTCCCGAAAAGATTTTTTGCCGTGCCGGTTGAAATAGCGATGCTGTTGTCATTTTTCAGCGCATCTTTATAACTGCCCGCGACAAGTCTGAATGGGAATAGATTGAAAAAATGGTCGGAAACACTCATTCCACCTTTTTGGAAAGCTGTATTCTTGTTGGTAACCATTTTATAGCCCATATCGGAACCGTTCATCAGAACGTAATCCTGAGCTTCGGGAATTCTCTTCAACGCATTTTCTGCGTAAGGAATAGAAATGGCGGCTCCATAGACATTTTCTTTTTTACTATAAGCCTGAAAATAATAAATATCATCCTTCTTAGGATTCCATTTTTCATAAGATTCTTCGTCATTCCAGTGCATCAGGATGAGCATAAATCCGGTCAATCCGATAGTCAGTCCAAACAAATTAATGAGGGTGGAAAGCCAGTTCTTTTTATAATGGATGAAGGCAATTTTGAGCCAGTTGTGTAACATAGTTGATGGTTTTTAGTTGATGGTTGATGGTTATCGGGAAGCGTTTCTATCAACTATCAACCGAAAACCATCAACAAATTTTTATTCAAAATTTTTTGCGTCGGCTTTTTCGAAAACATCTTTTCTCTGGGAAGAATGTTCTTCACTGAAAATCTCGCCGTCTTTCATATTCACGATTCTGGAAGCGTAACCTGCGTCGTAGGAAGAGTGCGTCACCATCGCAATCGTAGAACCTTCTCTGTGAAGTTCTGCGAGAAGATTCATCACTTCGTTTCCGTTGGAGCTGTCCAGGTTTCCCGTTGGCTCATCGGCCAAAATCAATTTTGGTCTCGTCACCAACGCTCTTGCAACGGCTGCTCTCTGTTGCTGTCCTCCGGAAAGCTGCTGTGGATAATGTTTGGCTCTGTGAGCGATATTGATTTTCTCCATAATTTCTTCCACTCTTCTTTTTCTTTCTGAGGAAGAAACACCGTTGTAAATCAAAGGTAATTCGATGTTTTCATAAACTGTCAGTTCATCAATCAGATTAAAATTCTGGAAAATGAAACCAATATTTTTCTTTCTGATGTCTGATTTTTTCTTCTCGGAAGTTCCGATGGTTTCCACCGATTCAAATTGATAAGAACCTGAAGAAGCGCTGTCCAAAAGCCCAAGAATATTAAGGAAAGTCGATTTTCCACATCCTGAAGGTCCCATGATTGCTACAAATTCGCCCTCTTTGATTTGCAGGCTTACATTATTAAGCGCATTGGTTTGAACGTCTTCGGTTTTATAGATTTTTGAAAGGTTTTGAATGTTTATCATTGTTGTATATTTTTAAGTTTATGGACTGTCTAATTATTGTTTCCAGTTTTTAATGGTGTAATTAAGAATTGTATTTTTATCAAGCGACAAAGAAACATCTTTCCCTTCTTCGATGCCATCGATTTTCGCTTCCGTTTCCCAACTTCCTTTTGTCAATTTGAACCTCAAATCCGGATAAGATTCAAATGTAATTTGTCTGGTTGTTTCACCGGTTTTATTAAGTTTAATTTTCTGAGGATTCCAATTTCCAATAGCCGATTGATTACCTGCGATGTAGACATCGCCGCTGTTTTCGGGAATTTTTACCGTAAGTGTCACTTCATATTTTTCATTCGGCAGACCTAGTTTTGCCCTTACTTTTTCGACGCTGGTTTCATCCAAAACATTTAGCAATTCAGGGACAAAATCTTTGAACGATTTATATTTTTTCCTGTTGTTTTCATAAATTTCCATTTTCTTTTCGAAGTCAGGAATCAGAACGAAAGAATTTTCTTTGATGTGTTGTTGTCTTAGTTTTTCTGCCAGTTCGGGATTTCCGTTCGCCAGCGCAATTCGGATTTCGCCCGTTCTTACGATATGTTCGCCCACGCAAGACGGCCAGTAAGAGTAGCCTTGTCCGTCCATTTTGCCGATAAAAGCTTCTGACATCAGATTATTACTTTCATTAATTTTAGATTCGTATTGACCCAAATATTGATTGACAAAGGAATGCCCGAACTCGTGCGTGATTAAAAAGTTGGTGGTCTCAGGATGATTAAACCCAAATTCTGTATAATCTTTGATGTTATTTTTCTTTTTCAATGGAACGTAAGCACTGCTTATCATATTCGCAATCTTTCCTTTATTAGATTTGAACATTGGTCCGTTGCCGTGCCAGAATACGTCGCTGTACGGAATAACATCCAACGGATTCACGTAAAATCGGTAAGCCAGAAATTTCTGTCCGTAGTAGTTTTCCATTTTCGTCATATAGCCGGCCGGAATATTTTTTCTCACTTCGTTTTTTGCGCCTTCTATAAAATGACTTTGGTCTTTGAAGAATTTTCCGAGCTTCCTTTCGATATAAAATTCTCTCAGTTGTTCGGCGAATTTTTCCACAGCTTCTTTTTTAGCTTTGTCATTTTCTTCAATAGGAAAAGCGTAGCCTTTTGCCGGAAAAACATTGTGCTTCAGTAAAACCTGATACGTCAAATCCTGTTGCTGACCGGCGACCTGCAGATAATCCTGCATCGCCTTGATGATTTTGGAATTGTCATATTTTGCCATTTCCCTGTTCGCGAAGTCCGCAAGAGGAAGATAACTGATATCCGTTGTTCCGTCGATATAGAACAATCTTCCCTGATGTTTTGCGACCAGATATTCCACAATAGAATAGGTTGCGATATTTGGGTTGAATTCTACATCCACTTTGGATTGAGATTTCAGATTCATCGCCCATAAAAACATCATCAAAGTCAAAATGCTTTTATCAATCATCTTTAAAGTCTTCATTTAATCTGAGTTTTCTAAGTTTACAGTTTATTATTTTAAAGTGAGTCAATGGTTCCTCCAGAACTTCTGCTCGCAGAAAATTTGATTCCCGATAACGTTTTGTATCTGATTTTTGCCAATGAACTTGCAGAGGCGGTTAATTCTTTGGAAACACTCAAAGTTAACGATGACGTTGCACTTGCCGTTGCCTTAGCCGTTTGAATATTCATATTTTTGGCATCTACAGAACTTGCGCTATCTACATTGATGTCCGCATTATCTGCAGAACCGCTGATTTTCACCGAACTTGCAGAATTAGCATCGATATTCAGATTTTTCGTATTGATTTTTCCTGAAAATCCACCTGCACTATCGGTATTGATATTAACAACCGAAGCTTTAGAATCTGCAACAATTCTTCCGCTTCCATTGCTTTCAAAAGTTTGTTCAGCAGTTTCAAAAACACTTTTCACTTTTATAGAAGAGGCATTCCCAGCTTCCGCTTTTACAAGGTCTTTTGCGTAAACAACTATTTTTGTATCGGCATTCTGAAGCGAAACATTAGGTCTGTATTGGATGTAAAGCGTTTTATTTTTCACTTCGATTTTAAGTTCCGACAAATGCGTGCTTGTCGCAACTGCTTTTTCTTCGTTCGACTTTACAATTTCCACTTCAATCGCCTGGGAAGTTTTCACAGCATTGAATGAACTCAAATTAAAAGTCTTTGTTTCCGATTTCTGAATCCCATTGGAGAAATCATTTCCTTTCAATGTTGTTGATGTCACAAAAAGACCGACAATCATTGCGATTAATAGTAATAATAGTTTTTGCATTATGTTTAGTTTTTAATTGAATTATTATTAAAAGCTCCAGAGGAGCGAAATCTGTGTAGAAAATTAGCATTGTTGTAGATTGAGAACTCCATAGGAGTTCAATCTTTTTTATGTAACTTCAATAGCACACCTACGGCGTGCGCCAGTCATAATATAATTTTCTTCGTCTACACAGATACTGCTCCTAGGGAGCAAGCCGGTTTTATTTTTGAATATCAAGCAATTCATATTTTTTCAGTTCAGAATAATCTGAGGTAATAACAGATTCGCCTTGTTTCAATCCAGAAGTTACTTCATAATAAAGCGGATTTTCTCTTCCCAGACTGATGTTTCGCTTTTCGGCTTTGTTATTTTTCACTACAAAAATCCATTTCCCGTTAGTGTCTTTGTAGAAATTCCCTTTCGGAATCATCATACTTTGCGTGTCAGCAGACAATTTCAGTTTCACGCCGAATGTCATCCCAATTTTCAGATTTTCAATTTTTGCATCGATGAAATTTAATTCCACAGAAAATTGACCGTCTTTCACTTCTGGAAGAATTTTTGTAATGATGACTTCATATTCTTTTCCATTGTTGTCAAGCGTTCCTTTGATTCCGTTGGTTAGTTTATTGATGTAATATTCGTCCACTTTTGCGACCAATTTGTAACCGCCCATCAGGTCAATTTTCCCGATGCTCTGTCCGCTGGTAAGGCTTTGCCCGAGAGAAATATTAAATGACGACAATCTTCCCGAAGCCGGCGACATAATCAGGAAATTATTTTTGTTGGAACGGAGGATGTTCAAGCTTTTTTCCATCTGATTAATAGAATTGTTGATGGCTGCAAATTGCGAATTTCTTGAAACTTTCTCATTAGAAGCGCCTTTTTCCACGATTGATTTTCTTTGTTTTTGATAATTCAGATTTTGAAGCGCCATATCATAATCGGTTTTTTTTCCGATTTCCGCATCATACAATCTTTTCTGGAGATTATAACTTTGCAACGCCGTATTATAATCATTCTGAGACTGCAACAATTCTTTATCCTGACTGAATTCCTGATTTTTCAATTCTAAAAGTGAACTTCTCATCTGGCTGATCTGCTGCATAATTCCCGTTTCCTGATTCAGATAATTGAATTCTGTATTAGGATTGTAAACCCTTGCGATTGGTTGTCCTTTCGTCAGCATCTGTCCGTCTTCCGCGAAAATTTCTTTCACCGCACCACCTTCCAAAACATTTACAAGCGAAGAATTAAGCGATTGCGTTTGCGCCGTTACCATCAACATATCCTCGAATTTACCTTTTGTAACCTCGTCAATCGTAATATCTTCCAGCTTTACATTATAGGTTTTTTTCTGATTCAAAAAATACCATCCAAAAACCGAAACTGCCACAGCAGAAATTACGATAATTGATATTAATCTCAGTTTAGATTTCTTTTTTACTATTTTCGTATCCATATTGTAGATAACTGTTTTACTTACAAATGATTACACAATGTAGATGCCATAGATTTATAAAGTTGTAACATGTTGTAAATGTGATTAAATATCAATTTATTAATTTTAAAACTGTTCGGTATCGGACACTTTTTGTGCGAAAACGGACAATTTAGTTGGAAGAATCAACCTAAACAGAATGTCTTAAATAATATGAATTAAGCTATTCAAATAACCTAATTATTATTAATTAGGACGTTTAAACGACTTAATTAATAATAATTGAGTTGTTATTTTATTTCAAATTATCCAATTAATTTATTTTACTAGCCTAATTAATATTAATTAAGACACCTAAGTAGCCTAATTTATATAAATTGAGACAACAAAACATCTCAATTTTTATTAATTAGGCTATTTATTGAAAAAAAATATTACTTTTGTATCAAATTAAAATCTATGAGTATCAGAAGATATTTGGATAAGGCTATTTCTCAAAATATTAATAAACAAAAGGTTATAAGAATTTTCGGCACAAGACGAACCGGAAAATCTACTTTGCTAAAAGATATTTTTGCAGAACATCTCGATAATGCAATGATTTTGCAAGGCGAAGATATGTCTGTACAAGAACTTCTCAAGACCAGAACAGTAAAGAATTATCAGAAAATCATCGGTAAGAAAAAAATACTGATGATTGACGAAGCACAGGTGATTCCCGACATTGGAAATATTCTGAAACTGATGATAGACAATATAGCCCCACTCAATATTATTGTAACGGGAAGTAGTAGTTTTGATCTTCAAAAATCTTCCGGGCAGCCTTTGGTAGGCAGGAATATGGATTTCCAGATGTTCCCGATTGCACAATGCGAGCTTTCCGAAACGGAAAATCTGCTCGATACCAAAAATAATCTGGAAGAACGCATTATCTACGGAAGTTATCCGGAACTTTGGCATCTCGAAACTTTGGAAGAAAAACAAAACTACCTGAAACAGCTGGTAGAAAATTATCTACTGAAAGATATTCTGATGTACGAAAATGTCTTGGGGTCGGATGTTTTGTACAAGCTGTTGCTACTCTTGGCCTTCCAATGCGGGAATCTGGTGAGCACCACAGAATTGGGCAATGCTTTGCAAATCAATAAAGCGACTGTGGATCGTTATCTGGATCTTTTGTCCAAAGTTTATATTATTTTTCCGATAAGCGGCTTCAGTAAAAATCTCAGAAAAGAAATCACGAAAAGCAAAAAATGGTATTTTTATGATAACGGAATCCGGAATGCGCTGATTAACAATTTTAATACATTATCTCAAAGAAATGATGTCGGGCAATTGTGGGAGCAATACTTTATATCGGAAAGAATCAAATACAATTCTTCCAATTTTTATTATCCGCAATATCATTTTTGGAGAACTTACGACGGACAGGAAATCGACTTGCTGGAAATTGATAATTATCAAAAAATATTTGCTTGGGAAACCAAGTGGAAATCCGACAAAGTCAAAATTCCCGGTGCTTTTGCAAAGGCTTATCCCGATGCCGAGTTTACATTGATTCATCAAAATAATTATTTAGACTATATTATCTAATGCAAAACAAAGAAGCTCATATTACAAACGAAAAGCTATTTGTAGATTTATCACAATTGATAGAGCAAAGCCGCCGTCAAGTGGCGATGCAAGCCAACAGTACGCTTACCATTTTGTTTTGGCAGGTTGGTAAACGCATTAATGATGATATTCTGCAAAACCAGCGTGCAGAATACGGAAGACAAATTGTATCGGCAGTATCGGCACAATTGGAAAATCTCTATGGACGAAATTTTACAGAGCGAAATGTAAGACGAATGATGCAATTTGCTGAACAATTCAAAGAATTGGAAATTGTGTCGCCACTGGCTACACAATTGAGTTGGTCTCATTTTACTGAACTTTTACCTTTAAAATCTTATGAAGCTAAATTATTTTACGCTCAATTATCTATTGAAGGGAAATTTGGAAAAAGAGAACTCCGCAAGCAAATCGCCAACAAAGCCTTCGAGAGAACCGAGATTGCGAATTTACAAGTCAATAAAAATGAAAACTTTCCTATCAATACCTTCAAAGATCCGTATTTGTTAGATTTTCTTGGATTGCAAAATGATTATTTAGAAAAAGATATAGAAACTGCGATTCTGCACGAACTGGAAAAATTCATCTTAGAATTAGGAAAAGGATTTGCTTTTGTGGAACGTCAAAAAAGAATGATTATCGACGGGGAAGATTTTTATCTTGATTTATTATTTTTTCACCGTTCGCTTAAAAGATTGGTAGCAATCGAGCTGAAATTGGGGAAGTTTCAGGCAAAATACAAAGGACAGATGGAATTATATCTGAAATGGCTCAACAAAAACGAAAGACAGGAAGGTGAAGAAACTCCAATAGGATTAATTCTTTGTGCTGAAAGCAGTAAAGAACAGGTTGAACTTTTAGAAATGCACAAAGACGGAATAATGGTTGCCGAATATTGGACGGAACTGCCACCTAAGAAAGAACTTGAGCGGAAATTACATTTAGCGTTAATCGAAGCAAAAGAACGTTTCGAACGTAAAAAATTGTTGTAAAAATTATTAAACAAAAAAATGCGAAAAAAAGAAGCTCATATTTTAATTGTGGATGATGACGAGGATATTTTGTTTTCGGCAAGAGTCTGGCTCAAGAAATTTTTTACGGAAGTGAGCTGTCTCAGTCAGCCAAAAAATATTTTGAAATTTTTATCGGAACAGCAAGTTGACACCGTTCTTCTCGATATGAATTTCCGGAAAGGTTTTGAAAACGGACAAGACGGGTTGTACTGGATGAATGAAATCAAGACTTTGGAACCTCAGCTTCCAATTATCTTGATGACGGCTTACGGCGAAGTGGAATTGGCTGTCGAAGCTCTGAAAAATGGCGCATCCGATTTTATTCTGAAACCTTGGAATAACGAAAAATTGTATGCTTCCGTGAACCTCGCTGTCGATATTTCCCGAAAAAACAAGAAGCTGAACCAGTGGGAAAATGTCAACGTGAAAACCAATCAATATCAATTGGAAACCAAGTCTTTTGCAATGAAAGACGTAATGGAACAGATCACAAGAGTTGCGCCGACTGATGCGAATGTGTTACTTTTGGGCGAAAACGGAACCGGAAAATATGTTTTGGCAGAGCATATTCACGAGTTGTCAGAACGGAAAAATCAGCCTTTTGTTCACATTGATCTGGGAAGTCTTTCGGAAAATCTTTTTGAATCCGAATTATTCGGTTATAAAAAAGGGGCGTTTACGGATGCGCATCAGGATTATGCCGGAAAAATTGAAAATGCCGAAAACGGAACGGTTTTCCTTGACGAAATCGGGAATCTTCCGCTGCATCTTCAGACCAAATTATTGAGTTTGATTCAGAATAGAAAATTGTCTAGAATTGGAGAAAGCAAAGAGCGGTTATTGGACGTGAGATTCATTTTTGCCACCAATGAAAACCTCAAAAAAGCTGTCGCTGAAAACCGTTTCCGAAAGGATTTATATTATAGAATTAATACCGTTGAGTTAAACATTCCAAGTCTGAGAGAACGAGTTGAGGATATTTCAAGTTTAGCCGATTATTTTTTGGAAAAATATAAACAGAAATATCACAAGCCTGATTTGATTTTAAATGAAAATTTAATCTCTGAATTAACGCATTATTCATGGCCAGGA
>CAJYWD010000031.1 GCA_913778505.1 uncultured Chryseobacterium sp.
GGTAAAAAATAAAATTCCTTATCAATCAGATTATCAAAAAAACTATAGAATTTTAACTTGAAGAATTTGCATATTAACATAGAACATCGGGGCTATGTTGAGGATTGTCTTTCAATCGACGATAAAAATTAAAATAGAAAAATATGAATTATGAAGAATTCAGAACAATTATATAAAGCGCTTAGCGAACGTATTCTCATACTCGACGGCGCAATGGGAACGATGATTCAGCGCTACAACTTCACCGAAGAAGATTACCGAGGTGAGCGATTCAAAGACTGGAAATCCCCGCTGAAAGGAAACAATGATTTGTTGTCTCTCACGCAACCAGAAGCTATTGAAGAAATTCACAGAAAATATCTTTTGGCAGGTGCGGATATTATTGAAACCAATACATTTTCAGGAACTACTATTGCGATGGCGGATTATCATATGGAAGATTTGGTTTACGAACTCAATTATGAATCTGCTAAAATCGCTAAAAAAGTCTGCGACGAATTTACTGCTCAAAACCCTAATAAACCAAGATTTGTTGCAGGTTCCATTGGACCAACCAACAGAACGGCAAGTTTAAGTCCCGACGTAAACGACCCTGGTTACAGAGCCATCACTTTTGATGAACTCAGAATCGCTTACAAACAGCAAGCTGAAGCTTTGCTGGACGGAGGTTCTGACATTCTTTTAGTAGAAACTATCTTCGATACGTTAAATGCAAAAGCAGCATTATTTGCCATTGACGAAATTCGGGAAGAACGAAATATCACCATTCCAATTATGGTTTCCGGAACTATTACCGATGCTTCCGGAAGAACTTTGAGCGGACAAACAGCCGATGCGTTTTTGATTTCCGTTTCACACATGGATTTGATAAGTGTAGGTTTCAACTGTGCTTTGGGAGCAAAACAATTGACGCCTTATCTGGAAATTCTCTCCAATCATACCAATTTTGGAATTTCTGCATATCCAAACGCTGGTTTACCGAACGCTTTCGGTCAATATGACGAAACTGCAGAACAAATGGCGGAACAAATCAAGGAATACGTTGATAAGGGTTTAATCAACATCATTGGAGGCTGTTGCGGAACAACGCCAGACCACATTCAAGCTATTGCTGGATTGGTAAAAGATTATGAGCCAAGAAAGGTTAATGTAATTTAATTAGAAATTAAAAATGAAAAAAGCTGGTTTAATTGGCGGTATAAGTTGGGTTTCAACAATTGATTATTACAGATTTATCAACGAAGGTGTGAACCAAAAATTAGGAGGTAAAAATTTTGCAGAACTTGTAATTTATTCTCTTAATTATGGAATATTCGATGAAGTTAAAGAAGATAAATGGGCTGGTATTTTTCTTGAAGCAAGTGAAAATTTACAGAAATCTGGCGCAGAATGTGTTGTTTTATGTGCTAATACAGCGCATATGTTTGCTGATGAATTACGAGATAAAATCGAAGTTCCATTAATTCATATTGCTGAAGAAACAGCAAAAGTTATTGTAAATAATGGCTTGAAAAAAGTTGGACTTCTTGGGACCAAGTTCACAATGGAAAAAGATTTTTATAGAAAAAACCTTGAAAAAGCGGGTCTTGAGGTTTTGATTCCTAAAGAACAAGAAACAAGAGATTCCATCCACGAAAAAATTCAGAAAGAACTCACTTTTGGAATTCTTAATCCAGAAACAAAAACGGAATTAATTTCAATTTCAAATCAATTAATCGAAAATGGAGCCGAGTGTTTAATCTTAGGATGCACAGAAATTCCATTGATTATTAGTCAGGAAGATTTTAAAGTTCCTGTTTTCGACACTACAAAAATTCATTCCCAAGCTGTTGTGGAATTTATTTTAGATGATAAAAAAGAAGAAAAATAACAATGCAAAATAATATAAATTCAACACCTAGATTTCTGAAATTATCAGGTCTTGAACCTTTAATTATAACCCCCGAATCCAACTTTATCAATGTTGGAGAGAGAACCAACGTTGCTGGTTCCAAAAAATTTCTTCGTTTGATTAAGGAAGAAAAATATTCCGAAGCTTTGGATATTGCCAGAAATCAGGTTGAAGGTGGCGCTCAGATTCTTGACGTCAATATGGATGACGGGCTTTTAGACGGCAAAACCGCAATGGTCAGATTCCTGAATCTCATCGCTTCCGAACCGGATATTGCCAGAATCCCAATTATGATAGATTCATCAAAATGGGAAATTCTGGAAGCCGGATTGCAGGTGGTTCAGGGAAAACCGGTTGTGAATTCCATTAGTTTGAAAGGTGGTGAAGAAGAATTTATCAAACAAGCCAAAACCATCAAAAGATATGGTGCAGCCGTAATTGTAATGGCATTCGATGAAGTTGGACAAGCCGATAATTACGAAAGAAGAATCGAGATTTCCAAAAGGTCTTATCATATTTTGGTGAACCAAGTTGGTTTTCCTTCCGAAGATATTATTTTCGACCTTAATATTTTCCCTGTGGCGACAGGAATGGACGAACATCGTAGAAATGCCATCGATTTTATCGAAGCAACACGCTGGGTTCGTACCAATCTTCCAAACGCTTCTGTGAGTGGAGGTGTTTCCAATGTTTCGTTTTCGTTCCGTGGCAACGATTCTGTGCGGGAAGCAATGCACTCTGTTTTCCTTTACCACGCCATAAAAGCCGGAATGAATATGGGAATCGTAAATCCAACAATGCTGGAAGTTTACGACGAAATTCCGAAAGATTTATTGCAATTGGTGGAAGATGTAATGCTCGACAGAACAGACGATGCCACCGAAAAACTCCTGGATTATTCCGAAAAACATAAATCCACCAAAAAAGAAAAAGCCGAAGATCTGAGCTGGAGAGAGCAGGATTTGCAAAGTAGAATCACACACGCTTTGGTCAAAGGAATCGACCGTTTTATAGAAGAAGATACGGAAGAAGCTCGAAAGGCTTCAAAACGTCCGCTTGATGTTATCGAAATCAATCTGATGACAGGAATGGGCGTGGTCGGCGATCTTTTCGGAAGTGGGAAAATGTTTCTTCCTCAGGTGGTGAAATCGGCGAGAGTGATGAAAAAGGCGGTGGCTTATCTTCAGCCTTTCATCGAAGCGGAAAAAGACCAGACCCAGAAATCCAACGGAAAAATCCTGATGGCAACGGTGAAAGGCGATGTGCACGACATCGGAAAAAATATTGTGAGCGTGGTTTTGGGTTGCAACAATTACGAGATTGTGGATTTGGGCGTGATGGTTCCGGCAGAAAAAATTATCCAGACAGCGATTGATGAAAAAGTGGATGTCATCGGATTAAGCGGACTGATTACACCAAGTCTGGACGAGATGGTTCATATTGCTGATGAATTGGAACGTAAAAACCTGAATTTCCCTCTATTGATTGGCGGCGCAACAACTTCCAAAGCGCATACAGCCGTGAAGATTTCTCCGAAATATTCCAATACCGTTGTTCACGTGAACGATGCCTCCCGTGCGGTTGGCGTTGTAAGTTCTCTTCTTAATAAAGATAAATCCAATGCTTACGCTTTGGAAGTTAGAAAAGATTATGATGAATTCCGGGAGAAATTTCTGAACCGTCAGGTTGATAAAGAATACGTTCCGATTGCAGAAGCGCGTGATAAAAAATTCAAAATCGATTGGGAAAATGAAACTATTCCGACGCCTAAAAAATTAGGAATCACCATTATCGAAGACCAGAATTTGGATGAGTTAGTTGAATTTATAGACTGGTCGCCATTTTTCAGAAGTTGGCAATTATTTGGAAGATTTCCTGAGATTTTAACTGATAATGTTGTTGGCGAGCAAGCAACGATTTTGTTCAATGAAGCGCAGGCGATGCTCAAAAAAATCCTGAAAGAAAAAAGTTTTAAAGCCAAAGGTATTTTCGGGATTTTCCCGGCGAATGCGAATGAACAAGATGATATTTTGGTTTATGATGACCATCGGAATGTGATTTCGACTTTCAGAACGCTTCGTCAGCAGCATAAAAAATCAGAAGGCAAAGAATATTTGGCCTTAAGTGATTTTATTGCACCGGAAAATTCCGGCAAGCAAGACTACATCGGAGCATTTTGTGTTTGTACAGGTTTCGGAGCAGATGATTTGGCAAAAGAATATGAAAGTCAGAACGACGATTATAATGCCATTATGGTAAAAGCCTTGGCAGACCGTCTCGCAGAAGCCTTTGCGGAATATCTTCACAAAAAAGTCAGAACCGAATATTGGGGTTATTCATCAGATGAAACGCTTAGTAATGACGAGTTGATTAAGGAAAATTATCTCGGGATTCGTCCGGCTCCAGGTTATCCGGCTTGTCCCGACCATTTGGAAAAACTCACAATTTGGGATTTATTAAAAGTTGAAGAAAATATTGGAGTGACTTTGACTGAAAGTCTGGCGATGTGGCCAACAGCAGCCGTTTCCGGCTATTATTTTGGAAATCCAAAATCTAAGTATTTCGGGGTCGGAAAAATTGATGAAGACCAATTAAAAGACTTTGCCGAAAGAAAAAATGTTGAACTGGATTATGTCAGGAAATGGCTGGCTCCGAATTTAGTTGATTAGACCTTGAATTTTAAACCCTGAATTTTGAATTATAATAATGAAAATTACTGACCATATAAAAAACGCCGACGGCAAAACGCTTTTCTCTTTTGAGATTTTGCCGCCACTTAAAGGACAAAATATTCAATCCATATTTGATTCCATCGATCCGTTGATGGAGTTTGATCCTGCATTCATCGACGTGACCTACCATCGTGAAGAATATGAATACATCGAGCGTCAGGATGGACTTCTGGAAAAAAGAGTGGTGCGGAAACGTCCCGGAACAGTCGGGATTTGTGCAGCGATTCAGAATAAATATAAGGTGGATGCTGTGCCTCATATTTTATGCGGAGGATTCACCAAAGAAGACACCGAGAATTTTTTAATCGACCTGGACTTTCTGGGTATTCAGAATGTTGTAGCCCTGCGTGGAGACGCCGTGAAGACGGAAATCTATTTCAAACCCGAAAAAAACGGTCATCACTTTGCTAAAGATCTGGTGAGGCAAATCCGGGAAATGAACGCAGGAAATTATCTCGATGAAAGCATCGAAAATTGTTCGCCAACGGAGTTTTGCATCGGCGTGGCGGGTTACCCGGAGAAACACATGGAAGCGGCCAGCTTCTCACAGGATATTCATCATCTCAAGAAAAAAATTGATGCAGGGGCAGATTATATTGTAACTCAGATGTTTTTCGATAACCAAAAGTTTTTCGAGTTTGTAGAAAAGTGTAGGGAAGAGGGCATTACGGTTCCCATCATTCCCGGAATTAAACCCCTGGTGACCAAAAGCCAGCTGAGTATGATTCCGCATCGTTTCAAAGTTGATATTCCTAATGATCTCGTGATTGCCGTTGCAAAAGCCAAAGACAATAAAGCGGTGAAAGAAATCGGGATAGAATGGTCCATTAACCAATGCAAGGAATTACTGGATTTCGGGATTCCTGTTTTGCATTTTTATTCGATGGGAAAAAGTGATAATATTCTGAAAATAGGAAGAGAAGTTTTTTAAAGTGAAAAATAGATGCAGTTTTGCATCTATTTAATATTTTTACACCTCAACATATTTTATGAAACTAACAGGTCCGTTCAAACAAATCATTACGCTTAACCATCTTCCATTGAAAGGAAAAGTAAACGATGAAGATTTAGAAATAATTTCCAATGGAGGAATTCTTACAGAAAATGAAAAACTTTTAGAAGTTGGTGATTTTGAATTATTAAAACAAAAGTTTCCAGATTCTGAAATCGATTTTATTGATAATGAACAAATCGCACTTCCTGCTTTTGTAGATGCCCACACGCACATTTGTTTCGGAGGAAATCGGGCGAATGATTTTGCAATGAGAAACGCCGGGAAAACCTATCTCGAGATTGCAGAATGGGGTGGCGGAATCTGGAGCTCTGTGCAACATACAAGAGCTGCTTCACAGGAAAAATTAATTCAAGGGATTCTCAAAAGAGTTGACAAACTTATCAAACAAGGCATTACAACAATTGAGATTAAAAGTGGTTACGGACTTAATGTTGATGAAGAACTCAAAATGCTGCGAGCCATCAAAAAAGCTAAGACTCAAACCAAAGCGACATTGGTTCCGACTTGTCTTTCTGCGCATCTCAAACCAAGAGATTTCGAAGGAACTTCCGAGGAATATCTTAATGATATTGTTAATGAAATTTTACCAAAAGTAAAAGAAGAAAATTTGGCTGATCGAGTTGATATTTTTATTGAAAAATCAGCATTTCTCCCAGAAGAAAGCAAAAATTTCCTTGAAAAAGCAAAAGCATTCGGTTTTCAATTGACCGTACACGCAGATCAGTTTACGCCAGGAAGTTCCAGAATTGCCGTGAAAGTTGGGGCTAAATCTGCCGATCATTTGGAAGCAACCGTTGATGAAGATATAGATTTTCTTGCTAATTCCAATACCGTGGCAATTGCTCTTCCTGGCGCCAGTTTAGGTTTGGGAGAACCATTTGCTCCAGCCAGAAAAATTCTCGACAAAGGCGGCATTCTTGCCATTGCTACCGATTGGAATCCGGGTTCGGCACCAATGGGAAATCTCATAACTCAGGCTTCTATTTTAGCGACTTATCAGAAACTGACAACGGCTGAGGTTTTGGCAGCGATAACGTTCCGGGCAGCTTATGCTTTGGGTTTAAAAGACCGAGGCATTTTGAGTGAAGGTAAAAAAGCAGATTTTATCACGTACGAAACCAATAATTTCCAGAATATTCTCTACTATCAGGGAAGTCTGAAGCCTAAAAATGTTTATATCAACGGAGAAAAAATCTAAATTATGTTTGAATGGACTGGCCGTTTTGATGGCGACGAAGAATCTTATCACCGCATTTTTCAGAGAGTAAAAACAGAATCGGATGATGTAAATATTAATCCTAAAGATTTCGTTTTAAATGGTTTTGCGGTGGATGAAGGTGTAAAACGCAACAAAGGCCGGGTGGGCGCAAAAGACGCTCCGGATGTGATTAGAAAAAACATGTCCAATTTTCCGGTTATCAACTCATATTTTCAACTTAAAGATTTTGGGAATGTGAAATGTGAAAACGAGGACTTGGAGTCTGCACAAAATGTGTTGGCAGAAAAAGTTTCTAAAATATTATTAAAAAAAGGGAAATCGGTTGTTTTAGGAGGCGGACACGAAGTGACTTTTGCGCACTATTCGGGAATAAAAAAAGCGTTTCCCAATGAAAAAATCGGAATCATTAACTTCGATGCGCATTTTGATAACCGTGAGCCGCAGAACGGTTTGGTAACGTCCGGAACTGGATTTTGGCAAATTGCTCAGGAAGGCGAGATTCATTCGTTGCATATTGGTATTCAGAAAAATAGCAATACGAGAAAGTTGTTTGATGTTGCGGATAGTCTCGGGATGAAGTATATTTTAGCGGATGAAATCTATTCCCAAAATATGCCTAATCTGATGTTTACGCTCAATTCGTTTTTAGATGACGTAGATGTCATTTATGTCACGATTTGTATGGATGTCTTCAATGCCTCTATTGCACCCGGCGTCAGCGCAATAGCTTATAACGGGATTTTTGCTGAGCGAAATTTTATGCAGATGTACCGCCATGTTTTATCTTCGGAAAAAACAAAAGCATTGGATGTGGCAGAGGTCAATCCTCAATTTGACATTCAGGAGAGAACCGCAAGATTGGCAGCAAGTTTGGTCAATGAATGGTTCATGATTTAAAAAGAAATGAAGAGAGACAGTATTATTTTTGATCTGGACGGAACACTTTGGAATGCTTCGCAGACCGTTGTCAGAGCTTTTAATGACAGTATTCAGGAAGTTGGGTTTGACATCAGGATTACATCTCAGACAGTCCGAGATTTTTCCGGAATGAAGATGGATGATATTTTTTCTCAACATTTCAGTTTTGTTCCGAAAGACAAACTGAAAGAATTTGAAGCCATCTATGCTGAGAAAGAAAGCCGATATCTCAAAGAATCGGGCGGCGAATTATTTCCAAAAGTCAGGGAAACATTAGAAAAATTATCAGAAAATTACAGACTTTTCATCGTCAGCAACTGTATGAAGGGTTACATCGAAAATTTCATCGGGTTTTTTAGTTTTGAGAATTTGTTCGAGGATTTCGAATGTTTTGGAAATGCCGGTTTGCCAAAGGACAAAAATATTAAACTAATTGTGGAGCGCAATAATCTGCAAAATCCTGTCTATGTTGGCGATACTATTTGGGATAAAGAATCCTCAGAAAAAGCTGGTGTCGACTTTATTTATGCAGTATACGGTTTTGGAAAAATTGAAAATCCAAAAATCAAAATTCAAAGTTTTGAAGAATTACTTTCAATCAAGTTTTAAAAAGAAAAAGCCTTATCAAAATCAGGTAAGGCTCATTTATTTTAAATTAAAAAAAATTATTTAAACTCGATTGGGAATTTGACCTGAGAATTATCCCAGCCTGCGTACAAATCCGCTCCCGATTTGGTCTGTACAAAAGTCACAGAAAAATACTCGAGAGGAGAAGATGTTTTTTCCACAGGAACATTGAATCGCACAACATCTTTACCTTTATCATAAGCATAAGCGCCCCATTTATCGATGTCGGAATTAAGAACAATCGTCCATTCTTTTTCGTTAGGAATTGCAAATAAGCTGTAAGTGCCCGCCGCAATTTCTTTTCCCGCAATTTTTACAGGTGTATAGAATTTAATTTCCGTGTTTTCATTCGCTCCGAATCTCCAGATATCGCCGTACTTAATCAGATTCCCGAACACCACACGGTTTTTCTTTTGAGGCCGGGAATATTGCACTTTGATTTTCGGTTTCTCTGTTTTGGAAGAAGCCACCTGAAGTGGATAATACGTAACATCCATCGGGCTGACATCTACTGCCATGTAATTGAGCTTAGTCGGGTCAATTTTCGCCTGGGAAAAAGCATTGACGCCGATCAATAGAGCAGCAGCTAAAACTAATTTTTTCATTCAGATTTATTTTAATTTTAATAACTTTTCAATGGCTGCGTCCAGCGTTTCCTGTTTTTTAGCAAAACAAAAACGGATCACTTTCTCGTCCGTTTTATCTTTGTAAAATGCAGAAAATGGGATAGCTGCAACTTTATATTCTTTAGTTAACCGGTAGCAAAAATCCTTATCTTGCATATCAGAAATTGCGCCAAAATTAGCGGACAAAAAATACGTGCCTTCGCAATTCAACAATTGCAAAGGCGTTTCTTTCAGCGCATTTTTAAGATAATCTCTTTTGCTCTGGAAAAATGTCGAGATTGGTTTGAAGTCATCAACTTTTTGCAAATATTTAGAAATCGCAAATTGTGCCGGCGTATTCACACAGAATACATTGAATTGATGTGCTTTCCGGAATTCAGTCATCAGATCCGAAGGTGCACAAACATAACCTATTTTCCAACCTGTGATGTGCAACAACTTGCCGAAAGAACCAACAATAAAAGTTCGTTCTCTCAATTCAGGATATTGTGCTAATGTGAGATGAGGTTTTTCATCGAAAGTGATGCTTTCATACACTTCATCGCTTAGGATGATGATGTTTGTATTTTTCACGATCGCAATCAGTTCATCAATATCTTTTTGTTTCAGGATTTTCCCGGAAGGATTATTCGGATTGTTGATGATAATGATCTTGGTCTTTTCGGAAACCAGGTTTTTGACTTCGTCCCAATTGATGTCATAATCAGGATAAAGCATTTTGACATTTTTGACGATACCGCCACTCAAAATAATCGCGGGCTCATAACAATCGTAAGCGGGCTCGAAGATAATGACTTCATCATCTTTCTCGGTGAATGCCGAGATAATCGTGAAAATTCCCTGTGTTGCTCCGGCAGTTACATTGATTTCGGAATCAGGATGGTAATCAACCTGATATTGAAGATTGAATTTCCTCGAAATTGCTTCCCGAAGTTCTTTGATTCCAGACAAAGGCGCATATTGATTGTGACCTTTTTTTGAAAATTCTCCCAAATCTTGGATTAAATTTTCATCGGCTTGATAATCTGGAAATCCTTGGGATAGATTGACTGCATTTTCCTGCTGTGCTAATAAGCTCATCTCTGTGAAAATAGTTGTTTTCACATCAGGAAGTTTGGATTTTGATAATTGGAATGCCATTCTGATTGTAAAAATAGTGAATTATTAAAATTTTAAACGTAAAGTTCACAAGGATTTTTATACAGCTTCAAGTTATAGGTTCGCAAAGGCGTAAAACTTAGCTAACCCGTTCGCCTTTGCGAACGAAAAGTAGTCTCAAAATTGGTTAGATTTTCTTTGCAAACTTTGCGTTAAATTCAAAACAATCATTTTGTAGATTTGCAAAAATTAAACTTTTGAAACGGCTCATCTCTATTATCGGCAGTACAGGAATCGGGAAAACCAGATTGGCCATCGATTTGGCGAAGCATCTCGATACAGAAATTATTTCCTGCGATTCCCGCCAGTTCTACAGGGAAATGAGAATTGGAACCGCAATGCCTGCGGATGAAGAATTGTCCGAAGCCAAGCATCATTTTGTGGGTAATCTTAGTGTCAACGATTATTATTCAATCGGGCAATATGAGGTAGATGCTTTGCGAAAACTCGATGAAATTTTTTCTGAAAAAGATGTCGCCATCATGGTAGGCGGAAGTGGGATGTACGAAAAAGCCATTGTAGAAGGAATGAATGATTTGCCCGAAGCTGATGTACAAAATCAAGAAAAATTATTATCGATTTGGGAAACTGAAGGAATAGAAAAATTGCAGAAATTACTAGAAGAATTGGACCCGCAATATTGTTCTATCGTCGATAAAGACAATCCAAGACGTTTGCTTCGGGCGATTGATATTATCTGGCAAACAGGAAAAACCTACACCGAAAATCTTAGTTTACCAAAGCCCAAAAGAAATTTCGAGACCGTTAGAATCGGAATTGATGCGCCAAGAGAAGTCATTTACGAAAGAATCAATCTTCGCGTCGACAAAATGATTGAGCAGGGATTATTAGAAGAAGCAAGAGGCTTGATGGCTGATAGACACAAAGTTGCTCTGCAAACCGTCGGATATTCAGAACTTTTCCGATATTTTGACGGAGAATGGAAATTAGACTTCGCCATCGGGGAAATCAAGAAAAATTCCCGACGATATGCCAAACGCCAGATTACCTGGAACAAAAAACTGGAGAATGTAAATTGGGTTCGCTATGATAATTCTGCGCAGGAAGCCTTATCTTTGTTGTCAAATTTATCTATGTAAAAATTTACCGATTTACCAATCGATTTTTTAAATTGGTAAATTGATACAATGTTGTATTAAATCAAATATTATGTCAAACACACCTTCTAATATGCTGGCTCTAGGAACAAAAGCACGTGATTTTAAACTTCCTGGTCCTTCAAAAAATAACGAATTGCAAAGCCTTGATTCTTTAAAAGGGAAAAAAGGAACTTTAATTGTCTTTATGTGCAATCATTGTCCGTTTGTGCTGCACATCATCGATAAATTGGAAGAACTTTATGAAGATTATAAATCTCAGGGCATCGAGTTCATCGGGATTAATTCTAATGACGTGGACAGATATCCCGCCGATTCTCCGGAAATGATGGTGGATTTCGTGGATGAGAGAAACATCAAATTTCCTTATTTATATGATGAGTCCCAAGATGTTGCAAAAGCTTATGAAGCCGCCTGCACGCCGGATTTTTATTTCTTCGACGAAAACCTTAGTTTAATTTATCGCGGCCAGATGGATGATTCTCGTCCGGGAAATCAGAAAGAAGTGACGGGTGAAGATTTGATTATTGCCTTTGAAAATCTATTGGCCGGAGCGGAGCAGGAAGAGTTTCAGCGTCCGAGCTTAGGCTGCAATATCAAATGGAAATAAAACTCGAAACTCCGGAAAGTTATTTCCGGAGTTTCTTTATAATCAAAAACACAGTTCCGATGAGAACTTTATGTTACAAATAGCTTTTCAGAAATCTCTTCTGAGATTCAAAAGCTATTTTATCAAAATCTAGTTCAGAAGCTTGTATCCAAACCGTTTCTGAAATTTCAGATTCTTCCAATTGGATTTCAAATTTTTCATCTACTTCGTACAGGAAGAACATATCCAATGTATTATAATCAATACTTTTATAAGGATAAACATTGGGCCGGCTTCCGAGATAGCTGAACTTTTCCGGATCAATTGTTAATCCTAATTCTTCCTTGAGTTCCCTGGAGCACGTTTCCTCCGCACTTTCCTTAGGATCCGTAAATCCGCCTGATAAATCCCATTTTCCTTTTCCAGGTTCCTGATTTCTTACCGTGAAGAATAATTCATCCTGATGTCTGATGATCACCGCCACTGCTGCGGCCGTATTGTGATAAAGTACAAAATCACAGTGGCTGCAACTGAATTTGATGATAGTGTTCCATTCCAATGTTTCCTGGCCGCATTTTGGGCAGAATTTCAAATTTTCCATTGGATAAATTTACAAAAAATCAGGATGCTACTTTTCTGTTTCTAGGATGAAAATTCAGAATGACGTCGCGCAGTTCCTCAGTTTTCAGGTGCGTATAGATCTGAGTGGTCGTAATACTGCTGTGACCCAGCATTTCCTGAATAAATCTCAAATCTGCGCCATTCTGCAAAAGATGCGTCGCAAACGAATGTCTGAATGTGTGCGGGCTGATGCTCTTGCTGATGCCGGCTTTCTGCGTCAATTCTTTGATAATGATAAACACGATCACTCTCGACATATTGGTTCCGCGGCTGTTGAGGAATAAAATATCCTCGTGCTTTTTGTTGATTTTCGTCTTGATTCTTACAGCTGAAATATAATCATGGATATAATCTGCGGTCGCATTAGCCAGTGGAACAAGCCGTGTTTTCTCACCTTTCCCCTCTACAATGATATAATTCTCCTTGAAGTTGATATTGGAGATTTTAAGATCTACCAGTTCGGACACCCGCAGACCGCAGCCGTAAAGGACTTCCAGGATACAATGATTTCTTTTCCCAATATCAGTGCTCACATCAATACAGTCGATAATTCTGTTGATATCTTCTTCTGTAAGCGTGTCCGGCAGGTAAAGACCCAGTTTCGGACCCTCCAGGAGTGTCGCAGGATTATCATTACGGTATTCTTCTTCCAGAAGGAACTTAAAAAATGCCTTGATGGACGAGATGCCACGCGCCTGAGAGCGCTCGCTGATTTTGTTTTTAGACAGCTGATAGATGTATTCCTGCAGGTTTTCATAAGTGATATCCTGTGGAGATACATTATCCAGTTCTGTAACAGCGAAATTTTCTAGTTTTTTGATATCTCTGATGTAAGCGTCAAGTGTGTTGTCAGAGAAGTTCTTCTCAAATTTGAGAAAATTTGAGAAGTCTGTAATTTTTACGGACCAATTCATATTTGTGTTTTTTAAAGTTGTTTATTTATAACGATTTTACGTTCATATTTGATATAATGCTTCTTCAGTTATGTTTAAAATTTCAATTCCTGCATTTTTTAAAAATCCCAACCCACTATCATCGGAATAGCCGGTCATGTAGACCACCTTTGTGATTCCGGATTGGAGAATCAATTTACTGCACTCTTTACATGGTGACATGGTAATATATAACGTTGCACCCTTGCAAGATTGTGTGCTGCTCGCTATTTTTAATATGGCATTCGCCTCTGCATGGAGCACAAACCAGTTGGTTTTGCCGCTTTCATCCTCACAATTATTTTCAAATCCCGATGGTGTACCATTGTAGCCGTCGGAGATTATCATCCTGTCCTTTACAATCAGTGCACCTACTTTTTTTCTTTTGCAATAAGAAAGATTGGCCCATTCGGTTGCCATTTTTAGATAGGCAATGTCGAATTTGTTATAATCCATCTTGCAAAGTTAATCGAAAATTGGTTTCCTTTTCTCAATAAATGCAGAAACGCCTTCTTTAAAATCTCCGCCTGCGAAAAGTGCGCCGAAGGCATCGATTTCAGTTTGCATTCCATTACTACTGAAACTTGCATTCACCGCCTTGATGGCTTGCGCTACGCCCAGTGGCGAATTTTTTGCAATCTGCTCCGCCAACTCTTTGGCTTTGCTTAGCAATTCTTCTGCGGAAAAGACTTCATTCACTAATCCAATCGATTTCGCCCGCTCGGCAGAAATCATTTTTGCAGAAAAGATCATTTCATTCGCCAAGCCTTTTCCGACCAATTGCGGCAGTCTTTGCGTTCCGCCGTATCCCGGGATCAGTCCCAAAGTCACCTCTGGCAATCCTAATTTCGCATGATCTGATGCATATCGGATATGACAGCTTAAAGCAAGCTCCAATCCTCCGCCCAAAGCAAAACCATTGACAGCTGCGATCACCGGTTTGCTCAGGTTTTCGATTTTTTCAAAAACAGAATGACCTCTTTTCGACAATGCCCTTGCTTCTTCATCACTGTACGCAGAAAATTCTTTGATATCTGCGCCGGCCACAAAAGACTTCTCACCGCTTCCTGTTACAATGATACATCTTACAGACTGTTCTTTGTCCAGAAAATTGAATGCGCTATCAAGGTCATTAAAAACCTGTGCATTTAAGGCATTTAGACTTTCGGGTCTATTGATTGTAACCGTTGCAATTTTTCCGTCTACTGTTAATTTAATACTTTCGTAATTCATTTGCCTAAGACAATTATCATTAACGTCCTTCTTGTTTGAGGAAACTAATTTAGTAATTTGTGCAAAATAAACAAAATATTAATAAATATTTAACATTTAGGCAAAATATTTTTCTTGTTAAGATTCTATTATGAGTAAAAACGCATTCCCACGATTAATTATTATCCGGTTAAGCTTGTTTTTCGTTATGCTGGCTGTGATCTCCTGTGGCGGCCGTTCATCGGACACCGGAAGTTACAAATCTACCACTGTATCTTATTATGCGGATAAGTTCGACGGCAGGAAAACCGCCAGTGGTGAGACCTACAGACATTCTAAAATGACCGGCGCCCACACCTCATTGTCATTCGGTACCAGAGTGGAGATTGTCAATATTGGGAATGGAAAGTCCGTGATTATAACGGTGAACGACCGCGGACCATTGAAAGCCGGCAGAGCTTTCGATATCAGTCAGGGTGCATTCCGGCGGATCGCTAATCTTAATGATGGTGTCGTGAAAGTGAAATACAGAATTCTCAATTAGAATAATTTTACTTAAAAATCATTGTTAAAAAATCATTCATCACATAATATTTTAAATTTCTTAAATTTGCAATGCTTTTGAAGAAGCAACAAAATAAAAATCTTAAATAAACAACATCAAGACAATGAGTTACATTTCATTTATCGAAGCAAGACAGATTTTAGATTCCAGAGGGAATCCGACAATAGAAGTAGATGTTTTCACAGAAAGTGGAGCAATGGGACGTGCAGCAGTACCTTCCGGTGCTTCTACAGGTGAGCACGAAGCGGTAGAACTGAGAGACGGTGCGCCGGAATTCTTAGGAAAAGGTGTTCTGAAAGCGGTAGAAAATGTGAAAGAAGTGATTGCTCCGGAATTGATCGGTCTTCCGGTTTTCGAGCAAAACCTGATTGACGCTATTATGATCGATCTTGATGGTACATCTAACAAAGGAAAATTAGGCGCTAATGCAATTCTTGGGGTTTCTTTGGCGGTTGCAAAAGCTGCCGCTGCGGAATTGAGAATGCCTCTTTATAAATATGTGGGTGGTGTGAATGCCAACACACTTCCTGTTCCGATGATGAACGTCATCAACGGTGGTTCTCACTCCGATGCGCCAATTGCTTTCCAGGAATTTATGGTAATGCCGGTAAAAGCAGATTCTTTCTCTCACGCTTTGAGAAAAGGAACTGAGATTTTCCACAGCTTGAAGTCTATCCTTCACGGTAGAGGACTTTCTACTGCGGTAGGTGACGAAGGTGGTTTTGCGCCAACGTTTACAGGAACAGAAGATGCTTTGGATACTTTATTGAAAGCGATTGAAAAAGCAGGTTACAAACCTGGTGATGATGTGATGATCGCTTTGGACTGTGCCGCTTCAGAATTCTACAAAGACGGCGTTTACGATTACAGAAAATTCCAGACTCCGGATGCGCCGGTATTCTCCAGCAGCGAGCAGGTTTCCTACTTGGCTGAATTGGCAAACAAATATCCGATTATCTCTATAGAAGATGGGATGCAGGAAAATGACTGGGCTGGTTGGAAAGAACTGACAGATAAGATCGGGGACAGAGTTCAGTTGGTTGGAGACGATTTATTCGTAACTAATGTGGAGAGATTGTCCAGAGGTATCAAAGAAAATACGGCTAACTCCATCCTTGTAAAAGTTAACCAAATCGGTTCTCTTTCCGAAACAATGGCTGCTGTACAGATGGCTCAGCAAAATAAATATACAACGGTAATGTCTCACAGGTCTGGTGAAACAGAAGATGCTACGATTGCTGACTTGGCAGTGGCACAAAACTGTGGACAGATCAAAACAGGTTCTGCTTCAAGATCTGACAGAATGGCGAAGTACAACCAGTTATTGAGAATTGAAGAAGCGCTTGGAGAAACAGCGATTTTCCCAGGTTTGGACGCTTTCAAAATCAAAAGATAATTTTAACAAAAATTTATAATTTAAAGCATCCGATATTTTTCGGGTGCTTTTGTTTTTTATTTAATTGTCAATCAATGTGTTGAAGAATTGGTTTTTACACATCGAAATTATTTTTCTGTTCAATCATTCTCATCCACATAATCGATTGGCTGATATGACTTTTGTCAGTTGACCATTAAACTTGAAAGTGTTATATTTAGCAAATAAATTTTTATAAAATGTCAGATAATAAAGTTATATTAAATTACGACGGGAAAAACTTTGAATATCCAATCGTAGATAGTACTATCGGAGACAGAGGAATTGATATTTCCAAATTGAGAGACCAGACCGGATTAATTACGCTGGACCTTGGTTACAAAAACACAGGTGCCACAATCAGCGAAATTACATACTTAGATGGTGACCAGGGCGAATTGTTCTACAGAGGTTATCCTATCGAGCAGATTGCGGAGAAGTCCAACTTTACGGAGGTCATGTATCTTTTGCTTCACGGGGAATTGCCTACAGCAGAGCAGTTTTCGTCATTCGAGAATAATATCAAAAAATATAACTTCGTAGCAGATGAGATGAAGCGATTAATTGATGTCTTTCCGCGTTCTGCGCATCCAATGGGTGTTTTATCTGCTTTAACCTCTGCATTAACGGCATTCAACCCGAAGGCGGTAGATGTGAAATCCAAAGAAGAAATGGATCTTGCTGCGGAACTGATGATCGCAAAGTTCTCTCATCTTTGTGCGTGGACTTACAGAAAGACATTAGGATTGCCAATCAACCACGGCGATAACAGCCTTAACTATGTGGAGAATTTCTACAAAATGGCATTCAGATTGCCCAATGAAGAATTCCAGATGGATTCTGTGGTGGTAGCTGCCTTAGATAAATTGCTGATCCTTCACGCAGACCACGAGCAAAACTGTTCTACTTCTACGGTAAGAATGGTAGGTTCTGCTCATACAGGCTTGTTCGCTTCAATTTCTGCAGGTGTTTCTGCACTTTGGGGACCATTGCACGGTGGTGCGAACCAGGCGGTTATCGAGATGCTTGAACTGATAGAAAAAGACGGCGGCGATGTGAACAAATGGGTTGCAAAAGCCAAAGACAAAAATGACAGCTTCAGATTAATGGGCTTCGGACACAGAGTTTACAAAAACTTCGATCCAAGAGCGAAGATCATCAAGAAAGCGGCGGATGATATCTTAGGAAAACTAGGAATCCAGGACAAAGCTTTGGACATTGCCATGCAGCTGGAGAAAGTAGCCCTGGAAGATGAATACTTCATCGAGAGAAAACTTTATCCGAATGTGGACTTCTATTCCGGAATCATCTACAGAGCTTTGGGAATCCCTACTGAAATGTTCACTGTGATGTTCGCATTGGGAAGATTACCGGGCTGGATTGCACAATGGAGAGAAATGAGACTGAAAGGTGACCCGATCGGAAGACCAAGACAAGTATATCAGGGAGCGGAAAAGCGTGATTACGTGGACATTGCGAACAGATAAAAAATATTAAATTCAATCATAAAATCCTCGAAATTAATTTTTCGGGGATTTTTTATGTATTCGAATTTTGCGTGTGTCCCAATATTTTAGCGTTAAGCATAACCATATATTCTGAGGGTGTCATATTTTCTATCTGTTTAAAAGCTTTATTAAATGTAGATTGATGTCGAAAACCAGCAGATGTATATATGTAAAATAATGTATAACGTTTTTTTATCTGATCGGATAATAACTCTTCCTTTACAAATTCTACTCTATATTTATTCACTAAGGTTTTGAAATTCATTCCCGAATGATAATTTACCGACCTAGATATATAGGTACTGTTGGTGTTTAATTGACTTGCTAAATCTTGTATGCTGAAATCGGGATCTTTCCACGGGGTCTCCTTATTGAAATAGTTTATGATATTATTATAAAGAATATGATATGTTTCATTGTCTTTAATATCAATATCATTGGAAAGTTCTCGATTGGCATTTGCATTATTGAGTTCGGAGTCGATTTCATTTTGTCCGCTTGGTAAGTCGTGTATTTTAATAATCTTGCTGTTATAATAAAAAATAACTCCAAATATTAAGAAAATGGAAATCATTATTTTGATGTTTCCGAAGTTAAGATTTTGTTTTTCCGGAATCACGGTAAAAATTTCTTTGGGTATTAATAATGTTATAAAAATAGATAATACGCAAGCAATCAAATATTTTAATGCTTTGTTTGAAGATTTTATGCTTTGAAAAAATAGTGGAAATACAAATAGCATAAAAAAAATCGTAGGTATAACTGTCCAAATACATAGTACAAAATACCAAGATGCAAGATAAAATATGATTATGAAATAACTTATAAAAGGTTGAATTTGATTATAATTAGTTTTATAAACAATCATTGTTAAAAATGTTACACCTATGAGCCCAAAGAAAAATAACCGAGAATAGTACGCTAGACCTTCAGCCCAAAAGGCAAATGTGTTCAGTAGTATAATTACAGAAACACTCAGCAATAAATGAAAAATATATTTCTTCATTAAAATATTTTTAGCTACTTCCATGATTCTGATTTTAGAATTTTACATATAGTTAATTAACAATTATAATTATATATTATTTACTAAAATAGAAAAAAACGACTATCAAAAATTCAAAACAATCTTTTTGAATGAAAAATATATAAAACGACTTAATTTTCCTTTTGATAATCAGTAAATTATGAAATTACAATGTTTTTATATATAATTCTGTTTTCATCGCTTTTAGTTTATGTATTCCGCTAGTTTTGCAGATAAATAAAGATGATTAAAAAAAGATGTAATATTAATCTTGATAGATATAGTAAGTTATCTCAACTTTCTGTAATCATCTTTTTATTTTTTTTCTCCCCAATTTTTGCCAATTCTAAATTTATTGATGATTCTTTTTCAGAAGATTCTATTTTGCTTGGGCGCCATTTTGTAGATTATCCACGTCATTTTTCTGATGTAATTTATATTGGCGACAGCACTATAATTTCTGGATTACAAAATATTTATACTTCAGAGGACTTTGTAAAAACAAAAACTTCTCACTCATTAGAAAGAAGGCTTGAAAGGAAGACAGCTGTCTTAAAGATAAAGGCTGATGTCGTAAATGAACTAAAGAGGAAGGAATCTTTAAAAGATAAACAGAATTCTAAGAATTACTCATTCGAAGATGAGTTTCACTGTAACATTCCTGACATTAATAATCTAAAAGCTAGCGCACTTCTATTAAGGTCAAATTATGAATATGCGGCACCAATATTATCTTTTGAGAAATTTTTTTACGCCTTATTTACTATTAATACATTTTTGAAAAATAACTATCACAGTATAGAATCTTATAATAGTACAAGGCTTAAAATATTAGGGTCCAGAGCGCCGCCAATGCTGTTTTAACATTAGCGAACAATCAAAAGAATACTTATTTATTACAAATTATGAAAACAAAACTTTTACATTACATATTAATATTTTGCGCAGTTTTCGGTTATTCCCAAGTTGGAATCAATAATTCAGATCCGAAAACAACATTAGATGTCTCAGCAAAGCGAGATGTTTTAGGTGCGATTACAGATAACACACAAAAATATGGACTGCAGGCTCCAAGATTAACAAGGGGTGAAATGACAGCGCTGACATCTACGTATGGAAACGATCAGAAGGGAGCTCTTGTTTATATTACTGATGTTACAGGCGGTAATACCAACTCGCCGAGAACCAATATGGATATTGAAGGATACTATTATTTTGATGGGTCATTATGGCAAAAGCTCTCTAGTAGTGCCTTAGGTGATACTACTAATGATGCCTGGGTAAATGATGCTACAAATACGATGGTAAAACTTGGAACAAAATCTGATGGTAGTGCAAGAGATGCCGGAACTGACTTTGTAGCTAGGGATAATGGAGCAGTAGGAATAGGAACAGCCAGCCCGAATGCTTCTGCGCTGCTTGATGTAAGCTCTACTACTAAGGGCTTTTTGCCACCACGAATGACAAACGTTCAGAAAACTGCGATTGCCAGTCCTGTTAGTGGTTTGGTGGTTTACTGTACAGACTGCAATAGTTGTAATAATGCTGGCGGAGAACTCGTGGTGTACACAGGTACCGGTGCAGGACAGGGCTGGAAGTGTGTTGGAGGAGGTGGTGGAACTGCAGTTTTCACATCAGATTGTAGCACAGCCGTGATGAATGGTACGCTATCAGTAGGAAATCCCGCTACATCAAATATTACTATGAATGTTAATGTCACTTCGCTTGGAACTTATAATATCCAGTCTAGTGTAACGGACGGCGTTCAGTTTATTGCGAATGGATCATTTACTGCCACGGGTATACAAACCCTAACTTTATATCCTACAGGAACGCCAGCCAGTGCCGGATCATTTACATGGACAATCAACTCAGGAGGGTCATCTTGTTCCGTAACATCCACTGTTAATCAGTCATCATCTTTACGTGTTATCAAGGTTTTATCATTATCAGGAGGATATGATCTGGGCACAGTAGGTGGAGGTTGGTTCAATAATCTTGTTAATAATAATAACGAATTTGGCCCATCTGGAACAGTAAAGTTCAACTCCGTACAATTTACTACCTTGGCTTACAACACTATTACTGCAGGCAATTTGGCGGACACATTTTCTAAATATGATATCGTCTTTTTTTCCGCAGTAGGAGCAGCCAATAGCGATACTTGGAATGATGCTACAGAGAATGCTTTTGTAAGTTATCTCGGTACAAAGAGGTCAGTAGTGATTATGGAGGGTGCTAATAGTGGTGGTACTGGGTCTACCGCAGACTTTGCGACTATATTAGGTAAGCTAAATGTTGTAGCAACTAATACACTTTCAAATGGTTATATGTACTGGGATTCTCCACTAACTAGTTTTCAGAGTTCTCCGATCAACGGAACATTCGGGAATGTTACGGGATTGGGTTATTCCGTTCAGAACGGGCAGGCTTGGCAAATTACAACATCCAGAACTGATCTGGCATTCCTGAAATCAAGCGGTAATACTCCTAATATTAATGTTGGATTTTGGTCACCAAACCAATATCTTTTCTACACAGGCGATGATGATGGTTTAGGTAGCAATAGTATTGTCTGTGGTCTCAGCAACCCAAAATCATCTACGAACTGTACATACTCACCATATACAATAAGAGGTGCAAGATGGTTTGCTAACTTAGTGGCATTTGCGGTCAATAACCTAACTCCTAAAGGTTACGTTACAGATAATTAATAGATCACTTTATAGACCAGCTGTAGAGCAGAAAATCCACCGCTGGTCTTTTAATAAAAAACATATAATGAAATCACTATTTTCTATACTCGGATTCTTGCTGATCCCAAATATACAGGCTCAGGTCATCATTACTAAAGCATCTAACGATCCTTCTGTAGGAGATACTTTTAATACTTATGACATCGTAGGAACGGTAGATAACTCCTCGTCCGGAAACAATGCAATCTTCAATAATGCTAATCTTAGACAGGGAAGTCTAGCAACTGTCAGATACTATATGCCAAGTGGTAGTGAAATTTCCACATTTCCAGGATCCAATCTTAAGATGACAGATGATGTCAGCACGGCTTTTTACAAATCATCTGCTACTAAATTGGAGATTACAGGTATCACATCCTCCGGCGCCACTCTTAATTTTTCTGCGGATAATGGAACCATCATTACTTACCCAGCAAGCTTCGGCTATGCCGAAACAGATAATGCAAGAGGTATCTTTTCATCTTCTTCTGGCTCCGGATTATTCAAGGGAACGATCAGCAATACAGCGGATGCAGCGGGTACACTGATAGTTGGTACAAAGATATACACCGATGTTTTGAGGATAAAATCGACTCAGAATTTTAATTTATACCAATCTACGGATACTAATTATCTTTTTTCGATTGGAACAATTACCAATACTTCATTTCTGTATTACGACAGTCTGCATAAATTCCCATTACTAAGCAGTACTAATGGTAATCTTAATATACCGCTTCTCAGTATCAATCATAGTACGTCCCAGGCTAAAGTTTTAGATGAGGTGTTCTTATCTGATCATGATTTTGGCAAAGACAAGGCTGTCTTAATAGCTCCTAATCCAGCTACGGATTATATAAAAATAATTGGAAAACAAGTTGTTTCTCACAGTATTTATAATCTTAATAGCCAATTAATCTTCACTAGTAAAAATACCGATAATATTGTGGACGTCAGAAAACTGAAAAGAGATGCTTATATTTTAGAAATTAATTTTAAGGATAATAAGACTTTGAAAGTGAAATTTGTGAAAATGTAACGGTATAATTATGAAAATCACCAATAAAAAAAAGATTAAATTCTTGTCATTGATCATAAACTTATTACTGCTCTTAACGTTGACTTTCTTTTTATTTCTTTTTTTTATACGTAAAATCAATTCGTATTACAGTCTTGCTAATTTTGTTATATTTCTCATTTTATTAATCACATACTCGAAATTAAGATGTTACGAGTTCACCAATTCGGGATTGATAGTATCTATAAAACGCTATCCCGTTTACGACAAGAGGATCGGTAGACCTATCCTGGAACTGCCCACTGAGCTAGTAAAAAAAATGGAAATGAAGCAGGGTATATTTCAGAAAAATATTTTGGTATGGATAAATGTCAATAAAAAAATAGTAAAACTCCAGTACAAGGTATTAGGCCTTTGCAAAGAAGATATTCAAAGATTTATTAGTTCCCTAGATCATCGAGAAAATTGAGAAGTAGGCCAAAAAAATAGAAAATGAAGGTATTAATGAATGAAAATCATGAAATTTTTATTTGTTAAGATATATGATTCTACAAACTAAGGATTATGACTTTAGAAAAGTCTTGAAAAATACTATAAAACCCTGGAAAGTTTTTTTTCTACGGGTTTTTTTTGGTGTTTTTACGTATATAATCCAATTTTTTTCCTTTATTTTTAAATATGCAGGTGTTATCCACTGATGGAACAGGGGTCTGATTTGAAAGCTTTAATTATATTTGCCTGACTCAGAAATTATGCAACTAAATATTAAAAACGAAACGGGAAGACTTAAGTCCGTGGTGCTTGGACAGCCTAAATCCAACGGGCCGGTTCCTACCCTGGAAGACAGTTACGACGCCAAGTCCTACTACACCATCCAGAATAATATCTATCCAAAGGAGCAGGATATCATTACCGAGATGACGGAATTCGAAATGGTGCTCAAGAAATATGATGTTGAGGTTTTCCGACCAAAGATCATCAAAGATTACAATCAGGTTTTTGCAAGGGATGTCGCCTTTGTCATTGAGGACAAGATGATTATTTCCAATATCATTCCGGACCGTGCAGACGAGCAGGAAGCCTACCGCCATATCATTGATAAGGTATCGTGGCGAAATGTCATTAACCTGCCGGAGACAGCGCACATCGAAGGTGGCGACGTGATTGTGTGGAACGGTTTCCTCTTCATCGGAACCAGCTACAGCCCGGATTACAGAAATCTGAAAACCGCCAGAACCAACGAATATGCCATTGAGATCCTCAAGGAATATTTCCCGAAAAAGAGAATCATCGACCTGGATCTCAGGAAAAACGACACCAAGCCTTACGAAGGTATTCTTCATCTGGACTGTACGTTCAATATCGTTGGGAATGACAAATGTATCATTTACAAAAACGGATTTGTAGATGAGTCGGATTACCAGTTGCTGCTGGATATTTTTGGCGAGGAAAACTGCTTCGAGGTCACTGAAAAAGAAATGTTCGAGATGAATCCCAATATATTCTCTATCGCTCCGGATGTTGTGGTGTCGGATAAGACTTTCACAAGACTCAATCATCATCTCCGTGACGAGTGGGGAATGACTGTAGAAGAAATTCCGTACCGTGAGATTTCCAAAATGGGAGGTTTGCTCAGATGCTCGACTTTGCCGTTGGTGAGAGAATAAATACAGACATTTCTCGCTGATTCAGCAAATTCAGCAGATTTTTATTTGAAACTATCTGCTAAATCTAAAAAATCTGCGAGATAGATTTAATTTTAAATTTTAGTTTGATAATATGCAGACAACAGATACAGTTTTAATGATAGAGCCTGTCGCTTTCGGGTTCAATGAGCAGACGGCGGTCAACAATTATTTCCAGGTTCAGCAGGAAGGCAACGTCCAGGATGAAGCTTTGAAAGAATTCAACGCTTTTGCTGTAAAACTGAAGGCAAAAGGCATCCATGTCATTACCATAAAAGATACGCCTGAACCTAAAACCCCGGATTCCATTTTCCCGAATAACTGGGTGAGTTTTCATGCGGACGGAACGGTGGTCCTCTACCCCATGTTTGCTGAAAACAGGCGTTTGGAAAGACGGGATGATATCATCAGCCACATCAAAGACCAATTTGAGGTGAAGGAAATCATCGATTATTCTGAATACGAAAAAGACCATAAATTCCTGGAAGGAACGGGAAGCATGATTTTCGACCACGAGAACAGGATTGCTTACGGTTCGGTTTCGCTCAGGTTGGATGAAGAATTGTTCAGGAAATTCTGCAGCGAGTTCGGATTCGAACCTGTCGTTTTTCATTCTTATCAGACGGCTGGCGAAGAAAGATTGCCGATCTATCACACCAATGTCATGATGTGTGTTGCAGATCGATTCGTGGTCATCTGCCTGGATTGCATTGATGATGCATCCGAGAGAAGCCACGTCATCGAAACGATTAAAAACTCAGGAAAAGAATTGATAGAAATATCCGAAGATCAGATGCAGAACTTTGCCGGCAATATGCTTCAGGTTCAGAATCAATCGGGCGAAAAATTCCTGGTGATGAGCCAAAGCGCTTATCAATCATTGAATCAGGAACAAATCTCAGCCATTGAAAAATATTGCGACATCATCTACTCAGATTTGGAAGTCATAGAAACCAACGGCGGCGGAAGCGCCAGATGCATGCTGGCTGAGGTTTTCCTGCCGGGGAAATAATGTCTTTTCAAAAAAAAATCAGAATCCCGTCTTGTCTTAGAACTTGACGGGATTTTTCTTTTATATCATTTGAAATTCTCAACAGAACATAAAAATCTTCAAAATAAATTTTTCAATCCTTAAAGATTTTATGTTTTAATATTCATTATCCAAAAATGAATATCGATTAAGTATTCATCAGCATAATATTTTTCCGATCAGAATATTGGAATGTCACAATCATTGCTCCAAAAAATGTTTTCACCACAGAGTCAAAATATTTATAACTTAGACCTATGATTCAGAGCATGGTTATTAAGAAAAATAATGAATTCCTTTGATTTCGAAAATTTATTTCATCACGTGAGAGCCTGGAACAGTGGAGGGTCTTTAGACGTATTAGATGAGTTGAAGGTATAACTCAGTAAGGAAACGAATAAAGAAAGCCTCCTGTCACCCAACCAAAAAGCTGAATCAGCAGTGTGAGGAACCAGCGAAGCAGTGTGAGGAATCAGCGAAGGGGTGTGAAGACTTAGCGAAGCGGTGTGAAGAATCAGCGAAGCAATGTAAAGACTTAGCGAAGCGGTGTGAAGTATTAGCGAAGCAATGTGAAGTAATGCCGAAGCGGCGTGACGACTTAGCGAAGCAGTGTGAGGAATCAGCGAAGGGGTGTGAAGACTTAGCGAAGCAGTGTGAAGCATCAGCGAAGCAATTATGATCATCCCGCCTCCGTGCTCAGCTGATTGATTATTAAAAAAATGAATTTTAAAAAAGCATAAATTATGGATCCACAGGAACTTAAAAGAAATTACACCGGCACAGATGCCTTTATGACGCAAAGCGCAAGAGTAAATTACAACCTTGCGAACAGCGAAATCGCCAAGTTTACCGCCTTCGATTCTACTATCAACGCCGCATTCATGACCGCCTACCTCGCTTCCATCGTGGCGGCAGAAACTGTGGTGGCAGATTCTGCAGTGGCAGACCAGCAGGTGCAGACCACCGAGAATGTCCTCAGCCAGATGGATATGGCCAGAGCCAAGTACACTGAGGTCAAGTATTTTGTGCAGAAAGCTTTTCCAAACAGTGCTGCCACACAAGGCGAGTTCGGTCTCAACGATTATATGGACGTCCGCCAGAATGAGAGCAAGATGATCCAGTTCCTGGACGAGATGTCCAAAGCCTGTGTAAAATATCAGACCCAACTGGTAGCCGCAGGCTACAATGCTCCGGCGATAGCCGCCATCCAGACCATCCGCACAGATCTTCTCAATAAGAATACCACGCAGGAGGTCTTCAAAAAACAACGTCCTAAGCTCACGGAAGAGCGCATCAAGATCCTGAATGCGGTGTACGACAGGCTTTCCCTCATTAATGCCGCCGCACAGATCATCTATGCTACGGACTATGCCAAAAAAAGACAGTTCGTGTACGATATCTCTACAGACAAAGACCTGCAGGAGTACGAAGGTACTGTAGCTGCGGGCGCACTGAAGACGTTGGCCACTGTGGCCGTTTCGGAAGATGCCGTTTTCACCTTCAAAAATACGGGCACGGTACCATTGGTATTCTGCCTTTCTCCGTCACAGAATCTGGAGGGTGTGCAAATCCCGATCGGTGGTGGTGCAACGATCTCTAAAACGGCTGCAGACCTGAATCCCAATGCGGGCTTCCTGCTAGTAAAAAATACGGACGCTGCCAATGCGGGATCGTACCAGATCACTTTGGATGAATGATGAGTTGCTAGCGGCTGATAGTGGCTGCCTTTTGGCTTAATGATTTTAAGTCATTTAAATCAAAAATCCCGTCTTGTAATACATGCGACGGGATTTTTTTGAAAATAATGATTGGATAAGAAAATATAATGTATGTTATCTGGTGCGGTTTTTAATGTCCTTGTCTGCGCTGCTGATGTCTCTTATTTTCTGAACTTTTTTGTTCCCGAAGTTATATGTGATATTGAAGTTTATATATTGATTATATTGGTTTTGGTTGATGTAATTATATTTGCCGTCAGCTTGGGAATTATCGCTGATCACAACTTTGTTTGTTTTCAGAATATCATTGATTTCTACAGCAAATGTCCAGTCATTCCATACTTTTTTGATATTGAGGTCAAGACTCATTAATGATTTGAGCTGTCCCAATTCTATTTGCTGATTGTCAACATACCAATAGTTGACGCCAAGGAACCAGGTTTTATTTTTGTCTAACCTGATGGTATTATTGGTTTGGATGAGTAAACTGTTGGATTTGATTTTATTCACATAATCCGGGAAAACTTCGCCGGTAATCGGATCTGTGTTGAGGAATCCATTATTGATATTTCTCTGCATCCCTATGTTGAAATTGGTTGTTAAGTACTGTTTGAAAAATGTTTTTTGCATACCAATCATTGCGGACATTTCCTGCTTGTCTCCGAAATTGGTTCTGATATATCTGATCTGATCTTCTCCAAATGTTCCGTCCAGACGTCTGGGTGCACCAATCAGTGAGACTTGTGTGATCACGTTTTTTGTGTAGGAGTGGTTGAGAATCAGGAAGTAGGAACTTTTGAACATATAAGTTAACTCATTGGTGTAAACCGAAGCGGCCTTTACAAATGGATTATTCTGGGTATAGTTCACGTCTGTAAGATAATTTTTTACCGGATTCAGTTCCCAGAAACTTGGTCTTCTCATTCTGCTGGAAAAGGCGTACGAGATGTTGTTTTTATCATTGATGCCATAGTTCAGACTGATGTATGGCAGAAAGTTATTATAGTTTTGCTCGATTCTTCCCACCGAAGATTTTTCCGGATTGTCAGACGTTCCAATGCTTTTTGTAATCTCGTATCTGGAACCTATTTTTCCGGAGAATTTGTCGGAGAACTTCTTTTCAAGGGTCAAATAAACGCCGTAAATACTCTCATCATAGATAAAATGGTTTGGGTTAGAATCAATTAACGAAGTGGCATCATAGGTGTCATTTTTTGTGTCGTTGTCAGTTTTTGTTTTATTAAAATTTCCACCCAAGGAGACTGTAAAATCATTTTTAAATTTCTTGATATAATCGCCTAGGAAAGAGAAGTTGTTGATGATTTGTGGTGTGCTTTGGATAATTTGTATACTCGCAACGGTATTCATTACCGGAAAAGCATCGAAACCATAAGTTCTGTTGTCAGCATTCTGGAAGCGTTTGTAATGGAGATAGGCCGCGTTTAAATTCAATTTACTTCCCAGCGTATCGGTCTTTAATTCATAATTCAAATTAAAAGAATTGTTGTAGGAACGGGAGTTTTCAAGGTTCTTAGTATAATTATATTTTGTCGGTTGTGCTGTTCCGTCCTCATTTTTTGAATTGATAGTATTGAAAAGATTAGATGTAGAACCATAGCTTCTGTTCATCCAGGAGTTCCATGTCAGGGCCAAATTGCTTTTGTCATTCAACTGATAATCAATATTTAAATAACCTCCGAGATTCTTGTTTGGGTCAGTTACTCTTCCTTCAGACTGATTGCTTGATTTTGCGGTTCCGTTTCTCAGAATATAATATTGCTCCTGGATATTCTGGCTTGTGTTCAGACTAGAACTAATTCCCAGTTTATCCTTCCTATAATTGAGCGAAACACTTGCATAAGAGGAATTGTAATAGCTTTGAGAATTTCCCATTCTAAGATTTCCATTCAAACCATCAGTCATTTTTTTCTTTAGAACGATGTTGATGATACCATCGGAAGATTCCACCTGGAACTCACTTCCGGGAAGCGTAATCACTTCGATTTTCTGGATGTTTTCTGCCGGCGTATTTTTCAGAAATTGAGTCAGAGACTCCGCATCCATATTGGTCTTTCTCCCGTTGATGTAGATGACAGCATTATTTTTCCCGATGATTTTCAATGTCTTGTCATCCGTTGAGGAAACGAGCGGAGTTTGTTTCAGTAAGTTGAATGCCGTATTTCCTTTGGCGACCGGCGATGCGGCTACATCATACACAAACCGGTCGCTCTGTTTTTTGAAAACTTGCTTTGTCAGCGTTACGGCTTCTATATTTTTGGTCTTGGTCGAGTCTGTTTTGGTTTCCTGGGCATAAATCAATCCGGAGAAAAATAGGGCGGCGATGAGAGTCTTGGTTTTCATTTTGAGAGTTTTTTGGGTTTGAGAGTTGTAGGGTTGGAGCGTTATAGAGTATGAGTTGGTGTTTGAGAGTATTACTAATTAAGTTCTTGAGCGGATGGCATCGTTAGCCGATTTCACTTCCCTTGCTTTTTTCAGTTTCTGGTTTCCGAAGTTGTAGGTTACGTTGATGTTCAGTTCTCGTCGGTATTGGAAATTTCTTACGGTGTTATAGCTTCCTTTGGCCTGAGTTGTTCTGATATCATCAATATTCTGATTAAAGATGTCATTGAGCTCAACTAGGAATGTGAAATTTCCCATAATTTTCTTGATGTTTACATCAAAACTCTGTTGTGTGTAGAGTTTTCCCATTTCTACTTCTCTTGTCGGCATCAGCCAGTAATTAATGCCCAGATACCAGTCTTTTTTAGGAGATAATCTTATGATATTATTGGCCTGGAAGAAGGTGTTCAGGGTTTTTACATCGATGATGAATGGCTCTAATGTTTCTGTGTCTCCCGGAAGTAGTTGAGAAGTTGGGTCTTTCGTTACACCACCTTTGAAAGTGGCATACTCGAAGTTGGCGGAGTAGTTGGTAGTCCAGATGTCACCAAACCAGGCTTTGTTCATTCCCAGAGTTAATCCAATCTGTTTGTTGTTGCCATAATTGGTTCTGATGTATCTTAGGAATTCGGATGTGATTTTTATTGGATTTCCGTTTGCATCATAGGTAGGATTTCCATTTTCGTCTCTTACAAGTTTTGTTTCGATACCTTGCAAAGGCAATTGTCCGTAAGCATTGTCTGCATAATTGAAACTCAAATTAGCATAGAACGCGTTTTTGTACATGTAGTTGATTTCCTGATTATAATTCCTGGAAGCCTGCATAAAAGGATTGTTCTGAATATAATTGGTCGGTGTAAAGTACGTTCTGGAAGGATTCAGCTGACCAAATCCAGGTCTTCGCACACGGCTTGAAAAGCTATAAGTGATGTTATTGTTGTCATTGATGGCATAATTCAATGTGGCGTAAGGCAAAAGATTGTTGTAATTTCTTTCAAAACCGATATCGGATTTTCCAACCACATCACCTGTGCTCAAAGTGGCTTCGAATCTTGTTCCCACCTTTGCAGAGAATTTGTCAGAGAATTTTCTCTCGAATGTCGCATAAGCGCCAATGATGTTTTCTTTGTAGATGAAATGGTTAGAAAGCACTGTGTTGGTCACGAACTGCGTTCCGTCGAAATCATTTTGTCTGGTGTCGCTGTCTGTGTTGGTGTAGTTATAGCTGCTTCCGATGGCAAAAGTGCTTTCATTCCTGAACTTTTTGATATAATCGATGTTGGCTGCGTAGTTATTAATGATTTGAGGAACAGCCTGTTGGAATGCGCTGTATCTTCCATCAGCTTTTAGTGGGAAAGATTCACCCAAGCTCACTTTGTCCCTATTGAACCATAGGTAGGAAACGTTTGAACTCAGTTTACTGCCCAAAGTATCGGTTTTGATTTCATAATTTAGGTTGAAGTTATGATTTCTGGTCTGTGCATCTTCCTGATTAATCGTTCTGTTGGAAAGCACACCGTTTTCAAAATTCGTCATATCCAGAACAGACCCGAAGCTCTTGTTGTAGCGCATATTGTAGCTGAAACCCAGACTTTGCTTCTTATTGATTTCATAATCAATGTTCATACTTCCGCCGTAGTTTTTGTTCGGGTCATCCATTGTTCCGAAAGAATTATTCTGGAAGGTATCATTTCCGTTGGTCAGCGTATATTTTTCTCTTTCTCTCCAGCTTCCCATATTGAAGTTGGTGCTGAAAGAAAATTTATTTTGTCTGGCATTCAGTGCGATTCCGGACGAAGGATTGTTATAAAAAGTCTGGCTGTTATTCATTTTCAATGTTCCGTTGTAGCCATTCGTTTTGCTTTTTTTCATCACAATGTTGATGACGCCTTCATTCGCTTCCACTTGGAACTCACTTCCCGGAACAGTTACGACCTCGATTTTTTGGATGTTTTCGGACGGCGTATTTTTTAGCATTTCCGTAATGGCTTCTGCATCCATTAGCGTTCTTTTGCCATTGATGTAAAAAACCACGTTGGATTTTCCCATTATTTTGAAAGTCTTTCCGTCTGTGCTGGAGAGCATTGGCGTCTGCTGGAGAAGATTGAAAGAGTTAGTTCCTTTTGCAACTGGAGAGGAAGCCACATCGTAAACAAATCGGTCAGATTTTTTCACGAAAAATTTCTTACTCAGCTTCACTTCTTCTATCGTTTTTGTCTCTTCTGTCTTTTTCTGAGTCTGTTGCGCAGAAATCATTCCTGAGAAAAAGATCACTGCCATAAGGATTTTAGCTTTCATAATACTTGGTTTTATTAAGGTAGTTTGTAGTTTCTAATAATTTACATTGCAAAGATATATATTAATTTAAGTATTATGCAATACAAAGTAGTAAATAAAACGTTGCTATTGATTTAATCGTTTGATTATCAGAATTAAAAAATTTTGATTGATTTACTCTTAGGACAATTGTTGCTAATGATCTATTACATCACATCTCAAAAAAACATAAAAAAAACCTCTGCAGATTCTGCAAAGGCCTGATTATTAGAAGTCAATTTTTAGTAAAATTTTAGAAGCAAGTCTTTTTCTATTCCTGATTTCTGTGATGATCCGCCAGTTTTTTTTCAACCCAAATCGTTGCAAATGGAAAAAATGCTGCACACAACGCAAAAATAGAATCCTCATCATCCCATTTAAAAATCTTTTTCACAGGAAGCAAAAGCAAAAGATAAAACGTGAAAAATAAGCCGTGAATACTTCCCATCGTACTGATGTAAATAATTGCAAAAAGATCTTTTGGCTCGACACGGATCCAAACCATTGCCGTGAAAAGTAAAAACCAGGAAACTGCTTCTGCAAGACAAACTTGCTTAAACCACCTGATGAGTTTTTCTTCGGAATATTTTGAGGAATATTTTTCTATGATGTTCATTTTTTCTCTTTTTCGGATTTCAGGATTTTTGCCAAAGTTAGTTCGTAATTTTTGTCATATTCCAAATCTTTTCCATGGTCATCTTCGCCATCTTCTATAACATATCCAAAATCCTTGATCCTATTTCCTTCGATCTTATAAAAGCTGGTCCAGTTTTTTCCAGACATGACCAGACAATCTATCAGGTCATATTTTTTGAGATAATTTGGATTTTTAATTTCTTCAAAACCTTCAATTTTCCTTAATTTCTGATTTTTTAAATCAACAATAAAAAGATGATAGGTCAAATTACTTCTCACATCAGACGTGTTTTCTACCAAAATATCTTTGATCCCATCACCATTGAAATCGATGAACTCAACATTTTGAAACTGGCTGTGCAATTTTTCCTGATGTATTATTTTTTCTTTTCCATTGATTTTCTTCGAGAAAGTAAATAATACATTTAATGTTCTTTGTTCTTTCGGGTCAAATTTCAAGGAAACAGAATAGCCTTTTTTATTAAAAATTGAATCACAGTTTATTCTAATGACTTCTTTGTTTTGAGCAACAAATAATGTTGGTAAAAGCAAAATTAAGATTAAAAGAAGACGTTTTTTCATCCAAAGTTTATTTATAAAAACTACTTCCATCAAGATATTCAAAAACTTCCGGCGGAAGCATAGGTCGCACGTTTCTGCCTTCCTTGATCATATTTCTGATTTCCGTTGCAGACAATTCTATGATGGGCGCATCGATTTGATGAATATTCTCGTGCTGAGCAATTGTCAGTTTGAGGCTCTCGAAAACTTCATCTTTTTTTTCTTCACCTAAAACTCTAGGATAAACAATAATCTGATGATTTTCTAAGAGTAATTCATAGTTTTTCCATTTGTGAAGACTTTTCAAATTATCTTCTCCCATTATCAGTGAAAAAGAATAATCCGGATGTTTTTCCTGAAGATAAGTTAACGTGTCAACCGTATAACTCGGTGTTGGCAAAGAGAATTCTACATTGGAAGCTCGCATTTTTGGATAATTTTTTATCGCCAATTGTACCATATCCAAACGATTGTGGTCTTTCAAAAGTGATTTTTTGTCTTTGAAAGGGTTTTGCGGACTCACTACAAACCATAATTCTTTCATATCAGAATGTTCCAAAATATAATTGGCCAAAATCAAATGACCAATATGAATGGGGTTGAATGAGCCGAAAAATAATCCGATCTTTTTGCGATGTTCCAAAATTATCAATGATTTATAGACTTCAAATTTAAAGAATTAAAATGTCAATCTGAAATCGAATTCTCATCCAAAAACTGCGTTTTCTCATTAGATGTTTTTAAAATCAATTCCTTATGATTAATTTTGCACAAAACATAAAGGATGAGAAAAATTCTATTTTTTCTACTGATACTTTTTGCAATTTTTATATCGGCTCAGTCTGCTGCGGATTCTCTATTGACGTTGCTCAAGATTGAAAAAAATCCTCAAAATATTGATGTCTTACAAAATCAGATCTCGGATGCATACAAACATTCTGATCCGGAGCAGATGCAGAAGTTTGCAATTCTTGCCTTAGGAAATGCGAAAAAATATAAGAATCCTTATCAACAGGCTGTTGCTTATCAGAATATCGGAACTTCATTCCTGATTTTTGGAGATTACGATAAAGCTTTGCAAAATTTTGAGGCCTCAGAAAAAATTCTTTTGGAAATTAATTCTAATGACAGGAATGTAAAAGAAACTCTTGCTAAAACATTGGGTAGCAAAGGTGTTGCCTATTCTGAACAAAATAATTACGCCAAAGCTCTGGATAGTGATTTTGAAGCATTGAAAATCTACGAAGAGACAAAGAACGAGCTACAGATCTCTAAGCTTTATAATAATATCGGGGTCATTTATAAGTCTATTGATGACAAGGAAAAATCGTTAGACTATTTTTTGAAAGCTAACAAGATCTCAAAAAATAAAGACGAAGCAACATTTGCCGCAAGTGCAGCCAATATTGGACTGATCTATCTTTATCAGAATAAGCTGGAAAATTCAAAAAAATATTTTGATGAGAGTTTTAGGTCTTATCAAAAAAATAAGAATCCTAGAGCTTTAGGAGAGCTTTACAACAATTATTCTCAATATTATATTCAGAAAGGTCAAGTAGAAGTAGCTAAAGCTAATTTAAAAAATGCGGAGAAAGAATTTTTATCGATTGATGACAAATTTGGTCTGTCCGACACTTATTTGTTTTTGGGAGAGCTTTATTTTAATGAAAATAATCTGGAGGAATCTCTAAAATTTGCAAATAAAGGTCTTGAACTTTCAAAAGAATTGGAATTGACAGAAGCAACTATGAATGCTGAAAAACTGCTCTCACAGATATATGATAAAAAAGGAGATCAAAAATTGGCATTACTGCATCTCAAAAATTACGATATCGAAAAAGAGAAATTCGATGTTGTAAGAAATGAACAACAACGTTTGAAAACCGAACTCAGTTTCCAATATGAAAAAGAACAACTGGAAAAGCGTGAAAATGCAAGCCGGGAAAGGCTGAAATGGCTTTTTATCATTGCGTTGGCAGGGATTTTTCTACTGGGAACATTTTTCTATTACAGAAACAGAGAAAAGCAAAAGACAATTCTTCTTCAAAAACAGTTGGCCGAATTTGAACACAAGGCTCTACATTTGCAGATGAATCCACACTTCGTTTTCAATTGCTTAGCGGCAATCTCGGCCTTTGTGATGCAAAACGGAAAAGATGAAGCGATCCGTTATTTGACAAAATTTTCCAAACTGATGCGTCTTACCCTGGAGTTTTCCAAAGAATCCTCAATTACAATTGATAAAGAAATAGAGGCGCTGAAGAATTATCTCGAATTGGAACAACTAAGATTCAACAATAAGTTCGATTTTAAGATTTCCAAAGATCCGGAAATTGAAGATGATACAGCAATCCCATCTTTGCTGTTGCAACCTTATGTGGAAAATGCCATCATTCATGGTGTAGTTCCCAAAGATGAGAAAGGTTTCATCGATATCACTTTTCAACAGAGAGGTGAGTATCTTATTTGTACTATCAAAGATAATGGTGTGGGAATCGAACAATCGAAGATGGGGAAAACCAATTTTGTCAACGCACACAAATCTATGGCGATGGAGATTTCGCAGAAAAGATTGGAAACGCTGGAGCAACTGGAAAATAAAAAAATCGAATTGGAGATTACAGAACTAAATGATAACGATATTGTCTTAGGAACTCAGGTTCTGATAAAGCTACCATTGGAATTTATAAATCATAAATGATGATTACTGCAATTTTAATAGATGATGACCATAATCTCAGAAGTGGGATGAGGGCGATGTTGTCTTTATACGCTCCGGAGATTGAAATCCTGGGCGAGGCGGAAAGTGTAAAGACGGGAATAAAGCTTATAGAAAAAACAAATCCCCAAATTGTTTTCCTGGACATCATGATGAATGACGGTTCGGGATTCGATATTTTGGAAAATCTTAATACCAAATATGGAAAGATCTCCTCGCACATTGTGTTTGTGACAGCTCATGAGAAATTTGCGATAAAGGCTTTTAGATTCAGTGCGCTGGATTTTCTCCTAAAGCCGATCGACCCGGAAGAACTGCAGGCGGTTATCAGAAAGATCAAAAATATCACGCATTTGAACAATGAGAATAAAAATATCGAGCTGCTTCTGGAAAACATCACAAGGAAAACCGAGAATTTCAAAAAGATAGCTCTTTCAACATCAGATGGTATTCATCTCTTTGAGATCAAGGATATTATCCGATGCGAATCGGTGGATAATTACACCAAATTTTATATCAAAAATCATAATAAAGTGGTCATGATATCCAAGACTTTGAAAGAATATGAAGAATTACTATCATGCCATGGATTTGAGCGTATCCACCAGTCTCACCTGATCAATCTGAACGAGATGAGGTCTTACATCAAAAGGGATGGAGGATTCGTAATCATGTCGGACAATGCACAGCTTCCGGTATCACAAAGAAAAAGAGATAGATTACAGGATCTGATCAGCAGATTCTAAATTCTAACTCAAAGCCAACGAATTCTAAATGAACCAATAACCAAGGTATTTTATAAACTAATTTTACTCACGATAATTTACAAATGATGAAAACAAAATTACTTTTTTGCCTTGCATTCCTTTCTATAGGAATGCAGGCTCAAAACATCAACTTTCCTGATGCGAATTTTAAGCAAGCATTATTAGGAGGTGGGCCAAATAATCCCAGTCCAAATAATTTCGTACTTTGCTATGATAGCAATGGAAATAACATTCTAGCTGACCAAAATGGTGATGGCGAAATACAACTATCCGAAGCGGCTCAGATTTACAGAATAGATTTTAGACAAACTTCTAATTATGCCTCTCTTGAAGGGATCAATTCTTTTGCAAATCTTGAGACAATTTATTACATCAATGATTCCAGTAATTCCCACATTCATGGAAAAATTGGGGATGTTAATTTGGAAGGGCTTAGCCATCTAAAGACTGTTAATTTGTCTGATTGTGATGTTTCCAAAGCGAGTTTTAAAAACTGTCCTGCTTTATCTGAGGTGAGATCTGATTTTCGCGATAGCTATAATACCTATCCGGATCCTAATGTTCACGGGAACACCGCAGAATTAACTATAAATAACTGCCCGAAACTCAATTTTGTCAGCTGGACCAATAACAATGTGGCTTCCGCCAATATTGCAAATACGCCGGAATTGAAGCATTTGGAACTGCGGGGAAATTCTTTAACAAGCTTTGATGCATCACAATTGACGAATCTCGAATATCTGGATTTGTCCAACAATCAGGCAACCTGGGGACCGCTTACTGGCGAAGCTAACTTTGATCCAACGCTAACAAGTGTAAATATTAATGGACTAACGAAATTGAATTATTTAAATGTTAGTTATCAGTTACTTACTGATCTATATCTTAATCAATTACAGCTTTTGGAAACATTGTCTTGTAATAATAATAAAATCACATCTTTGGATTTACTGTATGTTCCAAATTTGAAGAGTTTAAATTGTAGTCATAATCAAATCAGCCTGATTAAAAATTTTTCTTATCCTACGTCAATCGCAGATGATGATCAACTACTTGATGGACCTAATTACGACTTCAGTTATAATCAATTAACTGACATGGATATTAACAATATGACAGCTAATGCGGTAGATCTTTCTCACAATTTATTGTCGATGATTAATATTTATAAGGCGAAAATGATTAAATTGAATTTGAGTTATAATAACTTTTCCGATCTTGATTTTTCAAATTCATTAAGTTATATGAATGAATATTTGATATTTAATAATAATCCAAATTTAACTCAAGTATTCCTTAAAAATGGATACAATGTAATGTTCTTAAATGATAACGATAGCTATGGTTTTGAAAACACAAACATTCAATTTGTTTGTGCAGATAATAACTCGGTTGAATTACAAAGAATCCAAGAGGAATTAGTAAAAAGTGGAAAAACAAATGTCAACATCAACTCCTACTGCTCCTTCACACCAGGCGGAAACTTTAATACGATTTCAGGAAATGTAAAAATCGATGCTAACAACAACGGTTGTGATGCTTCCGACAATCCTTTCGAATTCCTGAAACTGAAAATCAATGACGGGACAACTTCCGGGGAGACTTTCGTACAACAAAATGGAAAATATGAATTCTATACGCAATCTGGTAATTTCAATATTACAGCGCTTGCAGAGAATCCAACATTGTTTACAATTTCTCCGGCTAATTTTTCTACGAGTTTTGCAGATTCCAACAACAACGTGTTCACCCAGGATATTTGCGTAACAGCCAATGGAACTCAAAATGACGCAGAGGTGGTCATTGCACCACTAACCGGAGCAAGACCAGGTTTTGATGCCGTGTATCAGCTGGTTTGGAGAAATAAAGGGAATACATCATTGACGGGAAAAGTGGTTATGAACTATGATTCCAACAAAATGACATTCCAAAGTAGCAACATACCCTATTCCGCAATTAGTAACGGATCGATAGAATTTGACTTTGCTAATCTAAAACCTTTTGAGAATAGCGCAGCAGAGCTTACTTTCAAGATCAATACACCAACGGACGCCAACAATCCGGTGAATATGGGAGATGTTTTGGAATTCAATGCCCAGATCGCCCCCTCAAATAGTGATCTGACGCCGGATGATAACTATTTTAGTTACAAGCAAACGGTGGTGAACTCATTTGATCCGAATGATATTACTTGTCTGGAAGGAGAAACAATCCCATCCGTTGCCGTCGGAAAATATATGCATTATGTGGTAAATTTTGAAAACACAGGAAATGCTGAGGCTGAAAACATTGTGGTTAAAATGGATGTAGATCCGGCTGAGTTCGACATTAATACATTACAGCTGCAGAATGCTTCCGCGCCTGTGGAGACCAGAGTAGTCGGAAATACTGTTGAATTGATATTCAAGAAAATAAAACTTAAAAATGGTGGTCATGGAAATGTTCTCCTGAAAATGAAATCCAGATCCGACCTTGTAGAGGGAGACACCGTGAGTAACATTGCAGATATCTACTTTGATTATAATTTCCCGATCCAGACCAATGATTACCAGACTACAATCCAGGATCAGAATAATGTTCTGGCGGCCAAGATCAACTTCACTGCCAGGAACTTTACCCAGAGTAGTTATGCGGTAAATTTTGACGCAAGCCGAAGTACAGGTAATATTTCAAGTTATCAATGGGAATTTTCCGGTAATCCGTCTATATCCTCCAGCAATAATATAAAACCGGATGTGATCTATACTGTTCCGGGAAATTACACAGCGAAGCTTACAGTTTCTGACAACAGCGGTCTCTCTTCTGCACAGACTGTTACCTTCAATGTTGGTGCAAATATAGCAGATATCTCTACAGGTAAAGATTCTGATAATCAGTATTTGGCGATAGATTCTGATGAGGATGATTGGAAAGGTTATGATGTCAACGGAACCATGATAACTCCTAAAGTAAGACAGACCTATCCTGGATGGAGCTATGCCGATCTGCTGGCAGGCAAGAATAGCCAATGGATCACGCTTAATAATTTCGAAGGTTATTACACCTACAAAAGTAGAGAATTCACTATTCCGGAAAATGCTACGGATGCAAAACTCAACCTCAGATCATTGTCTTTCGTGAGAAACTGGACATATCTTGTGAAGATCAATCCGGATGGCAGCGAAACGGAAACAGAGATTACCAAGACCGCATGGATGAACGATGGTGCGAAAGGCTGGCTGAACAGCAGAAGCCCTAGCGTTAATAACTACGCTCTTTCGGCGGGAAGATATTATATTAAAGTATTGTTATTCTCTAATAACAGCACAGTCAGACAGTCTATTGATGTCAATGCCATTATTTCCTGCTCGTCCGGGTTGATGTATTCTAACAGGCTGGTTCAGAAGCAGGCCACTTTGGATGCTGCGGATCTCAGTACAACTGATATCAGGATATATCCGGTTCCTACGAAAGGAATTGTCAACATAAAGTCCAATGAAAAATTGAATTCTGTTGAGGTCTATGATGGAGCGGGAAGGATAATTCAGAAACACATTCTTAGTTCACCGGTCAAAGATTCCAGAATTAACATTACGTCGGTGAAGGGAATCTATTATCTGAAGATCAGAACAGACAAGGGAACTTACACAAGAAAAGTGATTAAAGAATAAGTAAGCAAGAAAACCGATTCGTTTTTACGAATCGGTTTTTTTTATTGATAGAATTTTACATCGCGTATATTCAGAAAGTGCGAAACGTTCCCTTTCCAGTGGTTTTCCTCTATGGTGAAGGCCAGATCAAAGGTTTTTGTCTTAAAATCTTCGGCAAACTGTCCGAACCGGAAACCTACACATTCGATGTTTCTTCCGGTTGTCGGCTGTAGAATGTTGAATTTTAAGTGTGTACTTTCTTTTCCCATCAGTCTGACATAGCCATTGACCTTGATGTTTTTCAGAACCAAAACAGGTTTCATATTGTGAGGTCCGAAAGGTGCTAATTTGCGATGAAAATTAAAAAATTCGCGGTTCAGGTCTTCAGGCTTTACCACACTGTCGATATAGATGGAAGGTTCCTTCTGATGTTCGCGGATATTGATTTTCACATATTCTTCGAATCGGATCTTAAACTCATCAAACTTCTCCTTCTCCATAGAAAGTCCAGCCGCAGCCTGATGTCCGCCAAATTTCATAAACAGGTCGGAACAGAATTCCAGCGCCTGATGTATATCAAAATCTGCCACCGATCTTGCAGAAGCTACCAGTTCGCCATTGTTTCCTTCGGTGAAAACCAAGGTCGGTTTGTAATAGGTTTCAATAAGCCGGGAAGCTACAATCCCGATCACGCCTTTGTTCCAACTCGGATCATAGACAATCGTAGAGAATCTTTGTGTTTTCTGAAGCTCCAGAACCTGATTCATCGCAGACTGTGTGATGTTGATATCCATCTCGCGGCGTTCATCGTTCAGGTTCACAATTTCATCTACAATTTGATGCGCCTGTTTCAGGTTGTCCGAGATCATCAGCTCAACTGCTGCTTTGGCATGAGAGATTCTCCCTGCAGCGTTGATCTTTGGAGCAATGTCAAATACAATATTTGAGATTTCGAAGTGTGACAATTTCTCCTCCGGAATTAATAATCGCAGCCCGAACTTTCTTGTTTTTCTGAGAAATTTCAAACCCTGTTTTGCTAAAACCCGATTTTCGCCGGTCATCGCAACAATATCCGATGCTATGCTGATAGCGAGAAGATCCGTTAGCTCAAACAGTTCATTCTCAGGAATTTTATAAATCGTATTGAGACCTTGGCATAGCTTGAAGCCCACGCCACAGCCGCTCAATTCCTTATAAGGATAGCGGCAGTCTCTGCGTTTCGGATCCAGAACGGCAACGGCGTTTGGCAATTTTTCTCCGGGCAAGTGATGGTCGCAGATGATGAAATCTACACCTACAGAATTGGCCAGGTCAATTTTGTCCACCGATTTGATGCCACAATCCAAAGCGATTATTAAAGAGAATCCATTGTCTTTGGCATAGTAAATACCTTCGTCGGAGATGCCGTAACCTTCTACGTTCCGGTCTGGGATATAGAATTCCAGGTATTTTTTATCTACGATTTTACTGAGGTAGAGATACATCAGCGCAACAGCCGTGGTCCCATCTACATCATAGTCACCGTAGACCAATATTTTTTCGCCATTTTCTATGGCTGTTGCAATGCGTTCTACCGCCTTTTGCATATCGGCCATCAGGAAAGGGTTGTGGATGTCGTTTCCGTTGGGTTTGAAGAATTCGCGCGCTTTCTGATAATTGTCGATCTCGCGCATCACCAGGATTTTGGATTCTAAAGTTCCAAATCCCAGTGAAGAAATCAGTCCGTCAACAATTTCTTCATCAGGCTCGGTTTTATAAATCCATCTTTGACTCATAGTTACAAAAGTAAAGAAAAAAAACGGCTCTGGGAAATTAAAACGGTTGTCAATTGACCTGGCAATGGTTTTGAAATTTATCGTAGAATCTATGTTAATTGATGATAATTTTCTTCGTTTCTGTCCCGGACTCGGTTTCTATAGAAATCAGGTAGTTGCCTTTTGGGAGATTCGAAACATTCATTATTCTAACGTTATCATTTTCGGTTTTTACTAATGAGCCGGACGCGCTGTATAATCTGACTGCTTTGATCTTTTCATCAGATTTGATATTGATGCTATCAGAGGCCGGATTCGGGAAAATATTGATTTGACTTTTACTGATGTCAGAAACCGAAAGTTGGTCCATATCTTTGATAATGATATTGTCCACGATAAAACCGCTTCCGTCATTGTCGAACTCGAAATTCAAATCGTTCGCTCTTACAACTTTGGTTCCCAGCGCAGAGGTGTGAACCAATTGATTATCCAGATAATACTTCACATTTTTTTCTGTCACGTGGTCTATTTCAATTCTCAAATTATACCATCTGTCGGGAATCCAGTTTCCAAGGTCTAAGAAATTGACATCGCTGTCCGCATACAATTTACCGCTGTACAAAAAGTTAAATCCTCCGGCCCAGGAATAATTCCCATTATTGTTATAATACAAGGACAACATGTAATAGTCGGAGCTGTTCAGTTTTTCCAATTTTACATCCGCAGAGACTGACAGCCGGTTATATTCCGGGATCTTTTTGAAAAGAAAGGTGAAATTTTCAGTGTAATTATTGGTGCTGGTAACTTCTACGGAATTATTGCCGTCGGTTGCTTTTCCGGTGACCACTTTGAAATTATTGTTCGGTACATTATCGGTTTTGACCGTCCATTCTTTTTGTCCGACAACGGTTCCAAGGCTATAACCTTCGGAAGTTTCAAAAGAAATTTTCTGCTGTTGCCCAAACAATGAAGTGGATAATACTGCAAGTGTTAAAGTGAATAGAGTTTTCTTCATAGATCAATTAAAAGGGTAGCGAATTTAGAAAAAATATTTATTAATTCGCTTGTAATCAATAAAAAAACCTTCCGAGAAATTCGAAAGGTTTTATCTGTTGTCTGTTTGTTTATGATCTGATGTCTATTTCGTATGATTCATCATATTAGCATCAATATTCACGTTGAGACCTTGTGCCACCCGCATGCCCAGCTCAATATTGGCACGGAAGAAATGGCAAAGCTGGCGATTGATGATTTCCTCCCGCTTTGGACCGTCAATGGCGCTCATGTGACCGATAATATTATTGACCAACGCTGTTCTGGCTTCCTGGTTCAGCGCTTTCGTATAAAACAATCCGGGCTGCGTGTAGTGATCATCATCATTTTGATTTCTGTCATAGTTCGCAACGTGCGTATTGTCCAGATCGTACTCGAATGATTTGTAGGCGCTGTCCGGCTCTACATCGCTAAAGCTGTTCGGATAATAATTTGGTTTGTCACCATAATTGGAATCATCTGCCATAGCGCCGCCCCGCTGGAAATTCTCTACAGCAAACGGACATCGGTTGACCTCCAGCTGATGGGAATTAACACCAACCCTGTATCGGTGTGCATCGGCATAAGAAAATAATCTGCCTTGCAACATTTTATCCGGTGAAAAGCTGATGCCATCAACCAGATGACTTGGAGCGAAAGCGGATTGTTCTACGTGGACAAAGTAATTTCTCGGCACTTCATTCAGCTCCATCACACCCACTTCCTGCAAAGGAAACTCATCCTGAAACCAAACCTTCGTGACGTCAAACGGATTCCAGCGCCATTCCTTGGCTTGCTGTTCGGTCATTGTCTGGATGTAAAGCTTCCATTTAGGAAAATTTCCTGCTTCGATCTCGTTTACCAGGTCTTCCTGCGAAAAATCCGGGTTTTCACCCTTCATTTTGGTAGCCTCGTCATCAGAAAAATTCTTGATCCCCTGCTGTGTTTTGAAATGGAATTTGACCCATGTTCTTTCATTTTTGTCATTGATCATGGAAAATGTATGAGACCCGAACCCGTGCATGTGCCTGTAGCCATAAGGTGTTCCGCGGTCTGACATTAGAATCAGAACCTGATGCAGCGATTCTGGATTCAGTGACCAGAAATCCCACATCATCGTTTTGCTTTTCAGATTGGTTTTCGGGACACGTTTCTGAGTATGGATAAAATCCGGGAATTTCTTGGCATCCTTAATAAAGAAAACCGGCGTGTTATTGCCCACCAAATCCCAGTTTCCGTCTTCAGTATAAAATTTAAGTGCAAAACCTCTTGGGTCTCTTTCCGTATCGGCACTTCCCATTTCTCCACCTACTGTAGAAAATCTCGCAAACATTCTACAGCTGTTTCCAACTTTCGAGAACAATTTTGCGCGTGTATATTGACTGATGTCGTGCGTTACAGTAAATGTTCCGTAAGCGCCGGAACCTTTTGCGTGTACCACTCTCTCCGGTATTCTTTCTCTTACGAAGTGTGCCAGATTTTCCTGAAGGATAAAATCCTGTAACAAAACCGGGCCTCTTGGTCCTACAGTCTGAGAATCCTGATGCTCATAATAAGGCGAGCCAACGGCGTTTGTGAGTTTTTTCTTGTTTTCCATATTTTATATTTGATGATTTAATTCATTCTTGTCATTGCGAAATTCGATAAAAAAAGCTATTCATAAAACAAATTAATAATTATATTTGTTATAGATAAAATTAATTACAAAATCGTGAACATACAACAGTTAGAATATCTGATTGCAGTAGATAAATATAAGCATTTTGGTAAAGCTGCACAAGCCTGTTTTATAACTCAGCCTACCCTGAGCGCCATGATTCAAAAGTTTGAGGATGAGCTGGATGTCAAGATTTTTGACAGAACTACCCATCCTATCAGAACCACGGATGCCGGCGCAGAAATCATCAAAGAAGCTCAGAAAGTCATTGATTCCGTAATGGAACTCCGGAACAAGGCCAATTTTGTTAATAATATCCTGGCCGGAAAACTGAATCTTGGAATTATTCCCACCGTTTCCAGCTATATTCTGCCTAATGAGATATTCACTTTTCTCAATAAAAATCCTCAGATAGAATTGAATATCAAGGAAATGACCACGGAAAGTATCATTAAATCTCTCAAATCCGGAGAGCTGGATGCCGGAATTATTTCTACACCTTACGCAGCGGCTGATGAATTTTATCAGGATTTTCTGTTTAACGAAGAGCTGATGCTGTATTCCGGCGCTCAATCTGAAGACACGAAAAAAGACTGTTTTGTAGTGCCCGAGGATATTGACGTAGATAAAGTCTGGCTGCTGGAAGAAGGCAATTGCCTGAGAACACAGTTCGAAAATATCTGTCATCTGAAAGAAAATTCTCTGAAACCAGGTAACCTGGAATTTCTTGCATCCAACATCAACACATTGATTCAGATGGTAGATAAAGTAGGCGGAATTACAATCCTTCCGGAAATGGGTGCAGAACAATTGTCTGCCGAGCAAAAGCAGAAGGTTTCCCGATTCATCAAGCCGTTTCCGTTCCGTGAAATCAGTTTGATATATTATAAGCCGACTTACAAACAGAAAATCATCGACGAATTGATTTCAGAAATCCGCAGTTCTATGGAGCAGCGTCTGAACTATTATAAGGATTCTGACAATTACGTGAGCATCAAACCTGAGTAAATTCATATCCGTTCAGTAGGAATTGATTTTGAATTCTGAATTTTTGTGTGTACTTTTGCGGTCGAATTTTGAACAACGGAGGAGAACTTTGACTGATTGCAACCTCAATAAAAAATGCTAAAACAGATTTTTCTTTTTTAGTTCCTTTTGCAATCTTCACTATTTTGCTTCAATTTATAAAAAACATAAAAGGAATACTATGTCTTATTTATTTACGTCCGAATCCGTTTCCGAAGGGCATCCGGATAAAATTGCAGATCAGATCTCTGATGCGCTGATTGACCATTTTCTGGCTTATGATAAAAACTCAAAAGTCGCCTGCGAAACACTGGTGACCACAGGTCAGGTAGTTCTGGCAGGTGAAGTGAAATCCGAGGCTTACCTGGATGTGCAGCATATTGCCAGAGATGTCATCAATAAAATTGGCTATACCAAGAGTGAGTACATGTTCAATGGTGATTCCTGCGGTGTAATTTCTGCGATTCATGAGCAGTCTCCGGATATCAACCAAGGTGTGGACAGAACACTGGACGAAACCGATTTCGAAACCAGAGCCAACGCTCAGGGTGCCGGCGACCAGGGTATGATGTTTGGCTACGCTACCAATGAAACGGAAAATTATATGCCGTTGGCTCTGGACATTGCACACCAGATTTTAAAAGAACTTGCAAACCTGAGAAGGGAAGGCAATGCTATTCCATATCTTCGTCCTGATGCAAAATCCCAGGTAACCATCGAGTATTCTGATGACCATAAACCTGTCAGAATAGACAGCATTGTGGTTTCTACGCAGCACGATGATTTCGGAAGTGAGGAAGCAATGCTGGCCAAAATCAAAAAAGATATAATCGAAATATTGATTCCGAAAGTAAAAGCTGCTCAGAAGCCAGAAATTCAGGAATTGTTCAATGACCAGATCAAATATCATATCAACCCGACCGGAAAGTTCGTTATCGGAGGGCCACACGGCGATACAGGTCTTACAGGCAGAAAAATCATCGTCGATACTTACGGAGGAAAGGGTGCGCACGGCGGTGGAGCGTTCTCCGGAAAAGATCCAAGTAAAGTAGACAGAAGTGCGGCTTACGCTACAAGACATATTGCGAAAAACCTGGTTGCAGCTGGCGTTGCAGACGAAGTTTTGGTTCAGGTTTCCTATGCGATTGGTGTGGCAGAGCCTTGCGGACTTTACATCAATACTTACGGAACGTCTAAACTGGATATCAATGATGGAGAATTAGCAAAGAGGGTTCAGAAATTATTCGATCTAAGACCTTACGCGGTAGAAAAAAATCTTAAGCTAAGAAATCCAATTTATCTGGAAACTGCCGCTTACGGGCACATGGGAAAGGATTACTACGTGGCTGATAAAACCTTCAACAAGGGTCATAAGAACGAATTGACGCTGAAAGACCTTGAGTTTTTTACCTGGGAAAAATTAGACCGGGTAGAGGATGTCAAAAAAGAATTCGGGTTATAAATCCGGAATTTTAGAAATCTTGAAAACTGCTTTATTCTTTTGGGTGAAGCAGTTTTTTTACTTTATCACCAATTCGAGCATCACTTTTGCTACTTTTGTGAATAATTAATTTGAATCAAATGAAGTCATATATATTTTCTGCCCTACTTTTTTTTACGTTCTGTGGCTTTGCCAAATCCCAATTGACCATTCATAAACTGGTTTCCGCAGGCTACACATACCAAAATTCGAGTTTTGGGGAAGTGGGCGGCAAGCTACTTTTTCTCAAAAACGATGACGTGATTTTCCGAACCGGCTTATCAGCATTATTAGGCTCTGCAAATCAGAAATTCGCCATAATGCCTAAAGTTCAGGCAGATTGTCTTATTAATTTCGAGCGCAATGTGGATATTTATCATTCCTACTATTTTGTTGCAGGAGCAGAAGCCACCAATAAGTACTTTGCGCCTAAAGTTGGCTTCAGTCTTTTCGGTATTGTAGACCTTACGGGTGGCTACGGATTTTCATTGGATAAAAAAGGCATCAATGGAAAAGCGCTCCAAGGCTTCAATATGAATTTCACAATTAATATTCCGATTGTCGCAATTAATGATTTAACTAAATAGTTTTTCTTACATCAAATTAAATAAAAACGAAAGTTTAACAATCCATTAACGTTTTGTTTTGTCTTTTTTATTATTTTTACACACCTAAATTTTTGTGTATAGAAAAACTTTACTCTTAAAAATAATAACAGTTCCGAACCTGTCTAAGCAGTTACACCAGTACCTGTGCTGCTCGTTGGGTTCAAAAAGTAAGAGTAAAAGTTATGAAAACGCATACGGACAGCAAACTGATTTCTCAATATCAGAGCGGCGATGAGAAGGCCCTTTCGACATTAATTAACCGGCACAAAAAAGACCTTTTTACCTTCATTTATTACAAATTGATGGACGAAGATTTGGCCAATGACATCTTCCAGGATACGTTCATCAAAATTATTGTGACGCTGAAGGAAGGCCGCTACAAAGAGGAAAACAAATTCATCCTCTGGGCCAAGCGCATTGCGCACAACCTGATCATTGACCATTTCCGGTTACAATCCAAAAATATCAAAATCTCCGAAACTTCTTACGAAAATGAGGAATTTTCAATTTTTGATATCATCAAAGAGCCGGAAGGTAATATTGAAGACAGATTAATTGATAACCAGATCAACGAAGATCTGCTCAAGATGCTGGTGTTGCTTCCTGAGAATCAGCAGGAAGTAATCAAGCTGAGATTTTTTGACGGATTGAGCTTTAAAGAGATTGCAGATCACACCGATACCAGCATCAATACCACCTTGGGGAGAGTGAGATACGCTTTGATTAACCTCAGAAAAATCATGGAAGAACACAAAATAATTTTAACAAAATAATATAATAAAGATTTTTTTTTGGCGTTATTGTTGTAAAGTTTTGCCTATGAAAAAAAACGACACTTTAACAAAAAAAGCTTTGGCGCCTAAACAAGAAACAATTGATTTTTTGCTGTCGTATTCTAAGAATCTTCAGCCTATGAAGACTAAGATGAAAAAGACAATTTTAGTTTCCAAGAACTAGAATTTATTTTTAGATTAAATAATTGATTTTATGACTGAGCTTTCCTACGTGGATAAAAAATTTGACTAGATTTGTGCCTTATGAAAAATATAAGGCACATTTTTTTTGATCTGGACAATACTCTTTGGGACCATCGCAAAAATGCATATCTGACCATCAAAGAGTTATTTATCAATCAGGAAATTTCATTAAAATATAACATTGATTTTGAGGAGTTTCACACGGCGTATCATTTGATTAATGAAAAGCTCTGGGAGCTTATGCGGGATGAGAAAATTGATAAGGAATATCTGAGGAAACACCGCTTCTATGATACGTTATTAAAGTTCGGTGTGGATGATGAGAATCTGGCAGACTACTTTGAGCATCATTTTTTAGACGAAATTCTGAAGTACAATGAGTTGGTTGACGGTGCTCTAGATTTATTGAATTATTTGAAATCTGAAAATTACAAATTGCATATCATCTCCAACGGTTTTCAGGAAGTCACCGAACGGAAATGTATTCTTTCAGGAATTTCCGGTTTTTTCGAAACCATCACCAGCGCAGATTCTGTTAACATCAGAAAGCCGCGACCGGAAATTTTCGAATATTCCTTAAACCTTGCGAAAGCCACAAAAGAGGAAAGTATTTTAATCGGCGACGATTGGATTGCCGATGTCAAAGGTGCCCAGAATTTCGGAATCGATATTATTTTCTTCGATGTTTTGGACGAAAATCCGCAGGAAGAAGGATTGAAATTCATCAAACATCTTTCTGAAGTCAAACAATATTTATAAAAAAGTCCCTCTCCAATTGGAGAGGGATTTAGGGTGAGGAGATTAAACTCCCAAACTTTCTCTTACCCTTTTTATGGTTTGCGTGGCAATGACCCTTGTCTTTTCCGCGCCATCCTGAAGTTTGGCTTCCAGCTCGTCCAGGTTATTCATATAATAAGTGAAAGTTTCTCTTTCTTTGGCAAATTTCGTCAGAATTAAATCCAGTAATTCTTTTTTAGCGTGGCCGTAGCCGTAATTGCCGGCCAGATACTTCGCTCTTAATTCCTCAGTCTGTTCCGGTGTTGCAATCAATTGGTAGATGGCAAACACTTTATCTGTGTCCGGATTTTTAGGTTCTTCCAGCGGCGTCGAATCGGTTTCGATGGACATTACCTGCTTTTTCAGTTCTTTTTCAGGCAGGAAAATGTTGATGATATTGCCTCGGGATTTGGACATTTTCTGACCATCGATTCCCGGAACGTATTTCGTGTTTTCTTCAAGCTCGGCTTTTGGCAAGACAAATACTTCGCCCATTTGGTTGTTGAATCTTGAAGCCACGTCGCGCGCAATTTCCAGATGCTGAAGCTGGTCTTTCCCCACAGGAACAATCTCTGCATCGTACAGCAAAATGTCCGCAGCCATCAGAATCGGATAGGTAAACAATCCGGCGTTCACATCCTGCAGACGGTCTGCCTTATCTTTGAAAGAGTGTGCTAAAGTCAGTCTCTGGTAAGGAAAAAAGCACGACAAATGCCAGGATAACTCGCAGGTTTCCGGAATGTCGCTTTGTCTGTAGAAATAAGTTTTTTCGGTGTCCAGTCCGCAGGCCAGCCACGCTGCAGCAATCTCGTAAGTGTTCTGTTTCAGTTCTTGGGCATCTTTGATTTGTGTCAAAGAATGAAGATTGGCAATAAACAAAAACGATTCATTCTCCGCTTTTTTGGATAACTCGATAGCGGGAATAATTGCTCCTAAAAGGTTTCCGAGATGTGGTGTTCCGGTGGCTTGTATTCCGGTCAGGATTCTAGACATTTTTTTATAAATGATGAATGATTATTGATATATGATTACTGAAATTAAGTGAACAAAAATAGGAAAGATTAAATGTTTAACAAAGCGTTGGCTTACTGGATTTCAATCTTCTCTCCGCCAAATTTCGGTTCCACACCGAACAGAAAATCCCAAAACACTTTAGCTCTCGCTATTTTCTCACGTAGATTGGTCTTGAAACCCGCGTATTTGCTGACATCTTTTGCGTTGTAGCCATAAGCTTCGATGCCGTTTTGCTGCGCAAGAAATACGGCACGTTCGTTATGAAATTGCTGCGAAATGATGATGATAGAATTTTGTCCGAAAATCTCCTTTGCTCTCACCACAGAATCCAGCGTTCGGAAACCGGCAAAATCTTCGTAGATTTTATCTTCGGGAACGCCGGCTTTGATGAGCGCTTGCTTCATATCCTCCGGTTCGTTGTAATGGATTCTGGAATTGTCACCACTTGCGATGATGTTTTTTATTTTTCCGGATTTGTAAAGTTCAGCTGCAGCTGTTATCCTGTTATTGAAATAGGGATTCGGACTACCATTGGAAAGAATTCTGCTCGTTCCCAAAAGCAGCCCGACTTTCTCGTTAGGCAGTTTGGCAATGCTGTCCGTCACGAAATCTTCCGTATCATTTTCAATTTTAAAATTAGCCCAGAAAATGAAAAGAACTGATAATCCAAAGAAAATCAGTCCTGCCCAAATTATTTTTTTGAATAATTTCATAGTTTAAAAATCCAGTCCGTTTGGAAATGCTTTCTTTCTGAAGATGTACAAAAATAATGCGCCCAGCGTAATAGAACTGTCGGCTACATTAAAAATATATTTGAAAAATTCAACTCTGTTACCGCCAAAAATCGGAACCCAATCCGGCCAGGTGGTATCTACCAAAGGAAAATGCAGCATGTCTACCACACAGCCTTTCATCAGGTCAGAATAACCTTGCCCGATTGGAACCAGTTTGGAAACACCGGAATAATCTACCCAGCGTCCGGATGCCGCATCATAAAAAGTACCGCTGTCGAAAATTATTCCGTAGAAAACACCGTCGAAAACGTTGCCTATCGCACCGGCAAAAATCATTGCCATTGGAATAATCAGGTAATTAGAAGCGCCTTCCTTCAGCCATTTTTTGAAAAGCATTACCATTCCGATGGCCAAAACAATTCTTAGAAAGATCAGCGTGTATTTTCCCCAAAGTCCGCCGAAATGCAGCCCATAAGCCATTCCGGGATTTTCTACGAACGTTAGCTTAAACCAGCTCAGTCCGAAAACGTTGACGCTCTCGCCGAGGAAAAAATGGGTCTTGACGTAGATTTTGGAAAACTGGTCAATCAGTAAAATAAGAAAAGTGATCAGGACGATTTTTTTCATTACAATCCTTTAGGTTTGTTAGGTTTTGGGAATTTTTTCTCACTTCTGTCGCTGATTTTCTTCACGGTTTTCTGATTATGAAAATGATTTCTATTATGAAATTTTTCAAACTCAATGCCCATTTCCTTCAGCACGCTTTTCAGCGCAGACAGTTCCATAGGATTTTTCGGATGTACAATAATCGATTCCATTCTGTTAAGTTTAATATTTCCAAAAAGGAAAATTTCTGCAAATGTAACTTATTTCTTAGATAACTCGTCCAGTCTGCGGCGTTCTTTTTCAGTCAGGTCATCCAGCCCGTTATCGCCGATTTTGCTCAGTAACCGGTCTATTTCGTCCTGTCTTTCCTTGCGCTTGGCATTGAACTCGTCATCGATCGTGTAATATTTTTCCTCCGGTTTGAAGATGTTTTTCACAGATGGATTTCGGCTAAAAAAATACACAAGGATAACGGCTACCGCCAGAATTGTAATTAAAATCATCTTGTTGAGATAAGAAAAAAGTCCCAATTTCCAACGGTTAAGCGTTAGAAACTCGGACTTTGTGAGTTGATAATAAATAGATTATCTCTGCATATTTTTCGCTTCAATGCTTAGTGTGGCGTGTGGTACGGCCTGCAATCTCTCCTTAGGGATTAGTTTTCCGGTCACTCTGCACACACCATAAGTTTTGTTCTCGATTCTGATGAGAGCGTGTTTCAGGTCACGCAAAAACTTCTCCTGTCTCGATGCCAAAATAGCGTTTTGCTCTTTGCTCAGTGTTTCAGCGCCTTCTTCAAAAGCCTTGAAAGTAGGCGATGTATCGTCCGTTCCGTTATTTTGATTATTAATGAAACTCTCCTTGATAAGACCTAAGTCGTTCTCAGCTTTTGCGATTTTATCCTGAATCAGCTTCTTGAATTCCTGAAGCTCAGAATCGCTATAACGTAATTTTTCGTCAGCCATTTCCATCGGTTATTTAATTGTTTAACTTTTATTCTATTTTTGGGCGTGACCCTCACCGGGCTTTTCCCGCCGCGCCGGGTCGCTACGTCCGCTTCTATCTTTTTATTTTTTGCAAAAAATAAAAAGGATATCCGCTACCATCGCTCACGCATTGTTTCAGTGACAAGAATAGGATAAATTGTAAAACCAAATCCGGCAAAACGTTGAATTAATAAATCCTTAACAAATAATAAATATAAATTATTTTTTGTCAATTTTTACCTGGAATTGTTTCTCATCTATCTCTATTTCATCAAAATTTGAAAGTGAATTTACAAATTCTATTTCATCCGACAATACTTCAGAAGAAATATATGCTTCATTGTTGATAAATTCTTGTCGGAAAGGGCAAGATTCTTCCAGTTGGATTGAGATTCTGTCCGTTAGTTCAAAATCTTTGTCTTTTCTAAGGTTCTGAACCCTGTTGATGAACTCTCTGGCAACACCTTCCGCCTTCAATTCCTCCGTCAATACCAAATCTAATGCCACAGTGGTTTTGCCTTCGCTTGCAACCGTCCATCCGGGAATATCTTTGGTAGAAATTTCCACATCTTCAACTGTGATTTCGTATCCTGAAACATTGGCTTTTCCGGTTTTCTCCAGCTCTGCAATTTGCTCGGAAGTGAAGTTGGAGATTGCTCCGGCAACCGTTTTCATATCTTTTCCTAATCTCGCACCCAATGTTTTGAAATTCGGTTTGACTTGTTTTACAATAAGATGCGACGCTTCTTCCGCATTGATGAGCTGCAGTTCCTTAACGTTAACTTCTTGCTTAATCAATTCTGAAACAGCCAAAATTTGCGCTTCGGTTTTCTTGTCCAGCACCGGGATCATGACTTTCTGAAGCGGCTGACGAACTTTCACGTTTTCTTTTTTCCTCAATGAAAAAACCATCGATGTAATTTGCTGAGCGAGATGTGTTTTCTCCACCAAATCCTGGTCAATCAGACTTTCATCTGCAACCGGAAAATCCGTTAAGTGAACAGAATTGACCAAATCTCTTCCCGTTACTTTATTCAGATCCTGGAACAATTGATCCATAAAGAATGGCGCAATTGGCGCGGATAATTTGGCTACGGTTTCAAGACATGTGTATAAAGTCTGATAAGCAGAGATTTTGTCATCGGAATAATCGCCTTTCCAGAAACGTCTTCTGCACAATCTTACGTACCAATTGGACAGATTATCATTCACAAAGGTATTGATGGCTCTTGCAGCTTTGGTTGGTTCGTAATCTTCGTAAAACGATTTGACATCTTTGATGAGAAGATTTAACTCGGATAAAATCCATCGGTCAATTTCCGGACGGTTCTCAATGTTGTTTTCAAGATATTTGAAACCGTCAACATTCGCATACAGAGCAAAGAAAGAATACGTGTTATAAAGTGTCCCGAAGAATTTTCTACGAACTTCATCAATGCCTTCAATGTCGAATTTCAGGTTTTCCCAAGGATTCGCATTGGAAATCATATACCAACGTGTTGCATCCGGCCCGTAAACTGAAAGCGTTTCAAAAGGGTCAACTGCGTTACCCAAACGTTTAGACATTTTCTGCCCGTTCTTGTCCAGAACCAAACCGTTGGAAACCACATTTTTATAAGCGACAGAATCGAAAACCGTTGTTGCAATCGCGTGCAAAGTATAAAACCAACCACGCGTCTGGTCCACACCTTCTGCGATGAAATCTGCCGGGAATGCTTTGTTGTTGTCAACTTGTTCTTTGTTTTCGAAAGGATAATGCAATTGCGCATACGGCATGGAACCGGAATCGAACCAGACATCAATCAAATCAGATTCACGTTTCATCGGTTTTCCGGACGCCGAAACTAAAGTTATTTGGTCCACGATATTTTTATGAAGGTCAACTTTTGCATAGTTTTCTTCCGACATATCGCCAATCACAAAACCTTTGAAAGGGTTTTCTTTTTGGAAACCGGCTTTGATGGATTTTTCGATCTCGTTATATAATTCCTCCACAGAACCGATGAGAACTTCTTCTTTTTTATCATCCGTTCTCCAGATCGGCAACGGAATTCCCCAATATCGGGAACGGGAAAGATTCCAGTCGTTGGCATTTTTCAACCAGTTTCCGAAACGGCCTTCACCTGTGGATTTTGGCTTCCAGTTGATGGTTTCATTCAAATCGAACATTCTTTCCTTGACATCCGTCATTTTGATAAACCAGGAATCCAACGGATAATACAACAACGGCTCATCGGTTCTCCAACTGTGTGGATAACTGTGAACGTATTTCTCAACTTTGAAGGCTTTGTTTTCTTTTCTAAGTTTAAGAGCAATTCTCTCATCAACCGACAGATAAACTTTCAAGTCTGCAATGATTGATTTTAATTTCTCTTTCTGAATATTGTATTCTGTGTTCTTTTCATCATCATTCAGATATTCGGATTTTACATATTCATTGGCAAAACCGTAGATTTCATCATTAACAACCGATAAAAATCGGCCCTGCAAATCGACCAAAGGAACCGGATTTCCGTTCTCGTCCAGAACCAGCATTGGCGGAACTTCCGGCGACGCTTCTTTCGCTACTTTCGCATCATCGGCACCAAAAGTCGGCGCGGTGTGTACGATTCCCGTTCCGTCTTCCGTCGTCACGAAATCTCCGGCAATCACTCGGAAAGCGTTTTCCGGATTTAGGTAAGGTTTTGCGTAATCTAAAAGTTGTTCATATTGGATTCCAACTAAATCAGCACCTTTGAACTCAGCTAAGATTTGATAAGGAATCGTCTTGCTTTCTGAGGTGTAATTGGCAAAATCGTCTTCGCTTCCTTCGATATATTTCTTACCGAATTGTTTTGCGACCAAGGCTTTAGCTAAAATGATGTGAATCGGCTCAAAAGTATATTGGTTAAAAGTCTTAACCAAAACATAATCGATTTTCGGTCCTACGGTTAAAGCCGTGTTGGAAGGCAGTGTCCACGGTGTGGTGGTCCAGGCCAGGAAATAAACATTGGATTTAGGTTTTTGATTATCAAACTCTTCCCAATGCAAAGCACCGCCACAAGTAGCCCCTGCAACGTCTTCGCTGTTGATTGCGGTGTCGCCGTAAGCAATCGCCGATAATTTTTTCCAGGTCTCACTGGCATTCTCAGGCGCTTGTTTCATTTTGAATTGTGCGACCACGGTGGTATCCGTCACATCACGGTAAGCGCCAGGCTGATTGACCTCGTGCGAAGATAATCCTGTTCCTGCTTTGGGAGAATACGGCTGGATGGTGTAGCCTTTGTAGATGAGGCCTTTGTCATACATCTGCTTCAAAAGCCACCAAACCGTCTCCATATATTTGGGCTGGTAAGTGACGTACGGATTTTCCATATCCACCCAATAACCGATTTTTTCGGTCATATCATTCCAAACGTCGGTGTAACGCATGACGGCATTTTTACAAGCCTCATTATATTCTTCGATAGAAATTTTCTTTCCAATATCTTCCTTGGTAATTCCCAATTCTTTTTCAACGCCCAATTCCACAGGCAAACCGTGCGTGTCCCAGCCGGCTTTTCGGAAAACCTGCTTTCCGTTCTGTGTTTGGTAACGGCAAAAAATATCCTTGATTGCTCTGGCCATAACGTGGTGAATTCCCGGCATTCCGTTGGCAGAAGGCGGTCCTTCATAAAAAACAAACTCCGGATGTCCTTCACGGATTTCCACGGATTTTCTGAAAGTGTCGTTATTTTTCCAGAATTCTGCAATATTTTTAGCAGTTTCGGTTAGATTCAGGTTTTTATATTCGGTAAACTTGCTCATTTTCAACGTCTGAATATCGTGTTGTTTATCAATTAAGTCTGCGAATTTAGTGAAAATAGTTAAGAATTAGAATATCTGAAAATTACTAATTCGAACCTTAAAATCAATAATATATATAAGGTATAGACAGGAGAAATAATTCTTAAAATGGTTAATAATAAAAAAAACGCCTACTTTTGCAAAAATTTTTCTAGGATGCCAAAGAATTTAGTCATCGTCGAGTCTCCGGCAAAAGCAAAAACAATTCAGAAATATTTAGGGAAGGATTATGAGGTCAAGTCCAGCTTCGGGCACATCCGTGATCTGCCTAAAAAAGGGATGGGAATCGATCTTTCGAATTTCACACCGGACTATGAAGTGTCTGCTGATAAGAAGAAACTCGTGACCGAGCTGAAAGCCGCTGTAAAGAAAGCAGAAATGGTATGGCTGGCGTCCGATGAGGACCGCGAGGGTGAAGCGATTGCGTGGCACCTGGCGGAAGAATTGAAATTAAAACCCGAAAACAGAAAGCGCATCGTCTTCCACGAGATCACCAAGAACGCCATTCTGAAAGCCATCGATAATCCAAGAGATATTGACCAGAATCTGGTGAATGCACAGCAGGCGAGACGTGTTCTGGACAGAATCGTAGGATTCGAGATGTCTCCGGTGCTTTGGAAAAAAGTAAAAACAGGATTGTCTGCAGGTCGTGTTCAATCTGTGGCTGTTCGGCTGGTAGTGGAAAGAGAAAAGGAAATCCGGGAATTTGTGCCGAAACCGAGCTTTAAGGTCGAAGGAATTTTCCTGAACGATGGCAAGCAGGAGATTGCGGCCAAACTTAAAAAAGATTTTGACAAGGAATCGGACGCCGGGAAATTTCTGGAGCAATCCAAAGCCACAGAATTCAAAGTGCTGAATGTGGAAACCAAACCCGGCACCAGAACAGCTTCGGCACCGTTTACCACTTCCACATTGCAGCAGGAAGCGTCTTCCAGACTAGGTTACAATGTCACGACAACGATGCGTCTCGCACAGCGTCTTTACGAAGAAGGATTCATTACTTATATGAGAACCGATTCCGTGAATCTGTCTCAGGAAGCTATTAACGGTGCAAAGGCACAAATCATCTCCGAATACGGCGAAAATTACTCTAAACCAAGAAATTATACCACCAAATCTTCCTCCGCCCAGGAAGCGCACGAGGCTATCCGCCCGACGGATTTCTCCGTAAAATCCATTGGCGACGCTCAGCTGAACAGATTGTACCAGTTGATTTACAGACGAACTCTGGCTTCGCAGATGGAAAATGCGAAAATAGAGAAAACGGTGATCGAGATCGGAAATCCGGCTTTGCCACAGCATTTCGAAGCGCAGGGTGAAGTGATTATCTTCGATGGTTTCCTTAAGGCTTACGGCATCGTAAAAGCTGAAGACGAAGATGATGAAAACAACGAAAAGCTTTTGCCGAAGGTTAAAGTAGGCGAGAAGCTGGAATATAAAACCATTACCGCCACAGAAAAATTCACAAGACCGGCGGCCAGATTTACGGAAGCCGGATTGGTGAAGAAACTGGAAGAACTGGGCATTGGTCGTCCTTCTACTTATGCACCTACGATCCAGACCATCCAGAACCGTGAGTATGTGGATAAAAGAGAGATAGAACCGCAAACGCGAGAGATCGTCAAAATGACTTTGGGGAAATCCGGCGTCAAAAAAGAAGTCCTTGAAGAGAAGTTTGGCGGCGATAAAAATAAATTTGTGCCCACGGATATCGGCGAGGTGGTGAATGATTTCCTCACCGATAACTTTGCTGAAATCCTGGATTACGGCTTCACAGCAAGAGTGGAAGAAGGCTTTGACGAAATTGCCCACGGCGACCAGAAGTGGAAAGAGATGATGACGGATTTCTACTCCAAGTTCCATCCGAGAATTGAGGATGTGGAGGAGAATGCAGACCGTGCTACCGGCGAGAGAATCCTGGGTGTAGACCCGAAGACCGGCAAAAATGTACACGCCAGAATCGGAAGGTTTGGACCAATGATTCAGATTGGCGAGCAGGATGATGAGGAGAAGCCGACCTTTGCATCATTGATGGCCAATCAGAATATTGCCACCATTAGTCTGGAAGAAGCCTTGGAGTTGTTCAAGCTGCCTTTCGATTTGAAAGAAGTGGATGGTCAGCCAGTTTCTGTAGGTGTGGGGAGATTTGGACCTTATGTGAAGTGGGGCGAAACTTACATCAGCATCCCGAAAGGCGAAGACCCGCTGTCTGTGAACCAGGAACGTGCCGAGGAGATCATCAGCGAAAAGAAGAGAGCGGACGCGCCCATTGCCACCTACAAAGGCGAACCGGTAACCAAGGGAACCGGAAGATTCGGGCCGTTCATCAAATATCAGAGTCTTTTTGTGAATGTGCCAAAGCGCTACGACTTCGATAATCTTTCCCAGAGCGATATTAATGAACTGATTGATGCCAAGCTGGACAAGGAAGCCAACCGCTACATCCAGCAGTGGGAGAAAGAAAAGATTGCCATAGAGAACGGCCGCTGGGGTCCGTTCATCAAGTTCGGAAAAGCGAATTTCAAAATCCCGAAAAAAGCAGACGATACCAAGTACGAAGCCGATGAGCTCAAGGAAATTTCTCTGGACGAAGTGAAAAAGTGGATCACTGCCCAAGACCCGAAAGCCTTTGCCGAGAAAAAGAAACCGGCTGCCAAGAAAGCAACTGCAGCTAAAAAGCCTGCCGCAAAGAAAGCGCCGGCGAAGAAGAAGTAAGAAACTTATTGTTTATAAAAATTAACCCTTTCAGAGTTCAGAACTCTGAAAGGGTTTTTTGTTTCTGACCAGCAATTTCTTGGATGTTGGCGCAAAGTCAGGAGACTTTGCGCAGCGGGGGTTCAATAGAATTAATAATCTTGAATCTTGCATAAATGCCCTATCGAAGAACTTCAGCCACGCTTTTGGCAAACCCTTGTTAGCAGAAGTAGTTTTTAAAAGTAACCTCCGACCAATTTAACATAGTAAACTTCACTTCCCATTTTATACATTGTCAATATACTTCCATCAGAAAGTTGTTTAATTTTTTGCTCAAATTTATTTCTGTCAACGTAACTAAAGCGTTCAAGTTGAACTAGAACATCTGCAGGATAAATAACACAAATAGGGTTATCTTCAGTTTTACCGTCTCCGCTTTTTAAAACTGTTTTTTCACTCAAATCCAATTGTGCGGTAACAATTTCTAGTTTTGTTTTGTTTCCAACCGCTTTGTAAAGATTAACCATTTCTTTTAAGACATATCTGTTTAAAGGATTTTTTTGATATTTTGGTTCCGCTTGAAATAATATTTTGTTTGCTTTTTCAGAAGAGAGCCTTTTACCTGCTTGTTTCCATATTCTATCATAGTCACTGTTGTAATCTCCCAAAGTGTATTCATTTTTTACAAACTTACTGCCATAATATAATTGGTTTAATTGTTCTTGAGTTAAGTCACTTGGATTTGTTAGAAATTTTTCCATTAACGGATAAAAATTTTCTTTAGGATTTTCAGTAACATTTTTCTTAATTAATTCAGTGTTTATTTGTCCATAAGACAGAGCAAATAAAAAGTTTATAAATCCAATAAATATTATTTTTTTCATTTTATGAGGAGTGTTTGTTTACTATTTCTGCTAACAGTTCTGAGTTTGCCGAAGGCGGGGATTTTAGCACAAAAGTTCAATAGAATTAATAATCTTGAACCTTGCATAAATGCCCAATCGAAGAACTTCAGCCCCGCTTTTGGCAAACCCTTGTTAATGGCAGTTATAAGTTTTCGTGTGTATCATTTTTCACTTTATAGTGTTTTAGCTTTTTCAATGGTTTTAATTTCTCTTTTAGCTCTTCCATATCAAAATTGAAATAATCAATTTCAAAACCTTCAAGATTAGATAATTTTTCAAGTCCCTTTAAACTTTCAAGATTAACGGTTTTTCTGCTTTCCATAGTTGATGCAAAAAGAGTTAATGTTTTTAAGTTCTTGTAATCTTCTATTCCATCTAACTTTGTAAGATTTGCTGTGTATGTTAAATTAAGATGTTTGATTTTTTCCTTTTGTGGTTTAGTCAAAAAATTAAAGTCTGTTATTTTATTTACACTACTTAAAACAACTGTTTCTAAATTGTTTAAATAATCTAAGCCCTTGTACGAAAAATCAGCTTTCCCAATATGTGAAATCAATAAATGAGTAACATTAGGAAATATTTCAAGTAGTTCTAAATCATTTTGTTTAATATTCCAGATGATGAGAAACTTTACATTTTCAAATTTGTCCTTATACTCTTTAAGGACTTTAAATCCTTTTTGGTCAATTTTGTAATTGTTGATTTCCACAAATTTGATATTGTTATAATTTGCGATATTTTTCAAATCGTGTGTTTCTGGAAGAATATATAAAACCTCTGAATGAAATGCAGTTCTCGAAATAGCTTTGATTTTTTCTTCACTTTGGTAAGGTAAAAAGCTATCCTTTACTCTTGAAAGGAAATTAATAAAATCTTTTGTGTTTTTTATATCTTCAGTTTTCATACGTGTGCTTGGAAATAATTGCCACTAACGGTTTGGGTATTGCCGAAGGCGGGGATTTTTAGCACAAAAGTTCAAACGAAGAACGAATGTTGAACCTTGCTCAAATGTCCAATCGAAGCCGTTCAGCCCCGCTTTTGGCAATACCTTGTTATGTGCTGTTTTTATTGTCATTCGTCAGTTGGTTTTGGCAAATCGTCATAAGGATATTCATAACCATAATCTTCTTCCCATTCCTTTTTTACTATGTCGCCATAAATTACTTGACGAACTTCATAATCTTTTGTATCCATTGTCCCAACGAAAATTCTTTGATGTTCTGGAACTGCCTCATACGCATCTTTTAATTCGTCTCGTAATTTCTTTGTCGGGTTTTGTTTGTATTCGTCAAATATTCTCGCACATTTGGCGATGCTATTTTCTTTGCCGTTTAGTTCATTGAACTTGTCAGTTAGTTCGTTCATTTTGAATTTAATGTCAACACCACTTCCTGAAACAACATTAAAAGAACCTAAATTTAAGATTGTAACAGTTTCTCCAATTTTCAAATCCGTTGTTAGTGTTCCATTTTCAGTTAGTTTTTCTAACTCTTCAAACTTGTAAGTTTTTTTTGCTGGTAAGTTTGTTACTTCTATATGTCCGTTTTTGTAAATTGATAATTCCGCCAAATAAGTTTTATTGTCGTCATTTCTGTAAAAGAAATGAAATTTCTCGCCATTAATCCTGTTTGGAAAAAGTGAATTTGGGTCGTCAAAATGATAAGGTTTTGGTGTCGGCATAAAATGTTTTGCAACATTTGCTTTACCTACCATTTTTGAATTATTGCCATTATAATTGTGTAAATTTTCAAGTATCGGGTTAAGCTTCTTTACCAATGAGTAAACATAATCATATAGTGTTTCTTTGGTGTGTTGCCATTCTCCTTGCTCAATATTCCAATGTCCTAAACTAAAAATAGAAATTGCTTCTCCGTCAGGAATTGATGTAACGACCCAACCTTTATTTAACTTGTCTTTGAACATTGACAAGTCAACCATTTCCCAACAGGAAATAAGTCCGTCACTATACACTTGTAAGTCAGTAAAATGATATTGCATATTATGTATAACCCCTGGAATAGAAAATCCTTCAAGAACTTCTGTCCGTGTTATCGTTGTCAAATCGGCTGGTTCTGTCTTGTTAGACTTGAATATTTTGTCAAACAGTTTCATTTGTTGCAGGGTGTCGTTTTAAAATAGCACATAACACCCAAATATACGCATTGCGTTAATACAAATTATATCAAGTTGCGTTTATCCTCAAAATATAGTAAGCTAAACGCAATTACCTAAAACTTTTTTCAAGTTGATCCATCCAATTAGCATCAAAAACCACCCTTTTTGCCGGGGATTTGAACCTTTTAGGTTGGTAAACCACGCTGTTTGCATCATTTTCCACCCTTTCTGGTTCCTTCGTGAGTCTCTTAGGCTGGATTTTCATCTTTTTTGCATGAAAAACGACCCTTTTTGGCTGGTTTTTGAGCCTAAAAGGGTCGTTTTTGAAAGATGGAGCTTAGACTGATTACTCTTTTGAAGATGGTCTGTTGCCTTTTCTCGTGAATCTTTTGCTGAGGTCTTCGTAGATCGGCTTTGCCGTGGCAACGCCTTTGTCTGCCGCTTCTTTCACGGCGCCATAGTAGAGCATAGCTGCCAATAATGCTTCGTTACCCGCCAGCATAATAGTGTCACTGAGATCCGATTCCAACTGGTTTGCCAGATTGCGAAGCGGGGAAAGACCATTGACTACTGCCACATCTTTGTGAAACTCCGGTTGATCCATATAGCCTGGTGCAAATTCAGGATTGGTTTCCGTATAATCTTCCACCTTTTGCACGGTAGCTACAGATTTGTCACCCATTTTGAAGATCGTTTCCCTTTCTTCTGATGTCAGAGCCTGCAGATAGGGTGCCAGCAGATTGCGGGATTCTTGCAGGTTGGCTGTTACTTTTTCGATAACGGATTGAGGGATCTCGATGCTGATTTGATTTTTTGTACTCATCTTTTGTGGATTTAATTTGTTAAACAGTTAAAATTAATAAACTTTAAAATACAAATGGTCTATAAATGTTGATTTTTTAAATTTTTGTACCGCTTTTTGAAATAAATAGCTTTAAATCAAAGCTTTAAATTTCTGTAGTCGAAACCAAGTCCAGGCTGCTGGATACTTCCCAGGGCTATTTCCAAATCCTTGGCAATATCTTAATATTCTGGCCATTCCGGATATATACTCCACAAAAAAGCACAGATCACCGCCTATGCTCTTCATCACGCCATTGGGCATGGATGCTTCTGTATCAGTCTGTTTTCATCAGATTCCCGGTTCTAGTTGCCATAGGGGCGGAACCATTGGCTGTCCTTGTTTTGGTAAAGAACAAACCATCAAAATAAATAAGTCTGTCTATTTATTTTTGAATGGACTTTGGAATGGATTTCATCGTTCTTACTGCATTCTGAAGTTTTATTGATATTTTTGACGATTGAACCAAGAAAACACATTTTCTAATGGATGGAAAATTACAATGGGCAAACCTTAAAAACTTTCCGTGGCTGATCTTTTTCACGGCCATCGTAATTTGGGTTGCAATGGCGGGTGCCAATTTTTATTACCAAAATCACGGCGGCTATACCGGAACCGGAATTCTTTTTCCCATCTCGGTAATCTATCCCAATGCATTTTTGTGGAGCGGATTTGTGTTTGCTTTTCTGTTTGTGAGTACAGGTATTTTGGCTTTCAGGTATTCTGAAAAATTGAATGTCTACCTCCTGCTGCCGGTAGTCATCATTTTAGTCGTATTGGGAAACCTGAGTCAGGGGAATTTTGATATTGCATTTCTGGAGCCGTTCTACCTGAAAGGCCGGCAATATTATAGCGATGCGCTGAACATTACCGACGGACAAATGTGGTTAAGAGATTTCTCTAAAAATCTGGAAAGTTTCCAGATGCACACGCGCACGCACCCGCCATTCATCACGCTGTTGCATTTTTGGATTCTGAAAATTACCAATATTGAGACCCTGGCCATTGTCTTTTTTGCAATAGGCTGTCTGTCTTTTCCTCTGTTTTATCAGATTTTGAAATACCTTGGGTTCGAAGAGACCAGAAGAAAATGGATGCTGCTTTTATTGGCCGTGATTCCTTCCATCAATATTTACCTGCTGGTTTCTATAGATGCCCTGGTTCTTACTGCGACCTTGATTTTTCTGTCAGGATTTGCAAGAATTTTTCATTACCATAAAATCGATTCTGTTTCTTTTTTGTTAATTTCAGGAGGATTGATCTTCACAAATCTTTTGACATTCTCAGGATTGTTTCTTTTCGCATTTCTTGGCATGATCAGTTTGTATTTTTTAGTCAGAGGCCAATGGAATTTTGTATGGCTGAGTCTGATGAGCACTGTTATTTCTGTTCTTTTTTTTCTGCTTATCTGTGGAACGACGGGTTACAATCAAATGGAGACATTCTTATTAGCGTCTCATTCGGAGAATCCTGATGGTTTCAGACTTTTGCATCAGCCATTTGTTTACCTCATGACAAGGCTGGAGGATATTGGAGAGATATTTCTGTTTTTATCTTTCGGGTTTCTGGCAGTTTTCTTTTCTAAGAAACCGGGCACGGACGTGTTCGGAAATACCAAACTCAATATTCTTTTTTTCTCTGCCATAGCTGCCATCTCCGCCATGCTGATCACTGGCGCCTACGGGACGGGCGAGACGGCACGGGCCTGCCTTTTTCTGGTGCCGTACTTTTTGATCTTACTGAAGGACATAGGCCCGGAACAGTTCAGGATCATGTTTTACCTGTGTCTTCTTCAGACGTTTGGCATGCAGATGATCGGGAATTTTTATTGGTGATTTTTATTCGCTAAAATTTCCGTACGGAATTCGTTAAAATGCCGATTGTTTTTTATATTTGTCGTCTACTCAAACAAGTAATGATGAAACAATATTTCCTTTTTAAGTCGGATATTTACTTAGATTTTCACAAAAATATACCAATTTATAATCCTTACCAGCAATTTGCGCTAAAGATAGCGGTGTTTTCGAAAAGGATTTGCTGTTTCTTGCGATTTTTTACTCGTTTAACAGATTTCAAGAGAAGTTCGGGAGTTTCATCATCTGTAACTTTTCTTAATTCTTCGTTTACTAATTGATTTTACTGAGATGCTAAATAATCTTACTGGATTGCGGTTCTATGCTGCTTTCTGGGTGTTTTTGTATCATTTTTTTCCCGTTTATACAGAATTGCGTAAGATAAAGATGATTGAAATTGGATACTTAGGAGTTGATGTTTTCTTCATTCTAAGTGGTTTCATCCTTACCTATGTATATTATTACAAGTTATTCGTAAGAAATTTTGGGCAAAGAGATTATTACAATTTTATTGTTAAGCGATTTGCGAAAATCTATCCTTTACATTTTGTAATAACATTGCTTTTCATTCCTCTACTATTCGTTGGTAAATATGTCTTTCATCAAGATTCCCTGAAGGTATATCCAGATACATTGATCAATAATTTTTTACTAGTACACGCCTGGAACACCACGAGCCATATTTCTTGGAATTTCCCCTCCTGGAGTATCTCTGCGGAATGGTTTGCATACCTGTTTTTATTTTTTCCGGCAGCTTATGTTTATAAAAAATCGAGTTTACTATTTTATTTTCTCTCTTGCTCTGTGATTGTCTTTTTTATTTTTAGCTGGTTTCAGATTCCAAAATTTATAATGGATAAATACACTACAAATGGATTACCACGTATTATTCCGGAATTTCTTTTAGGAATGTTAATTGGGATTGTAAGGGTTAAAGTAACCATGACCAAGGTGTGGACTTCTTTATTGTTTCTATCTGGCATCTTAACTTCAGTTATTCTTTTTTCGTTTGAATTTTATGCAGAGCAATTGTGTATTCTTGCTTTTGCAGCAGTTATTTTATCACTTTCATATAAGAATTTTTTTGATTTTCTTTTTAGTACAAAGCGTATGATCTACTTTGGCAATATATCGTATGCTTTCTATATGACGCAATTTCTAAGTTTGATTGTATCAGAACAAATCTTTAAGCGGATGTTTTCCGCCGACTCGGGAGAGCTATCTGTTATAGGCCTAAAATTTTTAGCAGCCTTTTTCCTCAACTTTATTTTAGCAATCTTGGCTTATCATTACATAGAGGAACCTCTAAGAAAGAAAATTGTGAATAATAATGGAAAAAAATAAAAACAATTTTAAATTAGAATTATTGAGGTTTTAAAATATGTATATCTTTGTAACTGCTGTAATTTAAAGACTATTCATGACGGTACTGCATCCTGTTTTCACAATTTTATTTGTCATAATAATTCTGGTCAGTTTTCAGGAAGTTTACGCAGTTGATGGTAAAAAAAAACATTTTGTCTTTTTGCTCATTGCAATCGGTCTGATTCTACTGGCTGGTATGCGAGGTAATGTGGGTGCCGATTATCCCATCTACCGGAGTTTTTATCTGATTTATTTTCCCACACTTGATTTCTCAGATGTATTTGACAAGATGCTTCTAAGGCATTCCGATCTGGACATCGAATGGATGTATGTATTGCTTAACAAAGTCGTATTCCTTTTTGGCGGACCATTTCAGACTTTTACATTGGTTAGTGCCATCATTACTTTGGGCATCAAGATGAGGGTGTATTTCAAAAATTCTGCTTACCCAGTTTTTACGGTTTTGTTATTTCTGATTCCTGGCTATTTCATTGCGGATAGTGGTCACATGCGTCAAGCGTTGGGGATGACTATGTGCATGCTGTCTTATCAGTTCATCAAGTCCCGTAAGCTTTTGTGGTTTTTGCTTTGTCTTTATATTGCGTATGGTTTTCACAAGTCTGCTATCATCTTCCTGCCCGCATACTGGCTGGTTCTGATACCTATGAATAGCATCAGGATTTTCTATGCAATTATCACCTGTGTAATCCTGTCTCCCTTTCACGTGTATGATTTGTTTTCCGGTTTCCTGGGTAGTCTGAATCTTCAGGATGTATCCAATGGCTACAATGGTTACATCGGTTATGAGGATAAGGCTTCCAGTTTTATGGATGGTACAATGGTTCTGAATGCTATACTGTTGGTGGCCTATGACAGGGTTGCGAGCGAAAAAGTGTGGTATTACGAATATATGCGCAACATTATGGTTCTGGGAGTTTGCCTTTATTTTATCTTTCGGGATAATCCGGTGTTTTCTACCAGATTGGTAGGCGTATACATCGGCTTTGTCTGCATCGTGATCCCCAATATTATTTCCTCTCTTAACTGGAATCTGAAGCGGGCGTGGCACCTGTTCTTCGTTGCTTTCACGATTTTTTACTATTTTGTTTTTGCGCAGTACCAAGGTAAAGCAGGAAGATTTACGCCGGACACCTACACCAATTTTCTGTGGAATAATTAACACTAGACTATGAAAAAAAATTTAATACTAGCCACCATTTTAATCATCCTCTCGCTTCTGATTTATGCAAATATTCAGCTGGTTTCCAATTTTGCAGGACGGTTTATCTATCCTCTGGATGATGCTTACATCCATCTTTCCATGGCAAAGAATTTTGCCGAGTTTGGAACATGGGGCATTACACGGTATGAATTTTCATCAACAACTTCCTCTCCGCTTTATACCTTTTTGCTGGCAGTATTGATTAAGATCTTTGGAAATTGGGAATATATACCTTTAGTTATTAATGGATTAGCTGCGCTGGCATTGATTTTTGTTTTCCACCGATACCTCAAATCCTTTTCGTGGATGACGTATGCTATCACACTTGGCGCTATTCTTTTTCTGATGCCATTGCAACTGATGATCATGATTGGGATGGAGCACGTCTTTCATGCTTTGGCTATGGTGCTGACCCTGCTGGCATTCAGCCGCTATCTGTCCGATAAAGCACCGCGTCATTTTTCGAATCTGGCATTGATCTCCATTATTGCAGTGGGATTCCGTTATGAGAGTCTTTTTATCATTTTATTCATCTGTATCTATCTTTTTTTCATCAGGAAAGATTATGTCATCAGCATTGCATTAGGAATTTTGGCATTGCTTCCCGTGTTGGTTTATGGTTATATATCCATGGATAACGGCTCTTTCTTTCTTCCCAATTCATTGATTCTGAAAGGTAATACTTCCGAAGGACTCACAGGATTCATTGAAAGGGTGGCCGGTAATTTATTCCGTGCCCTGTCTGTCCTGTTTTTATTTTCGATTCTGATATTTCATTTCTTTTTCGGGTCCAAGTCCGAGAAAAGTTTTCGGTCAAAAATCGGTGCTAATCCCATCGCATTTGTAGTTATAGGCGGCTTTGCAGGACATTTGCTATTTGCCAATTTTGGCTGGCTGATCCGCTACGAAGCCTATCTGGTAGTGGTGATGATCTTCGCAATTATCCCATTGGTGGAACAGCTGGTCAGCAGGAAGATCAACTCTCCTTTGCTGAGATACACTTTCGTTCTGCTGGTGTTTTGTACTTTTATGCTCAGGTTTGTAATGCACATCCGCAAGCAGCCGCTAGCGTCTAAAAATATTTTTGACCAGCAAATTCAGATGGCTGATTTTCTCAAAAAAAATTATAATGATTCCTGGGTTATTGCGAATGATATCGGCGCAATCACTTATTTCACAGATATTCACTTGTTTGATACCTACGGACTGGGTACCGCCGAAGTGGCGAAATTGCGCAAGGATGACCACGGCAGTTTTGGCATCAATCAAAAACTCACCGACTATATTCAAAAGACGACTGCTGATTATGACATTGCTGTGGTGTATGACAGTTGGGTGAAGCTCCCTGATGGCCTCAGTAAAGCAGGTTCCTGGACTATCAAAGATAATTTTATCTGTGGAAGCCCCACAGTTTCTTTTTACAGCATCAAAAAAGAAAATCTATCCGAACTGGAAAACAATCTGACGGATTTCCGGAAAGAGATGCCCAAGGATATCACTATCAAAATCAATAAACCATAGATTGATGAACTTCGAAGACTTTATCATAGCACCAAGGCCATTCCGGACGGAGAACTGGCAGATCGGAAACAGAATCACGAATGACATCAAGGAAAGCAGCATTGTACTGCTCTTTGTCTCGGATTATCGAGGGGCAAATGGCGATGCCGAAAGTCAGGACTTCACGGGAATCCGCAGGGAGTTTTACAAATTGTCCCAGCTGGATTTTGACATTCCGATCATCGATCTGGGCGATCTGGTTTCCGGCAAAACGCCGCAGGATTCGCACTACATCCTGCAGGAAGTGCTGTCTGCATGCCATCAGAAAGGTGCTATACCTGTGATCATTGGTGGTAGTAATGACCTTGCGTTTTCGCTTTTCTCCGCGCTCAACCTTCATCAGGACAACATCAATTATACACAGATCAGCAACGTGGTCTCGCTTAAGCAAGGCGATGAGATCCATGAGTCTAACTTCCTGAGTAAAATTCTGGGTGCGAAGAATTTTTCCATCAAAAATTACCATCATCTCGGATATCAGAAGCATCTGAACGAGATGGATTCCGTTAAGCTTATCAAAGAGGTTCAGTTTGATATCATCCGGCTGGCAGAAATGATGAACGCCACAGAAAAAACAGAACCCTATTTCCGGAAGGCGGATTTGGTAACCGTGAACTGCGATGCGGTGGAGACTTTTGCCGACGCTTTCTCCATGAATCCACAAGTTAATGGCCTGAATAAAAGAGAAATATGCGCGTACATGAAAGAAATCGGACTGAGCGAAAGACTGAAGTCTGTAGGGATTTTTAATTACAATATCTATTCGGATTCTCAGCTCAATCACCAGCTTCTGGCTCAGATGATCTGGTATCTGGTGGAAGGTATCAACATCCAGCGTTCGCATCCGAAGGAGAAGTCTTACGAAACTTTTTACGTGCTGATTAATGATGAGCAGTACGCCTTCAGAAGGGAAGTGTTCAGCAATCTTTGGTATTTTGGCGATGATGAAGATACCAATAATTGCATTCCCTGCTCACGGTCGGATTTTGATGAGGCCAAGAAGGGTTTTCTGAGCCCGCGTTTTACCAGGAAATAACAACATTGTTAATGACTGAATCAGTTTCGTGCTGCAGAGAGCGCCGTAGGCACGACATGTTTGTAACAGTAATCAATAAAAAATAAAGCTCCACAGGAGCGGTATGTTTGTAGTAATTTTAATTGCCAAAGTAGAAAAAAAGCGCCGTAGGCGCGACACGTTTTTGTAACAATAAACCATAAATAAAATCGCCATACCTTCGAACATTTCGTTATGCCTGAAAATCCTGAAATCAAAGTTTCCATTATCGTACCCGTTTACAACGTAGAAAGGTATCTGGAAAAATGTCTCACATCATTGGTTCGCCAGACGTTGGATTCCATAGAAATTATCGTGGTTAATGACGGCAGCTGCGATCATTCTCAACAGATCATTGAAAAATTTCAGCAGGAGTTTCCGGGCAAGATTTTTGGCTGTTTTAAGGAAAATGGTGGCCTCAGCGACGCACGCAATTACGGCATTGATAGAGCCAAAGGTGAATTTTTAGGATTTGTGGACAGTGACGATTATGTTTCGGACACAATGTTTGAAGACATGTACAATCTTGCCAGAAAACATCATGCAGAAATGGTGATCTGCAATCTTCAGAAAGTAGATGAAAACGGGAAGATCACCCAGAAGCTGACGCAGCTTCCCAACTTCCCGGAAAAGATCATCCTGGAAAAACATCTGTCCGCATTTTCTGATCTTTCTTATTTCGCCTGCAACAAGATTTTCCATAGAAAATTATTCCATAAAAAAAGATTCCGAAAAGGGATTCACTTCGAGGATATTGAGCTCATCCCGCAGTTATTGCTGCAATGTAAAACTCTGGCATTCACGCCCAATTATCATTACCAATATCTGGAGCGGCAGGATTCTATCAGTAAAAGCCATACACTCAAAGGTCTTGATATCCTGCATGCTGTAGAAACGGTGAGCGAGGCATTCATCAAAAGTCCTTTTGCAAAAAACGTAAGCGCACTGAAGGATTTCCAGATTCTGGAAGGCGTGTACACCTTTCTTGCTTACCTCGCATTTGTGAAAGATCCTGCAGATTTCGACCACATGTATAGCGCAATGCATCAGTTTATTAATAAGAATCGGTTAAATTTATTACATATCTTGGGATACAAGCGGTTTGGTAGGAATTATCTATTATCTTTGCCGTTAAGAAAAAAAATTTATTATTTACTTGTTTTTTTTCGATTCAAAAACACCGTCCGAAAATTAATCAAGTAAGACTGCAAACTCTTAAAAAACGCCGATGAATAGCAATTTTCAAAATTTTATAGAAAGTCTTGGGGTTTCCTTTTTCTATTTCAAGCTGATTTTGGGCTTTGTATTTTCATTTATGATTACTTACCAATCTATTCCAACCATCATCAAAATTTCCAGGCGTAAAAACCTGATGGACGAGCCGGGCGCCAGGAGTTCGCATCTTACAAAAATCCCGAATCTGGGAGGCATTGCCATATTTTTTTCGCTTGGTGTCTGTGCACCGATTTTTGCTTACGAGCTTTTTGACCGTTACAAGTTTCTGTTTGCTTCCTTCATTATTCTTTTTTTTGTAGGTGTGATGGACGATATTATGGTGCTGAGGGCTTATAAAAAATTGCTTGCGCAAATCTTAGTTTCAGCATTGCTGGTAGTGGGTTCCGATGTGAGGATCCGTAGTCTGTTTGGCGTTTTAGGGGTGTACGAGCTTAATTATTTCGTGAGTGTATTATTCAGTATTTTCACTTTTATAATCTTGATCAATGCATTCAACCTTATAGATGGGATAGACGGACTCGCAGGCAGTTATACGATTATTACCAGTCTTTTGTTTGGGATCAGTTTTTACCGTCTGGGTGAGCATAATGATCCGCTGGCTATTCTTTGTGCCATTCTTATTGCAGCATCTATTGCATTCCTGATTTACAATCTTTCCAGCAAGCGGTCTACTAAAATATTTATGGGAGACACAGGATCTATGATATTAGGTTTTCTGCTGGCCTTCACCGGAATTTCGTTTATAGAGATTTTCATTGCCAAGCATGACGAAGTGTTTTATCATCTCAAAAGTGCGCCGGTCATAGCGGTCGCAATTCTCATTCTTCCTATCATCGATACGCTTACAGTTATTATTACGAGGATTTATCACAAAAAATCAGTGTTGTCTCCGGATAAAAATCACATCCATCATAAATTGCTCAATCTTGGCCTCACCCATAAGAGGTCGACGGCTTATATTATAGCGTATTATCTCGTAGTAATTGCAGCAGCTTACATGCTGAGGCATCAGGATGTTAATTATCTGCTGATCATCATTATGGTGTTAGGCTTTTTAGGAGCCTATCTCCCTATTTTTCTTCTTAAATTCAAGAAGGACTAAATTTATCTTACTTTTGCAAAAAACATTGAATGAAAAACTATTATCACTTAAGCTTTTCTGTTTTTATTTTTCTACTATTATCTTCCTGTGTCACGAAGAAGGATTTGCGGTACCTGCAACCCAGCGAGAGTCTAACTATCAATGATGAAGGGCTGGTGCCGTACGATGTACCTGCATACCGTGTTACTAAAGGTGATATTCTGAAACTTAATGTTGTTACCACACCCACCGGCGATGCTGCGCAGTTTTACTCCGCACTCAATGCGACTCCTGCTAATGCGAATGGAGCAGTCAACAATGCCAGTACTGCACCTGTATCTCAGGTAGGAGGTGCGAATAACGCCACTGGCGGAAGCGCCACTTATTATCTCAATGGTCTTAAAGTGGATTCCAATGGTGATGTCAATATATTCGGGATCGGCTATGTTAAAGCAGAAGGCCGTACACTGGAAGATATGACCAAGGAAATCCAGGAGCGCGTCAATGAAAACTTCCTGCAGGGAAAATCTGAGGTAAGGCTCAATCTGGATGGGATTCGGTATTTTATGCTTGGTGATATGGAGACTATCAACGTGACTGGGGAAAAAGTGGCTTACATGACGCAGCTCAATATTATGCAGGCCATCGCACTTGCCGGTGGACTTAACCGGACAGTGGACCGCAAAAGTGTCACCATCCATAGAAAGTATCCGGAAGGAATTAAAACTGCAAAATTGGATCTTACAAGGGAAGATGCGATGAACTCGCCCTACTACTGGATTCAGAACGGTGATATCATCTATTTTAATACCAATGGCAAAAGTATCAACGGATTCGGCAAGGAGCCTATACAGACGGTTACTACCGGCGTTACATTACTCACTAGCTTATTGTCCATTTACCTAATTCTTACCAGACTATAACCATGATTCCGGATAAAAAAGGCAATAATACAGAGGCAGCATCACAGGCTCAGGCTCCTGAAAAGGTAGGAAGCTTCAGTCTCTTCGATCCTGTGCATTTTCTCCAGCGCGTCCTGCGGAACTGGTATTGGTTCGTGCTTCTGGGATTCATCGGATACTGCATCTCATTTGTTTACAGCAAATATTACGCGCAGCGTGTCTACGCTTCCAGTCTTTCGCTGAGTATCTCCAATAATACGGCAAGCTATTTTACGCCCAATCAATCCATCAACTTCATCTGGGGACAAAACGGGAATCAGGATGGTATTTATCTCAAAAAAATTCTACTGTCCCGCAGTCATAACGAATATCTCGTCAAAAAACTGGATCTCACCGTTAATTATACCACCAAAGGTCTGATCAAAACGACTTACCTGGATAAGGAAGACAGCCCTGTTTTTGTAGAAGTCGACCGAAATCATCTTCAGCAGGTGAATTATAACTTTAGCATCATTCCTAAGAAAAATAATCTGTACGAAATCGTACTGCCGGAGGAAGGCCAGAGCAATTATCTTTATAATTACAATACGGAAGGTTATGAAGTTGTGCCTGCCTATACCAGAAAAGCCAACACTAACCTGCGCATCGGCGAATGGTACGAATCACCAAATCTGAAGTTCAGGCTGGTCAAAAATCCTACACCCAATACCAACGTAGAATTGCACAACATCATTGTCAGTCTGATTCCGGTTAATCAGGCTGTCAATAGTATCATCAGTAGCCTCACGGTAGATTTTGATAAGGAGTTGCCATCCATCATGATCATTACCAAGTCTGGCTACAACCTTAACAATACCATTAATTTTCTGAATAATTCTGTGGAAGTGCTTAAAAAGAAGCGTCTTGAAGATCAGAATACCGTAGATCAGAATACTGTGGAGTATCTCAATGAGAATCTTACCAAAATCCGTAAGAAGCTGGATTCCAGTGCTACCGTCGTCAATAATCTCAAGATCAATAACAGACTGTTTGACATGGAGAATATTGACGCTACCACCATTCAGAAACTTAACGATCTGGAGGCGCAGCGTGCGGATATCTCGATGAAGATCAAGTCGCTGAGTGATATCAGGAATTCTGTGGATGCTAACAATATTGAGAATATGATCAGTCTCAATCTGGCTGGCGTAGAGGACGGATCATTTCAGGCTTCAGTTTCGGAACTCAAGGCTTTGTATGCGAAAAGAAGGGAAATGGCTTTGATCTATACACCTTCATCCGAACCAATGCGGGAGATCAATCGCCTCATCAATCAGGCGCGTGGCGTTTCCCAGTCCGGACTCCGAAAGTATTTTCAGGGTTATTATGATAAGTTGTCCGATCTTAATGCTCAAATAGGGGTGATTGATAAGGATCTCATGACGCTTCCGGAAAAACAGAGGATGTTCCTGGATGCGCAGCGCGGCTATGATATCATAGAAAGTACGTATAACACTTTGCTTGCAGAACAGGCCAAGTCGCAGATGCGCGTGGCCACCAATAAAAGTAGCCTCACGATCATAGATCCTGCCAAAAATCTGGGGCAGGGACCCATTGCACCGAATGTCAACGCGACCAAGATTCAGATAATCGGTGGATTGCTGCTTTTACCTTTGATTTTCCTCGCCATTGGAGAAATTCTGGATAACAAGGTCCGTAACATCAAAGAATTACTTACCGTCACACGGATTCCGCTGCTCGGAGTGCTGGGGCATAACAGTTACGAGAATAACCTGACCGTACTTGAAGAACCAAAATCTTCCATTGCGGAAGCGTTCCGTGCCATACGTGCTAACCTGAGGTTTCTGTTTGATGAAGAGCAGAAGAGCAAAGTGATCCTTGTGACCTCATCCATCAGCGGCGAGGGCAAGACCTACGCGTCCATCAATGTAGCGTCTGTATTGGGCCTCAGCGGAAAGAAAACCGTTTTGCTGGGCATGGACCTCAGAAAACCCAAGATATTTGGCGATTTTAAGATCAATAACAAGAACGGAATTTCCAATTATCTCACCGGCCAGGTAACTATTGACGAGATTATCAATCATACCAGCATTCCAGGGCTGGATGTCATCACCTCAGGACCCATTCCGCCTAATCCGTCCGAATTGCTGATGAGTGACAACAATATGAAATTCATCGATCAGCTTAAGGAACTTTATGAATATGTCATTATTGATTCGCCGCCTGTAGGTCTGGTTGCAGATTCCTTCGAACTGATGAGCAAGGCCGATACCACCATCTACGTTGTGCGCCACGAATATACCGAGAAGCATATGCTGAAAATGATCACCGAAAAATATTATAACAAAGAGGTCACGAATCTGGGTATCATCTACAACGACTACGTGGCCAGACAGGGTTATGGCTACGGCTATGGTTATGGCTACGGTTATGGCTATGGTTACGGATACTTTGAGGAGGACAAAAACTATGAGGAACCACTTGTCATTAAAGTCAGAAACCGATTGAAAAAGTTTTTTAACAGAAAGTAAGAGCCTGCATCAAGGCTTTTATTTTTTTATGAGAGACTATTTTCAGGATTCGTCCGTTTTATAACAATATTATGGTATTTTGACCTTATTTAACTAAACTTTAAGAAGTTCCTTAAACTAAAAATGTTTTATATTTGCACCAAATTTTTGACGAAAACTCGTCCCAGTATATTGAAAATGAAGAAAGAGACCGCCTGTTTTTTAATCCTGATGTTTTGCTGCTTTGGTGCAGTCAAGGCACAGCGGCATGAGATAGGTGTGCAGCTCGGCACCAGCAATCTGGTGGGCGATATCGGAAAAACAGCCTATGTTCTGCAGAGACCTGTGGGCAGTATTTCGGATATGGGTTTGCCATTTTACGGCGGGTTGATGTACAGGATGAATTTTAATCCGTATCAGACCGTGAGGCTCAATCTTGGTTATAGCAACATCCAATTTGACGACCGCTACGCCAAAGAAGATTACCGAAGACAGCGGAAACTGTGGGGAACTAATTCAGTTTTTTCCGCAGATCTGTTATTCGAGTACAATTTTTTTCCGGTGAATGAGGAGCAGAAGAGTCTCTTAAGTCCTTACATTTTTGCCGGTGCATCTGGATTGTATATGAATGCGGCAAAGCCGGAACTCGTTATCAACTCTGAGACTGATGTGAAGGTGAGTTACAGGCAGGATCATGCCTTCACAATGGCGTTGCCCTTTGGTGTAGGTCTTAAATATAAATTCAACTATAATTGGGCATTGTCCGGTGAGTTTACATTCAGGCCGACATTCTCGGATCAGGTAGATTACAGCATGGTGAAGGATGGTGATGTCACCGTAGTCAGAACCGCGTTGGATGATGACGGGACACGCGCTGTGGTGCAGCGTTTCATCAATCAGCGGACGACAGGCAACCCAAATTCCAAAGACTGGATCAATTCGGCAACGTTGATATTGTCCTATTCCTTCGGCAGACCGCCTTGTTATTGTAAATAGAAAAATGCAGGATTTAAAAAAGCTTATAGATAAAGACAAATTGCCGAAGCACGTGGCAGTCATTATGGACGGAAACGGGCGATGGGCAAAGTCTAGAGGAGAGGAGAGGACCTATGGGCACAAGAATGCCATTAATGCAGTGCGCAATGTCATTAACGCCTGTAACGAAATCCATATTCCGTATCTTACCTTATATACTTTTTCATCAGAGAACTGGAACCGTCCTAAAGATGAGGTCGATACGCTGATGGCACTCCTGTCCGAAACACTGCTGCTGGAAGCAGAAGAGATCTTCACCAAAGGTCTGAGGATGCATGTGATCGGTGATGTATCCCAATTGCCGGATCTGGTAAGAGATCAGTTGCTGAATGTGATAGAGCTTACCAAAAACAACAGGAACGGTAATCTGATTCTGGCACTCAATTACGGATCTCAGAAAGAGATTCTTAAAGCGGTAAAAGCAATTAGCAGCGCTGTAAAAGACAATGAAATTAGCATTGATGATATTGACGAGGCCATGTTCAAAAATCATCTGTATACTAAGGATTTTCCGGATGTGGATCTGATGATCCGCACCAGCGGCGAAGTACGTATCAGTAATTTTCTGCTCTGGCAGATTGCCTATGCAGAACTTCAGTTTCTGGATGTGCTCTGGCCGGATTTTACCAAGGATACATTTTTCCAGTGCATCATCGATTATCAGAATAAAGAAAGACGCTACGGCATGACCAGCGAACAGCTTATTCCATAAATATATTTTAGAAAAGAGAACTTCAATAAGAATGAGATTAAGATTTATACCCATCATTTTCTTCGTAGCATCTGCCTATTTCCATGCGCAGGTTGTTACACCGGGTACCAATGCAGAAAGCACGGAGATTGTAGGAAACCAAAACGGCGAATATGTCCTGAAGGACATCGTAGTCGATGGGGTGAAGCGTTATACGCCAGCCCAGATTTTGCGTTTTACAGGTCTTGTGAAAGGGGAAAAGCTGGAGATCCCGGGTCAGCGGGTCAGTAATGCCGTGAAGAAACTCTGGGAAACACAGTCCTTTTCCAAGGTTGAAGTTTACGTTCAGGATGTGGAAGGGCAGAATGTGGTTCTGCAGTTTTCACTACAGGATCTTAAGGAGCTTGGCGAGGTAAAGTTTACAGGCAAAGGAATCGGAAAATCCAAGAATGAAAAGCTGATCAAGGATAATAACCTTAAGCCGGGAACTAAAATTAATAATAACCTGGTATCCAGCCTTCAGAACAAAATCCCTCAGGAATATATTGCCAAAGGTTTTGCTGATGCCAAGATCAATATCCAGGAAAAAGCCAACGGAACGGATGCCAATCTGGTAGACTGGACCATTGAAGTGGATAAAGGCAAGAAAGTCAAAATCGATAAAATCGAATTCGTCGGTAATGATCAGGTTTCCGACAGGAAACTGAAAAAGAACGGATTCAAAAATACCAAGCAGAAACGTTTTCTTCTCGGCATTCTGAAGCCTTCCAAATTTGTACAGGACAAATATGATGAGGATAAGCGTAACCTTATCAGCTATTATAATTCATTAGGTTTCCGTGATGCAACCATTGTGTCCGATTCGGTGACCAGAAATGAGAAAGGCTACAATATCAATGTAAAACTGAACGAAGGTAAAAAATATTACATCGGTGATATCAATTTCATCGGAAATACTACCTTTTCCAATGAGTTCCTTCAGAAAATATTGGGCTACAAAAGTGGCGATGTTTATGATGCAGTAGGATTTAACAAGAAAGTTGGCGAAGATGGTGGTAAGGAAGATGATTCCGATATCAAGTCCATCTACATGAATAACGGTTTCCTGTTCTCCAACGTGACACCGATCGAAAAATCCGTAAAAGGTGATTCCATCAATCTTGAGATCCGTATTAACGAAGGCGAAAAGGCTACCTGGAACCGTGTGACATGGTCCGGAAATACCACCACGCATGACCACGTGATTCTGAGGGCTCTGAGAACCAAACCAGGAACACTGTTTGCCAAGTCCGATATCAAGAGAACTTACTTCGAATTGGCAGGAATGCAGTTTTTCGATCCTCAGCAGATCGGCACGGATGTGAAGCCAAATCCTCAGGATAACACGGTGAACATGCATTGGACACTGGTGGAAAAGGGATCTTCCCAGGTGCAGCTACAGGCCGGTTACGGTGGTGGCTCATTCATCGGGACGCTGGGCTTGACGTTCAACAACTTCTCTCTGAGAAACTTCCTGAAATTTAAGGATTTTAAACCGGTGCCTCAGGGTGATGGCCAGACTTTATCGCTTCAGGCGCAGGCAGGGCAATATTTTACCAACTACGGAATCTCATTTACAGAACCATGGTTGTTCGGGACTAAACCAACGGCATTAAGTGTGGGACTTAATTACTCCAGGGTTAATTACTCTTACACCACGGGAGATCAGACCATGAATATCTTCTCCGCAACTGCTGGTCTTTCCAGAGTGCTGAAGTGGCCGGATGACTATTTTTCATTATATACCGGAATCCAGTTTCAGAGTTACGATTTCAGAAATTATCCGTTCTATTTTGGTGACAAACTAGAGGAAAATGGTAATACAAAATCTTTCAGTTTTAACATCGGTCTGAGCAGAAACTCAGCGGGTCTGGATCCTGTGTTCCCAACTTATGGTTCCAACCTGGAAGCTTCTTTAAAATTCACGCCGCCATACTCCTGGTTCAGTAATAAGGATTATGCCACAATGAGCGTACTGGACAAGTACAAGTGGATGGAATTCTATAAAGTTAAGTTGAAAGCGGATTTCTATAACGAGGTGATCGGGAAATTAGTGCTCAGGACCACAGGTGAGATGGGGTTCCTTAATGGTTATAGTAAGGAATTAGGACCACCGCCTTTCGAGAGATACTATGTCGGTGGTGTAGGTCTTTTCAATGGTCGATTTGATGGCCGTGAGCTTGTACCTTTGCGGGGTTATGAGAATGCATCCTCAACCGGATTCAGCCAGTCCTCTCCATACGACATCACGCCGTATGGTGGTGCTACGATCTATAACAGATTTGCAGCAGAATTACGTTATCCTATTTCAATGAACCAGACCGCAAAGATTTTTGCCCTGACATTTGTAGAAGCAGGTAACGCATGGAACAGCTTCGGAACATACAACCCTTTCAGGCTGAAGAGATCTGCCGGTTTGGGGATTAGAGTGTCCATGTCTGCATTCGGGTTGATAGGATTCGATTTTGCGTATGGATTTGATAAAACACTGGGTGGTACAGAACCTTCCGGATGGCAGACACATTTCTTGATGAATCAGCCTTTATAAAAAATAAAATATTATTTTTGAAAGATGAAAAAAATAGCATCACTTGTAACAATTCTTTTTCTGACCACACATATTTATGCACAGAAAATCGGCGTGGTAGATACCAATTATGTTCTGAGCAAGCTGCCGCAGTATAAAGATGCGGAAAGCCGCCTGAATAGCCAGGTAGCGCAGTGGCAGGATGATATCCAGAAGCAGCAGGCCGATTATGAGAGAAAGAAGGAAGCTTTCGAAAATGAAAAAGTACTTTTGGTGGGTGATCAGCTTAAACTCAGAGAGAAGGAAGTGACCGATATGGAAGCATCTATCCGTAATACAATTGGAGCAAGATTCGGGAGCAATGGCGAGGTCAATCAGTTGCGTGCCAACCTTACCAAACCTTTCCAGGATCAGATATGGAATGCCATTCAAACCGTATCTACAAAGAATAATCTGGGTATCGTTCTTGATAAAAGCAACAATATCAGCGTAATCTTTCTAGATAAAAAATACGATTATACCGACGCTGTTCTTAACATCCTCAGCAAAAATACCAAAGTGGATGACAGAAAAGGTAACGATGGCAACAGAGGCGTTTCTGCACCGGAGACCGGTAAAGGTAATAAAGGCGGAAGCCGATTCTCTCCTAAATCGGGATTACAGAGAAAGGCCACTAAAATGGAAAGTACTTCCAGATAATGTGAATTAAAATTAAATTATTAAATAAATATAAATTTCTAAAATGAACAAATTAAATGTATTAGTAGTAGCTGTTGTAATGGTGTTCGCTACTGGATTTGCAAATGCACAGAAACTGGCTTATGTAGATATCAACGCAATCTTCACTGCTATGCCGGAAATGAAGGCTTTGGATTCTCAGTTGCAGACTTTGCAGACAGCAAAACAAGGTGAATTGGAAAAACAAGGTAAATCTCTTCAGGATCTGATGAAGAAATATCAGGACGAAGCACCTAAGCAGACTCAGGCTATCAACGAGCAGAGAAGCCAGGAAGTTCAGAAGCTTCAGGACAACCTTCAGCAGATGTATACTGCAGCTCAGAAAGATATTGCAGATAAAAGAGATGCTGGATTGGCGCCAATTGAGAAAAAAATCAACGATGCAATCTCTAAAGTGTCTAAAGCTGCCGGTTATGAGTATGTTTTCGATGCTTCTACACCCGCTTTGGTTTACAAAAACGGAACAGATGCTACGGCTGCTGTGAAAAAAGAATTAGGATTGTAAGATTATCTTAATAAATCATAAAACCGCTCTTTTTCGGAGCGGTTTTTTTATTTTTGCAGTATGGAATATGAATTTTCATCCACGGTACGGATCCGTTTTGCGGACTGCGACCCGATAGGACACCTTAATAACGTCAAATATCTGGAGTATATGCTCAATGCGAGGGAAGATCACGTGGAGCAGAACTACGGATTTACCTATGAACAATACACGCGCGATACGGGATGCACCTGGGTCACCGTGCAAAACGAGATTGCTTATCTTAAAGAGGTCCGTTATAATTCGGTTGTAGAAATCACCAGCAAAACGATTTTCGTAGATGATCTTACAGCTGTGGTAGAACTGCTTATGAAAAATCAGGATGGAACAGTGCACGCTGTATTCTGGCTCACGGTCATCTATTTTAACATGAAAACCAGACGCGCGGAGAAAATGCCGCAATCTACTTTGGATAAGTTTGCGCATTTTCTGGTAGATATAGAACATAAAAGCTTCAAGGAAAGAGTCAGCTACTTCAGGGCTCAGAACAAAATAAAATGATTATGAAAAGAATCTTAGTAATTGGTGGAAATGGTCAGTTGGGACATTGTCTTCAGAAATTGGCTCCGAAATACCATGTCCAGTTTGACTTTAATTTTACAGGCTCAGATGTAGTCGATATCACCAACAAAGTTCAGATAGAACAAATGTTTCAGGACTATCAGCCGGATTACGTCATCAATGCCTCCGCATACACCGCTGTGGATCTTGCCGAGAAAGAAGAAGACAAAGCATTTGCCATCAACGCAGAGGGCGTGGGACAATTGGCCGAGAGCTGCAAAGATCATCATGCCATCCTGATACATGTTTCTACAGATTACGTTTTCGATGGTGAAACCAATCTGAACTATTCCGAGGATGATTTTACCAATCCTATCGGCGTCTACGGCGCATCGAAAAGAAAAGGCGAAGAACTGGCTCTGGAACATAATCCTGAAACCGTTATTTTGAGAACGTCATGGCTCTATTCCGAGTTCAACAAAAATTTTGTAAAAACCATGCTTCATCTTTTTGATGTGAAGGACGAATTGGGAATTGTTGCAGACCAATACGGGCAGCCAACCAATGCGAATAACCTTGCAGAAGCTATTATGACCATCATCGAGAGTGAAAAGAAGACATACGGTGTGTATCATTTTTCTAACTATCCGGAAACCACTTGGTTCGATTTTGCGAGCAAGATAAAAGAATTCTCGGGTTCCGGCGTTCTATTAAAACCAATCTCTACCGAAGAGTTTCCTACGCCTGCCAAACGGCCTAAAAGAAGCACGATGTGTCTTGATAAAATCGAAAAAGATTACCACGTGGAGCTTAAACATTGGGAAAACAGTCTGAGAGATTGTGTAGAAATCCTTAAAATAACGAATGCGTAAACTATTATATTTAATCTCAGTCTTTATATTCCAGTTCTTCTACCTTCAGTCCGTGACGCTGAATAAAGTGGAGAAAACGAACGAGAATAAGGACAAGTTTCTTTACCGTATTGCGGAAATATCCCATTCTGAATATCTGGGCGAAATCCTGGTCAATGGCTTTTCCAATGACGATGTCAGAATCTTCGGCGAAGTGTATAAAAAAGCAAAGCAGATTGGCGCCAACTCCTTTTCGCTGAAGCCGATAGAAAATGTGGACGGCAGTTTTCAGAAATTTGATCCCGGCTACTATATGCTGAATCTCTATTATACCGAACCCGGCGAAATAAGGGGGGAGAATAATGTAGCTTACCTCGTGTCGGCTGCAGATAAAAGACAGAAAATAGCGATCGATAGCCAACCGGTAGAGATGCAGCCACGCCATTATCTTAAACTTAAACTGAAAGATCAGGAAGTTATGACAGTCTCTACGAGAAAACTGTTGGGCTCTACGGTAAAATTGTCAGGTAAGGAAGATCAGCCGGCGCTTTACTTTTCGCTGACTAATTTCAATATTCGCAGTAACGACAGCATATACGGCGGCATCAACCTGAAATCCGGAGATATTACAGGTCTTGAAAAATCGTTTGGTATGTTTTTGACTACCATCTACACAGAACAAAAATTAGATTAGTGTTGATAAGTTATCACCCAGGATTAACTTTTCTTCACAATTAATTTCATTAACTTTATACAGATTTCGGATCCGGCTAATTGTAATTGATTTACAGACCTCACTTGAAAATCATCTGAGCGGAGCTAAATCTCAAATCTAAATTATACCTATTGGAAGAATTTTTTGAAAACGAACTGGCAAGACGGTTCGAAGAAATGATAGAAAACAATGATGAATTCTACTTCGACACAGAAGAATACGTGGACATCATCATTTATTATCTGGAGTTAGGAGATTTCAGCTATGCAGAACTTGCTGTAAATCATGCACTGAAAATTCATCCCAACTCATTGGAAATTAAAACAAAACAGCTGGAAGTTTTTCTGGAACTGGAGCGTTATGGCAAGGCGAAGGAACTCATCGATGAGCTGCATCAGTCTTCCCTGGAAGATACGGATTTTCTGGTTTGCTGTGCCAAGTATTACTCCAATCTCGGTAATCCCATCAAATCTATCGAATACTGCACAAAAGCACTGGAGCTGCAGGAGGAGGAAAACTTCCTTCACAACTTCATTGCAGATGAGTATGTGAATCTGGATGATCCGTTCAATGCGCTGAAACATTATAGCGCAGCTCTGGAGCATGATCCGTACGACGATTATGCGCTGGAAAATGTTATGGTATGCTACACCAAACTGAACAGACCTCAGGAAGCACTAGATTTTCTCAATCAATATCTGGACAGATTTCCATTCTCAGAGACGGCGTGGTACGAGTATGGGCAGTATTTTTTCAATAAGAAAAATTATGAGGAAGCCATCCGCGGATTCGATTATTTATTAGCCATCAATTCTTCGGCGGTCGGCGTATATGCCAATAAAGCATCCTGCTATGAAGCGATGGGCGAATGGGAAAAAGCAGTTGCCGTGTATGAGGAAATGCTGGAGCTGGAATATACCAAAGCTTTCACCTATTACAAAATCGGGCTGTGTTACAAAGAAGCGCAGAAACCTGTTCAGGCGCTCACTTCTTTTCAAAGATCTTTGAGGGAAGATCCTCAGTTTTACCTGGCAATGATGGAGCAGTCTCAGCTCTACGAAGATATGGGAAATCCGAAGGAAGCATTATATTTTGCACATGAAGCGGTAGCCCTCAATGAAGGCAATCTGGAATATCAGAAACGTCTTGCATTTTTGTATATCACCTGTGGCGAGTATGAAGAGAGCCTGAGCTGCCTTAAAAAGCTGATTGAGGCAGAGCCTACTAGGTTTTATAACTGGTATGCGTATTCAGAAGTCCTGATGCTAATAGGAGAATACGAGGAAGCAGTAACAGTCCTTACGAAAGCCTTGCAGCACCAGAAGCGTGCAGAACTGTATTACCAGCTTAGCAACTGTTATTTTCACCTGAAGAACGATGCAGAAGGTCTTCTGGCATTGGAGAAGGCGTTGGAGCTGGATCCTGGCATTAGTAAAGATATGCAGCAGAAATACCCTTTTATTAAGGATCAGGTCAGGAAGATTAAGACCAAAAAGAAATAAAAAGAAAGCTCAGAGTTGCCTCTGAGCTTTTTTTGGCGCTACTGTTCTGAGGCTGCAATCTCAATCTCATCAGTGAACAGCAACAGCCGCCTTCTTACCCTTATCTGAAAAAAAGTGTTTTGTTCAAATTGAGTATCATGGTTATTAGCTTTCCATGCACCTGTGTTTTGCTTTTACAAAAATAGGGTGGCAGAAAGTGATTATTTTACGGATATCCGTAAAAAAAGAAAAAAGTTGTAATTAATTTATTTTTTTTTGTGGAAGTACTCGGTGACGCTTTTTAAAGAATGCCAAAATCCTTGCAAAAAGCGATCAGCTGCTCACTAGAGTTGATGGCCAGCGATTCGCGGATTTCTTTCAAACGTTTTTCCACTGCGCTCATACTTGCAGGCTTGATGTTGTGATCCTTCATGTAAGTCGGGATGTCCTTCAGCATAGTTCCGCCGGCCAATAGGGAAACCAACAACGTGTCATAATCCGAAAATTCAAAGGCATTTCTGACTTCACTTTTACCTTTCAGTTCGTACGTCAGGTACTTTTCATGGTTATAAACTGCACGTATGGCTTTTTTCAGATCCTTCACATCCTCACGCCCTTTTTTCACGTAGCCGTTAATATGGTTCTCCTCAAAAAGCTTTTCGATCAGGACTTCTTTCTTCTCGGCAGAGAATACGATAACTTTAAGATCCGGCTGGATCTCGCGCACTGCACGGATGAGTTCTTTTCCACCTTTTAGCTGCTGAGGCCGGTGATCTTCCTCAAAAGACAAATCGGTAATCAGCAGGTCAAAGGGTTCCGCTTCCTGCAGCTGCATTTTAACCTTGCTTAGCGCATCATCACAATAATTGACGTAATCCGTATGTGGGATCTTAAAGTCACTTAGTGCTTTCTGTACGGAAATATTAGAGCTTTCGTAATCTTCGGCTATTAAAACGTTCTTGAACATAATATTTGTATTTTTTAAACAGGAAATGAAATGTTGATTTTCAACATATTATTAATTCCAGTGTCAAAAATAATGGTTCCGTGAATGGTTTTAATACGGTTTTCCATATTCTGAAGACCATTTTTGGGAGAAAGTTCAGGAATACCTATGCCGTTGTCTGTATATGAGATATTTACATTATTCTGATCTCTTGAAAATTTGATAGAAACGATGCTGGCCTGGCTGTGTTTTTTCATATTGGTCATCAGCTCCTGAAGCACAAGATAGATTTCCGTTTTCTGAACAAGATTGGTATTTTGCCACATTTCATCTTCATTCCCAATGATCAGAACCTTGGTACTTTCCGGAGAAGAGTAGGATCCCAGCATCTGGGAAAGCTGGTCTCGGTAATTTTGCTTTTCGCTGACGTCCGCTTTTTCGTAGGAAATGTCCCGCGACGTTTCATATACATTTTCCAGTGCGAAGAGAATGGAATTTTTATCCGGATTCAAAGTATTCTCGATGAATGAAATAATCTGGTAGATCCTATTGGCCACGCGGTCATGTACTTTTTTGGAGTATTGCAGCTCAGTATTTCTCACTTGCAGCTGCAGGCTCTGCTGTCTTTTCCGAAACCATATTAAGGAAACAATCAGCACCAGAATAATAATTCCCATCACGAAATATTGGCGGATGATGTGATTTTGCTTTCTTATACTGTCAGCCTGTGCTCTCAGGAAATCGGATTTATTCTTTTCAGTTTCGTAGCGGATGAGGGCAAACTGGTTTTTGGCCTTGTTACGCGCTGTTTGCAGGCTGTCACTCAGGGTCTGGAAGCGGCTGAAATAAGAAGTGTAATGTCCCGGATCCAGAACAATGAGTTTCTGCAGGGCTTCCAGCTGATCATCAGGACTCTTGATCTTTTGCGCAACATCCAGCATTCTCTCGGCATATAATCTGGCCGAATCTGGCTGAGACCGCTGGTAATAATCCGAAAAGTGCGCATAGCTGGAGTTCAGACCCCAGTCATCTCCGTCTGTCTTCCGGATGGCCATCGCTTTCCAAAACGCAGGGACAGGATTGTAATTGGGATTCTGAAGCCAACGGGTTTGCGCGTAATTGGACAGAACCCTCGCAAACGCCTTGTCATGTTTTTCGGAATGTTTAAGTAAAGATTCAAAAAGGGCAACAGCATCATCATACCTTTTATCCTTTTTATAGGAATTGGCCAGATTGTTCTTATAAATGTTTTTGTTGATGGAATCTGTGCTGAACCGTATGGCTTGCTTATAAGATTGCACAGACTGCTGATAATCTTTCAGATGGCTGGCAACTATGCTCAGCGTATTATAGTTGATGGAAATGTAATTGAACTGTGCGCTGTCTTTACGGTTGAAGTATCCCATGGCAGCACCTGCACTTTCCTGACTGCCAAAATAATCACCCTTGGTCTCCTGAATGATGGCGAGATTCGTCAGGCATTTTGCCGCCCCAAAACTGTCCCTCTGCTGTAGGAAAAGGTCTTTGGCCCGGAAGAAATAAAAAAAAGCACTGTCTGATTCGTTACGGTCCCGCCATTCGAAAGCCAGGTCATAATACCGGTTTTCTGATTTTTCGGCAGAAGCAATTTTTGTAGGCTTGGAACAGTTCAGTAGCGTTGTGATGCCAATCAGAAGATATAGATATTTCAACAGGGTTATTTTGCTCAAATTTAATAAAAATAGCGGAAGAATGTTCTTCCGCTATCCATTAAATATACTCAGGATCAGTTATCCACCGATGATCTTCGGTGGTACGGGATGACCTTCTTCACCGCCCGTTCCACCGGGGTTTTGCTGTGTAGATACGGCAGATGTACCGTCGTTACCGCAGTTGGACGTAGTACCGGCATCAGGATTGGAAACCAGACCTAATAGTATTAAAAGTAATTGAATCATTGTTCTAAAAATTTAAAAGTTGGCATTCGTGTTCTTCCCCAGGACACAGGTCATAGGCAGGTGAACACACTAAGTGAATAAGAAGCGCTTCTTAAATTTTTGGGAAGTAAGCCTTAGAAAACGACAGGAAAATTTCTGCTTCCCAAACCAGAGATTTCTGCCGTATAGCCAGGCTGTTTTTTGAAATCGGTTTTGTACTTTTGTTTTGTAAAGTTTTGTCAATCACTGATCTCTGGGGCAAAGATGCAATTTGGGCAATAGCGGGTGTTAGAAAGTTTCTGGAAAGTTTTTGGAAAGTTGATCTCTTCGGATTACGGAAATCCGTAATTCAGTATTGACATAACTTTGTAATTTTCCAACTAATATCCCTGTATATGGCCAAATTTTTACCCCAGAAGAAAAAACTGATCGAAGAGGTGTTTCAGAAAGCATCGGACAATACTACGGAGCGATCGTTCAGCGGGATTCTGAAATCCCTGGAAAACACACTCTTAGAGGACTATAAGATCAGTCTCAGCTACAATACATTTAAAACGTATTATACTCATCTCGTAGAGAAGGATGAGGATTATAACATTAAGCCTATGATTCTGGATGACCTGAGCATTTATCTGGGATACAACAATTTCCGGGAATATTGTGCGGAATGGAAAACGGTAGAATACAGCGTACATGAATCTGTATCCAAGGTTGTTATCAATGTGATCAATAAGCCGTTACTGCGCATGCCGGAGTTCGTTACCAGGCAGAGTGGTATCGGAGCGCTGGGTGTTCTGGTGGTGGGAGGATTGTTTCTTGGTAAAAGTTACTGGCACGAGGAAAGCGAGATTGCCGAAGTTTCGGGCGCAAGTCCTGCTGTAGAATTGCTGGATAGTCGTGCGAGCGTTGCAAAACCTTACGCAATCCAAGAAAAGCATTCCGGCGAGCCAAAGATCATTGCGGTTGTAGATCGGCAGGTCGGGAAACCGTTAGAGAAACAGGAGTATTATATGTATTGGAATGGCGAACGTTTTATAGCCACGGCAGAAGCGGATCTGGGTGCAGAATTCAGAGTACTGCCGATGGATGAGCGCCAGATCCGCTTCTTTAAGAAAATTACGAAACCTGACACCATCACGAGGAGCTCCATCAGGAAAATCTGGTATTCCAAGAAGAACAATGTGGTAGAATTCTTTACTGCAGACGGCCGTAATCCCGAAAATGATGCGGAGCTTCATCAATTGTCGGAACACATATTCAAGAAATATATCGCAGACCAGAACTGATTCAGCCTTGGGGCTTGCTCCTAAGGAAAATCAGACCTGCCAGGATGATCACAGCGCCGGCAGACTGTTGTACCGTAAGAGTTTCACCGTCCAGAACACCCCAGACCACCGCCACAATAGGCATCAGCAAAGTTACTGTGGAGGCAAACAGCGGCGTAGAGATGCTCAACAGTTTGTAATTCATCATCATCGCCAGTCCTGTGCCGAAGATGGAAAGCATCGCCACATAGCCCAGCCCGGAGAGGGTGTCATGATTCATTTCAAGATTCCGGAAAAACCCGGATAACACCAATGCTACCAAGGATGGCAATATCAGCACGAATGAAAAGACAAATGCAGACATCACGATGGCAGGAACCTCGTACAGTCTAGACTTTACGGTGGTAGTGCTGATGGCATACATCAGGGTAGCCAGTATCAGCAGCAGAATCGGGTAGATCTTGATGTCACCACTCTGGTCACCGCCCAAGGCCAGGATGCACGCACCTGCGAAGCTGATCATCACGCCAGTCAGCTGCCTCCGGGAAGTTTCGAATTTCCATACCAGCGAGCCTACAATGATCACGAAGATCGGCATCATCGAATTGATAATACCCGCAATGCTGCTGCTGATCTCCGTTTCGGCAAGCGGAAACAGAAACATGGGGATAAAGTTTCCGGTAACGGCAGCCAGTATCAGCCATTTCAGGTGTTTTTTCGGAAAGGAACGGATCTTGGACAGCGCATAAGGCATCAGCAGAATACCGGAAATCAGAACACGTAAAGCGCCCACTTCGTAAGGACTGAAGTGATCCAATGATTTTTTGATCAGGATAAAGGATGAACCCCAGATCACGGAAAGCCCTATAAGCAGGATCCATTTTAATTTTTCAGTAGTCAAGATTTTGGATTTAGAATGTTGAGGTAATCGTGCTTCGGAATCATCTTGGCACCCAGGCTTTCCAGATGTGCCGAATGGATCTGGCAGTCAATGAGCTGCCACGCATCCTGATACTTGGTGGTAAAATGGATAAAGACCGCTTTGGACGCATTCGATACTCTGGAAAACATACTCTCGCCGCAGAAGACCTTTCCCACCTGCACGCCGTAGAATCCGCCCACCAGCTCGCCGTTATGCCATGCTTCAAAACTTTTCGCAAGGCCATGCCTATGGAGGTGGACAAAAGAGCGGATCAGTTCTTCATGGATCCACGTGCCGTCCTGGTCTTTTCTTGTGGCGGTCTGGCATTCGCGCATCACGGCTTCGAAGCATTGATTTTCGGTAAAGCTGAAAGTACCATCCCTCAGGATTTTCTTCATCGACTTGGAGATGCGCAGATCTTTGGGAAACAATACAAATCGGGGATCGGGACACCACCAGAGGATCTCCTCACCTTCGTTATACCATGGGAACAGCCCAAGCTGGTACGCCAGCCAAAGCCGCTCGGGGCACAGATCACCACCTACGGCCATCAGCCCATCTTCGGGGTTGTACAGTGCAGGGTCGGGAAATGCGATGTCATCGGGGTCTAGCCAAATCATATCAGAATGGGTTTTCAGATAAAATAATCCCTGCCATTTGATAAAAAAGCAGGGAAAACTATGCAGATCAATGTCTGTTGATTAGAAAGGAAGATCGTCATCCTCGTCTTCAGCAAAAACATTTTTGTTGTCCGTTGCCGGCCCTTGCCGGGATGGCGCTGCTTCCGTAGGTTCGTTAAAGTCGCTGCCACCATCTTTTTCCATTCTCCATGCCGTGATAGAGTTGAAATACTTCACTTCGCCCTGAGGACTGGTCCATTCTCTCCCTCTGATGTTGATATGAACCTTCACTTTGTCACCCACTTTGTACTGATTCAGCAGGTCTACCTTTTCTGATAAAAATTCAATATTAATAGGCTGCGGATACTGCTCTTCGGTAAGAAGAACCATCTCTTTCTTTTGAAATCCGCTGTTAAAAGTTTGTAAATCAGAAATCTTCTTTATCGTTCCTGTTAATTCCATAGCTCGAAAATGTTTTAAGTGTGTAAAGGTAGTGAAAAACGCGTGATGATGCCGAATGATACGATTGGAAAAAAAATAAAAAAAAGATGCGAAATATTTTGGAGTAATAGGAAAAGTGTCTATATTTGCACTCACCAAAACGAAAGAAAAGGAGTTCTTAAATAACAATGCGGATGTGGTGTAATTGGTAGCCACGCCAGACTTAGGATCTGGTGCTTCACGGCGTGGGGGTTCGAGTCCCTTCATCCGCACTCATCACAAAGATTTCCGTAGTATATGGAAATCTTTTCTGCGAAAATAGCTCAGCTGGTAGAGCACAACCTTGCCAAGGTTGGGGTCGCGGGTTCGAGTCCCGTTTTTCGCTCCATAAGAATAGAAGTTTTTTTAAGCTTCTATTTTTTTTACCCGCCCTGGTGGTGGAATTGGTAGACACGCAGGACTTAAAATCCTGTGTCCGCAAGGACGTACGGGTTCAAGTCCCGTCTGGGGTACTTAAAAAGACTGTTAATCATTGGATTATCAGTCTTTTTTGTTTTAAGAGAAAAAAGGATGATAATTTATATCCGCTTCAAAAATTACTGTAATTGCTTAACATAAGTGAAAGTGAATCTTATTAGAAATTATGTATTTCTCAATAGAGTTATATTGATTATTTTCGGCTATAATTTCTTTTTCTTCAATAACCACAAACTGGTTCAGTACTTCCATATCATCACTAAAAACATATTTCTTGAATTGTTTAACGCAATCCCATTGTAATTCCATCAGCCTGATTTTTTCGGGAGTAAGCAAAACTTGAAAAAATTCCTTTTCCAGCATCATCATAACTTTCATCTGTGAGAAGCTTTAATCTAGGTTTGTTTGGATCGATCAAAAAAATTTGGGTATTTGTCCAAAAGTTTTATTAACTGAATAAAAGTGACATTCATCTTATTCTGCTAAGCTATAAGATGATTTTCAGACTCTATAATTTCATAATTATGATCATATTCACAATTAATAATTGCTGAACGAAATGTTTCACACTGAGCTCGTCGAAGTAAACTGTGCGAACGAAAGATCTGCAGTTTAAAGTAATCTATTCATAGCGTATAAAGTTTTCTCCTCAACTTTTATTACCGATCATAAAAATTATAAAGTACTGTGATAATCGCTATTTTCTGAACAGTCTCCTGAAAAAGCCACCCTTGTTTCCTGCATGGCTCCTTGCTGTCTGCAGGTTATTGCTGGCGGTCTGTGAGAAGTTCAGATTTAATGACTGTTCCAGGTTTTTGACGGCCTCTTCATAATTTCCCTGATCAAGCTGTGAATTGCCGAGGTATTCGTAAATTTCTGCAACGATATCGTCGGCAACACCTTCCTGGCCGGGAAGTAATGAAAGTGACCAGTTCCCGTAGCGTATCGTTTTTTCATCTTCTGTAAGACGGTAAGCACTTCGCATTGCCCAATACAGGCACCAGAAATCCCTGTTCCCATGACGGATGCTCTGCTCGAAACTGTCAAGGGCTGTTCTACTGTCCTGAAGTTGGGCCTCATAAATACAGCCTTTATTATACAGGGCGACCTGGACAGAGCGGTTCAGCCCTTTGTCAAGCCCGAAACGAACCGCGTGCCCATAGCACTCCAATGCTTTTTCCCACTGTCTCTCCCTAACAAAACTGTCGGCCCGGCTGATCATCAGGCTTGGGTTATCGGGCATAGCTTCGAGCAGATGATCAGCCTCTTCGGAGCCGGTGGCTGTATCGGTTTCCCGGCCCAGCGCAGCAGCAGCTTTAGCCCGGTGGATGAAGAAATTGGTGACGCAGCGGGTCATCTCTTCATGCTGCTTGACAGGATTCGCCGGGTTGGTCTGATGATAGATTCCAAGGCCTTCATCTGCCCATTCCAGGGCTTCCTCATATTGCCCGAGCTCCATGCAGCTGAAGCAAAGAGTGTCGATCACACCGGTCAGGGTCAGGACATCCATTTCACCGGCATACTCGTCCAGGAGCCACAATCCGTCTGCTTTGGGCTTTTCGGGCATCCCTGCATGAGAGTAGCCGCTCATCCGGTTTAGGATAATATACAGGAACTTGCTGTATTGCATTCCTTCGCTAGCCACGTCAATAGAGCGCTGATAATTCCCCTGAGCGATAAGTTCGCGCGCCAGGTTGTTGCAACACATGGCAAACGTATGCGGATCACCGTTCAGGACATTTCCGTCACTGTTTACGAGAGCACTGCGGTAGAGTAGATATGCATGTTCATAAAGCTTCACTTTCAGGGCGGCCAGCCGCTGGTTTTGCGCTTCGGGCATTCCGGGGAAACCCTCCAGGATGTGGTTTATTTCCACAGCTGCATTATAGGCTTCCATGGCGGAATCGGTAAAATCCGAAATGTCCAGTTCCGAAAAATCAGGCTGCCCGTTCCCGCCGTTCCGGAGAGTGAAAATTCTGATCTGCACCACCGGCGAAGGGCTAATGCTTTCGCTGCGGAGGTAATATTTCAGTGCGCCATTCGTATCATTTAACCAATATAGTGCAGAACCCGCATTCCGGCTGCATTGGTAATGGCTAGGATCTTTTTCAAGACCAAGGATGCTCCAGTCCAGGCATTTCGTAAGGGCCTGTTCGTGGTCGGGCTCGAAAACCGGATGGTAATCCAACGCAATCATTCCGAGGATAGCGCAGAGATCGGAATCAGCCGACGCCTCATTCTGCCCGTTAACGGCATGAAATATTTTTCTGAGTTCTGTCTCGTCATCGGGCAGGCTATACCCTTCCAGCCAATACTTCGCAGCCAGAGCATAATCGTTTTCTGTAAAGGCTTGCCACGCCTGCCGGTGAAGATTTTCTTTCATAGTTTCCCGTATTTTTAGTTAAACCCTGCTTGTTTTCTGATGCGAATGCGATAATTCCCATCTTGTGTCCTGCAGTTTAAAGGTTTTTACCCCTGTTAAAAAATCATTTTTGACATGAAGTCTGTCTTTAGAAATAAATAAGACAAAGTTCAGGTCGGTTTCATTTATTAAAAGCTATTTTTCCGGTGGTGTTTCGAGCAGGACGAATAATTTTTCGAGAATAATGCTTTCATAAGCTTTCTCTGCTTCGGATTTCTCCGGGCGTGCAATAAAGTCTTCGCTGATCCTGTAATTGGTGACCAGGTATTTCTTTTTTGCTCCCAACGCATAAAACCAGGTGCGGTTGATACTTCGGGTGAATACCACCGCTTCCTCAAAACGCATCAGCTCCTTTTCAGGAAAAAAAGGAAATTCCCGGCAGATCCTGCGCGTTTGCCTGTCGAAAGAATAGGTAACTTCCGACCGGATAAAAATATCATACAGGCTATGAAGGAAAAAATAAGGAACAAGTACAAAGAACAAGATCTTCCATCCTTGCTCGACATGTTGCCAGAGAAGGATCAAAACAAACGTCAGCATCATAAAAACGGTAAGGGCAGCCGCTGATAACCTTTTGCCCGGACGGTTTGGCTTGAAACGGAACACCCTGCCGTCATCTAAAAGATCATACCTGCTCTTTCCGTACATAAGGTGATGTGATTTGTTCGATTTCATTAAGAATGCGCTGCATAGCACCGGCGGAAAACCCTTGGGCAATTGTAGCATATTCTTCTTTCCCGGAAGAAATAAACCGCACATTGAGCGAGGTATTCACCGGAATAAAAATATAAATGACTCGGCCCAGCTCATATTCTGCAATATCAGCAAAGGGAATGTGACTGGCGGGTTTAAGCCCTCTTTTGATATACATCGTCTGTGCATCCGTGTCGATCACCATTTTCTCGGTAAATACGGACAGCATGCAGAGGATTGTTAGAATTCCGAAAATCCACATCATCGCTTTGTTTTCGGAATGATAGCCCAGCCAGGTCATTACAGCGAGGCCTATCACAATGACCAAGGCAAACCCATATTGCCTCTTCAGGATGTAACGGTTTCCTTCTTTTCTGAAATTTCCAAATCTTGTTTCCATATTATTTAAGTTTTACATCATTTACTGTAATTTCCCTGCACCACAGATAGATGAATACATCGGTATCCTGAGCAGAGCTCTGGGAGGAAAGGTTGTCCAGCGTGGCACCGGAAAATTCAATTTTCTGAACGATGCGGCCATCGTTTTCCGTCACTTTCAGTTCGCCCGAAAACTCGTTATCGTAATCCGTAATTAATTTTAAGAGCGCTGTGTCCATCGTATCAAAATCGATGGAGATGAAGTATTTTTTTGCTTGTGCAGGATCTTCCGGATGCGTGAAATTAGGAGTTGCTTCCTTCGAAGGATTATTGAAAGCTAATGAAAGGGAACGCGCAGGATATTTTAAGATCCCGTTCTTTGTTCTTACGGAAACTTCTATTTTGTTGGTAGATTTTTCTCCGCTTTGTGCGTAGCAGGATAGGAAGAAGAATAGCAGTAAAGCAAACACCATTTGCCGCATTATTCCTAAATATTTCTGAAAATTCACATTAAAATAATTTGGTAAAAAACTTTTTAAAACAATAGTATCACTTTAATTTATTTTGACCCGGCAGAAATTGGCATTTGGCGGGATTTGTTTTTTGTTCAGCCAATATATTAAGGTATACGGTGTAACTGGCTGAAACGTGATTTGATTTAAAGAAAAAATAGGTGCAATATCCTATGGTATTTCATTATATTTGTAGTGGATTTGAATTATTTATGAAGAATATTCATTTTTTTCGGATAAGGCTTTATTTATTGACAATTATCCTGTGCATGGGTTTTTTCGCATCTTTAAAAGCACAGGGGTCACAGGCAGAAAAAATGGCAGAGCTTGGGTATTCTTACAGGTTTACCGATACGGTAAAAAGTAAAAAGCTTCTGGCAGAAGCCTTAGTCCTGGCAAAAGCCAGTAAATCCAAAAGAGATGAGGTGATCTGCCTCACTTTATCAGCTTTTACGTACAGAAGATTGCACCAGATTAAAAAATTCAGCGATTATGCAGAAGAAGCTTATAAAATCTCTACTCAAACCGAAGACGAAAAAGCAAAAGCATATGGCTTTATGGCTATCGGGAGTTCTAAAGCTTATTTCGACAATAAAGAAGAATCATTAAAGTACCGCCTGAGGGCCTATACTATGTTCGAAAAACTCAGGATTTACACCCAATGCGCACAGGTAGGTTCCGAAATTTCTTATCTTTTTTCCTATGGCTCAAATTCGAAAACAAGAGAATATGCGTATGAAGCTTTACGCTATGCGGAAAAATCGCACGACCCGGAAAGTATTCTTCATGCCCGGCTTGCCGTCGGCTCTTATCTTATGACAACAGCTGAGAAAAACAGGAACAATATTAAGCTCTGGAAAAGCATAGTAAGTTTTTTTAAAGATACAGGCGCATTTATTGATGCCAATTCTACTAAAATATCCAGTAAAAGTAATATTGCCATATTTCACACCAACCTTGCCGCTTTATATATGTTGCATGCCAGGTTGATGGATGAAAAACTGTTTTTGAGGGAACTTGAGGCAGCGGAAGAAATTTCAAAAAAATACGGAATAATATATATATATGGAAACAGTCTGGGAATGCGGGCAGAACATTTTATGCTGAATGGAGAATATGAAAAAGCAAAGGAAATGTTTCTTCAAGGAATTGCTTATCAGAACAGTCTTCCTCGAGTTGATAACGAAGTGCTGGCCAACTTTTACCTGTCGCTGAAGGAAATAGCGGCAGCTCAGAAAGATTATGCTTCTTACTACAGTTACGACCAGAAATTTGGTAAATACAACCGTCTTGCCTATGATAAAAACCTGCAGAACAATCTGCAGAATGCCGAAATTAAATTTGAATCCGAAAAGAATATGCTCAGGATCCGGCAGCTGGAAAACGAAACAAAGCTTCAGAAAAAGAACGAGCAGCTCGGCTATATAATTGCTGCAGTCCTTTTCCTGATCACGGTTTTTATTTATATCTCCTTTTATTACCGGAAGAGATATTACCGGAAACAGGCAGAAAATCTCAGGCAGCAGCAAATCAACAATAAACTCAAATTGGATCTGCTTGAAAAAGACAGCCTGGAGCACCTGCTGGAAAAGCTGTCGCTGGAAAGAAGATTTTTACGGTCGCAGATGGATCCTCATTTTGTATTTAATGCCCTTGGGAATATTCAAAGCGTTATATTGCAGGGAGATAAGAAAAAAGCCGTCCGGTACCTGAGTAAATTTGCAAAGCTTACGAGAGACATTCTCCATCATTCCCGTAAAGAATCCGTGACCCTGGAAGAAGAAACAGAAACCCTGGCCAGTTATATCGTACTCCAGCAGCTCCGGCTTCATGATTCTTTCGACTATGAATTTATTTTTGGAGACGGGGTGAGCAGGTACGAAATGATTCCTCCGCTGCTCATCCAGCCCATTATAGAAAACGCTGTAGAACATGGCCTCAAGCCATTGGAAAACCGCAGAGGAATGCTGAAAGTAACTTTTGAAAAAGCATCTGAAAATATGCTGACCTGCATTGTAGAAGACAATGGTATCGGTCTGGAAGCATCCAGAAAGCGCCGTAAGATCGACAGTCATCTGTCTTTGGCTACCGAAATCACGCAACAGCGGCTTGCGCTCTACGCAGGAATAGAAAAAGATCCGGCTATTTCATGCCTTCATACGGAAAGTACCGAAAACGGCTGTAGCGTAACTATTAACATCCCTTTATTGTAAAAATATGTACAAAGCTGTCATTATTGAAGACGAATACCATTTGAGAGAGGCACTCTCCCTGTTGCTCGAAATGGTGGTTCCCGAGCAGATCCAGATTACTGGCTATGCTGAGGGATTGCCCGATGCCGTTACACTGATCGACAGGTTGAAACCGGATGTGGTATTTATGGACGTCAAACTGAAAAACGGAACTGGCTTCGAAGTACTGAACAACATCAGCTATAAAGATTTTCATCTGATTTTTACCACTTCTTACGAAGAATATGCCGTACGGGCCTTCAAGTTCAATGCTATTGATTATCTCCTGAAACCCATCGATCCCGAAGAGCTGAAAAATACGATTGAACGTATCGAAAAAAACAGACGGAAATATGTACATTTTGATGCTCTGATGCCCTTGTCTGAAGAATCCGGAAATGCTCCTGAAAGAATCGTCCTTCCTACCCAGGAAGCCATGCACGTGGTGAAACTGAAGAGCATCATTCGATGTGAAACCTCTGGTTCTTACACCACTTTTTTTCTTGAAAATGACAAAAAAATCATGGTCTCCAAGCCTCTAAAACATTACGAAGAAATGCTCGGCCCACCGTACTTTATGAGGGTTCACCAGTCCCATCTGATCAATGTGGATTATATCGCCAGCTACTCCAAGGACGGAATGATCACTTTAAAGGACAAAAGTACAGTGCCGGTTTCCAGGGCCAATCGGGAATCTTTTTTCAGGATGCTGAAGAACGAACAGGAATAATTTACCGGATACAAACGTAAACGGTGCATATACAAACCAGAGCACCCGGATAGAAAAGTCCAAAGCCTTATTATGTCGATTCTCTATTACTTTTGTAAAAAAATAATCGGAATATGAGCAACAAGGTATTGGCGATTCTGTCCTATATTACCATCGTTGGATGGCTGATCGCTTATTTTAAAAACAGAGACAACAAGCCTAAAAGTGAAGTTGTTACCTATCATCTTAAACAAGGACTTGGATTTTTCATCGTATCGGTAGTACTGAACATCGTTTTATCTCTAATTACTTCCTTTGTCCCTTCCCTGTATTTCATAAATTTTATCGGTATTGTGCTGCTGGTCATCTGGATTATCGGCATCATTAATGCGGCTAATGAAGAAAAAAAACCGCTTCCCCTGATAGGAAAAATGTTTGAACAACAATTCGGGTTTCTTCGCGGATAATCTGCATCATTAACTCTCTCCCCGGTACAAAACAACTGTTATTATCGTATATTATGAAGAAAATCTGCACCATTGTGATCATGAGCTTCCCCGTTATCGCTTTTTCTCAGGTAGGAATCAACACCACCAATCCTCTGGGTATTTTTCACATCGACGGAGGAAAGGACAATCCCGCCACCGGAACCCCGAGCGCCAGCCAGCAGGCTAATGATATTGTAGCTACAGCAGACGGCAGTCTCGGTATCGGAACCACCGCTCCTGCATCCAGGCTCGAAGTAGACGGGGCGGCAACCAACAAATCCGCATACAATGCCGGAGCCTCTGCTACCATCGATTTTTCTAAAAGCAACCTTGCGTACACCACGGCGAGTGCAACTGCTTTCACCCTGAATAACATCAAAGACGGCGGAACCTACACCCTGAGTGTAAGAGGGACGGTGAGTGGAACTTCTACATTTACGGCATCCGGTTTCACGTTTAGATACGTGAATAATAATGCAAGTGTTGCCAATACCCATACCCTGTATACTTTCGTTGTTATAGGAACTGTAGCGTATGTATATTGCTTAAGAGGATTATAAATGAGAAGTATAACAATACATAATGTAATACTTACTGCTATACTCGCTTTGTGCTGGATCCAGCCAAAGGCACAGGTAGCCGGTACGCCCATAATATCGCTCAAAGAAAACAGGAATGTATGGGGCGGAACCTTTAATGATGCAGCCTTATCTGCTGCATATACTGCAGATGGCGGATATGCCGTAGCCGGACTTAGCAATTCCAATGATGGCGATGTGTCCGGAAATCACGGGTCTACTGATTTATGGGTCGTAAAACTAAGCGGTACAGGAGCTTTGCAGTGGCAGGAGTCATTAGGCGGATCGGACCAGGAAAGTGCACAGTCCATAGTTCGGACTACGGATCAAGGGTATGCCGTAGCCGGATATACCCGTTCTAACGATGGAGATGTATCCGGAAATAACGGGAAGTCCGATTTCTGGGTGGTCAAACTCAGCAGCACAGGAACAGTGCAGTGGCAGAAAGCTTTAGGCGGGACAGAAGATGAAATAGCCTATTCAATTGTCCAGACTGCGGATGGAGGATATGCAGTTGCAGGATTTTCTAATTCCAATAACGGAAACGTATCAGGAAATCACGGCGGGTACGATTGGTGGGTGGTTAAGCTCAGCAGCACAGGAACTTTACAATGGCAGAAAGCTCTGGGAGGAACGGGTACGGAAAGTGCACAGTCCATCATCCAGACTACGGACGGAGGCTATGCCATAACCGGATACAGCGATTCAAATGATGGCAACGTGTCAGGAAACCATGGTCAGCAGGATATTGTGATGATGAAATTAGATAGTGCGGGAAATCTGCAGTGGCAAAAATCTGTAGGCGGTACAAATACGGATTTAGGCAATTCTATTGTCCAGTCTGCGGACGGAGGATATGCCATAGGAGGATACACCCGGTCAAACGATGGAGACGTCACGGGAAACCATGGTGATTATGATTTCTGGGTCATAAAACTCAGCAGTACAGGAGCTTTTGAGTGGCAGAAAACTTTAGGAGGAACCGGTTATGAGAAATTACTTTCCCTTAATAAAAGCGCAGACGGCGGATTTGTGGCAGCTGGAGAATCCAGTTCCAATGATGGAGATGTATCCGGGAACTATGGTGGTGCCGACATGTGGACAGTAAAGGTAAGTAATCTTGGAAATCTGGTCTGGCAGAAAACGACTGGAGGATCAGGCTACGATTCTGCAAATATTGTGCTCCCGGTCCAGAATGGTTATGTAGCAGCAGGGGTAAGCAATTCGCACAATGGAGATATATCGGGACCGTTACGTGGTGGGAATGATGCATTTGTCATAAAACTTGACCTGAATGGCAAAGTAAACTATTTTTTTGATGATACTGCGCAGTAACAGGGAAAATTCGATTTTTGGGTTATTAAGATAGATATAGTAAGGATAGAAAAAGATTCAAACCAAGATCCTTCCACTTCTTGGAACACATAAGCCGGTTTGAGCGTTGCTGTAAATTGGATTGTACACAGATTGCAGTTTTTCTACAGTTAATTCAATACCTTTTAGGCCTTTTCCAAATCAGGATATTCTTAAAACAAATGCCGGTTTTTTTGTTTTTGAGGGGGAAAGTCTATTGCATCATGCTTGTGTAAAGAAGGTAGCCGCTACTTGGCAACAGTTGTTTTGGATATCTTCTTTATCAAAACATTGAGTTCTGGTTTCGTGTCTGGTTGTTCAGTTTAAGCAAGTATTTGCTTTCAATATCCATCACTTAAAAGGACATTTGATCCTACTTCTCGACCAGGTTCTATCCTGGATTTTTGGACGTAAAAACTTGTATTGCATCAGCGGAAGATCGTTTAGCATTGAGCTATATGATAGGCCATAATATCTAATTTTGACCGTGTTACGATTATGATTAAATCAAAAAAAAATGATTGTCAGCTTCTTAAAAAAATTCAATTTCATGAGGCGTTATCCCGATGGAGAATTTGCAGATTCATGGGCTTTAGCCTACATTTAAAGTAGGTTTGGGCTAAAGCCAACACTTGTTATTTCTTTTTGAAATGGGCTAAAGCCCATTCCTATCGATATCTATAAATGATTTATTGATCGGGTTCAGGTTTTTATCTCATTTATTTTTAAGTATAACAAGTTGATCCTTTTTCTCTTACAGTCAGTGAGCATTTATTTGAATGAAGAAATTTTGAAGCACCCCAAAATAACATCGCCATTTTCCAAGGGGAAAATGGCGATGTTTATGAGGATACCCTTTGTTCATCAGTTTCATGGTTCACCGGTAGTTGCGGCGTCGGCTTTTCGCAATAGTTTTCGTAGTCTTTTTAAAACGAATTTTCGATGTATTGTTTACTGAAGGGATTCTGTACAGGCGCATGGCTATTCTTTATCTCGTAATTAGTAATGAGCCTCCTACAATAGGAGCTGCATTATATCCTTCTACTATATAAAAATGCGTGCGGTACTTTACGACATATGTACTGACGTCTTTCGTTACAATCTGCCTGGTTTCGAGATTATAACTCGGATTAGTAGGGTTGACAGCTCTCACATCTGTATCATTAGTGATGGCATTTGACAATGTACTGGAGGTGGTCACTTCAATTCGTTTCGCTCGCAATGGCAGTACGGCTCTTTACTTCCAGTAGCTCCAGCTGGCACCATCATACAAAGCGAGGGTGGAGGTAGCGGTGTCGTATACCATTGTACCTGCTACGGCACTCTTTATATTGGTTTCAGGGGTATTTACTTTGGGTAGTACCAAAGCTTTGGTGGTCGACTCGAGCACCAGTACTCCGGGCTTTGTGGTGTTAGCAGATCCGATAATTGCTCCGGCCAAGCCGCTGTTGGCATCTGTAGTTCCAGTGTTGGTGAAAGGATAATTGGTTGCATCGCCCGCTTTGGTAAGATCCGTCCATGCTCCATTCTGCTTTACTCGTACCGATTTTGTTGTTGTGTTCAGGACAAAAGTTCCGTTGACGGCATCCGAGGCTGTAGTCACCGATGGAAGAATGATGCCTTTGGCTTCGGTACCGAATTCCAGCAGCACACTGCTGTTGGTGATTGTTACAGGAGGTGTCTTTCCGATGGCAATCTGCGATTTTACCCCTTCTGAAAACAGCAGTACCGCAGTGAACATACTTGATATGATATATTTTTTCATTGTTTTTATTGTTTATGTTATGGTTGATATATGATAATTGATTTGAAGTACAATGATTTATCATTGAAAATATAGGGTTAATTGATATTCAGTACTTATTCGGTCTTAAATGTCGGGTTCTTATAAAACCCTTCCGGAGTTTATACCACCGAAGGGGCTGATTAATAAATCTGTGTTAAGCCATAAGCCAATCGCTAACAGCCAATTGCCTACTGCGAGCTGAAGCCGGCCTTCTGTAAGGCATAAGACATCAGGTTGTGAAGGAAAACCTCCTGAGCCGTATCTATTGCTGTTCCGGATACGGAAGCATTACGGTAGATTCCTTCATCATACACAAAGATTGCCCTGCCTTTTGTACCTGTAATATAAACGCCTATGTTCTCAGTACTGCTGGTATTGTTTGTACCGGTAGATGTGGCATAGTTCATATAAGCGGTAATAAAGGAGCCTGCAGGAATGTTTGCTACCGGAGGAACAGATGAACCATTAGCCCCCGTGATGGTAATACCCCCGCCGGTTAATGTTGCCGTATTGAAGATGCCGTTCGAGATCTGGTTATTCAGTGTTCTTGCCTGAGCGTTTGAGCCGGCCTGATTATCCACATTCTGACTTACAGGACCGCTGCCACCGAATGCCGTATTCATTGCATTACCTACCTGAAAACCATCCATCAGCACAAAAACAACACCGCCAAGATCCGTATAATCCTTAAGTTTGGTTGCCGTAGCTGCTGTCATCGTATTATTATAGCCGGTAACAATGATGTCATAATTAGCCTTTAGCTGAGCTGCACTGTAAGTGCTGGCCGCCGCATTAATGTTCGCAGTCGCATCAAGATTGCTGAAACCTGATACCCCTTTGAAGATTCCCGAAGGTCCGTAATTCGCTGTATTAGTAAGCTGGCTTACATACGCAGCATGGTTACCGTCGAAACTAAAGCTATTCCATCTGCCTATTTTTACCTGTCTTGCGCCACAGGAAGGAGTGATACAGTTCCATCCTGTTCTCGAAGGGTCGGAAGCCGGAGCGGTTCCCCTGTAAAGCTGAACACAGTTCGCCGAAGCATCCGTATTGTAGATCATCATCCCTTCTACAGGAGTAAGAAGGTCTCTTTGTGCAGTAGTCATCTGGGTGATCACAAAACCTTTTTCTGCACCATCCAGCACAATGTGCCCGTTGGGTACGTTGCCCGGCCAAGCTTCATCTTTTTTGGCTTTCGTAAGAATTCCTACTTTAGAAGGCAGACTTGTACCTATAGTACCAGGCTTGGTGCAATTTGAGGCTAAGGCATCACATTCATTAAGGGTTGCATTTTGTGAGAATCCTGCGCCTTGGCCCTGATCTCCGCCAATATCTGCAGCACCTCCGGAGTTTACTACTGTTGGCACCCCCTGAGTATCTATGCAGCTGCCTGTAGCACAAAGGTTTTGATTGGATGCCGCAGAACCTGTTCCTACCGAAAGCCCTGATGCGGCGGTTATCAGCTGAGCGGTAGTAACATTTTCGTCCCCCTCGATGGCATCGACGCAGCCGTCGTTGTCGCTGTCCAGATCCAGTCTGTTCCAAATGCCATCATTATCGCTATCTATATCAAAACAACCTCCTAAAATAGCCATATCATTATAACCAGCTGTTCCCGGTCTTACCTGTTCCTGTTCTATTCTGCTGATGCCCATCGTCTTCGGAAAGGTGATTCTTACCCAGGATGGGGCCCCGGTTTGATTTCCTGAAGGAGATGTTACATAGATACTCTGACCAGCCGGATAAGTTACCGAACCAATACCGCTTCCTACATTGACTACATATCCATTTGCAGAAATTAAATTTCCACTGGCATCGTAGAACCTCAATGTTGCAGTCTCTGCATTATCTACATCGTCCAGTGCGACATCCAATCCGTAAACAGGACGGTTGAACGTAACAACATTGGTATCTGAGCTTGTGCTGTTATAAATCTCGTCTACTTTATATCCGTATACTGTTTGACCAGCATCCATACCTCCGTTGATGGTTGCATTTTTAAAAGTTGCAGTAAAGGCCGTTGCACCGGATCCGTAATATGTTTTTACGACTCCTGTTGTAGTAGGTGCTAATGCATTCAAAGGATTGGCACATCCTCTTTCATCAGTATCAAGGATACCGTCATTATCATCATCCAGATCTATGTCATCGGTAATACCGTCACCATCCGAGTCCAGGCATCCGTTGATACTGCTGTTCTGTGAAGACCCGATTCCCTGCCCCTGATCTCCGCCAATATCGGCTGCTCCTCCGGAGTTCACTAATGTTGGTACACCCTGCGTATCTACGCAGCTGCCGGATGCGCAGAGGTTCTGGTTCTGGGCTGTCGTAGGCGACCCTGCCGAAAGCCCTGATGCTGCAGTCACCAGCTGAGCGGCGGTAACATTTTCGTCCCCCTCGATGGCATCAACGCATCCGTCGTTATCGCTGTCCAGATCCAGATAATCCGGAATTCCGTCATTATCTGTGTCTTTACATGCCATTACAGTAATAGACTGCATTCCAATATCTCTTACCTGAGTTGCGGCAGGGCCTGCTGTAAAGGTAAGGAGTAAGTCTCCTGTAGAAGCAATGCCTGTAAAAGGTAAAGTTATGTTAAGATTAGTCTTTGTTGATACACTAACTTGTGTTGCAACCGTTGGAAGAGTAGTTATATTTACTCTTGCCCCATTAGATGAAGATATGGTAGGGGTAGAACCAGAAGTAGAATTAATCGTAGCATAAGTTACACCACCGTAAGATATGGTAAGCGTAAAAAAATTATTTGTTTCCGTTCCGGCTGTTCTAAACCAATACAACTGACTAAGAGAAATAGTTGCTCCAGCAGTAACACCAGTTAAACTTTGTTGAAGAGTGGTTACTGTGTTTTCATCTCTCCTAAACTCCAATCCATTAGCATTTAGATTTACTCTTCCTGTATTTGAAGGCCACACAGTACTATAGGTTCCACCTACAGTCCATCCTGGAACTGTGTCGGTGTTGCCTCCCGAAGTTGGGAAAGTACCGTTAGTAACACGATTAGTACTGCCGCATTCTTCGGTATCTTTGATACCGTCATTGTCATTGTCTAGGTCTACAGAATCTGCTATACCATCGCCATCTTTATCGTTTATCACGACAAGACACACATTGCCTACCTCATTGCCAAGATTACTGCTTGAATTACTGATGTTAGAGTTTCTATTAGTAAATGCAGCAGGATTTGCACCACAGCTATTGTTTACCTGTCCTGGTGCATTGGTAATGTTTACAGTAATAGTTCCTGTAGAATTAGCAGCAATAGAATATCCTGCTACCGCAATGGAATTACCGCCCGGAGTAGCGGTAGTAGTACCTCCTGTAAGCGTGGGTGATACTTGTATATTCGGATTGGGTGCCACCCTGAGACCACTTGGCAGGGTATCAGTAAATCCTAAGCCCGTTTGCGCCGTAGAAGTGCCAAAATTATTATCAATGGTAAAGGTATAAGTAGCAGTACCACCTTCTGAAATGACTGAAGGTGAAACACTTTTGGTAAGACCTGTTAATGGCAATACACTACTGCCACACAACCCAAAATAGCTAATATTGCCGTTGTTTCCAAAAGCATCTCTTCCAGATGAAAAGTTGATCGTGATTCTGGTAAAACTTTCTGTGGAAGATAATCTGAATACCCCTCCTCCGATAACATTATTATTATTAAACTGCAATGCTGTAGATGCTAGTAGGAGCAAATTGCAGGAACCTAAATCCGCTATATTAGAAGTACCTTTATTCGAAGTGATCTGATAAGTTGACGCAGATCCTGCATTAGCAATTTGGAATATTATATTATTTACAGGTTTAGAAAAGTTAATCTCTGTAGTGCCTGCGATTCCCCAAGCAATTCCATTAACTACCGCATTAGAAGTACCGCAAATATACCGAGTTCCATTATCCTGACCAGCCATAAATGCGGTACTAGTAGTTGTTACGGTAATACCATTATAATTAACGGTGCCATTAGCAGGAAAATTATTACTAGTACATTGGGATATAAACTCACTGTACCCCACTAATAAAAAAATCGGGATTAATATTTTTGAAAAAAAATTTTTAATTTTATCTACTGCCCATTGGCAAGAAACCAAATTTATATGGTGCAGAACTATTAGGCGAAAGCCAAGTTGTATATTTTTTACCATTTTTTTATATTATTAAAGATTCGATGTTTCTCTATTTCCGAACTAACCTGCTTTATTTTTTGAAGATATTAGTCATAAAAGGTTTGTTTAGCTGTTTTAAAATGTTATTTGTTTCATACAATATGCGTCCCTGTCATTGCAAGAATACACGATCAAGCCATCTCACGCATTGCCATCAGGTACTGTTTCGTTTACGCACAATTTACGTTACGCTTTCCGGGCTCTCTCCCTTGATGTACCATCAGTCCGTGGGTTGAATGGCAAGTGGTAGTCGAACTTTAAGGGCTTCATATTCTGTTTGGTAGCTCGTGATATTGCGAGGGTTAACGAAGGAATCTTTCCGCTGTTAGGATTGCTTCTTCGTCCCTGCCCGTAATGACAGGGGAGGCCTGGCAATCATGTTACTTTGCAATAACAGGGCATTAACCTGTGCGCTGCTGGCTGGCTGCAATGGTCTCTTTTAATGTCGGGTATGAAGATCGTTTCTCTGCATTGCTTTCCCGCTGCAATAGCTTTTAGTACCCTGCCAGGATTTGACGCACTGGCAGGGTTGTATATGTTTTCCAATACATAATGGTTCTGGTTAGGTAACCAAGGAGACTAATGTCTAATTAAATATTATGCATCGCACAGGATAGCCATTAGATTCAACAGCGCCAGCTGTATAAGAGTCAGAACCGTCAGTTACTTGAGCCCGTACTCCTTTGGTAGTTGTCCAATAATTAGCTGATTGCCCTCGATTAATTATGGCAGCAGTATCATTAGCAGATGTGCCACCAGCTCTTCTCTGTCCAGCTGCAGGAAACATTATTAAATTTTCATTCGAAATGCTTTTAAATAATATTCCTGAGGTGGTGCCACTGGTAAAAGGGCCTATCTTTACTGCGTTAGTATTATATTGAAACATAATATCGTAATCTTCTCGTGAAGGAACTTTGTAGCCATTTGGACAAGGATCGTCTGGAGCCTTGTAACTTGCGGCCCAAGAACCAAGACTTTTAGCTATACTATTCCACGGGATACTACCAGTTGATGATTGATCAGTTGTCTGATCTACATATCTTTTAGGTTCGCCGTTGTAAGCGCCCCATGCATACTTAGCTCCTTGTATGCCTGCAGTCGGCGTAAACGGATCCAGACTCATATCTGACCCCAAATTGTGGCACATAAAAGCCTTGAAATTTGTCTCGTTAGGTCCAAAAAATGCACCACAGCAAGAACAATCCTGTACCCTTGCAGTCAGCTGTAGCTGTCTCTCGTTTGCAGCGGGATTGGCGTTAGTTGCACTGCTATTGTACACCACGTAAATATTGGCTGTAAGTGCCTGATCTCTATTAAGTCCTGCCGCAGACGTATTTAGGTTGTTGTAATATACAACAGTGCAACTCATGGCGGTACTTAGATTATTACCTGTATAGTTATTATTAGGAGTAATGCTCTGGATTACCTGTCCATTTGTGTTCACATAGACAAATCGTACATTACTCACTGGTGCAGATGGAGTAAAGGTGTATATTTGTGTATTAGTGGCTGTCTGTGCAAAGTTGGCTTTCTGAGATTGTCTTGCCTCAAGAGTACCACAGCCTCCTCCTATGTTGTTTTCTACCACATCGAAGCAGGTTCTGCCAGTAAAAGTTCCTGCGCCGGTAGTTTTGGTGGGTGTTACACTAGCATCCGTAACCGTTCTGCTGAACGAACAGCTGATACCGCCTAATGTGATGCTAAAGTTAGCCGTACCTGCGCCACTGGCTGTCCCAGTAATAGTGTAGGTTACAGATCCATTGCCATTCGCAAAGTTGCCGGCAGCAAGTTCAGCAGTAAGACCTGTTACACCAGTAGAATTTACTGTCTGCGCTGAGTAGGCAGCACCACTACCCCCGGTATAGTTTATCGTAGTTGTAACACCGCTGGCATTGGTATAAGTTGTGCCGGTTTGAATTATCCCTGTATTAGTGGGTTTACCGCAATCCAAGGTTGCTATACCATTCGGATTATTGTTAACGGGGAGTACGGGCGAGTTACTTCCGGAACAATATTGTCCACCAGCAGAAATGCTCACTGACATATTTCCTGGCGATAATGGTGTACCAGTAATGTTGTAAATCAAATTACCAGTGCCATTGTTAAAATTTCCTGCTGGTAGGTTGAATGTAAGTCCGTTCTGAGTAAATGTCTGGGAGGTGTATGCACCTCCGTTACCGCCGGTATATGGTACGGTAAGTGTCCCATTATACTGCGTATTTTGTGTTGCTGATGGAGCATTGAAAACTGCCGACCCACAACTCAGCGATGTCACTAAACCTGCTGAACCTCCGGTTTCCGAACATGCGGTCTTGAGCCTCATCCATTGTCCACTTGTACCTTTGGTGCTGTCAAAGTAATAATAGCCACGGCAGTCTATATTGCTGGTCTGGCCGGCTGGCGTGGCCGGTACTGCGGTCACAAAGACCACTGCGCCATCCTGTGCGGCTCCATACTGTGCAGCTGTTGCTGCCGCGTTCAGCGCATCACCTGTCATAGATGGCGCCTTGATACCTTCCGGGGCAGTTCCGTCCGTGGTCTTCCCCGCCACATCCAGAGTGACTTTCGGGTCCGGGGTGTTAATTCCTACCTGTCCGGACATCCAGCCGGAGAGTACCATCATTGCTCCGATGGTACCTGTACTCAGATACTTTCTTAGATTGTTCATAATGTTGTTTTTTTTCATCGTATTAAAAAAAGTTTGTATTCATAGTATATATTCTTCAGAATCTATCAGATCGGATTTATCCGGATCATTTCAGGTGATCGAGAACGTCCTGCAGAGAGGCCATTTTGGCTTCCACATTCCCGGAGTGGTCTATGAGAAATATGGTGGGAGTGGCCGATACACCATAATTCCGGAAATTAATGCCTGCGTTGCCTTCGTAGTCACAGTAGGCATCCTTCCATGGCAAATCGCGGGACTTACTTCGGAATAAAGCCTCATCTGTATCGGAAGAGATGGATATCACGCGAACACCTTTTTTGCGGATGGCCTCGTAATTCCCGGGTAATTGCTGCATCAGATTTTCACATGGTCCACAGCCGCTTTCGTAGAATATCAATAGGGTTTTTTCCTGTGGTCTGGCTACCAGTTTGTTACTCTTCAGAATAATGTCTTTGTGGTTATGGTCTGCCATGTTCCCGATATGCTCCCGGATGATCAGGTCCGGTGCTTTGCTGTCCACAAGGGCTTTTTTGTATCCTTGCATAGAACCCTCATAGGCCAGGATCTTCTTGCTGGCATTGACCACCGGTGCAGCGGCTGCCATAAAGTCATCTTTGCCTTGCTGGGTAAGGTAATAGGCCACGCGACCTGCAAAATCAGTAAATTGTTTGTCAGTGCATTTCCTTTCTATACTGGCAAGGTCTGTGGCAAATGCCTGCTTATCTTTCAGTACCTGTGTGTGTATGTCTACCCAGGCCGAGATAATACTTGTCCAGTGGCCGGAAGTGAAAAGGACATCCATATTCATGTCATGCGCTATGTAGTCTGCAATATTGGCAGCTTTCGCCTGCTCTTTTTCATACAATCTGGTACCCAGTCCGCGGGTGATCCCGAAGATGTTGAAGACTTTTGCAGCGTAGCATGGGTTATTGGCCACACCTTTCTCAAAGCTTTCGTAAGCCCTTTGCTGGGCTGCATACTCCCTCTCAAAGGTAGGGTAAGCGGCATCTGAGGTGCTGAAACTTTGCAAGGCGGCAGTCATTGCATTGGCTTTCATCAGGATCGACTGCTGCTCCCGGAACATTGTATTGAGTACGGTGGCATCTGCATTGTTTTTGTATGTAAAATCTTCTTCCCGGGAGGGTTTGTCTGTAAGGCAGCTCACAGAAAAGTCTTTCCCCGGAATGGGCATATCCAGGCCGCCGCCTTCCCGGGTGCCGGTAATTAACCAACGCCCCATACCTGTGTATGGTGCATACGCTTTAGGGATCACCATTGTAAAATTACCGTCTGAAGGGATCGTTCCCTGTAGGGCGGTAACCTGCTTGTCGCCCTGGAAAAGAATCAAATCATACGTTTTCCCGGCAAAGGCCGGAAATTTCATCCCAATGGTCTGTGCCCTTAGCTGGAAGCTGGCAGCAAGTGCCGTCCCCATAAGAAGCTTTATGATAATGTTATTCATGTTTAGATGTTATTGTTTTTAATGGTCATACGGAGTCTAGGAATCTTCATTGGTTTATGTCTTTGTTTTAATATCAGCTTAGAAATCGATGTTCAATTCATAGTGTTTGCAGCTCGCTGAACAGCCCGCCGGTCCTTGCGAGGTACGAAGCAATCTCAGTATTGTGAAAGTTTGCTTGTTTGTTCCCTCTCGCATTAACAAGGCCTTGCAATAATAGGGCGTTAACCTGTGCGTTTCTGCTGGCTGCAATGGTCTCTTTTAATGTCGGGTATGAAGATCGTTTCTCTGCATTGCTTTCCCGCTGCAATAGCTTTTAGTACCCTGCCGGAGCGCCGAACCCCGGCAGGGATGATGTCTCTCAACATCTTTTGTGTTACATTGCTTTAAGGCTTCGAATAATTTGAAAGAGGATTATTCTTCATGTTTTTAGTATTCTGTACCCATATCATTCTTTAATACATCTTATAGAATTTCCATACGAAGAATTATCTGGTGCAGCGGGGCCAGGGCCATCTCCTGCTGTTCCACCAAACGATAGAGGACAGCCTTCATTGTTGGTAGCAGAACCAGTCTGTTCGTAATCTATTCCCCAGTAGCTTCCTATTGATCCCCGAAATAAAAGAGCGCCACCAGATCTATCACGACGTCCAGCAGCAGGTAACATTAATAATCTAGCACCTGTCGGGGTTGTGACATATACAGCAGAAGTGAAATTTGTTGGACTATTAGTAAAACTGCCTACTCTTTCGAAAGTATTATTATTATACAGTGCAGCGGACTGCGTGCGAGTGGGTAATCGATAGCCATCCGGGCAAGGGTCATCGTTTGCCCAAAGCGAATATGATTTTACAGCTTGAAAAACCCAACCTGATATGGTTCCACTATTAGCTTGGTCATCTGCTTGGCTTAGATACTGTCCTGTTTGACCAGTTTGCGCTCCCCACTGGTACTTGGCTCCGTGGATGGCTGCGGCTGGCGTGAATGGATCTGCAGTGTAGTCCGCCCCCAGGTTATGACACATGAATTCCTTCCAAAGCGTCTGGTTAGGCCCCAGGTAAGCTCCACAGCAAGGGCAGTCCTGTACTCTTACAGTCAGTTTCAGGGATCGGTCTGTACCGGTGTTGCTGGCGTTATCGTTATAGATGACGTAAATGTCTGCCAGCAATGCCTGTGCGCGGCTGAGTCCTTTTGCGGTAGTGTTGAGGTTGTTGTAGTAAACGACTGTTGCTGTAACTGCACCACTGATGTTGTTGCTACTGTTACCACCGGTAAGGCTCTGGATCACCTGTCCGTTTGTATTAACATAGACGAAGCGTACATTGCTCACCGCTCCGGATGGGGTAAAGGTGTAGGTCTGCGTGTTGGTGGCCGTCTGTGAGAAGTCCGCCTTTTGTGTAGCTCTGGAGGCCAGCGTACCGCAGTCCGGGCCTATATATTGCTCTACGACATCAAAACAAGCCCTGCCTCCCAGTGATCCTGATCCTGCCGGCATAGAAGCGCTGGGCGCTACCTGTCTGGTAAACGTACAGCTCTGTCCGCCGAGGGATATGGCAAAGCTGGCGGTTCCCGAGGCGTTGGCATTACCGGAAATGGTGTAAGTAACCGAGCCATTGCCATTGGCAAGTGTCCCTGCTGCAAGCGTTGCGGTGAGACCAGTCACCCCTGTGGAGTTTATTGTCTGCGAAGCATAAGCACCCCCGTTGCCCCCTGTGTAGTTTATAACGGTGCTGGCGCCACTCGGTGAGGTCCCCTGGGTGATGGTACCGTTATGTGTGGCTGTGCTGCAGGAGAGGTTTGTGATGCTTGCAGGACAAGATGTACCAAATTTCATCCATTTATTAACAGAATTGTCATAATAATAATAACCACGGCACGAGATATTACTCGTCTGTCCCGCAGGTGTGGTAGGGACTTGTGTTACATAGACTATTGCTCCGTCCTGGGCTGCGCCGTATTTATTAGTAGTGGCCGCTGCATTCAGTGCGTTGCCTGTCATCATGGGCGCTCGCAAACCTTCTGGTGTTGAGCCGTCTGACTTTTTCCCAACCACCTGGAGGGTTACTTTTGGGCTGTCAGTATTTATACCCATCTGAGCAAACATCTTTCCGGATATCGCCAATATCACTGCCATCATGCATTTGAGCAGATGCTTTCTTATATTGTTCATAATGTTGTTTTTTTTCATCGTATTAAAAAAAGTTTGTATTCATACTATATATTCTTCAGAATCTATCAGATCGAATTTATCCGGATCATTTCAGGTGATCGAGAACGTCCTGCAGGGAGGCCATTTTGGCTTCCACATTCCCGGAGTGGTCTATGAGAAATATCGTGGGAGTGGCCGATATACCATAATTCAGGAAATTAATGCCTGCCTTGGCTTCGTAGTCACAATAGGCATCCTTCCATGGCAAGTCTCAGCATTGCTTTCCCGCTGCAATAGCTTTTATTATCCTGCCGGGGTGTCGAACCACGGCAGGGTGGTGGTATGTTGTCATACCTTGTTTGTTGTGGTCATCACGCTTCATTGCGTGGTGGGCTTGCCGGTCTTGCGTTTGCGGAGATCCGGAATTCTTATTTTATGATCAATTGACTACCGGTCCGGTACTCCCTGCATTACAAGGCGTCACGGTAACCTGTGAAGCTATTTGCGAACCTCCGGTTGTTGATGTTGCGGTACAGCCATTATTGTTGGCTACCACATAGTAGTAGTAAGTGCCCGGTGTAGTATTTGCCGGAGAGTAGCTGGCTCCTGTAGCACCCGGGATCAAAGTTCCGCCGGAGTTGCTGTTGCTAGTATTGCTGTACCATTGGTAACTGGTGGCACCGGTAGCTGTGACAGTAATTGTCGCGCTTGTATTGTTTGGGACACTCTGGTTAGCTGGGGATGTTACAACTCCTGTAGGAGATATACAACTAACTGCTGGAGGGCAGGTCGTGTTAGTGTTGGCAGGTATCGTGGCCCAATTTATTCTATTTGTCATATTGGTTGGACTGTATAAAAAGTCATAAATCAATTGTGCATAATTTTTATTACTTTGACTTCCCCCTCTGGCTTGCGTAGGAGTTATACTATCACTCATCATTATACCGTTAAGTTCTCCAGAAAGAAGTGCCATACCTTGAACGTTACAATTATTATTACGACCACCAATAACTCCAGGATAAGAAGGTATGACCACATCCAGCACTTTCCTGTCGGAACACGCAGTACCAGACGTATAACCAGCACTAGTAGGTGATGCATAAAAAACAGCTGATTCATTTGGGACATTTGTAAACCAAGAAGAAGATGTAGATGTATTTACTGACGTAGCACCATTAGTATTTAGGAGAAGCAAACCGTCATTAGGATGAACAGCTGGAACGGTGCTCGCAATATTATCACCATAAGGACCAATATTGAGCGTCACATTGCCGCAAAATAGTGCCTCGCCTATGTATTTAAGAGCATATGGACCGGATGCATCGGTAATTCTAACGCCTTCAAGGTCACCAATAAAAATACCGCCACTTTTGACATAATCAATTATAGCGTCTGCTTGTTGCAATGTTAATATGCTGGTATGAAATGATCCTCCACCATTGCCATAAAGAGCATCTACAATAACCAATTGAACGCCACCAAATCCACTAGCAGTTGATGGCAGTGTGGAAAGATTATTGCTCGTAGTTGCGTTGTCGTCTGTTGTTTTAACAGTGCCATTACTTGTAACAGTACCGAATATAGCATCTAATACAGAATAATTAATTTTAACACTTCCTATTGGGTTTTGATAGGCTTTCATCGTAAGATTATTTTGCGCCAAAGCAATATTTGTACTTAGTCCTACAATAGCGATTATGTTGAATAGTTGTCTTTTCATTTTATTATTGTTCACATTTTTTTAATTGATATAATTATTTTTGATTGTGAGCAGCCAGTAGTTTTTTCCTGGTTATGGAAATGGTAATGGCTGCTAACCATATACTATACTTTTTTGCACGTTGCGTTTTCATGTCATTGCTAGCCTAAAGAAGCAATCATTGCATTATTGGTAGCGCTTTATCATACCTCTTTAGATTTTAAGAATTTAATTAAGGGTAGGTGCAATACTCCCTGCATTACAAGGATTAACAATAAGACAGATATCTCCCACGTTATTAGCAAGGTTGCTGCTTAAGCCGCTTATATTTGAGGCCCCGTTAGTAAATGCCGAAGGGTTACTTCCACAGCTGCTATTGCTTTGTCCCGCTGCATTGGTCACATCGACGGTTATGGTTGCTGTTGAATTGGAAACTATAGAATATCCAGATGCTGTGATAGAAGTGCCGCCTGACGTAGCCGTAGTGGTACCTCCGCTTAGACCTGTTACCTGAAGATTAGGTATGGAAGCTATCCTAAGACCAGCCGGAAGAGTATCAGTAAAGCTAAGCCCATTTTGTGTGGTGGAACCTGTGTAGTTGTTGTTGATTGTAAAAGTATAAGTAGCAGTTCCACCATATGAGATAGTTGACGGATTGACCGATTTAGTAAGGGCGGCTGCTGGTCCGATGGTAACACCATCAACAGACAAATAATTAGCGTGAGAGTCTGTTGAAGTACTTAGATCTTCGGGATCTAGCTGTATGACAGCAGAATTGGATGTTGCTTTAAAAGTTCCAGATACCAATTCCCATCCTGTAGATACAGGTCTTAATGATGAAGAAGCAATTTTTATCCCGTCTAAATAACAGTTCATACGCCCAGTGTTATTCCAAGAATTTCCGCTATTAAATACTCCAAAATTCGCTACGTAAAACTGTATCTTATAAAAATTTCCAGCAGTAAGTCCCGTGATAGTTTGTTGAATAGCTTCATTTTCAGAAGGGGTTTTATCTCCCTGGTTCAATCCTACCCATGTTCCTCCATCTGGTGATGCAGAACCAGCTACTATAGCAGTATTATTATAAGCCGGACAACGAGCCGCTAGTATATCTGGCGAAGTTCCCGTAGGAGGAGTTTGATATCCGCTGTATCCTACCACGGGAGACCATCCAACCGGTGTGTGTGTGTATGCACATTCAGTACCTACCATAGAGCCGTTAATAATTGTTTGTGCAAATGAAAAATTGCAAGAGATCCATAGGATTGCCACTGTTATCAACTTAAAGATTAATACTTTTTTCATATATTTTTAATTTTATTGTTTAGATAATTGAATTATTTTTCATTGCTGAAGCAAGAATGTAAATGCATTAATCTGAGTTTTTTACTGCATTTTATCCTATTTTAATTTTGAAAGTTTTTTTCATGCTTTAGACTTTCTGCTTGCCTTTTACTGTTTTACACACAGAATCTTTTTTAAAGATTTTATAGGAAGCTTTCCACTGATCCTATAAATAGTACCTCATACAAATAACTTTGCATCTTTTTACTACTCAAATCAAACATAGAACTAGGTGGGGATTAATAATTTTTTAGTTCCCCTTACTAAAATTTATTTTTAACTTGATATGATTTGTATAAATTTTTTATTTATTTCAAAAAATTCTGAAGCAATTCAATTAAGATGGTTGGTTTCATTAATTGCTTCATTGTGCTTGTTGTCAATTACGGGTACCCGGTGCTACGGTTTCCAGAAACTCCACACGGTGCCATTGTAAACAGCCAGCTGGCGCTTCACGGTATCGTACACCATCATGCCCGGTGCCGGATCCTGGATGTTGAGGTGCGGGCTGGCCACTTTGGGCAGTACCATGGCCTTGTCCGTATCTGTCAGCACCAAGATGCCGGGCGTAGTATCCGTGGCGCCATTGGCACCGATTACGACTTTTGCGGTTTCATTTTCCTTCTTGCCATCCTGCAAAGAAGAATCAATACTGTTGAAGGTGTTGTAGGTCACATCCTGGTTGGAGGCATTCTTCACCGTAAGCGGGAAGGTAATGCCATCCCCTGTGAGGTTAAACCATAGCCCGGCTCTCCTGTATTTCATCTTCTTATCCGATAGGTCAAAGATGATGGTGCCGTCTACGGATGTTGTTGCCTGCATCCCATTATAACCTGCTCCGTTGCTTCCGTTGTAGGCTGAAGGATTATTGACTACCGTAGATACCCACGGTACCACGATGCCTTTTACATTGTCTGCACCGTCATAGAACTCCAAGGAGATGCTTGGGTTTGTGGTAACACCATCCGCAAGCTTGCTAAGGGAAGATTTACCAACTGCCACCTGCGACAGCAGTGGCGCGGATATCATTGCTAATAATAGTATTGTAAGTTGTTTCATTTTGTCATATTTATATGGTTCGAGGTTTGGGGTTCGAGGTTCGAGTTTCGGGGTTCGAGTTTCGGGGTTTGAGGTTCAAGGTTTGGGGTTCAAGGTCTTCTTTTTTCGCAAAAACACTCAAACCCTCATACTCTCAAACCCTCCAACTCTCCAACTCTCAGACTCTCCCACTCAAACTCCTCATCTTCTAATTAATTATCAGGACACGCCGGTGTGGTCATACAGTACCAGCCGTAGGTACTACCGTTATCTTTAGAAGTATAGACCTTTAGGCATAATGCCTCTTCATCGTAAACGATCATACCCTCTACAGGATTGGTAATAGCAGATAGTCCTGCGGTGGTAGCCACCCTGTTGATCACAAATCCTTTTTCCTTGGACTCCAGCACGGTCCATGCACCTTTACGCGCGCCCGGCCATACATTGGTACCGTTGGTCGCCCTGCCCAGGGCAGAGATGCCATGCGTGCTGACCTGCGTTGTTCCGCCTGTGGCGGCAGCCCTGTAGCATTTGCTGTCGCAGACGTTGTCTACCGCTACCAGTACCGGTGTCCCGGCTGGTGAGAAACAACCGTTAATGCCGTCATAATAAAATGGCCAGTACTTGCCGTTGCCCACTGCCGTAGGGTTGTTTACCTGGGTGCCGCTGTCGTGGGTCTTGGTGGTGTACCATACCACTGATGACCCGGACGGCGCTGCCGTCTGTGGCAATGCGGTAAGGTCTACGGTAGGGTAGTTACAGCAGCTGTTGCTCACCACGGTCACTTTGCTTCCCGGGCTGTAGCAGTTATTGGTTGTGTCATGATAATACACCCAATAGCTTGTGGCGGTGTAGGTGGCATTCACTACGGTGCTGCTAAGTTTGGTGGCAGCACTAGGGTTAGCGCTGGAATGCCACTCGGTCAAGGAGCCATTTGGTCCTGCAGGCGGGCTGAAGGTTGCCAGGTTTACCGGAACAGGGTCTGTGACCGAACAGGACTGACAAGGACTGATGGCAACCGTTACGGCCTGCGATGCCGGGCTGTAGCAGTTGCTGGAACTGCTGTAGTAAAAGGCAAAGTAAGTTCCCCCGCCCACGGCGGTAGGTGTGGATACAGCTGTGGTATGATTATTATCTGTGAACCATCTCAGTTGTGTATTTGCAGGTATAGTACCAGTATGTGCCTGGGTGTTCAGGTTGACCGTTGTAGCAGGGCAATTGTTTCCCACTGCCGTGTTCACTGTTGGTGCGGTGTTCCCTGCCGGGCAAGCCGATACGGTAACCTGTACTGCGTTAGATGCTGTACCACAGTTGCCACCGTTAAGAGCTACCACATAGTAGTACTGAGTGCCGGCCACGTTAGTTGGCGGTGTATAGGCACTATTTGTCGCACCTGATATGGGTGTTCCTCCGCTATTGGTAGCGGCAGTATTGGTATACCACTGGTAGGATGTGGCGCCTGTGGCAGTTGCTGTAAGATTTGCAGGGGTAGCATTGTAGGCCAGACTCTGGGAAGCAGGTGATGCTGATACCGCTGTAGGATAAGCAGATACTGTGACGGGAGTCCTTGGCGAAGAAGAGGTTTTACAACTTGTCGTAGAACTTGTAACCTCTACAAAGTAATATCTCGTGTTATGCGCTGTACCAGTGGGTGGTGTATAGCTGGTATTATTATTTGTCCCTGGTGCATTGGCAATAGTACCTCCTGTTGGGGCATCACTATACCTCCATAGATATGTCAGCGTTCCCGACCCTGTGGCAGAGGCTGTTAGAGTGTTGGCTGTCTGGCCGACACACAGGTTCTGAGCCGTACTGTTGGGCTGGGGATTAATAACCGGTGCTGCATTTACAATAACTCCTCTGGTAGAGGTAGCTGTGGTGCTGCACCCGCTGCTAGTGGTAGCTACAACATAATAGTAGGTAGTACCGGCGGTATCTGTTGGTGGTGTGTAGGTTGTGCCTGTAGCCCCCGTGATGGCCGTACCTCCTGAGGTGGAGTTTGTGGTACCGTTGTTGTACCATTGGTATGATGAAGCCCCTGATGCCGAGGCTACAAGATTAATAGGCGTCGTATTCTGGCAGACTGTTTGTGTTGCCGAAGTTGTAGAACTGTATGCAGGCACTCCCGGGTTAGGGTTGATCGTTACCGATACTTTGTTGGAGGTTGCTGTCGGAGCGCAAGTTCCTGAAACAATTACATAATAGTAGTATGTTCCCGGTGTGCTGCTTGTAGGAGGGGTATATGATGCAGTCTGTCCTCCATTGGTGGAGCCGACAGATGAACCCGTTCCACTTGGGGTAGTGGCGACATACCACTGGTAACTGAGCGTTCCAGCCCCATTAGCTGTTACTGTAAGGGGTGTTACTGTTGACGAACTCTGATTCTGACAATAGCTTCTGGGCGTACTGTCCGGCTGTGTTGTAATGCTTGGCGGAGCAGTGGTTATCTGTGTTCTGATACCGGATTTGGTGCTACAGCCTGTAGAAGTATTGGTCACTACAGCATAATAATACATAGTACCTGCAGTAGTGGTAGGCGGCGTGTAGTTGTCGCTTGTCGCACTGTTGGTGGTCTTCACAAGTGTTCCACCAGTGGTTGTATTGTTACTATTGCTATACCATTCGAACTTGGATGTCACATTCGATGTTAGCGCAATGGCTGTGGCTGCTACATTCTGACACTTCGTATCATTAGTGTTGGAAGCGCCTGTGCCGGTTAAGGTAGGGCCTGAGTTGACGGTAACCTGAGTCCGAGTGGAGGTGTTCGAACATGTGCCGTCCGTTACTATCACATAATAGTACCTTGTTCCCACAATGCCGGTGTCTGGTGTATAGCTGCTGGACGTAGCCCCAGTCACAGTGGTTATGTTGCCCCCTGTAGCGGCATCGCTGTAGTACCACTGGTATGTTGGCGCAGTTCCGGAAGCTGTAACGGTGAGCGGCGTAGCGGTACCGTTAACACAAATATTCTGCGGCGTACTGTTAGGTTGGGAAGTGATGATCGTTGGACAATTGACTATTTCAAAATTATCGTAAAGATAATATACAGCTGGAGTATTTGGTGAATCAGCTCGTGTTAATGTGGTAGGATCCTCCCTCCATTGGCCAACAGTCATATACTCTTCTGTTCCATTCGCAGTATAGTTTAAGGTTACAGGAACCCACGTATTGTGATTATCATAAACTTGAGTATTGGTTGCAGGAATTAAGACCCTTTGATCCTTATTCCACGAGTTCAGAATCCCTCCGTAGCCTTGTGGTATGGCTCCAGTATTTGCAGAAGTATTGCTACTATTGGGAGCAACAGCAGAAAAACATAATCCTAAATAGCCTTTTTCAGCTGCAGGAAAATCAACTAATTGATTTTCATTGTTAGCAAGTGTTGATCTTCCGTATAGGTGCATAGTATAAAATGTTATCTTATAAGTAACACCTGCCGACAGTTTTGTGCCAAGTTTGGTAGTGAGGTATTCTTTATAGTTGCTATATCCTGTACCTTGAGAATTTTGATAAGCAGCTTCTGCAATTAACGACATATATGCATTTCCATTCTGAGCATTTATAGAATTGAAAGGCGTGCTTCCTGTTGCGGAAATGTTCATACGGTAATCAATTGTATTAGGTGGTGCACCATAATAATAATTTCCCGGCGATAAGGTGGGAGCTACCCAGTCTTTAATTTTACTTGTCTGCCATTTATCTGTAGGATAGTCGTTTGTTGTCTTTAATATTTCGAAAGAAGGGTTGCTTATTTGTCCTCTTATTATGGTTCCTGATAACATCAGTGATATCACTACTACCGTGTGCTTACATTTCTGTAGGGTTTTCCTGAGGAAGTTGTTTTGATTATTCTTTTTCATAAACCTGTGTTTTAATCGATTTTATATATTATGAAACAATCCATTTCTGTTTGCCAGTTATTTATGCAGATCCTACATGGTTCGTCAAAAGTCGGATGTGGTTCGATAACAGGATATGATTGCGCATACATTCTCGTGAAAAGAGAAATCGCAATTCCTAATACAAAAATTAATTGTTTAGTGTTTGCTTTTTTAAAAATGCGTTGCTTATTCTTCACTTTTTGTGTTTAAATTGTTAATTATTTATTTTGTCTTATTTATATTACATATTCCTTCCGAGTGGAATTGATCATTAGTGAAAGGAATGGTTGATGTTATCTGAGTTTTCACTTTACTTTCATAAAGCCTTCTGCTCAATTAAGAAAAATCTCATCTGTAATACCGAATATTAGCGTAGCAATCTCCTGCATTGTTATCACGCCTTGTTTCCCAAGCGTGCATTTTATGTCGTCTATCAAGACTCCAGTGATGTTTCCCATAACCTGTGGGTTATAAAACACGGCTATTGATAGATATCGCATTCGGGGGCTTTGTCTCTTGTGAACATTTCTGTCACTGCTACCAGTTGCGAGACACAAAGAATTTTCAATAAAGAAAGGATTGCTTCGTAGAGCCATCTCGCAAAGACAGCGGCATAGGTCAAATCAATTCCTGGCTCCTAAACACATGATGATGATTGCGTTATGTATTGATATCCCTGGCATTGCAGTCGTCTATCCGCAAGTCATGTCTCGATTTACTTTGTGCCTCATAATAATGGGTGAAGAATCGCAGCAACATTGTTCTTCAGATAAATCATTAATGGATCAGGGAAGGTGGCGGACGCTGGAAGCCGAAGCCGCCGTTATGGTTGCAAAAGAAATTGATGGTGTAGTAAAATACCACCATCAGCAAAAGAAGCAGGTTAATTATTAGAATATTGTAATGCCTTTCCACATAAGCCTGAAAGTGTGAGGGCAGTGGGATACCACAAGCTTTGCCAACTCCTGCTGATGTAAAAAAGTATTCCTGAGGAACCGGAAAGTTCCTAATCTTTGTCCTAGACTCCTGCCTATTGCTTTGAGAAACAGATTTTATTTCCTTTTGACTCGTACGGTTTTTTTTGGTCTTCGGAAGCTTAGCAATAGATTCTTTTTGGGTTGCAGGCTTCTGAACGGATGTGTTCTGGATCTGCCCAGCTATTACGATTGGCGTATTCTCCTCTACATAGATTGTGGTGCCTTGGGCGATGTAGATGCTGGCTTTTTCGTGGGGATTCTGTTCAGTTGGTACAATAACATCGTCTCCGGCTTTCACAAAAGGGCAGAAGAGCACAAATAGCCCAAATAAAAGAAGACATCTAACCTTTGAAAAAAGGCAGGATGTCTTCAAAGATATTTTGACCACTTGTGTTTCCATTTTTTTTGAGATGAACTGTCAGCATATCGTATAGTGATGCTCCGAAAAGAATTTACTTCTACGATATATTGGCAGTATTTTGTGATGCAAGATTATGGAAAGGGAGTATTGCGGTACAAATTATGACGCTTTTGATTTCCGAAATCAGGAAATATTAATGACATTGGATTGTTTTATTATAAAGTGTTTTACAAATTAAGGTCATTGAAAACCAGATAGATGTCAATATCCTGGCTTAACTGCGGTAATAATTAAATTCTCTTGAATATCTTACTGTATTAATTTCCGAATATTGTATTTTTGGTAATGCTTTCCGGTCTTTGGTAATCAATGTTTATAAAAATGTTATCTTATCAATTACTGTTTATAAAGTTTTAAAACATTTTCCAAAAAATGACACATTTATGAGAAGAAAATTTTACCATTTCTTATTTTTGGTGATAAGTACAGTCTGCATTGGACAGAATACAAATTCACAACAATCTCTACCCAATTCCGAAGATGTTTTATATCGAAAACTGAGGTCTATCCAAGATGGTAAGGAGCCTGTCAGTCCTAAGGAATTGCTTAGGCTCAAAAGAGCGTCAGAAAATCTGCATTATCAAAAGGGGATTCTGATGAGCGTAGATCTTCTCATAAGTGAGTATAGCAAGGCAGATAGAAATAAAGAGATTGTTGAACTGGTCTCACAGATAGAACCGCTGATTAAAGATATAGACAAGGATCCGAGCGGTGAGATCTCAAGCATATACAGGAAGAAGGCTCTGGCACTTATGTATCTTGGACTGGATAGTGCCAGTAAAGAAAATACATTTAATGCAAGAAGACTGGCCAGGACGATCTCTGATCCGGATCTGAAGCATTGGAGATTATCGCAAATCAGTAAGGATCTGCACTCTTACTTCAACAGCAGGGAAAACGAATCTGCAAAAAAGGCCGATCAGGATTCATCATTATATTATCTGAAAAGATCGCTGGATGAGAATAACCTGATTAGCGATAAAAGTACGACTGTAGAAGATAAGAAAAAATATAATGGTATTGTTGAGACCTACACCAGATTAGGGATATTTTACCTGGAACATTCTGATAAACCCGGTAATCTTAAGCTGGCAGAGAAGAGCCTGCTGCAGGCTGAGCAAATCCAGAATAGCCGCAAGGTACTGAACGGACGGTTTCTGGCTACACTCCTGAACCAGCTGAGCTGGCTTTATTTGGAGAAGAAGGATTTTCCCAGATCCATTGATTATGCCAGGAGCGCACTGGATGTAGAGAAGAGCAACCGGCGTCCGTCAGCAAGAGTAGAATCATTTGAATTTCTGGCAGATTCTTACCTTGAGTTGGGCGACAAAAAGTTGGCTAAATATTATATGGATCGGTATACGGTTCTAAAGGATAGTATCAATATTGCGAACAGGCAAAATACTGAGGTTGCAGCATCAACATTGATCAAAGAAGTGAAGGAGGATGGTTTGCAAAAAAGTAGAAATCAGTTGGTGCTGGGCCTGCTTGTGCTTTTGGTGGTTTTGTCTGTGGCATTAATCCTCTGGATTCGTCAGAAGAAATTGATGAGGTCCAGGTATGAGGTAATGATCAGTAGTCTGAAAGAAGGTAGTCTGAAGATCCCTGCTGTCGAAAAACGCAGACCGGAAGTGCAAACCACCGTGAGAAATAAGATATCTGATGTTACCGAGCAGAATATTTTGTCAAAAATCAATGACTTTGAGAACGGCGAGCTTTTTCTTAGCGGTAATCTCAGCCTTACAAGCCTGGCAACGACTTTCGAGACCAATCCTAAATATCTTACGGAAGTGATCAAAAAATACAGGTCTCAAAGTTTTAACAATTATATCAACGCATTAAGGATAAACTATATCATTAATAAACTTTATAATGAACCTGAGTACAGAAGTTATAAGATCAGTTACCTTGCGGAATCTGCGGGTTTCGTTACCTATCAGGTATTTATCCTGTCGTTCAAAAAGATGTATGGTGTAACACCATCGTATTTCATACAGAATCTGAACACTGCAACGGATCAAGAATCCGGGCAGTAACAGTGTTATAACAAAAAAAAGAGAGCATTCAACTGCTCTCTCTTTCTAACTTTAATTATACGATCTGCTAACCTCTTATTTTTTTATCAGTTTTACAGTATCTGCATTGTTGATTTTGATGATATAAACACCAGCTGGAAGGTCAGAAACATTGATTTTATTGTCTTGAATGCTGCTTACAGTTTTCACGATAGCTCCGGCAGTATTGTAAACCTTAGCATCGGTAACAGCTTTGGAAGATTGTATCTGAACCATGTCCTTCGCAGGATTAGGATAGAGTGCTATTCTGTTTACAGCTGAAGACTCACTAACAGCAAGGTTTTCGCAAGTTACTTTTGTAGCTACATTACTGTTGGCCTGTACGCCATCACCATTGCCAAGTTGCCAGTATCCATCCCATCCCCAGGTATACATATTGGTTGTGGAAGCTTCAATAGCACCGGTAGAATAATAACCTGCTCTTGTGGAATAGGCTTTCCAGTTTCCGCCAGTACCCACTTGAGTTGGTACATTAACTGAACTACTGGTAGAACCTACACCTATTTTTCCGTAGCTGTTATCACCCCATCCCCACAGACTGCCATCAGTTTTATAGGCGAAAGAAGATAATTTTCCCACCGCAAGAGCAGACCAATTGGTACCCGTCATTTTTTGTGGGGAGTAATAAGTAGTTCCTGCTGTAGCGCTCACACCCACCTGTCCGTTAGGATTACCTCCCCACGCCCATAGCTCACCATTGGTTTTGAGACCTATGGCATGATACTCGCCGCCTGAGACTTCTGCCCAGTTGGTGTCCGTACCTACTTTGGTAAAAACATCTACCTCGTTTCCTGATGCCTGTGGTTGCCCTGCCTGGCCATAAAGATTAGCGCCAGTTGCCCATAGTGTTCCATCGGTCTTGATACCGTACGTATTGTAGTAACCTGTGCCCACGGCTTTCCAGTCAGTGGCTTTACTGGATTCCTGAGTCCATACATTTACGGCTCCCACAGATGATCCAAAACCGATTCCTCCCCAGTCGTTATAACCTGTTCCCCACATGGTACCATCATTCTTGATCACCATGGTGTGAAGATAACCTACAGAATAGGCTTTTACATTCTGCATGATCAGCTTAGGCGAAAATTGATTGGTATTATCACCAGTTCCCAACTGACCGTAATTGTTAGCTCCCCATCCATATAGGTCGCCATTTGCTTTTAGTGCAACTATGTGTGCCGTTCCTGCCTGAACATCCACCCAGCCTGTTCCCACCTCTGACATTTGAGACGGATGCTGGATCTCTGTATACTGGCCTGTACCATTACCTGAGACACCATAATTGTTATACCCCCACAGCCAAAGTGAGCTGTCATTCTTCAGTGCTACTGTAAAACTCTCGCCCTGAGACATTTTTTTATACCCAGAAAGATTACACTGAGCATTGAGATTAACTTGAGAAGCTACTAATAAAGCTCCTGCCAGCAATTGTTTTTTGCCGAGTTTTGAAATTGATAAAAAATTGACCATAACGTTTTTTTATTGGTTAATGATACAATGTTACTCCGCATTGTTTATAAATGTCAAATATTGGTCTTCCTGATTTCGGAAATTATTATACTGATATATTATTTGCTGGAAAAAGGCTGGTCTGCGTCATAATGTAGAGTGGTATAATAATATTTTTATTGATTAATTATTAATATTGGCTTATGATCTTATACTTCCATTAATTGATCTTTTCAAGGTAATTGAGTCAAGGTAATGATCTAGATTTCCGAAATATTAATACGGACGTATCCTGGTAGGAAATATTATTTAATCATCTAATTTGACATGTATAATTAACTAATGCAAACTGTTATTAATTTACTTTTTTTACAGAACATGCTATGCTCTTTTGCTTTCATAGTAAAGCTTGACATGGAAATTCCAAAGATTTAAGTAGCTGGGAGTAAATGATATTAATCTTTTTTATAAATGGAAATGTATCTTCATTTGAGAAAAAGAGATAGCTAATCTACTCCTGCAAACAGATATAAGCTTCCGCATTATATTTACTGTGAATTTTTGCTTTAAGAAAAATGTAAAAACATCAATAGGAGCAGATCAAGCTTGTTTTCTACTGAAATCATTACTTCTGGATTCTTTCGACATTTCGCTAAGCTTATATAGTCTAAATTTAGGACAACATAGCCATAACCAACTTTTAAAATTGAATAAAGTGATTTTTTGTCCACTGGTAGATTCCTTACATCGAAATCTTACCATTTGTTGATCGTAAAAGCATGAGTGCTTAATTCTAAAACAAAAATAAAGGTGAGATTACCTCACCTTAAAACTATATTAGAAACTTTAATGCTGTTTCTAGAAAACTGATCCTGGTCACAGAATTTTTAAGTTACCAATATGACGAGCACATCATTGAATTTATCAATATCAAGAAATTAGGAATAACTTTACTCTTAAAGTTTATTTTTTTGATAGATTACACTGCTATTTTAAGGTGAATTCGATTTAAGAATAATGCAAAAATATCAATAGGAATGGGCAATGTCATCGTGAGCTTGTCGAAGGGAGCCCATTTTATAGTAAAAGAGAATGTTAGGCTTTAGCCAAAACCTAGCTTAAATTTTGGCCAAAGCCTACTTTAATCTCTAAATTTATACATCGGGCTGAAGCCCAACGCAATTTATAAAATACAATAAATTGATTATCAGTCAATTTTTAAATTGAGTATATCGAACTCACGTTATTTTAGCAAAGCATCAAATGTGTCGCCTTGCCTTATATCTCCGGTGGTATAGCCCTTCATAAACCATTCCTCCCGCTGGGCAGACGAACCGTGTGTGAAGCTTTCCTGGTTCACATAGCCTTGTGCACGCTTCTGGATATTATCATCGCCAACGGCAGCAGCTGCACTCATAGCTTCCTGGATGTCCCCCGGTTCAAGGATCTTCTCTCGGCTGTCTGTCTGATTGGCCCATACACCTGCGTAGAAATCGGCCTGAAGCTCATTGGCCACAGAAATCTGATTACCCTGGGTCTCGCTCACCTGCTGCTGGAGCTGGTGGACTTTATACAGCGTACCCAACAGATTCTGAATATGATGTCCATACTCGTGGCCTAAAACATAGGCAATTGTAAACTGTCCAACTTTCGCCCCGAATTTCTGTTGCAGCTCGTTAAAAAAACTCATGTCCATATAGATGGTCTCGTCCGTAGGGCAATAGAAGGGTCCCATTTCTGCTCTTGCAGCGCCACATCCGGACTGTGTACCGCTTTCGAACAGCACCACCTTGGCCGGTTTAAAATTCATCCCGTTATCCTTGAATATTTTACCCCAGGTTTCTTCGTTCAGCGCCTGCACCATACTTACAAATTCTCCGATTTTTTGTTCTTCCGGAGACAGTTGTCTCTGCTCGGTCTGTGGAGCAGAGCCTGCATTGCTGTTAAGAATGGCAGAAGGGTCGCCACCCAAAAAGAAAACAATGGCAGCAATGATGATGGTTCCCAGGCCACCACCTACCAGCATTCCGCCGCCGCCTGAGCCACGTCTGTCATCAAAATTGTCACTTCTGTCGTTTGTCCATTTCATCTCGAAATATATTTTTGTGTTTTAAAATTAGGAATTTCTATAATAGCACCAACGAAAAATTATGCCGTAGTTTGTCATGAGCCCCGATGTTCTATGTTAATATGCAAATTCTTCAAGTTAAAATTCTATAGTTTTTTTGATAATCTGATTGATAAGGAATTTTATTTTTTACCACACTGAAGCAAATCCTCAAAAGTTTGTTGCAAACTGCAATCAAAGCCAGCTTTTTTGCTTTGCCTTTTGCCAGCAAACGCTCATATAGCTCTTTGCACTGTACATTATGCTTCATCGCTGTCCACGAACAGACGTAGAGTAAGCTTCTGATATGTGTTTTCGATGTTCTACACTTTCCGGGCGAGTATGATTTTTTACCCGATTGGTAAATCCTTGGAGCCAATCCAAAATATTTGACCAGTGATTTTGCCGAATCAAAATTCTTGAAACCAGAGGTTGCTGTCATCAGTTGAAGTGAAGTCTTTTCTCCGATTCCGGACACGCTTTGTAGCAAATCTTTTACTTCCTTGAATTCTTCATCCTGAAGTTTGGGAATACGATTTTCAACTTCTTTAATCTCTTTTTCCAATTGTTTCAGCCTTTTTTCATAATGCTTTTCCGTGTTGGGATTGAGATAAGGATTAAAACGAAGCGCTTTTAGCTTTACGGCATATCTTCGCTTTTCTTCCTCCAAATCATTCAAAAGTTTTATTTCCTGATCCAAATGTTCAATTTCAATACTTTTGGGAACATAAATCTCAGGACGAAACATCTCACCATAAAGTCTGATTAGTTTGGCATCTTCAGCATCGGTTTTTGCAATAATGTTCTTCATCCTCGCAAAATGCTTAACAGACATGCAGTTTATCAAACTCGTTTCAAAGCCATTGCCCAAAGAAAGATGAAGTATCCTGCTGCTGTAATTGCCTGTGGCTTCAATCACAAAACAATAATTATCCGCAGACATTTTCTTCAAAAATGATAAAATTGAGCGCTGATTGTTTTCGATGTTACAGACCTGGTCCTGATTATTAGAATCACTGAAACTCATCGTTAAAAACTTAGCGCCTACATCTATTCCAATCACTTTTTTTGGTAATTTTGTCATCGTAAATCTTTATTATAAAGAGGTTTTCTTCTGATCCATCATGGTAAAAGTTTTTACCAACAATGTTCTATCCGGATTTGGAAGAAAACAGCAGCAGGGGAATAAAATCGGGGGCGATATCTAAGTATCAACGAAACGTCTGCCTTTATCCTGCTGCTTTTACTCTTAGGGTTTATATTTTTAACTAAGTTATCAATATGTTCTGCTTAATGCAAACTTACCAT
>CAJYWD010000032.1 GCA_913778505.1 uncultured Chryseobacterium sp.
AGTTCAGAAAGTAGAACCGGCATTCTGGTGGAGCGGCATGAAACATCCAGAACTTCAGCTCTTGGTTTATGGAAAAGATATTCAAAACCTTCAACCCGAATTCTCTGGTGGAATTAAAATTAAAGAAGTCAAAAAAGTAGAAAACCCAAATTACCTTTTTTTAACCATCGATACCAACGGAGTTCAGCCACAAAAAGCAAAACTGAATTTCAACAACGGAAATAAAACCGTAAAAACCATTGATTACGAATTCAAACAGAGACAGCCAAACTCGGCGAACAGAGATTCTTATACGTCTTCTGATGTGATGTATCTGATAATGCCAGACCGTTTTGCCAACGGAAATCCAAATAATGATAACACGCCAGATACTGCTGAAAAAGCTGACCGAAGCAAAAATGGAGGTCGCCACGGCGGAGATATTGCGGGAATCGTCAAAAATTTGGATTATCTTCAGGAATTAGGTGTTACAACGCTTTGGAACACGCCTTTGTTAGAGGATAATGAACCTAATTATTCTTACCACGGCTATGCCCAAAGTGATTATTACAAGATCGACCCGCGATATGGAACCAATGAAGATTACAAAAATCTGGCGAACGAACTTCATAAAAGAAAAATGAAACTCGTGATGGATTATGTGACCAATCACTGGGGTTCAAAAAGCTGGATTATCAAAGATTTGCCTGCGAAAGACTGGATTCATATTTGGCCGAATGGTGAGAATGGTTTCCAGAGAAGCAATTACAGAATGACCACGCAGTTCGACACCAACGCAGCGAAAGTTGACGAAGCAGCTTGCATGGACGGCTGGTTTGATACCACAATGCCGGATATGAACCAAAGTAATCCGATGGTGGTGACTTATATGGCGCAGAACGCCATCTGGTGGATAGAATATGCTGGTCTGGACGGTTTCCGTGTGGACACTTATTCTTACAACGACAAAAAAGGAATAGCCGATTGGACCAAAAAAATTACCGATGAATATCCGAAATTCAATATTGTGGGTGAGGTCTGGATGCACGATCAGGCACAGATGTCTTATTGGCAGAAGGATTCCAAAATTGCGGCGATAGAAGGTTACAATTCTCATCTGCCATCTGTGATGGATTTTACGATGCACGACGCTCTAGGTCAGGTTTTCCGTGAAGATTCCGGTTGGGATTCCGGGATGCAGAGAGTTTATGACAATCTGGCAAACGATTTCCTTTATCCGAATATCAACAATCTTTTGGTTTTTGCCGAAAATCATGATACGAACAGATTCAACCAGATTTTTCCTAAAGTTGAAGATTACAAATTAGCAATGAGCTTGATTTTGACCGTTCGTGGGATTCCTCAGTTGTACTATGGTTCCGAAATCGGGATGGCTGGAGACAAAAACAACGGCGGCGATGGCGAAATCCGAAAAGATTTTCCCGGAGGCTGGGCTGGCGATGCTAATAATGCCTTTACAAAATCAGGAAGAACAGCTTCTCAAAACGACTATTTTGATTTTACCAAAAAATTGTTGAATTGGAGAAAAACCAACGAAGCGGTTCATACTGGAAAGACTTTGCATTATATCCCGATCAACAATGTTTATGTTTATTTCCGATACACAGACAACAAGCGGGTAATGGTTGTAATTAATAATAATAAAGAAGCTCAAAACTTAGATTTGAAGCGTTTTTCTCAAGGTCTGAAGAATTTCACAAAAGGAAAAGATATTACTTCTGACAAAGATTTTGATTTGAAAACAAATTTGTCCGTCGCCGGAAAATCTTCATTAATTTTAGAACTTAAATAAAATTAATTTTATCGTTTGCAAATGGCGAAAAATAGAAAAATACAAGTTGAAGGAAAAGAGATAACGATTATTTTTGACAATCAGCAGGAATATATTTCACTTACCGATATGTTAAAGGCAAAAGACGGTGATTTTTTTATTTCTGATTGGTTAAGAAATAGAAATACAGTTGAATATCTTGGGATTTGGGAATCTGTATATAATCCAAATTTTAATTATGGCGAATTCGCCATAATTAAAAGTCAAGCAGGCTTGAATAGTTACAAACTTAGTGTAAAAGATTGGGTAGAAAAAACAAATGCAGTTGGACTAAAAGCTACCGCTGGTCGGTACGGAGGAACTTACGCACATCCCGATATTGCATTTGAGTTCGGAATGTGGATTAGTCCGCAATTCAAAATTTATTTAATTAAAGAATTCCAACGCCTCAAAGACGATGAAAACAGCCGACTGAATCTTGATTGGAACTTGCAAAGAACCATTTCTAAAATCAATTATCAAATCCATACCGATGCCATCAAAGCTATTTTGATTCCTAAAGAAGTGACAAAACTTCAATCCGGTTTTGTTTATGCTAACGAAGCAGATTTGTTGAATGTTGCTCTTTTCGGAATCACAGCCAAAGAATGGAGAGACAGCAATCCCGAAAAAAAAGGAAACATTCGGGACGAAGCGACATTGGAACAATTGGTAGTTTTGAGTAATCTTGAAAGCATTAATGCGTTGCTGATTCTTCAGAATTTGTCTGAAAACGAAAGATTGATTCAGCTCAATAAAGTGGCTATTTCTCAAATGAAATCTTTACTGGAAAATAAGACCATTGGAAAACTAAAATAAGACAAAGATGAAATCGCCGTTATTAAGTTTGAAAATACGCACCAATGAAGATTGACTTAGTTCAGTTCGAGCAAATTCTCGTGTTGGCGATAACATATGACCATTAAAATAATAAACACCACATATGAAAACTCAATCCCAATTAGCCAATCGTTTTCGGGAGGTTATCCTCAATGGAACCTGGATTGCGAATACCAATTTCAAAGACCAGCTGGTAAATTTGGATTATAAAGTTGCAACGGCCAAGATCCAAAATCTGAATACAATTGCTGTTCTGGCGCAACATATTCATTATTATATCAAAGGAATTAAAAATGTATTTCTTGGTGGCGATTTGGAAATCAGAGATCAATTCAGTTTCGATTTTCCGTCTGTAGAATCTCAGGAGCAATGGGAAAATTTTCTTGATGATTTTTGGAAAGATTCAGAAGAATTTGCAAAATTGATAGAAAATTTGCCAGAAGAAAAACTCAATGCAGATTTTGTTGATGAAAAGTACGGAACTTACATCAGGAATATTGATGCAATGATTGAGCATAGTTATTATCATCTTGGTCAGATTGTTTTAATGAAAAAGATTATCGAAACTCAACAATAAAATTAAATGAAAAAAATATTATCACTCTTTGTACTGTCATTATTCTTATTAACTCCTTTTGCTGTCTTTGCTCAGAAAAAAGGATTTTATGAGAATGTTCAGAAAAAAAATGTAGCCAAGGTTTTAGATGATCTTAACACATTCGCAGCCTATGCAGATTTCAAAAATTATTTTGATTTGTTTGCGCAGGAATCTCAGTACATCGGTACGGATGCGACAGAAGTCTGGACAAAACAGGCGTTCAGCGAATGGGCAAAACCATTTTTTGATAAAAAAACAACCTGGCATTTTAAATCGCTGCAACGGAACATCTTTTTTAGCAAAGACGGAAATTATGCATGGTTTGATGAGATTCTGGATACTCAGATGAAAATCTGCAGAGGCTCTGGCGTCCTTGAAAAAATCGGTGGCAAGTGGAAAATCAAGCAATATGTTCTGTCGGTAACGGTTCCCAACGAGGTGATCGATGAAGTCACTAAAATCAAAGCGCCAATTGAGGACGCTTTTATTCAGAAATTAAAATAATATATAAATACCTTAAAAATAAAATGACAAAGAAAATAAAACCGAATCTTTCCATTGCTCAGATTATCAATATGAGTATGGGGTTTTTGGGAATCCAGATGGCGTTTGGCTTGCAAAATGGTAACGCCAGTAGAATTTTGGCAAACCTCGGCGCTGATGTTCATGAATTGTCCTGGTTTTGGCTGGTGGCACCGGTTACGGGCTTGGTTGTTCAGCCGATTATCGGGCACATGGGAGACAATACCTGGAGTCCGCTGGGAAGAAGAAAACCTTATTTTCTAATTGGTGCAGTTCTGTGCGCCATTGGATTGGTTTTACTTCCTAACGCTGCTTCCGTAACACATATGATTGCGGCAAATGTTCTGTTGCTGGCTGTTATATTCCTGGCAATGATGGACTTTTCTGTCAACATTGCAATGGAACCATTCCGCGCACTGGTAGGGGATATGTTGCCGAAACATCAGGGCACTTTAGGTTTTTCAATCCAAACCATTCTGATTGGAATCGGAGCCGTAATTGGCTCAGAAATGCCGAACTGGTTGACGAAATTAGGAATCTCAAATGTTGCGCCGGAAGGTTACGTGGGAGATAACGTCATCTATGCGTTTTACATTGGAGCAACAGTTCTGATTGCCTCAATTCTTTATACGATTTTCACTACAAAAGAATATTCTCCGGAAGAATTTGCCGCTTTCGAAGGTGGGAAAGAATTACCTGAAGAACATTCAAAGTTTTCGGATATGTTTAAGGATTTTGCGAATATTCCAAACCTTATGAAAAAATTAGGACTCGTCCAGTTCTTCTCTTGGTTTGCACTTTTTACAATGTGGGTTTTCACAACCAGTGCTTTGGCCACACATCATTTCGGACTGTCACCGGAAGATACAACGTCTGTAGATTTCAATAAAGCCGGAGATTTGACAGGCCATTTGTTTGGTTTGTATAATCTGTTTGCCATTCCGTTTGCATTCCTGCTGACGCCAATTGCCAAGTCGATCGGCAAAAAACAGACCCACGCATTGGCCTTGGCGAGTGGCGGCTTGGGATTGATTTCGATGTATTTTATCAAAGATACTTCAATGCTCTGGATTTCGATGGTCGGTTTAGGATTTGCCTGGGCGAGTATCCTGGCGATGCCTTACGCAATGCTGATCGATGCCATTCCCCAAAGGAAAATGGGCGTGTATATGGGGATTTTCAATTTTTTTATCGTCATTCCTCAAATTATTAATGGAATTTTTGGAGGTCCAATAGTCTCCAACATATTCGGAAAGATGGCCATTGATTACGTAGTGGTTGGTGGAATTTGTATGTTATTAGGCGCTTTCATCACCATGATTTTCATCAAGTCTCAGGACGAATCTCCAAAAGAAATAGAAGAAGAAATCCAGCAGGTTCATTTTTAATAATAAATTGAATTGTTACACTGAGCTTGTCGAAGTGTCTAAAATACAAAATCCACCAATCCGGTGGATTTTTCGTTTTTATTGGAAAGAATTAGGTCAAAAATTAAAATTAAGCATCAAAACCTCATATTCTAAGTAAAATTTTAGACATCGTAATTTTCTAAGCTTTCATAAATTGAAAATCAATACTTTATGACTGTTTTTTGTTTTGATGAATATCGTATAAAAATCAAATTTGTATAGGTTTTTGATACTTTTGAAGTGAAATTTTTGTGAAAACATCAAAGTTTATTGAAATTAGTTTATACATTTGTACAGTTCAAAACAAACAGATGCATAACTCAATAATTATTATTGTCATTCTTGTCATTATCGGATTCCGGTGGTGAGCGATGGCTTGTGATAATTTTTGAAATTGAAATACTACAGACCATTCTCATCACGAGGATGGTTTTTTTATTTAAAAACAAAACATTTAATAAAATATAAAACCGATACAAAATGTATTACAATGATGACAGTGTTCTCTTCTTTGATGGGGAATATGTGAAAGCAAAAGAAGCCAAGACCGACTTGTACGGTCAATCCTTACACTACGGTTATGCTGTTTTCGAAGGAATTAAATCTTACAAAACAGCCAATGGAACTAAGATTTTCAAAGCAGTGGAGCATTACGACAGATTGAGGAAATCTGCCGAAACGATGATGATGCCTTTCGACTATTCTACCGAAGAAATGGTAGATATTACCTATAAATCGTTGGAAATTAATAATCTGAGCAATGCTTATATCCGTCCGCTGGTGATATGTTCCCCAAATATGTCACTTTCCAAAGGACAAAAAAGTTATCTCATAATAGAAGTTTGGAATTGGGACAATGGCTACCTTGCTCAAAAAACGAGAGTGATGACATCCTCTTTCCAGCGTCCGAACCCGAAAGCTTTCAAAATAGAAGCCAAGGTCAGCGGGCATTATGTCAATTCTATTTTAGCCAGCCAGGAAGCCAAGGACAAAGGTTTTGATGAAGCTTTGGTTCTGGATGCTGATGGAAATGTGGCAGAAAGTTCAGGTGCCAATATCTTCTTCGAGAAAGACGGCAAATTGTTTACACCGGCAAAAGGAAGCATACTTCCCGGAATTACCAGAGCGACAGTTTTTGAAATTTGTGATAATCTTGGAATCCCTTACGAAGAAAAATTCTTCAAACCGGAAGAAATGCAGGGTGCAGATGCAGGTTTTTTCTGCGGTACAGCGGCAGAAATCGTAGCATTGGATTCTATTGACAATGTTCCTTTCAAACTGAACTGGGAAGAGAGTTTATCATCCAAAATTCAGACAGCTTATCGCCATCTTGTATTAGAAGAGGATTATTCATACCTAAAAAGTGAGAATTTAATTTTAGAATAAAATCATAAAGTCCCAACGGTACGATTTATCAAAGGATAGGATGAAATCCTATCATCCAAAAAAATAAAATATGTCAGAAAATTTAAATAAATATTCCAAAACCCTCACAAAAGACCCGACTCAGCCTGCAACCCAGGCCATGTTTTACGGGATTGGTTTTCAAAAAGAAGATTTCGACAAGGCGCAGATTGGAATAGCAAGTATGGGTTATGACGGCAACACTTGTAATATGCACCTCAATAGTCTTGCTGAGATTGTAAAAAAAGGCATCAGAGACCAGAATTTAGTTGGACTGATGTTCCACACCATCGGAATCAGCGACGGAATGACCAACGGAACCGACGGAATGCGTTATTCACTCGTAAGCCGAGACATTATTGCCGATTCCATCGAAGCGGTTTGTGCAGGTCAATACTACGATGGATTGATTACCGTTCCCGGTTGCGACAAAAATATGCCGGGTTCTCTGATGGCGATGGCTCGTCTCGACCGTCCTTCGATTATGGTTTATGGCGGAAGTATTGCGCCGGGTCATTACAAAGGCCAGGATTTGAACATCGTTTCCGCTTTCGAAGCGCTGGGAAATAAAATCGCAGGTAAAATTTCTGAGGAAGATTTCCAAGGTGTGATTCAAAATTCCTGTCCAAGTGCAGGAGCTTGTGGCGGAATGTACACAGCGAATACAATGGCTTCCGCAATCGAAGCGCTCGGAATGAGTTTGCCTTATTCCTCGTCTTATCCGGCTCTTAGTAAAGAGAAAAAAGAAGAATGCCAGTTTGCCGGACATTATATCAAAATCCTTTTAGAAAAAGACATCAAACCATCGAACATTATGACGCCCAAAGCCTTTGAAAATGCGCTGAGGCTGATTATGATTCTGGGTGGAAGCACCAATGCGGTTCTCCATTTCATTGCGATTGCAAAATCCATCGGCTATGATTTGACTTTGGATGATTTCCAAAAAATCAGCGACCAAACACCATTCTTGGCCGACCTTAAACCAAGTGGTAAATATCTGATGGAAGACCTTCATAAAGTGGGCGGCGTTCCGGCTGTGATGAAATATCTGTTGGATTTAGGCTTGATTCACGGTGATTGTCTGACGGTTACAGGAAGAACCATTGCGGAAAATCTGGAACACGTCACTTCAATTATCGACAGACAGCAGAATATCATTCACGACATCAAAAATCCAATCAAAGAAACCGGACACATCAGAATTATGTACGGAAATCTTGCCGAGAAAGGTGCTGTTGCGAAGATCACAGGAAAAGAAGGGGCTTATTTCAAAGGAACAGCTATTGTTTTTGACGGCGAAAAAGAATTCATCAAAGGCATCGAAGATAAAAAAATTAAGGAAGGAAATGTGGTCGTTATCAAAAACGAAGGTCCGAAAGGCGCACCCGGAATGCCGGAAATGCTCAAGCCGACTTCCGCTTTGATGGGTTCAGGCTTAGGTAAAAATGTCGCACTGATTACCGACGGAAGATTTTCAGGCGGAACGCACGGTTTCGTGGTCGGTCATATCACGCCGGAAGCCTTTGCCGGAGGATTGATTGGTTTGATAAAAGACGGCGATGTGATTGAGTTGGATGCCGAAAAAAACACCATCAACGCATTGTTATCAGACGAAGAAATTACCAAAAGAAAAGCCGAGTTCCAACAACCGGAATACAAAGTGAAAAGCGGTGTACTGTACAAATACGCCAAATCTGTGGCAGATGCCTCGCAAGGTTGTGTCACCGATTTGTAAATCAATAGGAACGGGCTTTAGCCCGTTTTTGTAAACAGAAATTATGGGGCTTTAGCCAAAACTTAAAATATTTAGTATGAGTAATACCATTTCACAAATAGAAAATATAGAATTAGAACAACGAAAAGCGATAGAAATATCCGGTTCCAAAGCTGTTTTGGAAGCTCTGTTGCAGGAAAATGTACATACAGTTTTCGGTTATCCCGGCGGTGCAATTATGCCAATTTATGATGCCTTGTATGATTATTCCGAAAAACTGAAACACATTTTAGTCCGCCACGAGCAAGGCGCCATCCACGCGGCACAGGGATTTGCGAGAACTTCCGGAAAAACGGGGGTTGTATTTGCAACCAGTGGTCCGGGAGCAACCAATCTGGTAACAGGTTTGGCAGACGCAATGATAGACAGCAATCCGATTGTCTGCATTACAGGTCAGGTTTTTGCCTCGCTTTTGGGAACGGATGCTTTCCAGGAAACGGATGTCATCAATATCACAACGCCGGTTACAAAATGGAATTATCAGGTCACTGACGCCACCGAAATCCCGGAGGCCATTGCCAAAGCTTTTCATATTGCAAGCACAGGCCGTCCCGGTCCGGTTTTGATTGATATTACCAAAAATGCTCAATTACAATTATTTGACTATTTAGGATATAAAAAATGCAATCACATCAGAAGTTACCGCCCGGAACCGGAAATCAGAAACGAATATATCGAAAAGGCTGCAGAACTCATTAATCAGGCCAAAAAACCATTTGTTCTTTTCGGACAAGGCGTGATTTTAGGAAAAGCCGAGGAAGAATTCAAAGCTTTTATTGAAAAAATCAATCTTCCTGCGGCAGCAACTGTAATGGGATTAAGCGCACTTCCAACCAATCACAAATTACACGTCGGAATGCTCGGAATGCACGGCAATTATGCACCAAACGTAATGACCAACGAATGTGATGTTCTGATTGCGGTTGGAATGCGTTTCGATGACCGAGTGACTGGTCGTTTGGACAAATATGCTAAGCAGGCAAAGGTGATTCATCTTGATATTGACCCGGCCGAAATTGATAAAAATGTGAAGACCACCGTTCCGGTTTGGGGAAATTGTAAAAAGACACTTCCAATGCTGACGGCGCTTCTCAAAGACAACGACCATTCAGCTTGGTTGGGGAAATTCCGTGAGTTGGAAAAAGAAGAAATCAAGGAAGTCATTCAAAACGAACTTAATCCAACAACGGATGTAATGACAATGGGAGAAGTGATCAAAGTTTTGAATGAATTAACTAATGGTGATGCAATCATTACAACCGATGTTGGTCAGCATCAGATGGTTGCCTGTCGATATGCTCAATTCAATAATTCTAAATCCAGCGTAACATCGGGAGGTTTGGGAACCATGGGATTTGGTTTGCCGGCTGCGATTGGCGCTTGGTACGGCGCACCGGAAAAAACAGTGGTTACAATCATTGGCGATGGCGGATTCCAGATGACCTTGCAGGAGTTGGGAACCATCATGCAGTTCGGAGCGAAGGTCAAAATCCTGATTCTAAACAATGAATTCCTTGGAATGGTAAGACAGTGGCAACAGCTGTTTCACGACAGACGTTATTCTTTTGTGAACATCACAAGCCCGGATTTCGTAGCCGTTGCAAAAGGTTATTACATCGACGGACAAAAAATATCAGAAAGAAAAGACCTCAAAACAGCTTTGGAAACAATGATAAATCACGATGGCGCTTATCTTTTGGAAGTAATGGTAGGAAAAGAAAATAACGTTTTCCCAATGGTAGCGCAGGGAACTTCGGTATCAGAAATCAGATTAAAATAATCTAATTCAAAATTCAAAAGTTATAATTCAAAAGTTATAATTCAAAATTAATAATGAGTAATAAAATATTTGATATTAAAGAGAGAACATTTCAGTTTTCAAAACAAATCATTTTTCTTATACAAGAAATAGATTATGCACGAAAATATGATTCCATTTTTAATCAGTTACTTAGAAGTGCAACATCAGTCGGGGGCAAATGTAGCGGAAGGGAAATCTGGGTCTTCTAAAAATGATTTTCTAAAATTTCAAATTATTGCTCTGAAATCTGCAAATGAAACCAAATATTGGCTTCGGCTGATTAAGGAATCATTAGCTGTTAATGAAAAAAAGTTTGATGATTTAATCAATGAAATTGATGAAATTTCAAAAGTATTAGCTACTATCATAATAAAGAACAAAAACTCAGATTTATAAATTTTGAATTTTTACTTATAACTTTTTACTTAAACATTTATGGAAAAACAAGAATTTACCATCACATTATACACCGAAAATTCGGTTGGATTAATCGGCAGAATATCCGGAATTTTCTCAAGAAGAAAAATCAATATCGAAAGTCTGAATACGTCACCTTCTGAGGTGGAAGGCATTCACAGATTCACAATTCTTATTAATGAAACCGAAGAAGTTGTAAGAAAACTTTGCCGTCAGTTGGAAAAACAAATCGACATTCTGAAAGCTTATTTCAATACCGATGCGGAGATTGTCTGGCAAGAGCAGGCACTGTATAAAGTTCCCGCCAACGTCGTTACAGAAAAGGTTTACGTAGAAAGATTGCTTCGTCAATATGGCGCATCTACAGTTGTGATTCGTCAGGATTACATCGTTTTTGAAACGGCTGGGCATCGTGAAGAAATCGACCGGCTGACGGAAGAGCTCAACAAATACGGACTCATCGAATTCGTGCGTGGAGCAAGAATCGCTATCATCAAAAACAGCGCAGGAATCCACGAAAAAGTTCTTGAATTCGAGAAAAGAGAACCTTCAGCAGAAATTGTGGAAAATGAATATCTCGATAAAAGAGACGATGTTTTCACAATGTAATTTTTCAAAAAATCAAAATTTAAAAATCAGAAAAATATTAATCCTAAAAAGTAGTTACGGGTAATCTTTTTACTTCATACTTTTTACTTTTTACTTAAAAATATGGCAAATTATTTCAACACCTTATCACTCAGAGACCAGTTGCATCAGTTAGGACAGGCAGAATTTATGGATAGTTCAGAGTTTTCTGATGGCGTTTCTGCATTGAAAGGAAAGAAAATCGTAGTGGTTGGTTGCGGCGCTCAGGGTCTTAACCAAGGTCTGAATCTCAGAGACAGCGGCCTGGATGTTTCTTACGCATTGCGTCAGGAAGCAATCGACCAAAAAAGAGATTCGTGGAAAAACGCAACCGAAAATAATTTCAGGGTCGGAACTTATGAAGAACTGATTCCCACAGCGGATTTGGTAATTAATTTGACTCCGGACAAGCAACACACTTCGGTCATCAATGCCGTTCAGCCTTTGATGAAACAGGGTGCGACTTTGTCCTATTCTCACGGGTTCAATATCGTGGAAGAAGGGATGCAGATCCGTAAAGATTTGACGGTGATTATGGTCGCTCCAAAATGCCCTGGTTCCGAAGTTCGTGCCGAATATCTGCGAGGTTTCGGTGTTCCGACGCTGATTGCCGTTCATCCCGAAAATGACCCTCAGGGAAAAGGCTGGGCAGAAGCAAAGGCCTATTGTGTGGGAACTGGCGGTCACAAAGCCGGTGTTTTGAAATCCTCTTTCGTGGCAGAAGTGAAGTCCGATTTGATGGGAGAACAAACGATTTTGTGCGGACTTTTGCAAACCGGTTCTATTCTTTCGTTTGACAAAATGGTCGAAAAAGGAATTGATCCAGGTTACGCTTCCAAATTGGTTCAATACGGTGTTGAGGTCATTACAGAAGCCTTGAAACACGGCGGTGTAAGCGGAATGCTGGACAGACTTTCCAATCCTGCGAAACTAAAAGCCTTTGAGTTGTCAGAAGAACTGAAAGATATTATGCGCCCACTTTTCCAAAAGCACCAGGACGATATTATTTCCGGCAAATTTTCCAGAACAATGATGGAAGACTGGGCAAATGGTGATGCCAACCTTCTGAAATGGCGTGCAGAAACAGGAGAAACCGCTTTTGAAAAAACACCGGCAGGCGATGTGAAAATCGAGGAGCAGGAATATTTTGACCATTATCTTTTGATGTCGGCCTTCATCAGAGCTGGCGTTGAATTGGCGTTTGAAACCATGGTAGAAGCCGGAATCAAGCCGGAATCCGCTTATTACGAATCGCTTCACGAAACCCCTTTGATTGCCAACACCATCGCAAGAAAAAAACTGTTCGAGATGAATCGTGTGATTTCCGACACTGCAGAATACGGCTGTTACCTGTTCGACCAGGCTTGCAAACCTTTGTTGGCAGATTTTATGAAGTCGGTGGATACGGACGTGGTTGGCAAAAACTTCAACCAAGGCAAAACGGCTTCGGTAGACAATGCTCAGTTGGTTCACGTCAACGATATTTTGAGAAATCATCCGGTAGAGATTGTCGGCAGAAAATTGCGCTCTGCAATGACGGCGATGAAGTCTATCAAAACAGTATAGTTCACACTTTGTCAAAGTTTAAAATCTTTGACAAAGTTTTTTTAGGAGCTTAATCCCGCTTTCCGTTGCAATCTTTTTTGCCACAACGTTTTGTTTACCAAAAGATAGTTGAGTATGGGCAAAAAAGGATTTCCACTGCAATCGGGGCTATGGGATTTGTCATAAAAATAAAAATCCAGCATTAACATCATATTTGTCATTCCACAGGAATCTCAGCAATGAATTTAAAGTAAATCGTTTAGATTCCTACGGAATGACAAACTAACTGTTATTTGGTTTATGTTCTTTGTTGAGCGAAGTGGCTTTGTGAACTTAAAGCAGTTAGTTAATAAAAAATCTTTGTGCACTTTGTGTTCAAAATTGATTCAAAAAACTTAAAAAATGTCAACCCCAATCATCCAAATTTCAAACCTCAATTTCCAGTATGATAAACCCATTCTGAGAAACTTAGATTGGGAAATCTCTTCCGGAGAATGTTGGATGTTTGGCGGACTAAGCGGGAGCGGAAAAACAACCTTAGCCAAAATCATTTCCGGAGAAATCAAGAATTTTGAAGGAAAAGTTGAGGTCAATTTTAATGAAAATTTAAACTTGAAGAGGAAAGTTCTCTACGTTTCCAATTGGTTTCAGTTCAGCAACTTGGAAGGCGACCGCAATTTTTATTATCAGCAAAGATATAATCAATTTGCTAAAAATGATACACTCACTGTATTTGCGGAACTGAATCATTTTGGAAAAGAAGAAAATCTTGATTTTGAAATTTTGGAATCCTATTTAGAACCGTTTGGATTTGAGAATTTCAAAAATCAGCAATTGATAGAATTGTCAAGCGGCGAACACAAGAAATTACAATTACTGAAAGCACTTTGGCTAAAACCTCAGGTTCTGATTATCGACCAGCCTTACACAGGATTGGATACTAAATCGAGACAGTTTTTGAATCAGGCTTTTGATAATTTAATTCAGGAAAATGTCACATTGATTTTGATAAATAACGATGACGAATATCCTGAAAGTGTTCAGTATTTTGTAGAAATAGAAAACGGAAAATTAGTTCATAAGAATTCTCCAAAAGACTTTTCCAAAGGAGAAGAAAGAATGCCAAAATCGCTTCCTTTTTTCCTTAAAAGTAATAATGGAAATCAGATAGAAAATTTAATCAAATTAAAAAATATCAATATTTGTTACGGCGAAAAACAAGTCCTGAAAAACATCGATTGGGAAGTCAATTCCGGTGAACAATGGCTGTTGCAAGGTCATAATGGTTCAGGAAAATCAACCTTATTAAGTTTGTTAAATGGCGACCATCCGCAGGCTTATGCCAATGAAATTTATCTTTTTGGACAAAAGCGGGGAAGTGGTGAAAGTATTTGGGATATCAAAGAAAAAATCGGAATGATTTCGCCCGAATTGCATTGGTATTTTGATATGAATGCGAATGTCGGACAAACCGTTGCTTCCGGTTTTTTTGATTCGATGAGTTTGTATCAGAAACTGAGTTTTGAGCAGCAACAAAACTTGGAGAAGATGCTGTATTTTTTCGATTTGAAAGATGATAAAAACAAAAAGTTGAGCACACTTCCATTAGGAAAACAACGTTTGGCTTTGCTCGCAAGAACATTGATTAAAAAACCAAAACTTCTGATTCTGGATGAGCCTTGTCAGGGAATGGACAATGAACAAACACGATATTTCAATCAGGTCATTGATGATTTGGCAAGTCAGGGACAATCATTGATTTATGTCGCACATTTTGAATCTCAATTGCCAAAAAAACTCAGTCACAAACTCGTTCTGGAAAACGGAAAAATTAATAGTTCATTTGAATTATTAAAACATTAATCATATTAATTGAAATTGATTTGTCAAAGTTAAAATTTTGTATTTCGAAAATAAGTGTAACGCCTTTGTTTATCTTAATTTTTGGAGAATAGAAAATCAATTCTTTGTCTGTCTTTGCGTTTAATTTTATCGCAAGGTTAAACAAAGTTTCTTTTTAAATGATAATTTTTTAAAGATTTACAAAGGCATTTCATTTAAGAATGAAAAACAAAATAGTTAACCTATAAAAAATCAAAGAATCTGTAATATAAATGGAGATGAATGAAACAATGATATTTCCAACATTGGAAGCGGTAAAAGAAGCCCGAAAAAGTATAGAAAATGTCGTGAATTACACGCCTTTGCAATACAATGCAAGATTATCAGAAAAATTTGGAGCTAATATTTTCCTTAAGAGAGAAGATTTGCAACCTGTGAGGTCGTACAAATTGAGAGGTGCTTACAATAAAATCAAAACGCTTTTTAGTGAAGGCAAAGTTTCGCAAGGAATTGTTTGTGCAAGTGCGGGAAATCACGCCCAAGGAGTGGCTTTTTCTTGTAAACAGCTTCAGATTAAAGGAACGATTTTTATGCCCGTGACAACTCCGAAACAAAAGCTGGAACAGGTTGAAATGTTCGGCGGAAACTTTGCCGAAATCAAGTTGGTTGGAGATACTTTCGATGCTTCAAAAAATGCAGCCTTGGAGTTTGCAAAAACTTCTGGCGCAGCTTTTATTCATCCTTTTGATGATGTTCAGATTATCGAAGGACAGGCAACGTTGGCTTTGGAAATTTTGGAACAACAGAAAGAAGAGATTGATTATATTTTCATTCCGATTGGCGGTGGCGGTTTGGCTTCGGGAATTTCTACGGTTTTTAAAGAATTGTCAAAAAAAACTCAGTTAATCGGTGTTGAGCCAAAAGGTGCGCCTTCTATGAAAACTTCCATCGATAATAACCTTAATACAGAATTACTTGAAGTCGATGGTTTTGTCGACGGCGCAGCGGTGAAAAGAGTAGGGGATTTGACCTTTGAGATTTGCAGAAACTCGCTTGCAGACTGTATTCCTGTGGATGAAGGGAAGATTTGTGATACGATTCTTCAACTTTATAATAAGGATGCAATCGTTTTGGAACCGGCCGGAGCATTGTCTATTTCGGCATTGGAACAATGTAGAAATCAGATTAAGGGCAAAAATGTGGTTTGCATTGTCAGCGGAAGCAACAACGACATTACCAGAATGGAGGAAATCAAAGAACGGGCATTGCTTTACAATGGTTTGAAACATTATTTTATGGTCAAATTTCCGCAGCGTCCCGGTTCTCTGAAAGATTTTGTGCTGAATGTTTTGGGAGAAAATGACGACATCACGCATTTCGAATATACTAAAAAAAACTCACGGGAAACTGCTTTGGCAGTCGTTGGAATAGAGCTTTCCAGTATTTCTGATTTCAATGGTTTGAAACAAAGAATGCAAAACCTCGGTTATTTTGAATCTTATTTGAATGACAATCCTGATGTGCTGAATATGCTTGTTTAGTAAATCAAACATTTTAAAATATAAACTCCGACAATCGTCGGAGTTTCTCATTCTTACCGTACATCAATGCATAAGGATTTTGAAAGCTGGAAATTTGTTTCATAAAAAAATCAATTATCAATTATAATTCATCATTTATGAAAACAGTATATCACAAATCCGACAGCAGAGGCTACGCAAACCACGGTTGGTTGAAAAGTCATCACACCTTTAGTTTTGCCAATTATCACAATCCGGAAAGAACGCATTTCGGTGTTCTTAGGGTTTTGAATGACGATTATGTAGAAGGCGGAATGGGATTCGGGAGACATCCGCACCGAGATATGGAAATTATTTCGATTCCGTTGGAAGGAGAATTGAGACACGGCGATAATATGGGCAATTCCGGAATTATTAAAAAAGGAGATATTCAAGTGATGTCTGCAGGAACTGGAATTATGCACAGCGAGGAAAATGCGACCGAACAACCTGTGAAATTTCTGCAAATCTGGATTATCCCAAACAAAACCGATGTGACGCCGAGATATGACCAAATCAACATCGAAGAAAACTCAGTTCAAAATGATTTTCAGCAAATATTATCTCCAAATCAACATGATGCCGGCGTTTGGATCCATCAGGATGCTTGGTTCAATGTGGCAAGATTTAACAAAGGTTTTTCTAAGGAATATAAAATCAACAAATCGGGAAACGGAGTTTATGTTTTCGTCATCAAAGGAAAGGCGAAAATTGGCGACCAAATCCTTAATGACAGAGACGGTTTTGGGATTTGGGAAATAGAAAGTTTTGTATTGGAAGCTGAAGAAAATTCAGAAATATTATTAATGGAAGTTCCAATGCAGTTACCACAATCTTAAATTTTTAATAAATTTTTAAGAAAAATACATCAGACTCGGTATAAGATTTGTCCTCAAAAAAACTTAAATTTGGCACTTTAAAAAGTTAAACTGAAAACATAATATGAGATTACTTATTGTAGGAAACGGTGGTCGTGCTTCGGCTCTAGCAACTAAACTAAGCGAAGACAGCAGAATTACAAAGATGTTTTTCGCACCCGGAAACGCCACTACCGAAAAATTAGGAGAAAACATCAACGAGACAGATATCATCCTACTTAGGGATTTTGCCATCAAGAATAAGGTGGATTTGACAATTGTTGGTCCGGAAGCGCCTCTTGTAGAAGGAATCGTGGATGAGTTCAAAAAAGTTGACCTTAAGGTTTTTGGTCCTACAAAAAAAGCGGCTTCTTTGGAAGGAAGTAAGGCATTTTCTAAGAAGTTTATGAAAACTTATGGCATCAAAACAGCTGAGTCTGTAACATTTGATTCTTATGCAGATGCTAAAGAATATCTTCAAAATCAGAAATTCCCGATTGTTATCAAGGCTAGCGGTTTGGCTGGCGGAAAAGGTGTTGTGATTGCTGAAGATCTGGAAGAAGCAGAAGGAACGATTCACGACTTTATGATTAAAAGAATTTTTGGCGATGCCGGGATTCAGGTAATTATAGAAGAATTTTTGCAAGGTTTCGAAGCTTCAATCATTGCAGTTTCCAACGGGGATAAAATTTTCCCTTTCATTCCTGCAAAAGATTATAAAAAAGTAGGAAACGGAGATAAAGGCTTGAATACAGGCGGAATGGGTTCTGCAGCGCCAAGTCCGGAATTCAAAGACGAGCATTTTCAGGATTTTGTTCAGAATATTATGAATCCAACCGTTCAAGGCCTTAAAACAGAAGGTCTTAGTTTCAAAGGATTTATTTTCTTTGGATTAATGGTAACTGAAAAAGGCGCTTATCTGTTGGAATACAATATGAGATTAGGTGACCCGGAAACTCAGGTTCTTTTGCCATTGTTGGAGAACAATTTGGTAGATGTTATCGAGGATTGTCTTCACGGAAAGGAATTGGAGTTGAGATTCAAAAACAAAAAGGCTGTTTGTTTGGTGGTTTGTTCAGGAGGTTATCCTCAGAATCACGAGACTGGCTACGAGATAACTGGGGCAGAAAAAGTGAAGAACAGTACATTGCTCTACGCCGGAGCAGATTACAGAGGCGGTCGAGTGGTTTCGACAGGAGGTAGAGTTCTGAATCTTGTTGCACTTGGCGACACGTTCGAGGAAGCTCGCAAGAAAGTTTACGAAGACGCTAATGTTGTGGACTTTGACTACGGATTTTTCCGAGACGATATTGCGAAATTTTAAAAATAACGAGAGATGTTGGGCGACCAACGTCTCTTTTTTTTAGAAGCTTAATCCCGCTGTCCGCTGTATCTTTTTTTGTTTTATCAGGTTTTGTCATTAGAAAGACATTTGGTCAAAAACAAAAAAAGGATGCCGCTACCATCGGGGCTAGTTAGCGATTCGGAAATTGAATAAGGAATTTAATTTAATATAAAGGCTTCGAGAGCCTCAGCCTGACATCGGCTGAAAAATAATTGTTCAGTATTAGAATTGTCACACGGAGTTTATTAAAGTTATAAATCAATTATCAACTATCAACTATCAATTATCATTTATAAAATATGCCTTGGAATCCGGAAATATACGACCAGTTCAAACAAGAACGTTCAGCGCCTTATTTCGATTTGATAAAATTGGTGGAGAAAGAATCCAATATGTCGGTTATTGATTTAGGTTGCGGAACAGGCGAGTTGACGTCCGGACTTTTGGATTTCATTCCTAATTCTCAAATTATTGGCATCGATTCTTCTGCAGAAATGCTACAGAAAGCTGAACAATATGCAACTAAAAGATTACAGTTCTTCCAAAGAAGCGTTGAAGAGCAAGTAGAGTTAAATGAAAAATTTGATTTGATTGTTGCCAACGCATCTCTGCAATGGTGTCAAAATCATCAGGAATTATTCCCAAAACTGATTTCAAAACTAAATCCGGAAGGACAATTGGCAGTTCAGGTTCCCTCGAATCATAATTTTATAGTTCATCAGTTATTATCAGTCGTTGCGGAGCACGAAGTTTATCAGAAGCATTTCAATGGTTGGAAAAGAGAATATTCGGTTCTTAATATAGAAGATTACGCCAAGATTTTGTCAGACAAAGAAGGCAAAAAAATCAATGTCTTCGAAAAGGTTTATCCGCACATTATGAAAGATGCAGACGCGGTTTTCGATTGGGCTTCTGGAACAGCAATGATCCCTTTCGTAGAAAAACTTCCGGAATATTTGAAGGAACAGTACAAACAAGATTATAAAAAAGAATTGAGGAAAGCACTTCCAGGTTCGCCGGTTTTTTATCCATTCAAAAGAACCTTTATTTACGCACAATTTTAAAAATATTACAACATTATATGCAAAACGGAATTATCATTTTAGACTTCGGTTCACAGTACAACCAACTCATCGGGAGAAGAATCCGTGAAATGGAGGTCTATTCGGAAATAGTACCATTCAATACACCATTAGCAGAAATTCTTGAGAAAAAACCAAGAGGAATCATCCTTTCTGGCGGACCAAGTTCTGTGAACGCAGAAAATGCGCACCTTGTAGAAAAAGAATTGTATGAGCAGGGAATTCCCGTTCTCGGAATCTGCTACGGAATGCAACTCACCGCACATCTTTTGGGCGGAAAAGTCGCAAAAGGAGAAAAAGGCGAATATGGAAAAGCACATCTTGAAATCGTTAAAGAAAGTGAATTATTGAAAGGTGTTTATCAGAATTCCATAGTCTGGATGAGCCATTTTGACGAGGTTGCAGAATTGCCGGAAGGTTTTGAACTTAATGCAAAATCAGGCGTAATCGCTTCGATTTCAAATCCCGACAAAAAGATTTATGCCGTACAGTTTCATCCGGAAGTGTCGCACACAGAGGAGGGCGGCAAGATGCTTGAGAACTTCGTTTTCGGAATCTGTAAAGCCGATAAAAACTGGAAACTGACGAATTATATCGAAAAAACCGTTGCAGAAATCAAAGAAAATGTGGGCGACCAGAAAGTGATTCTGGGATTATCCGGCGGTGTAGATTCTTCTGTTGCTGCGGTGTTGATTCACAAAGCGATTGGTGACCAGCTGAATTGCATTTTCGTAGATACCGGACTTTTGAGAAAAGACGAAGGCAAAAAAGTAATGGAAAATTACGGCAAGCATTTTCACATGAACATCAAAATGGTAGATGCTTCAGAAAGATTCCTTTCCAAATTAGCAGGCATCGGCGACCCTGAGGAAAAACGTAAAATCATTGGCAACGAATTCGTCCACGTTTTCGATGAAGAATCGAAACAAATCGAAGGTGCAAAATTCCTGGCGCAGGGAACCATTTATCCGGATGTTATCGAGTCTCAGTCTGTGAAAGGACCTTCAGCTGTGATTAAATCGCATCACAATGTAGGAGGACTTCCGGAAGAAATGGAATTCCAACTGTTGGAACCGTTGAGAGAATTGTTCAAAGATGAGGTGAGAAAAGTAGGAGAGGAATTGGGAATTCCGCACGAGCTGGTTTACAGACATCCGTTTCCAGGTCCTGGTTTAGGAATCCGGGTTTTAGGAGAAGTAGATGCAGAAAAAGTTAGAATTTTGCAGGAAGCTGATGATATCTTCATCGAGGAATTGTATAAAAATGATTTGTACGAGAAAGTGTCGCAGGCATTTGTCGTTCTTCTTCCGGTAAAATCTGTAGGCGTAATGGGCGATGAAAGAACTTATGAATATACAGCTGTCGTTCGTTCCGCCAACACCATTGATTTTATGACAGCAACCTGGAGCAGATTGCCTTATGAGTTTTTGGATACGGTTTCCAGCAGAATCATCAATGAAGTGCGTGGCATCAACAGAGTGGCTTATGACATCAGTTCCAAACCACCAGCAACGATTGAGTGGGAATAGTTGATGAATGATAAATTATAATTGATAAATTTAAAAACCAGCATTTCTTTGCTGGTTTTTGCTTGAAGGAATACTATATTTGATTTTAAAAAAATCATAATGAAAGGGAATAATGAGGAATCGCAAATTCATTCTAACTACAAAAAAGCAGCAGATTTAATTTATCTTTCTGGTGCTTTAGGAATTGGGATTTTGATTTGGAAGTCCGATACTTTGGATAATGGATTGAAAATATTTATTGCTTCAACTTCTTTAGGTTTTGTTTTCATACTTGGTTATTTTGTAAGTAAGGGTATAGAATGGATTAAGTACGTCCTTGCTGTGCTTCTTTTTTTTGGAATAGCAGGATTGCCTTTTATCTTCCAGAATCTTAAGAATGATTTAATCTTAGGAATAGTTAATGTTGCGTAAACTATTTTACAGACTTGGGCTGCATTTCTACTATTTAAAGTTCCCAAAGAGTTAACATTGTAGATAGTTGAAATTTTTATACAAAAAAGACCTAATCAAATCTGAATAGGTCTTTCATTTTATTGATAGTCAAATGATTATCTCTTCCTAACATTCTCCAGAATATCAGGAAAATAAGTGTCAGAAAGATGTTCGAACTCATCACCTCTCATAAACATTGATGCATCCACTTGGTCGTAAGATTCTCTTCCTGCTGCGGCAATCAACTCATTGCAGGTGTGTAAAGTATTTTTGTGAAACTGATAAACACGTTCGGTTTTATCATTGGTGTCCAATCCTTTGATGAGCATTTTGTCTTGGGTTGCCACTCCTGTTGGGCAAGTATTGGCATTGCATCGCAGCGCCTGAATACAGCCCAGGGAAAACATAAATCCTCTGGCATTGTTACAAAGGTCTGCACCCATGGCAATGGCTCTTAGAATATCCAAAGATGTCAAAACTTTTCCGCTGGCAATGATTTTTAATTTGTCTCTTAATTCATAATTGATCAAAGTCTTATTCACAAAAATCAATGCAGGTTCCAATGGCATGCCGACACCGTCCGAGAATTCTGGTGGCGCAGCGCCGGTTCCGCCTTCCGCACCGTCTATGGTGATGAAATCCGGATAAATATTCAGGACGTTCATTTGTTCGCAGATGTCTTCAAACTCTTTAGTGTCGCCGATGCACAGCTTGAATCCAACGGGTTTTCCGCCAGAAAGTTCACGCAATTGGTCTACAAATTCCAGCAAACCAGCGGCATCAGAAAATGCGCTGTGAGAAGGTGGCGAAAGAATTGTCACTCCCGGCGGCACGTGACGGATTTTGGCAATCTCGGGCGTGTTTTTCACAGCTGGCAATACGCCACCGTGACCAGGCTTCGCACCTTGAGACAATTTGATCTCGATCATTTTCACATTCTCCAGCGTCGCATATTTTGTGAACAGTTCCGGGCTGAAGTTTCCGCTCTCATCACGACAGCCAAAATAACCTGTTCCAATCTGCCACACCAAATCGCCGCCTTGCAGATGGTGCGGCGAAATGCCTCCTTCACCTGTGTTATGATAAAAGTTTCCTTTTTTGGCACCGCGGTTCAGCGCCATCTGAGCACGGTCGCTCAGGGCGCCAAAACTCATCGCCGAAATGTTGAGAAGGGAGGCGTAATAAGGCTGTCTGCAATTCTTGCCAATCCATACTCTCGGTAATTCTTCTTTAGGATGTTTGGCGTATATAGAATGTTTGATGCCCTCATATTTCCGATGATTGATTTCCAGCTGAGTTCCGAATGGCACGGTGTCGCTCAGGTTTTTTGACCTTCTGTAAACAGCAGACCGCTGATTTCTCGGGAAAGGTTTACCGTCCGTCTCGCGCTCAATAAAATACTGCTGAATTTCCGGTGAGATCTCCTCAAAGAAATAGCGGAAGTAGCCGAGAACCGGAAAGTTCCTCAGAATGGCATGCTTGGTTTGATACGTATTGTAGATACCGACAATGTACAAGAAAGTCAGGAAAATTGGAATCCAGTAATGCGCTTTTATCAATAGTGCCGTTGTCCAGGTCACAATCAGAACCACTATGCCCCAAATGATGAATTGTTTTCTCATAGTCAATTTTGTGTAGGGTGTTAAAACAAAACCATCTCAAACCTTGATTTGAAATGGCTTTTTATAAGGAAATAAAGTTACTGAAATATTAATTAACAGCCTTGACTTTGATATAATAATTTTTATCAAACTCTACAGGCTTGTCAGATTTCAAAGTCGTGGTCTGGTTTTGTTCTGTTGGTTTTAATTCCTGTCCATCAGCTAATCGGATTGGAAGTTTAAGGTTCGGAACAACATTCGTCCATTTGTAAGTCAACTGATTGCCGTTTTGCTTGTATTCCAAAGTCGGAATTTTTACCGTTCTCAGATATTGGTCAAAAATCGATTGCAAATCGATGCCTGATTTTTGGATGAAATAATCTTCTATTTGTTTCGTAGTAACGGTTTGATGATAAAAATCCTTGTTCATTCCTCGTAATATCTGGCGGAATTTTTCATCATCGTTAATAACCTGACGAATCGTATGAATCATATTGGCACCTTTAGGATACATATCACCACTGCCTTCATTGCGGATGCCATACGAGCCGATAATTGGCTTATCATTCTGGATATTTTGCCTTAAACCCTGAACATAACGGTCGCCCTCGGCTTTACCATAATTGTAATCTACGAAGATCGGTTCGGAATAAGTCGTAAAACTCTCGTGAATCCACATATCGGCCTGGTCTTTTGCTGTGATGTTGTTCGCAAACCATTCGTGGCCGGACTCATGGATGATGATATAGTCCCATTTCAGCCCGATTCCGGTTCCCGAAAGGTCTCTCCCGAGATAACCATTTTGGTACTTGTTACCGTAGGCCACATTGCTCTGATGTTCCATTCCAAGATGTGGCGATTCCACGATTTTGTAAGAATCTTCATAAAAAGGGTAAGGCCCAAACCAATATTCAAAGGCTTTCAGCATTGGCTTGGCTTGCTGAAATTGTTTTTTGGCTTTGTCAAGATTATAATCTAAGACCCAATAATCCAGGTCAAGTTTTCCTTTTTCGCCGTTAAAAGTGTCTTTAAAATTCACATATTTTCCGATGGAAGGGATGATAGAATAATCGTTGATTGGATTTTTCACTTCCCAAAGCCAGGATTTTTTATCGCCAAGATTTCCTTCTTTGATTAATCTTCCGTTGCCAACGCCCACCAAATCTTTTGGCGTAATGATTTTGAAAGTGATGCCATTCTCCGGTTCATCGCTCCAGATGTCTTTTACAGGAAGCCAGATGCTGGCACCAATTCCTTCGTCCGCAGCGGTCATCCAGGGATTTCCATTTTTATCCTTAGTGAAAATCCAACCGCCGTCCCAGGGTGCATGTTTGGCAATCAGCGGATTTCCGGAATAATCAATATCAATCGTATATTTTTCGCCTTTTCTGAAGTTCTTTTTCGTAGATAAGAAAATAAAATCGCCATCAGTCTTTTTTCCGGCAATAGGAAAGCTTGCCGAGATTTTGTCCGCTTTCATCGGTTGTTGCAAATCGATTTGAAACGTTGGGTTTTTGATGTCTTTTTCAATCGTCAGGCTGATTTTATTGCTACCTTTGATACTTTTGGTTCCGAAATCCGGCTCCACAACAATATCATATTTTTTGACATCCCAAAAGTTCCTGAATTCTGTATTAGAACCCTTCAGCGTATCGGTTTTGGTTGGATTGGCATCCTCAAACATCTGAGCTTGAGAAACTCCGGAGATTAATATAGCAAGCAGTAAGATTTTTTTCATTTTTAATTTTCTTTAGAATTAGTTTCAAATTGGAAACAAAACGTTACAAAATTAAATAAAAGTATTATACAAAATCATTATTAGGAGCTATATCCCGCTATCCGCTATATCTTTTTTTTTTGGCAAAAAAAGAAAAAGGATGCCGCTGCTATGGGGCTATGGATTTTGTCAGTCAATCAACTTTTTGTCGACATTGTTTGATTTTGAGATAAAATTAAAACCCTTTCAGAAATCGAAGATTTGGCTTGGCCAATTTCAAACTCTGAAAGGGTTAAAATATTATTCATTGAGAAGCTCCGTAGGAGCGAAATGTTTGTAGCAAATGAGTCCGTAGGGAATGTCAAGCTCCGTAGGAGCGATACTTCTAGCTTAAATTACATTTTCCTGATAAAAATGCTTCGTCTCTTCAATAATTTCATCAATTTGTTCAAGCGTCAAAGCCTGAAGAAACTTGGTCTTAAATTCTTTAAAATGAGGAATTCCACGGAAATAATTGCTGTAATGCTGGCGCATCTCCACGATTCCCGGACGTTCACCTTTCCATTCTACAGACCAAAGCGCATGGTTTTTCACCGCTTCCAGTCTTTCGGCAATCGTTGGCTCAGGAAGAATTTCTCCGGTCTCGAAAAAATGCTTGATTTCGTTAAAAATCCAGGGATAACCAATCGCTCCACGACCAATCATGATGCCGTCGCAGTTGTATTTATTTTTATATTCCAAAGCTTTTTCGGGAGAATCTACATCGCCGTTTCCAAAAATCGGAATTTCGATATTCGGATTATTTTTGATTCTTGAGATGTGTTCCCAGTCTGCCTGACCTTTGTACATTTGAGCCCGCGTTCTGGCGTGGATGGTCAAGGCTTTGATGCCTGTATCTTGCAATCTTTCGGCAACTTTATCAATATTGATGCTGCTATCGTCCCAGCCCAATCTGGTTTTTACAGTAACAGGCAAATGGGTAGAACTCACAACCGCTTTCGTCAATCGAACCATTAAATCAATGTCTTTCAAAACCCCGGCTCCGGCTCCTTTGCAAACCACTTTTTTCACGGGACAACCAAAATTAATATCCACCAAATCCGGCTCTACGGTCTCCACAATTCTTGCCGACATCGCCATGGCTTCCTCATCGCCACCAAATATCTGGATCCCGACAGGTCTTTCGTAATCGAAAATATCAAGCTTCTTGCGGCTCTTAATTGCGTCACGAATCAGTCCTTCCGAAGAAATAAACTCGGAGTACATCAGGTCTGCGCCGTGCATTTTGCACAATTTCCGGAAAGGTGGGTCACTTACATCTTCCATTGGCGCCAGCAAAAGCGGAAAGTCAGGAAGTTCTATGTTGCCAATTTTTACCATTCTGCAAAGATAATCATTCCTGCAATTTCTTATTTAAATTCAGTCTTAATTCCTTATTCGGTAAATTTGTAGGATAATCAAAATAAATGAAATCGCCATTAACCAATTTGCAAAAAAACACCAACGAAGATTAACTTTGTTCAGTTCGGGCAAGCTCTCGTGTTGGCGACAATTTGTGACCATTAAAAAATTAAATATGAAAAGACTATTTCTGGCGTTTGCTCTGGCTTCAATTGTGGCTTGCTCCAAAACTGATAATTCTGGAAACAAAGATGTTCTGAAAGAAGAACCCGAAGCTGTGCCAAAAGTTGTAACCGACCCAATTGCAGAAGGAAAGTCACTTATTGAAGGCGCAGATTGTTTAGGATGTCATAATATGGACGAACGGATGATTGGCCCGTCATACAAAGAAGTGGCAGCGAAATATGAAAATACACCAGAAAATGTGGAAATGTTGGCGGCTAAAATCATTAAAGGAAGCTCAGGTATTTGGGGCGATGTTCCGATGCCTGCTCACAATGGAATGAGCAAAGACAATGCGAAGTTTATGGCGCAATACATTTTGTCCTCGAAATAGATATCATTGTTAAAAGAATAAGTTATAGGCAGTTTTTCAACTGTCTTTTTTGTTGATATCTCTTTTGGGGAAAATGACTATCTTTTCAAAAATAAAAATCCAATGAAGTCTATTTTATATTCTGCTATGTTGTTTTCCACATCGCTATGTGCGCAGGAACATCTCTATGATTATACTTTTTTCACGAACAGTTTGATGAAAGATAATTTCTTTTATGGAAATGTAAAATATTCAGGTTCAGCTTCTGTGAAAAATCAGAATAATAAATTGCTGGTAGATAAAAATGAGTTCCATTCTCCTGGAAATTCCCTTTTACTGGATTATAGAAATGCCAAAGACGGAAAATGGGAAGCATCAGTAGAATATGAAGATGTAAGAGGAAAGGATTTCTTTACCAAAGCTAATTTCCTGAGTTTTTGGATTAAATCTGAGAAAAATAATTCTAATATTCTACCAGCTGTAAAACTTCAAAAAACTGACGGAAGCTTTTCCAAACCGATAAAGCTTAATCTGACGAAAAAAAATCAATGGGAAAATGTATTGATTGATATTTCAAGTTTGGATACTTCGGTAAAAGATAACCCGAAATCAGTCAAAGCAATTGTTTTTTCTCAAGCGGAAAATTCGGATTCGAATAACAAAATTTGGTTGGATGATATTGCTTTCATCGATTCAAAAGACAAGAAAACGATTGCTGAGACTGCTAAAATTTCAGTGGCGAAAGGTTATATGAAACACGTGGATTTGAAATGGAATACAATCTCTGGCAATAACATCAGATATGTAAAAATCTACCGTTCGGAAAATGGAAAAGAGTTTAAACCAGTCGGTATTCAGGATGCTTATATCGATAGATTTGCAGATTTTACTAATGAAACAGGAAAGAAATATTCCTATAAAATCAGTTTCCTGGACCAACTTTTTAATGAATCAAAATTATCAGAAATCGTCTCTGCAGAAACTAAAAATATGTCGGATGAAGAATTGATGACGATGGTTCAGGAAGCGTCTTTCAATTATTATTGGGATGGCGCAGAACCGGAAAGTGGTTTGTCAAAAGAAAATACCAACGGAAGACAGAATATGATTGCAACCGGCGCTTCGGGTTTCGGAATTATGGCGCTGATTGCAGGAACCGAACGTGGATTTATTACAAGAAAAGAATCTGTTGAACGATTTACAAAAATTGTAAATTTCATAGAAAAAGCCGACAAGTATCACGGTGCAGTCGCCCATTTCATCGATGGAAAAACAGGGAAAACCGAACCTTTTTTCGGAAAGAGAGATAACGGAGCAGATTTGGTGGAAACATCGTTTTTCGTTCAGGGATTGTTGGCAGCCCATCAATATTTTAATAAAGACAATGCTGAAGAAAAAAATATCAGACAAAAAATTGACAAATTCTGGAAAGGAATAGAGTGGGATTGGTTCAAGCAAACGCAAGATAGCAAATATCTATATTGGCACTGGTCGCCTGACCAAGGTTGGGTAATTAACCATAATCTGATTGGCTGGAACGAGACGATGGTCACTTATCTGATGGCAATCGCTTCGCCGACACATTCTGTTCCGGCGAGTATGTATTATTCAGGTTGGGCAAGTCAGGATAAATTGGCACAGGATTACCGTAAAGATTGGGGAAAGTCTGATGAAGGTGCAATGTACACCAACGGCAATACTTATTACGGAATCAAACTGGATGTTGGCGTGAACAAAGGCGGACCGCTGTTTTTCGCACATTATTCTTTTATGGGTTATGACCCGCACGGATTGACGGACAGATACACCAACTATTTCAAAAACAATCAGAATATTGCTAAAATTAATTACCTGTATTGTGTTGAAAATCCGAAAAAACAAAAGGGTTATGGTAAAGACGGTTGGGGTTTAACAGCTTCCGATGGACCAAATGGTTATAATCCTGATGAGCCTGTGGAAAGAGAAGATACAGGAAAATTGACTCCGACTGGCGCAATTGCATCTTTCCCATACACACCAACGGAATCGATGGCGGTTTTGAAAAATTTCTACCTCAATTACGGCGATTTTCTTTGGGGAGAATATGGTTTCCGGGATTCATTTGATTTGAATAACAATTGGTGTTCGCCAATTTTTATGGGACTGAATCAGGCGCCAATGACCGTGATGATGGAAAATCACAGAACGGGCTTAATTTGGAATTTATTTATGAGTCATCCTAACGTGAAAGCCGGAATCGAAAAATTGAACAAAGAGAAATAAATGTCAGAAAAATCCAGCTTACATCCAAGAAATCTCCATCGCAATTCTTACGATTTTGAAGAATTAATTTCTGTTGTTCCAGAGTTGAAACATTACGTTTTCAAAAATGATTACGATACTTTGACGATTAATTTCAGCATCCCAAAAGCCGTTAGATTGCTGAACAAAGCCTTGCTTCTTAAATATTACAACGTCAGGGATTGGGATATTCCGGAAGGCAATCTTTGTCCACCGATTCCGGGCAGAGCAGATTATGTTCATTATTTGGCGGATTTGTTGGCGGAAGATAATGGCGAAATCCCAAAAGGAAATTCGGTGAAAGGTTTAGATATAGGAACGGGAGCCAATCTCGTTTATCCGTTGATTGCGAATCATTCTTATGGCTGGGAAATGACTGGAACAGACATTAATCAGGATTCTTTGGAGAATGCTCAAAAGATTTTGGAAAGTAATCCTGATTTTAAAGAAAATATCCAACTGAAACTTCAACCTCAAACAGATTTGATTTTTAAAAACATCATTTCAAAAGACGAGAAGTTCACATTTTCGATGTGCAATCCACCGTTCCACGATTCCGAAGAATCAGCTTTACAAGGTAATCGGAGAAAGAATAACAATCTCAGAAAATCAAAAACTCAGAAACCTAATCTTAATTTCAGTGGACAACACTCCGAATTGTGGTGCGAAGGTGGCGAAATGGCTTTCATCAAAAAAATGATTAATGAAAGTGTAGAATTTTCCTCCAACGTTCTTTGGTTCACAAGTTTGGTTTCCAAAAAGGATAATCTTCATCAGTTGACTACACTTCTGAAAAACCTCAAAGTGCCCGAATTCAAAACAATTGATATGGCGCAAGGGCAGAAAATCAGCAGGATTTTGGCTTGGACGTTTATTCCGAAAGAAAATAGGAAAGATTGGTTTTCTAGTTTTAAGTAATAATTTTTAGGGCAGCTTAATCCGCCTTCCGTTCCCGCTTTTTTCTGTCATTGCGAACGAAGTGAAGCAATCTGTTGAACTCTAGCACAATCGCAATAACAAAAAAAGAGCTCCACTCAAGTCGGGCTGCAGATTGAACATATAATCAAATTTTCTGTAAAACTTCACGATTTGTCATTCCGTAGGAATCTATGTTGTTGAGATTCCTACAGAATGACAAGATTGTATTGAAAATGAATCTGCAAAATCAGCTTAATCAGCGAGAAACCTAAAACCTTAGCTGAGCAAAGCGCCTTTGCGAACCTTAAGATAGCTTCAATAATTTTAAAGATCTTTGCGTTCTTTGCGTTTAAATGACTCATCAAAATTTAACTTCCGCAACCAATTTAAAAATCACTATTTTTGCAGTTCGAAAAAATTGAATTAAAATGTCATTATCAGAACAGGAAATTATCCGTCGCGAAAAATTGCAGAAACTGACCGACTTGGGAATCGACTCGTTCCCGGCCGCTGAATACAAAATCACGGACACCACAAAATCTATAAAAAAGCATTTTGAAGAAGGTAAGAAGGTGGTGATTGCCGGACGATTGATGTCCAGAAGAATTCAGGGGAAGGCAAGTTTTGCAGAATTGCAGGATTCCGAAGGCAGAATTCAGGTTTATTTTAACCGTGATGAGATTTGTACTGGTGATGATAAAACTTTATACAACGAGGTTTACAAGCATCTTTTAGACATCGGTGACATCATCGGAATCGAAGGTGAATTGTTCAAAACTCAAGTTGGAGAGATGACAGTAATGGTGAAAAACTTTACTTTGCTGACAAAAGCTCTTCGCCCGCTTCCGCTTCCAAAAGTAGATGCTGAAGGTAATGTTTATGACGGATTCACCGATGCGGAATTACGTTACAGACAACGTTATGCGGATTTGGTTGTGAATCCTCATGTGAAAGAAATCTTCGTAAAAAGAACAAAATTGTTCAATGCGATGAGAACGTTCTTCAATGATGCCGGATATTTTGAAGTGGAAACACCAATTTTACAGGCCATTCCCGGCGGTGCAGCAGCGCGCCCGTTCATCACGCATCACAATGCTTTGGATATTCCTTTGTATATGAGAATTGCCAACGAATTATATCTGAAAAGACTGATCGTTGGTGGATTTGACGGTGTTTATGAGTTCTCGAAAAATTTCAGAAATGAAGGAATGGACAGAACGCATAACCCGGAATTCACGGCGATGGAAATCTACGTGGCTTACAAAGATTACAACTGGATGATGGATTTCACGGAAAAATTGTTGGAGTTCTGCGCAACTTCGGTCAACGGTTCTGCTGAATCCACTTTCGGAGAACATCAAATCAGCTGGAAAGCGCCTTATCCAAGGGTTTCTATGACAGAAGCGATTTTGAAATATACAGGATTTGACATCACTGGAAAATCTGAGCAAGAATTGTTTGATTTTGCAAAATCTATCGGAATCGAGGTGGATGAAACAATGGGCAAAGGAAAATTGATTGATGAGATTTTCGGAGAAAAGTGTGAAGGAAACTTCATTCAGCCGACTTTCATCACAGATTATCCTGTGGAGATGTCGCCATTGACCAAAAAACACAGAAGCAAAGAAGGTTTGACGGAGCGTTTCGAATTGATGGTTTGTGGTAAAGAAATCGCCAATGCTTATTCGGAGCTGAATGACCCGATTGACCAAAGACAGCGTTTTGAACATCAGTTATTGTTATCAGAAAAAGGCGATGATGAAGCAACGGGATTCATTGATGAAGACTTCCTTAGAGCTTTGGAATACGGAATGCCGCCAACGTCTGGTCTTGGAATCGGGATGGACCGTTTGATTATGTTCCTGACCAATAATCCGTCCATCCAGGAAGTGCTTTTCTTTCCGCAAATGAGACCGGAGAAAAAGTCCCCAACCGTTGAATTAGGCGAAGATGAAAAAGTGATTCTTGAAATCCTTAATTCTCAGGAAGATGCATTGGAGCTGAATGAAGTAAAAACCCGTTCCCAGCTTTCCGGAAAAAAATGGGACAAAGCATCTAAAACCTTAACTAAAAATAATTTGGTAAAAGTTGAGAAAATTGATGAGATTTTATTAATGAAGTTGGTTTAAGGTTTTCTTGAAATTGTTGTCGAAAACTATTCAGAATAAAATTTAATTTATTAATTATTCAAGCAATTTTATTAATTGATGTTAAATTGTTAAAATTTAATTTTGGTTTTAATTTTTAATTATTAAAAATAATTTCAGGATGATAGTTCGATGAAAATGTAATATTATTTTAATTGAAATTATGTTTTAAATATTGCACCCCTAAATTATTTAGGGGTGTTTTTGTTTTATGGATTGATTTTTAGACTTTACTGGATTTTTTAGAAAAATGAGATTCTATTTCAATCTTTTTTTAACCTAAGTGAAATGTTGATTTAATTAATTATCTGATTATGAATATTTTAAGTATTTTAAATGTTAATTTAATTTTAACGAATAATTATTTAATATTAAATTAATGTGAATTATTGCTAAATAAAAGATGTTTTATTTGTTTTAAATATTATTTGTAGTTTTTATAATTGCTGATTCGGTAATTTAAAATCATTTTTGACTTTTTTTTCATTAAGTTTGTTAGTATCCAAAATTAATGTAGATGAAAAGAGCAAGGAAAATTTCCCAAAAATCCATTCCCGAAAATCAAGGACTTTATTTACCCGAAACAGAATTCGACTCCTGTGGCGTTGGCTTTGTGGCTAATATCAAAGGAATCAAAAGCTTCAAAATCGTCAGCGACGCCATTACGATGCTCGAAAATATGGAGCATCGTGGCGCAACCGGTTATGAAAGTAATACGGGTGACGGCGCGGGTTTGCAGATTCAGATTCCGCACGAGCTGTTGTATGATGAGGCGCTTAATTTCGGTTTTGACTTGCCAGAACCGGGTTTTTATGGCGTTGGAATGTTGTTCTTTCCTCGGAATAATTTCATCCGCGAAGAATGTAAAGAGATTATCGAGCACTCTGCGGATAAACTTGGGCTCAGAATTTTAGGCTATCGTCCCGTTCCTGTAAATAATATTGATTTGGGAGATTTGGCAAAAAGCGTAGAACCGGTGATGGAAATGCTCTTTGTGGAACGGCCTTTCGATGTGGAAACGGATAAAGATTTTGAAAGAAAACTGTTTGTCTTCCGCAATTATATTTCGCATCAGATTACCAGTGTGACGAGCAATGACCCGATTGGTTTTTATGTGGCTTCGTTTTCTTGTAAGAAATTGATTTACAAAGGACAATTGAGAAGTCTTCAGATTCGTAATTACTTCAAAGATTTGACGAATCCTAAAACACGTTCGGCGTTTGGGATGATTCATTCCCGATTTGCAACCAATACTTCTCCGACTTGGAGCTTGGCGCAACCGTTTCGTTTTCTGGCACATAATGGCGAAATCAACACCATCGGCGGAAATCTCAATTGGCTGAAATCTTCTGAAAAAACTTTTTCAAACCCGAATTTCACGCCTCAGGAAATGGATATGATTTTGCCGTTGACAAAACCGAATCAATCCGATTCTTCCTATCTGGATAATATGGTGGAATTGCTTTATCATTCCGGTCGCTCGCTGCCACATACGATGATGATGCTGATTCCGGAAGCCTGGGATGGAAACAAACAAATGGAAGATTATAAGAAAGATTTCTACGAGTTTCACGCCTGTATGATGGAACCTTGGGATGGCCCGGCTTCTATTTCTTTTACGGATGGCGAGATAATTGGTGCGACTTTGGACAGAAACGGACTTCGTCCTTCGAGATATTGCGTGACTTCAGACGATTTGGTAATCATGGCTTCGGAATCGGGAGCCTTGCCTGTCAATCCGAAAAATGTCATCAAAAGAGGCCGTCTTCAGCCGGGTAAAATGTTCTTGGTTGATATGAAAAAAGGTGTTATCGTAAGCGATGACGAACTGAAAAAAGACATTTGTACCTCACAGCCGTATCGTGATTGGCTGGATAAAATGAATATCAACCTTGAGGAATTGCCAAGTCCGAAAATCAGATTTAATAAACTGCAATCCGAAGATATTTTCAAATATCAGAAGGCTTTTGGCTATTCCAGGGAAGATTTGGATAAAGTCATCAAAGAAATGGCGATTCACGGCAAAGAACCGATTGGCTCGATGGGATTTGATGCGCCTTTGGCGGTTTTGAGTGAAAAACCACAGCATTTCAGTTCTTATTTCAAGCAATTGTTTGCACAGGTAACAAATCCGCCAATCGACCCGATTCGTGAAAAATTGGTAATGTCATTAACGACGATTATCGGAGGGAACGGAAATCTTCTGGAAGATGATAGAAACTTTGCCCATTCCATAAAACTCGAACATCCGATTCTCAATAATGAACAATTGGAAAAATTGAGAAGTGTGGATACCGGAAAATTCCAATCGAAAACGATTTATACATATTTTAAAGCAGATGGAAAAGAAGGAAGTCTCAAGAAAGCTCTGGATAGAATTTGCCGTTATGCGATGGATGCTGTGGAGGATGGTTTTGAGGTAATTATTCTTTCCGACCGTTCGTTGGATTCGCAACACGCTTCGATTCCGTCTTTGCTGGCTTGTTCGGCTGTTCATCATCATTTGATAAGAAAAGGTGTTCGCAGGAGAGTTGGTTTGGTCATTGAGGCTGGCGATGTTTGGGAGGTTCATCATTTCGCAAGTTTGCTTGGTTTTGGAGCAACGGCCATTAATCCTTATCTGGCTTTGGCAAGTATCAGGCAGATGTTTTATGAGGGCGAGTTCAGTCCGGATTCTGATTTGGAACAGCTTGAATACCATTATAAAAAAGCGGTTGGCGACGGATTGCTGAAGATTTTTTCCAAAATGGGAATTTCAACTTTGCAATCTTATCACGGAGCGCAGATTTTTGAAATTATAGGTCTTAATAAACCTTTGGTTAATACTTGTTTTACCGGAGCGATTTCCAGAATCAACGGAATCGGTTTTGATGAAATAGCGAAAGAAGCTTTGGCAAAACATTATCAGGCGTTTGAGAAAGATTCAGCGTTTGGAATTCTGGATTCCGGCGGGATTTACCAATGGCGAAAAGACAGCGAATATCATCAATTCAATCCTCAATCCATTCATCTTTTGCAACAGGCAACCTGGAAGGATAATTACGAAACGTTCAAAAAATATTCCCGGGCGGTCAATCGTCAAACCGAAAATGCATCGTTATTAAGAGGTTTGTTGGAATTTAAAAATGACCGTCCATCTATTCCTCTATCAGAAGTGGAACCTGTTGAAAATATCCTGAAACGCTTCGCAACCGGAGCAATGTCTTTTGGCTCGATTTCCTGGGAAGCACATACGACTCTGGCAATTGCAATGAATAGAATTGGTGCAAAAAGCAATACAGGCGAAGGCGGCGAAGATGAAAACAGATATATCATTAATGAAAATGGCGACAACCTGCGTTCGTCAATCAAGCAGGTGGCTTCAGGGAGATTTGGTGTAACGGCGAGATATTTGGCAGAAGCAGAAGAGCTTCAAATCAAAATGGCTCAAGGTGCAAAACCGGGAGAAGGCGGGCAACTGTCGGGCGAAAAAGTGGATTCCTGGATTGGAAAAACTCGACATTCTACGCCGGGCGTTGGTTTGATTTCGCCGCCTCCGCATCACGATATTTATTCCATAGAAGATTTGGCACAGCTGATTTTTGACTTGAAAAACGCCAATAGACACGCAAGAATCTCGGTTAAATTGGTTTCTAAAGCTGGCGTTGGAACCATTGCTTCCGGGGTTGCAAAAGCAAAAGCTGACCATATTTTGATTTCCGGTTATGATGGCGGAACAGGAGCTTCACCTTTGAGTTCGGTTCGTCATACAGGTTTGCCGTGGGAATTGGGATTGGCAGAAACGCATCAGACTTTGATCAAAAATAAATTACGTCAAAGAGTGACTGTTCAGGTAGACGGGCAAATGAAAACCGGACGTGATTTGGTAATGGCAACCTTGCTTGGAGCGGAAGAATGGGGAATTGCAACTTCTGCTTTGATTGTGGAAGGTTGTATCCTGATGAGAAAGTGTCATCTCAATACCTGTCCGGTCGGTATTGCGACTCAGAATGAAGAGTTGAGAAAAAAATTCACAGGAAAACCGGAACATTTGGTGAGTTATTTCACATTTTTGGCGATGGAAGTCCGTGAGATAATGGCAAGTCTTGGTTTTAGAACGATTGATGAAATGGTTGGGCAATCCCAATGTCTGGAAAAGAAAAAAGAAATCAAATTCTGGAAACATCAGAATATTGATTTGAGCGGATTGCTTTATAAAATGGAAACCGATTTGCCTATTATAAAAGCCGAAGAACAAGATAGTGGTTTGGATGAATCCTTGTCCTGGAAAATACTGGAAGCTTCAAAATCAGCTTTGCAAAATAACGGAAAAGTAGAAGCTTCTTTCCCTATTAAAAATACCGACAGAACGGTCGGAACAATTCTCTCACACGAACTCACGAAAATCTATCATTCTAATGGAATGCAGGAAGATTCGTTGAAATTTAATTTTAAAGGAACGGCAGGGCAGAGTTTTGGCGCTTTTTGTAATAAAGGAATCACGATGATTCTGGAAGGCGATGCCAATGATTATTTTGGAAAAGGGCTGTCGGGAGCAAAACTTGCTGTTTTTCCGGATGAAGAAGCGGTGATTAAAGCTAATGAAAATAGCATTATTGGAAACGTGGCTTTGTACGGAGCAACTTCGGGAAAGGTTTTTATTAATGGAATGGCGGGCGAGAGGTTCTGTGTCCGTAATTCCGGAGCGATTGCTGTTGTGGAAGGAATTGGCGACCACGGTTGCGAATATATGACCGGCGGAACGGTTGTGATTCTAGGCGAAGTTGGTCGGAATTTCGGAGCCGGAATGAGTGGCGGAATTGCTTATGTCTGGGATGTCGGAAAAGATTTGGAAAAGAATTTCAATCCCGATATGGCGGACTTGGAAAACTTGACAGAGAAAGATACCGAGCTGGTTTTGGATTTGATCAAAGAACATTTTGAAATTACGGGAAGTTATTTGTCGGAATATCTTTTGAGTGATTTTGAGAACAATCTGAAACACTTTGTAAAAGTCTATCCTCGTGAATATAAAAAGGTAATAGAGAATCAAATAAATGTAATGAAATAATGGGAAAGACAGATGGTTTTTTGATATACGACAGAGATTTGCCTGCGAAACTTCCTGTTTCGGAAAGGCTTAAGAGTTATAAAGAATTTTATGAACCGACTTCTGAAAAGTTGTTGAATGAGCAGTCTGCCAGATGTATGGATTGTGGTGTTCCGTTTTGTCAGAGTGGTTGTCCGCTGGGCAATGTGATTCCGGAATTCAATGATGCGGTTTATAAAGAACAATGGGAAAAGGCCTATCATATTCTGACTTCCACTAATAATTTTCCCGAATTTACAGGCCGGATTTGTCCTGCACCTTGCGAGGCCGCTTGTGTTTTAGGAATCAATAATCTGCCGGTTACCATTGAGGAAATTGAAAAAAATATTATTGAAATCGCTTTTGAACAAGGATTTGCAAAGCCAAAAGTTCCTCAATTCCGAACAGGTAAAAAAGTAGCGGTTGTAGGTTCCGGTCCGGCTGGTATGGCTGCAGCTTATCAATTGAACCAAGCTGGTCATCAAGTGACGGTTTTTGAAAGAGATTCAGAAATTGGTGGTTTGCTGAGATTTGGGATTCCTGATTTTAAGCTTGATAAAAATATCGTGGAAAGGCGGGTGCAATGGATGGAGCAGGAAGGTGTCGAGTTTAGAACTAATGTCAACGTTGGCGTCAATTACTCAGTTGAAGAATTGAACAGAAGTTTTGATGCGGTTGTTTTGGCCTTGGGAAGTACGGTTCCGCGAGATTTGATGCTTCCGAATCGTGATGCGAAAGGGGTTCATTTTGCAATGGATTTTCTGGTTCAGAATAATAAAAAAGTCAGCGGAATTGGCTTTGATGAAGAAGAACTGAATGTCAAAGGGAAAAAAGTAGTTGTAATCGGCGGTGGAGACACCGGTTCGGATTGTATCGGAACTTCGAATCGTCAGGGTGCGGAAATCGTTTATCAGATTTATTATAAACCGGTGCAACCCACAAAACGCGACGAAACAATGCCCTGGCCAACAATGCCTATGACGTTACAGGTGACGTCTTCTCACGAGGAAGGTTGCGAAAGAAGATGGTCTGTCAATTCCAAAGAATTTGTGAAAGACGAAAACGGAAACCTTACAGGCGTTCGCCTTGTGGAAGCGGAATGGACAAAAGATGCCGACGGAAAATGGAATCTCTATACAGAAAAACCCAACTCAGAATTTGTCATCGAATGTGATTATGCCTTCATCGCTTTGGGTTATACGCACGTAGAGCAGAAAGGCTTGGTGGAAGCTTTGGATATCCATTTGGACCCGAAAGGAAATCTTATTGGAAATAATAAAGAGTTCCGAACCAATCAAACCAAATATTTTTCCTGTGGCGATGCGAGAAAAGGGCAAAGTCTTGTGGTTTGGGCAATTGCGGAAGGACGGGATTGTGCGAAAAAAGTGGATGAGTTTTTGAAAAATTAAAACTTTTATCAATGTTAAAATTTAGAAAATCGAGCTTTTGTAGTTCGATTTTTTATTTTTTTTTCTAGAAACTCAAAAATTGTATTATGTATCAAAAAATATGATATTTGTGATTTAACTTTAAAAAAAAACTAATGAAAAAGATTTTTATTTTCTTATTTGTAACAATGTCTATTGTTGTGTTTTCTCAATTTAGACAGTCTATTCGAAATATATTTATGCAGACGGGTGAATATAAAAGTCTCCCAAAAGAATATAATTTTCTTATAGACAATATGAGACTTCATAGCGAAAATATTTATTTCCAAAATCTTCAATTTTCTAAGGCTCGTAATAGTGGTTTTGTTTCTTTGGACCTTATATTTTTTAATACTGCAAAATATGAGTTTCTGAATACGGGCTTTGAGATTAAGCCAACTGGTAATAATAAAATAGGACAAAGAGAGGTTACGATTGTTCCTACAAGAGCTAATGATACTTGGAAAGGAAGTGAGGTTGTGGATTTTAGTAAGTATAATCCTCTGGATAACAAGGCTAATTTCTTTTTTATGAAATATTTTCTGAATATCTCGGATGCAGATTTACTGGCTCATTTCATCAATAATGCTGATAATGTACAACTTCCCAAATCTAGAAAAAAGACGGAAAGCGTCGTTGCAATATCTGCAGAAGAGGTAGAACGTGAGAAGAAAAGAAATGAATCAAATCTTAAAATATTTATTGATGATATCAATAAAGTTAACAATATTAAAATCAATCCGGCTGAGTATGAAAAATCAGGTAAGAGTTTGAATGATTTATGTGAAGAAATTAATAAGCAAATGCCGGATTCTGACTGTGGATTTTCTGCATATAAAACTTATATTGCTGACATTGATGAAAAGAGGACTAGGGCTAATTTGGATGTTTTTTATAGGGGGCTTTCTTCGCAAAGACTGGATGAACTTACGGATGATTTTGTACTTCCAAGAGGTGATATTGAGTTTGAAGAGAAGAATTTAAATTTAATTTTTCCGAAAGATTTGTTTTACAATAAGGATAAAGGCAATAAATCTGAGTTGAGTTTTTTTATTAATAAAATAGAACATCATTTAACTTATGATTTTAATAAAGAAACCTATGTTTTGATAGTGAAGCTTTTCCCATATTTCGATTCTCTTTCTTCTGATTTTAAATTTATAGGTCTTTACGATGATGTATTGAAAGGGAAGAATATTACATCGGAAATTTCTGTGAGTAAAAATGATTTTAAAAATATAGAGTTTTTAATTTATCCCGATAAAATGAAAATCAATATTGTTTTTAAAAATAAAGAATATAATTACGATAAGAGTTTTGCCCTGAAAAAAGAAATAATTCTTAATAAAGTTAATTCTAAGAAATAAATATTTGAAGAAAAATCGAGCTTTTACAGTTCGATTTTTTTTATTCAAAATCCCCAAACATCCCTGTTAAAAACTTATATTTTTCGACTGATTTTAAGGCTTTCATATCTCGATTTTTTTAACGATATTTGTAAGCATTTTTAATAAAGATTAATCTAAAAAGCTACAGGCAAAAAGCGGGTAGCCAACAGCTAAAATATGAGTCAAAAACAATATACAGCAAGTAGTATTCAGGCATTGGAAGGAATGGAGCACGTTCGTATGCGTCCTTCGATGTACATTGGTGATGTAGGCGTCAGAGGTCTCCACCATTTGGTTTATGAAGTCGTGGATAACTCTATTGATGAGGCTTTGGCCGGATATTGTGATACCATCACGGTTGCCATCAAAGAAGGTAACGCCGTGGAGGTTATGGATAACGGGCGGGGTATTCCTGTCGATTTTCACGAGAAAGAACAAAAATCTGCGCTGGAGGTTGTAATGACCAAAATTGGAGCCGGAGGTAAGTTCGATAAAGATTCTTACAAAGTTTCCGGAGGTCTTCACGGTGTTGGGGTTTCGTGTGTTAACGCTCTTTCCAACGAGATGATTACAACCGTTTACAGAGACGGAAATATCTATCAGCAAGTCTATTCCCGAGGGAAGGCGCAAACTGGCGTTGAAGAAATCGGACATAGCGACTACAGAGGAACCAAGCAGTTTTTCCAGCCGGATGATTCTATTTTCACGGAACTGGTTTATAATTATGACACACTTGCTAACCGATTAAGAGAGTTGGCGTATCTGAATAAAGGAATTACAATTACTTTAACAGACGAAAGAGAAAAATTGGAAGACGGAACGTTCAAAACCGAAGTTTTCCATTCCGAAGGTGGTTTGAAAGAATTTGTAGCTTACATTGACGGAAACCGTGAGTCTATTATGGAGAACGTCATCTTTATGGAAGGCGAGCGTGATGATATTCCTGTTGAGGTGGCGATGCGCTACAACACGTCTTTCAACGAGAATCTTCATTCTTACGTTAATAATATCAATACCCACGAAGGAGGAACACACTTGGCAGGTTTCAGAAGAGCTTTGACCAGAACTTTGAAGAAATATGCCGATGAGTTGGGACTTCCTGCCAAAGAAAAAGTAGAAGTTACGGGAGACGATTTCCGTGAAGGTTTAACGGCTGTGGTTTCTGTAAAAGTGATGGAGCCTCAGTTCGAAGGTCAGACCAAAACCAAATTGGGTAACTCAGAAGTTTCCGGCGCGGTGGACAAAATCGTGGGCGAAATGCTGACGAATTTCCTTGAGGAAAACCCGAATGAAGCCAAGTTGATCGTGCAGAAAGTGGTTTTGGCTGCAAAAGCAAGACAGGCTGCGAAGAAAGCACGTGAAATGGTTCAGAGAAAATCGCCGATGGGTGGTTCCGGACTTCCGGGAAAGTTGTCTGATTGTTCTTCCAAAGACCCGGCTGAATCTGAAATTTTCCTTGTTGAGGGAGATTCCGCAGGTGGAACGGCTAAGCAAGGTCGTGACCGTCATTTCCAGGCGATTCTGCCATTGAGAGGTAAAATTCTGAATGTTGAGAAATCGATGCTTCACAAGGTTTATGACAACGAGGAGATCAAGAATATTTATACAGCCTTAGGGGTTTCCGTAGGAACAGAAGAAGATTCTAAAGCGCTGAACATGGCGAAATTGAGATATCACAAAATCGTGATTATGACCGATGCGGATATCGATGGTTCTCACATTTCAACATTGATTCTGACATTCTTCTTCCGTTATATGAAAGAACTGATTGAGAATGGTTACATCTACATCGCTCAGCCGCCGTTGTACCTGTTGAAGAAAGGAAATAAAAAAGTTTACGCCTACAACGAAAAAGAACGTGAGCAGTTTACACTGGAAATGTCTCCGGACGGAAAAGGTGTTGAGGTTCAGCGTTATAAAGGTCTTGGTGAGATGAACCCAGAACAACTTTGGGAAACTACATTAAATCCGGAGCATAGAATTCTGAAGCAGGTGACAATTGATAACGCTGTGGAAGCCGATTCCACATTCTCTATGTTGATGGGCGATGAAGTGCCGCCAAGGAGAGAATTTATTGAGAAAAATGCAGTTTACGCAAGAATTGATGCTTAATTAATTCAAGTGAAATAGTATAGAACCTTCCGATTTTGGAAGGTTTTTTGTTATTGTGACACTAATATTTTCTAAATTGCCGATACAAAATCAATTGATATGAAAAAACTACTGAGCACAATGTCCATCGGGATTTTGCTGATCTCCTGTTCTAAAAATGACAATAAGTTGATGTCCAGATCTTCGGAATCTGACAGTCTGAAGACAAAAAATGAGTTTGTGATAGATTCTGTGAGAGTTCAGGATTCAATGCAGGTGGGCAAGACCCTGACTTTATCGTTTTCAAAACAGGTTCTGGTATTTCCCGACATCAAAAACAAAACCCTGCTCGATAGCATCTACAAGCCGGCGAATATCAGCGCGGAGGAATATTCCAAACCGGTTCTCACCGCATTTCTGGAAAAATACAAAACGGAATCGCTCAAAAAAGATGAATCTCAGGAATATACACCGGAGTCTAAGCAAACCTGGGACGAAGAATCGGCAATGAAAATGGTTTCCAACCAGGATAATGTTTTGACTTTAAAATATTTCGGCAGCGGCTATTCCGGCGGTGCGCACGGCTACTATTTTGAAAGCTATAAAGCATTTGATTTAAAGAATAACAAGGTGATCTCGCAAGCCGACATTTTCAAAAATCCTGCGGATACCAATTGGGATAAAATTCTGAAAAATCATTTCGATGAGCCTGAACAAAAAGAGATGCTATTAGTTGATAAGATACAGCTTAACAACAATTTCTTCTTCGACCAGAATAAAATCACATTTGTTTACAACCAATACGAAATCACGGCCTATGCTGCCGGCGTGGTCTATATCACATTGAATTTTGAAGATATCAAAGACCAGTTGAAGCCGGAATTTGTATCTCAGTTTAAAATCCGGTAACGATGGCTCAGAACTTAAAAAATTACCGCAAATTCTACGTGCCTCACCACTTTGTGTTTTATCCTGTGATGCTGGTTCTATTGCTTATCACGCTTTTCGAAGCCTGGGATTATTCGGTGGACGACCGGGAACTCGGTTTGGTTTACATCATCTTAGCTGCAGTCATTATTTCCGTCATCGTTCTGTCACTGATGCTTCGTCAGCATTACGCTCTGGGACTTCAGGACAGAATTATTATTAATGAATTTAAATTTAGATATTTTGCGTTGACGGGAAATCGTTTGGAAAATTCAACGTATCATTTTTCTGATGCACAGATTTTTGCGCTGAGATTTGCCAAGGATGACGATCTGATGGAACTGATGCATCAGACTGCACAAAACGACTGGTCACCGTCCATCATTAAACAAAATATCAAAAACTGGAATGCGGACCTGAAAAGAATTTGATCCAAATCTTTCCTCTAATTCTCATTTTAAAAAGATTAACAAAAAAATACTCTGAAATTCTCAGAGTATTTTTATTTTTGGGCTTATGCAATTTGCCTTTATCATCAATCCGTATTCGGCCAGGAAAAACTATCAGCCTTTTCTGGATAATCTGTCGAAAAAGATAGAAAATCCATTGTTTTTGATATCCCAATCTCTGGAAGACACGGAAGATTTCATCAAGGCTCATTGGAATCAGGTTGACATTTTTGTGGCAGTAGGAGGTGACGGCACCATTTCCGTGGTGGCGCAGAAGCTCATCAATACCGATAAAATTCTTGCTGTATTTCCCGCCGGTTCCGGAAACGGATTTTCCAACGAAACGAATTTCAATAAAAATCTGGACACGCTTTTGGCTAAAGTGAAATCCGGAAACTGGAAGGCGATTGATACATTTACGGTGAATGGAAGTTTTTCAATTAATGTCTCGGGAACCGGATTTGACGGTAAAGTGGTGAAGGAATTCGAGAAGACCAGCCGTGGTTTTAAGAATTACATCAAGGTTTCTATCAAGACTTTTTTCAATTATAAACCAATCAAAATCAAATTTTTAGAGGAAAATTACAAACCATACAACGGAAAATACCTGATGCTGAATGTGGCCAACACAAGGCAGTTTGGGAATAACGCCTACATTGCGCCGATGGCCAGCAAAAGTGATGGTTTGGTAGATTTGGTTTTGGTGAAGAAATTTCCTTTGACCTACTCGCCGTTTTTTGCGTTCAGAATGTTCACCAAACGCTTGAAAGACGATGATTACGTCACTTATCTTCCTGTCTCGGAAATCGAATTTAAGGTCAATACCAAAAATTGGCACATCGACGGCGAATTCAAGAAAATAAAATCCCCAATTCACATCAAAGTGATGCCGAAGAGTTTGAGGATTTTGGTGTGATTAATTTCTATCGAACCAATTTTCTATTTTAAGATTTTCTATGTTTTTGAAATCCTTTGCATTATCTGTAACCAAAGTCAATTTGTGAGTAAGAGCGGTTACACCTAGAATCAGGTCAAATTCATCGTGCAAAGGTGTTCCGTTTTTTCTTAATTTGACTTTGATTTGAGCATATTTGTCAACGGAACCAATGATAGGAATGATGGAAAGACCACTGACAAATCGATCAACGGCTTCGTGAGATTGCTTGGGATTAGCACTGTTTTCAGCGCCAAATTTCAACTCGAAAACAGTCAATTCTGAAATAAAACAATTAGAAATTCCCTTCTTTCGGATGATTTCGTCAAGTTTGAGCTTTCCTCGCAGAAAGAAAATACAAATATTGGTATCAAGTAGATATTGCATAGCGACTACAATTTCAAATCCTTTTCTCTGAATTTTCTACTTTCTTTAATTTCTAAAATAATTTCCTCAGCAGATTTTTCGTCAGAAAATGCACCAAAAGAATTGAAAAAATCCGCTTCTTTAGATATTTCTTCTTTGTTCAGAGATTTTCTTAGCTTTTCCAATAACTCCATTTTTCCAATAGAACTGAGATTATCTATGAGATTAGAGTAAATTTCAATGATGTTTTTTTCTACGTAAGTCATTTCTGTATTTTTATCAAATATAAGAAATTATTGATCCTCTTGAAATTACAAATTGCAGGAAAATCAAATCCCCGATTCACATCAAAGTGATGCCGAAGAGTTTGAGGATTTTGGTGTGAACAAGCTATCTAAAGTAGCTATTTTTCTAAAATTTCAGAAAATCTAATCTCGATATTTTCTTTGATTGGTGTAATCTTTAATTCAATATTTTTAAATGCCTGAACAGCTTTTCTCATCATTTCTCCATCTGGTCGTTCACCCATTTGTCTATAGAAATGCTGTTCATTGTATAAATCATAAGCCTCATTAACATCTTTCAAATAATTATCAATTATTCTTTTTGTATCTGAATCAAAATAAAGTCTGTTATTATTGTAATAGGTAATAAATTCAGAATGCTTACTTAAAAAATTTCTTTGTAAAGAATTGTCATTATCAATAAAGTTTTTATCTTTTTCAAAAAACTTGATTGGATTAATATATCTGTGAAGTTCTGATAGAACCTCATTGATTAATTTATATGTCAATCCAAATATTTCGAATCTTCTCTCGTGAAGTTTTGTAAATTTGAAATTTTCTCGAGCCTTTAAGGAATTTATCTCAGCTTGAAATTTTGACATCTCTATGTTGTGAGAGTTTTTAAGTTTTTCAAGCCTTGTATCAAAATTATTTTTGACACTTCCCTTTACTCTTTCACTTATGTAGAGTGTGAAAAGAGTTCCAAATGTTGTTGGTAATAGTGAATATATTAAAATTTGTAAATAGTCAATGTTCATATAGTAATATATAATCAAAATTAAAATAACTTTTTGATTATTCTAAACTCTTTTCATTTATATTTTAAAACCATTTTAATTTCCCTATTTTTGTATCAATCATCACTCATAGATTGTGCAGAACAAACTGAAAATCATCAACGACCCGGTCCACGGTTTTATCAAAATTCCTCACGAGATTTTATTCGATGTCATAGAACATCCTTATTTTCAGAGACTCAGAAGGATTTCACAGACAGGCTTGCTTTCACTTATTTTTCCGGGTGCCAAACATACCAGATTCCACCACGCTTTGGGAGCAATGAACCTGATGTTCAAAGCTTTGGAAACGCTGAAGCTGAAAGGTGTCAAGATTTCGAAAGATGAGGAAAAAGCAGCAATGCTGGCGATTCTGATGCACGATATTGGTCACGGTCCGTTTTCGCACGCACTGGAAAATATGCTGATGGACGACTGGCATCACGAGAAAATCTCAATTTTATTGATGAATCGGCTGAATCAGGAATTCAAAGGAAAACTGAGTCTGGCGATTGAAATGTTTCAGGGGAAATACCATCGGATGTTTTTCAATCAGTTGATTTCTTCTCAGTTGGATGTAGACAGGATGGATTATCTAAAACGGGACAGCTTCTACACCGGCGTTTCCGAAGGTGATGTGAATGTAGAGCGCATCATCTCGATGATGAATGTCAGCGATGAGCAGCTGGTCATTGATGCGAAAGGCATTTATTCCATCGAGAATTATCTCACGGCCAGGATGTTTATGTATTGGCAGGTCTATTATCACAAAACTGCTGCCCTTGCAGAGCATATTCTGGTACAGATTCTGAACAGAGCCAAATATCTGGTATCTCAAGATGTTGAACTAGAAGCGCCTTCTAATCTGAAATATTTTCTCATTAAAAATAAATTTGAGGAAGCCACGGAAGAAGACATCAGAAGATTTACAATGCTGGATGATATGGATGTTTTTCAGGCGATAAAGGTCTGGACAGAAAGTGACGATTTTATATTGTCAAGGCTTTGCAGAACAGTAATTTATAGAGATTTTCCTAAAAGTGTCATATCTTCTCAGCCATTCTCTCAGGCGTTCATTGAGGAACATATTGAAAAAGCCAATCATTTTTTTAAAATTAATAACGGCGAGGAGTTAGTAGGGCAGATTTCCCGCACGCTTCTTCCATACGATACCGAGAAACAGCCAATCTATCTAATGGATAAAAAAGGCAATAAGCTGAAGCTGGAAGAATCTGAAAACCAGATTCTCTTTGGTTGTATGGAGAATCCGACAAAAAAATACATTTTTTATTGTCCGCGTGAAATATGGGATTCTAAGTAAAAGTAATTTTGAATCGTTATAAAAAATTAAAAGATAATTAATAAAATATTTATCTTTGCAAACTATGGAATTTAGTGCAGAACAGATTGCAGGATTAATCAACGGAAGAATTATAGGAGACTCAAATACTGTTATTACGGGTGTGTCTCCGATAGAGAACGGTCAGCAGGGTCATTTATCTTTTGTGGGTCAGAGTCGCTTTGCCCATTTTATGGATGAGACGGACTGCGCAGTTCTGATAGTCTCCGAAAATCTGCTGCAGGACAGGCCATATAAACCCGTCATTATTGCTGTGGAAGATGCCTATCTATCCTTTCAGGTTCTGATGAATCTTTATCAGGAGATGCAGGGCCGGAAAACAGGCATAGAGGCTGGTTCATTTTTTCACGAAACGGCCAAAGTGGGCGAGGGTGTGTACATTGGCGCATTCACTTATGTTTCCGAGAAAGCCAAAATTGGGGACAATACCCAGATTTTCCCTCATGTTTACATCGGCAAAGGTGTGAAAATCGGGATGAATTGCAAGATTGACAGCGGTGCCAGAATTTATGATTATTGCATCGTGGGTGACAACTGCGTCATCCATTCCAATACGGTAGTTGGCGGAGACGGATTCGGATTTCAGCCTACTGCGGAAGGCTTCAAGAAGATTCCTCAACTTGGTAATGTGATTATAGAAGATGATGTGGAAATCGGCTCCAACTGCAGTATCGACCGAGCGACGATTGGCTCCACGATCATCGGTAAAGGAACAAAAATCGACAACTTGATTCAGATTGCGCACAACGTGAAAATCGGAGAAAATAATGTGATTGCCGCTCAGGCCGGCATTGCAGGCTCTACGGTTATTGGCGACTGGAATCAGATTGGCGGACAGGTCGGAATTGTCGGTCACATCAAGATTGGAAATCAGGTAAAAATCCAGGCACAAAGTGGAGTCAATTCTTCGGCAAAAGACGGAGAAACGCTTTATGGTTCGCCTGCTATCAATTATAGTGATTATAGAAGAAATTATGTTCATTTCCGAAATTTTACGGAGATTGTCAAAAGAATAAACGATTTAGAAAATAAAAAATCAGAGTAAAAGTCTCAGGAGAAAGAAGTCTATTCTTCGCACCTCAAAACTAATACAATGAGTGATAAACAAAAAACCATCAAAGAAGACATCCAGCTTTCTGGAATAGGTCTTCACACAGGAAAAGAAGTCAATCTGACCATCAAGCCGGCTAAGGAAAATACCGGATTTGTGTTCGTAAGAACCGACCTGGAAGGACGTCCGCAGGTAGAAGCAGACGTGAACTACGTAACCACCACGGAGAGAGGAACTACTCTAGAGAAACTGGGCGTTAAAATCCACACTTGCGAACATCTTCTCGCGGCGCTTGTTGGTATGGACATCGATAATGCTATTCTGGAAATGAACAGCGCAGAGCCGCCAATTTTGGACGGTTCTTCCAAGTTTTTTGTAGAAGCGATTGAAAAAGTAGGTGTGACGGAGCAGGATTTGCCAAGGGAATATCTGGTCATCAAAGAAGTGATGAACTACATAGATCCTGCAACAGGGTCGGAACTGACGGTCATTCCTGCGGAGGACTATGAGATCACGACAATGGTGGACTTCGGTACCAAAGTTTTGGGAACGCAGAATGCCAGTATGAAAAATCTTTCCGAGTTCAAGGAAGAGATTGCTCCGGCCAGAACCTTCAGCTTCCTTCACGAACTGGAGCAGCTGCTGGATGCCAACCTGATCAAAGGTGGTGACATTAGCAATGCAATTGTGTATGTAGACAAGGAACTCACACCGGAAATCACCGAAAAACTGAAAGTAGCTTTTGGGAAAGACGAAGTTTCCATTCGCCCGAACGGCATTCTGGACAACCTGACACTCAACTTCCCGAACGAAGCCGCAAGACATAAATTATTGGATGTCATCGGAGATTTGGCTTTGGTAGGTGTAAGAATTAAAGGTCGCGTAATCGCCAATAAACCGGGACATTTTGTGAACACTCAGTTTGCAAAAAAACTAAACAGACAATACAAATTGCAGAAAAGAAAAAACGTTCCGGATTTTGACCTGAAGGCAGAACCAGTGTTTGATATCAATGGCATTATGAAACTTCTCCCGCACAGACCGCCGTTCTTATTGGTGGATAAGATTCTTGAACTGTCCGATACACACGTTGTAGGACTGAAGAATGTCACGATGAACGAGCCGTTTTTTGTAGGACATTTTCCTAAAGAACCGGTGATGCCGGGCGTTCTACAGGTAGAAGCGATGGCTCAGGTGGGTGGGATTTTGGTTTTAGCCAATGTTCCGGATCCGGAAAATTATTCCACTTATTTCGTGAAGATGGATAATGTAAAATTCAAGAAAAAAGTAGTTCCCGGCGACCAGGTGATTTTCAAAATCGAACTGATGGAGCCTATCAGAAGAGGAATTGTTCATATGCAAGGCTACGGGTATGTTGGTGACAGCGTGGTTGTAGAAGGTGAGCTGATGGCTCAGGTTGCAAAAAATAAAATCTAATTTATGATTCACCAACTTACAGCAGTAGACCCTCGCGCAAAAATTGGTAAGAACGTAACCGTAGAACCATTCACCACCATCGCATCCGATGTGGTCATTGGCGCAGGAACCTGGATCGGTTCCAATGTGACCATTATGGACGGCGCAAGAATAGGGAAAAACTGCAAAATCTTCCCGGGAACAGTCATTTCTGCCATTCCGCAGGATCTGAAATTCGACGGAGAAGATACCCAAACCATCATTGGAGACAATACAACGCTTAGAGAATGCGTCACGATTAACCGTGGAACTAAAGCGCTCGGCTACACCAAAGTTGGAAACGACTGTCTGATCATGGCGACTTCCCACGTGGCACACGACTGTATCATTGGCGATAATGTGATTATTGCTAATGGCTGTGGTATTGCAGGTCACGTAGAGATTGGTGATTTTGTGGTAATGGGCGGCCTTTCGGCGGTTCAGCAGTTTGGCAAAATCGGTAAACACGTGATGATTTCCGGTGGTTCACTCATCAGAAAAGATATTCCACCGTATGTTAAAGTGGCGAGAGAACCTATTTCTTATGCGGGCATCAACTCTGTAGGCCTCAGAAGAAGAGGATTTACCAATGATAAAATCTTTGAAATCCAAAAAGTCTACCGCGCCATTTTCCAGATGAAGATGAACACCACACAAGCCATCGAATACATCGAAAAAGAAATGCTTCCGACGGTAGAACGAGATGAAATCATTACCTTCATTCAAAATTCTCCAAGAGGAATCGTGAAAGGCTATGGCTCAACAAAAGAATAGTATTAAACTGTAAAACCGAAGAATTGTAAAACTCAATAATAGTGAAACTATCGGATATAATTTTCGCTTAACGATTTAACAATTTAACAATTTAACAATTTAACGATTTAACGATTTAACGATTTAACGATTTAACAAGTTAAAAAATAACAATAACGCAATAAAAATTAATGGCAACAAGCAACGATATCAAAAAAGGCCTTTGCATCGAATTCAGCAATGACATCTACAAAGTCATCGAATTTTTGCACGTAAAACCGGGAAAAGGTCCGGCTTTCGTAAGAACAAAACTTAAGTCGGTAACCAATGGAAAAGTAGTGGATAACACGTTTTCTGCAGGTCACAAAATCGATGAAGTAAAGGTAATTACCAGAAAATTCCAGTACCTTTATGAGGATGACAATGGATTTCACTTTATGAACAACGATGATTTTTCCCAAATCTATCTTGATAAAGAGATGATTGAAAATTCCCAGTTTATGAAAGCCGGGGAAGAAGTGACCATCATTTTGAAAGAAGCGGACGAAGTGCCACTTTCTGCAGAGATTCCGCCAACGGTTTATCTTGAGGTTGTAGAAGCTGACCCAGGCGTAAAAGGAAATACAGCTACCAACGCTCTTAAAAATGCGATCGTGGAAACAGGAGCCAGAGTTATGGTGCCGCTTTTTATTGAACCAGGCGACAAAATCAAGGTGAATACAGAAGATGGTTCTTACCTGGAAAGAGTAAAATGAAATTGGACAGATTAAAGCTGGAGGTTATGTCTTCCAGCTTTATTTTTATGGCAGCTTTTCCGCCCTCCGTTCCCGCTTTTTCCTTTTTTTGAAAAAAAAGAAAAAGAGCTCCACTCAGGTCGGGCTGCGTGCGATTCGGCTGTAATATGACTCCAATTACTTAACAATAAATTTCTAAATTCATATCATGTTATGACTTTTAATCAGCCACAAAGCCTCAAGACAATTGCTGATATCATCGATGCAGAATTCATCGGAGACGAGAATTTTCCGGTTCTAGGGACCAATGAGATTCACATGGTGCGTCCCGGCGACATTGTTTTCGTGAATCATCCCAAATATTATGACAAAGCGCTTAATTCCGCTGCAACGATCATATTGATTGACAAAGAAGTAGAGTGTCCGGAAGGCAAAGCACTTTTGGTTTCCGATGATCCTTTTCGGGATTTCAATAAAATCAATACACATTTCACAAGAATTTCCAATTTCAAAGAGGAACTTCACGATCTGGAAGTAGGTGACGGCACTTTCATTCATCCTTCCGTAGTCATTGGGAATGATGTCAGAATCGGAAAAAATTGCCACATATTCCCGAATGTTGTGTTGGGCGACAGAACTGTAATTGGTGATAATGTAGTGATTCAGGCCAATACGGTCATCGGTGGCGATGCCTTTTATTACAGAAAACTCAATGGAAATTTTGACCGGCTGATTTCTGTAGGAAACGTGGTCATCGAAAATAATGTGGAAATCGGGAACAGCTGTACCATAGACCGTGGCGTTACAGATTCCACAGTCATTGGCGAAGGCTGCATCCTCGATAATCAAATCCAGATCGGTCACGATACAGTGATTGGTAAAAGATGTCTTATAGCATCACAAACCGGCATTGCGGGCTGCTGCATCATAGAAGATGACGTGACTATGTGGGGACAGGTCGGTATCGCATCAGGAATTACGATAGAATCCGGAACAGTGCTTCTGGCTCAGGTAGGCGTGAACAGGAATCTGAAAAAAGGGACTTACTTTGGCCCCATCGCCGAAGAATTCCGAGATTATCTCAGAAAAGAAGTCAAGGTCAAAAATCTGAAGTAAATCATATTTTAATTATTCAAAAAAATGGCGTTTGCAGGAATCTTTTGAATAATTATCATTATTTTTGCGAGTAACAAAATGTTTTTAAAATCAAAAAATTACAATAAAAAATGTCAGTATTAGTAAACAAAGATTCTAAAGTTATCGTACAAGGATTTACGGGTAACGAAGGTACTTTCCATGCAGGTCAGATGATCGATTACGGAACCAACGTGGTTGGTGGTGTCACTCCGGGAAAAGGAGGCACAGAGCATCTTGGCAAGCCGGTTTTCAACTCAGTGGCAGAAGCTGTAGAGAAGGCTGGCGCTAATGTAAGTATCATCTTTGTACCGCCGGCATTTGCTGCAGATGCTGTGATGGAAGCTGCAGAAGCTGGAATCAAAGTTATCGTTTGTATTACGGAAGGAATTCCTGTTGCTGATATGGTGAAAGTTAAGGATTATATCCAGGACAGAGATGTTCGTTTGATAGGCCCTAACTGCCCAGGTATCATCACTTCTGATGAAGCAAAAATCGGAATTATGCCAGGTTTCGTTTTCAAAAAAGGAAAAGTAGGGATTGTTTCAAAATCAGGAACTCTGACTTACGAAGCGGCTGACCAGGTAGTGAAAGCTGGTTTCGGTGTTTCCACAGCCATCGGAATTGGTGGTGACCCAATCATCGGAACAACTACGAAAGAAGCTTTGGAATTATTCATCAACGATCCGGAAACTGAAGCTGTTGTCATGATTGGGGAAATCGGTGGTTCTTTGGAAGCTGAGGCTGCAAGATGGTACAAAGAAAGCGGTTCCACAAAACCAGTTGTAGGTTTTATTGCCGGACAGACTGCACCTAAAGGTAGAACAATGGGACACGCCGGTGCTATTGTAGGTGGTGCGGATGATACTGCTCAGGCAAAGATGGCTATTATGAAGGAAAACGGCATCCATGTGGTGGATTCTCCGGCAGAGATCGGTAAGACTGTTGCTTCAGTTCTTGCTTAATACTTTCGGTTCACAAATATTTGAGAAGTTCAATCCGGGCTTCTCATTTTTTTATCTAAATTTGAATCATAAAACTTTAAAGACACTAATATGAAAAAAATCTTTTTGGGCACTCTTTTGCTTTTCTCTTTCATGTCTCAGGCGCAGCTTGATCTTCGTTCTACGGAATTTGGTGTAGTAGCGGGCGGCACTTATTCCAGAGTCCGAAACGCGCACAATCCTTCCGGCTCGCGGATTTCAGTTTTGGGTGGTGTGGTAGCACAGGCGCCAATTGGTACCGAGGAACAGTTCTATCTACAGGGTGAAGTCCTTTACTTTGGTGCCGGAGAAGGCGGCGACCGTGAGTATGAAAAGGCCATAGGCCGGTCGCATGCAGTTTACGGTAATGATTACATTAGCGTACCCATTAACTTTAAAGCTTATTTTTCCGAGGCAGAGTCGGAGTTTTTTGGTTTAATTGGTCCGCGGTTTAACTTCCTGGTTGGTCAGAAAATCAAAAATCCAAGCCGGCTGGTTTACACGGAAAATGGTGATCCGCAATATCCGGGAATCAATGGCAAAGCCAATTCCTTCAATTTTGGAATTGGGGCAGGTGTAGGATACAGCTACAAAAGACAAGTAGAACTGGCACTGAAGTTTGATGTCGGTCTTTCTAATGCTTATCCTAATCTTGTTGAATATTATACCAATGATCCGGATACCGAAAAGAAAAAGTCTGAACAGGTGATCAGTCTCGGTCTGACTTACTTCTTTAAATAAAAAAAGGCTGTGAATGTTCACAGCCTTTTTCATAGTTTTTATTTCTGATTGATCAATTCCTTGATTTTACCTTCAATATCTTCCGACAGTTCCGGATTGTCTTTCAGGACATCTTTTACAGCGTCACGGCCTTGCCCTAGCTTGGTATCTTCGTAGCTGAACCAGGATCCGCTCTTCTTCACCACGCCAAGATCTACCGCAGTGTCCAGAATTTCTCCGACCTTGGAAACACCTTCACCGTACATGATATCAAATTCTGCCATCTTGAATGGAGGTGCTACTTTGTTTTTCACGATCTTCACCTTCACGCGGCTTCCGATCGCTTCATCTCCGTTTTTGATCGGTGCGCTGGCTTTTCTGATATCGATTCTTACGGAAGCGTAAAACTTCAGCGCATTACCGCCGGTAGTAGTTTCCGGATTTCCGAACATCACGCCAATCTTCTCACGAAGCTGATTGATGAAGATCACCGTACACTTGGTTCTGTTGATGGTTGCCGTTAATTTTCTCAAAGCCTGAGACATTAATCTGGCATGAAGACCCATTTTGGAATCACCCATTTCACCTTCAATTTCCGCTTTAGGTGTCAGTGCTGCCACAGAGTCGATGACCACAATGTCAATGGCACCGGATCTGATCAAATTGTCTGCGATTTCCAGAGCCTGCTCACCGTTGTCCGGCTGAGAAATGATCAGATTTTCCAGGTCGATGCCCAGTTTTGCGGCATAATTCCTGTCGAAGGCATGCTCGGCGTCTATAAACGCTGCGATACCGCCCGCTTTCTGTGCTTCTGCAATGGCATGCAGAGTCAATGTTGTTTTACCGGAAGATTCTGGTCCGTAGATCTCAATGATTCTTCCTCTTGGATAGCCACCTACACCAAGAGCCAGATCGATCCCGAGGGAGCCGGAAGGAATCACTTCTATGGAGCTGTCTACAGAATCCTCGCCCAAGGTCATCACAGTTCCTTTTCCGTAGGTTTTATCTAGTTTTTCCAGCACCAGCTGCAGTGCTTTTTTCTTATCGTCGTTTGTACTCATTATAACAAAAAATTATTCTCAAAAATAATCATTTTAAGCTAGAATAACTAATTTTTTTCCATGATTAAATTCTCTTTTGAAGTCAAAATTTCTGCAATAGGGATGGGCGCGGAAATCCTTTTTTGCGAGAGGCTATGCCGAGCAAAAAAGATTGCAGCAGACAGCCCGACCCGCGCGGTGGGAAAAGCCTGGCGAGGGGATTGCCCACATCAACCATAAAAAAGACCTTCCAAATATTTGAAAGGCCCTGAACTATTAAAAAGTCGATTCTTACAAAGACGCTGAATGTACAAGCATATCTGCTAATTTGTTAGAATAACCCCACTCGTTATCGTACCAAGATACTAGTTTAACGAAAGTTGGATTTAGCATAATTCCTGCTTCCTTGTCAAAGATAGATGTTCTGGCATCGCTCACGAAGTCCTGAGAAACTACAGCATCCTCAGTGTAACCAAGAATTCCTTTCAATTCACCTTCAGACGCTGCTTTGATAGCCGCACAGATCTCTTCGTAAGAGGTTGGTTTGTCCAGTTTTACAGTAAGATCCACCACAGAAACGTCAGCAGTCGGAACTCTGAAAGACATACCAGTCAATTTTCCGTTAAGAGAAGGGATCACTTTTCCTACGGCTTTTGCAGCACCTGTAGAAGAAGGGATGATGTTGTTAAGCGCAGATCTGCCGCCTCTCCAGTCTTTTGCAGACGGTCCGTCTACGGTTTTCTGAGTTGCAGTGGTTGCGTGTACCGTAGTCATAAGTCCTTCAGCGATACCAAAGTTATCGTGGATTACTTTTGCCAATGGCGCAAGACAGTTAGTGGTACAAGATGCGTTGGAGAAGATCTTAATATCGTCAGTCAGTTCTTTGTGGTTGACACCCATTACGAACATTGGCGTATCGTCTTTTGAAGGCGCAGAAAGGATCACTTTCTTAGCACCAGCGTTGATGTGCGCCTGAGCAGAATCTTTAGAAAGGAATAAACCTGTAGATTCTACGATATATTCTGCACCAACTTCGTTCCATTTCAGGTTGTTAGGATCTTTCTCAGCTGTTACACGGATGGTTTTTCCGTTAACTACAAGGTTGTTTCCCTGTACTGATACTTCGCCTTTGAACGGTCCGTGCACCGAATCGTATTTTAGCATATAAGCCATGTATTCAGCATCGATAAGGTCATTAATACCTACGATTTCGATGTTGCTTCTTTCAGCCATTGCTCTGAAAACTAAACGTCCGATTCTCCCGAATCCGTTGATTCCTACTTTAATTGTTGACATATGATTTAAAAAATTAAGGTTTTGTTATGTTGTTATTATCCTGATGATTACATTGCTAAAATCTCAGAAATCTGAATCAGATTTTTGTCGATTTCATTATGTTTTTTGATGGCTTCTTCAATAGGGGTGTACGTAATTTTGTTGGACTGCATGCCCACCATCACCTTGTTCTTGCCTTCCAGAAGTCCGACTACTGCGCCGTAACCAAGATTGCTGGCCAGGACTCTGTCTGCACAGCTTGGCGAGCCGCCGCGCTGAATATGTCCCAAAATGGTAACGCGGATATCGTAGGTTGGAAATTCCTCCTTTGTGGCTTTGGCAAGATCGTAGATGCTTCCCAGTTCTTCTCCTTCTGCGACGACGACGATGCTGGAAGATTTACCCACTTTTTCAGCCATCCGGAATGTACTGAAAAGGTCTTCCATGCTGTCTTTTCTTTCAGGAATAAGAATGTCCAGAGCTCCGGTTGCAATTCCGCTGTTCAGGGCGATGAATCCTGCATCACGGCCCATTACTTCCACAAAGAAAACCCTGTTATGGGAGGTTGCGGTATCACGGATTTTGTCAATAGCATCCATCGCCGTATTAAGTGCGGTATCATAGCCAATGGTATTATCGGTTCCGAAGATATCATTGTCGATTGTTCCCGGGACACCAATTACTCTGATGCCATATTCTTCGTTGAAAACTTTGGCACCGGTAAAACTGCCGTCTCCACCGATGCAGACCAAAGCGTCGATGCCCAGTTTCTGGCATTGTTCAAAGGCTTTCCTTCGGCCTTCCGGCGTCATAAATTCTTTGGAACGTGCAGATTTGAGAATAGTTCCGCCCTGGTTGATTATATTTTTTACGGAACGAGGTCCCATTTTGGTAACATCACCTGCAATAAGACCGTTATAACCCTCGCGGATACCATAGCAGTTTATATTGAAATGATTGGCTGTTCTTACAACTGCTCTAAGTGCGGCATTCATCCCCGGCGCATCGCCTCCGGAAGTCAGAACCGCAATAGATTTTATGTTGTTTTCTGACATATTTTTAATTTTTTTCAAAGCAAATTTACGAAATTGGAATCAGATTAAAGAATGGCATGATAGATAATGCAACATTTTGTAACATAAGGCTATCATTCAATAGTTGATTGGGGCGACGCAAAATGTCCAGATTAAATATGATAAATGTTAGAATTAATTTTTTTTCAGGCTTTGGAAGTTTTATTATATTTACCGTCAGTACAAAAGGAGTTTTAACTTATTGATTTCTTTAAAACTTCGCTTTATCTGTCGAAATAAATAAACAATATAAAAATCAGATTATGAAAGTTACCGTAGTAGGAGCTGGTGCAGTGGGAGCAAGCTGCGCAGAATATATCGCGATGAAGGATTTCGCGTCGGAAGTGGTTTTAGTAGACATCAAGGAAGGATTTGCAGAAGGAAAAGCAATGGACCTGATGCAGACGGCTTCACTCAATGGTTTTGATACCAAAATCACAGGTACTACCGGAGATTATTCAAAAACTGCAGGTTCCAAAGTAGCAGTGATCACTTCGGGAATTCCGAGAAAACCGGGAATGACGAGAGAGGAGTTGATCGGTATCAACGCAGGCATCGTAAAAGAAGTTACAGAAAACTTAGTAAAACATTCGCCTGATGTCATCATCATTGTGGTATCTAACCCGATGGACACCATGGCATATCTGGTACACAAAACCTCCGGACTACCAAAAGAAAGAATCATCGGAATGGGTGGCGCTCTGGATTCTGCAAGATTCAAATACAGATTGGCAGAAGCATTAGAATCTCCGATTTCTGATGTAGACGGCATGGTAATCGCAGCCCACTCCGATACAGGAATGTTGCCATTATTCAGCAAAGCTACAAGAAACGGCGTCCCGGTTTCAGAATTTTTAAGCGATGAGCAAAAAGCTTCTGTGATTGAAGAAACCAAAGTAGGCGGAGCAACATTAACCAAATTATTGGGAACATCGGCTTGGTATGCTCCGGGTGCGGCTGTCTCTGTGATGGTTCAGTCGATTCTTTGCGACCAAAAGAAAATGATCCCTTGTTCACTGATGTTGGAGGGCGAATATGGACAGAGTGACATCTGTCTGGGCGTTCCTGCCATCATCGGGAAAAATGGTGTTGAGAAAATCGTCGACATCACTTTGACCGAAGAAGAACAAACAAAATTTGCTGAAGCAGCGAAAGCTGTAAGAGATGTAAATGGTGATTTGAAGTTTTAATATTTCAGATCTGATATAAATGAAACCGTTCTGAAAAATTTTCAGAACGGTTTTATTTTTTCAAATTCTTCAAAAACTTTCCTTTGTCAATTCTGCATTCACCATTGCGCCGGCTAAATTTCCGGCATAAACTGCGTTCGCAACGGAACGCATTGGGCTGGAATTGTCGCCGCAGGCATATATTCCGGCCATGCTTGTTTTCTGAAATTGGTCAGTTTTGACGTGACCCGTTTCCGTCATTTCACAGCCTAAAGACTTTGGAATATCGGAATGTTGACGAAAAGGAAACGCACCGTAAACCGCCTCGAAATTAAGTTCCTTGCCGTCAGCTAAAATCAGTTTTTCCACATATCGGTTGTGATGCAGCAATTCCCTGATTTCGGTTTCGATAACTTCGATACTGTTTTGATTTAATTTTTGCGATTGTTCTTCCGTAAAATCAGCTTTTCCCCTGGTTAAAATGGTAATCTTGTCCGTCAAATTACTCACCAGCAAAGCCATGTGAAACGCTCGTTCACCATTGGCAATAATTCCGGTTTCTTTACTTCCGAATTCATAGCCGTGACAGTAAGGACAATGGATCAACGAAATTCCCCAGCAGTCCCAAAAACCCCCGATATCTGGAATTTCATCCACAATTCCTGTGGCAAAAATAAGCTTCTGAGCTCCGAAAATTTCACCCCGTTTGGTTCTGATCTCAAATCCATTTTCTACCTTTTTCCCTTCTGTTGCCAATCCATTACAAAATTCGATAGTGCTGTATTTTTTGACCTGTTCTCTGGCCAAATTCGAAATTTCCTTTGGTGTCTTTCCATCCTGAGTGAGGAAATTGTGGGAATGTGGTGTCTGGATATTGCAAGGCTTTTCATTGTCGATAATTAAAACTTTTCTGAGCGATCTTCCCAAAGACATTGCAGCAGAGAGACCTGCATAACTTCCGCCAACGATAATGACATCAAATGTATTTTCCTGTTTCATTTTTTGATTTTTATATCTTAAAATTTCGCTTTAAAAGCTATCAGGCAAATGCCAGATAGGACTTGCCAAAGTTAGAATAAATTTTTATTATTGCAACTTAATCGCATTAATAAAAATGATAAGAAGAAGTACACCAACAAAAGATGCTGTTCTGGATGTTTTAGCCAGTTCCAAAAAAGCAATGAGTCAGGAGGCTGTGATGAAGAAAGTGCGTATCAATATGGATAGAGCTACCATCTATCGAGTTCTGAATCGTTTTTGTGAAGACGGCATTCTTCATAGAATTGTCGCAGAAGATGGAAAACAGTATTTTGCGGTCTGTATCCGATGTGATGAGAAAAAATTAGCAGATCATCATTTTCATTTCAGATGTACAAAATGCGAAACGATAGAATGTCTGCCTATAGAAGTTCAGTTTTCTCTAGAAAAAAGCTATTCTGTGGAGAGTGTGAATTGTATTCTGACGGGTGTTTGTAAAGATTGTGCATAAATCAGACTTTCAGAAAACCCCGGAAACCTCTTGCGGCGTAATAAGATTCGGCGCCGTTGTGATAGAGGAAAACAGTTTTATAACGTTTGTCACAGAAAACAGCACCGCCTAATTTTCGGATGTCGTCCGGTGTTTTTATCCAGCTCGATGTTTTCAGATCAAAATCGCCGATGCTTTGTAAATTACGGTATTGTTTTTCATTTAAAATTTCGATTCCCATTTGATTGGCCAAATCCATGGCACTGTTAGCCGGCTTATTTTCCTTTCTGGATTCCAATGCTTTTCGGTCGTAGCAAAGACTTCGTCTGCCTTTTGGGCTTTCTGCGGAACAATCGAAAAAGAGATATTCTTTAGTCTGATGATCATAACCGACAACATCCGGCTCGCCTTCGGTTCTTTCCATTTCGCTGAGTGACCAGAGTTTTTCCGGATCAGATTCCAGTTTCATCTGGACATCTTTCCACGAGATATTTTCATGACGGTCCGGATATTTCTCAAATCTTATCTTCAGAGTCTCCAATATTAGCTGCTGATTATCAGGTGAAAGGGTTTTTTTAGTGCTCATTGGGAAATTATTGATGTCATTAGAATGATTTCAAATTTAAATAAAATGGATGGAATCTAATTTTAGTTGATCAATGATGTAACAAAAGTCATACAATAGTTGTCTTATCATTATAAACAATAACAATGAAGAAAGCTTTATCCATTGCAGGATTGCTGTCTGTAACACTCGGTTATGCGCAGACGCAGGATACCATCAAGTCCGAAAAAATAGAAGCGGTTACCGTGATCGCCAAAAAACCAACTGTCCAGAGCAAAGCCGACAGAACGGTTTTTAATGTAGAAAACAGTTCTATCCTTGCCGGGAACACCACTTGGGATATTGTGAGAATGACACCTTTGGTAAGCATAGATAACAATGATAATGTAAAAGCAGAAGGAGAATCGGTAACGGTTTACATTAATGACCGAAAGTCGGTTTTCACAGGAAAAGAACTCAAAGAATATCTCAAGACCATTCCGGCGGATAATCTGATGAAAATCGAGGTTATCACCAGTCCTTCTTCTAGATACGAAGCGACCGGCGCAGTGATCAATATCGTTCTCAAAAAACGTGACGACGAAGGAATGAAAGGCAGTATCTCCCTCACCAATACTCAGAATACGAAGAACAACCAATACGGAAGTCTGAATCTGAATTACCATAAAAAGAATTTTACACAGACTTTTACAGGAAGCTACAGCGATAATGTTTTTATCTCAAAAAGTTCCAACGACTATTCTTATTATGCTAATAAAAATAGACAGTTAATCGATTCTGAAACAGCTTACAAAAACAAAAATCCGTCTTTTTCTTCGACTTCGGAATTTGAACTGAATGACAAAAATAATATCGGACTCGTCCTGGAATATTTCCGTGGTAACAACAGTTCAGATTCCGATTCATACGCCAGGTTTTATGATGATAATACATTCAAATATTTTAATTATCAAAATACCTTGGGCAAAAATCTGAACAATACTTTGGGAACCAATTTGTTCTACAAGTATTATGATAAAGAGAAGAACAAAATTCTGGATATTAATCTTGGACTGAATTACGATTCCAGCGAAGGATACACCGACATAATACTCAAAACTTCCAACGAGGAAGATATTCTGCCGGAAGAATGGAAAAATATCTTAGCTTCAGAACGTACACTGATCAATACATATTCTCAGAACAGGAATTATTACATCAAAGTGGATTACACAACGCCCTTAGGAAAAGGAGGAACTTTGGAAGTCGGTGGAAAAGCAAATTTCAATAACAATGTGATTCCGAACACTTATCAGGATTTAATAAAAAATACCCAGCTAAATAGTGATTTCCATTATACGGATAATATCAATTCACTTTACTTTACTTACAGCAAGACCTTTTTTGAAAAACTGGAGACCAGGGTTGGTTTGCGCTACGAATATATCAACTATAAAATCAGTGAAAATGTAGGGAACCAGGGACGAAAAGATTCCTACGGAACGTTTTTACCAAACCTCCTGGTGAAATATGCTTTTTCTCCAAACTATGATTTGAGTCTGACTTACAATCACAATCTGTGGCGACCATGGTATTCGGAATTTAATCCTTTTGAAGTGCCGAATAATAATGGCATATTTTACCGGGGAAATATGGAATTGCTTCCTAATCCAAGCGATAGAGTGGTGCTGAAATTTGGATTGTTCAAAAAATATTTTATCTCCGCAAGATATATGTTTACAGATCAGGACTATTGGGAAAATTACAAACAGGAAACCGACGCCGAGGGAAATCTCAATACGATTGTTTTTCCTGATAACTTCAAAGGAAAAGTGGAAAAATTCTATTTGTTCGCTAACACCAATCAAAATCTTTTCAAGAATAAACTCAATGTCAATTTCGGGATTGGTTGGTATTATATTGACAACAGCGATTTCAACAGAAGAAATAATTTAAGTCAGGACAATAATTACATCAGCTATATTGGCGGTTCTACGAACTTATCCTATACCAATTTATTTAATAAAAATATTAATCTGAGTGCATGGATGAGTGTTGATAATCAGAATAATGGAAACTCTGTGGCCAATAAATACAACTATTTTCATAATTTTTCCGTGACCAAGATTTTCCCTGGCGCGCAGATAGAAACCAGTCTGCAGTTTATGAATATTTTCAAAAGACCAAGTATGACGACCACCACTTACAGCCAGATAGGAACTTTTAAAAACTTTAACCGTTGGGATTGGTATGGCGTATCATTGACATTCGTAAAACGTTTCGGAAACCAGAAAGTAAAGGAGAACACCAAGACCGACGTAGAGAAAAACGCCGGTGGAGGCAAGTAGCGACCGGCTCACAGATTCTGGCTGATGGCTTTTAAAATTGATATGATTGAGAAGAACGGGCAATTTCCCGTTCTTTTTTGTTTAATGACGTTAGATCAAGCGAATCTCCGGAGCAACCTTGGCGCAGTTTGAGTCTAATTTTCGGAAACAAAGAAACTTTAATAAAAATTTCATATCTCAAAACTTTTATTAGCCTTAAATTTGAGCTTCCTAAAAGTAAAAATATAATGTTCAGAAAAATTCAGATTTTCTTAGTTGCAGTGCTTGCAATGGGAAATGCAGATGCTCAAAAAACAAAATTAAATTCAGGAGAAAGACCAAAATTAGTCGTAGGACTAGTTGTGGACCAGATGCGTTGGGACTATCTTTACCGTTTCGAAAAGAAATTCGGGAAAGGCGGTTTCGAGCGTCTTCTGCGAGATGGTTACTCTTTTAATAATGTCCATATTCCCTATATTCCGACCGTAACGGCGATCGGTCATACTTCTATTTATACAGGTTCGGTGCCTTCCATTCACGGCATTGCCGGAAACGACTGGACAGACAGAGCTACAGGAAAAAACGTGTACTGCACGCAGGATGACGATGTGCAGCCCGTAGGAACTACCGATAAAAAGAACGGCAGTCATTCTCCAAAAAATCTGTGGTCCACCACAGTGACCGATCAGCTGAGAATCGCCAGTAATTTCCGGTCGAAGGTGGTCGGTGTCTCTTTGAAAGACCGCGCTTCCATTCTGCCGGCTGGTCACAATCCTACAGGCGCATTTTGGTTTGATGATACCACAGGGAAATTCATCACCAGCTCTTATTATATGAATGCGCTGCCACAGTGGGTGAACGATTTCAATGCGCAAAAAGTTCCGGAAAAACTCTTGGCCAGCGGATGGCAGACCATACTGCCTATCTCGGAATATACGGAAAGCACGGCAGATAACGTGGCTTGGGAAAAGCCGGTCGGCAATGCCACAGAACCGGTATTCCCTTACAATAATCTTCTGGCAGATTACACCGAGAAGAAAGGTGTCATCAGAACAACGCCTTTCGGAAATACTTTGACTCTGAAATTTGCAGAAGCCGCTTTGGATAATTATCAGCTCGGAAAAGGAAATGAAACCGATTTTCTGGCAATCAACCTGGCTTCTACCGATTACGTAGGGCATTCTTACGGACCCAATTCCATTGAGGTGGAGGATACTTACATCAGACTAGACAGAGATTTGTCTGCGTTTTTCAAAATGCTGGATGAGAAAGTAGGGAAGGGCAACTACCTTATTTTTCTTTCTGCAGACCACGGTGGCGCCAATGCAGAGGGATTTCTAAAAGCCAACAAAATATTAGGTGGTTTCTTTGATGAAGGAATGGAGAAAAATCTTGGCGCAGAGCTAGAAAAGAAGTACGCCAATTCTAAATTGATTCTCGGCATTGACAATTATCAGATCTATCTGAATCAGAATCTTATCAAAGAGAAAAACTTGAACGAAGAGGAAATCAAAACCGCCATTATCGATAATCTAAACAAAGACCCAAGAGTTTTGTACGCTGTAGACTTGAAAAAGATAGGCTCATCCGCTATTCCGGAACCGATAAAGTCCCGCGCCATCAACGGTTACAACTGGCAGCGCAGCGGAGATATCCAAATCATCTCTCATGACGGAATGCTGCCAAGTTATGCCAAAAAAGGAACCACGCACAGCGTCTGGAATTCCTATGATTCTCATATTCCACTCATTTTTATGGGCTGGGGCATCAGGCACGGCGAGAGCAACGGCGATTATTACATGACCGATATTGAGCCCACAATCTCAGCATTACTTCACATCGAATTTCCGAGCGGTGCTATTGGAAAACCGATTACGGAAGTGATTGGGAGGTGAGAAGTTAGAGGTTAGACGTAGGAAGTTAGAAGTCAGAGGTTAATCTAACGTACAACACCATTTTGTCATTCTGAAAGAATCTAAGCTTCAAGATTCCTGAAGAATGACAATTTTAATTTAAAGGAAATGCTGAATTTTGGCAGGCTGGTGTGAATGGTGAGCTTGCCGAAGTGGCTTTGTGAACTTGAAGACATCAAGCATGTCGAGAATAATCTTTATGGACTTTAGGTTCAAAATTACCATCATTAACTTATGAATTTAAGCGAAAAAGACATCTTCGATTTGCTGAACGAGAAAGCGGAATTCTACAATTCACCGGATTTTATTACCGATGACCCGATTCAGATTCCGCATCGCTTCTCCTTGAAGCAGGATATCGAAATTTCTGGATTTTTGTCTGCAAGTATTGCCTGGGGAAACAGGAAATCGATTATCAATGATGCCAATCGAATGATGGAGTTGATGGAGAATTCGCCTTACGACTTTGTGATGAGTTTTACTGATTCTGATCTAGAGAAAATTCCAAAAAAAGCAATTCACAGAACATTTAATCACGAAGATTTTATGTTCTTCCTCAAGAATTTCAGACAAATTTATACACAGTTTGAAAGTATGGAAGACGTATTTCTAATCAATGAAAACGAAAGCAATTTCTATCATTCTATCGAGCGTTTCCGGAATCATTTCATTTCCGAAAATCATCGTGGACAGAAGCACGTGAGTTCGCCGTACAAAAACTCGGCATCCAAAAGATTGGTGATGTTTCTGCGTTGGATGGTTCGGAAGGATAAGAAAGGCGTCGATTTTGGCATCTGGGAAAAGATCGATCCCAGGTTTTTATCTGTTCCCTTGGATGTTCATACCGCTAATATTTCCAGGAAATTAGGCATTTTAACTAGAAAACAAAACGATTGGAAAGCAGTGGAAGAACTGGATGTGACCATCAGGAAATACAATGCGGAGGATCCTGCCATCTATGATTTTGCATTATTCGGATTAGGTGTTTCCAAGGACTTTGAGTAGAACTTAACGACTAAGACGCAAGGATTTTACAAAGTTCAGAAAATATCCGAACCGGTGGATCTTACAAAAAGTAGTTTAGGATGGTTTCTTGATGTACATCAATTCCGCTTTTTATTAAAAGTCTTATTTTTGCCGTCATAAATCAATATTAACTTAAAATATTACCAATGAAAAAACTGACTGTATTTGCGCTTGCTGGCGCAGCAATGATGTTTACCGCCTGTAACGACAAAAAGGAAACCGTAAAAGATGCGCAAGAAGTTGCAGCAAAAACCGGCGAAGCTTACAAGGTAGATTTGGCAACTTCTAATGTTAACTGGAAGGCTTTCCACAAAGGTGGATTCGCACCAAGATGGGGAACGCTTAATTTGAAATCCGGAGAAATCACTGTTGAAAATGATGCAGTAACTTCCGGAGATTTCGTGATCGATATGACGACTTTAAAAGTTGACCCAGCGTCCGTAACCGAAGCAGATAAAAAACCTGCCGACCTGGAAGCGCACCTTAAGAATGAGGATTTCTTCAATGTTACCAAAAACCCGACAGCTGATTTCAAAATCACGTCTGTTGCAGATGTGGCAGGAGAACTTCCGAAAGATGCCGTTGCCGGAGCTAACAAAACTGTAAGTGGAAACCTGACGCTTTTAGGAAAAACTCTTAACGTTTCTTTCCCTGCAAAAGTTACTGTTGCTGGAGGTAAAGCGGCGATGGAAGCCAAATTTACTGTCAATAGAGCAGATTGGGGAATCAAATTCGGGACTGATGAAACAGATCCTGCTGAATGGATGATCAGCAAAGACATCGAAATCGGCATCAATGTAAATGCTGCTAAATAATAAAATGTAAAAGTGAAAGGAAACCGTCTCGGAAGAGGCGGTTTTTTTTTAGTCTTAGAATGTTTTTTGCAGTTTAGTGTTAAAAGAAGTGCTTAAAAAGATTAGATTCAAAAATAAAAAGAGCACTCTTCAGAAAGAAGAAATGCCCTTTAAAAATAAAAACCTTAAAAATTCAAATATTTATAATGATACGCCTCGTTTCCAAGGAATAAACACATCTTGTTTCAGCTGGTCGGCTTTGGTTTCCACGTTGCCGCTTGCCAGCTCAATAATATAATCTACAATCTCCTCACCAACTTCCTGGATGCTTTTCTCACCGGTGATCACAGTTCCGGCATTTACATCAATAATGTCCGACATTCTGCCTGCCAGCGCCGTGTTCGACGATATTTTAACCACCGGAGCGATTGGATTTCCCATCGGATTTCCGAGACCTGTGGTAAACAAAACAACGGTTGCACCTGCACCAACTAATCCTGTGGTACATTCGGCATCGTTTCCAGGTGTGTTTAATAGATTCAAACCTGGTTTAGAAATATATTCTCCATAATCCAAAACATCTACAATTGGTGCAGTTCCACCTTTTTTAGAAGCGCCTGCAGATTTCATGGCATCGGTAATCAGACCATCTTTGATATTGCCGGGAGACGGATTCATGTCAAATCCAGAACCTGCATCTACAACGGATTTCTCGAAGGCTTTCATTAGTGATAAAAATTTATCCGCTTTTTCCTCATCCACACATCGGTTCATCAGTTCCTGCTCTACACCGCACAATTCCGGGAACTCGGCCAGAATTGTTTTTCCGCCCAAGGCTGCAAAGATATCCGAAACAATGCCTAGCGCCGGATTGGCAGAGATGCCTGAAAAACCGTCGGAACCGCCACACTCCAGACCAATGCTCAGTTTGGAAACCGGCGCAGGCTGACGTTCGATTTTGTTGGCTCTTTTTATCGCTTCGAAAGACTCTTTGATGACCATTTGGAACATTTTGTCCGTAGTTCCGATTTTTTGCTGTTCAAAGATGAGAACTTCTTTATCGCTGTTCGGGCTCATTTCCTTCAAAGCATTCTGGAAGATATCCACCTGAAGATTCTGACATCCCAAGCTGAGAACCGTTGCTCCGGCCACATTCGGGTTGTTCACGTAACCCGCAAGCAGTTTTGCCAATAGTTCCGAATCTTGACGGATTCCGCCGCAACCACCTTGATGATTGATGAATTTCACCTCGATATTATCCAGAAGATTTTCATTTCTAGATTGGTCTTCCACTTCTTCCACGCTTTTCTCTTCAATCAAAGAGCGTAAGAAATTC
>CAJYWD010000033.1 GCA_913778505.1 uncultured Chryseobacterium sp.
ACATGCTTTAGCACACAATTTAAGAAAGAGAGTTGCCTAAGAGGACAACTCTTTTCTTTTTTAGTAATAAATTAAAAATCCATCCAAATAAAAATCCGCCTCACTTTTTAGTTGTGAGACGGATTCAAGATTGAAGATAAAAAATACAGATTATTTTTTAATCACTTTAGTAGAAGATGTGCTTCCGTCTACCAATGTAGTAGTAACAACGTAAACACCTGCATTGAACTTGCTGAAGTCGATCTGAGATTTAGCCTCATTCAATTCTTTAGTGAAAAGCTGTTTCCCGGTCACGTCGAATACTTTTACAGATTGGATTTTACCTTGAGCTTCTATGTTGAAGATGTCTTTCACTGGGTTTGGATAAGCTTTGATGTTATCAGATTTTGAGAAATCGGTTACAGCCATCGTTCCGATGTTTAATGTGTAATCTTCCACTTGTCCGAAAGTAGACGTACCACATGGAGTTAGGTTAGATGTAGAAGAACTCGAATCGTTAAGTCTTACTCTCATTCTTGTACTCATTGCGGTGGCACCTGCAGGAATAGTGATGCTGCCTGTCCAAGGAGACTTGCTTTTCGGAGTTACAAGCACCTGCTCACCAGCGTCATTGAAATCTTTGTCATTATTGAAATCGATCCAAACTAATACCTGGTCATCTGCATAAGAAGTTCCGGTAAATGTTGCAGTGAAGGTATAAGTCTGCCCTGCTACAACATTTCCAACAGTGGCAGTAAGATCCTCATATCCCGCTGTAGAAGTCGTGCTTCTGTTGATGTCTGCGAAAGTTACATTAGAGATCTTCTCAAAACTTGTAGATGTTGCTCCAGCAGTACAATAAGTTGGTCCCATCGTAGTAAAGGTAGAAACTGTACAGCCTGTCGCAGAACCCGCCGCATTTTTGGCAACAACTTTTAAATAGTAAACCGTTGAAGGTGTAAGGTTTGTAGCCGTGTAAGTAGTGGTGGTTGAGTTTCCAATTAGTGTGGTAGGATTTGCATTGGTGTCCAAGTATACATCGTAGGATGCAGCTGCAGAAGTTCCGCTTGGCGCTGTCCATGTAATTGGCAATGACTGATAAGAAACATTCGTAGCGTTATTCGCAGGGGCCGTCACAGTCGCACAATTCGGAACAGTAAGCGTAGTGAAGCTGCTTGCTGTACATCCGGTAGCGGCGCCCACAGAGTTTTTCGGAACTACTTTCCAATAATAAGTGGTGTTAGCAGTAAGGTTTGCACTTGGCGTGTAGCTAGTGCCTGCCGTAGATCCCAACAATGTCGTAGGGTTTGGATTGGTGTCCACGTACACATCATAAGAATCGGCAGTTGCTGCCGCTGCCCATGTCATTGTCGGCTTTAGAGCAACGCCGGTTGCTGCATTAGCTGGTGACGTCAAAGTAGTACAAGATGGTGCTGTGGTAGGTGCAATGGTAGTGGTGACTTTGAAGTCATCAACACCAAAGCCAAACTGATCCACAGATGTACATTGGATAGCGATATAGACGTTTTGGGATTGATATGCCGCTAAGCTATATGTATACTCATGCCAGGCCGCATCTGATGGTGTCGTAGTAACAGCTGCAAGCGGTGTAAAATCCGAAACGGCTGTTCCTGTTGTGGATACATAGACTCTAAATTGCTCAGCGCCATAAGTTGCGTCACATCCTTTTCCCCAAAAGCTCAAAGATCCACCATCGGCAGCTAACTGGATCTGAGGAGAGATTAACCAATCATTATTTGGTCCCGTTCCGTCATCTGCAGGCATTACGGATGCGAAGGCTACCATCATCTTATTTCCGGTTTTGGCCGTCCAATTAGAAGTAGCTGTCGCCGTCATCGGTGGTGTAGTGGTAGTAGAATTGAAAACCTGGTAGGCTTTTGCTACTCCAGTGTTTGGAAAGGTAATACCATTAAATCCATAAGTGGGAGACAGGTCAATGTCTCTCAACGTCCAGTTTCCGACATTGGCTATTGCAAAATCGGTATAACTTTCAAAGCTATCCTGAAAAACAACATACTGTGCATTTACAAGATTTGTGGATGATATGCCGGCCATTGCCAACAAAGAAAATAGAATTTTTTTCATACAGAATAATTTTTTAATTCTCTCAAATTTAGTTAATTTAATTTGAATTAAACAAATTATTTGAATAAAAATTGTAAAAAAAATATTAAAATCAATATAAACATCTTAATTTGATTTTATATTTTTCCCCTTTTAATGGCTGTTACCGACGGATTTCCTTCAGGAAATTAAACTTCAATTCTTCGTACAGAGAATGGCGGCTTACCAATAATGAAAAAATAGAAGACATCATTCCTGCCAGCATCAGATGAAATATCAGCGAATGTCTGTCTGTCATCTCCAAAACCAGTATTGCAGACGTGAAAGGCGCTCTGGTGATGCCTGTAAGAAAAGCAACCATTCCGGAGAGAATCAAAACATTAGTCTCATTGTCAGTCAAATTCATGATGCTGGCAAACACACTTCCTAAGGATGCTCCGGTAGATAATGCCGGCGCAAAGATTCCACCCGAGCCGCCTGATGTAAATGCCAGTGCCGGACCAAGCATTCTGAGCACGGGAACGTACCATGCCTCTGTCTTATGATCTGTAAACAATACACGTTCGATGATTTCCTTACCGGAGCCTAGTATGTCTCGGTTCAGAAAATACGCAATGGTCGCAATAGTTAACCCGCAGATAATGAGGAAAATAATATGGGAAGTGTCGGTTTTTAGTTTTTTCTTTAGTCGGTTGATCTTTAGCATGACTACAGACAGCTGACTGCTGAGAATTCCCGCAATACCGGAAACGAAAATAATAGGAAACATGATCCAAAGCGTGACGCCCTGCGTTTTTGGATAACCCAGGTAAAGATAAGATCCGGCTAATGTTTGCGCCGTAAGTCCTGCGATGATAACTGCTGTGAATAAAGCTGTTTTAAAGTAATTGATATGAGTCTTCGAAAGCTCCTCTACTGCAAAAACAATTCCGCCCAAAGGTGTGTTGAAGGCCGCCGACAGTCCTGCCGCGGCACCTGTGAGAATCATGTTTTTCTTGGAAACCTTTGGCCACCAATCCGGCAGCAATTCATAGACTTTCCGGAAGATAGAGCCCGCAATCTGGATCGTTGGGCCTTCGCGACCAATAGCGCCGCCGGACATTACCAATACAAAACTCGACAAGATCTTGATCAGCAAAATCCGGAAACTCAATAATTTTTGAATCATGTGATTGTCTCTCGGGTTCGCAAGCTCTACCGCTGCCATAACCTGAGGAATGCCGCTTCCGCGTGCGAACGGCGCATATTTCTTAACAAGCCACCAGGATAATACAAATCCTGATGGTGCAAGAATAAAGATCATCCAAAGATGCCAGTCCAGAATTTTATGCAGAAGACCCTCGGCATAGGCAAAAAGCTGGGCATAAATGACGGCTATCATTCCTGTGAAGATGGATCCTATCCAGAAAGGAATGGCTTGCAGCAGATTTTGTTTTAGCCTTTCATTCCGGATGTTGTCGAATGATGTTTTGAGAATTTTCTTCAGATAGCGGACAATCTTTTTCATACGTATGCTTTTAGAGTTTCCGGTTGATGAAGTCTGATAATACTGGCACCTTTTTCCAATAATTTTTGATGGAGATCCAGTGTTTCTTCTTTAACTTCATTCGGCGCTTTCCCAAGTGGTTTGTAAATGAATGATTTTTTTGAAATTCCAGCCAGAACCGGCAATTTTCCATAATCTATATATTCAAATTCTTCAATCATTTGATATTGATCCTCAACCGTTTTTCCGAAGCCAAATCCGGGATCCAGAATGATATTCTTTATTCCTTTTTGTCTCAAAAGACTAACTTTTTCCGAGAAAAACCGATTGATGGACAGAATAATATCATCAAATTTAATTTTATTGTGCATTGAATCATAAGTCGGGTTTACATGCATCAGTATATATGGTAACTGTGCTCTTGAGACGGTATTAAGCAGTTCCGGATCGAATTGACCTGCAGAAATATCGTTCACCACATCAATGCCTTCATCGTATCCAAAAGTGACCACGTCCGCATAAAAGGTATCCAATGAAATAAGGCTTTCGGGAAATTCTTTTTTGATTAAAGAAATGACGTTTCCGATTCTTCTGATTTCTTCATCCGCTGCCAGAAATTCCGCGTTCGGCCGCGTCGATTGGGCACCAATGTCAATGATGCTCGCTCCGTTTTTTAGTAGCAGCTCTGCCTGTTTCAGCGCTGATTTTTCATTGTTGAATTTTCCGCCGTCTGAGAAAGAATCTGGTGTAAGATTAAGGATTCCCATCAGTTTTGGCCGTGAGAGATCGATTAATTTCCCATTGCAATTCATGGAAAAGAATTTTGAATGATCAGAATTTGTAAAAGAATGTGCCATCAAACAAAAATAATAGATACCGCCGACTTAGCAGTCAAACACCGGAATTAAAATCAGGATTTTAACTTTCACGTAAATTCGTATCTTTGACCAATTAGACAGATTTATGAACAATACTTCCGAGCAGTTTGAAACTGTTATCCGGTCCTGCAGAGACCTTTTTCAAAACAAAATGAAAGATTACGGAACGGCCTGGCGTGTCCTGCGTCCAAGTTCTATCACAGACCAGATTTACATTAAAGTGAGCAGAATCCGTACATTGCAGATGTCCGATGTCCAAATGGTGGACGAAAGTGAAGAAGATGAGTTCATTGCCATTGTCAATTATTCCATTATTGGTCTGATTCAGCTGGAGAAAGGCTTTTCTGATGAACTGAATGCTAATGCTGAGGAAATCACGCAGCTTTACGATTCTTACGTACAGAAAGCCAAAGAGCTCATGCAGCGTAAAAATCACGATTACGGCGAAGCCTGGCGCGATATGAGGATTTCATCCATTACCGACTTGATTTATCAAAAAGTACTCAGAACAAAACAGATAGAAGATAATCAAGGAAAAACCCTGGTTTCCGAAGGCCTGGATGCGAACTATTACGATATGCTGAATTATGCTGTTTTTTGTCTGATAAAGATGGAAGCTGGAGGTTAGAAGATTGAAGTTTTACAAAATAATGTCTAACGATGAGTTTTAAATTTGAAAAATTAATAATTTGGCAAAAGTCAATGGATTTTGAAGAGGAGATATTTCTAATCTCCAAAGATTTTCCAAAGGATGAATTTTTTAATTTGGTTTCTCAAATAAGAAGAGCTGGAGATTCTCTCGCTTTAAATATTTCTCAAGGCTCAATTTTACAATCGACTCATGAATTTAGAAGATTTTCAGGCTTTTCTATTCGGTCTCTGGCAGAAGTTGTAACGTGTTTATACAAAGCAAAAAATAGAAAATATATTTCAGAGAAAAATTTGTTGAATTATATAATCAGTCGTATCAATTAACGAATTAAATCATAGGTTTTAGAAACCAACTAAAAGATTAATCTATGCGTAATATTTTTAAAATCCATCTTCCATCCTCCAACTTCAATCAATAGAATTATGAAATCACTTCTACGCTATATTGTTGCGCTGATATTCATCGCTTCGGGCTTTGTAAAAGCTGTCGATCTAAAAGGTTTTTCTTTCAAATTAGAAGAATATTTTTCGCCTGTCGTTTTCAATTTGCCTTTTCTGGAAAAATACGTATTAGTTCTATCGAGTATTGTGGTACTTCTGGAACTGATTCTCGGATTTATGTTGCTGATGAAAATCAGACTAAAACAAACACTTTATGCGCTCATTGCGCTTTGCATCTTCTTTGGTTTTCTCACTTTTTATTCTGCTTATTATAATGTGGTTACGGATTGCGGATGCTTTGGCGATGCGCTGAAGTTTACGCCTTGGCAGTCGTTTTGGAAAGATATAACGCTTTTGCTATTACTGATGATCCTTGTTGTTCTTTACCGCAGAAGAGAAGAGAATGAAGTGGTCAGGTTTGGGAAACTGCCATTGTTAGCTGTTTTTGTTTTAATAATGATTTTTGTGATGTACAGAGGCATCGTTCACGAACCGATGATCGATTTCCGAGCCTACGCCATCGGAACAGATTTGGCCGCGGAGAAGGACAAAATCAGTAAAAACCCTTCGGAGTACAAGACTTTTTATTCACTTAAAAATAAGAAAACCGGCGAAGTGTTGAAAGTTGATCAGCACGATTATATCAACAAAGAATATTGGAAAGATGCCAACTGGCAGATTGAAAGCGGCAAAACCACCTCCGAAATCGTGAAGAAAGGTTATGAGTCCGAGATCTCGAAATTCAAGATCGAAGACGCCAACGGAAATCCCATTACGGATGAAATCCTGAAAGAACCGCGGGCAATTTTAATTTTTACGTACAAGCCTAAAGAAGCCGATCCGGCGCTGCTTAGGAAAACAGAAACCAAAGCCTTGTCGGAAAAAGCCAAAGTGTACGGAATCAGCACGCAGCCAGATTTTTACAAACAAATTCCGAGTTATCTGATGGATGAGATCGCTATCAAAACCATTGCAAGAAGTAATCCGTTCGTATTGGTTTTGGAGAAGGGAAAAATCGTGGAAAAATCAGGCGCAGAAGATTATTTGGATAAATAGTCTTAAATTTGAATCACTAACATCAATAAGATCATACGAATCAAAAAGTATCATCATCTGTATTAATAAATTATGAGAAAATCTAATAAGCCTATTGCAGGCTACCATTTACTAATGATCCTCTCCGCTGTAGACGGCATTATCAAACCCCAGGAAGCCCTGAAAGTTCAGGAATTTATGATGGAAGAATTCCCCTTCCCTCTGAATCTGGATGATGAACTGGAAACCATCGCGCAGCTGACTGCGGATCAATGGGCGGAGCATTTTGAGTTCCACGCCAAATGTTTTGAAGACGATTCTACCGAGCAGGAGCGAAAAGACTTCATCCAGTCTGCCAAATCCCTTATCAAAGCAGATAATAAGGTAAGCGATGATGAACACAAATACTACATCCGACTGAAAAATCTTTGGAACTTAAATTAAAATTATAATGAGAAAGAATATCGTTGCAGGAAACTGGAAAATGAATAAAACGTATGCTGAAGCGCAGGAACTGATGACTCAGCTATTAGAATACAAACAAAATAACACCACCAACTGCGAGGTTTATATCGCTCCGCCGGCGCTCTATCTTACAGCGGCAAAAGAAGTTTTCAAAAACGGTGAAGTAGGTGTTTTCGCCCAGGATGTTTCAGAGTACGCAAGTGGTGCTTATACAGGTGAGATTTCCGTAGATATGCTGGCGTCGGTAGATGCAGACGGAAGTTTGGTCTCTCACTCGGAAAGAAGAACCTTCCACGGCGAGACGGACAGCCATGCCAACAGAAAAGTGAAAGCGCTTTTAGATAAAGGTTTGACACCAATCTATTGCAACGGAGAAAAATTAGAAGAAAGAAAAGCAGGTAGACATTTCGAAGTCGTAAAAAATCAGACAGAAACCGCTCTTTTCACCTTGTCTGCAGATGAGATTAAAAAAGTTGTCATTGCCTACGAGCCAGTATGGGCCATCGGAACCGGAGAAACAGCAACTGCAGAGCAAGCGCAGGAAGTCCACGCTTACATCAGAAGCCTAATCGCTGACAAATACGGCAAAGAAGTGGCGGACGAAGTTTCCATCCTCTACGGAGGAAGTGTGAAGCCGGATAATGCCAAGGAAATATTCTCACAGCCCGACGTAGATGGAGGCCTCATTGGCGGCGCTGCGCTGAAAATCGAGGATTTCTCGAAAATTATCGAAGCATTCAATGCGTAATTAATTTCCAAATCTTCGAGGTATTTAAAATCCTGAAGATTTATCTAAAGGAGCTTAATCCCGCTTTCCACTATATCTTTTTTGCCATGGCGTAAGACGTTTTCAGTTTTTAATAGAGGAATTTTCGCCGCCATGACAAAAAAGGATGCCGTTGCAATCGGGGCTAGGGCTTTTGTCATCTAAAATTTATTAGGTCATAAAGAAAGATGTTAAATAAGGATAAAGATGAAAATTGAGCATTTAGGAATAGCCGTTAATACATTGTCGGCGTCAGATGATTTGTTTTCGAGGCTGCTCGGTAAAAAAAATTATAAGCAGGAGTCGGTGGAACGCGAAGGTGTAACTACATCCTTCTATGAATTGGGCGAAAGCAAAATTGAACTTCTGGAAGCTCGTAATCCCGAAAGCCCGATCGCCAAATACCTTGACAAAAAAGGAGAAGGCATTCATCATATTGCTTTTGGGGTAGAAGATATCGATTCAGAGATCAAAAGACTCAAAAAAGAAGGCTTTCAATTCATCTCCGAAGAACCGAAAGAAGGTGCTGATAATAAAATAGTTGTCTTCCTCCATCCCAAATCCACGAATGGCGTATTGATAGAATTATGTCAAGAAAAGCCATAAAAGTTTTGCAGATAGATAAATTTTGTTATTTTTGCACACACAAAATTCAACCAATTTTGAGGTCCTATAGCTCAGTTGGTTAGAGCACCTGACTCATAATCAGGTGGTCCCTGGTTCGAGCCCAGGTGGGACCACGAAAACGCCTTTTTTAAGGCGTTTTTTTGTTTATTTCGTAAAAATCAAGTAAGTATATTTAAAAAAAATAATTTATCAATATTTTTCATTTTTTTTATCAAACGGAAACTGTTTTTGAATGTTAGTTACACAAAAAATAAATTGAAACATGATTCCTTTTTCCTGCTCCAGCAATGAAACATTGAACATAGGCAGTCTGGAAGGCCAACGTAAAGGCCAATAGCAAAGTGCTGGCGATGGGAAATACATTAAGTTATACGGCTGCCCCAGCCTATTTACCAATTAACAGAAGAGGACAAAGTATAATTTTTACGGTTTTGGGTGTGGCCAATTATCAGGGAATCCGGTGTACTACTAAAACATCTGCGGGAGCTCAGTTGCCTCGCGGCTATTTGTGTCGCTTTATATCAAATATTTTATATTTTCAGCTAAAATTTCAAAACTTTCATCCATTTCTTTGGCATCTAAATTTCCAAATCCTAGTCGCATGGCTGTTAGATTTTTATTTTGATAAAGTAACGTTCTAGGTATAAAAAGATTGTTATTAGCACAATTTCTAGTGAGCTGCATCAGATTAACAGAGGTTTTCCATTTTATCCATACGGCTAGACCACCTGAGGGTTTTTCGAAATCTACGTATTCGCCCATTTTTTTTTCCAGAAGTGCCGTAAAATAATCTCTCCGTTCCATATAAATTTTGATAGATTTTTTTAAATATCTATTAATCTCGCCTTCTGAAATCATTTCTCCTAAAACATGTTCCATCAGAACGTCGCCCTGTCTGTCTATAATCCCTAAGTATTTACGCATCTCGATCATCAGATTTTCCGGAGCGACAATAAATCCTGTGCGGAAGCCTGGAGCCAATGATTTTCCAAATGAACCTATATAAATAACCATTCCATTGGTGTCTGCACTTGCTAAAGGAAGTATTGGGCTTTTGTCATAATGAAAATCATAATCATAATCGTCTTCAAGAATAATAAAACCATATTCCTGGGCAAGATTAAGCAACTCCAATCTTCTTTTGGAACTTAATGTGACGGTTGTAGGATAATGATGATGAGGTGTGAGATATAGCATTCTGATTTTTTGTTTTTTACAAATATCGCGCACGTCATCAACCTTTATGCCTTCATGATCAATTGGGACAGTTTTAATTTTCACTCCTGATTTTTCAAATATCATATTGACAGAAAAGTAACTTAATTCGCCTACCAAAATCGTGTCACTGGGAGAGAGTAAAATTTCAGAAACTATATAAATGCTCATTTCTGTACTTCTGGTGATGAGAAGATTGTGTTTTGAAATGGGCAGACCTCTTGACAGATTTAAAAATTCTGAAAGATGTTCCTTGAAAAATTCGCTTCCATCCTGATTGTACTTTCCTATTTTATGTGCCTTCCTTTTCAGAATAGAGCTGTAAATCCGTGAATGATAATCAATTTGAGTCAGACGGATATCAGGAATTCCGTCATTAAAATTATACTTACAACTGGAGTATTCAAAAGGATTATCTAAAATATTGGAAGTTTTAAAAGAAAATCCTGCTGATTTCGGATAATGCTCAAGATAATTAGCTTCAAAATTTTTGATTTTTAATGGTTTTACCTGGTTATTCCCTATAATAAAAGTTCCTTTATTTGGAATAATCTCCGTCCATCCTTGCGCAAAGAGCTCATCATACACATTAATGATTGTATTTCTGTGCACATTCAAAATTATACTCAATGCCCTTGTTCCCGGAAGTTTTGTGCCAGAAGGCAAAACACCTCTTTGAATCGCATTGATCAGTTGATTTGAAATTTGCATGTATATAGAGATATCTGAATCTCTGTTGATGATGATGAAACTTTCGTAAGGAAATCCAACCGGACTATTCATGATGTCAAAACTGGTACTATTCAACCATCCGGCAATATAGTAATTTTGAATCAAAATAATCGAAATGGAGATTTATAATCTAATTGGTAAAATTGTCGGTGATAAAGAGTGCCACGCAAAATGGCTTAACACACTTTCTTTTATGGAAAATGCTGGAGCAAGAAAAATTTCTGCCTGTGAACATAGTACGAGAGTTACTTTACTCCAGTTAAAGCACGCCTGTGAAGAGCATCGTCACGCTTATTATCTCAAAAAGCAGATTGGAAAACTGGATTCGGAATTATGCAAAACCTATGAAATCAGTGAGCTTATTGCTCCTGTTGCAACGCGGCAATATCTTCAGATTCTTGATATCAAAGCGTGCAGATACCTTCAAAATAATTTTGAGCTTTCAAGAGAAGAACTAAAATATGCGGCTTATCTTTTTGTTACGTATGCCATTGAAGTTCGCGCTGACAGATTATACCCAATATATCAAGATGTACTTACGAAAGCAGGTTCAAAAGTCCTGGTGAAGTCTATCATTTTGGAGGAAGAAGGACATTTAGAAGAAATGATTGATCAATTGGAAGCGTTTTCTGGGGATTGGAAAAAACATGCAGAAAATATTTTAGAGATCGAAACCGTATTATATACGCAATGGATCAATTCAATAACTAAAGATGTTGTAAAAAGGAATGATTTCTGAAAAATTCAGCCATCTTAAGGCAGCTCTTACGAAAAGAAAATTGGAAGGCACTCTCAGGGTTTTAAAAACAAAAGATGAAGGAATCGATTTCTATTCTAATGATTATTTGGGATTTGCAAGAAATAAAGGTTTCCAAAGTGCATTATTGAAAGAGGTCACAGAGAATCCTCAATTGTTATCAGGAAGCACAGGTTCAAGATTGATCAGTGGCAATAGTTCAGCCGTTACAGAAACGGAAAATTATATCGCAACCGAGCACCAATATGATTCGGCATTGCTTTTCTCGTCGGGGTATACTGCCAATCTGGCCTTATTTTCTACCCTTCCGAACCGACATGAGACGATTATAGTTGACGAAAAAATTCACCGCTCTGTACATGATGCCTGCAAACTGTCTTATGCTAAAAAACTGAAATTCAGGCATAATAATATTGTAGATCTCGAACAAGTCCTTCAAAGGCAAAAAGGAAATTCCTATATCGCAATAGAAAGTATTTATTCCATGGACGGAGATTTTGCTCCGATTCAAGAAATTGCGGAAATAGCGGAGAAATATAACGCTTTTTTGATTGTAGATGAAGCACACGCCTTTGGAGTTTTTGGAAATGGATTGGTTGAAAAACATCAACTTCAAACTAAAGTTTCATCTACTGTTATAACTTATGGAAAGGCTTTAGGAGTGCATGGAGCAGCTATTTTGTGCAATAAACTCATCAGATCATATCTCATCAATTTTGCATCGCCTTTTATTTACACTACCGCAGCCCAGGACATTATGTGGAAAAGCATAAATGTGGGATATGAATTTTTAAAGCGTAATAATAATTATGAATCTGATCAACTAAAGCGCAATATTAAAGTTTTTAATCGGCAGCACATAAAGACAATGTCTTCTGAGAAGAGTCCTGTAAAAGCTGTAGTAATTCCGGATATCCAAATTTTGAAAAATTTACAGGAAGCTTTGGTCGAAAATGGATTTTTGACGTATGCCGTCCGGAGCCCCACTGTAAAGCCCGGAACAGAAAGGCTGAGAATCTGCCTTCACAGTTTCAATACAGAGGAAGAAATTGTAAAACTTACAGAAATTATTAAAAGATTTATTGGAAAATGAAATTATTTGTTACAGGAATAGGAACTGAAGTGGGAAAAACGGTATGTTCTGCGATCTTAACAAAATACTTTTGCGCTGATTATTGGAAACCCATCCAGTCAGGAGATTTACATTATTCGGACAGCATGAAAATTAAACATTGGGTGGGGGAACATGTGTTGATATATCCCGCGACATATCAATTGAAACTTGCGGCTTCTCCGCATCAGTCAGCGGCTGCGGAAGGTTTTTTAATCCGTCTTGATGATTTTAAACTTCCTTATACAAATAATAATTTGATTGTAGAAGGAGCCGGAGGCATGATGGTTCCTCTTTCTGATCAGGAATTCATCATTGATTTGATTGAAAAACTAAATATACCCGTTGCTTTGATAGTAAGAAATTATTTAGGTTGTATCAATCATACCATACTTTCACTAATGGCTTTAGAACAAAGAAATCTTAAACTTAAATATTTGATTTTAAATGGGAATTTCCCACCGGATACAGAGAGGGTTATTTGTAAAAATATTCAGAGCAAAACAAAAATCATCAGGATTCCCGAAATCGAAAATATATCGAAAGAAAATATAGACAATATCACTAAACAATTAGAAATAGTAGAATAATGGATAAAATACAACTAAGAACAGACTGGACAAAAGAAGAAATAGAAGAAATTTATCATCTCCCTTTGATTGAACTGATTTACAAAGCGGCAACCGTTCATAGAGAATGGCATAATCCCGAAGAAGTTCAGATGTCAACATTATTATCAATCAAAACAGGCGGCTGTCCCGAAGATTGTTCCTATTGCGGACAGGCAGCACGTTACCACACCAACATAAAAGTTCAGGCTTTACTACCCACTGAGCAAGTCATTGAACACGCCCGAAAAGCAAAAGAGAACGGCTCCTCCCGGTTCTGTATGGCTGCAGCATGGAGAGAAGTCCGAAATAACCGGGATTTCGATAGAGTGATCGACATGGTAAAGGGAGTGAATGATCTTGGAATGGAAGTTTGCTGCACGCTCGGAATGCTCACTGAAGAGCAGGCAGTCCGTCTTCACGAAGCTGGTTTGTACGCATACAATCATAATCTAGATACGTCGGAACAATATTATGAAGAAATCATTTCCACAAGAACTTTTGATAATAGGATTAACACAATAAATAATGTTCGAAAAGCAGGAATTACAGTTTGCTCGGGAGGAATTATCGGTCTAGGAGAAACCCACAGAGACAGAATCTCTATGCTTCTAACGTTGGCCACAATGCCAAAACATCCTGAATCTGTTCCCATTAATGCATTGGCAAGAGTAGCCGGAACTCCGCTCGAGAACAATGAAAAAACAGATACCTGGGAAATGGTAAGAATGATTGCCACAGCAAGAATTGTAATGCCTTCGTCAATGGTTCGCCTGAGTGCAGGAAGAATCGAAATGACAGAATTTGAGCAAGGCTGGTGTTTTATGGCAGGAGCCAATTCAATTTTTACCGGAGAAAGAGAAACATTATTGGTAACACCAAATCCGGGAGTATCCGAAGATATGCAAATGCTGCAGAACTTAGGGTTAAAACCAATGAAGAGACAAACCGAAAAATCGCAGGAACAGTTTGAATTTGGAATCTCAACGCATAATTTATAAAAAATGAACTTACAAGAACGCGACAGAGCTGTCAATTGGCATCCATATACCCAAATGAAGACTTCCGGCAATGCCATTCCTATTATCAAAGGAAGTGGTGTTTATCTTTTTGATAATCTTGGAAATAAGTATATTGATGCCATTTCTTCGTGGTGGGTAACGCTTCATGGTCATTCACATCCTTATATTGCACAAAAGGTTTCTGAACAGTTAAATACTTTAGAACAAGTCATTTTTGCGGGTTTTACCCACGAACCCGCAATACAGCTTTCAGAAAATCTATTAAAGCTCCTGCCAGATAACCAAGAGAAAGTTTTCTATTCCGATAATGGTTCTACGGCGGTAGAAGTTGCCCTGAAGATGTGTGTACAGTATGCACATCATAAAACAAACAAAAAATCAAAAATTTTAGCCTTTAAAAATGCTTATCACGGCGATACTTTCGGAGCAATGTCAGTAAGCGCAAGAAGTATATGGACGCAGCCCTTCAATGAAATGTTGTTTGAAGTTATTTTTATAGATACTCCAACCTTTGGAAATCTGGAAGATTTAAAATCAGAAATAAAAAGTCATCAGAATGAAATAATCTGTTTTATCTATGAGCCATTGGTTCAGGGCGCAGGTGGAATGTTGATGTATAGTGCTGAAGACCTGGATGAATTGATGAGATTTTGTCGAGAGCAAAAGATTTTAATGATTCAGGACGAGGTTTTTACTGGTTTCGGACGAACAGGAAAGCTATTTGCAGCAGACCATCTTTCAGAAAAACCCGATATCATGTGTTTTTCAAAAGGTTTGACGGGAGGGACGATGCCAATGGGAATCACGACTTGTTCTGATGATATTTACAATTCTTTTTTATCTGACGACAAGTACAAAACGTTATTTCACGGTCATTCTTTCACTGCAAATCCCTTGGCTTGTACAGCAGCTTTGGCAAGTATGGAATTGTTATTGAATGAGGAAACCCAAAAAAACATTCAGCGAATTTCCGGGCAACATTGTCTTTTTAAAAAAATATTAAAACAACTTTCAAACGTTGAAAACGTGAGACAAACAGGAACCATTTTAGCCTGGGAAATAAAAAATAATAAGGAGACTTCCTATTTTAATGAAATAGGAAAAGAGCTGTACGCCGAATTATTATCACGTGGAATTATTATGCGGCCACTAGGAAATGTTATATATCTGGTGCCTCCCTACTGTATTACTGAAGAAGAATTGAATTTTATTTATAAGAATATTTTAGATGTTATTAATTCTTGTTAATCTTTCACTGGAAACTTAAGGAATTTTCGATCCTGCCATATTTTAACATATCTCAAATTGCGTAACTTTTGTTACGATCTCATCACTTTCGGATAGCTAAAATACGCACCGTCCGGAGCCGCAGAAATAAGGCGAAAACAAACCCGTAAAATGTTCTTTCGCTCAGTCACGATTAAGATCAGCTTAGCACAGCTGGAATGTCCGATGAGAACTTGGAATAATATCTAAGTGTCAGGAATAAGATATTGTTCGTGACAAAATAAATATTGATATCCAAGTGTTTATCTTATTTTACAACGTTGGTACATCACAAAGTTTTAGGTTTCCAGGAATTGAAAAATTCTTTCACCTTCGCAAAGCTGTAGCCACTTCCCTCTTCCAGAACTGAGCTGTCCTGCGTGTGGAGCTGCTTTCCGTTTTCATCCAAAACAATGAAAACCGGATAGCCGAATTTATCCCCCGGATTGCCATACTGCGAAAAGACTTTTTCGTTTTTATTTTCCGGCGACCAGTTTAGGTGATAATAGATATAATTCCGATCTACTAATTGTTTAAGTTCCGGCGTTTTCTGAACATAATCGTTAAACCTCAAACACCAGATACACCAATTGCCACCGGCCTGAATCAAAACATTTTTATGTTCTTTTTTTGCTAATGCTACCGCATTTTTAATATCCAATTCTGCATTGGCTTCGGGATGATAGGGTTTTACAAGTCTGGCTTTTTCCTCTGCGGCCGCTTTTTTCTTAGCTTCAATTTGTTCCTTAGTTAGAGGCTTCTCTATGCTCTGAGCATATCCTGAAACCCCGAAAATTAGGGCTCCGGCCAATGCCAATTGATTTATTGTTCTTTTCATTGTACTTCAGATCGAAATTTAATTTACATCAAAGTTACGTAAAAATCTACCTATTTTTCAGTATATTTGCCAATATTCATCATCCATTGAATCAATTTTTATTCAGCATATTATTACTTGTTTCCCGTCTTCCGCTCAGAATATTATATGTCTTTTCTGATATCATGTTCTTTATCAACTACTACATCATCGGCTACCGGAAAAAAGAAGTGCTGGAAAATCTTAAAAACTCCTTTCCCGAAAAATCTGAAAAAGAGATCCAGGAAATTTCTAAAAAGTTCTTCGCTAACTTTTGCGATTATCTGGCCGAGATGCTGAAGGCATTTACAATATCGGTTACAGAATCGCGCGTGCGTATGCAGCACCTGAACCAGGAACTTTTTCATGAGGCCAAAGCAGAAGGTAAAAATGTGATCATGCTATCGGGACATGTTTTCAACTGGGAATGGTTCAATGCATTAACAACTGTAATCCCACAGGAGCACTGCCACCCGGTTTACAGAAAAATGAGCAGTAGTTTCTGGGAAGAAAAGATCAAGCTGATCCGCAACAGATTCAATAACCATTCGCTGGAAGCGCACGATGTCATCAAGCATATCTTCCGCAATCCGAATGATGGAAACTCGGTGTACATGTTCGTAGCAGATCAGACGCCCAATATCAATTCTGTGAACTACGGCCTAAAATTCCTCAATCAGAAAACGCCTGCCTTCATTGGCTACGACAAGCTCTCTACAAGAATGGATCTCGCCTTTATCTATTGCGAGATGAAGAAAGTGAAACGAGGATTTTACCAGGTGAATTATTACAGAATCTATCCCGACGGAGAAGGATTTGTAGAACATGAAGTGGTAAAAAAGTTTCATAAGCTCCTCGAAAACACCATCCGGAAAAGACCAGACAACTGGCTTTGGTCCCACCGCAGATGGAAGTACAAAGATGCCATAAAAACTTACGAAGAGTCATGAATATTGCTATAGCGATTCTGAACTGGAACGGAAAAAATTGGCTGGAGCAATTTCTGCCATCCGTAGTTAATTACTCAGATGGTGCAAAAATCTATGTGATTGACAACGCCTCGACAGATGACTCCATTTCGTTTCTTGAGACTAACTTTCCTACTGTAAAGATTATCATTAACCCCGGTAATTCGGGTTTTGCGAAAGGTTACAATGATGGTTTGCAGAACATTGAAGCTGATATCTATTGCCTGCTGAATTCCGATGTGGAAGTGACCGAAAACTGGTTGCAGCCGGTTCTGAAAGTATTTTCTGACAACCCCTCCGTTGCGGCCGTTCAGCCTAAAATCCTCGATTATAATGATAAAAATCGATTTGAATTTGCCGGAGCTGGCGGAGGTTTGATTGATAATCTAGGCTATCCTTATTGCAGAGGAAGAGTTTTCGATGATCTTGAAAATGACCATGGCCAATACGATGACGAAACAAAAATTTTCTGGGCTTCTGGATGTTCTCTTTTTATCAAATCCGAAGACTTCTGGAATATGAAAGGTTTTGATGAAAGATTCTTTGCACATCAGGAAGAAATTGATCTCTGCTGGAGACTTCAGAATGCCGGTAAGACCATTTTTTATACAGGAAAATCTACCGTCTACCACGTTGGCGGTGGAACGCTTAACAAACAAAATCCGCAAAAAACATTTCTGAATTTTCGGAACAATCTGACCATGCTGGTTAAAAATCTGCCACCAATGAGCGTAGTGCCAGTGATTTTCTCAAGACTTGTTCTCGATGGTTTTGCAGGATTATATTTGGGATACAAAAACGGTTGGTCTCATTTAGGAGCAGTTTTAAAAGCGCATTTTGCGTTCTATGCGGAGATTCCGGAATCAATTAAACTGAGAAGTAAAAATCAGATCAAAAAATACTATCAATCAAAATGGTTGATTTTTAATCATTTTTTAGGTTTTAAAAAGTAGAATATGGACTTCATAGCCCTAGATTTTGAAACAGCAACGCACGAAAGGAACTCAGCCTGCGAACTGGGCATCTGCATCGTGGAAAATGGTCAGATCAAGGAAACAAAATCCTGGCTGATAAAACCGCCATCTTTTCCTTACTTCAGCTATCATAATATGGCAGTTCACGGCATTACTCCGGAAGATGTGCAGCTCGCTCCCACTTTCGCAGAAGTTTGGTATGAGATTGAAAATCTGATGTATGGAAATTTAATGATTGCACACAATGCATCTTTTGATGCCGCAGTTCTGCGCGCCTGTCTGGAACACTATGGTTTTTTTAAGCCGAATCTTAGCTATCTATGCAGTATTGGTGTCGCAAAAAGAGCATGGAAAGATCTGAAAAGTTATGGACTTAAAAACCTTGCCGAATATCATCAGATCAAATTCAATCATCACCGCGCAGATGCCGACGCACAGGTGTGTGCCCAACTTTCCCTTTTGAGTTTTGAAAGATTAATGATTACTAATAATGATGAAGTCCGGGATGTCTTCGGAAAACGTTTTAAAATTCTTTAAGCATCCTGGAGAGCAAATCAACCCTGATATTTTGATTTTAATTTAGTTACTGAGAACTTCGGAAACCAGGTTGAATTTCGGAATATCGACCTCAAAACTCTGCTGATCAGCATTCTCGAAAATGTAATAACCCTCCATGCTTCCGACGCCTGATTTCAAAATGACGTTAGAAAAGTACTTAAACGTTTCGCCCGTTTGTAATGATGGTGTAAGGCCGATGACGCCCGCACCTTCCACCTCGGTAAAACCAAATCCCAAATCATAAATCATCCACATCCTCGACATCAGTTTTATCGGCGAACTACCCAAATTCTGAATTTCGATATTGTAGCGGAAAACAAAACGGTTTTCGGAAGGATAGCTGTTATGATTGTCATATTCCGTAGTGACGCTGACTTTGACTTCTGAAGTAATTTTTGAGACCATCTGTATTAGGTTTGATTTGGGAGATACAAATATCCCGCCGATTTTTGGATAAAAAAAAAGCAATAGAGTTAAATATGAATTTGATAACAATTTGATTTTATGCAATCGGTTAATTTCCTTAAATTTGTGAATCTAATAAAAAGAAAGTAAAAAAGAAATGAATTCATACAAAAACCCATTGGAAGAACGCTATTCCAGTGAAGAAATGCTGTTTAATTTCTCGCACAACAACAAGTTCCAGAACTGGAGAAAGCTTTGGATTGCGCTTGCTGAAATTGAAAAAGATCTAGGTCTTGACATTACCGACGAGCAAATCGCAGAGCTAAAAGCCAATGCAGAAAACATCGATTATGCAAAAGCAGCAGAATATGAGAAAAAATTCAGACACGATGTCATGGCTCATGTTCATGCTTATGGTGATGTGGCACCTTCTGCAAAAGGAATTATTCACCTGGGAGCAACTTCGGCGTTTGTAGGGGACAATACAGACTTGATTCAAATTCGTGACGGACTTTTAATTTTAAAGAAAAAGTTGGTGAACGTGATGAAAAATCTGTCTGATTTTGCGATTCAGTACAAAGATTTACCGACTTTAGGATTTACTCACTTCCAACCGGCTCAGTTAACAACAGTTGGAAAAAGAGCAACACTTTGGTTACAGAGTTTAGTTCTTGACATTGAAGAGCTTGATTTTTTCCTGGAAGCCCTTCGCTTCAGAGGCGTAAAAGGAACAACAGGAACGGCTGCAAGTTTCCTGGAGCTTTTCAACGGTGATTATTCTAAGGTTAAACATTTAGATAAAGAATTGTCAAAAAGATTCGGTTTTGAGAAAGTCTTCGGGGTTTCCGGACAGACTTACGATAGAAAAATCGATGCTAAAGTTGTGGCTTTATTAGGAAATATCGCACAATCAGCCCATAAATTCACCAACGATTTACGTCTTCTTCAAAATTTGAAAGAAATTGAAGAACCATTCGAGAAAAACCAAATCGGTTCATCTGCAATGGCTTACAAGCGTAACCCGATGCGAAGCGAAAGAATTGGAGCATTAGCAAAATATGTAATGTCTTTAACGACAAGTTCTGCAATGGTAGCTTCAACACAATGGTTTGAAAGAACATTGGACGATTCTGCAAACAAAAGATTGACAATTCCTCAGGCCTTCTTAGCAGTTGATGCGATTCTATTGATTTGGAACAACATCATGAACGGAATTGTGGTTTATCCGAATAGAATCAAAAAACATATTATGGAAGAACTTCCTTTCATGGCGACGGAATACATCATTATGGAGGAAGTGAAAGCCGGTGGTGACCGTCAGGAAATCCACGAAGTTATCCGCGTTCACTCGATGGAAGCGTCGAAAAAAGTGAAAGAAGAAGGAAAAGAAAATGATTTGATCGAAAGAATTTTGAATGACGATTCATTAAAACTGGATAAATCAAAACTAAAAGAAGTTCTCGATCCTAAAAATTTCATTGGTTTTGCGCCAATACAGACGGAAGAATTTATTGCCCATGAAGTCCAGCCGATTATTGATGCGAATAAAGATTTGATTGGGTTAGAAGCTGATCTTAAAGTATAAATATCGTATGCAGCTCTTTTGGGCTGCATATTTTTTAAAATTTGGTTTGAAGAGATAGCAGTCCTACGGACTGCAACGTTATTAAAACAAATTTTCTATACAGATAAGATTCTTAACGGAATCAATTTGAAGAATTGTAATATTAATAAACATTCCAGAGGAATGTCTGTGTAGAAAGAACACAAACACGCAAAATTCACAGTCCGCAAGACTGTAATTTGGGTAGCAAAGAAAATGGCGCATTCCGTTACGAATGCCATCTGTGTAGAAAAATATAAACCTACAAATTTTGCATTCCGTGGGAATGCTATCTTTGTAAAAATGATGAAAAATAAAATATTATGCCTAATACCTACACACAGATTTATATTCAAATTGTTTTTGCGACAAAAGGACGTGACATTAAAATTAAATCAGAGGTAAAAGAGGAAATTGAAAAATATATTTGTGGAATATTTAATAATAAAAAACAAAAAGTATTAGCTATTTACGCAAATCCTGACCACATTCATATCTTCTTCAGTTATAAAAATCTGCAGATTACAATTCCGGAACTGATTAAAACGGTTAAAATTGAAACCACAAATTTTATAAATGAAAAAGAGCTGTGTTTTGGTAAATTTTCTTGGCAGGAAGGTTATGGTGCATTTTCTTATTCGAAAAGTCAGAAGGATAAAGTTGTAAATTATATTCTGAGTCAAGAAAAACACCACGTAAAGAAAAGCTTTAAACAAGAATATCTTGAAATGCTTACGGCTTTTGAAATAGAATTTAAGAATGAATATTTGTTTGAATTTTATGAAGACTGAAAGTGGTTTTATGATTGCAAGAAAATTATTTTTGTGAATTTTAGTGAAAAGAAAAATAGCAGTCCTACGGACTGCCCCAAAATCGCAGACATTAATTTCTACACAGATACGATTCCTATGGAATCGCCCTTTGAAATGAGGAGAAAGAAGCATTCCGTAGGAATGTCATCTGTGTAGCAAAAAGTAATCACACAAAATCTGCATTCCGTAGGAATGCTATAAAAAAGGCAAGTTGTTTTTCTATACAGATACGATTCCTATGGAATCGCCCTTTAAAATGAGGAAAAAGAAGCATTCCATAGGAATGTCATCTGTGTAGCAAAAATTAATAACACAAAATCTGCATTCCGTAGGAATGCTATAAAAAAGGCAAGTTGTTGTTCTATACAGATACGATTCCTATGGAATCGCCCTTTAAAATGAGGAGAAAGAAGCATTCCGTAGGAATGTCATCTGTGTAGCAAAAAGTAATCACAGAAAATCTGCATTCCGTAGGAATGCTATAAAAAGGCAAGTTGTTGTTCTATACAGACATGATTCTTAACGGAATCACTAAAAAGATAGAAATTAAAAGCACTCCATAGGAATGTCATCTGTGTAGAAAGGAAACTAATCCTTGAAATCCGCAGTCCGTAGGAATGCTATTGAAATAAAAAATCGCAAATTCACTTGATTTTGCTTTAAAAAATTAAAAATAAACCTAATAAATATCTGACATCTAATGTCTCAAAACAAAAGAATTTTCGTAGAAAAAAGAGGGATTTTCGATGTGGAAAGTCCGCAACTATTTGATGAAGTAAAAGCGGTGGTTCCGTCTATCCAAAGCGTAAAAGTGTACAACATTTACGATATTTTCGGATTAAATGACGGCGAATTCGAAAAGGTTGTGAACAGCACTTTCGTAGATCCGGTTACTGATATTTTAATCGAGGAAAATCCTGCAAAAGGAACGCATTTCGCATTAGAATTTTTACCGGGACAGTACGACCAGCGTGCCGATTCTGCGCAACAGTGTATTGCTCTGTTGACTGGAAATGAGAAGTCTAAAGTCAGAAGCGGTAAATTAATCGAGTTCGATGGCGTTTCCGAATCTGACTTAGTTAAGATCAAAGATCTTTTAATTAATAAAGTAGAATCTCAGGAAAAAGATTTGTCAATTTTGGACATTCCTGCGGAAGACACACCGTCAAAAGTTTTAACTCACGAGAACTTTATTAACTGGGATACTGAAGAACTCACTAACTTCTATAATAATCACGGTTTTGCTCTAGGTTTGGACGATTTGAAATTCATTCAGGATTATTTTAAATCTGAAAACCGAAATCCTACTGAAACCGAACTAAAAGTTCTGGATACCTACTGGAGCGACCACTGTCGTCACACAACGTTTGAAACCGAATTATCAAGCATTGTTTTTGAAGATGATTTTAAGCAAACCTTGCAAACCATTTTTGATGATTATATCGAAAAAAGAAAATTCTTAGGACGCGAATTGAAACCAATTTCGTTAATGGATCTGGCGACCGTTTGCGGAAGATATTTCCATAAAACAGGACAATTGGAAAACTTGGTGGTTTCAGATGAAATCAACGCTTGTACGATCCAAATCGAAGCTGAATATGATGGTAAAAAAGAACCTTGGTATTTGTTGTTCAAAAACGAAACACACAATCACCCGACAGAAATTGAGCCTTTTGGTGGGGCTTCAACGTGTTTAGGTGGCGCCATCAGAGACCCTTTGTCTGGACGTTCTTTCGTTTTCCAGGCGATGAGGTTAACAGGTGCTGCTGATGTTTTGGAGTCAGTTGACCAAACTTTACCGGGAAAATTACCTCAAAAAACAATCACAAAACAGGCTGCAAACGGATATTCTTCTTACGGTAACCAAATCGGTTTGGCGACCACAATGGTATCTGAACTCTACGATGAAGGCTACAAAGCCAAAAGAATGGAAGTGGGTTTCGTTGCCGGAGCGGTTCCTGTGGATTGGGTAAGACGTGAAAAGCCTGAAGCGGGCGATTCGATTATCATTTTGGGTGGAGCAACAGGCCGTGACGGCGTTGGTGGAGCAAGCGGAAGTTCAAAAGAACAGGACGAAACGTCCATCCATACGATGAGCTCTGAAGTCCAGAAAGGAAATGCGGTTGAAGAGCGTAAAATCCAAAGATTATTCAGAAATCCTGAAGTAACGAGATTAATTAAAAAATCAAACGATTTCGGAGCTGGTGGTGTTTCGGTAGCCATTGGTGAAATTGCTGATTCACTGGAAGTTAATCTGGATGTTTTACCTTTAAAATATGAAGGCTTGAACGGAACTGAATTGGCAATTTCCGAATCACAGGAAAGAATGGCAGTGGTGGTTGAACCAAAAGATAAAGAACAATTCATCAAATTCTGTGAAGCTGAAAATATTGTCGCGGTGGAAGTGGCAAAAGTGACGGATTCCGGAAGAATGCAGATGTTCTGGAAAGGCGATAAAATTGTTGATCTTTCACGGGAATTTCTGGATACCAATGGCTGTTCTAAGAATCAGGAAGTAAAGATCACACATCTTGATGAAGTAAAAGAACAAAATCCTGTCTTTAACGAAGAAAATTTCCTGAAAATCTTAGCTGACAAAAATGTAGCTTCTCAAAAAGGTCTACTGGAAATGTTCGATTCATCGATTGGTGCGACTACGGTTGCGATGCCTTTGGGTGGGAAATACCAGCAGACCTTGATGGAAGGAAGTGTTCAGACGTTGCCAATCATCGGGGCAAAAGATATTGAAACGGTTTCTTTGGCGAGTTGGGGTTTTGATGCAGAAATTTCTAAGCAAAACTCATTATTGGGCGCTTCTTACGCTGTTGTAGAAAGCGTGGCAAAAATCGTGGCGATGGGTGGCGATTATAAAAACATCCGATTCAGTTTCCAGGAATATTTTGAGAAATTGGGTCAGAATCCAGAAAAATGGGGGAAACCTTTGGCTTCACTTTTAGGAGCTTATGATGCCCAGATGAATTTCGGATTGGCTGCCATCGGAGGTAAGGATTCGATGAGTGGAACCTATCAGGATCTGAATGTTCCGCCAACGCTGATTTCATTTGCTTGTGCGAACGGAGAAAAGAAAAACATCATCTCTCCGGAATTTAAACAGGCAGGAAATAAACTGTATTTCTTCAACCATATTCCACAGGAAAACGGGCTTCCAAATTACGAAAAACTGAAAGGCATTTACGAATTCATCTTCGATAATATTAAAGGTGGAAAAATCGTTTCTGTGAAGACTGTTAAAGAAGGCGGCGTTGCAGTTGCTTTGGCAAAAATGAGTTTTGGAAACAGATTAGGCGCTGACATTTCGACTCCGGTCAATGTGACAAATTCTTTATTAGCTAAAAATATTGGTAGCCTAATTATAGAATCTCAGGAAGAATTAAACTCTGTCGAACTTCAATTAATTGGTGAAGTTAAAAATTCAAATGTTTTGAAAATCAGTATTTTTAATTTTGAAATCGAAAAATTACTTGAAGCAAATACAAGTACCTTTGAAAATCTTTTCCCAACAATTGAAAAGGATAGAATTACAGTTGCATTGGATGAAAAATCAAATTCAATCAACCCAAGAAATATCATCATCAAAAAACACGGATTGGCGAAGCCAAAAGTATTTGCGCCCATTTTTCCGGGAACAAACTGCGAGTATGATACGCTAAATGCCTTTGCCAAAGAAGGTGCTATTACGAGCAGTTTACCTTTAATCAATATCAATCACCAATTGTTGGACGAAAGTATCGATGCCTGGGTAAAAGAAATTAAACAGTCACAAATTTTAGCTTTTTCCGGAGGATTCTCCGCTGGTGACGAGCCGGACGGTTCGGCAAAATTCATTGTGAACGTTTTGAAAAATGAGAAAATGAGAAACGCGGTTCACGAATTGCTGGACAGAGACGGCATGATTATCGGAATTTGTAACGGATTCCAGGCATTGGTTAAATCTGGATTGCTGCCTTACGGAAGAATCAAAGATTTGGATGAAAATTCTCCGACTTTGGCTCACAACGCCATCAGAAGACATATTTCTCAAATGGTGAATGTAAAAGTTGTCAATGACGAATCGCCTTGGCTGATAGGCATGAAAGACCAGGTTTACACCATTCCGATTTCTCACGGTGAAGGTCGTTTCATGGCTTCGGAAGCGGAAATTCAGAAGTTGTATGAAAACGGACAGATTGCAACCCAATATTTAGATTTAGAAGGAAATATTGCCCACGGAATGCCATTCAACCCAAACAATTCTTTATTCGGAATTGAAGGCGTGACCAGTCCAGATGGAAAAATATTCGGTAGAATGGGACACCCGGAACGTTTTGCAGAAGGATTAATGAAAAACATCCCGACTGCAAATTATCATAATATCTTCAAAAATGGAGTTGAATATTTTAAATAGACTACTCGCTTTTAGCAATTAGCTTCAGGCTTATCTTCTCGTTTTACGAAAGCTTGTAGGTTTTGATACCGTTCAACCTTTTGAAAATTGTTTGTGTTTTACTGAAACCAGGAAAATAAAATTTTAAAATTCGGAATTATGGATAGCAAACCTCACAGGTTTTAAAAGCCTGTGAGGTTTAAATTTTAACAGACCATCAAATTCTTAAACTTCAAATTGGATACGTCTACTCACAAAACAATCATTATTAATAGTGATCACTTTTCAGATCTGGAAGGTTTCTACAAGGAGATTTCTCTGCTTTTTCTGAAAGATGAAGACTGGAAAGTGGGAACTCTGGATGGCTTTAATGATATTCTTTACGGATTTCGGGGCAAAATTATCTGGAAATATTCGGAGAAGTCAAAACAAGATCTTGGATTGGGTTTGACCAAAGAATTTTATGAAAAAAAAATCAGGCAGGGCAAGCCATTCAATGTAGAATTGAATCAGCAAAAACTGGATGACTTGCTTTCCGGCAGAGGACAAACGCTTTTTGAAATCCTGGTTGAGATTATTCAGTCGCATCCAAAGATTAATTTAAAAATGCAATAAAAAAACCTTCCATTAAGAAGGTTTTCATTTTTTAGTAAGATTTTGCAAAGACGACGCGTTGTCTGGAAGGTTTCCCGGAAATTAAAGAAACGCCATCTTCTAAAGCATTATTCAAAGGAATGCATCGGATTGTGGCTTTGGTTTCCTGTTTAATTTGCTCTTCCTCTTCTTCAGTGCCGTCCCAATGTGCTAGGATAAAGCCTCCTTTTTCTTCCAGAACCTGCTTGAACTCTTCGTAGGAATCGACCTTTGTAATATTCTCTTCTCTGAATTGCAGGGCCTTATTATAGATATCTTTCTGAATTGTTTTAAGCAGTTCTTCGATATAATCTTCCAGACCTTCTAAGGCAACAGTTTCTTTAGTAAGATTATCCCTTCTAGCCAGTTCAACCGTTTTATTCTCCAGGTCGCGCTGTCCCATTGCGATTCTTAATGGCACACCTTTCAGTTCATACTCTGCAAATTTCCATCCTGGCTTGTTTTGTGTATCATCATCAAACTTGACAGAAATTCCTTTTGCTTTCAGCTTATTCTGAATCTCCAATGCCACATCGCTGATCTGAGCCAGCTGCTCTTCTCCTTTGAAAATCGGAACAATAACAACCTGAATTGGCGCCAACGTCGGAGGCAAAACCAAACCTAAGTCGTCCGAGTGCGTCATAATGAGCGCGCCCATGAGACGTGTAGAAGTTCCCCAGGAAGTTCCCCATGCATGTTCGATTTTCCCCTCTTTCGTTGTGAATTTGACATCAAAAGCTTTCCCAAAATTTTGTCCCAGGAAATGCGATGTTCCTGCCTGCAGAGCTTTTCCGTCCTGCATCATAGCTTCTATACAGTAAGTTTCATCTGCACCGGCAAATCTTTCCGACGGCGACTTGATGCCACGGATCACCGGAATGGCCATAAAATCTTCCGCAAACTTGGCATAGACTTCAATCATTCTTTCAGTCTCCTCTACAGCTTCGTCCTTTGTGGCGTGCGCGGTGTGACCTTCCTGCCAAAGGAATTCTGCGGTTCTTAGAAATAATCTCGTTCTCATTTCCCAGCGTACGACGTTCGCCCATTGGTTAATGAGAATCGGCAGATCTCTGTAAGATTGAATCCAGTTTTTATAAGTATTCCATATAATAGCCTCGGAAGTCGGACGTACAATAAGTTCTTCCTCAAGTTTGGCTTCAGGATCTACAATCAGTTTCCCGGGATTATCAGGATCGTTCTTAAGCCTGTAATGAGTGACCACGGCACATTCTTTGGCAAAACCTTCGGCATTTTTTTCTTCAGCTTCAAAGAGACTTTTAGGCACAAAAAGAGGAAAATAAGCATTTTGATGTCCTGTTTCTTTGAACTTTTTGTCCATTTCATCGCGCATCTTTTCCCAGATAGCGTAGCCGTAAGGTTTGATAACCATACACCCCCGAACCCCGGAATTTTCTGCCAAATCTGCTTTAACAACCAGTTCATTATACCATTTGCTATAATCATCTGCTCTTGATGTTAATTTTGCCATAATTTTTTTTAATATCTTTTTTAACTTTTTTTAAACTTTACAATCTAAATAAAAAGCCTAATTTTACACGTATTTAGACCGATTCAAATGGTATAAAATTTGAGACTTTTAACAAATGCAAATATAGGAACTTAATAATTCTCATAAAATGAAAAATTTCAACAATAAAAGCTTATTCAATCTTATCAAATCCAAAGGTTTGATTTTGATTGCCAGCACTTCTCTTCTGACATCTTGCGTAATTTATACAGGTGGATATTCAGAAACAGACGGCGTGTATTACGATCCTAACAAGGATTCCCTTCCTGCCGGAACGTACGGCGGAAACTACGGAAATCAGGTGGGTGATAATTATAATTATCAGGATACTTACCCAAGCATTTACGACAATAATCAATTAAATCTACAGCAACAGCAGAACCGTTATAATGTAGCTACAGATTCCGACTGGGGTACGTTTACAGGTTCAGAAACCAATTACAGCAGTTTCAATAACTGGGGTTGGGGTTCCGGCTTTGGCTGGGGCGGAGGATTTGGCTGGGGTGGCTGGGGCTATCCTGGTTATGGAATGTATGGCTGGAACAGTCCTTTCAACTCTTGGGGCTGGGGTCTGGGCTTTGGCTGGGGTTGGGGTAATTCCTTCTACTCTCCTTGGGGATGGGGCGGTGGTTTCTATGATCCGTTTTGGAATGCCGGCTGGGGCTGGGGCGGCCATCACGGTTTTTACGGCGCTTACCAACCTGTTTACCTCAACAGATCTGGTGCTAATGGAAGACTTTCCGGCATGATCAACACTAATAGACAGACCAATGGCTTCCGTGGTATTAACAGTAGCGGCTTCAGAGGTTCCAATAGATTGATGGTGGATAATAACGGAGGCATCAGAAATCAAAACAACGGTGTCAGAAGTTACCCGAATAACGGTGTCAGAAACTATCCCAACAATGGAATCAGAGGAAATCAGGATGCCGGCATGAGAACTTATCCCAACAACAGCGGTGTGAGAACTTATCCTAATAACAGCGGTATCAGAAATAATTACCCTAGTAACAGCGGTATCAGAAATAACGGAGGTTTTAGAAATGACGGTTTCAATAATGCGCCTTCCAGATCCGGCAGTGCAGGAGGATTTAATTCCGGCGGTGGTTTCAGAGGTGGTTCATCTGGCGGCGGCGGAGGAATGCGTTCCGGCGGCGGTGGCAGAAGATAATGTTAATCAGAAAAAACTATTGAATATAAAATGTTAAAGAAAACTTTTTTACTGTTAAGCATTCCTGCTTCGGCACTTTATCTTAAGGCGCAGGATATCTCAGTAATTACCAATACAGTGGATGTATATTCCAACAGTGCAATCAACGGAACAGCTAAGTATAACTCCATGGCGGGTTCTATGGGTGCTCTGGGCGGTGATATTTCCACAGCATTCACCAATCCGGCGGGAATCGGGGTATTCATTGCAAGTGATGTAAACCTGACTTTAGGAGTTAACAGCAATAAGAATACGACTACACTTGGCAGTCAAGCATTGAGTTATAAGATTAACCATACGGATTTAAATAACTCCGGGGGCGTGCTAAGTATCAATCTGGGTGACACAACGAAATGGAAATTTGTAAACATCGGATTTAATTATAATACGCAGTCCATCGAGAATTATTCTGAATCAGCTGCGAACAGGAATATTAAAATTGTCGATGATTTCACCTACCCGGGCACAACGATTAATTATACTTTTGCTGGCCACGCCTACAACCGTTACGGCGATGTTTCTAAAACTAATTTCGCAGTCGGAGCTAACTATGATAACCGATTGTATTTTGGCGCTGCCTTAAATTTACATAATTCCTATCTGAGACAGTATGACAGTGCCAACTTTCTGTCGGATTACGATAACACCAATCTTGCCTACAATAAACAGTACACTGATTTTGAGGAACAGGCGAATGGATTTTCTGCCAACTTCGGTGTCATTGCCAAGCTGAATAACCAGTTCCGAGTTGGAGCAGCAATTGAAACTCCGACATGGTGGACCATGGACCGCGTGTACAACCAATATTATGTTGGAAATAATCAGGTCGATTTATTTGCTGAGGACCGGAAACTTTCCACACCAATGAAAGCGACGCTGAGTGCCGCATTTGTACCCAACAAAAATTTCTCTCTAAATGTTGATTACATTCAGGGTTTTACAAAACCTAAGTACAAGGAATACGGCGCAGCAGAGCAGGAACTGAATGACTTCTTCAATGATTCCTATAAAAATACATCCGAGTTACGAGTGGGCGCAGAATATCGACTTGCGGATTTCCGTATCCGCGGAGGATATGCCTACCAGGGCAATAATTTCGATAACCTGAGCTTATCAACTTACAATGACAACGGATCTGTCGCCAATAAGTCGTTTTCAAACCTTATGATCGGAAAGCGTAATGTGATTGGTGCCGGTATAGGTTATGATTTCAAGGCTTTTTATCTGGATGCATCTTATCAGAATGTGAGTTCAGAATACAGCAGTCCGTTCCTTCAGGGTAATGCAGATTATAATTCCGGATACTTCAACGGAGGATTTGATGTCAACAGCAGTGCTTATGCAGTCTCTAAGGTTAAAAACAAACGTGACAATTTCTTTGTGACGCTAGGATGGAGATTTTAGGACGAGACACAATAAACGATCAAAAAATGAATCCGTCTCACAACCGAGGCGGATTTTTTTGGTTGTAATTGTTATTTTTTTTCGTATATTTATATCTGATAATCAGATATTTGTTTATGAATTTCAAGCATTACAATCAAAATCAGCTGGTGC
>CAJYWD010000034.1 GCA_913778505.1 uncultured Chryseobacterium sp.
CCTGCTGCTTTTACTCTTAGGGTTTATATTTTTAACTAAGTTATCAATATGTTCTGCTTAATGCAAACTTACCATGGGAACGGCATCCTTTTTTTGCACGGGGAAAGCTTGGGCGAAAAAAGATATAGTGGACAGCGGGATTAAGCTCCTTGATAATAGAATTTTTTTACTTGATTTCCAGAAAGTTATGGCTGTGTTGATTTTTATTAAATCTATTGTGAACTTCAAATAAAATTATTAATTTTGCACCACTTTTGTGAACGCACTTTAGGCGAAGTAAAACATTAACAATTAACATCTTCCGGATTTTTCAGGAGTCACAGCAAAGCCAAAGTCTGAAATAATTAGGAATACAAATTTATTAGAAAATGTCAAAAGAGACAAATTCAGCAGAGGTTATTCTTAACCAAAACGTAGCACCAGAACAATTTGATTGGGATTCTTTCGAATCAGGTCTTAACGCAGAAGACAGAAACGAGAAGAAAGAATTGGAAGAAATCTATAACGGTTCTCTTAACAATCTTGCAGATAACGACGTTATCGTTGGGAAAGTCGTAAGATTGACAGACAAAGAAGCGATCGTAGACATCAACTTCAAATCTGAAGGTGTTATTTCTCTTAACGAATTCCGTTACAACCAAGGTCTTAAAGTAGGCGATGAAGTAGAAGTAATGGTGGACAGAAGAGAGGACAAAACAGGTCAGTTACAGTTATCTCACAAAAAAGCTAGAACCCTTAAGGCTTGGGATAAAGTAAATGAACTTCACGAAACCGGAGAAATCGTAAACGGTTTTGTAAAATCCAGAACCAAAGGTGGTATGATCGTAGACGTACACGGTATCGAAGCATTCTTGCCAGGTTCTCAAATCGACGTTAAGCCAATTAAAGATTACGATCAGTTCGTAGGTAAAACTATGGAGTTCAAAGTTGTGAAAATCAACCCAGAGTTCAAAAACGTAGTAGTATCTCACAAAGCATTGATCGAAGCAGATATCGAAGGTCAGAAAAAAGAAATCATCGCTCAGCTTGAAAAAGGACAGGTTCTTGAAGGTACTGTTAAGAATATCACTTCTTACGGTGTATTCGTAGATCTTGGTGGTGTTGACGGATTGATCCACATTACAGATCTTTCTTGGTCTAGAGTAAACCACCCATCTGAAATCCTGGAGGACGGACAAACTGTAAAAGTGGTTATCCTTGATTTCGATGATGAGAAAACAAGAATCCAATTGGGTATGAAGCAATTGGAAGCTCACCCTTGGGATGCGCTTTCTGCTGACTTGAAAGTTGGAGATAAAGTAAAAGGAAAAGTAGTAGTTCTTGCTGACTATGGTGCATTCGTAGAAATCGCTCCAGGTGTAGAAGGATTGATCCACGTTTCTGAAATGTCTTGGTCTACTCACTTGAGAAGTGCCGGAGATTTCGTAAAAGTTGGTGATGAGGTAGAAGCAGAAGTATTGACTTTGGATAGAGAAGACAGAAAGATCTCTCTGGGTATCAAGCAATTGAACAAAGATCCTTGGGAAAATATCGAAGCTAAGTATCCGGTAGGTTCTCAGCACGTAGGAACTGTAAGAAACTTCACTAACTTTGGGGTATTCGTAGAGTTGGAAGAAGGTATCGACGGTTTGATCTACATCTCTGATCTTTCTTGGACTAAGAAAATCAAACATCCGTCAGAATTCTGCAACGTAGGTGATAAGCTGGATGTTGTAGTTCTTGAACTGGATACTCAGGCAAGAAGATTATCTCTGGGCCACAAGCAATTGACTGAAAATCCTTGGGATAAATTCGAAACTAAATATGCTGAAGGTACTGTACATACAGGAACTGCAGTAGAAGTTCACGACAAAGGTGCTTCTGTACAGTTCGAAGATGCTGAAGTAGAAGCATTCTGCCCATCAAGATTATTGGAGAAGGAAGACGGATCCAAAATCAAAAAAGGCGAAACTGCTGAGTTCAAAGTAATCGAATTCAACAAAGAATTCAAGAGAGTTGTAGTATCTCACACAGGAATCTTCAGAGATGAGGAGAAAAAGAATGTAAGAGATAACTCTAACAGATCTGGCGGTATGACTTCTTCTTCTAACAATGAAGAAAGATCTACTCTTGGTGATATCGATGCATTAGCAGAATTGAAAAAGAAAATGGAAGGCGGTAACTAATCCCATTCATTTTTATCAATAAATGAAGCCACCTGAAAGGGTGGCTTTTTTGCCCGCGCTAATTTCCGTCTTGTCAGAAAATCGAACATATATTATGCGCTGGTCTATTGCTCATCGTAATCCAAAATTGATTTCAGGCGATCTGTAAAAAGATTCGCTAAAGATCGAAGGTTAATCGCAGAGTCCTATATGGCAGTTGCAATAAGAATTTATGGAAAAGAAAAATATTTTAAAAGGCGTTTTGCTCGTTGGTCTTGGAGCCAGTATTTACGGCATGCTTGCCACGTTTGTGAAGTTATCGTACAACGACGGCTACACCACTTCAGAAGTGACAACTGCGCAATTTGCGCTAGGGATCATCGGTCTGCTGATTCTGAATCTCATCCAGACCAAAACGTCCAAAAAGACATTACCCAGACCCACAGCCCGTGAAGTCAAAATGCTCATGCTTGCTGGGACATCTTTGGGTTGCACCAGTTTGTTTTATTATATCGCCGTCCAGTACATCAATGTATCTATTGCCATCGTTCTGCTGATGCAGTCCGTGTGGTTCAGCGTGGTGGTAGAAAGCTTCATTACAAAACGTTTTCCTAATGCGCGGAAAGTGATTGCAACAGTCATTGTGCTCATTGGAACCATATTGGCAACGAATCTCATCAACATGGATGTTCATTTAGATTGGCATGGTCTCTTCTGGGGATTGCTTGCAGCGGCATCTTTTACGATGACGATGTTCACTTCCAATACCTTGGCAACGCATCTGCCGGTTTTGCGGAAAAGTATGATCATGCTCTGCGGCGGAAGTATCATTGTTTTAATATTTCTTTTCTTCGCACAGATAGGCCCACAGTACTCCGACGCGCTGAAAAGCATCTATCTGCAATTTACGGATAACACACAGCACATAAGGCCCTTTGATTATTCCATTTTCTGGACATACGGATTTATATTGGCATTATTTGGGACTATCATTCCGCCAATATTGTTTAACTTGGGATTTCCCAACGCAGGATTAGGTTTGGGAAGTATCATATCCTCATTGGAACTACCGGTTTCCGTTACCATGGCATTTATGCTTTTGGGAGAACGTGTGATTATGATCCAGTGGCTCGGTATCGCATTGATCCTTTTTGCCATTGTATTGATGAATCTGCCATCCAGGAATCAACCTCAGGAATCTTTGATTAAACACTAAAAAAAGCCGTCTCAAAAATTTGAGACGGCTTTTTTATTACTCAGCGATGTGCTGCGCTTCGCTTTTTACTTCCTCAGCTTTCGTTTTCAGCTGATCTACTGTACTGTTGGCTTTGTCACGAAGATCATTTCCGAATTTAGAAAGATTGTCCTTCGCATTGTTAATGGTATCTTTTACTCTTTGTTGATCTTCCGGAGAAGACTTTTTGTATTTCCACCATGCCAGAGCACCTAATCCAAGTAGCGCCAATACGCCATTCGTCTTGTTTCCCATAATTGTATTTTTTAATTAATAATTTAATGTCAGATGAATAGAAAAATTTATGCCATACAGTAGATTTTACAGAAAATAATTGGGGCGTGCCCCTCGCCATCTTTCACCAGCCGCCCGGGTCGCGCTGTCCGCTCATATCTTTTTGCAGCCCGCGCGTCATACCCTCGCTTTGCAAAAAGGATAACCACTTCCATCGCTCACGCATGTGTCAGGGTATAAAACATCACAGCAATTATAGAACTTTAAGTTAAGAATAAGAAAAAGTTCCGTAGGAACGACATGTTTTTATAACCAAAAGTTACACAAATTGATTAAAGCACCGTAGGTGCGAAATGCTTGTAGCAAGCTAAATAAATCAAAGATTAAAGCATCGTAGAAACGACATGATTGTAGAACAGCTTATCCATCAACCAGATCATTCAAAACAACGGACAACTTTTTTGTCAGTGCTTTCCTGCTGAATTCTTCGATGTTTGCTATATTTGCCTCTGAATTACCATTTTTCCATACTTCGAACCGCTCCAGAATATAATCCTGAACGGTTTCCACTTCGGAATAATCAAAATGTTTTCCCGCATTAGTCTTCTCTAGAATGGTCTCCACATCGGCATTCTTAGGACCAAAGGAAATAATTCTCTTTCCGGAAGCCAGATATTCAAACAACTTTCCGGGAATAATTCCTTTTGAATTTTCTCCCGGAAAATTGGTGATCAGCAGCAGATCAGATTGATGCATTTCCCGCACAGATTCATCATGCGAAATATATCCCAGATCGTTGATAGCCTTGTCGATACCCAGATGCCGTAGTTGTTGCAATATAACATCATCAACACGGCCTACAAATTTTAATTCAAAATCCTCAGCAAAGGCAGCATTGGATTGGTACAGATTCTTTAAAGCTTTCCAGAGATTCTCCGGATTTCTCAGCTGCTCCAATACGCCAACATAGCTCAGCGTAAAATGGCGTCGGCGTGTCGTAAAATCCTCGGATTCTCCAACTTTCAAACCTTCCACCGCTCCCGCTCTCACACGCTCAGGCGCATCAAAGCCATTCGTTATGCAGAATGCGTTCGCGCCGTGCTTTCGGAAGTTGTCTGCATCTGTGTAGCTCGTAGCCAGCGTCACATCAGCCGTCTGGAAAACCGATCGTTCCAGTTCTCTGTGTCTTTTATCGGCATACTTTGTCAGTTTAAGATGTTTATAATAAGAAATCTCCGTCCACGGATCCCGGAAGTCGGCCACCCATTTCAGGTCGGGCATTTCTTTTTTCAATCCAAGACCGATCAGATGGAGACTGTGCGGCGGACCTGTTGTCACCAGAACATCAATATTGTGTTCTTTCAGATAGTTTTTCAGAAACTTTACAGAAGGCCTCACCCAAAATTTTCGTGCATCAGGAATGAAAAAATTTCCACGCACAAAAATCGAAAGTCTGGAAAGTAGAGATTGATTTTGTCCCACATCAAACTGTCCGCCTTTAAATTTTTTATTACTCTTGCTGAATTTTTCCGCGATCTGATATGGTTCCCAGATTCTGGTTTTTACAGTTCTGAGATTTCCCGGGATCTCCTTCAGAAGCGTTTCGTCCACCAGCGGATAGCTTGGGTTCTCCGGAGTATAGATAATCGGATCCCACTCAAAATCCGGCAGATACTTAGCAAACTTCAGCCAGCGCTGCACACCAGGTCCACCGGCCGGCGGCCAATAGTAAGTAACAATTAAAACTTTCTTTTTCCGTTTCATAAGTAGAATTCTGCAAAGTGGAATCAATACCGTAAAAGTATCTGTTTTCTCGCCGATTTCAAAATGATTGGCAAGGAAATCTGGTTGTGGATCCATTAAATCAACGTTTCTGCGTGGTATTATCTTTGCTGAAATTCTTTATTTCTAAGATTTAAAATATGAAAAAATTATTGTTTTTGTTTGTTTTGACGGCCGCCGGTCTTCTGACAAATCCTGCGAATGCACAGCTGAATGTCAATATTAATCTGGACAGGCAACCAGACTGGGGTCCGAAAGGTCACAATTATGTAGAATCCTACTATCTACCGGAATACGATATGTATTACAGTGTCCCGGCTAAACGCTATTATTACCGAAACGGCAACAGGTGGCTCTCCTCATCTGTGGTACCTTACAGCAATGTCAATCTCTACAGAACACATAAAGTGGTGCTGGCAGACAGATATCCTTTCAGAAGGCATAAAGTTCATTATAATCAGTTTGCAAAATACAGGGTAGGTCCGCCACCAGGATTGATTGTAGCCAATTACAAGAGACCTTACCGGGTAGCACCGGTGAAAAAAGCTCATTTTAAAGTTGCAGAAATCGGTCATCCGCCGAAAGGGCATCCGCATTTTAAAAAATTTAAAGGTGGAAGACATGGAAAGCCTCATAAAGGCGGACCAAAACATCACAGATAATTACCGGAACCTTAGTGTATAAGCTAAGGTTTTTTTGTTGATCAGATGCTATTGATGATTCGAAGTGCAAATTTGCATAATTCTTCAATAAAATGATCTTGATATTCTGTAATTTTAGCGTTTTAAAATGGATCAGAAAATGAAACATGAACAAGGTTCTGCGTTCTCTGGAAAAGATACTAAACTGACGGATCTCCTAATTGGTGATTACGAAGATTGCCATTTCTCGGATCTCAATTTTTCGGGGTTTGATTTTTCTGATTATAAGTTTTCAAACTGTCATTTCAGGGATTGTGATCTCAGTAACGCTCAGGTTTGCGGTACAGCGTTTAGAATAGTCAACTTCACAAATTGTAAGATGATAGGTCTTAATTTCGAAGAAGTGAATGATTTCAATCTCGGGTTACAGTTTAAGGACTGCAATTTAGAGCATTCATCTTTTTATCAGCTCGATGTCAGAAAAACATTATTCTGGAATTGCAGGCTGCGAGAATCAGATTTCACCGGGTGCAACCTTTCTTTTGCGAACTTTACGGATTCCGACTTGCTCAATGCCATCTTTAACAATACCAATCTGGAAGCTGCGGATCTCCGGACTGCCAGAAACTTTTCCATTGATCCCAATCAAAACTCATTGAAAAAAGCAAAGTTCACAAAAGATAATCTCGAAGGCTTAGTGACTCATTTGCCCATAATTATAAGCTAGATTTGTATGACCAATTAGACCTTGTTCCGGAATCATAACAGATGTTCAAGATTTTTGAAAGAGCAAGCCAGATATAACAATCAAATAAACCTATGAAAAAAATACTTTACGCCAGCATACTTGTCTCCGTCACAATATCCGCACAATACAAGGATTTTAATCTGATTAAAGAAGTAAAAGTCAGGAATAAAGGAGTCGTGGTTTCTGCTCATCCGCTAGCCAGTGAGGCTGGTTCCCGAATGATGCGGGAGGGTGGCAATGCCTTCGATGCAGCCATTGTTACACAGCTCGCACTCGCCGTGGTTTATCCGCAGGCTGGGAATATCGGTGGCGGCGGATTTCTGGTCGCTGTAACGGCGGACGGAAAAAAAATGGCACTGGATTACAGAGAGACGGCACCTTCTAAAGCAAGTTTCGATATGTATTGGGATAAAAAAGGAAATGCCAATACAGATCTGTCGCAATACGGAAGATTAGCAGTTGGAGTTCCTGGAAGTATCTCCGGAATGTTCGAAACCTTGAAATTTGCGAAACTTCCTTTTTCAAAGTTGATAGAACCAGCAATAGATTTGGCTCAGAAAGGTTTTGCGATCACGGAACAAGAAGCTGATTTATTGAATCGTCATCAGGATGATTTTAAGAAACATAATAAGAACAAAATAGTTTTTATTAATGACAAAGGCTGGAAAGCTGGCGATCTGTTGATTCAGCCGGAGCTGGCAGAGACCTTGAAAAGAATCCAAAAGTCTGGGGAAAAGGAATTTTATGAAGGAAAAACTGCCGAACTGATTCTTGCAGAAATGAAACTTGGGAACGGAATCATTCAGGCGAAAGACCTTAAAAATTATAAGACAAAAGAAAGAAAAGCCTTGTCATTTGATTATAAAGGAAACGAAATTGTCTCGATGCCAATGCCTTCTAGCGGTGGAACTTTACTCGCTCAAATGTTGAAAATGGCCTCTTACGAAGACTTGTCAAAGTATCAGCAGAACTCTGCCGAAGCAGTGCAGATTATGGTGGAAGCCGAGAGAAGAGCTTATGCCGACAGGGCAGAATATATGGGCGACCCGGATTTTACTGAAGATAAAACCCAGATGTTGATCTCTGACGAGTATCTTAAAAACCGTTGGAAATCCTACAATCCAAACCTGGCAACACCAAGCAAAGATGTGGGAAAAATCGTTCATCAGCCAAAAGAAAGTACAGAAACTACACATATTTCGATTTTGGATAAGTTTGGCAATGCCGTTTCTATTACCACAACACTGAATGGTTATTACGGAAGTAAGACGGTTGTTTCGGGAGCCGGATTTTTTCTGAACAACGAAATGGACGATTTTTCCATAAAGCCAGGCGTTCCGAATATGTTCGGCGCAGTCGGCGGAGAAGCGAACAAAATAGAGCCCGGAAAAAGAATGTTGTCTTCTATGACGCCGACGGTAGTTTTGAAAGACGGAAAAGTCAAAATGGTAGTTGGAACGCCGGGCGGAACCACGATTCCGACTTCTGTTTTCCAGGCGATTGTAGGTGTGATCGATTTTAAGCAAAATGCCAATTTCTCAATTAACACACCAAAATTCCATCATCAATGGTTGCCGGAAGTGGTGAAAATAGAGTATGATTTTCCTGAAACGACTATTAAAACTCTTGAGAACAAGAATTACAAATTCGAGAAAATCAAACAAATCGGGAAGACAGAAATCATTCTTGTTGATGAGAATCAAAATATCCACGCCGTAGCCGATGGGAGAGGCGACGATTCTGTGGCGGTGGAGTAAAAACTTATTGAGAAAATTAAAGTTTTAAAGCCTTTCTGAGTTGATTGTACCTGAAGTTTTTCAGCAAGTATAACTTCAGGAAAGTCATAAAACTAGGGTTTGTAATCAAACGACTTTTCTTTGTTTAAAAAACGAGGGATTTGTAACAAAATGACTTTTACTTTGGTTTCCAGACGAGGTTTTTTTAACAACATTATCTATTTTAAATAAAAAAACAAAGGCTTCCAAATCTGGAAGCCTTTTAATGTTTGTTCAAAGTCTGTACTATCTTGCAATATTCACAGCTCTTGTTTCTCTGATAACAGTTACTCTCACTTGTCCAGGATAAGTCAATTCATTCTGGATTTTTTCAGAGATATCGTAAGATAGTTGGTAAGCGTTCTCATCGTTCACTTTTCCGCTTTCTACCATCACTCTCAGTTCTCTACCGGCTTGGATAGCATACGCACTGGAGACACCTTCAAAACTTAAAGCAGCAGCTTCCAGGTCTTTCAATCTTTGGATGTAAGATTCCAGAACCTGTCTACGTGCGCCTGGTCTTGCGCCGGAAATCGCATCTGCGACCTGTATAATTGGCGATAGGAGAGAGGTCATTTCGATTTCATCGTGGTGAGCACCGATGGCATTGATCACTTCGGCATTTTCGCCATATTTTTCTGCCCATTGCATCCCAAGAAGGGCGTGTGGCAATTCGGATTCCTGCTCCGGCACTTTACCGATATCGTGTAGCAATCCTGCTCTTTTGGCTAATTTGACGTTAAGGCCTAATTCTGCGGCCATTGTCGCAGCAATATTCGCCACTTCACGAGAGTGTTGTAACAAGTTTTGTCCATAAGAAGAACGGAATTTCATACGACCGACAATCTTTACCAGTTCTGGGTGAAGGCCATGGATACCAAGGTCAATGATGGTTCTTTTACCAACTTCGATGATTTCCTCTTCGATTTGCTTTCTGGTTTTATCCACCACTTCTTCAATTCTTGCCGGGTGGATTCTGCCATCCGTCACCAGTCGGTGAAGGGATAATCTTGCAATCTCTCTTCTCACTGGGTCGAAGCAGGAAAGAAGGATGGCTTCCGGCGTATCGTCCACAATAATTTCTACACCTGTCGCAGCTTCCAGGGCGCGGATGTTTCTACCTTCACGTCCGATAATTCTACCTTTGATTTCATCCGATTCGATATTGAAAACAGAAACCGAGTTCTCAACCGCCTGCTCCGTTCCGATTCTCTGGATGGTCTGGATCACGATTTTTCTCGCTTCATTTTTAGCATTCAGTTGCGCTTCTTCCATGATGCTCTGTACATGCGCCTGTGCTTTGGTTTTTGCTTCGGCTTTCAGAGATTCCACCAGTTCATTTTTGGCCTCTTCTGCAGAATAGTTGGCTATTTTTTCCAGCATTTCTACCTTTTGGGCGGTTGCGATATCCAGGTCATGCTGCTTTTTTTGGAGCACTTCCAGTTTTTTATTGTAATCGCTGACCTGTCTTTCCAGATCTTTTTCCAGTTTACCTGCTTTACTGAGTTCGTCGTTCAGCTTGTGCTCTTTGTCTTTGATGCGTTTTTCGGATTCCTGCATCTTCTTTTCTCTGGACTGGATATCCGAGTCATGCTGAGATTTAAGTTCCAGGAACTTTTCTTTGGCTTGCAGCTGTTTTTCTTTTTTGACGGCTTCTGCCTGCACATTGGCTTTCTCTATAATGTTTTCGGCGCTTTTTTTGGCATCTTCTATCATATATTTAGCCTTGGAGTTGATAGAACTTTTCCCGAAGAAAAGTCCTGCTACAGCTCCTGCCAGAAGTGCGACAACACCGATGATAATGGTAATTGTATCCATAAAATTTATATATATATTGAGTTTAATTGTCTCTGTTTTTGTTGGAAGTCAGATGTCAGATGATTTTATAATCCTGAAGACCTTTTTTTCCAATTTTAATAAACTTCCGTCATCCAGCTTCTGACTTCCGACGGAACATAAAAAAACCTACAACAGTTCAGTTATAGAGTAAACTCCATAAAAACACGATTTGAACTGTTTTTCATCTTCTGTAATCTGCGCAGGGCAGCACGCCATCGGATGAACTTTCGTCCGGTAATTTTTAATTGTTGAGTTTACTTCTTTGTGTTAGAACTATTGTAGGCAGTCTGTTGGCCGGATGTTATTTTTCCAGCTGTTCCAGAAGCGCATTGATTTTTGTCACGCGCTCGTTTGTATTTTTTATATTTTTCTCGTTATTTAAAGAATATACTTCTGCATTGGTTCCCAGTTTCAAGGCGCACATGGCAAGAGCATCCTGTTTGTCTCTCACGTCGAAGCTGGCCTCGAAATCCTTAATCATACTTTCTATCTGTTTTCCTACTTTCCGGAGGGTTTCTTCCTCGGCAGCAGGTACATTCAGCGGATAGTTTCTCCCGGCAATATTGATCGTTATTCTTCTGAAGTCCATCTTATAAACCGCTGTTTTGTAGTTCGGAGACGCACATGTCTATTTCTTTTACCAGTCTGTTGATGTGGTTTTTCATCAGCCTGTTGTGTTCTGCGTTTCCGGATATCGCTGAGTGTAATTTTAATTCTTTATTTTCTTCTACCAATATCTGGTTCTTTTGCTTTTCCTCTGCATAGTCTTCCTTGAGTCTGTTGAGTTCGTTTTGCTGCTCTTCATACTGTTCCGAAAGCGTTCTGAATTTTTTGTGAAGATTCAGAATCTTTTTTTCCAATACAGAAAAGTTGTTTTCTAACTCGCTTAGCATAACCAGAATTAAATTCTAACTTTTACAAAAATAGTAAAAATTAATGATGAATTGAAGGCTTATCGTTGATTTGTTAAAATCGTGGGTTTTGTATTTGATTTATAAGCATTTAAATTTACCTTGGTCTTGGCGTCGTGAGGAAATCCAAAGTCCGTTATTGGGCAGCGCGTGAGGGCGGAAGGCATTGTCGGAGCTCTTCTTTTCTGCGGCGGCGGGTCTCTGGCGCTGGCGGCAGAAAGGAAAGCGACTGCCTGGAGACCGACCTTTTATTTTTTGGCTGCTGGCAATGCGCACAGGCCAAAATAAAAGGGCACGCCATAAAAAAAGAGCACCTGATGATGCTCTTGTAAGTTTCTATTCAAATTTCAGAACGAACATGAATGCCCGCGACTGCATGGTGGAAATGGCGGATGACCAATAGGGTGGTGTAGTGCCTTTGTCTGCGACCAGTTCATTATTGGTAAAGAATGTTCCTCTGAGCGCCGGGGTGAGCTTGAAACGGCTGAAATAAAACTGGATACCGATCTCTGCGGTCCAGCCGAAGTTATGGGTGGTACTTCTGAAAACGTTCTGATAGTTATCGCTTTCGGAAGTTTCGTTGGATTGCAGATTGACCATATAATTGATACCGGCTGCGGCGTAAGGACGCGAGTTGTACCAGCGGTCGCCATGAATCTCCAGGAGAATCGGAATGTCGATATATGTGGATTTGACCTTTTTATTGATCTGTTCTTGGCCGGGATTGGTGATCACTTCGGACATATTGCCGTCTGATAGCAAAATTCCGGTAGGGTAGAGTTCATTGACATGGTCGAAAGTGTTGAATGTCAAGTCGCGCTGCACGAAGTGTAATCCAGGTTCTACGCGAAGGTCGAAAATTTCGTTCAGCCTCATTCTTCCGATCAGTCCGGCACCAAAGCTGTAGCTGCTTTTGGACTCCACAAGATTACGGTTGCCGTCTACACCCAGCTTCGGGTCAAGATTTAGTTTGTAATCAAAATTATTGGCAGCCAGATAGAAGCCGAAGGAAAACTTACGAAAATCCGTATGTTCCATGTTGTCCATTCTGTCTTTGGTACGGAACAGATTGTTAAACGTCTGTGCCTGGAGCTGAGATCCGAACAGTGCTGCAGATAGAAAAATCTTAATCAGTCGCTTCTTCATGATTATTTGGTGGCTTTATAGATGGTGGCAATGCCGAGGCTTAGCTTTTTATACTCTACTTTTTTGAAACCTGTATTCAGCAGGATGGATTTCATTTTTTCTCCAAAAGGAAATGCATTCACCGAATCCGGAAGGTAGGTGTAGGCACGGTTGTCTTTGGAAACCAGTCGCCCGATGGCCGGCAGAATATTCTTGAAATAGAACATATACAGCGGTGCCATAAAACCTTCTACTTTTGAAAACTCCAGGATATAGATGCTTTTGTTTTCCTTAACAACCCTTCTAAGTTCCGATAGTCCTTTTTCCAGATTTTCAAAATTTCTCACTCCAAATGCAACGGTTACACCATCGAATTTATTGTCTTCGAAGGGAAGTTGTTCTGCGTCGCCCTTTTGCATAGCGATGTGACCGTCCAGGTTTTGTTTTCTGATTTTTTCTATGCCTACATTCAGCATTTGCTGGGAGAGATCCAGTCCCACCACATCTGCATCGGTTCCTTTCTGTACCGCAATGGCCAGATCACCTGTTCCTGTGGCGACATCCAAAACCAATTTTGGCTGGTCTAGTTTCAGCATATTGACAAGTTTGTTCCTCCAGAGCACGTCGATCTTCATGGAAAGCACATGATTCAGCAGGTCATATTTTGGAGCGATGTTATCGAACATGTCTTCTACCTGGCTTTTCTTGCTGTATTCGGTGTTGTAAGGTGTTACTTTATTGTGGTCCATTATGATCAATGATAAATGATGGTTGATATTTGATAATCTGAATCAGATTTAAAATTTATAATAATTGTTGTAATAATTGATGAAGTCCTGCTTGCGAAAAATCTTGGATCTGCTTTCCACCTTTGCAACATTCTTGATGATTTTATCGTAATCTTCATCCAGATTATAATAAAAATCTTCGGTGTACAGGCGGTTGGTTTTTTTGACATCGCCTAGATATTGCTTCTTATCGATCTCTATTCCGGGCTGCGCAGCAATCAGGGAATCTTTATTGAGGCCGTAGCCGTAGTATTGGGTATTGATATAATAGTCCTTATGCGTGATGTTGAGCAATCCTCTCACTTTCTGAACATTGAAAGCCGAATCGTATAACTTCTGCTTGTTCTGATCGAAAACCTGAATACTATTTTTCCCTTGATTCAAATCGACCTTCAGATATTGTCCGGCTGATAAGATTTTTTCCGCGCCATTGTTGATTTTGAAATAGTAGGTTTCCGGGGTCGGATTGTCCACCAAATAGTAGTTCGGCTTTGCCAAAAACAAAAAGTAAATCGCAAAGGCAAATCCCATTGCCAACAGAGAAAAAATCAAACCTTTGACCGGCGCGCTCAGATTTTTCATACAAGATTCAAAGATGCGAATTTACGGAAATTTTCCGGGACTTGATTTCTGATATTAATCAAGGCTTTTATTGAGAATTTTGTATTTTGAAACGGCGTGAAGGGTATTCATAAATATATTTGCACTTTTTTTGTTCAGAATTATAAATTTTTGTTGATGCATCTATCTTGTTTTTAGTGTTTAGATAGGTTGCTTCCCAGTAATTAAAGAATGTTGGTTCTCTAAGTATCAAATTTTTATTATTTTTCAAGAACGTATAAGTTTCGTAGCTTATAGATATACAATCGTATTTCTTTGTTTTGAGATCGGTTGAAAGGCTATGAAACATGGTATTGTTAAAGTCACTGGCATAAATCCAAGCATTTTTGATACTAACGTTTGATAAAAATATGAGTGCAATATATGCTGTCACAATTCCTGCTCTGACTTTTCTGCCCGCCTTAGAAAATGCTAACATCAAAAGGCAAATCACCATAATAGAAAAGTAAAGCCTTACTGCCCCGAGATTTCTATTCTCAAACCCAAATAAGCTAGGCTTATAAGTAGACAGGAAAAATATTGACAAACTTATAATAATTCCAAGAAGTGAGATTTTAAAAAGGTTGGAAATTTCTTTTTTTAATTTCGAAAACTCAATTTCTAAAAATGTGAAGTAGGCTGATGCAGTAATATTAATCAGCAAAATTACTTCGACTATTGTAATCTTATATACATTAAGAAAAGTTCTGTAAAACGAAAAAAAATAATCCCTAAAAAACATTTTCAGAATTAATATCAAAGTCATAATATCCCTTTTAAAATCTAAAATTGATGATAGATTTTCGCGTTGATAGCTTCGGGTGAAAATTTGTGTCTGAATACCTTTTCTATATAATAAAATCAAAAACGCAGAAATTAAAAGATATATAAGTCGATTTCGATTTGTGTGTGTAAAATAAAGATTAATTAAAATACTTGGTATAAAGATTTCGTAGGAAAGTGTGGATAGGGTAAAGAAGAAAACACTGATAATTTGATTCTTTAAAGTCTGGTCCTTATTCCTAACGTAATAAAAACTAAGCAGATAAAAAATTAATGCCAAATTGGAATTAAGCATTATAACGGAGAATTGAATGCTTGAAGCTATCAGAGACAATGCATAGCTGGTAGTGATAAGAGCTCCTACAGATTTACTAACATTTTCTTTTAGTATCGAATAAAGGAAAAGACAGGAAATAGGAAATGACAACAAACCTAGAAAATAAATATTTATGTTGTATTTGGAGAGATAAATCAGAAGAGCAGTAATTATTCCGGAAGCTGGTCTGGGAGACATTGTTTCGTTATCCAAAAAGGAAAATAAGAACGAGAAAAAATCACTTCCTTTGGCTTGCTGAACCTGAGCAGCTTTCGACAGATCATCTGCGAGCAATGTTTCATGAGTCATTAATGAAAAGACTACATAAAGTAAATATATAATTACTAATAAAATTAGATTTTTCGAAAGAATACTTTTCATTAAAGATTTTATGGGCTTATAACTGTTATCTAATATTTCAAAATGGAGATTATCTATGATAAAAGTAGCAAAAGGTTTCCCTCAATTTTTCAATTTTTTGAAATTTAAAATCGAATGACGGCGCCTTTGTACCATTTTCTAAAAACAGATTCGGGTTTCTAAAGATCAGCGCCTCATCCCAGAAATTCTGATCAATGAATTGCTGCAGTGTAAATCTTCCGCCTTCGATGATCACCGACTGGATTTGCAACTCATAAAGCTTGTCCAGAATTGGACGCAACGAATCTTCTTTTTCTATTTTGATATATGTCAGATTATTGCGTTGGCCGTCTTTCACCGAACTAACAATGATGGTTTCCGCTTCGTTATTAAAAATATTAAAATCGTTAGGAACCTCCAGATTAAAATCAATTAAAATTCTGATAGGATTACGGCCTTCCACTTCTCTTACTGTCAGGCTTGGATTATCGTGAAGCGCGGTGTTTTTTCCAATCAAAATCGCATGTTCCTCGCTTCTCATCTGATGAACAAATTGTTTCGAAAGCGAATTGCTAATTTGAGTAGGTTTAAAATCCTTGTCTATCAATCCATCCGCAGACTCCGCCCATTTTAGGATAATGTAAGGTCTTTTTCTCTCGTGGTAAGTGAAAAATCGTTTATTGAGGGCTCTGCATTCATCTTCCAGAATTCCTGATACCACTTCAATTCCGGCGTCAGTAATGATCTTTTTGCCTTTTCCGTTTACTTTGTCGTGGCTGTCCATGGCACCAATGACCACTTTTTTGAATCCGAGTTCTACAATTTTCAAAGCACAGGGCGGTGTTTTCCCAAAGTGTGCGCAAGGCTCCAGCGAAACATAAATCGTAGATTCGGGGATCAGATATCTTTCTTCTTCTTTTATAGAATTAATAGCGTTGATCTCAGCATGTGGTTCGCCCGCTTTCTGATGGAAACCCTCGCCGATGATTCTGCCGTTATGAACAATCACAGAACCTACCAAAGGATTGGGATAGGTGTGGCCCAAGGCTTTTTCGGCTAACTCTATGCAGCGTCTGATGTAGAAATCATCATCATTTTTAGCTTCTGACATTTGTTATTCGGATTTATTTCTTAGGCTCTACCGCAGTCGGCTTATAAGTAATTGGCGGAATCGCAGTTTTTATGGCCGCTTCCATCAGTCTGCTTCGCTCTTTGGATAGTGAGCGTGACGCATATTTCAGATCGCCGGCCGTTCTCTTGGAATATGAAAAAATAACGAAGGACTTTTTGCCATTTACATCATAGCTTTTAAAGCGATCCAGATTGTATTCTGCGAAACTTTCGCCCTCTTTCGGTGTGTCAGTCGTGAGGTAATCTACGATGATTTCCTTACCATCCGGACTTTCCGTAACGTCCATAAAAGTGTTTTTGTCCTTGCTCTTTCGTTTTTCAATAAAATCTACTTTTTGCTTAACCGCAGTTTCCATGTCAATTTCTTTATCGAAGTAAGAAATATTGATCAGTTCCCTGTAATTGCGAAGCTCATCGTCACGCATAATATACTGCTGCTGCACCCAGGTTGGCGAATTCTGCTTGCTCATCGCAAGGATGAATTCGTTGTTGTCAAAGGTTATCGGGCCAGGAATGTTCAGCCGGTCAATGACTTCCGCCGGAACTACAGCAGTGGTTTCTTCAGCTTTTGTTTCCTGAGCACGAAAATTGACAGTCAAGGTCACAATACAGAAGGCGGAAAGTAGAATTTTATTTTTCATAGATGTTGATTTTAATGTTCGCTGATTTAGTGAATTTTGCAGATTCATTTTGTGGAAATCAGCTTATAGTACGAGAAAAATTTATTGTTTGAAAATTATTTTAATTCTTCAGGAATCTCGCAAACCGGAATCGGGTTCATCTTGTGCTGAGTCGCTCTGTTGAATTTCAGGTAAATCGACATCACTTCTTTTTGTCTTCCTTCGAAATCTGCTTCCGTTTTTCCTGCGATCTGCTGTTCCATTGCCCATTCCAATTCCGGATAAGTGGCGCCAATCTGATCTTCGTCCGTTCTTTCCACTTCCCAAAGTCCATCGGTGGGTTTGGCTATTTGGATGCTTTCCAGGATACCTAATTCTTTAGCAATCTCATAAACCTGGGTTTTGTAAAGGTCGGCGATAGGAGAGAGGTCCACACCTCCGTCACCATATTTTGTAAAGAATCCTACGCCAAAATCTTCCACTTTGTTGCCTGTTCCGGTCACCAAAAGTCCGTTGATCTGGCCATAATAATATAGCGTAACCATTCTTAATCTGGATCTGGTATTGGCTTCGGCAAGGTTTTTATTCGGCGAATCGTCTTTGTAACCTTCGTTTGTTTTTTCAAAGCTTTCAAATGTCGGCGTGAGATCAACCCGGAAACCTTCTACATTTGGAAAATTTGATTTTAGGAATTCGATGTGGTCTTGCGCTCTGTCCACTTGGTCGGCTTTCTGGCGGATGGGCATTTCCAAAACCAAAGTTTGTAGTCCTGTTTTTGCGGCCAGAGTTGAAACCACTGCGGAATCTATTCCTCCCGAAACGCCTACTACAAAACCTTTTGAGCTGGCTTTGGTGGCATAATCTTTCAGCCAATTGACGATATGATCAATTACTTTTTGTGTCTGCATTATTTTTATTTTCTATTATTTTTTTCTAATTCGTACCAATAACAATTGTCGCCTTTATCAAGAAAAGTTCCTTTGTTTTCAAAACCTAACTTTGTGAGAATATGATTGGAAGAATCATTATCAACATCAGCATAGGCATAGATTTTATCAGCGTTCAATTGATTGAATCCTAAATCTAAAGAAGCCAGAGCCGATTCAGTTGCATAACCTTTTCCCCAGAATTCTGGTAGAAATCTGTATCCCAATTCATAAACATTTTTGAAACCGTTCACTTCCTCGGTCAACAGTTTGATGCCGCTCCAGCCGATAAATCTATTTGTTTCTTTTTCAATAACGGCTAATCTTCCGGTGCCGTTATTTTGATATTGATTGATGATATTCTCAATCATAGTAAGACTTTGTTCTTTTTTTGTCAATGGCTGAATGCCAACGTATTTTACAACATCAGGATTGCTATCTAGCAAAAACATATCTTCTAAATCATCCGGCGTTATCTTTCTCAAAATTAATCTTTCTGTAATTATTGGGAGCTTCATCTATTAAAGTTGTATTTTTGCTTTTCGAAAATCTTAATGTAAAAATAATGAAGTTTTTCCGATATATCACGATTTCTGCGGTTTTAGTTTTTGGATTAAGTTCTTGTAAAAAACAAAATGAAAACCCATGGAATATCGAAATCAAGAATCCTGTCAAAAAAGTGGAAATTACCGATTTGTCTGGTGAGTTCTATGATTCCAAAGTTAGTTTGGAGGATTTTAAGGCGAAATATCCTTGGTTTCAAGGCTCTGTTCCGGATGCAGATTATGGAAGCCGAAGAAAAGATACCATGGAAGTCCGCATATACAAAGAAGCAATTTCCAAGATTGACAAAACAAAACTGAATAAGGATTTAATCAATCTTTTTTCTCACATCAAAAACTATTTTCCGCAATTCGTTCCGCCGCATATTTACCTTTATTCGTCGGTGATTGATCCGCAGAATGTTACTGACCCGATTTTCCTGCGCGAAGACCAGAATATGCTTTTTGTAGATGTCACCGCTTTTATGGGTAACGGCAATAAAAATTACAAAGGTCTAGAACTGTATTTCCAGAAATCGATGAACCCTGAAAATCTGGTTCCGAAAATATCCGCATTTTTTGCAGCGAGACTGGTTCCAGCGCCTCAGGACGGACAGAAGTTTCTGGACCAAATGGTTTACCAGGGTAAAATCCAGATTCTCCAGGATGCTTTTTTACCCAATATTCCGGACTATCTGAAAATCAATTATACCAAAGCGCAATATGACTGGGCTGTGACCAACGAAGCCAACATCTGGAATTATTTCGTGGAAAATGATTTGCTTTTCAGCCCTGAACCTAACCTTGCCGAACGCTTCATAACCGTGGGACCATTCTCAAAATTCTATACGGAAGTGGACCGGGAAAGTTCGCCGCAAATCGCCATCTGGACAGGTTGGCAAATTTGCAAGCATTATCTGAAAGCGCATCCGGAAGAAAAATTGCAGTTATTTTTGAAGAAAAATGCAACGGAGATTTTCAATGGTTCGGATTACAGACCGAAATAGGTTGGTGGGTTTTAGAGTTTTAGGATTTGAGAGTTTGAGTGTTAGAGAGTTTTAGAATTATCAATCTTATTTTAAGTTCCTCGGTTTTGTGAACTTTGTGTTTAAGAAAATATCAATATTATAATCAATGAAAAAGACAAAAATAGTTATAGACGTAGAACTGGACGATAATCACGTTCCGGAAAAGATGTTTTGGAAAGCTGAAGACGGCGGTATCAAAAGACAGGAAACCAAAGCGGCGATGATTTCCGTTTGGGATTCTAAAGCAATGGAAGCCCTGAGAATCGACCTTTGGACCAAAGATATGCCTGTGGACGAAATGAAAAGATTTTTCCACCAAATCCTGGTTTCCATAGGACACACTTACGAAAGAGCAACCAGCGAGGAAGACGTTGCGCAATGGATAGGCGAGATGGCCGAGGAATTTGCGGTGAAGTCGGCGATAAAAATGTAAATCGTAAAACTGTTAAATTGTAAAATCGTTTTAATTAATATGATGATTAACAATAAGCAAATCATCGATTTTACAAATCAACGAATTAACAAATCAACGAATTAACAAATCAACAATATGAAATTCAATACAAAAGTAATCCACGGTGGGCAGCATCACGAGCCGGCGACCGGCGCGGTCAATGTTCCTGTATTTTTAACATCAACCTTCGCACAGAAAAGTCCGGGACAACTGCTTTCCGGCTACGAATATTCCCGAGGTGCGAACCCAACGAGACAAGCGTTGGAAGACTCTTTAGCAAGTATCGAAAATGGCGCAAGAGGTTTGGCTTTCGGCTCCGGTTTAGCAGCGATTGATTGTGTCCTAAAGTTATTAAATCCTGGCGATGAAGTGATTGCAGTGGATGATCTTTACGGTGGTTCATACAGAATGTTCACCAGATTGTTCGAAAAATACCAGCTTAAATTTACATTCATCGGTTTTAATAATGTGGAGGAATTAGAAAGTGTGATCACTGATAAAACCAAATTGATTTGGCTGGAAACACCGACCAATCCTTTGATGAAATTGGTGGATATCAAAATGGTGGCTGATACTGTAAAAGACAGAGATATTTTGGTAGCTGTAGACAACACATTTGCAACGCCTTATATTCAGAAACCTTTGGATTTGGGTGCGGATATTGTGATGCATTCTGCAACGAAATATCTGGGCGGACATTCTGATGTGATTGCCGGTGCTTTGGTAGCGAAAGATGCGGAATTAGGCGAAAAATTACATTTCATCCAGTTTGCGAGCGGCGGGATTTTGGGACCACACGATTCTTATCTGGTCTTGAGAGGAATCAAAACGTTGGCACTCAGAATGCAAAGACATTCCGACAATGGTTTTGAGATTGCTAAATATCTTGAGAATCATTCTTTGGTAGATAAGATTTTCTATCCGGGACTGTCTTCTCATCCTCAATACGGCTTGGCAACACGACAAATGACGGAATTTGGCGGAATGGTTTCTTTCACGTTCAAATCCGGGAAGAAAGAAGATGCCATTAAATTCCTGGAAAACGTAAAAGTATTCACTTTGGCAGAATCTTTGGGCGGCGTAGAATCGTTGGCCAATCTTCCTGCGATGATGACGCACGCTTCAATCCCGGAAGACAAAAGAGCATTTCTCGGAATCACGGATGATTTGGTAAGATTAAGCGTAGGAATCGAGGATGCGGAAGATTTGATCGCAGATTTGGAGCAAGCATTTAACTTAATTGGTTAAATCGTAAAACTGTTGATTTGTAAAATTGTTCCACAAATTTACGATTTTGCAAATCAACAAATAACTCAATTGGTTAAATCGTCAAACTGTTGAATTGTAAAATTGTTCCACAAATTTACGATTTTGCAAATCAACAAATTAACACATAAAAAAATGATTTTTCGTGATGCGACTTTAGATGACCTTCCTTTGGTTGTGGAAATTTATAACTCTACGATCGCATCACGCTTGGTCACTGCTGATTTAGAACCTGTTTCTGTCGAGAGTAAACTCGCCTGGTTTCATCAGCACAATGCAGAATTTCGTCCGCTTTGGATGGTCGGAGATTCTCAGAAAAATACAATTGGCTGGGTTAGTTTTCAGGATTTCTACGGAAGGCCGGCTTATCAGAAAACTGCGGAAATCAGTATTTATATTCATCCGGATTATCGTGGCAAAGGTTTTGGTAGAGAGATTCTGAAGCATTCTATAAAGCGCTGTTCAGATTTAGGTATCGAGAATCTTCTCGCATTTATCTTTGCCCACAATCTTCCAAGTCTCACCTTGTTCGAGAAATTCGGTTTTGAACTGTGGGCGAATCTCAAAAACATTGCGGAACTGGATAGCGAAAAGAGAAGTTTGATTATCCTCGGAAAAACTATTAAAGATTAACATAATATGGAAAGTATCACACATTGTTTATATTGGATTTTTTCCACATTAGCGATTCTGTCGATACTGATTCCTGCTATTAGAAATACTTACTGGACTTTTCGGGTTTTCGATTATCCGCGTTTTCAGAAATTTATCATTCTTCTGGTTTTGGTCGGTGCCTGGTTTTTCGTTTTTGATAATCCTAATATTTATGAATATTCAATCCTCGTAATCGAGGCCATTTGTGCGGGATATTTGTTTTACATCATTATTCCTTACACAGATTTTGGAAAAACAATGATTGATAAAACGCTGCCAAATCCCGGCGAAAAAGTGCTTGATATTTTGGTTTGCAACGTTTATCAGCATAACCGGAATTATCAGAAATTAATTGATTTGGTGAAGGAAGAGAATCCGTCAGTTTTGTTCTTTTTGGAGACCGATGAAGAATGGCAAAATGCCTTGAAAACGGTTACTGATGATTACGAATACAAAATCGAAGTTCCTCTTGCTAATACTTATGGACTTTTGTTTTACAGTCATTTTCCGGTAAAAAATTATGAAATCAATTATTTGATTGATGATGACATTCCCTCAATTGTCGCAGATTTGGAATATAATCATCAGATTGTCAGATTATTCGGGATTCATCCCACGCCACCGGTTCCTCAGGAAAATCCTGAAAGTACAGAGCGTGATGCCGAGATTCTTCTGGTGGGCGAAAAGGCAGAAGCATTTGGGAAACCGGCGATTGTCTTCGGAGACCTGAATGATGTCGCCTGGTCCAGAACGACCAAGTTATTTCTAAAATCCAGCGGAATGCTAGACCCACGGCGCGGACGTGGAATGTTCAATACCTTTCACGCCAAATATTGGTTTTTGCGCTGGCCACTTGACCATTTTTTCGTGAGTCCTCATTTCCGGTTGGTGGATATGAAGGTGATGAAATCTGTAGATTCTGACCATTTTCCGATTTGGATTTCGCTGGTTATTAGAAATGAAGATACTGAAAATCAGCTTGATATTTCTGAGGAAGAAGAAGTGGAAGTGGATGAGAAAATCCGGGAAGGGATCGAAAAAGGTGACGCCAATTAGAATTTGACAAAAGAAAATTTCACGCAGATTTCGCAAATTGGGCAGATTTTTGATGATTTGCAAAATCTAGAAAATCAACTAGAAATAATTTTAATTTTGGCTGATTCTTTAATTTTAAATTTAATCCAAATTTTATGAAAAAACTGATTATCGCTTTTACGGTTTTCTTTTGTTTTCAATTGTCTTTGGCTCAGAAATCAGATGTTAATCCAATTTATATTGTTGATAATGTGATTGTTTCTAATGTATTGCTTCACAGTTTTGATCCGGAAGATATTGAAAATATTCAGGTTTACAAATCGCCGTCTTCACAAATCGAGCAATATGATGACCTTGTGAAAAACGGTTTGATTAATATCAATATGAAAAAACCTTTGAACATTGAAAAAGTAACGGTTGGCGAAGCGAAGAAAAAATTGAATCTCACCTCGGAATCCAGATTTTTCCTCAACGACATCGAAGTTCACAACAATTCCATTCTGATTGCAGAAGACCTTTTGAAAAAAGCCAGAATTCTACAACCTGATAAAAAATTCAATAATTATAAAGTTCCAGCAATCAGCATAGAAACTAATTAAAGTCATTTGCTTTTACCTTTCTGAATCCTTAGTTTTGCTGAAATCGATACTATCTTAAAATGGTCTTTGGCAAAACAAAATTATTCTGCGCATTATTCTTAGTTTTAATCTCAAATTCTCTTTCCGCCCAAAACCGAATCAGTAATCATAATAATATCGGCTGGTACGCTTACAACGGAACTTTCAAATTAGATTCGAAATTTTCCATTCATACCGAGTATCAGTGGCGAAGAAATGATTATATCACGACTTGGCAACAGAGCCTTTTGCGTTTGGGAATCAATTATCAGGCAAATCCGAACCTGCAATTACGACTTGGTTACTCTTGGGCAGAGACTTTTCCTTATGGCGAAATCCCTTTGAATGGAATGGGAAAAGATTTCACAGAACACAGGATTTATGAGATGGCAACAGTGACCGACAAGATTGGAAAAATCGATTTGTTGCATCGTTTTATGCTGGAACAGCGCTGGGTTGGAAGGTATTCCAATGCCAATCTCACTTCCGAAGACCAATATCCGTTTATGAACCGTGCGCGTTATATGATTCGTTTGCAAATGCCTTTGAAGGGAACTACCATTGCTGACAAAACGCCTTATGCCGCCGTTTATGATGAGGTGATGATTGGATTTGGGAAAAATGTTGGCGAAAATATCTTTGACCAAAACCGAATCGGCGTTTTATTGGGATATAAATTCAATAATTTGGTGAGAATTGAAGGCGGTTATCTGAATCAGATTGTGCAGTTGGGAAGGGAAGTGGAAGGCAAAAATGTGTTTCAATACAATAATGGTTTTATCGTGAGTGCCAATTTTAATTTTGATTTATCTAAGAAATAATTAACCACAAAAGTCACAAAAGTTATAGTCCTTTTTAAGTCTGTCAGAAGTTCAAAAAAGGAATCTGTTTTAAAATTTTAACTTGTATAATCTTCGGTAATTTTTGTTTTTCGATGTGTTTTGTGACTTTTGTGGTTCAAAAATTCTTTAATTTCGCAAAATGAAAATAGCATTCCTGGGACCAGAAGCCTCTTTTACGCAGTTGACCGCAACGCAATTATTCCCCAATGAAGAATTGATTCCAAAAGCCAATATTTTGGATTGCTTTTTGGCGGTTCAGAATAATGAGGTGGATAAAGCGGTTGTGCCTTTGGAAAACTCCATAGAAGGAACGGTTTCTATGACCTTGGATTACCTTTATCAAACGCCAGAAATCAGAGTTGAAGCCGAAGCAGTAATGCCGATTGCGCATCATCTGATGATTCATCCCAATCAGGAAAATGATGCTCCAATCGAAAAAATCTATTCTCATCCGCAGGCGCTTGCGCAGAGTTTTCATTTCCTGAATCAAAAATATCCGGACGTTCCCAAGCAGGATTTTGCTTCTACAGCCGCCGCTGCAAAACGTGTTTCCGAAAATCCGGACAGAAAGATTGCGGCCGTTGCCAATAAATTTGCAGCCAATTTGTACGGCTTGAAAGTTATTGAGGAAAACATTCACGATGTGGAGGAAAATCACACGCGGTTTATAGTAATTTCCAGGACCGAAAATTCTTATCAAAATGAGATGGAAAGTATTGGAAAGAAAACAGCAATGTTGATAACGCTTCCCGAGGACCACGCCGGAGGGCTGCACCAGGTTTTATCGGTTTTTGCGTGGCGCAATATGAACCTTAGCAAAATCGAATCCCGAACTTTGAAGACCAAACTGGGAAATTATTTCTTCTTCGTCACCGTTGTCGGCGATTGGAACAGTGTTCTTTATATCAATTCGATTGATGAATTAAGAGCGATTGGCGCCGATGTGAAGTTTTTAGGGAATTATAAAGAGTTTTTATTGAAAGGATAAAAATGGTCTTCTGTCATTCCGCAGGAATCTCAACATTTTTTTGCGTAAAGATTCTTTCAGAATGACAAAAATACTGCGAGAAATAAATCATAAATCATAATATCAAAATTTCTCGGTTTATATTTTCTCTGGCATTTTCTTCATACTTTTCTTTAAAGTAATTGGTTTTGAAAATTGCTTCGAATTCTAAAAAATGAGTCAGAACCTTTTTGCGTCCAGGTTTATAAATAAAGTCAGGATAAATTGAATATTCTTTTCGGATTTGTTGAATGTAATTTTTGTAAATTTCCCAATTTTGACCAAGAATTGCTAAGTCTGCATCCAGGAGAAAATTGGTGTCGGCATCTTCACTTCTTTTGTGAGATTTTGTGGCAAGAATTTGGTTTTGGATTATAGCTATTTTTTCTTGATGAAGATTCAGTTTATCAAGTCTGGTTTTTGCTAATTCAGCACTTTTTTCTTCATTGTCTTTAGATGTTGCTTTATAAATAATGTCGTGATAGAAAATGGAGAAAAGTATAGAATCGTAATCTGAGATTTTATCTTTCACCTCTTCCAATTCCAAAATCATATTTTCCAGATGAATTAGATTGTGATATTTTCTGCTTTTTTGGGAATAAGATTGTTCTATTTCAGTCCAGTAATCAGTTTTCAATATTTCATTATTGGAATATTTTGAGATTAAATCTGAGAAAATGGAATTAATATTCATTAATATTGATTTTCTTTTTTCTTTTTTAGAATTATAATTGGATGAAATTCAATCTTTTTACAAGCCCTGCATTTGTCATTATATTCCTTAAATTCTCCGAATTTTGTTCTATATGTTTTAAATCCGTTTTTTCTAACTTGTAAATCTGAATAACACCAAACTATCGGTAAATCTAAAGGTGTGTGAAACCAATCAATTCTTGATTTTTCCGATAGTTCAAAATTACCATTTATGTCAGTCTTAACGGTTTCAGAAATGTAATCTTCATATTCATAATACCCGTACTCTTTATTTTTAGTTTCATTTTTTTGAATACTGCTGACCGTAGCATTTGGAATTGGTTTATTGTTTTCATCAATAATTTTTCCAGTTACTTTAGGTTCATAAATAACTTTTTGAGGACGTATAAATAGTAAAATTAGAAAGACTAAAAAAATTGCTAATATGATTTTATTTTTCCTTTTCATTATCTAGGTTTATTTTATCAATAAAAAAATAAACTGGCAATCCCAACAAAATCAATCCTAATCCCGGCCAGGTATATTGTGGTTTATAAATGAATAACAGAATGCAAAATCCGGTTCCAATCACGAGATAAAGAATAGGTGTGAAAGGATAGAGAAATGTTTTGTAACCTCTTTCCAGTTCAGGTTTTTTGATTCTCAGATAGATGACACCAAAAACCGTAATCATATAAAACAAAACAATCACAAAAGAAATCATATCCAGCAAATCGCCGTATTGTCCGCTCAGACAAAGCAAACTTGCCCAGATTCCCTGCATCCAAAGTGACTTTGCAGGAACACCGTTTTTGTTGTTTTCAACGGCAGATTTTAGGAATAATCCGTCTTTTGCCATCGTCTGGAAAACTCTTGCGCCTGCGAGAACAATACCGTTCACACAACCAAAAGTCGAAATCATCACTAGAACAGCAATGATAATCGTTCCTGCATTTCCAAACATTTTTTCGGCAGCAGCAACAGCAACTCGGTCATTCGCAGCAAAAGCGATAGAATCTCTGTCGAGTGCATTGAGGTAAACAAAATTGACTAGAAGATAAAGAATCATCACGGCAGATGTTCCCAGAATCATTGCTTTCACAACGTTCTTCTTCGGATTTTCAATTTCTCCGGAAATGAAAGTTACATTCTCCCAAGCCACAGAACTGAAAACAGAACCAACCATTGCAGCTGCAATTCCGCCCAGAATAGTAGCTCCGGAAATACTTTTCCATTCGGTCTGTTTCATGTTCTGGAAAGCGTCCCAGCCAAAGCTCATATTGGAACTCCAATTGGATTGAGAAATCAGGACGAAACCAAGAACAATCAAACCAAGAAGCGCAATGATCTTGGATGAGGTAAAGACATTCTGAAGAAGTTTTCCGCTTTCTACACCGCGTGTATTCACAAAAGTCAGCAACAGAATCACAAAAATCGCCAGAATCTGAATCCAGGTGATTTTAAATTCGCCGTTTTGGAAAATCGGGGCAGCATCATTAAGTGCAGGAACCAGATAGGCTGTAAATTTTCCAAAGGCAACCGCAACGGCAGCAATGGTTCCTGTTTGAATCACTGTGAACATTCCCCAGCCGTAGAGAAATCCCATTTTCTTCCCAAAAATTTCTGTGATGTAAGTGTATTGTCCACCGGCCTTTGGGAAGATTGCAGATAATTCGCCATAGCTCAGCGCACCTGCAACGGTAAGAATCGCAGTAATCAGCCAGACGACAACCATCCAATAGCCGGAACCCAGATTCCGCATAATGTCCGCACTCACGATAAAAATCCCGCTTCCAATCATCGATCCCATCACGATCATCACAGCGTCCAAAAGTTTGAGTTTTTTCTCCATAGTTTTTATTAATAATCAAATATAACAATAATCAACACATCAAAAGCTGTATATTTATGGTTATAAAAATTTTGTTTCGAGTCTATGAAAATCAGTTTGTGTCTTATTGTTAAAAATGAAGAGGAGGTTCTGTCAAGATGCCTGGAAAGCACCAGGGCTTTTGCAGATGAAATCATTATTGTCGATACAGGTTCTACCGATAAAACTAAAGAAATTGCCAAGCGATTCACGGACAAAATTTATGATTTTGAATGGATCAGTGATTTTTCAGCGGCACGCAATTTTGCATTTTCCAAAGCGACTATGGATTATCAGATGTGGTTGGATGCTGACGATGTGGTTCCGGCAAAATCTGTTGAAAAAATTAATGAATTAAAGAAAAATTTGAGTGACGATGTTGAGATTGTTGCGATGAAATATGTTCTGTCATTTGATCAGCAGGGGAATCCTTCTTACCATTCAACTCGTGAAAGAATATTCAAAAGAAGTAAAAATTATAAGTGGATAGATCCTGTTCATGAGTGTATTCCGTTGATTGGAAATATTCATTATACAGATATTGAGATCTGGCACAAAAAAACAAAGATTGAAATGGTTTCAACGCGAAATCTTAATATTTATGAATCTTTGGAAATTAGTGGGAAGATATTTACGCCAAGACAGCTTTATTATTATGCCAGAGAATTGCGAGATCATGGAAGATTACACAAAGCAATTGTTTATTATGAAAAGTTTCTGGAAACAGAACAAGGTTGGTTTGAGGATGTGATCACATGTTGTTATGACCTTGCTGTTTGCTACAAAAATATTGGTCAGACAAGTAAAATTCTTCCAACCTTGCTTACAAGTTTTGAATACGATACACCTAGAGCTTCAATCTGTTGTGAAATTGGATATTATTACAAAAATGAAAAGAAATATGATATTGCATTTCGATGGTTTGATTTAGCAACAAAACTTGCAAATTCAACTTCTGTTGGTTTTGTTCATGCTGATTATACGGGGTATATACCAAATGTGGAAGCTTGTGTGTGTTTGTGTTTTTTAGGTGATTACGAAAAAGCAAAGGAATACAACGAAAAAGCGGCTTTGTCCAGACCCGATTGTCCATCTGTAAAACAAAATAGAGAATATCTGAAAACAATGCTCTTTAATTAATTTGGAGTTGATATTTTTCACGGTGAATCCTATATGTTTTAATTCTTATTTTATTGATTTCATCAGAATAATCCGGCAGTTTTATATTATCAATTAGTCATCAATTTAATACAATTGATGATTTTTTTATTATTTATTAATAAAT